>NZ_JBBCIT010000007.1:0-393781 GCF_037189685.1 Phenylobacterium sp. | reverse complement strand
GCCCCCCCGGACGGCGCCGGCGGGTCGCCCCCCGGGCCGCCCCCCGAAGGTGCTCAGAAGCCGGAGGCCTTGAGGCCGTCCATCGCCGTCTTGAGGCCGGGCGAGAACTCGGCGCCGTGGATCACCTGGATGGACGAGCCGTTCAGGGCGTCGCCGAACGGCTCGGACCGCCCGCCCAGGCAGCGTTCGAGGAAGTGCTCGGTCGCGGCGTTGAAGGCCAGGTTGTTCTGCGGCCGGGCGAAGCCGTGGCCCTCGTCCGGGAACAGGATGTAGGTCACCGGGATGCCCTTGGCCTTCATCGCGTCCACGATCTGGTCGCTCTCGGCCTGTTTCACGCGCGGGTCGTTGGCACCCTGGCCGATCAGCAGCGGCTTCGTGATCTGGTCGGCCTTGAACAGCGGCGAGCGCTCCTTCAGCAGGGCCTGGCCCTCGGGCGTGGCGGGATCGCCGATGGTGCGGTTGAACTGGGCCTTCGCCGCCTCCCAGTAGGGCGGGATGGTGGCCAGCAGCGTGGTCAGGTTGGACGGCCCCACGATGTCCACGCCGCAGGCGAACTTTTCGGGCGTGAAGGCCAGCCCCGCCAGGGTGGCGTAGCCGCCGTACGAGCCGCCCATGATGGCCACCTTGTCGGCCGTGGTGACGCCGTTCTTCACCGCCCAGTCGACGGCGTCGAGCAGGTCGTCGTGCATCTTGCGGCCCCACTCCTTGTCGCCGGCGTTGATCCAGGCCTTCCCGAAGCCGGTCGAGGCGCGGAAGTTGGGCGAAAGCACCGCATAGCCGCGGTTGGCCAGCCACTGGTGGTAGCCGTTGTAGCCGTAGACGTCGCGGCCCCACGGCCCGCCGTGGACCAGCAGCACCAGGGGCGCGGCCTTCTCGGGCTTGCCGTCGCCGTTCGTGTCCGCGCCCGGCGGCAGGGTCAGGTACGAGACCTGGGTGTGGCCGTCGCGGGTCCTGATCTCGACGGGATGCATCGGCTGGAGCGGCGCGCCTTCCAGCTCGGGCCGCGTCACGTACAGCCTGGTCAGCGACTTCGCCGGGCGGTCGTAGAGCCAGAGCGCGGCCGGCGCGGTGACCGGGTCCTCGTTCACGGTCCAGAGCCGGTTGTCGTCGCTGCGCGAGGTGATGGTCACCTGGCCCTTCAGCCGGCTCTTCAGGAAGTCGAGGTCGGTCTTCACGGCGGCGTCCAATGGCCGCCACTCGGTCTTCAGGTAGTTGACGGAATACGCCTCGATCTTGCCGGTGATCGGGTTGGCGGCGGCGCCCTGGACGTCGGCGCGGGCGTCCTCGCCCAGCACGGTCGTCTTGCCCGTCTTCACGTCCTGGGCGACCAGCGCGGCGGTGTTCCGGCCGCGGCTGTCGAGCCAGTAGAGGGTGGAGCCGTCGTTGTCGAAGCCCGCCGGGGCGGTGGTCAGCGCGTCCTCCGCGGGGATGACGTGCGCGGGCTTCGCCGACACCGTCTGGCCGTCGACGGCGAACACCTCCTGGCCCCCGTCGGCCCGGGGCTTCAGGGCGTAGCGGACGCGGAGCTGCTCGTCGGCGACGAAGCCGCCGAACGCGTCGTTCCTGAACACCAGGGTCAGCGCGCCGGTCTTCAGGTCCAGGCTGTGGACGTCGTGCCACCGCGGATCGCGGTTGTTCACGCTGATCAGGATGCGGTCCTTCACATTGCGGCTGACCGCGATGATCTCGGCGCGGGTCTTGTCGAAGGGCGTCAGCGCCTTCTGGGTCCCCGTGGCGACGTCCACGCCGTAGACCTTGAAGTTCTCGTCCCCGCCGGTGTCGGTGATGAACAGGATCGAGCCCGAGTCCGGCGCCCAGTAGTAGCCGCGCACGGGCCGCTGTTTCTCGGCGGTCATGGCGCGCGCCTTCTCCGGATCGGCGACCGGCGCCACCCAGACGTTCAGCACGCCGTCGCGCGGTGCGATCCACGACAGCCACTTGCCGTCGGGGCTGACGCGGCCCCCGGTCTTGGTGGGATTGCCGAACAGCTTGGTCCGTTCGATCAGCGGCGCGTTGGTCTGGGCCGAGGCGGCCACGCCCCCTGCGGCGACAGCGGCGGCGGCGGCGGTTGCAATCAGGTGGCGGTGCATGGGGGTGTCCTCAGGAGATTTGAACCGAACCTAGACCGCCCGCGAACGCCCCGCCAGCCGCCCGAGCTTGCCGGCAGAGGCGGCGCAGCCGCAGGGTCTCGACCGTGGCTGCCTTCTTGCGCCTGCCGCGTCCGCGAGACCTCAGCCCGCGGCCGGCTTCACCTTCGCGGCGGCTTCGCGCGCCCGCTCGCGGGCCTGCTCCACGTCGGCGGCGCGGGCCAGGGCCACACCCATGCGGCGGCGCTCGAAGCTCTCGGGCTTGCCGAAGAGGCGCAGGTCCGCGCCGGGAACCGACAGGGCCTCGTCCACGCCTTCGAACGCGATGCCGCGGGCCTCCAGGCCGCCGTAGATCACCGCGCTGGCGCCCGGCTCGCGCAGGCCCGCGTCGGTGGGCAGGCCCAGGATGGCGCGGGCGTGCAGCGCGAACTCGGACTGGTGCTGGGTCACCAGGGTGACCAGGCCGGTGTCGTGCGGACGCGGGCTGACCTCCGAGAACCAGACCTCATCGCCCTTCACGAACAGCTCGACGCCGAACACGCCCTGGCCGCCCAGGGCGGTGGTGACGGCGCTGGCGATGTCGCGGGCCTTCGAGAGGGCTTCGACCGACATGGGCTGGGGCTGCCAGCTCTCCACATAGTCGCCCTTGACCTGCCGGTGGCCGATAGGCGCGCAGAAGCTGGTCTCGACCGCGCCGCCCGCCACGCTGCGGACGGTCAGCAGCGTGATCTCGAAGTCGAACTCGACGCGGCCCTCGACGATCACGCGCGGCTGTTCCACCCGGCCGCCTTCGAGCGCATAGCGCCAGGCCTCGGCGATCTGTTCGGGGCGCTCGACGTAGGACTGCCCCTTGCCCGAGCTGCTCATCACGGGCTTCACGAAACAGGGGAAGCCCGTGATCTCGGTCGCCGCCTTGGCCAGCTCCGCCTCGGACGCGGCGAAGGCGTAGGCGCTGGTGGGCAGGCCCAGGTCCTCGGCCGCCAGCCGGCGGATGCCCTCGCGGTTCATGGTGAGCTGGGCGGCGCGGGCGGTGGGGATCACCGTGGCCAGCCCGTCGGCCTCGATCCGCGCCAGTTCGTCGGTGGCGATGGCCTCGATCTCGGGCACGATCAGGTGCGGCCGCTCCCGCTCCACCAGCGCCCGGAGCGCGGCGGCGTCGGTCATGGCGACGACGTGGCTGCGGTGGGCCACCTGCTGCGCCGGCGCGCCCTCGTAGCGGTCGACGGCGATCACCTCGCAGCCCAGCCGTTGCAGCTCGATCACCACCTCCTTGCCGAGCTCGCCCGAGCCCAGGAGCATCACGCGGACGGCGGTGGGCGAATTGGGCGTACCGAGGCGCATGGAGGTCTCCAGATCGTCATGGCGGCCCGTTCCTCCCCCGAACCGAAGCGTTCGGGAGAGGGGGACCACGAAGTGGTGGAGGGGGCGTCAGGCTCCACCCACCGAGCTTGTGGCCTTGCGCCCCTCCGTCTCGTCGCGTTCCGCGCCGATCCACCTCCCCCGTCGTCTTCGCGACGGGAGAGGAGCGCTACAGCTTCGCCTTCGCCGCCGCGGCCACGCCCTCGGGCGTGATGCCGAAGTGGGCGTAGAGGGCCTTGTCGGGCGCGCTGGCGCCGAAGCCGGTCATGCCCACGAAGGCGCCGTCGGAGCCGATGAAGCGGTCCCAGCCCTGGCGGACACCGGCTTCGACGGCCACGCGCACCTCGGTCTCGCCGATCAGGGCGGCCTGGTAGTCGGCCGGCTGGGCCTCGAACAGCTCGAAGCAGGGGACCGAGACCACGCGCGTGCCGACGCCGTCGGCCTCCAGCAGGTCGCGGGCCGCCAGGGCCACGGGCATTTCGGTCCCCGAGGCGAAGATCGTCACCTGGGCGGGCTTCGAAGCGGCCGCGAGCTGGTAGGCGCCCCGGGCCGACAGGTTCTCGCCGGCCGTATCGCGGACGCCGGCCGTCTTCTGGCGCGACAGGGCCAGGACCGACGGCGTGGTCCTGGCGTCCAGCGCCAGCTTCCAGCACTCGGCGGTCTCCACCGCGTCGGCCGGGCGGAAGACGTAGAGGTTCGGCATGGCGCGCAGAGACGCCAGGTGCTCCACTGGCTGGTGCGTGGGGCCGTCCTCGCCCAGGCCGATGGAGTCGTGGGTGCCCACGAAAATGCTGCGCACGCCCATCAGCGCCGACAGGCGGATGGCCGGCCGGGCGTAGTCGGAGAAGACGAGGAACGTCCCACCGTAGGGGATGATCCCGCCGTGCAGGGCCATACCGTTCATGGCCGCGCTCATGCCGAATTCGCGCACGCCGTAGTTCACGTAGCGGCCGGCGTAGTCGGGGGCGTCGAACACCTGGGTGTTCTTCACGAAGGTGTTGTTCGAGCCGGTCAGGTCGGCCGAGCCGCCCACCAGTTCGGGGATGTCGCCGAAAATCTGCTCCAGCACCGCACCCGAATGCTGGCGGGTGGCGGCGGCGGGTTTCTCCGCGGCGGCCTTGGCGATGAAGGCGTCCAGTCGCTCGAAGGCGCCGTGGGGCAGGTCGCCGGCCATCGCGCGCAGGAATTCGGCCCTGTGCGGCGAGGCGGCCAGCCGCGCCTCCCACGCCTTGCGGGCCTTGGCGCCACGGCGACCGGCCGAACGCCACGGCTTCAGCGCCTCGTCGGGCACGACGAACGGGTCGTGGCTCCAGCCCAGCGCCTTGCGGGTGGCCGCGATCTCGTCCCCGCCCAGCGCCTTGCCGTGGACGTCGTGGGTGCCGCCCATATTGGGCGCGCCCTTGCCGATCACGGTCTTGCAGGCGATCAGGCTGGGCCGGTCCTGCCTGACCGCCCAGGCCAGCGCCCGGCGGATCTGGCCTTCGTCGTGGCCGTCGATCCGCTTGGTGGCCCAGCCGGCGGCCTTGAAGCGCGCGATCTGGTCGGTAGCGTCCGACAGGCCCACGTGACCGTCGATGGTGATGTCGTTGTCGTCCCACAGCACCGTCAGCCGGGACAGCTTCAGCCGACCGGCGAGGCTGATCGCCTCGTGGCTGATCCCTTCCATCAGGCAGCCGTCGCCCGCGATCACCCAGGTGCGGTGATCGACCAGGTCGGCGCCGAATCGCGCGGCCAGCTTGCGCTCGGCCATCGCCATGCCCACGGCGGTGGCCAGCCCCTGGCCGAGGGGGCCGGTGGTGGTCTCGACGCCCGGGGTGTGGCCGTACTCGGGGTGCCCGGGGGTGTTCGAGCCGAGCTGGCGGAAGTCGCGCAGGCTCTGGGCCGTCACCGCCTTGAAGCCCGTCAGGTGCAGCAGGCTGTAGAGCAGCATCGAGCCGTGGCCGGCCGACAGCACGAAACGGTCGCGGTCGGCCCAGTCCGGCCGGGCGGCCTCATATTTCAGGAACTTCGTCCACAGCACCGTGGCCACGTCCGCCATGCCCATCGGCATTCCCGGATGGCCGGAGTTGGCCCGCTCGACGGCGTCCATCGAGAGGACGCGGATGGCGTTGGCCATGAGCTGGGTCGGCGCGGGCATCGTCTGTCGGGTCTTTCTGGCGGGAAGTTGCGGGCCGCCTCGCACGGCGGGGGCGGGAAGGTCAAGAAAAGGCCCCGCAGATTTCGTGAGACTCACCCGCACGGGTATAGAGGGCCTGTCGGCTTCGGAGGATCGGATGAACCCCGGCGAGAACGCGCTGGATGTGGCGGCCAGGCGACTGGAAAACGCCCTGCATGTGCTGGAACAGCGCCTGGCCCAGCGGCTGAAGGCCGCCAGCGCGGACGCGGGCGGCCTGTTCGACCACGACCGCGCCATGTTGGCGGCGGAACTGGACGCGGCCCGCGCGCGCGAGCGCGAGCTCGAAGAAGCAGGCGCCCAGGCGTCCGAAGCGCTGGGCCGCGCGATCGACGAGATCCGCGCCCATCTCAACGGCCAGCCCCAGGAGGCTTAGCGATGGCCCAGCTCAACATAGACGTGAACGGCCGGCCCTATGCCGTCGGCTGCGAGGACGGGCAGGAGAGCCACCTGCTGGAACTGGCCAGGCTGTTCGACCATCAGGTGCGGCAGGTGAGCCAGGACATGGGTCAGCTCGGCGACACGCGCCTGTTCCTGATGGGCGCGCTGCTGCTGGCCGACGAACTGCTGGACGCGAAGAACCGCCTGGCCGCCCTCCAGGTCGAGGTGGGCCGCCTCCAGGCCGACCGCTCCCGCTTCGAGACCCGCGCGGTCGGCGCCCTGGAGGCCGCGGCCGCCAAGATCGAGAAGCTGGCCGCGGCGTAATCCCTCCCCATCAAGGGAGGGACCGCCGCATCCGGGCGATCAGCTTGCCGAGGGCCGGGATCAGTTCGCGCTCCTCGGCGCGGCGGTAGTCGTGGTCGGCCGGCAGCGCCTCGACCAGCCGGGCGTGGGCCCTGCCCAGGTTATGATAGGGCAGCCGCGGCATCAGATGGTGCAGGGCGTGGTATCGCAGGCCCACGGGGGCCCACAGGAACGGCAGCAGCGCCGGCGGCGGCACGTTCACCGAATCCAGGAACTGGTCCAGGGGCGCCATGACCTCGCCGTCGTTGTCCCAGCGGTGGGCGACGGCGGTGCGGACCTGGTTCAGGAAGGTCATGGCCGCGAAGATCGCGGCGGCCGTGGCCAGCACGCGCCACGGCAGGACGCCGGCCACGGCCAGGCCGATCAGGCCCCAGCTCCACAGCCAGCAGCCGATCTCCTGGGCCAGCCAGGGCGCGCCGCGGGCGCGGTCGAAGTCCTCGCGCGCGAACCCCGGGTTGATGACCATGCCCGAGGCCCGCGCCACAGCGAAGCGCCGCACGGCCGGTATCAGGAACCCCGCCGGCGCCAGCACCGCAAAACGCAGCACCGTCCCCACCGGCGCCAGCAGGGCTATGCCCAGGAACACCGCCAGTTCGTACAGAGGCCGGCGCGCCAGCGGATGATACTCGGGGTCGCGGGCGGTGCCGTAGCGGTCCTTGGCGTGATGCAGGATGTGGACGCCCTCATACAGCAGCGAAGGCGTCAGCCACGGCACGCCGATCGCCGCGTTCCAGGCGAAGTGGAAGAACGGCACGTCGTCCCGGCGCAGGTGCGTCAGCTCGTGGATGAAGCTGATCCCGCGGTAGAGCGCCAGGACGCAGACTGCACCTGCGATCCAAGACCAAGCGGCCGAGGTCGCGGTCGCCGCGATCCAGAAGCTGAGCCAGGTGACGGCCGCCGTGACGGCGAGGTCCGTCCAATAGACCTTCGGATCGGCCCGCGTGAGGTCGCGGGCGATGTCGTTGGCCTGGCGGGCGAGGCTCTGTCCGGCGATGTCGGCGTGCGCGTTCAAGAGGCCCGATGTAAGCCGCCGAAGGCCACCGCCCAAGCCCCAATGCGGGGCTGCGACGCCGGGGCCGTCCGAGGGCGCCCGCCCGACACTCAGCCGCGGGCGTAGACGGCGCGCTCGAAGGCGTCGAAGACGTCCAGGACCTGCGGGTCGGCGAAAGGCAGGAGCTGGGCGAACAGCACCCCGGCCATCCGGCGCTCGGGGTCGGCCCAGTAGTAGCAATTGGCCAGCCCGGCCCAGGCGAGGCTTCCGGCCGATCGGCGGCCCGGCAGCGGCGCGAGGTTCTGCAGGAAGCCCAGGGTCCAGCCGCGCTCGCCCTCGGGCAGGGGCGAGAAGTCACGGCTCATCATCGGCAGGACGCTGCGGATGTCGCCCAAAGTCGCCCCGCGGCGGACCGGCGTGCGCAGCCGGGCGCGCGTCTCCGCGGAGAAGACCCCGCCCCCGTCGTCGGCCAGGACGGCGGCCAGGAAGCGGGCGTAGTCCTGGGCCGTCGAACACAGCCCGCCGCCGCCCCGCATGTCGGGCGGCATGGCGCCCAACGGGTCCAGGGGCGCGAGGCCCCCGTCGGGCAGGCGCGCGTGCAGTCCGGCGCGACGCGCGACTTGCGCCGCGCCGGGATCGAATGCGGTGTCGGCCATGCCCAGCGGGGCGAAGACGGTCTCCTGCAGGTGCTCGCCAAGGTCGCGCCCGGCGGCCGCTTCGATCACAAGGCCCGCCGCGTCGATGCCGACGCCGTAGCGCCAGTCGTCGCCCGGCTCGAACAGCAGCGGCAGGCTCCGGCAGCCGGCGGTCATCAGGTTCAGCCCGCGCGCCTCCAGCCAGCGCACGATCTCGGCGCTGTTGAAGTCATAGGCCAGGCCCGAGGTGTGAGAGAGCAACGCAGCCAGGGTGATCGGGCGCGCGGCGGGGCGCAGGCGCGGCGTCCCGTCGGGGTCGAAGCCCTCCAGGACCAGAGGCGCCGCCAACTCGGGCACGAGGCGCCCGACCGGCTCGTCCAGCGCAAGCCGGCCCCGGGCCACCAGCTCCAGCGCCGCGGCCGAGACGATCGCCTTGGTGCAGGAAGCGATCCAGAAGACCGTGTCGGCGGTCATGGGCGCAGGGTCCGCCACGCCGCGGCCGCCCGCCTGGAACGTCGCGACCGTACCGTCCTGCCCCACGACGGCGGCGGAGAAGCCCGGCGCGGCGCCGGTCGCCACACCTTGGGCCAGCACGGCCTCCACATCCCGCGGCGTCATGGCGTTTCCCCCGTCCCCAGACCGTACTTCCCAGACCGTACTTCCCAGATCGTACTTCCCAGATCGGCCGTATTTCCCAGGCCGCGCTTGAGACGGCCGCGGCGGCGTCCTACGTTGCTTCCCGGCGGGCCCTGCTGCGGCTCTCGTCGAAGGCGAACATATTCCAGCGACCTTAATTCACTCATAGGGAGCTGTCCCTGCCGGGGATCGTGGTCCTCGGCAACACGGCGCCCACCTGGTCTATCCAGGTCGAGGGAATTGAACTGACCTTCACGGCTCTTCGCGGCGCCGCCACCCATTTCCCGTTATCGGCCGGTCCTGTTGAAGGCCGGTCCCGCCATAGGCCAGTCGTGGACCCCAAGGCCGAACTCCGATCCCGGATGCGCGCCCTGCGCCGGCGACTGGCCGCCGAAGCGCCGGACGCCGGCGGCCGCGCCGCGGCGAACCTCCCGGCCGGCTGGCCCGGCCGGCCGGTGGGCGCCTATGGCCTCTATCACCCGACAGGTTCGGAACTGGATCCGTCCGGCATCGAGCTTGAGGGCGTGCGCGCCCTGCCCGCCGTGGTCGTCCGCGACGCGCCGCTGGTCTTCCGCCCGCACGCACCCGGCGGTCTGCTGGCGCCCGACGCCCTGGGGATCGCCGCGCCGCCGGCGGCGGCGGGGCAGGTCCGGCCGGATGTGCTGTTCGTCCCCGTGCTGGCCTTCGACCGTCTGGGCGGCCGATTGGGTCAGGGCGGCGGCTTCTACGACCGCACCATCGCCGCCCTCCGCGCGGGAGGGCCTCTGCTGGCCGTGGGTGTGGCCTTTGCGGGACAGGAGCTCCCAGAAGTTCCCCTGGAGCCCCATGACGCCCGCCTGGACGCCATTCTGACGGAGACGGCCTTCATCCCCGTCGCTACAGGAACCTGATGCGTTTCGCCTTCTTCGGAGATGTGGTCGGCCGCTCGGGCCGCGACGGCCTGGCCGAACACCTGCCGAGCCTGCGTCGCCGGCTGGGCCTGGAGTTCGTGATCGTCAACGCCGAGAACGCCGCCGCCGGCTTCGGGATCACCGAAGCCACGGCGCGCGAGCTGTTCGACGCCGGCGCCGACTGCCTCACCCTGGGCAACCACTCGTGGGACCAGAAGGAGGCGCTGACCTACATCGTGCGCGAGCCGCGCCTGATCCGGCCGCTGAACTATCCGCCCATGGCCGCCGCGCCGGGCCGCGGCGCCCAGCTCTTCGACACCCCGGACGGCAAGCGCATCCTGGTCGTGAACCTGCTGGGCCGGGTGTTCATGGACGCCCTGGACGACCCGTTCGCCGCGGTTGACAGAGAGCTGGAGGCCTGCCCCCTGGGCGCCGTGGCCGACGCCGTGGTGGTCGACATGCACGCCGAGGCCACGTCCGAGAAGATGGCGATGGGCCACTTCTGCGACGGCCGCGCCAGCCTGGTGGTGGGCACCCACAGCCATGTGCCCACCGCCGACGCCCAGGTCCTGCCCGGCGGCACGGCCTACCAGACCGACGCCGGCGCCTGCGCCGACTACGACAGCGTGATCGGCAACCAGAAGGAAGAACCGCTGCGCCGGTTCACCACCCGCATCTCGGGCGGCCGCTACAAGCCCGCCGAGGGCCCGGCCACGGTCTGCGGCGTCTTCGTGGAGACGGATCCGGCGTCAGGCCTCGCCCGCCGGATCGAGCCCATCCGCATCGGCGGCCGCCTGAAGGAGACGGTCCCCAGCCCGGAACAGGCCACGGCGTCCTGAGACCGCCCGGCCCCGTCTCTGCGCAAGCGGATGGGGTCTTGGATTCAAACCGCTTCGCGGCGCCCTAAGCCGCGGCGTCCGCGCCTTCCGCCCGGGCGCTTCGGCCGGCGAGCGCCAGGCTGATGGCGCCGATCAGGGCCGCCGGCTGGACAGGCTTGTGCTGAAGGGCGTCGAAGCCCATCGCCTTCAGCCGCGCCTCCTCGCCGGCCATGGCGTCGGCGGTGAGCGCGATCACCGGCACGTCGGAGCGTCCCGCCTGGCCGTCGCGGATCCGGCCCACCGCCTCGACCCCGTCCATCGTCGGCATGTGGACGTCCATCAGCACCACGTCGAAGGCCGACAGGCGCAGGCGATCCAGCGCCTGGGCGCCGTCGGCGGCCGTCTCGACCACCGCTCCGGCCGCTTCCAGCACCGCCCGCGCCACGGTCTGGTTGATGGGGTTGTCGTCCGCCACGAGGATGCGCAGCGGCGGCAGCGACTCGGCGTTCGCGTCCGTGGGACCGGCCGCGACCTCGGCCTCGGGCAAGGGCAGCCAGACTCGGAACGTCGAACCGGCGCCGGCCGCGCTCTCGACCGTGATCTCTCCGCCCATCATCGAGGCCAGCTTGCGGCAGATGGAAAGGCCCAGGCCCGTTCCGCCGTAGCGCTTCGCCGTCGCCGCGTCGGCCTGGGCGAAGGGTCGGAAGATCTGGCTCACCTGATCGGGGCTCATGCCGATCCCGGTGTCCGCGACCGTGATCAGGACGCCCCCGTCCCCATCCGCCCCCGGCGCGGGGGTCAGATGGAGGCGCACCTGCCCATGCTCGGTGAACTTCAGCGCGTTGGAGACGAGGTTCTGGAGAATCTGGCGTACGCGCGTCTCGTCGCCCAGCACGCGTCGCGGCAGGCCGGGCCCGGCTTCGCACGTCAGCCCCAGGCGCCTGGCCGCCGCCGCCTCGGCCCAGAGCTCGACCGTCTGGTCGCCCAGGGCCGCGAGGTCGAAGGCCGCGACCTCCAGGTCCATCCGGCCCGCCTCGATCTTCGAGATGTCGAGCACGTCATTGAGGATGGCGAGCAGGCCGTCGCCCGAACGCAGGATCGTCTCCACGAAACCCTGCTGCTTCGAATCGAGCGAGGTCCGCTGGAGGGCCCGGGCCATGCCCAGAACGCCGTTCAGGGGCGTGCGCAGTTCGTGGCTCACCATCGCCAGGAACGCCGACTTGGCGTCGTTGGCCGCCTCGGCGTTGCGCTGGGCGTCGGCCAGGATCGCGGCGGTCCGCAGATTGGCCCGCGCCGAGGCCGCCACATAGGTCAGGAGGAGGAAGAGGCCGATGGTGAGCGTGACCAGGGGCGCCCCCGAATAGCCGCCGAACGCCACCGGCAGCACGAACCACAGCAGCGCCGGCAGGACGCCCAGGGCGACCAGGGCCACGGGAGAGCGGAACGAGAAGCCCTGCGCATGGACCATCATTCCGGCCAGGATCGCCATCGCCGCCAGGCGGAAGGCCTCCTGCCCGTCCAGCCAGTAGAGCGCGGCCAGCGCGCACCAGGTGGCGCTGGCCGACAGCATCGCGCCGGCATAGGCGACCCGCGCGCGCGGGCTCATCGCCCGCCCCAGACCGACGGCGCGGGTCGAGATCCGGGTCCAGGTCTCGGTGAACAGGAAGGCGGTGAGCCAGCCGGCGCCGATCGCGGGACCGTAGATGTAGCCCGTCAGCAGGGCGGCGGCGGCGCCCACGACGAGCCGCACGGCGAAGATCTGGCGCGCGGTGGCGGCCACCGCGTCCAGGCGTTCGTCCAGCAGGCTCTTCGCCTTCGCGCTCACGTCGTCCCGCCCCCTTCAACGGTCCCGACAGACAACGGCCGCGCCTCCCCCGATGCGACGGCCTGCCGCAGGACGGTGCCTCAGAAACATGAACGGAGCCTTTTCGGACCGCCGCGGGCGGGCTTCCCCCCGGCGCGCGGCGCGGTCTAGGCTCTACCGACGGCCGGTCGGAGGAGGATGGGCGGCATGGCGAAGTTCCTGATCCGGGCGGTGATCGCCGCCCTGGGCCTGTGGGTCGCGTCGAGGTTCGTGCCGGGCGTGCACATGGACGACACGGGCACGCTGGTGCTGGCGGCCCTCCTGCTGGGGATCGTGAACGCGATCGTGCGCCCCGTGGTGGTGATCCTCACCCTGCCCCTCACCCTGCTGACCCTGGGCCTGTTCCTCCTGGTGGTGAACGCCGCGATGATCGGCCTGGTGGCCTGGTTCCTCGAAGGCTTCCGGATCGACGGCCTGATCCCCGGCGTCCTGGCGGCCGTCATCACCGGCCTCGCGAGCTGGATCGGCGGGATCGCGCTCAGGGACGACCGGCGGTAGGGGCGGACCGGGCCTTAGAGCAGCCCGGCCAGCAGGTTGATGGTGAGCGCCAGGATCAGGGTGTTGAAGACGAAGGCGATCAGGCTGTGGGCCGTGCCCAGCCGGCGCAGCGCCTTGCTGGTGAACGCCACGTCCGCGGTCTGGGCGGCGACGCCGATGACCACGGCGAAATGCAGGAAGTCCCAGTAGTCGGGCGCCTCCCCGCCGGGAAAGGCCAGGCCGCCGCGGTCGGCCCCGGTGTCGGCGTGCGGCGTGTAGTATTCGTGGGCGTAATGGACGGCGAAGACGGTCTGCATCGTCAGCCAGGAAGCGGTGAGCGTCACCACCGCCCCCGCGATCCGCAGGAGGCGGCCCAGCCCCGGTTCCTGCCGCGCCTGCGACAGCTCCAGGGCGACGGCGGCGAGGCTGATGACACAGGCGGCCAGGATCAGAAGCAACACGGTCAGCCGGCCCTGGTCCTGCTGCGCGGCGCGGACGCGGATTTCCGCCGGCCCCTGGCCCGCCACGGCGTGCAGGGTCAGGCCGAGGTAGGCGAAGCAGAAGGCGTTCCAGCCCACCAGCGCCGACAGGGCTGCGCCCGGTTCCGGAGCCAGGACGGCGCAGGCGCCGCCGGCCGCCGCGCCCAGGGCCATCGCGGCCGCCAGGCGGGGCCTGGCCGAGAGCGCCGCGAACGGATGTCTCATGCCAGCGCCAGTTCGAGGACGACCCGGTTGCGCCCGCCACGCCGGCGATAGCCGGCGATGCGACACCAGGCGCGGATCAGTTCCAGGCCGGCCCCACCGCCCCTTTCCAGGTTGGGGCCGTCGAAACAGGCGCCCCGAGGATCGAACGGGCGCCCCGCATCGGTGAACGATAGCCGGACCCACGCGGCCCCGCGCACGAACCGCAGGCCGATGCGGCTGCCGGCCGGCGGCGCGCCGTGCTCGACCACATTGGCGATCCACTCCTCGACGACGATGGCCAGCCGGTCGGCCGCCTGGAGGTCCAGCGCGCCGCCGCCGGCGAACATGCGGGCGAGGTCCAGCGCACGGCGCAGCCCCGCCTCGTCGGCCGAAATTCGCGCGACAAGTGTATGGAATTCGGCTGTTGGGCGAAGCTGGTCTATGACGGGGCCTGGTTCGGAGGACTTCCATATGCGCAGAGCGCTGATCACAGGATTGCTGATGGCCGCGGGCCTGTCGACGCCGAGCGTGGCCCTGGCCGAGATCGGGCGTATCAAGAGCGTGGCAGGGACCGCCACGGTGATGCGCGACCGCGCGCCCCAGCCGGCCGCGCCGGGCTATCTGCTCCGGGTCAGCGACGTCCTGGTCACGGGCCCGAACGGCCGCATCGGCATCACCTTCGCCGACAACAGCCGCTTCTCCATCGGCCCCAACAGCCGGGTCGCGGTCAGCCAGTTCGAGTTCGACGACACCACCCACAAGGGCCGCTCGCTGACCACCGTCGACCGCGGCGCCCTGGGCGTCGTCTCTGGGCAGATCGCCAAGGAGAACAAGGACGCGATGAAGGTGCGCACCCCCACCTCGCTGCTGGCGGCGCGGGGCACGACCTTCGTGGTCGAGGTGCCATGAGCGCGCGGACGGTTCTCGCCGTCACGCTCGGGGCCGGCCTGCTGGCCGGCTGCGCCTCGTCCAGCGTGAGCCTCCTGCAGGACGCCGGCGGTGGCACGGGCGCCGTGGCGGTTCTCGACGCCCAGACGGAATCCGAGCTCGGCGCGCTCACCGAGGCCAATACGCAGGCTCGCCTGGGCGGCGGCGCGCTGTCGGTCCGGCCGGCCGACGCGTCACGCTACGCCGACCTCATGGCCTGGCTGCCCGCCCCGCCCCGCGTCTACGTGATGTACTTCAAGCTCGGGACCACGGAACTGGACCCCGGCTCGCAGCCGGTGCTGGCGGCGCTGCGCGAGATCGTGAACGAACGGTCCGACGTGCAGATCACAGGCCATACCGACACGGTCGGCGCCTCCGACGCCAACGACCGGCTGTCGCTGGACCGGGCCGTCGAGATCCGCGCCGCCCTCACCCAACTGGGCCTGCCCCTGTCCAACGCCAAGGTCAGCGGTCGCGGCGAGCGCGAGTTGCTCGTCCCCACCGCGGACGGCGTGGCCGAGCCGGCCAACCGGCGCGTCGAGGTGATCGTCCGCTAGGGTGGAGCCGCCGCGAGGCGGCCGGAGATCGTTCAGGCGACCTCGCGCCGGCGCACGGCCAGGACGGTCAGATCGTCGCTGGGTTCGCCTCCGGCTTCGAACGCGCGCACCGCCGCCACCAGCGCATCGACCGCCGAGGCCGCCGATCCGGCCTGCCCGGCCTGCGCCACGGCCTCGATCGTCCGCGCACGGCCGAACAGGTCGCCCGCCGGGCTCTCGGCCTCGGTCATGCCGTCGGTGAACGCCACCAGCAGTTCGCCGGCCTCCAGCCTGTGGGTCTCGATCGCATAGGGGAACCACGGCGCCGCGCACAGCGGCGGGCCGCCGCGCAGCTCCAGCTCCCGCACGCCGCCCCGACCATCGGCCACCAGCGGGTTCTCATGCCCTGCGCAGCATAGCTCCAGCGTCCCGTCGCCGGGGTGCAGGACGCCCACCAGCACCGAGACCGCCATCGCCTGGCGGTTATCCCGTGACAGTTCGGCGTTGATCTCGCGCACGGCCAGATCCAGCGGCGTCGCGGGCCGGACAAGAAGGCTGCGGGCCAACGCCTTCGACAGCGCCATGAAGAGCGAAGCGGGCACGCCCTTGCCCGTCACGTCGCCCACCAGGAAACAGACGCGGCCGTCGTCGAAGGGAAAGGCGTCGTAGAGGTCGCCGCCGACGGTCTTGGCAGGTTGCAGCACCGCGTCGATCTCGACAGCCGGCGAGATGCGGTCCAGTTCCACACGCGGCAGCAGCATCCCCGACTGGATCTCGCTTGCCGCGGCCAACTCGCCCGAGATGCGCGCCGCCGACAGCCGCTCGTCGTCGAGAGCGTGGCGCAGGCGGGCCTGGACGCGGCGGCCTTCCACGAACAGCAGAGTGACCACCACCGCCGACGTCGCCGCGCCGGGGACCAGCATCGGATAGGGGTCGATGATCAGGTTGTTGAGGAAGGCCAGCCAGCTCGCGCCGAACGCGGCGGTCACCTCCACCGCCGCGCCGGCCAGCACCATCGCCAGAGAGGCGCGCGGGACCGCCAGCCACGACAACAGCGCCAGGGCCAACCCCAGACCCCACTCGAGCGCGGGCGCCCAGGCCGGCCGCGCCAGGGCGGCGCTGCGCAGGATGGCGTCCACCGCCTGGGCCTGGACGAAGACGCCGTAGGTCTCGGAGTCCCGCGGCGTCGCCACCACGTCGGAGGTCCCCGCCGCCGTCAGGCCGATCAGGACGATGGAGTCGCGGAAAGCGTCGCTGGCCACTCCCTGACGGAGCAGATCCGCCGCCGACCAGGTGGGGTACGGCGACCGCGGCTGGCCGTCCGCCGCGGGCGGGCGGCTGGCGAAGCGCAGCTCCACCCGCCCGCCGGCGTCCACCTTGACCCGATGATCGCCCACCCGGATGGCCGTCAGGCCCGCCGCATTGCCTTCGAGCCGGATCTCGGAGACATCCTCGGCCACCCGCACGAGGTCGAGCGCCAGACTCGGGGTCAGCGCCCCGGCCGCCCGGCCCAGGAGCGGCACCCGGCGGATGAGGCCGTCGGCGTCGGGCGGCCCGTTGGCCAGGCCGTGCCCGAGGGCGCGGCTGTCCAGGACCTCGATGTTGGCCACCACGTCCGGATAGGCGGGGATCGCCTTCGGCTCCGGCCCGGAGAAGGTCGCCTCGGGCGGAAGCGGCGGCGGGCGTTCGGTCTCGTCGTCCCGGTCGAAGGAATCGGCGTCGACGCCTGCCCGGGCCAGGACGACCGGCTGGCGCGCGATCACCTCGCCGAAGACCGCGTCCATCGAGGGCAGCGCCGCGATCTCACCCGCGGCGGCCGGCGACAACTCGTGGCGGAAGATCGAGACGAAGTCATCCGGGGCCTGGCGGTCAGGCTCGGCGAACAGGAAGTCGAAGCCGATGGCGACCGCGCCCCGGTCGGCGATCTGTTCGGTCAGGCGGGCCAGGGCATAGCGTGACCAGGGCCACCCCCCGACGGCCGCCAGGCTCTCGGCGTCGATGGCCACGACATGGACCCGCGCGCTGGGCTGAAGGGGCGGGGACACCCGCTGGTAGGTGTCGATCAGCGGCTGGCGCAGCGCGGGACCCGCGAGCAGCAGCAGCAGCGCCCCGGCGAGCGCCGCCAGCAGCCCGGCCGCCCGCACGCGCAGACGCGCGCGAGGCTCCAGTTCGCCGAAGGGGTCAGACCTCGACGACGAGTCCGTCATAGGCGCAGATCACCGACAGGGGCGGACGTTCGCCGCGGACCAGTTCCTCGTAGCGCACCGTCTCGGCGTGCATGCGCTGGATGTCCTCGTCGGTGTAGGTCGGCTCGTGGTGGAAGAGCGCCAGGGTCCGGGCGCCCGCCGCCTGGCAGAGGTCGACCGCGACCACGTTGGACGAATGGCCCCAGTCCTGCTTGAGGCTGACGGTGTCGCCCAGGGAATACATGGTGTCGCAGACCACGAGGTCGGCGTCGGCGAAGAAGGCCTCGAACGCCTTCTCGGCGTCCATGTTCTCCACCTTGTGCTCGGAATCCGTGGAGTAGATCACCGCCTTGCCGTTCTTCTCGAACCGATAGCCGTACGAGTCGTGGCTGTGGTGCTGGGCGGCCAGCGTCACGGTCAGGCCCGCGGCCTCGAACGGGACGCCCGGCTCGTGGACCTGGAACTCGAACGTCGCACGCAACCACTCGAACGGCACCGGAAACGAGATCTCCTCCTGCTGGCGGCGCAGCGCCGTCTCGGCGTCGGGGTGGCCGGAGTGGATCACGATCGTCGCGGCGGGATTGAAGGCCGGCCCGAAGAACGGGAAGCCCATGATGTGGTCCCAGTGCAGGTGGGACAGGAAGAAGTGATAGACAGGCGGATGGCCGCCGGCGATCCGCCGGAACGAGTCGATCCCGAACTCGCGCAGGCCCGAGCCCATGTCGCAGACGATGAAGGCCCCGTCGGCGCCCTCGACCTCGACGCAGGAGGTGGCGCCGCCATAGGTCCCGTAGGTGGAGAACGGCAGCGATTCGGCGGCGAACCGTGCGGCCTCGGCCGTGTCGGCGAACGTCCGGCCTCCAGCCGCCGCGAGCGCCGCGGCGATCTTGGCCTGTACCGATCCGGCGGTCAGGGCGACCGGCAACGACCCGCGGGTTCCCCAGAATCGCACCCGCATCGTCAGACCTCGTCCACGATCTCGAACAGCATGTCGTAGCGGCTGATCTTCAGGATCTCGCGCATCTGCGCATTGGGGTTCGCCAACCGGATGGGGACGCCGTCCCCCGCCTCGCGCTGGGCCATGGTGAGCGCCCTCAGTCCCCGGGAGGCCATGAAGTCGAGGCCCGTGAGATCCACCACCAGAGCGCCGACGTCGCGCGCCTCGCGCGCGGCGGCCACGATCTGATCGGTGAAAGCATCGGCGGTGGCCGCATCCACCCGACCTGTCGGTGCGAAGATCAGACGGCCGCCAGCCTGGCGAGCCGTGGATGCGAAGCTCATTGGACATTCCGCCACGCGCGCACGGCCGCGACGGTCCCCGATATCCCGTTTCTGCGCGCCAGACTGAAGGCGCCGCCGCGGTGGGCGCAACAGGATTCGCTCGGGCGACGCCAAGTGGACGGGAACGGGCGGGTGCGTCGCATGGGACCGAGCCATTCCCTTAGGTCAGCGCATGTTGCGGCGAAGCCTCGTTCTTCGACCTTAGTTGGATGAACGTCGAGATTTGTGTAGCGGAGCCGCAACAAACGCCGCCACTATGCGCCAACTCAGGCTGGCCCGTTCCTAGAGGCTGTCGAGGGGAGGAAAGTAATGACGAAAAGCAGATTCTTCTGCGGGGCCTCTGTGCTGGCCGCGATCGTGGCGTACGGCATGCCGAACGTCGCCCTGGCCCAGGCCTCTGCGCCATCCGAAGTCCAGGAAGTGGTGGTCACCGGGTCGTTCATCCGGGGCACGCCCGAGGACGCGGCCCTGCCGGTCGAGGTGATCGGCATCGACGAGCTTCAGCGGCGCGGCTCGCCGAGCACCATCGACCTGATCAAGGCGCTGCCGGTCAGCGGGCCCGTCCTGGGCGACACCAACCAGTTCTCCACCGCCGCCCAGGGACAGGTGGGCGCGGGCACCATCAACCTGCGCAGCCTGGGCAGCCTGCGGACGCTGGTTCTGGTGAACGGCCGGCGCGTGGTCGCCTCGGCGGGCGCCGGCTCGGGCGGCGTCGACACCAACCTGCTGCCGGTCTCGGCCATCGGCCGTGTCGAGGTGCTGAAGGACGGCGCCGCGGCGACCTATGGCTCCGACGCCATCGCCGGCGTGGTGAACTTCATCACCCGCACCAACTTCGACGGCCTCGAGGTCAGCGGCGACTATCGCCTCGTCGACGGCTCGAACGGCGACTACAACCTGAACGCCATCTATGGAAAGCGCTTCGACAACGCCAGCTTCCTGGTCTCGGCGGGCTACCAGCACCGGTCCCAACTCAAGACCACCGATCGCGACTGGTCCTACCTGCCCTATCTGACCAACCCTTCCGGCTGGTCGGTCCTGGGGCAACCGCCGTCCTTCCTGCCGCTCAGCGCCGCCGGCACGCCGGTCGCCGGCGTCCAGCGCGACGCCAACTGCGACGCGGTCGGCGGCTATGCCGGCTTCACCGGCGCGACGCCGGCCTGCTACTTCACCTACATCCCGTTCGACAACCTGGTCGAACACGAGAACCGCTATCACGTCTTCGCCCAGGTCGATGTCGACCTGAACGAGACCACCAAGTTCCACGCCGAGGCCTACTGGGCCAAGACCGACATCCCGCGGATGCGGTTCTCGCCGTCGTTCCCGCCGATCCAGGGGCCCAACGGCCCGGGCAGCACGGGCGTCTTCTCCACCCCGGTCACCAACCCCGGCGCGCTCACCGCGCTCCAGCAGGCCGGTCTTTCGCAGGCGGTGATCGGCGCGACGAACCGCGTATCCCTCACCTTGTTCCGTCCGCTGGGCGCGGGCGGCAACCCGCTCTATGACGACGGCGGCCAGATCGGCTACCGCAACTACGACATCTACCGCGTCTCCGCCGGCCTGACGGGCGAACTGCCCTTCGCCGGCATCGGCTACGACCTGGGCGTCACCTACTCCCACACCCAGAACCGCCAGCACACGCCCGACATCTTCATCGACCGCCTCCAGCGGGCGCTGAACGGCCTCGGCGGCGCCAACTGCCGCACCAACACCCCCGGCGCGAACGGCTGCCTCTGGTTCAACCCGTTCTCGAACGGCTACGCCGGCAACCCGTCGCTGGGCCTGACGAACCCGGGCTACGTCTCGGCCAACGCCAACAGCGTCGAGCTGCTGGACTGGCTGTTCGAGCGCGGCTCCGAGACCCGTCAGCGTCAGGACCTCTTCGTCGTCGACCTGGTCTTCAACGGCGAGCTGGGCATCGAGCTGCCCGGCGGGACCATCGGCTGGGCGGCCGGCGGCCAGTATCGGACCACCGACTTCCAGTCCGTGCTGCGCAGCCCGTTCCAGGACGTTCGGGTCAACCCCTGCCCCGTGCCCGGCGTGACCACCTGCGCGCTGGCGACCGGCCCCTACATCTTCCTGGGCCAGGGCACGCCCCAGCAGCTGGACGACACGGTCTACGCGTTCTTCGCGGAAACCAACCTGCCGATCACCGACACCCTGAACGCCCAGGCGGCCATCCGCTATGAGGACTACGGCGGCCTCACCGGTTCGACCGTGAATCCGAAACTGGCGGTCAAGTGGCAGGTCGCCGAGGCCTTCGCCCTCCGTGGCTCGGTGGGCACCACCTTCCGCGGCCCCACCCCCGGCAACCGCTCCAGCAACGCCGTCACCGGCCTGTCGGGCATCCAGGCGGCGGGCAACAACTTCAAGTCCGTGGACTTCAGCGGCAATCCGGCGGTCGGGCCGGAGGAGGCGTTCACCTACAACATCGGCGCCATCTTCCAGACCGCCGGCCTGCGCATCATCGCCGACTACTGGCACTTCAACCTGAAGGACCAGATCACCACCGTTCCGGCCCAGATCGTGGCCACGGCGGTGGGCGGGGTCGGCAACGGCACCCAGTTCGTCAACTGCGCCAGTCCGCTCCGGGACCTGATCACGTTCAACAACAACAACGCCTGCGTCCAGGGCGTGACGGTCGGCAACGACATCCAGCGGGTTCGCTCCGACACGGTCAACGGACCGCGCACCAAGGTCACCGGTATCGACGTCAGCGTCGACTACAGGATATCCGACGTGCTCGAAGGCGACGTGACGGTCGGCGGTTCGTTCAGCCGGCTGGTGAAGTACGACATCGGCGAGTTCACGCTCAACGGCGTCTTCGTGTCGGGAGCCTACAAGGCCCTGGGCTTCACCAACTACGACCGGTTCCCCGGCACGGTGTCCAAGCTGCGCGGCGCGGCCTACGCCGAGTACGCCCGTGGCGACCACAACCTGCGGCTCGACCTCACCTACATCGGCGGGGCCACCGACAACCGCGGGCCCACCACCGTCCAGACCGGATCGTCGACGAACTGCAACGTCGCCAACGCCACCGCCGGAATCGCGACGAACTGCCAACTCACCACCATCGGCAACAAGGTGAAGGCGTTCTACACCCTGGACCTGACCTATCGGATCCAGTTGCCGTGGGACACCACGGTCACCGCGTCGGTGTTCAACATCTTCGACCGCGACCCGTCTGCGGCGCGCCTCGAAGCGGGCTACGACCCCTTCATCGGCAACCCTTACGGCCGCACCTTCAAGATCGGCGCGCGCAAGCGCTTCTGAAGGATCGACGTTAGCTGAAATGGCGGGCGCCGTCGGGGAACCGGCGGCGCCTTTTCCTTATGTCCTTTGGGATTGCTGAATTTTTGAGACACCGTCGTTTTTCCAAACATGGGTATCTTTTTACGGCAGACCGGCGGAGTATGACTTCGTATCCGGATGACGGACCCACGCCAGAGACGCGGGCCGGCCATCACGGGACGGGGAAGGAACGAAGTCATGAGAAAACGCAGTCAGTTCTGCGGCGGGTCGATCGTGGCCGTCGCATTCGCCATGGGCGCCGGCGCGCCGGCCCTGGCCCAGACCTCCGCGCCATCCGAAGTGCAGGAAGTGGTGGTCACCGGGTCGTTCATCCGGGGCACGCCCGAGGACGCGGCCCTGCCGGTCGATGTCATCGGCATCGACGAGCTTCAGCGACGCGGTTCGCCGAGCACCATCGACCTGATCAAGGCGCTGCCGGTCAGCGGGCCCGTCCTGGGCGACACCAACCAGTTCTCCACCACCGCCCAGGGACAGGTCGGCGCGGGCACCATCAACCTGCGCAGCCTGGGCAGCCTTCGCACCCTCGTGCTGGTGAACGGGCGCCGGGTCGTATCGTCGGCCGGCTCCGGCTCGGGCGGCGTCGACACCAATCTGCTTCCGGCGTCCGCCATCGGCCGTGTCGAGGTGCTGAAGGACGGCGCCGCGGCGACCTACGGCTCCGACGCCATCGCCGGCGTGGTGAACTTCATCACCCGCACCAACTTCGACGGCCTCGAGGTCAGCGGCGACTATCGTCTCGTCGACGGCTCCAAGGGCGACTACAATCTCAGCGCCATCTATGGGAAGCGCTTCGACAGCGCCAGCTTCATGGTCTCGGCGGGCTACCAGCACCGCTCCGAACTCAAGACCACCGATCGCAACTGGTCCTACCTGCCGTACCTGGAGAATCCGTCCGGCTGGTCGGTCCTGGGGCAACCGCCGTCCTTCCTGCCGCTCAGCGCCGCCGGCACGCCGGTCGCCGGCGTCCAGCGTGACGCCAACTGTGAGGCGGTTGGCGGCTATGCCGGCTTCACCGGAACCACGCCGGCCTGCTACTTCACCTATATCCCCTTCGACAACCTGGTCGAGGTCGAGAACCGCTACCACGTCTTCGCCCAGGTCGATGTCGACCTGAACGAGACCACCAAGTTCCACGCCGAGGCCTACTGGGCCAAGACCGACATCCCGCGGATGCGGTTCTCGCCGTCGTTCCCCCCGATCCAGGGGCCCAACGGCCCGGGCAGCACGGGCGTCTTCTCGACCCCGGTCACCAACCCCGGCGCGCTCACCGCGCTCCAGCAGGCCGGCCTTTCGCCGGCCGTGATCGGCGCCACGAACCGTATCTCGCTGACGCTCTTCCGGCCGCTGGGGGCCGGCGGCAACCCGCTCTATGACGACGGCGGCCAGGTCGGCTACCGCAACTACGACATCTACCGGGTGTCCGCCGGCCTGACGGGCGAACTACCCTTCGCCGGCATCGGCTACGACCTGGGCGTCACCTATTCCCACACCCAGAACCGCCAGCACACGCCCGACATCTTCATCGACCGCCTCCAGCGGGCGCTGAACGGCCTGGGCGGGGCGAACTGCGCCACCAACACCCCGGGCGCGAACGGCTGCCTCTGGTTCAACCCGTTCTCGAACGGCTACGCCGGCAATCCCTCCATCGGCGCCACCAACCCGGGCTACGTCTCGGCCAACGCCAACAGCGTCGAGCTGCTGGACTGGCTGTTCGAGCGCGGCTCCGAGACCCGTCAACGGCAGGACCTCTTCGTCGTCGACCTGGTCTTCAACGGCGAACTGGGCATCGAGCTGCCCGGCGGGACCATCGGCTGGGCGGCCGGCGGCCAGTACCGGACCACCGACTATCAGTCGACGCTGCGCAGCCCCTTCCAGGACGTGCGGGTCAACCCCTGCCCCGTGCCCGGCGTGACCAGCTGTGCGCTGGCGACAGGACCCTACATCTTCCTGGGCCAGGGCACGCCCCAGCAGCTCGACGACACGGTCTACGGCTTCTTCGCGGAAACCAACCTGCCGATCACCGACACCCTCAACGCCCAGGCGGCCATCCGCTACGAGGACTACGGCGGCCTCACCGGCTCCACCACCAACCCCAAGCTGGCGGTCAAGTGGCAGGTCGCCGAGGCCTTCGCCCTCCGGGGTTCGGTGGGCACCACCTTCCGCGGCCCCACCCCCGGCAACCGCTCCAGCAACGCCGTCACCGGCCTCTCGGGCATCCAGGCGGCGGGCAACGGCTTCAAGTCCGTCGACTACACCGGCAATCCGGCGGTCGGGCCGGAGAAGGCGTTCACCTACAACATCGGCGCCATCTTCCAGACCGGCGGACTGCGCATCATCGCCGACTACTGGCACTTCAAGGTGGAAGAGCAGATCACCCAGGTGCCACACCAGATCGTGGCGACCGCGGTGGCAGGCGTGGGTAACGGCACACAGCTTGTGAATTGCGCCAGCGCGCTGCGTGACCTGATCACCTTCAACAACAACAACGCCTGCGTCCAGGGCGTCACCGTGGGCAACGACATCCAGCGGGTGCGCTCCGACACGGTCAACGGTCCCGACGCCACCGTCCGGGGCGTCGACGTCAGCATCGACTACAAGATGCCCGACGTCTTCTCGGGCGATGTCGCCTTCGGGCTCTCGTTCAGCCGGCTGCTCAAGTACGACATCGGACAGTTCGACCTGAACGGCGTTCTGGTCTCGGCGCCCTACAAGGCCCTGGGCTTCACCAACTACGACCGGTTCCCCGGCACGGTGTCCAAGCTGCGCGGCGCGGCCTATGCGGAATACTCTCGCGGCGACCACAACCTGCGGCTGGACATGACCTACATCGGCGGGGCCACCGACAACCGTGGCCCCACCACGGTCCAGACCGGATCGTCGGCGAACTGCAACGTCGCCAACGCCACCGCCGGAATCGCGACGAACTGCCTGCTGACCACGCTCGGGAACAAGGTGAGGTCGTTCTACACCTTCGACCTGACCTACCGGGTCGAGCTGCCGTGGGACACCACGCTCACCGCCTCGGTGTTCAATATCCTCGACCGCGACCCGTCGGCGGCGCGCCTCGAAGCGGGCTACGACCCCTTCGTCGGCAACCCCTACGGCCGCACCTTCAAGGTCGGGGCGCGCAAGCGCTTCTGATCCGGACGGATCCGTTCCGAACCCGCGCGCCGCCGGCCCAGCCGGCGGCGCTTTTTTCATGCACGCGGGAAGTGTGTGCTGCGCGCAACAGGTGCGCACCGAAATTTCTAAATTCCGAAGATCGGTACGTTTCCCTAGCGGAATCCCCTTGGCCCCGCGAACGCGGTCGGACGATCATCGTTCCGCCACGGAGCGACCCTCGCACAACAGACGCGGGCGGGGCCGTGGGGGAGGAAAATCATCATGACGAGACGCAGTCATCTCTGCGGCGGCTCGATGCTGGCCGTCGCCTTTTCCCTCGGCCTGGCCGCAACGGCCGCGGCCCAGGCGTCGGCGCCCGCCGAGGTCGAGGAGGTGGTGGTCACCGGCTCCTTCATCGCCGGCACGCCCGAGAACGCCGCCCTGCCGGTCGACGTGCTGAGCGCACAGGACCTGGAGAAACAGGGCTCGCCCACAGTGGTCCAGCTCGTGAAGACCATCACCTCGTCCCAGTCGTCCCTGGGCGAGAGCAACCGCTACAACGGCGGCGCGGGCACAGCGACCATCAACCTGCGCGGCTTCGGCGCCTCGCGCACCCTCACCCTGATGAACGGCCGGCGGCTGGCCGACAGCCCCGCGGCCGCGTTCCAGGGCGGCGGCGCCAACCTCAACTTCATCCCGACCGCCGCCGTCGGCCGCATCGAGATCCTCAAGGACGGCGCGGCCGCCACCTACGGCTCGGACGCCATCGGCGGCGTCGTGAACTTCATCACCCGCCGCGACCTCGACGGCCTCGACGTGGAGGGCGAGTACTCGCTGATCGACGGCTCGAAGGGCGACTACCAGGGCAGCGTCGCCTGGGGCCGGCGCTTCGACAACGGCAACGTCCTGCTCACGGCCGGATACCGGCACCGCTCCCGGCTCGACATCCACGACCGCGACTGGGCGATCCGGGATTTCGACTTCGGCGGCTACGCCGGCGCCGGCGGCTGGACCGGCGCATCGAACCCCGGCCTGTTCCTGGCCGGCGCCAACCTGTTCCGCGACAACGGCTGCGCTGAGCTGGGCGGGACCCTGACCAACAACGTGACGTTCCAGAATCCGCTGGCCGGCCAGCTCGGACAGGGCGCCACGGCCACCATCGCCGTGCCGGTCGGCGCGCAGAACCCGGCGGCGACCAATTCCACCTGCCGCTTCCAGTTCTCGAACTTCAACGACCTCGTGAACCGCGAGGACCACTACCAGCTCTACGGCGAGGTCAACTTCGACCTGTCGGACACCATGTCGTTCCACGCCGAGGTGGCCTGGACCAAGAACGATATCCCCAAGCAGCGGATCTCGCCGGCCAACCTGACCGCACAGTACCCCTCGCCGGTCGCGATCGGCGGCACGTCGTACTCGCCGACGGCGCCCACCGGGCCGAACTTCTCGGTTCCCTACAACATTCCCGCCAATCACCCCGGCCTGGTGGCGCTGCTCGACGCCTGCCAGGCGCCCCTGACCCAAGCCCAGTGCGCCACCATCCGCGCCACGGCCAACAGCGCGGTGGGCGCCCAGGCCGGTTCGCCGCTCGGCGCCCGGGGCGTCGACATCGTCCAGCTCGGCTGGCGGGCCATCGCCTTCGCGGGCCATCCCCTCAACAAGGACGGCGCCGACCACCAGGCGGTGGTCAACGAAGGCTTCCGCATCTCGGGCGGCTTCAAGGGCGAGGTCTTCGGCGGCGTCAGGTACGACACCGCGCTGACCTACATGGAGCAGAAGAACACCGCGAACACCAACGACCTGCTGGTCCGCAACATCCAGCTCGCGCTGCGCGGGTTCGGGGCGCGGGCCGACGATCCTCAGGGCTGCACCGCCGCCGAGACCAACAACTTCACGACCGGCGCGGGGAATGCGGCGCTGGGCTGCCACTACTTCAATCCCTTCACCAACGGCATCGCGGTGAGCGCCGTCAACGGCGCCGCCAACCCCTATTTCAACTCGGCGGTGGCGAACGACCCGCAGGTGGTCGCCTGGCTCTACGGCAACTACACGAACGTGCTGACCAACAAGCTGCTGGTGGCCGACGTCGTGTTCTCGGGTGAGACCGGCATCGACCTGGGCGGCGGGCCGGTGGCCTGGGCCCTGGGCGCCCAGTACCGCTACACCCAGGAAGTCCGGAAGTACGGCGCCCTGTTCAACGCCGACGAGACTCCCTGCCCCGACCGCGCCGCTTGCGCGGACGAGAGCGGGCCGCTGCAGTTCTTCGGTTCGGCGACCGACCGCGACGACGACGCCAACGTGAAGGCGGTCTTCGCCGAACTGCAGCTTCCGGTGACCGACGCCATCAACGTCAACTTCGCGATCCGGCACGAGGCCTACCAGGGCAACATCGGCTCCACGACCAACCCGAAGGTGGCGGTGAAGTGGCAGGTCGCCGACTTCCTGGCCCTGCGGGGGTCGGCGAGCACGACCTTCCGCGCGCCGGGGCCCGGGCTCGTCGGCAATAGCTGCAACAACGGCGTGCGCGTGCTGGGCAGCGCCTATCGCGCGTTCCAGAGCTGCGGCAACCCCGACCTCAAGCCCGAGAAGGCCGACACCTACAACATCGGCGCGATCGTCGAGGTCGGCCGGTTCACGGCGACGATCGACTACTTCAACTTCAAGTTCAAAGAAGAGCTGATCGAGGAGAGCGGCGCGCGCCTGTACGCCACCATGTTCCCCGGCGCTTCGAACGTGAACTGCGGCAACCCGGCCTTCGCGGCCCTGGAGGCCCGCTTCACCTTCGCCGGAACCTGCGGGGCGGCCAACGTCGCGCGGTTGCGCAGCTTCGTGATCAACGGCCCCACCACCAACACCTCGGGCCTCGAGTTCCGGGCGCAGTACGACTGGGACGGCTGGTTCGATGGCCAGTGGGCGATCGGCGGCGAAGCGACCTACCTGATCGAATACAAGCGCGGCGCCGTCAGCATGCTGGGCGCGAACATCCCGATCTCGCCTGCGGAGGACCGGGCCGGCCTGTCGGACCTGATCAACGACTTCTTCTCGTATCCCGAGATCAAGGCCAACGCGTTCCTGGCCTATGTGCGCGGGCCGCTGTCGCTGCGGTGGCAGACCCGCTTCGCCGAGGGCACCTCGCCGGCGTTCGGCTCGCCGCTGTTCGTGACCGTGCCCAACGCGGGCGCGACGACCGGCGCGGCCGCCTGCGCCGGAGCCTCGACCTCGTGCGCCGGCCGCGACCTCGTCCCGGTCGGGAAGTCGAAGAACTTCTGGCAGCACGACCTCGTCGTGCGGTTCGAGGCGCCGTGGGACACGATCGTCACCGCCAGCATCCAGAACGTGTTCGACAAGGACCCGCCCTACGGCCCCAGCCAGTACAACTACGACTACACGTCGGGGAATCCGCTGGGCCGCGTGTTCGAGGTCGGGTTCAAGAAGACCTTCTGATCGACGGCCGTTTGAAGAGGGAGGGGCGCCGCGGGTCGGCGCCCCTTCTTTTCCGCGCCCGCGCCTACGGCTTCGCGCGCTTCGGCAGGGCGGCGATCTCGGCGTCGGTCAGTTTGCGCACGTTGGTCACCGGACAGGTCTGAGGCCCGATCGAGGTGGGCGAGATGATCTCGGCGTCCAGGCCCGAACAGATCTGCGAGCCCCCGCGCGAGCGGATGGCGATCCTGGTGTTCCACTCCACGTCGCCGCAGGGCCCCATGAGCTGGAACTGGTAGACGTCCTTCACCCCCACGCGAACGTTGACGGTGCGGCCGTCCTCCGACGCGAAGTTGTTGACCTGTCGGGTCCAGAAGCACTGGCGCGCGGGCTTTGCGGCGGCCGGCTCCTCGGGTGAACGCGCAACGGCCACGGGCGCGGCGGCGGCGGCCACCAGGCTGACGGCGGCGATGGCGAGAGCTGTCCGGATGGTCATGGTCGAGGTCCTCTGGCCCCAGTGTCTCCCCCCGGAGCGCGTATCATGGCGACGCGGTTCCAGGCTAGGAACGGCGCGCTGAACGCCGCATGAACCGGTCGGGCGCGACCAGCGCCGCGCCCGCCGAATCCAGAGGCGACGGGACGCGCACGATTTCCGCCGCCACGTGCTCGGCCAGGAGCGGCGCGAAGCTGAACCCCCGCGAACCGAGACCGGCCAGCACGAACAGGCCTTCGGTCCCCCACGCCCCCGCCAGGGGCAGCCGGTCCGGCGTGACCGCGCGGATCGAGGCCCGCCCCCGCAGCGCCTCCGGAACGATGGCCGAGGCCCGGTCCGGCAGCGCGCGCGTCAGGAGTTCCAGATTGCGGACGTGGTCGGCGGGACGGACGTCCAGCCCCGTGTCGCCCCGGTCGTGGGTGGCTCCGAACAGGATGCCGTCCCGGGTGGCCAGCACATAGCCGCCCCAGGCCGCCGCCGGGCTTTGCGCGCCGTCGACGGTCCAGCTCGCCTGACCGCGCACCGGCGCCAGGGGCAGGGGCGGCAGCGGCAGGCCCGCGGCGAGATGGCCGGCCGAAAAGGCGTTGGCCAGGACCACGGCGTCCGCCTCGCCGACAACCTGCCCCTCGGCGTCGCACAGCCGCCATCCGCATTCACCTCGCGCCAGGCTCGCGATCCGCGCCGTCGTCACCGGACCGGTCCACGCCGACAGGACCGCGGCGGGATCGACCACCAGGGCCTGCGCCTGGTCCAGCGCGGCGGGCGTGGCTTCGCCCAGGCGCGCGGCGGTCGCCTCCGGCGAGAGCAGCGTCATCGATCCGGGCTCGAACAGGCCTGCGTCGGCGATTCTCGCGAACCGCGCCGGGTCCCGCTCGGCGACGGCGAGCTGCAGTACGCCCTCCCCGATCACGGCGCCTGCGACGCCGCGATAGAGACCCACGGCCCGGCGGAACGCCTGGGCGAAGAGTTGCGCGGCGACGCCCAGGCCAGCGTCCAGCCGCGGCGTCACCAGGGCCGCGGGATTGCCCGAGCCGCCCGCTCCCGGCCGTTCGGCCTCGAACACCTGCGCCTCGATCCCCAGGTCGCGCAGCGCCCGGGCTGTCGCCGCACCAGCGACGCCCGCGCCCACGATGGCCACCCGCGACGGCGAGGGGGGATCGGCGGCGTCGCCCTGCGCCCGCGCCTCCAGCCGCTCGCGCTTGCGTCCGAAGCCGGGGCGTTTCTCCACGACGAACCCGCCCGCCGCCAGGCCCCGGCGAACCTGCCCGGCGACGGTGAAGGTGGCCGCCCTGGCGCCCGGGGCCGACCGCGCCGCCACCAGGGCGAGGACCTCGTCGCTCCACATGCCCGGATTGGCCGAAGGCGCGAAGCCGTCGAGGAACCAGGCGTCGGCCCGGCCGCTCCAGCCCGCCAGCGCGGGGACCACGTCCATCACCGCAAGGTCCAGGGTGGCCTGGAACTCAGGCAGCGACACCCGATGCCGCCCTTGCGCCCGGCCCGGCCAGCGGGCGACCAGCAGGTCGGAGACCGGACCCAGTTCGGGCCAGCGCCCCAGGGCGCGGGCGGCCTCTTCCGCCGCGAGCGGATGGGCCTCCACCGAGAAGACGTGCAGCGCGCCGCCCGGCGGCCGGTGCGCCCGCCACAACTCCAGCAGGGCGGCGACGTTGAGCCCCGTCCCGAAGCCCAGTTCGCCCACGACGAACCGGCGGCGCCCCGCCCAGGCGTCAGGCAGGCCGCAGCCCCCCAGGAAAACCGCGCGGGTCTCGGCCAACCCATCCTCGGCCGAGAAGTAGACGTCGCCGAAGAGGCGCGAGCGCGGCAGGCCGTCTTCGGTCCAGGTCAGGGGGGACCAGGTCGGGGGGAACCCGGTCAGGGGGCTGTCGGGATCGTGCGCCAAGGAATCATCCAGGCCGCGAGACGGCGGGCCAACGAAAAAGGGCCGCCCCGAGGGGCGGCCCTTCCGTAACGCTTTTCGCGTCGCGGCGCGTCTTACTTCGCGGCCGGAGCTTCGGCGGCCGGAGCGGCCGGAGCAGCAGCGTCGACGGCCGGAGCGGCGGCGTCGGCGGCGGCGCCCGCAGCGGCGGTCGCGGCGTCGGCGGCGGCGTCAGCAGCGCCGGCAGCGGCGGTCGCGGCGTCAGCGGCGGCTTCAGCGGCGGGGGCTTCGGCCGGGGCGGCTTCTTCGGCCTTCGGCTGGCAGGCGGCGACGCCCAGCAGCGAGAACGCAGCGGCGGCGATCAGAAATTGCTTGGTCATGTCCCTAGTCCTCTGGTCGGTGTGTCAGGCGCCGGCCGGAATTCCCCCGAGACAACGGGCGAACTTGACCCCCCGACGCGGCGCTAGAGATACCCCTCACGCGGCCGTGATAGCAAGGCCAAACTCACGGACTTGTGATCACTTTTTCGCCCCTCAGGAGATCGGGGCGAGCGCAGGTGGCGAAACCTAGGCTTCGGCGGGGATCGCCGACAGGGCCTCTTCCAGCTCCAGGAAGCTCGGCTGCATGCCGGAAGGCACGTTGCCGCGGCCGATCTCGACGGAGATCTGGGCGGCGTTGCCATGCAGGTGGGCCACCAGCACCGACTGGATGATCTTGTAGAACAGCCCCTCTTCCTCGACGATCTGGTTGAGGCGGTTGGCCATGGGACCGACGAGGCCGTAGGCCATGAACACCCCCAGGAAGGTGCCGACCAGCGCGCCGCCGATCATCCCCCCCAGGACCTCGGGCGGCTCGGTGATGGCGCCCATCGTCTTGATGACCCCCAGCACGGCGGCCACGATGCCCAGCGCCGGCAGGCCGTCGGCGAGCTGCTGGAGCGCATGCGCCGGCCCGAGCGCCTCGTGGTGGTGCTTCTCGAGCTGCTTCTCCATGGCGTCCTCGACCTGATGAGGGTCCTCGAGGTTCATGGTCATCATCCGCAGCGTGTCGCAGATGAAGTCGATGGCGAAGTGGTCCTTCATGATCTTCGGAAAGCGGTTGAAGATTGTGGACTCGCCAGGATTCTCGATATGGCTCTCCAGGGCGATCACGCCCTTGGACTTCATGGTCTTGGTCAGCAGGAACAGCAGCGACAGCAGGTCGCGATAGTCTCCGGCCTTCCACTTGGGCCCCGCGAACACCTTGGCGAAGCCACCCCCCGTGGCCTTGATCGTCGGAATCGAGTTGCCGATCAGGAACGCGGCCACGCCGGCGCCCAGGATCGCCATCATCTCGTACGGCAGCGTGGCCAGGATCACGCCCATGTTGCCGCCGTGCAGCAGGTAGCTGCCGAACACCATGGCGAACAGCAGGACGATGCCGATGATCTGGAACATGAAATCCCCCGGAGGTGCGGGGAAGATGCCGGTTAATGCTTAATACCCAGTGATCGGGTCGCGATGGGGAGAGCCGAAGGTGATCGCCGATCACCGGCGCACATTGCCGCCTGCCGCGTCTGCCCTTAAGCCATTCCCCGATGTCCAATCCCGCCTCGTCCCTGCCGCGGCGTTCGTTCGCCATCATCTTCGGCGTCTCGGCGGCGACCGCGATGGGAAATACCGGCCTGATCTCGGTCCTGCCGGCCATCGGGCGCTCGATCGGCATTCCCGACGCGATGGTCTCGGCGATCTTTTCGCTGTCGGCGCTGCTCTGGGCCATCTCCTCTCCGGGCTGGGCGCGCGCCTCGGACCGCCACGGCCGCAAGCCGCTGATGATGCTGGGCCTGGCGGGCTTCATGATCTCCATGACGCTCTGCGGCCTGGTGGTCAGCGCGGGCCTGGCCCACCTCGCCCCGCCGTTGCTGATCTTCGTCTTCTTCCTCCTGGCGCGAGCTCTGTTCGGCCTCTTCGGCGCCGCCGCCAACCCCGCCACCCAGGCCTACATCGCCGAGCGCACCCCGCCCGAGAACCGCACCCAGGCGATGGCCAGCCTCGCCGGCGCCTTCGGCCTGGGGACCGTGGTGGGCCCGTTCCTGGCCCCGCTCTTCATCCTGCCGGGCGTGGGGCTGGCGGGACCGCTCTATTCCTTCGCGATGATCGCGCTGGCCATGCTCTTCGTGGTCTGGCGATGGCTGCCCGACCAGAAGGTGGCCCCCGAGGCCCAGCGTCCGCGGCGGCCCGTGGTCGGCGGCGAGAAGGAGCCGAGCCTGTGGCGCGATCCCCGTGTCACGCCCTTCCTGATCTACGGCTTCATCGTCGCCACCTGCCAGACGGCCCAGGCCCAGACCCTGGGCTTCCTCATCATCGACAAGCTGTCGATGTCGCCGGCCCAGGCGCAGTACTTCATCGCCATCGCCATGATGTTCGGCGCGGTGGCCGGCCTGCTGGCCCAGTGGGGCCTGATCCGCATGTTCGAGATGACGCCCCGCCAGCTCCTGCGCTGGGGCGTGGCGGTGGCCGCGCTGGGCAACCTGGTCGTCGCGCTGTCCCCTGGCTACTACGGCGTGGTGGCCGGCTATGCGATCTCCAGCCTGGGCTTCGGTTTCGCCCGGCCGGGCTTCACCGCCGGCTCGTCCATCGCCGTGGGCCTCGGCGAGCAGGCCCGCGTCGCGGGGCTGATCGCCGCGGTGAACGGCATCAACGTCATCCTGGCGCCGCTGTTCGTCTACCTCTACCAGCACTACGGGCCGCTGCCGTTCCTCATCAACACGGCATTGATGGCGGCCATGCTGGCCTATGCGTTCCGCAACACCGCGCTGAGGAACGCCGACCCCAAGCCGGCCTCCCGCGAGGCCGCCACCATCGCCACCATCGAAAAGGCCGACGAAGGCGGCGGGGTCTAAGCTCGACGGCGCTCAGAAGCTCTTCGGCTGGCCCAGGACGTGGGTGGCCACGTGGCTGAGGATGAGGTTCGTGGAGATCGGCGCCACCTGGTAGAGGCGGGTCTCGCGGAACTTCCGCTCGATGTCGTACTCCTCGGCGAAACCAAAGCCGCCGTGGGTCTGCAGGCACATGTCGGCGGCGAACCACGAGGCCTCGGACGCGGTCAGCTTGGCCATGTTGGCCTCGGTCCCGCAGGGCTCGCCGGCCTCGAACAGGGCGGCGGCCCTGTCGACCATCAGGCTGGCGCTGGTCATCTGGACATGGGCGCGGGCCAGCGGGAACTGGACGCCCTGGTTCTCGCCGATGGGCCGACCGAACACGACGCGGTCCCGGGCGTACTGGCTGGCCCGGTCGATGAAGAACCTGGCGTCGCCGATGCATTCCGAGGCGATCAGGATGCGTTCGGCGTTCATGCCATCCAGGATGTACCTGAACCCCTTGCCCTCTTCGCCCACGAGGTTCTCGGCAGGCACCTCCAGGTCCTCGAACAGCAGCTCGGTCGTGGCGTGGTTCAGCATGGTGCGGACAGGCGTGATGGTCAGGCCGTTCCCACGCGCCTCGCGCATGTCGACCAGCAGCACGCTCATACCCGCCGACGTCTTCGCCTCGTCGCGCGGCGATGTCCGGCAGAGCAGGACCATCAGGTCGGAATGCTCGGCGCGGCTGATCCAGAGCTTGCGGCCGTTCACCACGTACCTGTCGCCGACCTTCTTCGCGAAGGTGGTGATACGGGTGGTGTCGGTGCCGGCGTCCGGCTCGGTCACGCCGAAGGCCTGGAGCCGCAGTTCACCCGTGGCGATCTTCGGGAGGTAGGCGGCCTTCTGCGCCGGCGTGCCATGCTTCAGCACGGTGCCCATAGTGTACATCTGGGCATGGCAGGCGCCGCCGTTGCAGCCGCTGCGGTGGATCTCCTCCAGCACCGCGGTCGCCGCCCCCAGGCCCAGCCCCGAACCCCCGAACGCCTCGGGGATCAGGACGGACAGGAAGCCCGCCTCGGTCAAGGCCTGGACAAAGGCGGTCGGATAGGCCCGCTCGCGGTCCAGCTCGCGCCAATAAGCGCCGGGGAAGCGCGCGCACAGCCTGCGCACGGCCTCGCGGATCTCGGGAAAGGTTTCCTGGCTCACATCGCCTGTCTGCCAGGGAGTCCCAGCGTCAGCCTAGACGGCGCGATGTTCCGGAACGCCATGTGGCCGAAGCGATGCCGGCGCCGGGTGTGGCCGCTTGTGCCCAGGTGCGATTCAACTACCATATCTCGTAGGGAACGAAGCCTGAATCGCTGGGAGTCAGTGATTCGGTCGCGATTCGTTTTGCCCCTGTTCTCGTCGAGGCGTCCCCCTCTTCCTGCGATCGTCGCACGCGGGTCTCGCGATGCGCGTCAGTCCCCGGCGTGGCTCGCCAGCGGGCGGTATTCGGCCGTGATGATCTGCTGGGCGTCGATGCGCGCGCCGCGCCGATCGATGATCTCCAGGTGCACGTGATCGGTCATGCCGCCCGGATACTTCCGCTGGAGCGACTTCGCACGGCCGATGGGACGGCCCACCGCCACCGCCTGGCCCACCTCGACCCTGGGGTCGATGTAGAAGACGCGGGCCGCCACCTGTAGCGCGGGGTTGGTCACCTCCACGAACATCAGGCTCTGCTCCCCTGGATAGGCGTAGCCGATCTTCGTCACATAGCCCGAGATGGGCGACGCCACGACCTGGCCGGGCCGGGCGACATAGTCCACGCCCTCGTGCCGCCGGACGCCGCCGTCGCGGCGGGCGCCGAAGTGGCCGAAGCCGTAGGCGTCTTCGGTGCGCGGCTCGCGCCCGGTCGGATTGACGAAGTCGCCGCGCCCGTCGCCGTCCAGGTCGAGGCCGACCCAGACCCGTTCGAGGATCGGCGGTTCCTGAGGCGCGTCGGCCGTGACATCGCCCACGGCCCGCTCCACCGCGCTGGCCAGGGCGGCGCGATTGTAGGGCTGGCTCAAAGGCGCCGCCGCCGCGGCGCCCGTGGTCACGAGCCCGATCAGGGAAAGCAGCAGAAGCGGCCTGCGTTCGGCCATATCGACAAATTTCGCACATACGCGACGCGGCATCAGGCGCCCTTCACTCGAAATGCGCCTCGCCGGACGGTCGCCGGACTTCAGGGCGGATTGACGGGGGCGTCGCGTTCGGCCGCGACGGTGCAGAGGTCCTGGCGTCGGACCGGGGCGGAAAATAGGCAGGGCGGTCAAAACGGCCATGCGACCGGTCGCCGCCCCATCGGCCGCGGCGCGAGCGTGGCGCCCGCAGATCGACGGCTTGCGACGCCGCATCGTCGGTGTTAATAACTATCCAGTCAGTTATCAGTGGAGCCCGGGCATGGACGCCGGTCAGCCGAAATTCCGCCGGCGCAAGGCCGACCGGCCCGACGAGATCGTGGCCGCGGCCCTGGAGATCTTCGCCGAAAAGGGCTTCGCCGCCGCGCGGCTGGACGACATCGCCCGGCGTGCGGGCGTGTCGAAGGGCGCGGTCTACCTCTACTTCGAGACCAAGGAGGATGTGTTCCGCGCCGTGGTGGAGCGGGCCATCGCGCCCAACCTGGGCGCGCTTCGGGCGATCCTGGGCGCACATCCCGGCCCGTTCCCCGACCTCATACGACAGCTCCTGGGCGTGCTCGTGTCGGTCGCGGGCGGCACGTCGCTGGGCGGGGTGCTGAAGATGGTGGTGGGCGAGGCGCGAAACTTCCCGGAGCTGGCCCGCATCTGGCACGACGAACTGGTGGCCCAGGCCCTGGGCGCCGCCACCGAGGCGATCGCCGCCGCCCAGCTTCGCGGCGAGGTCCGCGCGGGCGATCCGCGGGCCTACGCCCTGCAACTGGTCGCACCGATCCTGTTGGGCGTGCTGTGGCGCGAGACCTTCGTGCCCGTGGGCGCGCGCCCGTTCGAGTTGGCCGACCTGGCCGGCCAGCACCTCGAGACCTTCCTGAACGGCATCCTCAAGGAGGGCGTCCGATGAAGCCGCGTCAACGCCTGCTGGCGGCGGGCCTCCTCGTCGCCGGCGCCGCCACGGCCGCCGTCGTGATCCTGGCTCCGCGCCTGGGCGCCCCCCATACGCTCACCGGCTATGTGGAGGGCGAGGCCCTGTACCTCGCCGCGCCGGTCGCCGGAACCGTGCGCGAGATGGCCGTCGTGCGCGGGCAGGATGTAGCGGCGGGGCAGGCCCTGTTCGTCGTCGACCCCGCCCAGGTCCGGGCCGCCGCCGAGCAGGCCGCCGCCGAGGCCGCAGCCGCCGACGCCCAGGCCGAGGACGTGCGCAAGGGCCAGCGGCCCGTGGAGCTGGCCGCCCTGGACGCGGCGATCGCCGCGGCCGAGGCCCGCGCCCGCGACGCCCGCGCCGAGCTGGCCCGCGTGCGCCCCCTGGCGGACCAGGGCTGGTACGCGCCCGCCCGCCTGGACGCCGCGCGCGCCGCCGCGGAGGCGGCCGACGCCGACGTGACCCAGGCCCGTCGCCGGCGCGACGCCGCCGCCCTGGCCGCGCGCCCCGACCAGATCCGCACCGCCGACGCCCGCCTGGCCCAGGCCCGGGCCGCGGTCGCCGGCGCCAACGCCCGCCTGGCCGACGTGGCCCCGACCGCGCCCGTTCGCGCGCGGGTGGAGGAGGTGTTCTTCCAGGCCGGCGAGTGGGCCCCGGCGAACCAGCCGATCCTGAGCCTGATCCCCGACGACCGGATCAAGGTCCGGTTCTTCGTGCCGCAGGCGCAGCGGGCCGCCTATCGCGCCGGCCGTCAGGTGCGCTTCGCCTGCGACGGCTGTCCGGCCGGGCTGACCGCCACCATCGACTTCGTGAGTCCGCGGCCCGAGTTCACCCCGCCGGTGATCTACAGCCGCGAGAGCCGCGACCGGCTGGTCTACCTGGTGGAGGCCCGCCCCTCGCCCCTCCCCTCTGGCCGCCTCTCGCCCGGCCAGCCCGTGGACGTGGAGCCCCTCACGTGAGCGCCCCTGACATGAGTCCCCCGGCGGAGGAGGGCGTCGTGACCTACGCGATCGACGTGCAGGGCCTGCACAAACGGTTCGGCGACAAGCATGTGGTCAACGATGTGACTTTCCGCGTCGCAGCCGGCCGCATCTGCGGGTTTCTCGGGCCGAACGGGTCGGGGAAGACCACGACCATGCGCATCCTGTGCGGCCTGCTGACCCCGGACATGGGCGCGGGCCAGGCGCTGGGATTCGACATCGTGCGCGAGGCCGACCAGGTGAAGCGCCGCACCGGCTACATGACCCAGCGGTTCTCGCTCTACGAGGACCTTACGATCGCCGAGAATCTGGCGTTCACCGCCCGCGTCCACGGCCTGGACCGGCGGCGCGAGCGGGTGGACGCCGCTCTGGAACGCCTGGGCCTGGCCTCGCGGCGGGGCCAGCTCGCCGGCACGCTCTCGGGGGGCTGGAAACAGCGGCTCGCCCTGGCCAACGCCACCCTGCACGAGCCCGCCCTGCTGCTGCTGGACGAGCCCACGGCCGGCGTCGACCCGAAGGCGCGGCGCACCTTCTGGGACGAGATCCACGCCCTGGCCGCCGAGGGCCTGACCGTCCTCGTCTCGACCCACTACATGGACGAGGCCGAGCGCTGCCACGAGATCGCCTACATCAGCTACGGCCGGCTGATCGCCCGCGGGACGGTGGACGAGCTGATCGCGGGCTCGGGCCTGATCACGTTCCACGGCGAAGGCCCCGACGCCTATCGGCTGGCGCACGAGCTAACCGGTCGCCCCGGCGTGGAGACGGCCGCCGCCTTCGGCGCCACCCTGCACGTGAGCGGGCCGGACCGCGCGACGCTGGAGGCCGCGATCGCGCCGTGGCGGCGCGAGCCGTGGCGGTGGGTCGAAGCCACGCCGACGCTGGAGGACGTGTTCATCCAGCTCATGGACCGCAGCCAGGACAACGTACCGTGACGCCCCTCACCTTCGTCGTGGCCAGGCGTGTCCCGGCCATCCAGGCACGCTGGAAGCTGCGAACGAGGCCCCATGGCGGGCATGACGGGACAGGGGAACCGCGGTGAGCGGCTTCGCTTGGATCCGGGTGATCGCGGTGATGATCAAGGAGTTCAAGCAGCTCACCCGCGACCGCATCACCTACGCCATGATGCTGGCCATCCCGGTGATCCAGCTCACCCTCTTCGGCTATGCGATCAACACCGAGCCGCGCCACCTGCCCACCGCCGTCCTGGCCTACGAGGACAGCCGCCACGCGCGGTCGCTGATCGCGGCGCTTGAGACCTCGGCCTATTTCGACGTGGTCGCCCAGGCCCGAAATCCGGCCGAACTGGACCGGATGCTCCGGACCGGCCAGGTCCAGTTCGCCGTCACCATACCCGGCGACTTCACGCGCCGCGTCGCGCGCGGCGACAGGGCCCAGATCCTGGTGGAGGCCGACGCCACCGATCCCTCGGCCACCGGCGGCGCGGTCGCCGCCCTGGCCGCCCTGCCCGAGCAGGCGCTGGCCCGGGACCTGACCGGCGCGCTGGCCGCGCGTGGGGCGGCGACCCAGCCGTTCGAGGTGGTGGTCCACCGCCGCTACAATCCCGAGGCCGTGACCGCCTACAACATCGTGCCGGGGCTGCTCGGCATCATCCTGTCGCTGACCCTGGTGATGATGACCGCGCTCAGCGTCACCCGCGAGACCGAGCGCGGGACGATGGAGACCCTTCTGGCCACGCCGCTGGAGCCCATCGAGGTGATGATCGGCAAGCTCGCGCCCTACGTCCTGGTGGGCCTGGTGCAGACGGCGATCATCCTGATACTGGCGGCCGTGCTGTTCGACGTACCGATGGCGTCGGGCTGGGTCGGCCTTTCCCTGGGCGTGGCGCTGTTCATCTCGGGCTCGCTGGCCCTCGGCTTCCTGATCTCGACGGTGGCCCGCTCGCAGCTCCAGGCGATGCAGATGAGCTTCTTCTACATCCTGCCCTCGATCCTGCTCTCGGGCTTCATGTTCCCGTTCCGGGGCATGCCGGCGTGGGCCCAGTGGATCGGAGAGGCGATCCCGGTGACGCACTTCCTGCGGGTGGTGCGCGGCTCGCTCCTGAAGGCCCAGCCGCTGGCCGACCAGTGGCGCGAACTGTCGGCGCTGAGCGCCTTCATGCTGATCGTCACCGCGCTGGCCATGATCCGCTACCGCCGGACCCTGGACTGATGCGAATCCGGGCGCGCCGACACCTGCGCGCCGATCATCCTCCCGGGGATTCGACAACGCCTGCGGCCACGCTAGACTTCCCCGTCCCTTCGCTTGCCCGGGACATTCCTCCGCCCATGACCGCCCCCGTCCCGCCGCCCCTCGCGGCCGAGCTCCGCCGGCTTCAGGCGAACAGCCACGCGCCCTATTCGGGATGCCGGGTCTCGGCGGCCGTCGAAGGCGGCAGCGGCGAGATCCACTACGGCGTCAACGTCGAGAACGCCGCCTATCCGCAGGGCGCCTGCGCCGAGACCAGCGCCATTGGCGCGGCGGTGACGCACGGCGAGACATCCATCCGACGCGTCTGGGTGGCCTCGTCCCTGCCGGGGTTCATCTGGCCCTGCGGCGGCTGCCGCCAACGCATCTGGGAATTCGCCGCACCCGGCTGCGAGGTGGTCAGCGTCGCCGCGGACGGGGCCGTCGAGAGCCGCGCCATCGAGGACCTGCTGCCGCTGGGCTTCCGGTTGCCGGCGCCCGGCCGGGCCTGACTCCGCGCCGATCAGCCTCCGGTCGCCGCCACGTGACGGTCGACCACCCGCTCGAGCGCCGCCAGCGGGGTCCCGCCGGTGGTCACCACCGCATCGTTGAAGTCGCGCAGGTCGAACCTCGGCCCCAGCGCGGCGCGCGCCTTCGCACGCAGGCGGTCGATCTCGTTGTGGCCTACCTTGTAGGCGCACGCCTGGCCGGGGCTGGCGCAATAGCGGTCGACCTCGCTGGTGACGGCGCCCGTCGAGCGGCCGACGGCGGCGGCCATCCATTCCACCGCCTGGGCGCGGGTCCAGCGCTTGTGGTGCAGGCCCGTATCCACCACCAGCCGCGCGGCGCGGAAACGCATGGCCTGGAGATAGCCGAGCCGGCTCATGGGGTCGTCGGCGTAGAGGCCCACCTCGTCGGCCAGTTGCTCGGCGTAGAGCGCCCACCCCTCGATGAAGGCGCCGAAGTTCATCAGCGAGGCGATCGTGTGGATCTCGCCCGCCCGCTCGGCGAGGTAGGCGCCCTGCCAGGCGTGGCCCGGCAAGGCCTCGTGCATCGTCAGGCTGGCGAGGGTGTACTTCGGCCAGTTCGCCATGTCGCTGAGGTTGACGTAGTAGATCGCCGGCCGCGAGCCATCGAGGGCCGCGAAGTTCATGTAGCCCAGCGGCGCGCCGGCCTCGATCTCCTTCGGCACGGCCCTGATCTCGACCGGCGCCTTAAGACCCAGTTTCGAGAAGCGGGGAATGAACGGGCGCACGGCCGTCACCCAGCCCTCGATGTACGCGATCACGTCCCGGCGGCCCGCCTCGGTGTCGGGGAACGCGAAGCGCGGATCGCGGGTCAGCGCGCTCATCCTGTCGCCCACCGTGCCCTGGGTGAGCCCCTGAGCCTTGAGGATCGCATCCATGCCGGCGTCGATCTCGGCGCCCTGCTCCAGGCCGACACGATGGATCTCGTCCGGGCCGAGGTCGGTGGTGGTGTTGTATTTCAGGGCCCAGCGGTAGTAGTCGGCGCCGTCGGGGAACTTCCAGACGCCGGCGTCGGACGTGGCCCGCGGCTCCAGCGACTTCAGCACCGCGATCTGCCGGTCCAGGGCGGGGAAGACCTGACCCGAGACGACGGCCGACGCCCGGGCGGACCAGTTCCCCGTCAGTCCCTTCGCCGCCGCCCGCTCCACAAGCGAGGTGACCAGCCGCGTCGCTTCGGCCCGCTGGTCGCGGAGCTGGCGCGCCTGGGCGAGCGCGGTGGCGAGGATGAAGTCCGGCAGGATGACGCCCTTTCCGGCGGCGTCCTTGATGCGGTCGCTCTCCGCGTCCAGCGACCGGCCCACCTGCTCAAGCCGCGCCAGATAGGCCTCGGCGTCGTCGCGGGTCTCGATCAGGTGCTGGGCGTTGAGGAATTCGCCGATGCTGACGACGGCGCCGTCCTGCTGGCTGACGACATAGGGATTGGCGTAGTCGCGCCCGTAGCCGAACCGTCCCCCCTCGGCGCCCACCTCCTGGGCGTAGAGCACGGAATCATAGGTGGTGAGGTCCTTGCCCGAGAGGCCGTCGCGGGAGATGGCCTTCATCCGGACGGCGCGGTCGGCATAGGCCGCGATCTGCCGCGTGCGGCCGTCGCCGGAGAGGTCGTTCAGGCGGCGCTTCAGCCCGGCGCGCGGACCCTTGTCCATGCCGAGGCTGGAGGCGGTCTCGGGATCGGCGGCCAGCATCTCGTCCACGAAGGCGTCCAGCAGGGCGGCGAGCCGCGGGTCGTCCACGGGGCGCGCCCGGGCCGCGAGGGGCGAGGCGGTCAGGCCGAGGGCGGCCCCGGTCAGGAGCAGGCGGCGGCGGGAAAGGGTCATGGCGGGAATCCGTCGAGCACGAGCTTTGCCGCGACCCTAGCGTGCAGCCGCCCCCGCGCAATCACGCTTGCGCCGAACGGCTCGGGCGGAGTGGCGGCGGCGAGTTGAGACGCCGCGGCAAGAATTGGCATGCCAATACATGGCCCGGAACACCTCGATCAGCCTCGGCGAGCACTTCGCTGCCTTCATCGACACCCAGGTGACGGAGGGCCGGTACGCCTCGGCCAGCGAAGTCGTTCGCGCCGGCCTTCGCCTGCTGGAGGAACGCGAGGCGCAACTGGCCAATCTCCGGGCCGCCCTGATCGAAGGCGAAGCCAGCGGCCCCTCGCAGCCTTTCGACTTCGACGCCGTCATCGCCGAGCGGCGACGCGGCGCTTGAGGCGCTACGTCCGCCCAGCATTTGGCAGGGGGATCGCCTATGAACGGCGGACATGCGCCCGCCCCAGGATTTGGAACCGTAGAGGACGCGGAGGTCCGCGGAGATTCGAGGCTGGTGCGGCCTCTTTGCGATCTGCACGCTTCCCCGCGCCCTCCACGCTGTCTCTCTTCCGGCGCCAGCGCGCCATGGGCGACTACCCTGCATCAACACATGGATTTCGACCGTCATCCGTAGATCCGCGGCCTCCCGGCGCTTGCCCGACTCCGCCGGCCGCCCCACCTTGAGGCTATGAGCGATCGCCCGTCGGGCGCCGCGCCGCCGCGCCTGGTCGCGGTGCTCGGGCCCACCAACACCGGCAAGACCCACCTGGCGGTGGAGCGCATGCTGGGCCACGCTTCGGGCATGATCGGACTGCCGCTGCGGTTGCTGGCGCGCGAGGTCTACGACCGGATCGTCAAGGCGCGCGGGCCGCGCTGCGTGGCGCTGATCACGGGCGAGGAGAAGATCGTCCCGCCGCGGCCGCAGTATTACGTGTGCACCGTCGAGGCGATGCCGCTCAGCGTCGAGGTGGAGTTCCTGGCGGTGGACGAGATCCAGCTCTGCGCCGATCCCGAGCGGGGCCACGTCTTCACCCACCGCCTGCTGCACGCCCGCGGCCGGGCCGAGACCATGCTCCTGGGCGCCGGGACCATGGCGCCCCTGGTGCGCCGCCTGCTGCCCCACGCCGAGATCCAGACGCGGGACCGGTTCAGCCGTCTCACCTACGCCGGGCCGAAGAAGCTGACCCGCCTGCCGCGGCGCAGCGCCGTCGTGGCCTTCAGCGCCGACCAAGTCTACGCCATCGCCGAGCTGATCCGCCGCCAGCGCGGCGGGGCGGCCGTGGTGATGGGCAGCCTGAGCCCGCGCACCCGCAACGCCCAGGTGGCGCTCTACCAGTCGGGCGAGGTGGACTTCCTGGTGGCCACCGACGCCATCGGCATGGGCCTGAACATGGACGTCGACCACGTGGCCTTCGCGGGCCTGCGCAAGTTCGATGGCCGGCGCACCCGGTTCCTGCATCCGCAGGAGATCGGCCAGATCGCCGGGCGGGCGGGCCGCTACCAGGCGAACGGGACCTTCGGCGTCACCGGCGAGGCCGAGGACATGGACCCCGACCTGGTCGAGGCCGTCGAGAACCATAGCTTCGAGCCCGTGGCCGGGGCGGAATGGCGCAACTCGAAGCTGGATTTCGGGTCCCTCCCGGCGCTGCTCAAGAGCCTGGCCAGGCTCCCCGATCGCGAGGGCCTGAAGCTGTCGGCCGAAGCGCTGGACGAAACCATGCTGAAGGCGCTGGCCGGGGACGAGACGGTGCAGACCCGCGCCCGTGACCGCACAAACCTCGCGCGCCTGTGGGACGCCTGCCAGACGCCCGACTTCCGCAAGGCGCCCGCCGAGGACCACATCGCGCTGGTCAAGGCCTTCTTCCTCCAGCTCACCGAGCGGCGGCGGCGGATCGGCGACGACTGGATCGCGCGGCAGTACGATCACCTGGACCGCACCGACGGCGAGATCGACGCCCTGGCCGGCCGCCTGGCCAGCGTCCGGACCCTGGCCTACGTGGCCAACCGGCCCGACTGGCTGGTCGACCCCATCGAATGGCAGGGGCGCACGCGGGGCCTGGAGGACCGCCTCTCCGACACCCTGCACGAGAAACTGATGGCCCGGTTCGTGGACCGGCGGACCAGCGCCCTCATGCGCGGCCTGCGCGTGCGCGAGGAGATGCTCGCCGGCGTGGCCGCCGACGGCGCGGTGACCGTGGAGGGCCACTACGTCGGCCGCCTCTCCGGCGTGAGCTTCGAGGCGGCGCAGGGCGCGACGGTGCTGGAAGCCAAGGCCCTGCGGGCGGCGGCGCAGCACGCGGTCGGGCCCGAGGTGGCGCGGCGGCTGGGCCGGCTGGCGGGTGCGGCGGACGAGGACCTGTCCCTGCAGCCGGACGGCGCGCTCGTGTGGGCCGGCGCCGTGGTCGGGGTCGTCGCGGGCGGCCAGCCGTTCAACCCCCGCGTCAGGCTCCTGGGCGACCTGGGCGACGATTCGGCCCGACAGCGCGCGGCGCGACGGCTCGAGGCCTTCGTCGCCGCGGAAGCCGGCCGGCGGCTGGCGCCCCTGCGCCGGCTCGACGCGGCGGTCGCGGACGGCCGTGTCAGGGGGCTCCCGCGCGGAATTGCGTATCGCCTGATCGAAGCCGGCGGCATCCTCGACCGGGCCGAGGTGCGCGGCGAGACCCGGGCGCTGAGCCAGGTGGAGCGGCGGGCGCTTCGCGGCCTGGGCGTCCGGATCGGGGCGCACTCCCTGTTCCTACCGGGGCTGCTCAAGCCGCCGGCGCAGAGCCTGCTGCAGGCCCTGGCGGGGCGCGATGCGGCGGGCTGGCGGCCACCCGCCGATCGCCCGAGTCCCCTGCCCGAGCCGGCGCCGCCCCCTCGGGTGCTCGCGGCCTGGGGCCTGCGCGCCGTGCGGCGGCTGGCCGTACCGGTGGAGCAGCTCGAACGCCTGGACGAGTTGATGCGCGCCGCGCCGCGGCAGGGTGGCGGTATCGTCCTGCCGGATGCGACGCGCGAGACCCTGGGCTGGAGCGACGTCGAGGCGGACGCGATCCTGCGCGGCCTGGGCTATGCGCCCGCCCGCAAGCCGAAGGACGGCGAACCGCCGGCCTGGCGCCGCCGGGGCGAAAAGGGGATCGCCCCTCCGGCGGCGGCCCGGCCCCATTCGCCCTTCGCCGCGCTGGCCGCGCTCCGCGAGCCGCCGCCGCGACCGCCGGAACGTGCGGCGTCACGCCGCCGGCGTCGGAAAGCCGCCCCCAAGTGAACGACGCCGAGTCCTGCCGGGCCGACGTATGGCTGTGGCGCGCACGGTTCTTCAAGACGCGCGCGCTGGCCGCGAAGCACCTGGAAGCCGGCCGGGTCCGCCTCACCCGCAGCGGTCAGGAGACCCGGCTGGAGAAGCCCGCTCGCCCCGTGAAGGTGGGTGACCGCCTGGTCTTCGCCCTGGGCGGGCGGCTGGTGGCGGTGCAGGTGGCGGCCCTCGGCGAGCGCCGCGGTCCGGCCGACGAGGCGCGGTCGCTCTACTCGACGTTGGAAGAAAGCTGAGCCACAGTCTCGCCGGGAAGATTGGGGCGTCGCATGACCGACAGGCTGCAACAGGCCACCAGCGGCCGCGCGGGGTTGAAGCTCGGCTGGCTGTCCGGGCGGGCGAACCGCAAGGAATACTGGATCTGGATCGCCCCGCTCCTGGTCATCGAGATCCTGCTCTTCGGCCTCGGCCCGGTCGCCACGCTTGCGGTCGCGATCGTACGGCTGCTGGTCTGGATCCGCCGACTGCACGACCTGGGCTGGACGGGCTGGATCGCCCCGATCTTCAACGTCGCCGCCAGCGTGCTCGCGTTCGCGCTCCAGTTCGCCCTCGGTCCCGACCCGGCGGCTCTCGCTGCAGCGGGGGTCGTGCTCGCGGGTATCGTCGTCCTGGGGTGCCTTCCCGGACAGCCGTTCGACAACGAGTTCGGCCCACCGCCCGGCCGCAAGGCGGCGAACCCCGCCGAGACCTTCGGATAGGGCCGCATGAGCGCGCCAGGGACGTTCCTGACGGGCTGGCGCTGGTTGCGCGGCCGCGGGTCGCGGGGCGAGTACCTCCTTTGGCTGACGGCGATCCTGCCTTGGGCCTACCTGGCGGCCTGGGCGGAGAACGGCCTGGTGGAGGCCATCCTGTCCTGGGCGCTGATCTTCCAGACGATCCGTCGGCTTCACGACCTGGGGCGGACCGGCTGGTGGCTCGCCGCAGCCATCACGCTCGAAATGTGCCTAGCCATAACCGCAGCGAGGGACCCCGGCGCGTCGTGGATGTACGTCGCCGCCAGCCTCTTTCCCTGGGCCTGCCTGGTGCTGGTCGCCGCCTGGCCCGGAAGCCGCGGTGCGAACCGCTTCGGACCCAAGCCCGCCGCCTGGCCCTGGATTGGCCGCACGGCCACGCCCTGAGAGCGCCCTGGGCCGCCTTGCAGAAATCCTGACGGCCCGTCGCATTGACATCCGGCGCCCGGGCCGTGAAAAACCCGCGCCCCGAATACGAGCGCGGGACACCCGCCGGAGTTTCAAGTCGCCGCCATGACCTACATCGTGATGGATCCCTGCATCAAATGTAAGTTCATGGACTGCGTGGAGGTATGCCCGGTCGACTGCTTCTACGAGGGCGAGAACTTCCTGGCGATCAATCCGGACGAGTGTATCGACTGCGGCGTCTGCGAACCCGAATGCCCGGTCGACGCGATCAAGCCCGACACCGAAGATGATCCGGACAGCAAGTGGCTGCGCATCAACACCGAATACTCGAAGGTGTGGCCGAACATCACGGTGAAGGGCGAACCCCCCGCCGACCGGGAAGAGTTTGAGCGCGAGACGGGCAAGTTCGAGAAATACTTCTCCGAGAAGCCGGGACGCGGCTCCTGAGCCGACCTTGACCACGGGCCGGCCCAACCCTTTCATTCCGCACGTTTTTGTGTTAATGTCGCCTTCGACACGACACGAAGGCTTCGCCCAGGTCGGTCTGCAACAGATGAGCCGGCCGACGGCCTCCTTCAGAAGGGCGGTCGGCACGGGCGAAGGGTGTCTTAAGAGGTCAGCTTCCGTTCCACAGCGTTGAGGCCGCCGCGCTCCGTTCCGCGGATGGGATGGCTTTTTCGCGCTTCCGGAAGCTCTGACGGCAGTTCCGCGGTTCCGCGGGCGGTTATGAGAGGTATTTCCATGAGCAAGAGCGGTCATGAATTCCAGGTCGGCGACCATGTGGTCTATCCCGCGCACGGCGTGGGGCAGGTCCAGGGGATCGAGACCCAGGAAGTCGCCGGTCTGAAGCTTGAAGTCTACGTCATCACCTTCGACCACGAGAAGATGACGCTGCGGGTTCCCACGGCCAAGGCCAAGACGGCCGGCCTTCGCTCGCTGGCCGAGACCGGCGTGGTGTCGAAGGCGCTCACCACCCTGAAGGGCCGCGCCCGGGTGAAGCGCACCATGTGGTCGCGCCGCGCCCAGGAGTACGAGGCCAAGATCAACTCGGGCGACCTGATCTCGATCGCCGAGGTGGTGCGCGACCTGCACCGCGCCGAGAACCAGCCCGAGCAGTCCTATTCCGAGCGCCAGCTCTACGAGAGCGCCCTGGACCGCATGGCCCGCGAAGTCGCCGCCATCGAGCGCATCGACCGCGACGCGGCCATCGCCATGCTGAACAAGTCGCTGGTGAAGACGGCCGCCGCGGCCGCCTGATCCGCCAGATTCTGTTACGGACGACGGAACGCCCGGCCTCGCGCCGGGCGTCTTCCTTTGCGCGATCGCCCCTGGGCCGGTTGTCGCCCGGGCCGGTTGTCGCCCGGCTGGTTGTTATCAGGCGGTCGCCGTCTCCGGCTCCCACACCGCGGAGAGCGGCAGCAGGACCGAGCACTGCGTGCAGACGAACCCCAGGGCGGCGGGGGCCGGCCCTTCCCATCGGCGGCTGTCGGGATCGGCGGGGAGGCGCACCGGTCTCACCTTGTAGACCGGCGCCTTGCAGTTGGGGCAGAGAATCGCGTTCACGCGTGCAGTCATCCCTATGCCGCCGGGATCCGCCCCACGCCCACAGCCCGTGAGGCTGGACGATCCGGACCCGGCCGGCAGACCTGAAAAGTCCCCACCAAGCAACCGTCACCTGCGCCGGAAATTACGGCCGTTCGATGTCGCACAACTCAGGGCGGCGCCGCCGGCCCCTGCCGGCGTCGGTGCGCCAGCAGATACAGTGCGGGCAGCACCAGCAGCGTCAGCGCCGTGGACGACAGCACCCCGCCGATCACCACCGTCGCGAGAGGTCGTTGCACCTCGGCTCCGGGGCCGGTGTTGAAGGCCATCGGCACGAAGCCGAGGCTCGCGACCAGCGCCGTCATCAGTACGGGCCGCAGGCGCGTGAGCGCCCCCTCGCGGATCGCCTGCCGCAGCGGACGCCCCTGGGCCAGCAGGCCGCGGATGAAGCTGACCATCACCACACCGTTCAGCACCGCCACGCCCGAGAGCGCGATGAAGCCGACGCCCGCCGAGATCGACAGCGGCAGGCCGCGCAGCAGCAGAGCGGCCACGCCGCCGGTCAGCGCCATCGGCACGCCCGAGAAGACGATCGCGGCGTCGCGTCCGGAGCGGAAGAGCATGAACAGGAGGCCGAAGATCAGGACCAGCGTGGCCGGAACCACGAGCTGCAGTCGCCGGGCGGCCGAAATGAGCTGCTCGAATGTGCCGCCGTAGCCGACCCAGTAGCCGGGCGGCGCCGCGACCTCGGCGTCGACCTTGCGGCGCACCTCCGCGATGAACGAACCCAGGTCCCGGTCCCGGACGTTGGCGGTCACCACCACGCGGCGCTTGCCGTCCTCGCGGCTGATCTGGTTCGGGCCGATCTCGACGTTCACGCCGGCCACGTCGGCGAGGGGAACGAAGCGGCGCGGCTCGCCGGCGAGGGCCGGCAAGGGCACGCGCAGGTCCCCGATGCGGTCGACCTGGCCCCGGATGTCCTCGGGCAACCGCACCACCACGTCGAACCGGCGATCGCCCTCGAAGACCTGGCCGACGACCGTCCCGCCCAGCGAGGCCGCGACGAGGTCCTGGACATCCCTGACGTTCAGGCCGAGACGGGCCAGAGCCGCCCTGTCCGGCGTGATCTGCAGGACCGGAAGCCCCGTCGCCTGTTCGCTGCTGACGTCCTGGGCGCCGTCCACGCCGGCCACCACCCGCTCGATCGCCTTGCCCAACTCCACCAGCCGGTCCATGTCGTCGCCATAGACCTTGACCGCGACATCGGCGCGCACGCCCGAAAGCAGCTCGTTGAAGCGCATCTCGATGGGCTGGGTGAACTCGTAGTTGTTGCCCGGCGCCGTCGCGACCGCCGCCTGGATCTCGGACACCAGCTGCGCCTTGGATTTGCGCGGGTTCGGCCACGCCTTGCGGTCCTTGAGCATCACCAGGGTGTCGGCGACGTTGGGAGGCATGGGATCGGTCTGGACCTCGGCGGTGCCGATCTTGCTGAACACCCGCTCGACCTCCGGGAAGCTCTTGATGCGCCTCTCGAGGTCGGCCTGCATCTTGACGGCCTGGGTCAGGCTCGTTCCGGGAACACGCAGGGCGTGCAGGGCGATGTCGCCCTCGTCCAGGGTGGGGATGAACTCCGACCCCATCCGGCTGGCGGCGAGGCCGGACGCCAGCACCAGGGCGACGGCGGCGGCCACCACGGGCACGGGCCGCTTCATGGCCCAGTCCAGCGCCGGCGCATAGCCGCGCCGGGCGCCGCGCATGACCCGGCTGTCCTTCTCCTCGACCTTGCCGGTCACGAAGAGGGCGACCGCCGCGGGTACGAAGGTGAGCGACAGGACCAGGGCGGCGGTCAGCGCCATCACGACGGTGATCGCCATCGGATGGAACATCTTCCCCTCCACGCCCCCGAGGGCGAAGATGGGCACATAGACCAGGGTGATGATCAGCACGCCGAACAGCGACGGCCGGATCACCTCGCCGGTGGCCTCGGCCGCCAGGCCGAACCGCTCGTCGCGCGTGAGCAGGCGCCCCAGCCTGTGCTGGGTCTCGCCGAAGCGACGCAGACAGTTCTCCACGATGATCACGGCGCCATCGACGATCAGGCCGAAGTCGAGCGCGCCCAGGCTCATCAGGTTGCCCGACACCTTCGACTGCGCCATCCCGGTGATGGTCAGGAACATGGACAGCGGGATGATGGCCGCGGTGATCAGCGCCGCCCGTATGTTGCCGAGCAGCAGGAAGAGCACGACGACTACCAGGAGCGCGCCCTCCAGCAGGTTGGTCTCGACGGTCCGGATGGTGCGGTCGACCAGCTTGGTGCGGTCGTAGACCGGGGTCGCCTCCACGCCGGGCGGCAACGCTTTCGCGGCCTCCTCCAGCTTCTGGGCGGCGGCACGCGCGACCGTGCGGCTGTTCTCGCCCATCAGCATGAAGGCGGTGCCGAGCACCACCTCGCGGCCGTTCTGGGTGGCGGCGCCGGTGCGCAGTTCCTCGCCGAGGCCCACGTCGGCCACGTCGGCCACGCGGATCGGCGCGCCGCCCCGGTTGACGATGATCACCGACGCCAGGTCCTGGACGCCGTTCGCCTGGCCGGGCGCCCGCACGAGGTACTGCTCGCCGTAGCGCTCGACATAGCCCGCACCCACATTGGCGTTGTTGGCCTTCAGCGCCTCGATCACCTCGGCCATCGTCACGCCGTAGGCCGACAGCCGCTCGGGGCGGGGGGTGACGTGGTACTGGCGTTCGAAGCCGCCGATGGAGTTGACCTCGGTGACGCCGGGCGTGTTGCGAAGCTGCGGACGGATCACCCAGTCCTGTAGCGTCCGGAGGTCTTCCGGCGTGTACGCGGAACCGTCGGGCTTGCGCGCGCCGGGCCGGGCCTGAAGCGTATAATGGAAGATCTCGCCGAGGCCGGTGGTGATCGGGCCCAGTTCGGGCGACAGGCCGTCAGGCAGTCGTTCCCGCGCCGACTGCAGCCGCTCGTTCACCAGTTGGCGGGCGAAGTAGATGTCCGTGCCGTCCCTGAAGACGACCGTCACCTGCGAGAGGCCGTAGCGCGAGATCGAGCGCGTGTAGTCCAGCCCCGGCAGGCCGGCGATCGCCGTCTCCACGGGAAAGGTGACCCGTTGTTCGGCCTCCAGGGGCGAGAAGCCCGGAGCCTCTGTGTTGATCTGCACCTGTACGTTGGTGATGTCGGGCGTGGCGTCGATGGGCAGGCGCTGGAAGCTCCAGACGCCCACGACGGCGCTCAGCAGGGCCAGCGCCAGCACCAGCCAGCGCCAGCGGATGGATGTCGCGATGATCCGTTCCAGCATGGCGCGTCCCTCAGTGATCATGCGCCGCGCCGGACTTCTCGATGTCCGCGCGGATCAGGAAGGCGCCGTCGGTGACGTATTCGGCGCCGGGCTTCAGGCCGCCCAAGACCTCTGTCCACTCCGGCGTCCTGCGGCCAAGTTCCAGCAGCCGGGCTTCGTAGGTGTTCCCCACCCTCACGAAGACGGCCTCGGCGTCGCGGAAGCGCTGGATCGCCCGGGTCCGCACCGCGAGCGCAACCTGGCGCGACGCCACCTCGAAGGCGCCCTCCACGCCCATTCCGGGCTTGAACGCTCGGGAGGCGCCGGGCGGCAGGTGCACATGGGCGCGCAGCGTCTGGCTGGTGAGGTCGGCGACCGGGACCACGGCCTCCACGGGCGCGCGGACGCGGGTTTCGCCCGAGAGCGTGCGGACCTCGACTTTCTGCCCCTCCCGCACCCGCTCGGCGTCGCGCGGATAGACGAAGAATTCGGCGTGCAGCCGGTCAGGGTCGGCGATGACGTACAGCGGCCGCTCATAGGTGACGTCGCCGACGTTCATGCCCTTCTGGATCACGACGCCGCTGATCGGCGCGGGGATCGAGTAGGTCTGGAGGCTGCTGCTCGACTCCACGCGGGCGAGCACCTGGCCCTTGCGGACGTTTTCGCCCAGCTTGGCCGTCATCGACATGACCCGGCCGGGGTACCAGGCGCGCACCTCGCCCTGGCCCTCGGGGGTGATTTCCACGCGGCCGGCCATCTCCACGATCTCGGGCATGGTGGTGGGCCCCGCCGCCTCGGTCCTCACGCCGCCGGCGGTGGCGGCCTCCGGCGTCAGGGTGGTGCGGCCCTCGTACGACTCATAGGCCCACTGGTGAGACCGCCCACCCTCGGAGGCGCGCACCTTCACGTCGAAGGAATGCGGCTCCTCGACTACTCCCAGGCCGCGCAGGAAGTCCCCCTGCGGCGCGAAGGTGAAGCGATCGACCTCGCCGTCCAGGCGGCCGAGCTCGACCTCGACCTTCACCGTGTCCGGGCTGACCGGCTTGCCCTTCCGATAGGCGTAGGCGTGGAACTCCGGCGATGCGCCGGCCTCGTAGATCAGCAGTTCCAGGGCGAAATCACCGCTCCGCAGGAGGCGGCCGCCCTGAGGGCCTCTTTCGGAGTCGTGGTCCGCCTCTCCGGCGCCTTCGGCGTGACCGTGCGCATCGGCGCCCGCCTCGCGCCCCCCGTCCGTGCAACCCGCGAGAAGCAGGGCGACGGCCAGCGCCGCCAGGGTGGGTGTCGTCCTGAGCATCAGCGGCGCTCCTCGAAGGATGTCTTGGCCAGGGCGCGGTACCGGCCCGTCAGGCGGTCGAGCTCGGCCTGGGCCATGTGGAAGTCACGCAGCACCTCGACGCGGCGGGTGCGGGCGTCGGCCAGCGCGCGCTCGGCCTCGGCCACGTCGCGGAACTCGAAGCCGCCCCGGTTGAAGCCGGCCGTCACCTGCTCGACCGTCCGGATCGCATGCGGGACGACCTCGGCGCGGATGCGCTCGGCTTCGACCGCCATCGCCCGCATCCGGGCCTCGAGCCGGGCGATCCGCCGGTCACGAAGGGTGCGCTCGGCCGCGATCTCCTGTTCGGCGGCGAGATGTTCGGCGCGCGCGCGGTCGATGCCGGCGCGGGCGCTGGCGCGCACACCCAGGGGGATCGAGCCGCCGATCACCAGGGCCGCCTCGTCGCCCTCGCCGAAGTAGCGGACGCCCGCGCGCAGGGTCGGATCGGCGACCTCGCGGGTCCGGGCCACGCGCAGCGCGGCGGCGGCGACATCGCGTTCGGCTTCCAGAAGCGCCGCGTCCGGCGCCGCTCCAGCCGGGACGCCGGCGGATGGCCCGGAATCGGGAGGCGTCACGTTGAAGAAGTCGTCCAGCTTCAGGGTGAAGTCCGGCGACCCGTCCCAGGTTGCGGCGAGCTGCGCCCTGGCCGTACGGGCGGCCTCGCGCGCACGGTCGCGTTCGATCTCCGCCTGGGCGGTGAGCGCTTCGGCGCGCGAGGCGGCGAACAGGGGATCTCGGGCGCCCTTCACCCGGCGGACGACGTCGCGCTGGGACGCCTGGACGGCGACCAGTCGGGCGTCGGCGATCAGCAGCTCGGCCTCGGCGGCCAGCGCCTCGGCGTAGGTCGTCTGCACATCGCGCAGGAAGTCCAGGCGCAGCACCTCGGCGCGCAGGCGCACCACTGCGGCCTCGGCGCGCGCCTGGGCGGTGCGGGCCTCACGCTTGCCGCCGCGCTCCAGGGGGCGCTCGTAGCTCAGCGTCGTCTCGCTGCGGCCGACGACCGAATAGGGGCCGCTGCCGGCGAAGTTCTCGACCTGGAGGTCGAGCGACGCATTGGGACGGACGGCGGCCTGCCGGACGCCCGCTTCGGCGGCGGCCAGGCGGGCCTCGGCCGCCGCCGCGGACGGATCGGCCCCGCTCGCGCGGGCCAGCGCCTCGGGAAGCCCGAGGGGCGTCTGGGCGAGTCCCGGGGGCGTCTGGGCGGCCGCCGGCGCCGCAAGGGCGACGGAAGCCAGGAGGCCCGCGATCCGGGCCCCCAGCGATGGGGAAGGCATGGAGATTCCTCTGCATTGACGACGGGGCGCGGCGGGCGCGCATGGGTCGTCAGGCGCGAGGCGGACGCTTCAGGCGGTCGGTCAGGTGAGAAGGCGGCGCGGCGGCGCCGGAATGGGCGCGCCGCTCGGGAAGGGCGAAGCGCGGAGGCGCGGCCGCAGGACCGGCCGGCGCGCCAATCGCCGTGTGATGCGACTGGCAGTGCCCGCAGGCGACGCAGCCGTCCGCACAGACATCGCCGGCAGGCGCGGTGGACGCCTGGATCGTATCGTCGGCGCCGAGGGGGTCGGTCTCGGTGACCACGCCCCCGACAACTTCACCGCCGTAGGGCGTCGTCTCCCCCGCCTCGAACCGGACCAGAGGCGCGGGGTCATCGGGACAGGCGGGCGCCGCGGCCGCCGGGGCCGGGCCCAGGGGCGCGAGCAGGAGCGCGGCCATCAGGCCCGCCACCCACCGCCATCCTGTCCACGACCGCATCATCGCCGCCCCTATAGCGAGGCCGTGGGATGGCGGGAATGCGTTACAAAGTTGCGCGCCGGGTCCCGGGCGGCGCGAAGCTCGCCGCGGGCCTGGACCACGATCTGCCAGGCCGAGCGCAGGAAGACCGCCGCCAGCAGCACGCCCACGATCAGGTCGGGCCAACGCGATCCGGTCAGCCAGACCGCCACGCCCGTCAGGGCCACGGCCACGCACTGGATCAGGTCGTTGCGCGTGCAGAGCCACACCGAGCGCACGTTGGCGTCGCCGTCGCGGTAGCGCATCAGGAGCAGGGCCGCCACCAGGTTCGCCGCCGCGCCGAACAGGCCGAGGCCCGAGATCGCCACCGCTTCCGGCGGGGCGCCGGTGAACGCCCGCCAGACGGCGAATCCCAGGATGCCCATCGCCATCAACGCCAGGCTCGCGCCCTTCACCAGAGCCGCGCCGCTGCGCACCTCCACCGACCGGCCGATGGCCCAGAGGCTGATGCCGTAGGTCGCGGCGTCGGCGGCGAAATCCAGGGTGTTGGCGGCCAGCGATGCGGAGCCGGCGAGCCAGCTCCCGATCGCGACGACGACGAACGCGACCGCGTTGATCCAGATCACCGCCGTCAGGGCGCGCCGATAGCCCGGCGAGGCGCCGTCGAAGACCACGTCGTGGCCGCAGCAGCCGTGCTCGCCGGCGCCTTCGGAAGGGGAACAGCTCGACATGCGACCATCCTGCATCCTCTAGCCGCTAGAGGATCAAGCGCCTATTTTCGCCTCGCGCCGCGAGAGGATTCCCATGACGTCGCTCAGCATCGGACGGCTGGCCCGCGCCACGGACGTGAAGGTCCCGACCATCCGCTTCTACGAACAGATCGGCCTGCTGCCCGAGCCCGAGCGTACGGAGAGCGACCGGCGGCTCTACGGCGAGGCCGACGTCCGGCGCCTGGCCTTCATCAAGCACGCCCGTCAGCTCGGCTTCGCGGTCGAGGCCATCCGGTCCCTGCTGGCCCTCGCCGACGACCCCGACCGGCCCTGCGCCGAAGCCAACGCCCTCGCCGCCGAGCAACTCGCGGTCGTCGAAGGGAAGATCGAGCGGCTCCAGGCCCTGCGGCGCGAACTGCGGCGGATGGCCCGCGCCGACTGCGACGGCCGCGCCGGCGACTGCCGGGTGATCGAGGCCCTGGGCGACCACAGCCTCTGCGCGGACGATCACGACGGGCCGACGACCCTGGGCGCCCTGTGACACCCTGTGGCGCCCGCGCCTCACGGCGCGTCCGGCGCTGGAGGTTCGCGAGGTCTTCGGCTAAGCAGCCCGTCTCGCAAGCGCGGCCCGGTAGCTCAGCCGGATAGAGCAGGGCTTTCCTAAAGCCAAGGTCGGGGGTTCGAGTCCCTCCCGGGCCGCCAGCGCAGCCGCCACCTGGCCTCATGCCAGGCCGGCCAATCCCTTGAGTCCGGCGGCCAGGGCCGAGACGGCCAGGACGGCCAGCGCCGCGCGGCGGTAGAGGGTGGGCGATCCGAGCCGGAACAGCCGGGCGCCCAGCGCGGCGCCGGCCATCAGCGCGGGGAAGCCTGCCGCGGCCAGGGCCGCATCGGGCCATCCGATGACCCCGAGGGCGACGCCGGAGAGGGTCGCCAGCGCCGCCGTCGCAGCGAAGAAGACGATGAGCGCGGCGCGCGCCGAAGCCTCGCCCACCGAGGCGTTGAGCACGTGGGCGACCACGGGAGGCCCCGGGATGGCGGCCAGGCCGTTCAGCAGGCCCGACGCCAGGCCGACCCAGCCCGGATGCGCGCGGGCGGCGCCCGACCGCGCCGGGCCGCGCCACACGGCCGCCAGGGCCAGCGCGGCGGCCGCCGCGGCGATGAGGCGCGCCGGGTCGGGCGGCAGGAGGCGCAGGGCGGCCATCCCCGCCGGCGTGCCCACCACCGCGCCGGCGATCAGCCAGGGCAGCGGCGCGCGCCAGGCCTCGCCCCAGGCCTTCGGCGCGTCGGTCAGGCCGATGGCGAGCTGGAGCAGCACCACCGCCGCCACCGCGGCCCGGGGTTCGAGGACCAGCGACAGCAGCGGCACGGCGGCGATCGCAAAGCCGAAGCCGGTGAGGCCGCGCAGCACGCCCGACAGGAAGACCACCGCCAGGATGAGGCCGAGCTGGAACGGCTCCAGCCCGCTCACGCGCCGGACGCCGCCGGCCGGATCACGCGCGGGCGGCCGGGCTGGCGCGCCCCGTGCTCTCGCGCCCCAGCCAGGTGGGCCAGGTGGGCAGCACCTGTTCGCCCGCACAGCGGAGCAGGGGTTCGGCCTCGAGCGCGGCGCGCCAGGGCTCCAGCGCCATCACCGCCAGTCCGAACAGCCCCTGGATCGCCACCACCCGGCCGACCTCCTCGGCGCCGCCCGTGACGGGTTCGCCCAGCATCACCGGCACGCCCGGGCCCGACGGCTCGACGCGGAAGGGCAGCAGGCGCCGGGACACGGCTGGCGGACCGGCCTCCATCGCGGGCAGGCCCAGGGATTCCAGCCGGGCGGGGTGCAGCGCGCTCAGCCCGTGCAGGCCGGCCTCGAACACGTCCAGCCGCGCGCGGCCGAACACCTCGCTCCCGGCGACGCCCAGGCGATAGGCGTGCGCCCGCCATTTGCCCTCGTGTCGCCACGACAGGCTCTCCCGCGCCTCGACCGGCCGCAGCACGCGGCTGCCCAGTTCGTGGCGACGCGGGTCGGCGTAGCGGATGTAGGGCGTGCCGTCGTCGAACACCGACTGGTTGTTGAGCAGCCCGAAGACGCGCCAGCGGGCCGTCTCGTCGGCCACGTCCGTTCCCGCGCCGCCGCGGGCGCGGATCAGGTCGATCCAGACCGGCGCCTGCCCGCGGTCGCAGTCGATCAGCAGCTCGCCCTCGTCGGGCACGACCAGCATGTCGCCCGCCACGCGGCCGTCGGCGTCCACCACCGCCCCATAGGTCGCCGCCCGGACCCCCTCGGGGATCGCGTTGGTGAGCAGGCTCTGGAGCGCCTCGCGCCCCTTGCGGCCCCGTACGCGCAGCACCCCGCGCGAGGCTAGGTGATAGGCGTCGTCCTCCACCAGCAGTTCCGCGAAGCGGTTGGATCGCTCGCTCAAGGGGCATCGACCTGATCGTAGTCCGCGACCGGCGGAGCCGGGAAGTGGACCTTGGCCACCAGCGGGCCGTCGCCGATCTCGGAGTGATGGGTGGAGTAGCTGCAGACCTTCTGGCAGAGCCCGCAGTTGTCGACCATGTCGCGGTACATCTTGCAGCGCATACCGTCGACCTCGTAGCGCCGGCCGGGGCCGGGCGAGGAGATGGCCCCCACCGGGCAGATCTTCACGCAGTCCAGGCAGTGGGTGCAGTCGTCCACCGGATCGACGCGGACGGTGGTCTGCAACGGCGCCTCGGTCAGCACGCAGGTCAGGCGTATGCGGGTGCCGAACTCGGGTGTGATGAGGAAGCTGTGGGTGCCGACCGTGCCCATGCCCGCCGCCTCGGCGATGTGGCAATAGGACAGCGCCGCCTTGAGTTGGCCGGGCCGGAACGGCAGGCCGCGGCTGGGCAGCGCCAGAGTGCGGAAGCCCGCCTGCTTGAGCATCCGCGCCAGCATCGAGCTGGCGTGGTCCAACTCGGACGTCACCTGGACCACGTGCGGCGAGAGCAGCGCGCCGGTCTTGACCTTGCCCGCGTACTTGGCCGGCGGCTTCACCAAGTTGACCGTCTCGGACCCCATCTCGTTGGCCAGGATCACCGCCGCCTTGGCGGTCGGAAGGAAGGCCTGGACACCGTAGATGAAGTCGGGATGCGACTCGGGCGTCACGGCCAGGACCCCCATGAGATCGGCCCCGATCTCGCGCCGGGCGCGGTCGACCCAGGCGCGGCCATAGGGCTGGTGCGGCCGCTTCAGGGTGTCGATGACGTTCATGGCCTCGTCCTCCGTCAGGCGGCGCGCTTGGCGGGAAGGGCGACGCTCAGAGACTCCAGCTTGCGCTCGTCCACCTCGATGCCGCAGCCCGGGCCAGGCGGCAGGACCGCATCGCCGTCCTCGATGGTCATGGGCGACTTCAGGATGTCGTCGGTCAGCTTGTCCGAGCCGATGAACTCGGCGGCCGGCTTCACCGCGGCGTGCGAGCAGGCGAAGTGCAGCTCGGCCAGCGCCTGGAGGCTGGTGCCGATGCCCTGGCCGATCAGCACATCCACGCCCGCCGACGAACAGATGGCGGCGATCTGCTGGCTGCGGCGGTAGCCGCCGGTCTTGGCGATCTTGATCTTCACCGCGTCGGCCGCGCCGGCCTTCACCACCCGCATGGCGTCCTGGACGCTGTGGACCGACTCGTCGGCCATCAGGGGCGCGCCGATCTTGGACCGGATCTCAGCCATGCCGTCCACGTTCCAGCCCGGCACCGGCTGTTCCACATGCTCCAGGTCGTACGGCTCCAGCTTGCGGATCAGGCGGATGGCCTCGGGCACGGTGAAGACGCCGTTGCCGTCCAGCCGCAGCTTGACGTCCGGGCCGATCTCCTCGCGCACCGTACGCACGCGGACGACGTCGAACTCGGGGTCGGTCTTGGCGCCGATCTTCAGCTTGATGGTGCGGAACCCCCGGTCGACCAGCGTCTTCGCGGTCGCCGCCATGCGGTCGGGCGTGTCGTGCCCGACGCCGCCCGACAGCGCGAAGCGGTCGCGCACCCGGCCGCCCATCAGGTCGCAGACCGACCGGCCGATGCTGCGGGCGGCCGCGTCGTGCACGGCCAGCTCGACCGCCGACTTGGCGAACAGGTTGCCCAGCTCCCAGGCCTTGTCCATCACGGCCACGACGCGCTCGGTGTCCATGACGCACACGCCCTCGAGCGCGGGCGCAAAGGTGCGCTCGACGATCCCGATCATCCCCATCGGCGTGTCGGGCGCATACCAGCCGGGCGTCAGGAACACCTCGCCGTATCCCTTGACGCCCTGGTCCGTCGTCACGGTGACGACGAGCCCGAAATAGACGTCCCCCCCGTCCTCCATGGGCCCCATGCGGTAGGGGATCTTGGCGGCGATGCGGACGATGCGGGCGGTGATGTCGGCGATGTTCATTGGGGCGCTCCCTGGGACGCGAAGGCTTTGCGGGTTCGGATCGGGGTCACGGGTTGCGGAGCGCCGCGTCCACGATGGCGCGGAACACGGCGTTCTCCTCGGCGTCGGTCGGCGGCTTGTCGCCGTTGGCGGCGATCTGGGCGACGACGACCCCGCGCTTGCGGTCGACCCACAGGATCTGGCCGAAGGCGCCCAGCGCCATCGACTCGTCCTGGTGGCCCTGCGGGACCCAGAACTGCATGGCGTAGCCGCGGGGCTTCTCGCCGGGCTCCTGGAAGGGCGCCGACGGTCGGGTGACGAGGTCGGCCCACCCCTTGGGCGTCAGGGGCTTCCCGTCCACGACGAGGTCGTCGAGGTAGAGCTGGCCCAGGTGCGCGAAGTCCTGGAGCGTCGCCTGCAGGCAGCAGTGGCCGAAGTTCACGCCCTCCGGCCCCCGCGCATGCTTCGACCAGGACGCCCCGCTGGAGAAGCCGGCCGGCGTCCACAGCTTCTCCTGCACGATGTCGGCGTAACGCTTCCCGTAGGCGCCGCGCAGAACGGCCGACAGCACATGGGTGTCGGTCGCCAGGTAGTTGAAGTCGGTCCCTGGGGGGACCCGCGGCCCGCGCTCGGCGGCGAAGTCGTCGAGGTTCTTGCCGCCCAGCAGGGCCAGGTACATGTCGTTGCGGTTCGGGCGGCCCCGGTCGTGGAAGAACTGGATCCCTGACGACATCATCGCCACGTGCCGGATCGAGACGGATCCGTAGGCCGTGCCCTTGAACTGCGGCGCGTACTTTTCGACGGGATCGTCGATGCTGCCGATCCTCCCTTCCCGCACGGCGACGCCGAGGACGGTGATCGTGTAGCTCTTCGACGCCGACCACAGGGAATGCTGGGTCGCCGGTCCCACGCCGTTGCGATAGGCCTCGAACACGACCTTGCCGCCCTTCAGCACCATCAGGCCGTTGACGTTGGCGCGGGCCATGTAGTCGCCAACGGTCGCCTCGCGCCCCTCGAACTCATAGGCCACCGGCTCGAGCGGCCGCACGTCGCGGGCGTAGGCGCGCGGCCGGGACGACGGCGTCAGGCGATCGACGGGGAAGATCCGGTCGTAGTGGGTGAAGACCTCGACCCGGTCGTCCGGCCGGGCGATCCGGAACCACTGGCTCGGATCGTTCCTGGGCTCGTCCGCCTGCGCGGCGCCGGCCAGCACCAAGGCCGAACCCGCCGCCGGCGCCGCACGGCCCACACCCAAACCTCGCCTCATGACGCCTCCCTCCCGCAGTCCGCACGTTATCGTGCATTCAGATAACTGTCTTCTGTTGACAGTTTTATGCGGCAAGGCGATGGTCCACGCAACAGGAATAAGAGTCCCGGTTCACATTCAAACGAAGCCGGGCCATGATGGGGGAGGAAAGACGTGACCTACAGATCGCGGCTGTTTGCTTCGTCGGTCGGGCTGGCGGCCTGCGGGCTGCTGTGCGGCGCCGGATCGGCTCAGGCCCAATCCGAGTCGCGCGCCACGGTGGAGGAAGTGGTGGTGACAGGCTCGTACATCCGGGGAGGCGTGCAGACGAGCGCCCTGCCCGTCGATGTGCTGACCGCCGAAGACCTCCAGCGCCGCGGCTCGCCGACGGTCGTCGACCTTCTGAAGTCCCTGCCCGCCAGCAGCGGCGTCCTGGGCGAGAGCAACCAGTTCGACAACCGCGCCCTGGCCTCGGAGGGCACGGGCAGCGTCAACCTCCGAGGCATCGGCCCGCAGCGCACCCTGGTGCTGCTCAACGGGCGGCGGATGCCGATCAACCCCGCAGGCCAGGGCGGCACGGGCATCGTCGACACCAACATGATCCCCGTGGCCGCGATCGGCCGCCTGGAGGTTCTGAAGGACGGCGCCGCCGCCACCTACGGCTCGGACGCCATCGCCGGCGTCGTGAACTTCATCACCCGGCGCGACTTCAGGGGCCTCGAGGTCAATGCGGACTATTCGGCGATCGAAGGCTCCAGCGGCAATTGGGGCCTGTCGGCGACCTACGGCTGGGTCGGCGAGCGGGCCAACGCGCTGATCAGCGCGGGCTGGCAGCACCGCTCCGAGCTGTCGGTGCGCGACCGCGACTGGGCGGTGAAGTCCTATGCCGAGAACCCGGAAGGGGGCTGGAACCCCATCTCGAGCCCGCACAGCTTCCTGCCGTTGGCGGCCAACGGGCTGAACCCCGCGGGCGCGCCGCAGCGCGACGTGGCCTGCGCGCTGCTGGGCGGCTTCGCCGGCTTCGCCAACGCCACGACCCCGGCCTGCCTCGCCCAGGCGACCCCCTTCGACAACCTCGTCGAGAAGGAGGAGCATTATCAGGTCTACGCCGAGGTCAATCTCGACCTGCCCGGCGGCGCCCTCCTGCACGTCGAGGGGCTCTGGGGCCGCACCGAGGTGCCGCGCTGGGCGACGGCGCCGTCCTATCCGGCCCTGGGCGTGCCGACGGCGGAAGCCCAGGCCATCCCCGCCCAGGCGGGCGCCTACTACGTCCCCGCCAGCCACCCGGGCCTCATCGCCTACTACGCCGCCAACAACCTGGGGCCCGCGCCCGCCGGCGGCGTGCGCCTGCTGCTGAACCGGCCCTACGGCCTGGGCGGCAACCCGATCTTCGAGGGCGGCGGCGCCAAGGGGGTGCGCGAGTACGAGCTGTTCCGGATCTCGGCCGACCTGCGTGGCCGGGCGTTCGGCGACAGGCTGGGCTGGAACCTGGCGGTCACCTACGGCGAGGACGACGCCTACAACACCGCCTACGACACGCTCATCAACCGCTACCAGCTGGCCCTGCGGGGCCTGGGCGGACCCAACTGCAACCGCGCGCTCAACACGCCGGGCCAGAACGGCTGCCTCTACTACAACCCGTTCTCCAACGCGATCGCGGGCAATCCGAACACCGGCGTCGTCAACCCGGGCTACAATCCCGCCGTCGCGAACAGCGAGGAGGTGACGGCCTGGTTCTTCCAGGAAGGGTCGGCCAGCCTGCTCGCCACCACCCTCGTGCTGGACGCCGTGTTCGACGGCGAGACGGGGATCGACCTGCCCGGCGGCCCCTTGAGCTGGGCGGCGGGGGCGCAGTTCCGCCGCAACACCCACGAGACGGCCTTCAGCACGTTCCGGGACAACCTCGTTTCGCCGTGCGTCAATACGCCTGAATTCGGGGTCACGAACTGCACCGGCAACGCCCGCGTCGGCCCGTTCGCTTTCACCCCCACCGGCCGGCCGCAGGAGATCTCCAGCGAGGTGAAGGCGGTGTTCGCCGAGCTGCAGCTCCCCATCTCCGACCGGCTCCAGGCCCAGCTGGCCGCCCGCTTCGAGGACTATGGCGGCCAGGCGGGGACCACCTTCGACCCGAAGTTCGCCGTCCGTTTCCGCGCCACCGACTGGCTGGCCTTCCGCGGCTCGGCCTCGACCACCTTCCGCGCGCCGCCGCTCACCCAGCGCAATTCCGACGTCGCCAGTTCGCTGCAGAGCATCCTGGGCTCGTTCCGCACCATCGACATCCAGGGCGACCCCACGCTCAAGCCCGAGACGGCGACCACCTATTCGGTGGGCGTGATCCTGACGCCGGGGAATCTGCGCGCCACCGTGGACGTCTGGCGCTTCGACTTCGAGAACCCGATCGCCACCGAGCCGGTCGCAGGCCTGGTCTCGGCCGTGTTCCCGAACGGCGCCGCCGGGGCCAACAACTGCGCGAACCCGGCCTTTGCGGAACTGGTCGCACGGTTCACGTTCAACGGCGCGTGCGGCGCGGCGAACATCAGCCGCCTTCTGGTCCGGAACGCCAACGGCGCCGACCAGACCCTGGCCGGCGTGGACGTGGGCGCGGAGTACCGCTGGCGCGATATCTGGGGCGGCGACATCGCGCTGGGCGCCAGCCTGACCCACGTCTCGAAGTTCAAGGTCGACAGCACGCGCATCGCCGGCATCGAGGTGGCCCCCGCCTTTGACGGCGCGGGCGCGCTGAACGCCCAGACCAGCATCTATCCCATGCCCGACCTCAAGGGCTCGGCCTTCGCCGAGTGGAGCAACGACCGGCTGAGCGTGCGCTGGACGCTCAACTACATCGGCGAGATGGAGGATCGGCGCTCGGGGGTCTTCGATCCCCTGATCTATCGCGATGAGCGCAACCAGCTCTTCACCGTCACCGCCGGCCGGACCGTGAAGGCCTTCATCACCCACGACCTCGCCGTGCGCGCCGAACTGCCGTGGGAAACCCGGGCGTCGCTGTCGGTGACCAACCTGTTCGACGAGGCGCCGCCGTTCGCACGCCTCAGCCTCAACTACGACCCCTTCACCGCCTCGGCCGTCGGCCGGGTGGTGAAGCTCGCGATCAGCAAACGCTACTGACGAGGAAAGAGCGTCCCATGATGAGCTACGGAACGCCCAACACGGATTACATCCGGGGCTGGCGGCAGAGGACGGACGACACCCGTCCCATGTGGGCGCTCAACCTCATGCGCTACCATCCCGTGGCGCAGTATCCCGACGGGCGTCAGACCACCCTCTCCGGCTCGGAAGCCGACGACCTCTATTCGCCGCAGGAGGAACTGGGCAAGGTGGGCGCGATGGGCGCGTTGCGCGCGCCGGTCGTCCACCAGCTCGTCGGCGACGGCGCCCGCTGGGACCGCGTGGCCATCGCCAAGTACCCGACCCGCGTCTCGCAGCTCGACATGCAGCGGCTGCCCGAGTTCCAGGAACGGCACATCCACAAGATCGCGGGCATGGACTTCACCATCGTGCTCGCGACCTTCCGGCCAGAGGGCGCCCCGCCCGCCCCGCCCCGGCTCGGCGAAACCCCGATGCTTCTGGTTCAGGTCGTGGGCGACCGCGACGCTCCCGACTACGCCGAAGGGCTCGAGGCCACGCCGGTGGCCGTATTCGACGTCGAGGACACCATCATCGGCGACGACCGGAAGTACGCCCAGGCACGCATCCACATGCTGTCGGCCACCGTCGGCGACCAGCTCAAGAGCCGCCGTCGCGTGGACAGCGCCGACTCCTACGTCCTGCTGGTCGAGATCGAGCGCAACCTGCTGGTCGAGGCCCTGAGGTCATGAAGGCGCGCAAGACCCTCATCACCCTGGGGGCGGTCCTGCTGGTCGTCGTGGCCCTGGGCGCGGTCGCGGCCGCGAACTTCCGCTCGATCATCCTGTTCGTGGTGGGTTCGCGGGGCAAGGAGACTCCGGTCGCCAACATCGAGGTGACCTGGAATCGCGGCCCGGACACGCCGGCGGCCGGCGACCGCCCGCCGAATATCGTCTTCATCCTGGCCGACGACCTGGGGATCAACGACCTCTCCACCTTCGGCGGCGGCGTGGCGGGCGGCACGGTCCCCACCCCCAACATCGACGCCCTGGCCGCCAGCGGCGCGATCATGTCCCAGGCCTATTCCGGCACGGCGGCCTGCGCGCCGTCGCGGGCCATGCTGCTGACGGGCCGCTATCCCACCCGGCACGGGTTCGAGTTCACGCCCACGCCCGGCGGCATGCAGCGCATCATGACGCTGTTCTACAACGACGGCACGCGGCCCCACGACATGCTGCGCGACGCCAGGGCCGAGGCGGCCCAGCCGCCCATGACCGAACAGGGATTGCCCGGCTCGGAGATCACCGTCGCCGAAGTGCTCAAGGCCCGCGGCTACCACACCGCCCACATCGGCAAGTGGCATCTGGGCGGCGGCAAGGCGTTCGGCGCCAACGCCCAGGGCTTCGACGAGAGCCTGCTCATGTCAAGCGGACTCTACCTCCCCGAGAACGACCCCCAGGTCGTGAACGCCAAGCTCCGGTTCGACCCGATCGACAAGTTCATCTGGGCGCGGATGACCTATGCGGCCTCGTTCAACGGAGGACCGGTCTTCTCGCCCCGCGGCTACCTCACCGACTACTACACCGACGAAGCCGTGAAGGTGATCCAGGCCAACAGGAACCGGCCGTTCTTCCTCTACCTGGCCCACTGGGGCGTCCACTCGCCCCTCCAGGCGTCGAAGGCCGACTACGACGCGCTCTCGCATATCCAGGATCATCGCCTGCGGGTCTACGCCGCGATGGTGCGCGCGCTGGACCGCAGCGTCGGCCGCGTGATGCAGACCCTCCGCGACGAGGGCCTGGCCGACAACACCGTCGTGGTCTTCACCAGCGACAACGGCGGGGCCGGCTACCTGGGCCTGCCCGACGTCAACAAGCCCTATCGCGGCTGGAAGCTGACCTTCTTCGAAGGCGGCATCCGGGTGCCCTATTTCATTTCGTGGCCAGGCAGGATCCAGCCCGGCACGCGGCTCGAGGACCCGGTCAGCCACATCGACTTCCTGCCCACCGTCGCCGCGGCCGCCGGGACGACACCGCCGACGGACCGGCCGATCGACGGCAGGAACCTGCTGCCCTGGCTGACCGGCCCGCGGCCCGCCGCCCCGCCGCACGAGGCCATCTTCTGGCAGGACGGCTTCTACCTGGCGGTGCTGAAGGACGGCTGGAAGCTCCAGACCTCGGACAATCCGAAGAAGGACTGGCTGTTCCACGTCGCCGTGGACCCCACCGAGCAGACCAACCTGGCGGCCTCCAACCCCGCCAAGGTCGCCGAGCTCAAGGCGGCCATCGCCGAGCATCGCCGCGGCGGTCGCCCGGCCCTGTTCCCCGCCACCGGCGCCATGCCGGTGATGATCGACAAGACCCTCGAAGAGAAGGCGACGACAGCCGATGAATACATCTACTGGCCTGGCTGAGGCCCGCGCGCCGGCCGACCGGCTCGAAGTGCTCGAGACCTACGCCGGCGTTCCGTTCGTCCGCGCGCCCGATTCCGCGTTCGAGGGGCTGCCCGACTACCCGTGGGCGCCCCGCTACGTCGAGGTCGACGGCCTGCGCATGCACTATGTGGACGCCGGCCCGCCGGACGGCCCGGTCGCCCTGCTGATGCACGGCATGCCCACCTGGAGCTATCTGAACCGCCACCTCGTCGCCGCGCTGGCGGCGGCGGGATACCGGTGCATCGCGCCCGACCACATCGGCTTCGGCCGGTCGGACAAGGTGATCCTGGACGACTGGTACTCGATCGCCCGGCACGTACGCGCGATGGCCCAGCTCGTCGCCGAGCTGGACCTGCGCGACGTCACCCTCTTCTGCCAGGACTGGGGCGGCCCCATCGGGCTGGCCCAGGCCGCCGAGTTCCCCGAGCGCTTCGCCCGCCTGGTGATCATGAACACCTGGCTGCACCACGACGCCTTCGACTACACGCCGGCGGTCCGGCGCTGGAACGCCGGCTGGCGCCCCGGAGGCTTCTACGCCGGCAACGTGCCCGAGCGCCTGACCATCGGCTGGCTGATGATGGCCGCCACCGGACGCGCGACCCGCGAGGCGCTGGCGGCGATGGCGGCCGGCCAGCCGGCGCCGGCGCTCTCGCCCGCCGACGACGCCGTCCGCCGGGCCTATGACGCCCCCTTCGACGGCCTCGGCCACGCCGGGCACGCCGGCGCCCGCCGCTTCCCCCTGTCGATCCCGTTCGACAACCCCGAGGGCGGCGCCGCGGCGGACCAAGCCCGCCATTTCGAGACCCTGCTGGGCTGGGATCGGCCGATCCATTTCATCTGGGGCGCAGACGACGACGTGTTCCCCGAGGCGTGGGGCCGCGCCTGGGCGGGGCGCTATCCGCACGCCACCTTCGACCTGCTGCCCGACGCCGGCCACTTTCTCCAGGACACGCACGGCGCCCGGATCGCCCAGCTCTTCCTGCACCGCGCCCGCGCCTAGGCCGCCACACATCCCGCAAAGACGGACCTCATGGACATCGTACGCACGCCCGACAGCCGGTTCGAGAACCTCCCGGACTTCCCCTACGCCGCCCGCTACGTCGAGATCGACGCCGGCGACGGCACGCCCCTGCGCATCGCCTGTGTCGACGAGGGGCCGCGCGACGCCGCGCCGGTCCTGCTGATGCACGGCAACCCGTCCTGGAGCTACCTCTACCGGAAGATGATCCCGGGCCTCGTGGCCGCCGGCCACCGCGTGATCGCGGTCGACCTCGTGGGCTGCGGCCGCTCGGACAAGCCCGCGAGGAAGGCCGACTACACCCTGGCCCGCCACTACCGGTGGATGGCCGACTGGCTGATGGCGATGGACCTTCGGGACATCACCCTCTTCTGCCAGGACTGGGGCGGCACCATCGGCCTCTACCTGGTCTCCCAGCATCCGGAGCGCTTCGCCCGGGTGATCGCCGCGAACACCGGCCTGCCGCGCGGCGAGGGCGAGAGCGAGTTCATGAAGATGTGGGTGGGCGTCATGCGCGAGGCCACCGCCTTTCCCTGGACCAACTTCGGCCCCGCCAAGGCGCACGCCATGTCCGACGCCGAGGCCGCCGCCTACCAGGCGCCCTTCCCCGACCCGAGCTACGAGGCGGGCATCACCCAGTTCCCCGTCCTGATCGCCGTGCAGCCCGACAATCCCGGCGCGCCGCTGAACCAGGCGGCGTGGCCGAAGCTCTGCGCCTACGACCGCCCGTTCCTGACCCTGTGGGGCGGCATGGATCCCGTGGCCCGCGGCGGGAACGTGAAGCTCCAGAACAGCATCGCCGGCGCTAAGGGCCAGCCGCACCACGTGTTCCCCGCCGCCGGCCACTTCCTGCAGGAAGACGTGCCGGACGAACTGGTCGAGCACATCAACGCCTTCATCGCGAGGACGGCGTGAACCCGCTCCTGCCACGCCTGCAGGGCCAGGGCTACGACGGCCGCGCCGCCCGCATCTTCCTGGGACTGATGGCGCTGCTGACCCTCGTGCCGGGCCTGATCCACAGCTATCTGCCCGACGGCGGCGCCGGGGTGATCGCGGGGCTCGAAATGGGCGCGCGCCGCGAATCCGTGGTGGGCCTCTTCGCCTGGAAGGGCGCCACCCAGATCCCCTTCGGCATCGTCCTGCTGGTGGTGGCGCTGCGCTATCCGGCGCTGACGCCGCTGTTCCTGCTGATGCTCCTGATGGAGCGCGGGATGCTGATCGCCCGCTGGTGGGTCTATGCGCCGCCGTCGTCCGGGCATCACCCGCCCGAGCACTACACCAGCCTGGTCGTCTTCCCGCTGACCGCGCTGTTCCTCGCCCTCTCGCTACGCCGGAAGGCCTGATCATGCCCGACCCGACCCTGAAGCAGATCGAGGTCGTGCGCGACGACTTCGCCCGCAGCCGGATCACCGGACAGCCGCTGCCCAACCTGGCGCCGGGCCAGGTGCTGGCGCGGATCGAGACCTTCGCCCTGACGGCCAACAACGTCAGCTACGCCGTCTCGGGCGACATGCTGGGATACTGGCGGTTCTTCCCCTGCCCCGAGCCGTGGGGCGTGCTGCCGGTCTGGGGGTTCGCCACCGTGGTCCGTTCGCGTTGCGAGGCGCTGCCGGAAGGCGAGCGGTTCTGGGGCTTCCTGCCCATGGCCTCGCACGTCGTCCTCGAACCCGGCGAGGTGCGCGCCCGCGGCTTCGCCGACGTCGCCGCGCACCGCCAGGGGCTGGCCGACGTCTACAACCGCTACCAGCTCACGCGCACCGACCCGCCGGAACTCTCCGGCCTCGAAGCCGAGCGGTCGGCGCTGGTCCCGCTGTTCACCACCAGCTTCATGATCGACGACTTCCTGGCCGACAACGACTGGTTCGGGGCGCGCCAGCTCCTGGTGCTCAGCGCCTCGTCCAAGACGGGCTTCGGCCTGGCCGACCTGGCCGGCCGGCGCGACGGCAGGCCCGTCCGCGTGGTCGGCGCGACCTCGACGGGCAACCGCGGCTTCGTGGAAGCCCTGGGCGTCTGCGACCAGGTGGTGAGCTACGACGAGATCGAGACGCTGGACCCGCAGGTCCCCACCGTCGTGGTCGACCTGGCGGGCGCCTCCGAGGTCCGGGCGCGCGTGCATGGTCACTTCCGGGACCACCTGACCCACAGCTGCATCGTGGGCGTCACCCACTGGGACAAGCGGGGCCGCCGGGACGACCTGCCCGGCCCGAAGCCGGCCTTCTTCTTCGGTCCCGGCCAGGCGGCCAAGCGCGACCAGGACTGGGGCCCCGGCGTGATGCGCCAGCGGGCGCAGGTCGAGGCGCTGCGCATCGCGCGCGAGACCGCCTCGCTTCGCACGGTCGAGACGATCGCCGGAGCCGAGGGCTGCCAGCGGGCCTGGACCGAACTGCTGGCCGGGCGGGTCGGGCCCGAGCGCGTGCTGATGCTGAGTTTCCACGAACACAACGGCTGACCGCGCGAACGCGCGGCGGCACGGGAGGACCACCATGACGGAATCCGCGGCCGCGGACGCGGCCCCTCGGCCCCTGCCTGACATCCAGGCCTCGGCCCCCACCCACGATCCCGGCTTCCTGCGCCGCCGGCGAACGGCGCTGGCCCTGCTGTTCCTGGCCTTCACCTTCAGCATCATGGACCGGCAGATCGTCTCGATCCTGGCCGAGCCCATCAAGCTGGAGTTCGGCCTATCGGACACCCAGCTCGGCTTCCTGGGTGGGCTGGCCTTCGCCGCCTTCTACGTGACCCTCGGACTGCCGCTGGCGATGCTGGCCGACCGCGGCGGCCGCAAGACCATCATCACCCTCTCGCTGGCCACGTTCTCGGCCCTGACCGCCGTCTGCGGCCTGGCCCAGAACTTCTGGCACCTGCTGCTGGCGCGCTTCGGCGTCGGCATCGGCGAGGCGGGCGTGAACCCGTCCAGCCACTCGATCCTCGCCGACTACTATCCGCCCGAGAAGCGGTCGGGCGTGATGTCGATCATCGCGCTGGGCGCCAACGTCGGCATGCTGCTGGGCCTCGTGGTGGGCGGCTTCGTCGCCCACCAGTACGGATGGCGCGCCGCGTTCTTCGTGGTGGGCCTGCCCGGCGTTCTGCTGGCCCTGGCGGTGCATTTCTTCCTGAAGGAGGCGCCGCGCGGCTTCTCCGAGGGCCGCTCGCCGGCCGCGGTCCAGCCGCCGCCTCTGCGGGAATCGGTGGCCTACTTCTGGTCCAACCGGGCCATGCGCCACCTGATCGCCGCCTCGATGGTCGCGGCCACCATCTCCTACGGCATGGGCCAGTGGCAGCCGGCCTTCTTCATGCGTTCGTTCGGGCTGACGCCGGCCCAGGTGGGCGTGATGCTCGCCGGGGTCTTCGGGGTCATGGGCGGCCTGGGCGCCGTCACCGGCGGCTGGCTGACCGACAGGCTCCAGCAGCGACGCGTGCCGTGGGGCGTGTGGATGATCGGGGCGAGCCAGCTCGTCATGGTCCCGTTCCAGATCGCGGCCTTCCTGTCGGATTCGCCCTATGTGGCCCTGGCGCTGTTCGCCCTGCCGGCGTTCCTGAGCGGCTTCTATCTCGGCCCGTCGCTGGCCCTGGTCCAGAGTCTGGCGCGGCTGCGGATGCGCTCGGTGGCGGCGGCGGTGAAGATGCTGTGCGTCAACCTCTTCGGCCTGGGGGTCGGCCCCATGCTGATCGGCATCTTCAGCGACCTCATGCAGCCGTCGCTGGGCCAGGAATCCCTGCGCTACTCGCTGGTCGTCTTCGCGGCGGCCCATCTCTGGGCGGCGGTCCACTTCTATCTGTGCGGCCGCAATCTGGAGGCCGGACTTGCCGAAGCCCGACGCGACTAGGATGTGGGTTTGCGGCACGGAGCGCGACAGGCTCCGTGCCGGCCCGCGTGACGCCGCCGGGCGAGTCGAGGTAGCTTCCAGCCTCCGGACGTCGGGCCGCCCGGTCCCCGCGGCGCCGCTCAGGATCGCATTTTGAGCCAGGATATCCTCAGCGACGAATCCCTGCCCGAACAGATCGCGCGGCGGCTCACCCACGCGATCCTGGGCGGCGACTATCAGCCCGGCGCGCGCTTGCCCGAGCCCGAGATCGCGGCGCGGTTCGGTGTCAGCCGGGGTCCTGTCCGCGAGGCGTTCCATCTGCTGGCCCGCGAGGGGCTGGTGCAGTTCCGGCCGAGGCGCGGGGTGATCGTCACCGACCTTTCGGTCGAGGAGACGCAGGAGATCTACGAGTTGCGGGGCCTTCTCTTCGGCCATGCCTGTCGCCTGGCCGCGGCGCGCGCGACCGACGACGAGTTGGCCGGGGTCCGCGCCGCCCTGGACGCCCTTTCGGCCGCGGTCGCCCGCGACGCCGAGCTGCCCGACTTCATGGAGGCGCGGAACGCCCTCGTCGTCTGCGTCTACATGGCGGCCCGCAACCGCACCCTGATCACCGAGACCGAACGCCTGAACCGCAGGGCCCTGCTCCACTTCGCCGTCTTCAATCGTCCCGAACGCCGCCGCGAGTCGGTGGGGCTGTGGAGGGCCGTCGTCGATGCGATCGGGGCGCGCGACGGCGAGGCGGCGGCGGCCGCGGCCGTCGCCATGGTCCGCGCCGCCGAGCGCGAAGTCATCCGTCTGATGGCCGAGCGCGAGGCCGCCCGCGCGGCGACCCAGCCCGCGCCCCGGATATCGAACTAGGGATCGTCCCGGCTCGAGCCGAAGTCCGGAGCGCCTGAGGCGTCTGGCTTCGGCTCAGCTCCCGGACCGCCCAGCCTCGAGGCCGTACCCAAGACCACCGCGTCAGAATTCTCCGCGGGCCATGCATTTCCGCCCTTGACCGAAATAGGAATTTCGGTTCGCATAAGACGAGGGAGAAACGCCGAATGGCCACTGAACTTTACGCGGATTTCGTGCGCGAACAGGCGCGGATCCGTCCCGACGCCATCGCCTGCCGCTTCGAGGGCGCGGACCTTTCCTATGGCGCGCTGGACCGCCGGTCGAACCAGGTGGCGCTGGGCCTGATCGGCGCGGGCTGCCGCCCGGGATCGCGCGTGGCGATCATGTCGAAGAACTCCGCCGCCTACGTCGAGATCCTCGGCGGGACGCTGAAGTCGTCCACCGTCCTCCTGGCGGTCAACTGGCGCCTGGCCCCGCCCGAGGTGGCCTACATCCTCGAACACGGCGAAGCTGAGATACTGTTCGTGGAAGCCGAGTTCGCGCCCGTCGCCGCCCAGGTGCGCGACAAGCTGCGCGGCCCGGCGCAGGTCATCGTCATCGACGGCGAGTCCCAGCAATCCTACGCGGCGTGGCGCGATGCGCAGATCGCCGACGACCCTCTTCTCCCCGCCCATCGGGACGATGTCTTCGTCCAGATGTACACCAGCGGGACCACGGGCCTCCCCAAGGGCGTGCAACTGACGCACGCGAACTACGCGACCAGCTTCGGCGCCCTCGGGCGCCTGGCCTGGAACGCGGTGGGGCCGGACGACATCGTGTTCGCGCCGGCCCCGTTCTTTCATGTCAACGGCCTGAACGCCGTCCTCAGGTCGCTCATGGCGGGCAGCATGCTGCTCACCTGCGACCAGTTCCGGCCGCCCAAGATCGTGGAGATGTTCGAGCGCGAACGCGTGACCCGCGCCGCGCTGGCGCCCGCGATGATCCAGATGTGCCTCGAAGTCCCGGGCGTGGAAGACCGCGACTTCTCGGCGCTCACGCTCATCACCTATGGCGGCTCGCCGATCAGCGAGACGGTGCTCCGGCGCGCACGCGACGTGTTCCGCTGCGATTTCGCGCAGGGCTACGGCATGACCGAGGCCGCCAGCGCCGTGGCGATGCTCTCGCCCGAAGACCACCGCGACGACAGCCGCCTCCTGGCCTGCGGCAAGCCCTTGCCCGGCATAGACGTGAAGGTGGTGCGACCCGACGGAACCGAATGCGCGCCCCGCGAGGTCGGCGAAGTGCTGACCCGGTCGGCCGCCCTGACTCCGGGCTACTGGAAGGATCCCGAGGCCACCGCCCGCACCATCGTGAACGGCTGGCTCCACACCGGCGACGCTGGCTACTTCGACGAGGACGGCTATCTCTACATCCACGACCGCGTGAAGGAGATGATCGTCTCGGGCGGGGAGAACGTCTATCCGGCCGAGGTCGAGAACGCGCTGGCCAAGAACCCCGACATCGCCGACGCCGCCGTGATCGGCGTGCCCCATCCGCGGTGGGGCGAGGCGGTGAAGGCCATCGTCGTGCTGCGCCCCGGCGCGGCCAGGGACGAAGCCGCGGTCATCGCCGAGGTGCGCCAGCATCTGGCTGGCTACAAGGCGCCCAAGAGCGTGGATTTCGTGGAGGCCATCCCCCGCAATCCGGCCGGGAAGATCCTTCGGCGTGACCTGCGGAAACCCTACTGGGCCGGCCAGGCCCGGGCCGTGAGCTGAGCGAGGCCCACCAATGACCGACATGACCACCGACCTCGTGACCCTGAACGGGGTGCCGGGCTCGCCCTACACCCGCAAGATGCTGGCGCTCCTGCGCTATCGCCGCATTCCCTACCGGCTGATCCTCGCCTCCCACGGGGCGGCGGCCGGCCTGCCCACCACCAAGGTGAGCCTGCTGCCCACCTTCTACTTCAAGGACGAGGCCGGCGCCCTCCAGCCCGTGACCGATTCCACGCCGATCCTCAGGCGCCTGGAACGCGAGCACGCCGGCCGCGAGGCGCGGCCGGCGAACCCGGCGCTGGCCTTCCTCGACGCCCTGATCGAGGACTACGGCGACGAGTGGCTCACCAAGGCCATGTTCCACTTCCGCTGGGCCTACGCCGCCGACATCGCCCGCGCCTCGGCGATCCTGCCGGCCTGGACCCGGGGCCGCACGTCGGACGAGAAGCTCAAGGTCATGGGCGACGAGATCGCCGGCCGCCAGATCCCGCGGCTGCGCTATGTGGGCTCGAACGAGGTGACCGGCCCGATCATCGAGGCCAGCTACGCCCGCTTCCTCGACGCGTTCGAGGCGCACCTGCGCGATCATTCCTTCATGCTGGGCGCGCGGCCGGGGGCGGGCGACTTCGGCTGCTACGGCCAGCTCACCCAGCTCGCCCTGTTCGATCCCACCTCGATGGCGGTGACCGAGGCGCGGGCGCCGCGCGTGTTCGCCTGGACCGGCGCGGTGGAGGACCTCTCGGGCCTGGAGCCGACCGACGCCGACTGGTTCGCCCCCGACGCCCTGCCCGAGACCACGAAGGCGATCCTGATCGAGATCGGCCGGGTCTATGCGCCCCTGCTGCTGGCCAACGCCAAGGCGCTGCGCGACGGCGCCCAGCAGGTCGAGACCGTGATCGACGGCGGCCGCTGGGTGCAGCAGCCCTTCACCTATCAGGGCAAGTGCCTGCAATGGCTGCGCGAGGAGTACGCCGCGCTCTCGGGCGCCGACCGCAAGGCCGCCGACGCCGCCCTCGCCGGCACCGGCTGCGAGGTGCTGTTCCAGGGGCTCTGAGGCGCGCCGGGCCCGAAGACCCGACCGGAAATGCAAAGGACGGAGCGGCGAGGGCCGCTCCGTCCTTTCGCGTTCCGGACCTCGCGCCCGCCGGGCGCCTATCCGGCGAGCCAGCGCCGACAGTCGGCGGCGTCGAGGATGGCGTCCAGCCTGGGCGTCCGGGCGGCGGCGTAGCGGGCCTTCAGCGCCGCCAGCGACTTGGCGTGGTACTTCTGCGGCGGCTGGACGTAGGCGCGGCCGGCCAGGTCGACCGAGAACTCCGCCTGCCCCGCCGCCAGGGCGTCGGCGTTGGCCTGCGACCACGGCAGGAAGTAGCGGCCGACATAGGCCAGGACGGGCGCCAGCGTCGGCTCCAGCGACTCCCAGCTCTCGAACGGGCCGTCGTCCCGCGGCTCCATCATGCGGTGGCACCACGCCAGCACCGCGGGACCGCGCGCCAGGATGCCCGCGCCGCAGGTGGGATCCACCGAGGCCTCGTAGATCTGGGCCGAGAGGCCGAAATCGCCGAACGAGGGCCGGCCGCCGAACAGGTATTTCCGGTCGGCGAAATGCGGCTCCAGCAGGTCCAGCAGCTCGAACCAGTAGTCGGTGATCAGGTGCGCCGTAGCCTCGGACGAACCGACGAAATGACCCCGGCCGGTCATCCGCTCCTGGATCATCTTCTGCCGCATCGCCACCTCGGCCGCGTCGGCCCGGGGCGCCGAGAGCCGGGCCAGGGTGAGGGCCGAGGCCTCCTGGTCCACCTTGTCCCACCAGCGATGGTGGAACATCAGCTTGTTGCCCCACTCGTCCCCGAACTCCTCGAACAGCGCCGAGAGGAACGCGAGGTCGGGGTCCGCCGGGTGGATGGACGGCTCGGGATGCAGGGCGTCCACCTGCTCGATGATCGGCGTGGAATCCTGGAGCCCTTCGCCCGCAGGAGTCGCCACCGTCGGTACGATCGGAATCCGCGCGATGGCCTTGTAGTCGGCTTCGTTGTCGCCGTTCCGCGCGATCCAGAGATGCGGAACGCCCTTGTAGCGGAAGTAGGACCGCACCTTCACCGAGTAGGGCGACATCTCCGACCCATAGATGCGGTAAACACCTTCGCTCACGGACTTCCTCCTGATTTGCGCTCCGGCGGTCTTCGGGCTTTAACGTGAACCGGAGTTCCGATTATCATGGCGGGCATGCCGGCGCGCCGCAAGCGGCTTCGAGGCGCCGGCCAAGAAACAACGGTGGACGGCGGGAGGCCGGGATCATGGACAGGCGACAGATTCTGGCGGCGCTCGCCACGGTGCTGGCGACCCCTGCGGCGGCGCAGGCGCAGCCCGACGGCCTGCGGGTGGTGATGGTCGGCACGTCCGGCCCGCTGCCTGTCCGCGACCGCGCCAAACCCTGCATCGCCATCCTCGCCGGCGGCGGCCTGTATCTTGTCGACATCGGTCCCGAGGCCACCGAGAACATGATGACCTGGCGGCTGCCGCTCAGCTCGGCCCGGGCGGTTTTCCTCACCCACATGCACTCCGACCACATCGGCGACCTGGGCGAATTCAACATGCAGAGCTGGGTCCAGGGTCGGGCGCAGCCGCTGCCTCTGGTCGCCCCCCCGGGGGTCGCCAAGGTCGCGCGCGGCTTCAACCTGGCCTACGAGGACGACCGCGCCTTCCGTCGCGCCCACCACGAACGGGGCGAGTTCAGGTTTCCGCTGGCGGCGGGGAAGCTCGAGCCGAAGACGATCGCGATTCCGGCAAGGGCGACGACCGCCCAGGCCTGGCGCGACGGCGAGCTGACCGTCACCGCCATCCGCGTCGCGCACGAGCCGGCCGAGCCGGCCCTCGGCTACCGCTTCGACTACAAGGGCCGGTCGGTCGCGATCAGCGGCGACACCCGCAAATGGCCGCCGTTCGCGGAGGCTTCCAGGGGTGTGGACGTCATGTTGCACGAAGCTCAGCACGACGGCATGACGCGGCAGGTCTCCCAGGTCCTGGGCTCCACGGGAAACGCCCGGACCAGCGCACTGATGGCCGATACGCTCACCTATCACACGACCCCGGTCGAGGCGGCCGAGATTGCGCGCGCGGCGGGGGCGAAGCGCCTGGTGCTGTACCACCTCACCCAGGCCGGGCTGCCGATGTTCAATCCCGAGACATTCGGCCAGGGCATGGACGCCGGGGGGCCGCTCGACTGGCGGCTGGCTCGCGACGGCATGACCATCGACCTTCCCGCAGGCGGCGACGAGATTCGGTTCGGCCAGCTCTGAGCGAGGCGCTCAGCGGCTCTCTTTCTCGAGGCCGAGGTAGCGGAGAAGAAGCAGGCCCAGTTCGTCCGCCAGCCGCGGATCGGTGATCTCGAACGGTCCCGGGCCGTGCAGGAGCTGCGTGATGATCTGGCCGTGCACCATCCGGATGGCGAGCTGGGCCCGCTCGTCGAAGCCGGGCTCGGCCTCGATCCCCCGACGCTCCAGAAGGCTCAGAAGCTGCTCGGCCTCGAAGATCTCGAGTCGGCGCATGGACGGCCACACACCCTTGCCCCGCAGGCTGAGCTCGAACAGCGCGCGAAAATAGCCCTCGATGCGTCCCATCGAACGGGCCGAATTGGCCACCAGCCGGCGGAACATCACATCGAGCGGATCGGTCTCGCACGCCGGGTCCCGGAAGAAGGTGGCGATGTTCTCCTCGGACCGCTCCGCCATGTAGCTCTGCAGGGCGAAGAAGAACGCCTCCTTGTCCTGGAAGCGGCGGTAGAAGCTGCCCACGGAACAGCCCGCGCGGCGCGCGATGTCGGCCACGTGGGCCTGCCAGAACCCGTGCTCGGCGAAGACGCGCTCGCCGGCCTTGAGCAGCCTGTCACGCTGCTCGCGGCTGCGGGTCTGGTAGGCGGGAAGCGCCCAGGCCGGGTCGCCGGATGGCGTGTCTTCGGGATTGTCTTTGGCCATCAGGGGCGGCGTCTTCTCGATTCGAAACTCAGTTATCCTCTACCGCTTGCGCGTGCAGATTGCACAGGCTGTGGCGACGCCGCCTCAATGGCCGGCCGGCGCTGCGGAATTCCTCGGCAGACGGCGCGCCGCCATCAGGAAGAAGATCACGGAAACCACCTCGCCGATCGCCGCCAGCGCAATGGCGTAACCCAGGCTCCGGTTCCCGAACGCGGGCGCCAGGGCGTCGCTCGTGACCCCGATCACCAGCGGTCCCAATCCGAAGCCCACGAGCGCGATGATGAACAGGGTCCACGCCGAGGCGAACGCACGCGTCTGCGCCGGAGCGAGGGTCTGGATGGTGCCGAACACGGGGCCGGTGAAGCTGTTGCCCAAAAAGCCGGGCAGAATGAGCAGGGCGATGGCGAGAGCGGGGGTCGGAGCCAGATAGGCGCTGATGAACAGCGGCGCGCGGACGGCGATCATCAAGGCCGGCAACCACGCGTACCAGCGGTTGTCACGCCGCCCCAGGAGATCGGCGAACCAGCCGCCGGCCAGCGTGCCGACCACGCCCGTGACGCCTGAGATCAGGCCCAGCGCCAGCCCGGCCTCGGCCGTCGAAAGGCCGTGGAAGCGGATCATGAAGGCCGGGTTCCACTGGAGGGCGCCGTACGAGGTGAAGGCGTGCAGCGCCGAACCGAGCACCAGGAAGTTGAACGCCGGAATACGCATCAGCGTCCGAAGCGCCTCCCGGGTCGAGAGCGGGGGTTCGGCCGAGGCCTCGCCGCCGCGGGGCGGCTCCTTCAGGGTGAGCGCGACCACGATGGCCACCAGAACGCCGGGCAGGCCGACGACGATGAAGGCGGTGCGCCAGTCGAAAGTCTGGGCCAGCCAGCCGCCGGCCAGCAGACCGACCAGAATGCCGATCGGCACGCCGCAGGAGAACACGGCCAGGGCGGTCGCACGTTTTCCGTGCGGGAAGATGTCGGCCAGCATCGAGTGGCCGGCGGGACCAGCTCCGGCCTCGCCGACGGCGACCAGGGCGCGTGCGACCAGGAGCTGCGGAAAGTTCATGGCCAGGCCGCAGAGCGCGGTCGCGCCGCTCCAGAGAGCGAGGCAACCGGCGATGATCCCCTTGCGGGAGGTCCGGTCGGCCAGTCGCGCGATCGGCAGGCCGGCGGCCGCATAGAAGAGGGCGAAGCCCAGGCCCGACAGCAGGCCGATCTGGGTGTCCGTCAGGCCAAGCTCGGTGCGGATAGGCTCGACCAGGATCGAGAGGACCTGCCGATCGACGTAGTTGATCACATAGACCAGCAGCAGGAGGCCGAGGGCGTAACGGGCATAGCCGCGTGAGACGCCGCCGCCGGGCGTCTCCGGCGCATTGTTGGCCGCCATGGTTTCCTCCGCCTGTCGCTCTTCTATTCGGAACAAGAATTCCTATTCAGGATATCCGAGCGTTCCGGCCTGTCAATCGACGCTCAGGCGACCGCCAGCCGGCCATGCGACCGGGTCAGGCGGCGCGCGAAGCGAAGGGCCAGGACCTCGCCGGCGCCGATCTCGTCGGCGAACGCGAGGGCGGTCGCGCGCACCTCGCCCTCCAGACCGGCGACGTAGTCGAGGGCGCGCTGGAGGATCCACAGGGCGTGTCCCAGGGCCTGCTGTTCGACCGCCACGCCGTGGTAGTCGACCACGATGGCGCCCAGCACCGGCTGGTCCGCCCCCTCGGGAGACAGGAAGCCCCCGGGCGGCAGCCCGGGGCTGGCCGCGAGCAGGGCGTTCAGCCTTCCCGCGCTCAGGACCAGTTCCTCGGCGTATCCCCGGAACACGTGACGCAGGAAGGCGACCAGGGTCGGCGGGATCTCGTCACCCTCGGGCAGCGCGCGCCGGCGGTCGGGGAATTCCGGCGTCTCGACCTCGGCCCCGTTGATGCGCTCGGTCCAGCGGTAGACCAGCGGCGCGGTGCGCTGCATCAGATGCAGCGGCTTCGGATCGCGGCCGAGATGGCCGTAGAGCGGCCCCATCATGGCGTAGTCGGCGCGGCTCGGCGCGCCCCCAAGGAAGTACGGATGGTGGGCGAAATGATCGTCCAGCAGCGCCAGGGTCTCGCCGTAGACCCGCTCGATGGCGGGGATCGTCCGCGGTTCGATCCCCAGCATGGGCAGATAGCCCGACATCTTGGACGCCACGCGGCGACCCAGCCGCGCGATCTCCTCCGCCGGCGCGGGGAACCTGAGCGAACGGCCGAACTCCCCCACCAGGAAGTCCTCGTTCTCCTTCAGGAAACTCCAGCGGAAGTGCATCGCCGGCTTGGAGACGCCGCGGTCGCCCACCACTTCCAGCAGGTGCGTCGCCAGCGCCTGCCGCGGCCCCATCGACGCCGTGACGGGATCGGGATAGCGGCGTTCCAGCTCATCCAGGATCTCGGTCGAGTCCTGCAGGATCGCTCCGTCGGCGAACTCGGCCACCGGAATGCGGTGCGACTCCACCGCCGGCTTGATCACCTCGCGGTAGCGCGGGTGGGAGGGGAAACGCTCGACATAGGCCACGCGGCGCACCCGCAGGAACGCCCGCACCTTGGCCGTGTAGAGCGACGCCGGAGCCCCATAGAGGACGACCTCGGGCGACCCGGAACCGCTCATGCCGGCGTCCGGCGCTTCAGGCCCTTCTGCTCCATCCGCCACTTGAGCTGGTCGAACCGGTCCTGGCCGAAGAAGGGCTCGCCGTCGAACACCATCATCGGCACGCCGTAGTGTCCGCCCGCCCGCTGAGCGGCCTGGCTCTCTTCGATGATCGCGCGATAGCGCTCGGAGTCGCTGTCTGCGGCGGCGACCAGTTCGTCATGGTCCAGGCCGGCCCTTTCGGTCGCCCGGCGGACATGGTCGCCCTCGTGCCAGTCGGTGATCTCGCCGCTCCAGATCACGCGGCTCACCTCGTCCAGGAACGGCAGGCCCCGCCCGCGCTCGGCGGCGGCCACGCCGAGATAGGTCAGGCGATGGATGAGGGGCTGTTCCGCGGGATAGCTGCCGTCAGGCGCCCGATAGACCGGGTCCGGCCGCGGCCAACGCATCGGCAGGCCGAGGAACTCCGCCTCGCGGCGGATGTCGGCCATGAAGTAGCTGAACCACAGCGGATCGCGCCCTTCGAAGAACTCGGGCGTCCGCACGGCGATCGGGAAGACCGGCCGCACGTTGCACCGCACCTCGAACGCCTCCTCCAGCGCCCGCAACCGGCTCGCGATGAAGTAGGAATAGGGCGAGCGGAAGGACCAGTAGAGATCGTACGTCAGCATGCCAGTCTCCGCGTCGGGCCGAGTCCCGGCAGGCCCGCTTCAGGCCCGCCGGGATCGTATGTGCTCGCCTCCTGAGAGGGAGAGCTTCAGAACCTCACCGTCGCTTCGACACCGTAGGTGCGCGGCGGGGCGTACCAGCCGACGAAGCCCTGCGCCTGGGCCGAGCCGCCCGCCGAGATGAAGGCGTTGAGCGGCTGCAGCGTGCTCTGGAGGATGTAGGTGCGATCGAAGAGGTTCTTGGCGTAGGCGGAAACCCGCCACTTGCCGTTTTCCGGCGCGACCCCCGCCCGCAGGCCCACCAGCGTGACCGAATCCTGGAAGCCGCGCGGATCAAGCAGGGGCTCGAGCATCTTCCCGCTGGTGTAGCTGATGTCGCCGTTCAGGAAGACCTCAAGGCCGGTGCCGGCCAGCGGCGCCTGGTACTGGGCCGCCAGGCTCCACGTCCACTTCGGGCTGTGGGACGGCGTCAGGCCGTTGAAGTTGCAGGTGCCGGGCTGAGTCCCGTTCGCCGGCCTGCCCGGATAGCATTGGCCCGCCGTGTAGTCGGTGAACTCGGCGTCCATGTAGCCGAGCGAACCCTTGATGGTCAGCTCGCGGATCGGCCGGAACTCGGCGTCGGCCTCGAAGCCCTGCACCCTGCGGTCGCCGGCGTTGGCCACGATGAAGCCCGAGCCCGTCAGCGGATTCAGGATCGAGTCCTGGAAGTCCGTCAGCTTCATCCGGTAGATGTCGGCGTTGAGGACAAGGCGATTGCCCAGCAGCATCGACTTGATCCCGAGTTCGAGGGTCTGCGAGTTCTCGGCGTCGAACTCCACCGGCACCCCGACCGCCGCTGTCCGGGCGTTGAAGCCGCCGGTCTTATAGCCGGTCGCGGCGAGCGCGTAGACCATGATCCCCGGCGCAACGTCGTACTGAGCCGTGGCCGACCACGTGATCTTGTCCTCGCTGCGCCGCACCTTGCCCAGGTGGTTCACCGAGAACACGGCGCGGGCCGCCGTCGACGAGCCGGCGAGCACGTCGGCGTCGATGAACCCGTTCTTCTTGTCGTACGAGTAGCGCAGGCCGCCGACGAGGCGGAAGCTGTCGGTCACGTTGAAGGTCGCCTGGCCGAACAGCGCCCAGCTCTTGGTGTCCTGGGTATAGTAGAAGGTGCTGGTGTCGCCCGGGCTGAACCTGAGCCCGTTGGGCAGCACCCGGTTGGCGTGCTGGCCCAGGGTGGTGCGCGTCGCATGGGTGATCGTCTCGGAGAAGAGATACACGCCCGCGAGGTACGACAGGCGCTGGTCGGCGGGCGAGGCGATCCGAAGCTCTTCGGAATAGCCTTCGCGCCGCAGCCGCTGAGCGCCCCTGGCGGTTTCCTGCGGCAGGCCATCGGCGGCCAGTGACTTGATCTTGTCCTCGTAGCCGTTGAACGCCGTGATCGAGGTCAGGGTGTGGCCACCCGGCAGGTCGATGTCGAAGGTCGCCGAGACGCCGTAGATGTCGGTCACGTTGTCGCCCACGACGTCGTCATCGACGACCCGGTCGCGGTCGTCGAAGTTGCGGAAGGGCCGACCCACGGCGTTCGCCGCGGCCAGGAAGCCCGCCGTGGCGATGCCCGTGGCCGTGCTGGGCGCCAGGGTCTCAGGCGTGCAGCACTGCGAATCGATGTTGGCGTAGTAGCCGATGAAGTTGCCGGTGATGTTGTCGGTCGGCGTCCACTTCAGGCGGCCGCGGAGGCCGTACTGCTTGGTTCCGTTGACGTCCTTGCCCGTGAACAGATTGTGCTCGTAGCCGTCGCGGCCCGAGGCCCAGAACGACAGGCGGCCGGCCAGGGTCTCGGAGATGCCGCCCCCGACGTAGCCGCTCAGCGCGCGATCCTCGTAGTTGCCGACCCTCGCCGTGAGCATGCCCTCGGCCTTCTGCGACGGCTCACGCGAGGTGATGTTGATGGCGCCCACGGGCGTGTTGCGGCCGTAGAGCGTGCCCTGGGGCCCACGCAGCACTTCCACCGTCGAAATGTCCTGCAGGTTCCCCTGAATGGGACCGGCGGCCAGGATGTAGACGCCGTCGATGAAGACGCCGACGCTGCCCTCGATGCCGGGGTTGGTGCCCGACGTGCCGATGCCGCGGATGAAGATCGTGGTGTTGCGGTTGTTGTTCGACTGCGAGATCGACACCGACGGGATGAACCGCGACAGTTCGGTGACGTTGCCGATGCCGGTCTTCTCGAGGAAGTCGCCGCTGACGGCCGTCACCGACATCGGCACGTCCTGGATGTTCTCGGCCCGCTTGTTCGCGGTGACGATCAGCGTCTCGATCTCGGCCACGTCGCCCTGAGCCATCGCCGGCGTGGCGGCGGCCATCGCGAGCGCCGTGGAGGCGAGCAGAGTCCGAGCAAGATTGCGCCCTGGCATGGTCGTTTACTCCCCTGGATGCGTGCGTTGTTATCGTTGCGAGTAAGTGAATGTGAATTCCGGTTCAACCTACGCGCCGACCCACAATTGTCAATCCGCCGGCGCCCGATTCAGGTCAGGTCGCGGGGGCCGCGCCCCTCAACTCGCGCTGGCGTTGAGCGAAGTCGTCCTTGCCGATATTGGCGCCCTTCAGGACCGCCTCCCGGGCCCCGACGCGCTTGAACCAGCCCTGGAGATTCGGGAATTCCGCGAGGTCGATCCCGAGCGCCTTGTAGCCGCGCGTCCACGGCCACGTAGCCATGTCGGCGATGGAATAGTCGCCGCCGAGATAGTCCGCTTCGCCCAGCCGCCGATCCATGACGCCGTAGAGTCGCCTCGCCTCATTGGTGTAGCGCTGGATCGCGTAGGGGATCTTCTCCTTCTGATAGTTGAAGTGCGCCGCCTGGCCGACCATCGGCCCCAGCCCCGCGCACTGCCAGAACAGCCACTGCTCGACCATCGACCGCGCCCGCCGCTCAGCAGGATAGAAGCGCCCGGCCTTGTCCCCGAGGTACTGCAGGATCGCGCCGGTCTCGAAGACGGCGATGGGCTGGCCATCCGGCCCTTCGGGATCATGGATGGCCGGCATCCGGCCGTTCGGGGAGAGCGCCAGGAACGCCGGATCGAGCTGGGCCCCAGCGCTCAGATCGACCGGGACCAGCCGGTAGGGGAGGCCCGTCTCCTCGAGCATGATGGTGATCTTCCAGCCGTTCGGCGTCGGCCAGAAATGCAGGTCGATCATTCACAGCTCCTCGTATCGAGGAGGATTTATGAATCGGAATTACTGTTCCGTAAAGCGGTTTAGGCGGAGTTCGTCAGTCGGGCGGCGCCACGCCGACGCCGGCGGCCAGCATGCGCGTCAGCATGTCCACGACCAGCGGCGGCGCCACCGTATCGCCGGTGATCTGGCGGCGCAGGACGCGATTGATCAGGACCGCGTCCACCGTGCGGAGCGCCAGGATACAGGTCTCGTCGAGATCCTCGCCGACGCCCTCGCCCCGTTCGCGCAGGAACGCCGCCAGGAGCCGCCCGGACTCGTTGTCCGCCGCACGCAGCGCCAGGATGTAGGAAGAACCCGCGCCCGCCAGGGTTCGCTGGAAGAGCGCCCGGAAGAAGCCGTGGTGCCGTTCGATCACACGCGCGGAGTTCCCGATCAGCGTCCGGAGGACCTCGTACGTCGGCTTGTCGGACCAGTCCGGCAGCGCCAGGAACCGCGCCATGTTCCGGCCGATCCGCAGGATGAACTGCATGTGGAGCGCCCGGAACAACGCCTCCTTGTCCCGGAAGCGCCGATAGAAGCTGCCGACCGAGCAGTTGGCGGCCGCGGCGATGTCGCTCACATGGGCCTCGTCGTAGCCCTTCTCGGCGAACACCCGCTCGCCGGCCGCGAGCAGGCGCGCCTGGGCCTCCCGGCTGCGCGCCTGGTTGGCGGGAAAGACGCCATCGAGCTCGGTCAGGATCGAGTTGTCTACCGCCAAGAGTCCTGGCTCCCGCATCCGCCGGCCGACAAGTCGGCCGGCGCGTCCTCAGCCTCCGAGCCGGTGCGCTGCAAAGCGGCGCCGGACTCAGTTGCCCCAGTACACGTACTCGTCGCCCTCCTGCTGGGGGCGGATCAGCGAATGATCCAGCATCACGGGCGATTGGCCAAGCTCCGGCCACAACGGCTTCACCTGCTGGGCGTCGTGCGCCGCCAGCAGACGCTTCAGCTCGGCCACTTTCTCCGGCATGGCCTCGGCCAGGTTCACGCGTTCGGTGGGGTCGGCCGACAGGTCGTACAGCCAGTCCTTCTGCGGCCGCTCGGTCACCTGCAGCTTCCAGTCGCCGGCCCGCACGACGCGATAGGGACCCGTGCGCCAGAAGAGGACCTCGTGCGGACGTCCCAGCTTCCTGCCGGTGACATAGGGCATCAGGTCCACGCCATCCATCGGCCGGTCCTTGGGCATCGCGCCGCGCGCGGCCGCCACGCTGGTGGCGAAGATGTCGAAGTGGGAAACGGGCGCGTGATAGATGCTGCCCGGACGGATCGCCGCCGGCCACTTCATCATCATCGGGACTCGGATGCCGCCCTCGAAGAAGGTCTGTTTCCAGCCGCGGAACGGCCGGTTGATGTCCTCGAGCCCCAGATAATACGCGCCGCCGTTGTCGCTGGTGAAGATCACCAGGGTGTCGTCCTCCAGGCCGCGCTCCTGCAACGCCTGGGTCAGCCGCCCGACGTTGCGGTCGAGCTGGCGGATCATGGCGGCGTAGACGCGCAGCTTGTGGTCCTGGATGTGCGAGAGCGACTCGTAGTCCTCGCGCGTCGCCTGCAACGGCGTGTGCGGGGCGTTGTAGGCCAGGTACATGAAGAACGGCCTGTTCTTGTTCGCCTCGACGGCCGCGATCGCCTCGTCGGTGAGGTAGTCGGTCATGTGCCGCTTGGGCTCGAACGGCTCCCCGCCATCCTTGCGGACGTAGAATTGCAGCGTGGCCCAGAGCTGCATGTCGATGGGATCGAAGCCCTGGATCGAATTGACGACCCGAGGGTCCTCCTTCTTCAGGAACATCGACCCGCCGCCCGTGAAGCCGAGGGTCTCCGAGAAGCCACGCACCTGGGGCTGGAACTTGGGCGCCTCGCCCAGGTGCCACTTGCCGAGCTGGATCGTATGATACCCCGCGTTCTGGAGCACCTGGCCCAGCATGATCTGGTCGGTGGGCACGCCCATCTCGACCATCGGGATCACGTCCTTCTCCCGGTCGGCGAAATAGACGGGATTCACCCGGCCGTAGTGATGCGCCCGGACCTGGCGGGCGAAGCGCAGCGGCGTGGGCGTGAACTCGAAGCCGAATCGCGTGGGGTAGCGGCCGGTCAGGAGCGCCGCGCGCGAGGGGGCGCAGGTGCCGTGGCCGGAATAGGCCTGCTCGAACTGCACGCCCTGGCGGCCGATGGCGTCGATGTTGGGCGTCGGCACGGCCCCGCCAGCGACGCCGCCGCCGTTGAAGCTGAGGTCGTTGTAGCCCAGGTCGTCCACGAGGATGACGATGACGTTGGGCGCCCGCCGGCCGGACGGCGACCGCACAGGGCCCGGCTGCCAGGTGACGTCGCGCGGCGGGCCGGCGTTGATCACCGGACGGTCCACAGGCACGTGGGCGGGGGCCTGGGCCACAGCCTGGGGCGCCGAGCCGGCCAGCAGGGCCGTCGCCGTGAGAAGAGCCAGTTTCAAACGCATACGCCGCCTCCCGATGCGCGGGCCGCCGCCGTGCGGACACCCGTCGTTCTTACCTGCGGTCACATCGCCGCTCGACCTTGATACCGGAACCGGTATTCTCATTCAATATTTGTCACGACCCCACCGTCTGTGACAGGGCTAGAGGAACACGAACGGGAGGAAGGGCGCCATGGCCCAGTTGGTGAAGGTCGTCGACGACGGCCACGTGCGGACGATCACGCTGAACCGTCCCGAGCGGAAGAACGCGCTCAGCGACGAACTGGCCTGGGGCGTCATCGAGGCCGTCGAGGCGGCGGCGCGGGACGACAATGTCTGGGTGGTCGCCATCACCGGAAGCGGCGATTCATTCTGCGCCGGCCTGGATCTCTCGGGCCCCGAGCGGTTCTCGCCGCTGACGCCACAGTCCGCGCAACTGGACGACGTCCATTGGGTCGGCCGCTTCCTCCTGTCGATCCGGAAGGTCTGCGACAAGCCGGTGGTGGGCGGGATCAACGGCGTGGCCGTCGGGGCCGGCCTGGGCCTCGCCATGGCCACCGATGTGCGTCTCGTCGCGCGCAGCGCGCGGCTGATGGCCGGCTACACCCGCATCGGCGGCTCGCCCGACGCGGGGCTCACCATCACGCTCCCTCAGGCCATGGGCTACGAACAGGCCATGCGATTCATGATGGAGAACCGCACCGCCACCGGCGACGAGGCCGTCGCGCTCGGCATGGCGGGCGAGGTGGTGGACGACGGCGAGTTCGCCGCCCGCCTGTCGGCCTACTGCCAGCAGCTCTGCGCCTGGTCGCCCATCACGCTGCGGCTGCTGAAGCGGGGCATGGTGCGGGCCCTGGAGACCCACGACCTCGAGCAGCAGTTGCGCTACGAGCTCTCCAATATCCGCATCGCCTTCTCCAGCGAGGACGCCAAGGAGGCCCGGCAGGCCTTCTTCGAGAAGCGCGCGCCGGTGTTCAGCGGCCGCTGAACACCGCGGCCCGAAAGATACAGCCACGACCAGAGACCCAACAGGAAACGTCAGACATGAAGACCCGCATCACCGAACTCTTCGGCATCGAACATCCCATCATCCAGGGCGGCATGCACATGGTGGGCTACGCCGAGATGGCGGCCGCCGTATCGAACGCCGGCGGCCTCGGCATCATCACCGGCCTGACCCAGGGCACGCCCGAGAAGCTGGCCAACGAGATCGCGCGCTGCCGCGAGATGACCGACAAGCCGTTCGGCGTGAACCTGACGTTCCTGCCGGCCGTGACGCCGCCCGACTATCCGGGCCTCGTCAAGACCATCATCGACAGCGGCGTGAAGGCGGTCGAGACGGCCGGCAACAACCCGCAGAAGTGGCTGCCCGCCCTGAAGGAAGCCGGGATCAAGGTGATCCACAAATGCACCTCGGTCCGCCATTCGCTGAAGGCCGAGGCCATCGGCTGCGACGCGGTCAGCGTCGACGGCTTCGAGTGCGGAGGCCATCCGGGCGAGGATGACGTGCCGAACTTCATCCTGCTGCCGCGCGCGGCCGAGGAACTGAAGATCCCGTTCGTGGCGTCGGGCGGCATGGCCGATGGCCGCAGCCTCGTGGCCGCCCTGGCCCTCGGCGCCGAAGGCATGAACATGGGCACCCGCTTCATGGCCACGAAGGAAGCGCCGGTCCACCAGAACGTGAAGGACGCGCTGATCGCGGCCAGCGAACTGGACACGCGACTGATCATGCGCCCGCTGCGCAACACCGAGCGCGTGCTGGTCAACGCCGGCGTCGAGCGCCTGCTGGAAAAGGAGCGCACGCTGGGCGACAAGCTGACCTTCGCCGACATCGCGCCCGAGGTGGCGGGCGTCTATCCCGCCATCATGAAGGACGGGAAGATGGACGCCGGCGGCTGGAGCTGCGGCATGGTCGCGGGCCTGATCCACGACGTGCCCACGGTGAAGGAACTGGTCGACCGGATCATGGCCGAAGCCGAGAGCATCATCAGAGACCGCCTGGCCAAGCTGGTCTGATCGCGGGGCCGGCGCCGGTCGCGCGAGCGGCTGGCGCCGGCCGACCGTTCCGGGCCATGCTGACGCTCCCGGGCTTGGGAGGGCCCGCCGTATGACCCGTCGCCATCACCTGGCCGCCGCGCTGTTCGCGGTGGCGCTCACCTGTCCCGCGCCCGCCGCCTGGAGCCAGCCGCAGCCCGCAGCCGCCAAGGCCGCTTCGCCGGCCTGGGCGCCGGTGCAGTCCGCCCTGCATCCCTTCGTCGACCAGGGCCAGCTTCCGGGCATGATCACCCTGGCGTTCAAGGACGGCCGGATGGTTCACGCTGAGGCCTATGGCGTCCGCGACCTGGCCACAGGCGCGCCGATGGAGATGGACACCATCGTCCGCGCCTTCTCCATGACCAAGCCGGTGACGGCCGTCGCCATGATGATCCTGCGCGACGAGGGCCGCTGGAAGCCGGAAGATCCGATCGCCAAGCACCTGCCCGAGCTGGCGGGGCTCAAGCTCTGGAAGGGCAAGGACGCCGAAGGACGGCCGATCCTGGAGGCGCCGGCGACGCCGCCGACCGTCGGCCAGCTCATGACCCACACGGCCGGCTTCCTCTACGGATTCGAAGCGAGCGACGTGGATGCGATCTACCGCAGCGACAAGGGGCCGATGCGGGCGGCGTCCACCGAGGATTTCCTGCGCCGGGTGGCCGACCTTCCGCTCGCCTACGAGCCGGGGACGAAGTGGAAGTATTCCATCGCCATGGACATCCAGGGCGCGATGGTGGAGCGCCTGAGCGGCCAGTCGCTGGCGCAGTTCATGGACGCCCGCATCTTCCGCCCGCTGAAGATGACCGACACCGGATTCCATGTGCCCGCGGAGAAGCGCGGCCGCTTCGCCGCCCTCTACGAATGGCGAGACGGAAGGCTCCAGGCGCCCGCGGCCGGCAGTCCGTTCCTGTCGGACTACGCCACGCCTCCCCCCTTCGCCTCCGGCGGCGGCGGGCTGGTGACCACGGCCCACGACTACGCCCGTTTCGCGCGGATGCTGCTGGGCGGCGGGACCCTGGACGGCCGCCGCATCATCAGCCGCAGGGCCGCGGCCGAGATGATGAGCAACCATCTGTCGCCCGAACTGGTCGGCGGGAAGTACGGCATCGGCATGCAGCAGATCCGGCCGGGATATGAGTTCGGCTACAACGGCGTCGTCGTCACCGATCCGGCCAAGGCCGGCGTGGCGATGGGCAAGGGCAGCTACCTCTGGGATGGCGCGGCCGGCACCTGGTTCTGGGTCGACCCCGAGAACCGGCTGGTCTTTGTCGGCTTGGTGCAGCGGTTGATGGGGCCGGGCTTCCCGCCCCTGCAGCCGACCAGCCAGAAGGCCGTGCGCGCGGCACTGGACGGAACGCGCTGAGCACAACCGCGACACCGCCCAGTAAGCGGGCGCCGAGGCGGGCTGAATCCAGCCCCAGACTTTTGGGCGCCGCACAAACCCGACAACTGCGGTAGCCATTGGCGGCCGCCCGGAACAGATGGCGGTGACACGGCGGACAGCAGATGACGCAGGCGGCGGCTTCCCGTTTCGTGAGCGGATTTGGGCTTCAGGTGCTGGCCGCGATGGTGGTCGGAGTCCTCCTGGGGCTGGCGGCGCGGCGACTGGGCGTGGCCGAGGGCGAGGCAGGGTTCGCCCTGGCCGAAACCCTCCGGATCCTGGGCTCCAGCTTCGTCCAGCTCCTCCGCGCTCTGGTGCCGCCGCTGGTCTTCACCGCGGTGGTCGCCAGCATCGCCAACCTGGCCGAACTCCAGAACGCCGCGCAACTCGTCTGGCGCACGCTGCTGTGGTTCGCGGCGACGGCCCTGATCGCGGTGGGCATCGGCATCGCCCTTGGGGTGATCCTCCAGCCGGGCCTCCACACCGCCGTGACCGCCGAGGCGGCCAAGGCCCCCTCCACCACCGGGTCATGGCTGGATTTCCTGACCGGCCTGATCCCCGTGAACTTCCTGGGGCTGACGGCGTCCACCCGGCTCTCGGATGGCGCGGCCACGACGACCGTGTCGTTCAATGTGCTCCAGATCCTCGTCATCGCCCTTGTGGCGGGTGTCGCCGCCCTGAAGGCGGGCGAGGCGGGCCGCACGTTCCTGGCCTTCAACGCCTCGGCCCTGGCGGTCGTACGCAGGATCCTGTGGTGGGTGATCCGACTGACGCCGCTCGGCACCGTCGGGCTCCTGGGCTCCGCGGTCGCACGCTACGGCTGGGACGCGCTGGGCCAGCTCGGCCAGTTCGCCTTCGCGGTCTATCTCGGTCTCGCGCTGGTGCTGTTCGTCGTCTACCCCGCCCTGCTCGGGGCGCATGGCCTGAACCCGGTCCGGTTCTTCCGCGCCGCCTGGCCCGCGATCCAGCTCGGCTTCGTCACCCGCTCGTCCATCGGCACATTGCCGGTCACGGAGGCCGTCACCGAGACGGGGCTGGGCGTGCCCCGCGCCTACGCCGCCTTCGCCGTCCCCCTGGGCGCGACCACCAAGATGGACGGGTGCGCCGCCATCTATCCGGCCATCTCGGCGATCTTCGTGGCCCAGTTCTACGGGCTCACCCTCGCGCCGACGGACTATCTGCTGATCGTCTTCGTCTCGGTCATCGGGTCGGCGGCGACCGCGGGTCTGACCGGGGCGGTGGTCATGCTCACCCTGACGCTGTCCACGCTGGGCCTGCCGCTGGAAGGCGTGGGCCTGCTGCTGGCCATCGACCCGATCCTCGACATGGGTCGCACGGCCGTGAACGTCGCCGGCCAGGCCCTCGTGCCGACCCTGGTGTCCAAGGAACTCGGCGTCCTCGACCAGTCGATCTACGAGGGCCGCGCCCAGCCCGTAGAGGACACCGAGCCCGCCGCCCAGCCCGGATGATGCGGATATCAGCTTTCCCCTCGCCGCCCCCGCGTCACCCGCGCTAGAGAGAAGGGGAAAGACCGGACGCCAAGACGCCGGAGGGGATGGAACGATGCACTATGCCGAACTGAACGAGGCCTGGGCCGAGCTGACGGCGCCCGGCGCGCCTTTCGAGATCGTCGTGCAGGAGGTGCGCGGCGCGCCCACCCGCACCTTCAGGAACGCACCACCGAACGTCCGCGCGCTCTGGCTGTCCACGGCCCAGTTCGCCGACCGCGACTATCTCGTCTACGGCGACGAACGCATCACCTACGCCCAGGCGCATGCCCAGGTGGCCTCGGTCGCCAACTGGCTCCTGAGCCAGGGCGTGAAGCCGGGCGACCGCGTGGCCATCGCGATGCGGAACTATCCCGAGTGGATGCTGCTCTACTGGACCTGCGCCGCGATCGGCGTGGCGGCGGTGGGCATGAACGCCTGGTGGACGGCCACCGAGATGGCCTACGGCCTCAGGGACGCCCAGCCCAAGGTCCTGTTCGCCGACGCCCAGCGCATCGCCCGGATCGCCGAGCAGCCCGACATGCTCGGCGGGACGCTGCTGGTCGCCGTCCGCGCGGAAACTCCGGCGGGCGCCGTCTCCTGGACGGAGGCGCTCACGCACGGGGGCGGCCTCCCCGATGTGGCCGTCGATCCCGATGACGACCTCTGCATCTTCTATACATCCGGCACCACGGGCTTCCCGAAGGGCGCCCAGCTCACGCACCGCAGTTGCGTCAGCAACCTGATGAACATGATGTTCGCCGGTCAGGTCAGCGGCCTGGCGACACAGCGCGCGACCGGCGTCGCGCCGCCGGCCACCCCGCCGATCCCGGTATCGCTCATCACCACGCCCCTCTTCCACGTCACGGCCAACAACTGTGGCGCCTACGCCACCACCGCGGCAGGCGGGAAGATGGTGCTCATGTACCGCTGGGACGCCGGCGAGGCGTTGAAGCTGATCGAGCGCGAGCGCTGCACCTCGGCCAGCGGCGTGCCGGTGATGGCGCGCGAGATCATCACCCACCCCGACTTCGACAAGTACGACACCTCCAGCCTGCTCACCCTGGGCGGCGGCGGCGCCCAGCTCCAGCCCGACCTCGTGGCCAAGATCGACAAGGCGGTGGCGACGGCCCGTCCCAACACCGGCTACGGCATGACCGAGACCTCGGGGATCATCACCTCGATCGCCGGCGACTTCTTCGTGGACAAGCCGGCGAGCTGCGGCCGCGCCATGCCGACCTTCGAGGTGAAGGTGGTGGGCGACGACGGACAGCTTCTGCCCCCCGGCCAGCCCGGCGAGCTGTGGGTTCGCGGATCATCGGTCATCAAGGGCTATATCAACCGGCCCGACGCCACGGCCGAGTCCATCACCGACGGCTGGCTGCACACCGGCGATGTCGCCTACCTGGACGAGGACCAGTTCATCTATCTGGTGGACCGCAAGAAGGACATGGTCCTGCGGGGCGGCGAGAACATCTACTGCGCCGAGGTCGAATCCACGATCCACCAGCATCCCGGCGTCGCCGAGTGCTCGGTCTTCGGCGTGCCCGACCCCCGGCTGGGCGAAGACGTCGCAGCGGCGGTGGTGCTCAGGCCCGGCGAAGTCGTGGACGTCGAGGCGCTGCGCGCGCATTGCGCCGCCCTGATCGCGAAGCACAAGATCCCACGCTACATCTGGATCCTGGACCAGTCGCTGCCACGCAACGCCAATGGCAAGTTCCTGAAGCGCGAGCTGCGCGAGACCCTGAAGCTGGAAGACGCCGCCTGATGTCCTGCATCCCCGCCACCGCGTCGGGTGGCGGGAGGCAAGGCCACGTTCACCGCGGCAGGCGCGTGGAGCCCATCAGGTGCTCGTCGACGGCGCGGGCGCACTGGCGTCCCTCGCGGATGGCCCAGACCACCAGGGACTGTCCCCGGCGGGCGTCGCCGCACGCGAAGATCTTGGGGTCCGACGTCTGGTAGCTGAGGGTATCGGCCCGGACGGCGCCCCGGGGGTCGAGGTCCACGCCGCTCTGTTCCACCACGCCGGCCTTGACCGGCCCGACGAAGCCCATGGCCAGGAACACGAGGTCGGCCTTCAGCTCGAAGATCGAGCCTTCGACCTCCTGCATCTGCATCCGGCCGTCGTCGCCGGCCACCCATTCGACGCGGGCGCATTCCACGCCCGTGACCCTGCCGTCCTTGCCCAGGAAGCGCCGGGTCACCACCGAGAAGTCGCGTTCGACGCCTTCCTGGTGCGACGACGACGTGCGCAGCTTCAGCGGCCAGTCGGGCCAGGTCAGCGCCTTGTTCTCGTGCACAGGCGGCATCGGCATGATCTCGAGCTGGGTCACCGAGGCGGCGCCCTGGCGGTTGGAGGTGCCGATACAGTCGCTGCCGGTGTCGCCGCCGCCGATCACCACCACGTGCTTGCCCTTGGCGTTGATCGTGCCGGTCGGCGCGGCGCGGGCCTCGTCATCGCCCGCGTTGCGCTTGTTCTGCTGGGTCAGGAACTCCATGGCGAAGTGGACGCCCGAAAGTTCCCGGCCCGGCACGGGCAGGTCGCGCGGATCCTCGGCGCCGTTGGCCAGCACGAGGACGTCGTAGTCGTCCAGAAGCCGCGGGACCGAGACGATCCCTCCGCCCACCTCGAAGCCGGTGCGGAAGATGACGCCCTCGCCCTCCATCTGCCGGACGCGCCGGTCGATGAGGTGCTTCTCCATCTTGAAGTCGGGGATGCCGTAGCGCAGCAGGCCGCCGATCCGGTCGTTCTTCTCGAACACGGTCACGGCATGGCCGGCGCGGGCGAGCTGCTGGGCGCAGGCCAGGCCCGCGGGGCCCGAGCCCACGACGCCCACCCGCTTGCCGGTGCCCCGCGGAGACGGTTGCGGCGTGATCCAGCCCTCGGCCCACCCGCGATCGATGATCTGGCACTCGATCGACTTGATGGTGACGGGCGTGTCCGGGATGTTCAGGGTACAGGACGCCTCGCACGGGGCGGGGCAGATGCGGCCCGTGAACTCTGGGAAGTTGTTAGTGGACTGGAGGTTCTCCAGCGCCTCGCGCCAGTGGTCACGGTACACGAGATCGTTAAAGTCGGGGATCTGGTTGTTCACCGGGCAGCCCTGGTGACAGAACGGAATCCCGCAGCTCATGCAGCGTGACGCCTGGGCCTGGAGTTCAGGCTGCGGCAACGGCAGAACGAATTCGTTCCAGTGCTTCAGGCGTTCGGCGACCGGCGCATAGCCGCGGTCGTGACGCTCGACTTCCAGAAAGCCGGTCGGCTTACCCATGACGTAATCCCCTGGCGATCTGGACTATTCGGCGGCCACGGCGGCCGCGGCGCGGCGCTCGTCGGCCATGTCGGTCAGCGCGCGGCGGTAGTCGCGCGGCATCACCTTCACGAACGACGGCAGGGCCTGATCCCAGTTCTCGAGGATCTCGGCCGCGCGCCGGCTGCCCGTATGCAGATGGTGACGCTCGATCAGGATGCGCAGGCGCTCGGCGTCGTGGCCCAGTATGTCGCCCATCCCGCTGTTCTCGACCGAGATCGAGCGCTGGCTGGGCTTCAGGGCCTCGTCGCCGCCCCCGTCCGCCGCGACCGGTTCAAGGTCGACCATCGCCTTGTTGCAGAGGTCTGCGAACCGCGCCTTGGGGTCGTAGACATAGGCGACGCCGCCGCTCATGCCGGCTGCGAAGTTCCGCCCCGTGTCGCCCAGGACGACCACCACCCCGCCGGTCATGTATTCGCACCCGTGGTCGCCCACGCCCTCGACGACCGCGACGGCGCCCGAGTTGCGCACGGCGAAGCGCTCGCCGGCCACGCCCTCGAAATACGCCTCGCCCGCGATGGCCCCGTAGAGCACCGTGTTGCCCACGATGATGTTGCGGGTCGGGTCGCGCCGCGAGTCCTTGGGCTGGCGCACCACCACGCGGCCGCCGGAGAGCCCCTTGCCCACGTAGTCGTTGCCGTCGCCCACGAGGGTCAGGCTGACGCCCCGGGCCAGGAACGCCCCGAAGCTCTGGCCGGCCGTACCCTTCAGGGTGATGGCGATGGTGTCTTCCGGCAGCCCGGCGTGGCCATGACGCTTGGCCACCTCGCCCGACAGCATGGCGCCGACGGTGCGGTTGATGTTGCGGATCGCATACTCGCCGCGGACGGGCTCGCCCTTCTCCAGCGCGACCTTCGCGTCGGCGATGAGCTGGTGGTCCAGGGCCTTCTCCAGGCCATGGTCCTGCCGGTCACGGTTCCACAGGCAGTCCTGGCCCTTGGCCGCGTCCGCGTACAGCAGGCGGGACAGGTCCACGCCCTGGGCCTTCCAGTGCTCCACCGCCGGCTGCATATCCAGCCGGTCGACGCGGCCGACCATCTCGTTCAGCGTGCGGAAGCCCATCTCGGCCATGATCTCCCGCAGCTCTTCGGCCACGAAGAAGAAGTAGTTGATCACGTGCTCCGGCTGACCGGTGAAGCGCGCGCGCAGCACCGGGTCCTGGGTAGCCACCCCCACCGGGCAGGTGTTGAGGTGGCACTTGCGCATCATGATGCAGCCGGCCGCGATCAGCGGCGCCGTGGCGAAACCGAACTCGTCCGCGCCGAGGAGGGCGCCGATGGCCACGTCGCGTCCCGTGCGCAGGCCACCGTCCACCTGGACCGCGATCCGCGTGCGCAGGCCGTTGAGCAGCAGCGTCTGCTGGGTCTCGGCCAGGCCGATCTCCCACGGCGAGCCGGCATGCGTGAGCGACGTCAGCGGCGACGCCCCCGTGCCGCCCTCGAAGCCGGAGATGGTCACATGGTCGGCGCGGGCCTTGGCGACGCCCGCGGCCACGGTGCCCACACCCACTTCCGACACCAGCTTCACCGAGATCCGGGCGCCGGAGTTGGCGTTCTTCAGGTCGTGGATGAGCTGGGCCAGGTCTTCGATCGAATAGATGTCGTGGTGCGGCGGCGGGCTGATCAGGCCCACGCCCGGCGTCGAATGCCGGACGCGCGCGATGTTCTTGTCCACCTTGTGGCCGGGAAGCTGGCCGCCCTCGCCCGGCTTCGCGCCCTGGGCCATCTTGATCTGGATGTCGTCGGCGTTGACCAGGTACTCGGCCGTCACGCCGAAGCGCCCCGAGGCCACCTGCTTGATGGCCGAGCGCATGGAGTCGCCGTTGGGCAGCGGCTGGAACCGATCCGGCTCCTCGCCGCCCTCGCCCGTGTTCGAACGGCCGCCGATGCGGTTCATGGCGATGGCCAGCGTGGTGTGGGCCTCGCGGCTGATCGAGCCGAACGACATGGCGCCGGTGGCGAACCGCTTCACGATCTCGGCGGCGGGCTCCACCTCCTCGAGCGGAACGGGAGTCTCGGCCGGCATCAGGCGCATCAGGCCGCGCAGGGTGAGCAGCCGCTCGCTCTGTTCGTTGATGGCGCGGGCGAAGCGCTTGTACTCCTCCGGCAGATTCCCGCGCACGGCGTGCTGCAGGCCCGAGATCGACTCGGGCGTCCAGGCGTGCGCCTCGCCACGCAGGCGCCAGGCGTACTGGCCCCCCACGTCCAGCATGGTCCGGTAGATCGGGTTGTCGCCATAGGCGTCGCGGTGGCGGCGCACCGCCTCCTCGGCGATCTCGGCCAGCCCCACGCCTTCGATGGTGGTGGCGGTGCCGGTGAAATACGTGTCCACCAGCTCGGACGACAGGCCGACGGCGTCGAAGATCTGCGCGCCGCAGTACGACTGGTAGGTCGAGATGCCCATCTTGGACATCACCTTCATGATGCCCTTGCCCACGGCCTTGATGTAGTTCTTGCGCACCTCGTAGGCCGAGAGCGAGAGGCCGCTCTTCACCCGGATCTGCTCCAGGGTCTGGAACGCCACATAGGGGTTCACCGCCTCGGCGCCATAGCCGGCCAGGACGCAGAAGTGGTGCACCTCGCGAGCCTCGCCGGTCTCCACGACCAGGCCCGTCTGCATGCGCAGGCCCTGGCGGATCAGGTGGTGGTGCACCGCCGCCGTGGCCAGCGCCGCCGGGATCGGCACGCGCTCGGCCGAGACCCCGCGGTCCGACAGGATGAGGATGTTGTTGTCGGCCAGCACGCTGTCGGTGGCTTCGCGGCACACCCGGTCCAGCGCCGCCGCCAGACCGCCCGCCCCCTCGGCGGCCGGCCAGGTGATGTCGATCGTGGCCGTGCGGAACGCGCCGTCCAGCAGTTCATGCACCGCGCGGATCTTGGCCAGATCCTCGTCGGTGAGGATGGGCTGAGCCACTTCCAGGCGCTTGTGCGTGCCCGCCTCGCGGCCCAGCAGGTTCGGCCGGGGGCCGATCATCGACACCAGGCTCATCACCAGCTCCTCGCGGATCGGGTCGATCGGCGGGTTCGTGACCTGGGCGAAGTTCTGCTTGAAGTACTCGTAGATCAGCTTCGGGCGGGCCGAGAGCACGGCGATGGGCGTGTCATGGCCCATCGAGCCGATGGGGTCGTCCCCGTCCCGGCCCATCGGCTCCAGGAAGGCCTGGACGTCCTCCTGCGTGTAGCCGAAGGCCTGCTGGCGATCGAGCAGGGTCTCGGGATCGTTCGGCTGGGGCTCGGCCGTCACGTCGTCCAGCGACAGCTCCTCGAGCTTGAACTGGGTGTCCGCCAGCCACTCTTCGTAGGGGGCCGCCTCGGCGAGGGTGCGCTTGATCTCCTCGTCCTCGATGATGCGGCCCTGCTCCATGTCGATGAGCAGCATCCGGCCCGGCTGGAGCCGCCACTTGCGGACGATCCGTTCCTCGGGGATGTCGAGGACGCCGACTTCGGACGCCATGATCACATGGTCCTCGTCGGTGATGACGAAGCGCGCGGGGCGCAGGCCGTTGCGGTCGAGCGTGGCGCCGATCTGGCGGCCGTCGGTGAAGGCCACCGCCGCGGGGCCGTCCCACGGCTCCATCAGGGCCGCGTGGTATTCGTAGAAGGCCTTGCGCTTGGCATCCATCAGCGGGTTGCCCGCCCAGGCCTCGGGGATGAGCATCATCATCGCCTGGACCAGCGGGATGCCGCCGGCGACGAGGAGCTCCAGCGCGTTGTCCAGGCACGCCGTGTCCGACTGGCCGTGCGGGATCAGCGGCCACATCTTGTTGAGGTCGGGCCCCAGGAGGTCGCTTTCCAGCGAGCGCCGGCGGGCGTTCATCCAGTTCACGTTGCCGCGGACGGTGTTGATCTCGCCGTTGTGGGCGATGAACCGGTAGGGGTGCGCCAGCTTCCACGACGGGAAGGTGTTGGTCGAGAACCGCTGGTGGACCAGGGCCAGGGCGGATTCGCAGCGCTCGTCCTTCAGGTCCTCGTAGAAGGTCCCCACCTGGCCGGCCAGCAGCAGGCCCTTGTAGACCACCGTCCGCGTCGAGAGCGACGGCAGGTAGACGTCGTTCAGCGCCGGCATGTTGCGCTTCAGGGCCAGGTCGGCCAGCGGGTTCTGGAACTGCTTGCGCACGGCCAGCAGCTTGCGCTCGTGGCCGTCCTGGTCCTTCACGTTCGGGCCGCGGCCGATGAAGGCCTGGCGGATGACGGGCATCGAGGCCAGCACGGCTTCGCCGAGGCCGTCGGTGTCCACCGGCACGTCGCGCCAGCCCAGCAGCGGCTGCTTCTCGACCTTCAGGTAGTGCTCGAACTGCTCCAGCGCCGCGGCGCGCGCCAGCGCGTCCTGCGGCAGGAAGCACATGGCCACCGCATAGTGCCCGGCCGGCGGCAGGTCGACGCCCTCGGCGACGGCCCACTCCCGATAGAGCCCGTCCGGAATCTGGATCAGGATGCCGGCGCCGTCGCCCACGAGCGGGTCCGCGCCCACCGCGCCGCGATGGTCGATGTTCAGCAGGATCTGCAGGCCCGCCTGGATCACTTCGTGCGATTTGCGGCCTTTGATATTCGCCACAAAGCCCACGCCGCACGCATCGTGCTCGTTCCGGGGGTCGTACAGTCCTTGCCGTTCAGGCGGTCGCATCGTCGTCGTCATCATTTCTCACGCGAGCACGCTGAAACACGGCCCCAAGCCAGTGTCGTGGGGTCGCGCGTGCATTTCGCGGGCATTTACCCGGCATGATCATGCCTTGTCGATGGGGCGGGCCGCCGCTGCCGGGTAAACTTTTCTAGGGCGCCGTTCAGAAGGCAGTGAGCGACCGGACGATGCACCGGCGCTCTGCAGGCCCCAGCCGCGACCCCGCCTAGGCTTCGAGCAGCGATCGCGGCTCCCGGGATCCGACATGGCCCAGGCCTCGCGAACTGCGGCGGTAGCCGATGAGATCCTGAAGTTCCGGCGAGAAGCTGGCCGCCCTCTCACGCGGAACGGAAAGCATGTAGTTCTCCTGCTGGCGGACCGCGCCACCGCAGTAGTTGATCGTGAGCGCCCAGCGCCGCGCGTCGGACCGGTTCGCGCCGCCGCCATGCCAGAGCGTGCCGGCGACGAAACAGACGCTTCCCCGGGGCATCGTCGCCGGAACAGACGGATGATCGCTGTCCCGCCGCGGCGCCTCCAGCCATTTGTGACTGCCGGGAACGATGCGCGTCGCGCCGTTCTCTTCGGTGAAATCCGTCAGCGCCCACACGGTGTTGCAGACGATCTGGCGATGAGGCATCGCGAGATCATAGAGACCGTCGTCCCGATGGAGCGGCTGAGCCGGCTCGCCGGGCCCGATGACCGCCGTGCCCATGGTCGACAGGAGCATGTCCTCGCCGAGGATTCCCCTCAGCACGGGCAGCGTGCTCGGATGCGTGGCCACGCGCTGCCAGACATCTCCGTGATTCAGCAGATCGAAGTATCGGGCGGTGTTGAAGCCGGTGAATTCGTTCGGCGTCAATTTATGGGCGTTCGTGTCTTCGAGGCGTCGGATTTCCTCGCCGATCTCGTCACACATCTCGGGACTTACGGCGTTCTCGATGATCGCAAAGCCATCGGACTCGATCTTCCGGATGTATCCTTCGTGGTCCATTCCTTCCGTCCCCTTGTCATTTTGCTGACACCGCCCAATAGCCCCAGGGAGCAGATTTCGACCTTTGCGCGCCGCGGCTCCAGCAGATTGGTAATACGTTACCATGCAGAGCCGGCGCATGGTAGAGGGGTGAGAGCACCTGCGACGGCGCCGTTGGCGCGCGTGCGTGGGGGGCCCGCCGTTCGCGGGAACGGGATTGAAGACATGCAGAGGGAGCGAACACCATGACCGGACGCCTGAGCGGCAAGACCGCACTGATCACCGGCGGCACGAGCGGCATCGGCGAGGCCACGGTCGAACTCTTCGTCGCGGAGGGCTGCAAGGTGATGATCGCCGGGCGCAACGCCGAGAAGGGCGAGGCGATGGCGGCCAGGCTGGGCGAGTCCGCACGCTTCGTCACCTGCGACATCACCCAGGAGGCGCAGATCAAGGCGGCCATCGAGGCGACCGTCGAGGCGTTCGGGCGACTGGACTGCCTGTTCAGCAACGCCGGCGGCCCGACGCGCGGTGGCCCCGACACGATGGAGGCCGAGGACTATCGCTACGCGATGGACCTTCTGCTGGGCAGCGTGCTGTTCGGCATCCGCCACGCCGCCCCGATCATGAAGGCGCAGGGACGTGGCGCGATCATCAACAACTCGTCCGTCGCGGCGCTCCGCGGCCACATGGGCGGCTATCTCTATTCCATCGCCAAGGCGGGAGTGAAGCGGGCGACCGAACTGGCCGGCATGGAGCTGGGCCAATACGGCATCACGGTGAACTGCATCTCGCCCGGCGCGATCGCCACGCCCATCTTCTTCGGGGGCTCGAAGGCTTCCGCCGGCCTCGATCCGGCGCACGCGGACGCCAAGATGGCCAAGCTCACCCGGAACCTGGCCAAGGCGACGCCGCTGCACCGTTCCGGACTGCCGCACGACATCGCCACCGCCGCGCTGTTCCTGGCGTCGGACGAGGGCGCCTATATCAACAGCCACGATCTGGTGGTCGACGGCGGCATGATCGCCGGAGGCCGCACCAGCTTCGAGACCACAGCGGCCGGCGCGAACGTCTGACCGGGAGGCACGCCCTCGACCGGCTTCACCCCCGCAAGCCTGGCTTTCCCGCCCGGGGCCCGGCTTGCGGCGGCGTTCTGGCCTACGCCTGCACGAGCTTCACGCGAGCGCCGCACAGGACCACGCCGCCCTCCCCGTTCAGGAGTCCGCGCGCCTCGGCCGCCGCCCGAACGGCGACCGGATCTCGGACAGCGACGTCGAAGCCCCCGACCCCCTCGCCCCGGCCGTCGGCCACGGCGACGAAGCGCAGCTCCGACCCGTCGAGGCCGATCGTCCAGGTCCCGCCATCGCGCCGACGCTCGCGTCCCAGCACCTCGGACCAGCGCGCCGACATGGCGTCGGGATCGGCGGCCTGGAGCTCGGCCCCGACGATGCCGGTCGAGACGTCGGTCCTGACGTTGTCGCGCCAATCGGGACCGCCCCAGTGCCAGCGCTCCCACGGCTCCATCGCGTCGATCGACAGGATGGCCCCGCCCACGTCCTTGGGGTGCAGGTGGGTGAAGGCCACGCCGTCGCCGTCGAACTGGTCGGCGACCCGGACTCCGGCCGCGGCCACGCGCGCCCGCGCCCCTTCCAGGTCGCGCACCTGCAGGATCACCATGTAGCCGCCGTCGCCGCCCCGCTTGTCCAGCAGCCGGCCCGCGGTCGTCCCCTCCTGCGTCGGGGCGACCACCTCCAGGAAGGTGTCGCCGACGGGCCAGACGGCATTGTGCAGCCCGTATTTCCCGACCCCGGGGTCGGCATAGTCGCCACCCAGCCCGAGAACGGCGACGATGTCGGCTCGGGCCGCCTCCAGATCCCGGCCCACCAGGGCGATCTGCCGAAGCCGCATGTCACGTCCTCCCATTTTCGCCCAGCAGACCGGCGCCGGAGGAAGGCGTCAAGGAGGACGGACGTGGCGCTCAACCCAGTCGCCACTCGCTCAGCACGACGCCCTGCGCCGTCTCGAACGCCACCCTGTCGAGCTGCGCGGCGGCCACGCAAGTCGGGCGCTGGTCGGGGCTCTCAGCGCGGCAGTGGACCACCCGCCCGTCCGAGAAGGTCGTGAAGCGGCCTTCCAGCACCAGGCGATAGCCACCGATCGGCGCGGGGGCGGGCTGGTCGCCGATCCCCCTGACCGTGAAGCTGTAGGCCCGGCCGCCACGCCGGCCCAGGCGGGATCCCCCCGGCTCGAGGACCGCCGCCAGGCCCATCGTCTGGGGCGACGTCTCGCGGGCCTGCCCGACGACGGGGTCGACCCGCACGTCCGGGCAACCCTCGGCGCGCAGCCAGGGCCGCGCGAGCCAGAAGCCTTCCACAGCCTCCAGGTCCGCCGCGGCCTCGACCAGCGCGGAATCCTTCCAGTCGGCCGGACGAAGGCGGATGTCGACGGTCCGGCGCTCGGGCCCCCACGACCAATGCGCGATCCCGTCGCCGGCCGGATCATCCGGCGACGAAGCGGACGGCTCGCCGCAGCCGAAGGCCTGGCGGACCGTGAAACGGCGGCCGGCCAGCGGCTGGCCTTCCGGGGCCCGACCCGCCGCGTGGTCCGAGGCGGCCGCCTCCATGACCGTGAGCAAATCGCCACGCCCGACGGCCGGGGGCGGCAAAGGCACGCTCGGCGTGGCGGGAGCCTGAGCCTGGGCCTGCGGGGCGGCGGGCGGCGCGGGTTCGGCGCCGCGATCGCATCCGGCCAGCATCAGCCCGACCGTGGCGAACGCGGCGCCGGCGGCGAGATGTACCGGCGAAGGCGTCTGGAACATGAGGCACCCTAACACGCTCCATCCCCCTCAGGAGGTCGACGGTGTTGTGAGTTGACCTTGGCGGTAAGGGACAGTCTGCAAGGCCCATGACCTTCGATCAAATCGCGGCGCTGGTCGTGCTCGTCGGCGTGGTCGGGCTGATGATCCACGGCCGGATGCGCGCGGACGTGGTGGCCCTGACCGGGGCGGCGATCCTGCTCCTGCTGGGGGTGGTGCGCCCTGTCGAGGTGCAGGCGGCCTTCGCCAGCCCGGCGATCATCGCCCTGGCCGGCCTCTTCGTCATCGCCTACGCGATCGAACTCTCGGGCCTGCTCGGCCTGATGATCCGCAAGGCCAGCGACGTGTCGGCCCGGATCGGCGCCCGCGGCATCTGGGCGGTGATCGGCTTCTGCGGCTCGGTGGGCGGCTTCCTCAACAACACGCCCGTGGTGGTGCTGGCCGCGCCGGTCATCCGCGATGTCGCCCAGTCCCTGGGGCTCTCGCCCAAGCGGTTCCTGATGCCGTTGAGCCACGTGACGGTCATGGGCGGCCTGCTGACCCTGATCGGCACCTCGACCAACCTTCTGGTCAACGACATGGCCCGCAACGCCGGGCAGCGGTCGTTCGGCCTCTTCGAGATCACGCCGGTGGGATTCTGCATCGCGGCGGTGGGCGGCGTCTGGCTGTACTTCGTGGGCGCGCGTCAGCTCGACGGCGTCGCCGCCATCGAGGAGGCGGAAGCCGCCCGCGCCGCCGAAGAGGCGGAAGCCCGCCGCCGGACCGTGGGACGGTTCCGGCTGCGACTGCCCTTCCGTCTGCCCCGCCTGGGCGAAGCCCGGAACCAGACGGACGGTTCGGGCGATGCGCGGTTGGGCGATGTCGAACTCTACGGCGCGGCCGACCGGCCCTTCCAGCTCAAGCCTGCGATGATCAGCCTGGGGGTCTTTGTCCTGGTGGTGGCCGCGGCAGGCCTGGGCTGGGCGCCCATCTCCGCGGCGGCTTTCGCCGGCGCCGTCGCCCTCATACTGCTCAAGGTCATCTCGCCCGACGAGGCCTACGCCGGCCTGCGCCCGGAGATCCTGCTGCTCATCGCCGGGATGGTGGTGATCGGCTCGGCCATGGAAGTGTCGGGCCTGGCCACGGCCGGCGCCGAACGGCTGATCGACATCATCCGCCCGCTCGGCCCGCTCGGCGCGCTGATCGTCATGTACGGCGTGACGCTGTTCGCCACCGAACTGTTGTCGAACGCCACGGTGGCGGTGCTGATGACGCCGATCGCCGTCGCCGTCGCGGAGAGCCTGGGCGTCGATCCGCGGCCGTTCCTGGTCACGGTGATGATGGCCGCCTCGGCCGCCTTCGCGACACCGTTCGGCTACCAGACCAACGTCCTCGTCTACAACATGGCCGGCTACACCTACATGGACTTCGTCCGCGTGGGGCTGCCCCTGAACCTGATCACCTGGGCGACCGCGATGATCGCAATCCCGGCGTTCTTCCCCTTTTGAGCCGCTATTCGCCGAAGCCGACGGCCTCGTCGGCGCGAGACCAAGGCGTCCGCCTTGGGAGGGGAGAGGAGCAGGCTGGCCTTTGCGACCTCCGCAGGCGAGAACGGGCGACGTCTAGAACACGCTCCAGCGCATCCGCGAGGCCAGCCGCTCCAGGGCCATCGTGCCGACCTGGGAGTTGCCCGCCTCGTTGAGGCCCGGCGACCAGATGGCGATGGCCGCCTGGTCCGGCACGACGGTCAGGATGCCGCCGCCGACGCCGCTCTTGCCGGGCAGGCCCACGCGGAAGGCGAAGTCGCCCGAGGCGTCGTAGTGGCCGCAGGTCATCATGATCGCGTTGATCCGCCGGGCGTGCTCGGCGCTGACCACGCGCCGGCCCGACAGCGGGTCCAGGCCCTCGGCCGCCAGGAACAATCCGGCGCGGGCGAGCTGGCGGCAGGTGATCCGGAGCGCGCACTGGTTGAAGTAGGTCTGGAGCACGTCCTCGACCGGGTGCTTCAGGTTGTCGAAGCCCCGCATGAAGTTGGCCAGCGCATAGTTGCGGAAACCAGTGGCCGCCTCCGAACGCGCCACCTCGGTGTCGATGTCCAGGTTGGGCGCCTCGGCCAGTTCGCGCAGGGTGTCGCGGATGTCGGCGACGGCGGCGTCGCAGGCCCGCCCATCCAGCACCACGTCCGTCACCACGATGGCGCCCGCGTTGATGAACGGGTTGCGCGGCACGCCCCGCTCGGCCTCGAGCTGGACGATGGAGTTGAAGCGCGACCCCGAGGGCTCGCGCCCCACCCGCGCCCACAACGCTTCGCCCTGGCGGTGCAGCGCGAGGGTGAGCGTGAACACCTTCGAGATGCTCTGGATCGAGAAGGGGACCCAGGCGTCGCCATATTCGGCCGTGCGACCGTCGCAGGTGACGACCGCCAGCCCGAACCGGCGGGCGTCGACCCGGGCGAGGGCGGGGATGTAGTCGGCCACATGCCCCGCGCCCCGATGGGCTTCCATCTCCCCGCCGACCTCGGCCACCACGTCGGCGAGGTCGGCGGGCATGGCGGACCTAGAAGCCGACCGACAGGCCGAGGGTGACGCGGCTGTCGTACAGCTTCCCGAACCGGTGGCGGTTCGTGTCGTGGTACCGCAGGTCGATGCCGATGTTGTCGGTCAGGGCGTAGCCGATCCCGGCGTTCCATGTGGTGTAGTCGCCGGGCCCGTCGAAGAGCTGGCGTCCGAGGGCGGCGCTGAGGCTCAGCTTCTCGCCGATCGAATAGCTGCCGTTGACCTCGAAGTAGGTGGCGTTGTCCACGCCGCCATAGCTGTTGGGCGAATACCAGACCGCACCGCCCAGGGTGGCGGCTCCCAGCGGGATGCTGCCCGCGACCTTGAACTCGAAATAGTCGAGGTCGGCCCCCGACGGCGCGTCGATGTAGCCGTAATAGTAGACGCCCAGGTCCATCGAGATCGCGCCCACCTGGGGCGTGAAGCCGGCATAGAGGTCGAACTCGGCGTCGGTGCTGTCGCCGAAGTCGACGTTCGAGGCCCAGGCGCCGAGATAGAACCGGTCGTCGCCGAAATCCACGCCCCCGAAGACCTGCGGGTCCTCGTCGGTCTGGCTCACCCCCCGGAAGACGTAGTCGGTCGACGCGCCCAGGTTGAAGCTGAAGGCCGGCCCCTCGCCGGCGTCGGCCGCGACAGCGGGAGCGGCCACAGCGAGTCCCGCCGCAGCGGTCAGGGCGGCCAGGGGCTTTGCGAGGCGATCAATCATGCCGAATCCTTCCGTTTCGAGCGGACAATCAGCATGCCGGACACTTAACGGAACCTTGGCGCCAAGCTCAGCCGTACAGAAGGCGCTCGACCGTGGCGCCGCGCATACAGTGGTTCGAGCTCATCGAGGCTCCGTACCCTCCGGTATGCAGCAGGGCGATCCTGTCGCCGCCCGCCAGCGGCGGCAGCGGCGCGCCCCGCGCCCAGATGTCGAGCGCCTCGTTGATGTTGCCCGCCACCGTCGTCGGCCGCCACCGGCCCGGATCGGGTTCGCGCAGCACGCAGGCCAGCGGCGCGCACGGCCGAGCGTAGTGCGCCGGTTCGGGGGCTAGGTTGAAGCCGCCCGCGACGCTGGCGAAGAGTTCGTCGCGCTTCACCTCCACGTCGGTCACCTCCAGCACCAGCAGACCGGCGTCCTTGACGAGGTAGTCGCCGGGCTCCACCGCCACGGAGAGGCCGCGCGCCGAAATCCGCCGGGCGATCACCGCGGCCCACCGCGCCAGGTCCAGTGGGGCGTCGTTCGCCTGCTGCGGCAGGCCCAGGCCGCCGCCGACGTTCACGGTCGTCACGTCGGGTGCGAGATCGAGGAACTCCAGGGCCGCCTCGACGGCCGCCTCCCAGTCGGCCAGTTCCCGGTCGAGGTAGCCGCAGCCCACGTGGAAGTGCAGCGTGGTCAGGCGCAGGCCGTGCGCCCGCGCGGCGGCGACGGCGTCCGGCCACTGCGGGCGATAGACACCGAACTTCGTCACCTCGGCGCCGGCGTAGGTGAGACGCGCGCTGCCGCCATAGCCCACGCCCCGCTCGGGGTTCACCCGCAGGCCGATGGCGCGGCCCGGCGCCCGGGCGCCGATGCGGCGGATCATGCTGACGCTGTCGCAGTTGATGTGCAGGTCCGGGTGCGCCAGCAGCCGGTCCAGGTCGCGGTCGGACACGCCCGTGCCGGTGAAGGAGATGTCCTGCGCCGCGAACCCCGCCGCAAGCGCGCGATCCATCTCGTCGGGCGAACAGATGTCGACGCCGCAGCGCCCCTGCCGCGCCATCGTCTCCAGCAAGGGAATGAAGCGGTTGGCCTTCATGGCGTAGTAGACGCGCGCCGGCCCCGGCAGCGCGCTCAGGGCGCCGGCCAGGCGATCCAGATTCTCGCCCACGCGCGGCGCGCTGTAGAGGTAGAGAGGGTCCAGGGCCTCGTCCGCCGCTGCGGCGACGTCGACGCCCGCGAACACCAGTCGCCCGTCGACATAGGCGAGATCGTCCCGCGTCCACCAGAAGGCCGGATCGGATGCCCGGCGCGCGGCCTCGCTCACGCGGCGGTTTCCGGCGCCAACCTCGCCAGGTAGGCCCGCCCGTCAGCGTCGGCGCCCTCGGCGCGGCCGGTGATCCAGCGCCGGCAGGTGAGTGCGCTGCAATGGCAGGCGAACTGGCGGAACAGCCGGTCCTCGGTCGCGGCGTAGTCGATGGTGAGGAGGTCCCCCGCGGCGATGTCCTTCAGCGCCACCATCTCGAACCGCGACATGTCGAGCCGGCAGTTGGGATCGCAGCCATGCGACAGGTAGCCGATGTAGCGCGTGCCCGAGATGTGCATGTGCTCGTTCACCTGCAGGGTGTGCTGCTTGAGCTCGGCGCCGACCACCCCCGAGAAACGGTGCACGACGTCGCCCGCGCGCCAGCCCGCGAGGCTCCGGACCCCCAGGCCGTAACCGCAGTCGGTCTCCAGGACCTCGAGCGGTTCTGCAATCTCCGTGGCCGGCCCCATGACAACCCTGAGACGATCGTTAGCCCGCGGCTCCGCGGGACGCTGAAGCTTCATCATAGGTCTTGGAGAACCGAAACAAGTTAAGATCGCCTCTTCGCGCATAGGCGGCCTCGTCCATCATCGTACGCACCAGATGGATGCCCAGGCCGCCCACCTTGCGGGCGTCCACCGAGGCGGTGGTGTCGGGCGTGTCGGCGGAGAGAGGGTCGAACGCGGCGCCGTCGTCCTGGATCTCGACCCCGATCCGCCCGTTCGCCACGTCCGCGTTAACGGTGACGCGGCGGGCGCCGCCGTGGCCGAGGACGTTCGTCACCAGTTCGTCGATCGCGATCATGACCGCATTTACGGCCGCAGGGGGCGCGCCGGATGCCTCGAGATGCGTTTCAAGCGCCGCCATGAGGGCCGGAAAGTCCGTCTTGCCGCCCGTGAGCGTATGGGAGAATCGAGCAGCCATATCGCCCACGTGGATCAGACCCGGCCAATCTAGACGGCTGGCGGAACAAGGCAAACGCTCCGATACTGGTTCCGAGGGGAGGCGCGGCGCCCATGCAGATCACCGAACAGACCCGGGACGACGTTCTGGTCGTCGCGCTGGACGGACGGCTGGATTCCAACACCTCCAGCGCGCTGGAGGCGGTGCTGCCCGCGCGCATCCAGGCGCACGAGCGCGTCGTGCTCGATCTGGCCCAGGTGCCCTATGTCAGTTCCGCCGGCCTGCGCGTGCTGCTGATCGGCGCCAAGGCGGCGCGGGCGGGCGGCAAGAAGTTCGCGCTGTCGGGGCTGACCGAATCGGTGCGCGAGGTGTTCGACATCTCGGGCTTCACCAGCATCTTCACCCTGGCGGCCGACGTGGAGGACGCCATCGCCCAGGTCGCCTGACGGCGCCGATCAGGGGCTGCCGGAATCCGCCGGGGCGTCCGCCGGCTTCGAGACCCCGGCTTTCGAGACCCCGGCCTTCGAGACCCCGGCGCGTCGGAACACGCCCTCCAGCCGGTCGGCCATCATGCGCCCCGGAAAGGCCCGGTCGCCCTCCATGACGGCGGCGTAGACGAAGCGGGTCCCCTCGATCGGGCCGGCCGCCCAGCCGACCCCGCGCGAGGCGTCGGAGACGGTGTTGCAGCTCGTCATGACCGCTCGACCGTCGCGGGCGACGCGCCGCAGGAGGTCGGCCGCCTTCAGCGATCCCGCCCCCTCGCACGACGGCAGCTCGCGCTCGCAGGCCGTATGGGTGTTGTAGCGATAGAGCTGCCGCCCGCCGCCCGCCTCGCCGATCAGGACGCAGGTGTTGGGGTCGCCCACCGCGCGCGATACGGCCGAGTCCAGCCGGTCGCGGTCCACACCGGGCGGCGCCGAGGGGGAGCAGGCCGCGACGGCCAGGACGGCCGCCGCGCCGAGGCCCACCGCTTCAGGCCGCCTGTTTGATCTCGTTGCCGTCGCCCAGCAGAACCACCGTCGGGGCATAGTTGCGCGCCTCCTCGGCCGGCAGCATCCCATAGGCGACCACGATCACCTTGTCGCCAGCCTGCACCAGGCGGGCCGCCGCGCCATTGACGCCGATCACACGCGAACCGCGTGGCGCTTCGATGGCGTAGGTGGTGAACCGCGCGCCGTTCGTGATGTTCAGAACGTCCACCTGCTCGTGCGGGAGGATGCCCGAGGCGTCCAGGAGATCGCGGTCGATGGAGATCGAGCCCTCGTAGTCGAGGTCGGCCTGGGTGACCGTGGCGCGATGCAGCTTGGCCTTCATCAGGGTGAGCAACATGGGCGTCCGACGTCCTTGCAGCTTGCCGCCCCGGGTGCAGGGCGCCGCGCATATACGCTCGGGGCCACCCGCGTTCAATGTGGCGGCGCCGCGCGATTGACGTTGCGGCAAGCGGAACAGCGCACACCTTACGGCGTACGCTTCCGCGGGCCGGCCTCTTCGCGCGGGGCGGGGCGGCAATGCCTTGCCCTCGCCGCGCCGCAGCATCGTCCTCAGCGTGCGTGGCGACGCAGGAAGGCGGTCATTTCCTCCAGCACCGGGGCTCGCCCCCGCAGCGGCCGCGACAAGGCCAGGATGATGCGAATGTGATCGACATTGGCATAGTGGCGCTCCTCCACCGTCACGCCGGCCTCGCGCAGCTTCGCCGCCAGGCGCTTTGTATTGCGTGGCCAGACCATCTCGTCGTCCAGGCCCGTGGCCAGGAAGGCGGGCGGCGAGTCCGCACGGACATGGGCCGCCGGCTGGGTCGCCGGCAGGTCGGGCGTCGCCCCGAAGATCCGCTCGGTTATGGGGCTGGCGATCGGCAGGAAGTCGTAGGGCCCGGCAAGCCCCGCGACGGCGCGGACGGCCGACGGATCGACCCCGGCGGACGCCAGCCACCGACGGTCCAGCCCCAGCATCACGGCGTTGTAGGCGCCCGCCGAATGACCGGCCAGGACGATGCGGCCCGGGTCGCCGCCATGGGCGGCGGCGTTGTCCACGGCCCAGCGGACCGCCAGGGCGCCGTCCTCCAGGAAGCCGGGATAGGTCACCTCGGGATAGATCCGGTAGTCCGCCACCACCGTCACGAAACCCCGTGCGGCCAAGGCGTGGCCGACCCAGTTGTAGTCCTGCCGGCGACCCGAATCCCACGAGCCGCCGTAGAAGAAGACCGCCACCGGCGCCGCGCCGCGAGCGTCCCGGGGCGCATAGACGTCCAGGCGCTGGCGAGGGTGCGGTCCGTAGGCCGCGCCCCGCACGCCGACGACCGAAGGGTCCTTGGGCGACAGGGTGGCGAAGAGGCCCAGCGGCGTGCAGGCGGCGGTCATCGCGCCCAGGAGGGCGGCTGGGGCGACGGCGAGCGTCAGGCGCTTGGTCACGATCGGCGGCGGCATGGGACCACCCTGAGCTACGAATCCCGGCGGCCTCGTGCAAGCACCTGCGCCACCCCGCGGGGATACGGTCCGGCCCGCGACCGGGACGCAAGCTCCGCAGCGTGGCCCTTGACGCCCGGCGCGGCGGCCTGCGGTATAAAGGTGAACAGCGATAAGGAGGACGCCCGGTGGACGGAGCGCAAGCAGGCGAAGGGTTGAAGGCCGAGGTCATGGGCGCGGTCGCGCCGGCCCTGCAGGGGCTGGTCGACCAGGGCGCGCTCTCAGGAATGGTCACCCTCGTGTGGCGCGGCGGCGAGGTGGTCCAGTCCCTGGCGATCGGCAAGCGTGACATCGGCGGCGGTCTGCCGATGGAGCGCGACACCCTGTTCCGGATCGCCTCGATGACCAAGCCGGTCACGTCGATCGCGGCCCTGATGCTGATCGAGGAAGGCAAGCTCGACCTCGACGACCCGATCACGCGCTGGATGCCCGAGTTCAAGGACATGCGCGTCCTGAAGGACCCCGCCGGTCCGCTGGACGACACCGTCCCCGCGGCGCGCGACATCACGGTCGAGGACCTCTTCACCCACCGCGCGGGCCTGGCGTACGGTTTCACCTCGATGGGGCCCATCGCGCATGCGCACGAGGCCAAGCTGGGCTCGCCGCTGGTGAATTCACTCACGCCGGACGCCTGGCTCAAGGCGCTGGGCGAACTGCCGCTCAGCTACCAGCCGGGCGAGCGTTTCCACTACAGCCACGCCACCGACGTGCTGGGCTTCCTGGTGGCGCGCATCGAGGGCAAGCCGCTGGGCGAGGTGTTGAAGGCGCGGATCTTCGATCCCCTGGGCATGTCCGACACCAGCTTCTGGCTGGCGCCCGGGAAGCGGGGCCGGCTGGCCAAGCTGTATGAGGCGAACATCGACGGCTCGCCGCTGAAGGACGTCTCCTTGTCCCACACCGACACGCCGGCGGCGTTCGAGGCCGGCGGCGGCGGCCTGATCTCCACGGCCGACGACTACCTGAAGTTCGCGCGGATGATGCTGGGCCGCGGCGAGGTGGACGGCGTGCGGCTGGTGAAGCCCGAGACCCTCGACCTGATGACCGCCAACCGGCTGAGCGAGGCCCAGCGCGAACACACGTTCCTGGGCATGCCCTTCTGGCTGAGCCAGGGCTTCGGCCTGGGCGTGTCGACGATCCTCGACGCCCAGAAGCACGAATGGATGGGCGCCGGCGCGGCGGGGGCCTTCGGCTGGCCGGGCGCCTTCGGGACGTGGTGGCAGGCCGATCCCGCCAACGACATGATCCTGGTCTACCTGATCCAGGACTCCATGCCGCTCGGCCCCGAGGCGGTGACGGCGATGCAGGGCCAGCGGCCCACGGGCCGCATCGGCGGCCCGATGTTCCAGAAGATGGTCTACGCCGCCCTCGGATAGGCGTCCTGTTCACCATGCCCGTGCGCCCCGCGTTAACCTGCGGGGGCGCACGCTCGGGCGCATGGACCCGATCTCCACCGCCCGATACGGCCTGATGGCGGCCACGCGCCGCTTCGAGGCCTCGGCCGAGCAGATCGCCGGCATGCGCAGCATGGACGGCCAGGGCAGGGACGACCAGGGCGCGGCGGACGTCGACGTGGCCGGAGAGATCGTCAACATGGTCCAGGCCAAGCACGCCTTTTCGGCCAACCTGTCGGTGATCCGCTTCGCCCAGGACATGTGGGACTCGCTGCTGCAGTTGCAGACGAGGTAGGACGGCGGCGCGGGCCGCGATCACGGCGATCACCGGATGGCGGGACACTCGCATATCGCCGCTTCCCTTCCCGCGCGGCGGCCCGTAACTGTCACGCCCCATGGATGCCGAAGTCGACGTCGCCGCCGCACCGTTCCGCGATCCCCGCTACGCGCCGCGCCGCCTGACGGTCGAGGCGCGCCCCGGCGGCGAGTTCATCCTCTCGAATCCCACGCCCTATGACGCCACGTTCCAGACGGTCACCGCCGGCCTCGCCCATTGGGCCGAGGCCGCCCCCGACCGCATCTGGCTGGCGGAACGCTCGGGCGAGGGCTGGCGCAAGGTCACCTACGGCGAGGCCTGGGAGCGCATAGGAGCCCTGGCCGGGGGCCTCCGGGGGCTGGGCGTCGTCGGCGACCGTCCGCTGCTGATCCTCGCCCGCAATCATATCGAGCACGCGCTCGTCGCCTATGCGGCCATGGGCCAGGGCCTTCCCGTGGCCCCGGTCTCGCCGCAGTACGGCCTGGCCGGCGCCAACCTCTCGCGCCTGGCCCACGCCTGCCAGGTCCTGAACCCCGCCGCCGTGTTCACCGAGGAGGCAGCCCTCTTCGCCGACGGCCTGTCGGCCGGCGTCCTGGCCGGCCTGCCGGTCATCGCCGCGGCCGGAGCCCGGCCGGGCGACATCACCCTGGACGACCTGTATCGCGGCCCGCCGACAACCCCGACGGCGCGGCCCGAGCAACACGCCAAGTATCTGCTCACCTCAGGCTCCACGGGCCTGCCCAAGGCGGTGATCAACACCCACCGGGCCATGAGCGCCAACGCCGCCCAGATCACAGCGTGCTTCGACGACCCCGACCCGCCGGTGATGGTGCATTCGGCGCCCTGGAGCCACAGTCTCGGCGCCAATGCGATCCTTCACTATTCCGCCCACAGGGGCGGCTCGCTCTACATCGACGCCGGCCAGCCCACTGCCGCCCGCTTCGGCGAGACGATCCGCAACCTGCGCGAGGTGGCGCCCACCTATCAGAACATGGTCCCCGCGGCCTGGATGCTGTTCGCCGAGGCGCTGGAGCGCGACGAGGCCCTGGCCCGGTCGTTCTTCTCGCGCGTGCGGTTGATGCAGTATGGGGGCGCCGCCCTGGGCCAGGCGACGGCCGACCGCATCCAGGCCGTGGCCGTGCGCACCATCGGCCAGCGGATCAGCTTCGGCTCGGGATACGGCGCCACCGAGACCGGCCCGACGGCCAGCAACGTCCACTGGCCCAACGCCCGCATGGGCATGATCGGCCTGCCCCTGCCGGGCACCTCGGTGCGGCTCGTGCCCGAGGCCGGCAAGCTGGAGTTCCGGGTGAAGGGGCCGCAGGTGACCGAGGGCTATCTGGGCCGCCCCGAGGCCGCCGCCTTCGACGACGAAGGCTACTATCGCATCGGCGACGCGGCGAAGTTCGTCGATCCGTCCGATCCCGAGGCCGGGCTGATCTACGACGGCCGGCTGTCGGAGAACTTCAAGCTCGCCTCGGGCACCTTCGTGATGGTGGGCGAACTTCGCATCGGCGTCATCGGCGCCATCGGCGACGCCGTCACCGACGCCGTGGTCTGCGGCGAGAACCAGGACCGCGTGGGCCTGCTGCTCTATCCCAACCCGACGATGGCCCGGCCCGACATCGAGGCCGCCGTCCGCGCCGGCGTCGCCGTCCACAATGCCCGGGCCAAGGGTTCCGGCGGCCGTGTCGCGCGCGCCCTGGTCCTGCCCGACCCGCCCAGCGCGGGCGCGGGCGAGATCACCGACAAGGGCTACATCGCCCAGAGCCTGGCGCGCACCCTCCGCGCCGACGCGGTCACGCGGCTCTTCGCCGACCCCGCCCCCCCAGACGTGATGGAGTTCGAATGAACGGCGCCGACGCCCTGATCGCGACCCTGCTGGCCAACGACGTCACGGCCTGCTTCGCCAACCCCGGCACATCCGAGATGCAGTTCGTGGCGGCCCTGGACGGCGCGCCCGCCATGCGGCCGGTCCTGTGCCAGTTCGAGGGCGTCGCCACCGGCGCGGCCGACGGCTACGGCCGCATCGCCGACAAGCCGGCCTGCACGCTGCTGCACCTGGGTCCCGGCTACGGCAACGGCGTGGCCAACCTGCACAATGCACGCCGGGCCTACACGCCCATCGTCAACGTCATCGGCGACCATGCCACCTATCACCGCCAGTACGACGCGCCGCTGAACTCCGACATCGCCACCCTTGTGGCGCCCAACTCGATCTGGGCGAAGTCCGCCGACACACCCCAGAGCGTGGCGACCCTGACCGCCGAGGCGGTGGCCGCCAGCTACGGCCCGCCGGGTGGCCCCGTCAGCCTGGTCCTGCCCGCCGACTCCGCCTGGCTGCCCGCGACCGGCGAGCCCGTCATCGCCCAGCGGCCCCAGCGGCCGGCCCCCTCCGGCCGGGCGGTCGACGACGCCGCCCGCGCCCTGAAGGCCGCGAAAAAGCCGGTCGTCCTGCTCGGCGGCCAGGCGTGCCGGGCCGAGGCCCTGAAGGCGGCCGCCCGCCTGAAGGCGGCCGGGATCGAGGTCTTCACCGACACCTTCGTGGCGCGCCAGCCGCGCGGCGCCGGCGGCTTCACGCCGCGCAAGATGCAGTACTTCGGCGAGATGGCGCTGGCCGAGCTGGAAGGCGTGGACCTGATGGTGCTGGTCGGCACGACGGTCCCGGTCGCCTTCTTCGCCTATCCCGACCGGCCCAGCGTGCTGGTCCCGGAGGGCTGCGCCACGCTGACCCTCGCCGAACGGAACGAGGACGCCGCGGCGGGCCTCGCCGCCCTCGCCGACGCCCTGGGCGCGCCGGCCGAAGGCCCGGCCCAGCCGCTCACCCTGCCCGACGCCGCGCCGACCGGCGGCCTCAACGCCTATCTCGCGGGGATCGCCATCGCCCGGCATATGCCCGAAGGCGCGATCGTCTGCGACGACGCCGTGACCTCGGGCGGCGGCGTGGCGGCGGCCACGGCGACAGCCCGGCCGCACGATCACCTGGCGCTGACCGGCGGCGCCATCGGCATCGGCCTGCCGCTGGCCATCGGGGCGGCCGTCGCCGCACCCGACCGCAAGGTGCTCAGCCTCAACGGCGACGGGGCGGCCATGTATACGGTCCAGGCCCTGTGGACGATGGCCCGCGAGAACCTCGACATCACCGTCGTGGTCTTCGCCAACCACACCTACCGCATCCTGAACGTCGAGATGGAGCGCACCGGCGCCGGTCAGGCCGGCCCGTCGGCGCGCAAGCTGCTCGACCTCGGCGAGCCCGACGTCGACTGGGTGTCGCTGGCCAAGGGGCTGGGCCTTCCGGCCGTGCGCTGCGACACCGGCGAGGCCTTCGATGCGGCGTTCGCGGGCGCCATGAACCAGCGCGGCCCCATGTTCATCGAGGCGAAGATCTAGCCGCCCTCCACCGGTTCGACCAGGAAATGACGGCCCTGGCGATCTTCGATCTCGACGACCCAGACGTCGGGATCGATACGGACGGCACGCTCGATGTAACGATCGAGGTCGGGCTCCTCGCGTGAGGCGGCGGGCTCCATCCAGACGCGCTCGCCGTCCCCGCGGGTCGCTTCGGCCAGCAGCCGCGCCGTTCCGTCCGACCGGTTCAGCACCTTGACCAGGACGGCGCCGGCCCGCGGATCGCCTTTGCGCGCCACGACGCCGAAGCCCCCGCCAAGTTCGGCGCGGCGGATCAGGGCGCCGACCCAGATGTCGGTGGAAAGCAGCATGGGCTGGAGTTAGCGCGTCCGGCGGGCGGGAGGAATTGTTAACCCCGCTCATAAAGCCGAACGAAAGGACGCTTCGTTAAGCCGCTCCATCAGACGGCCACCAAGGCCGCGCAAGGTGGTGGACGCATGACGAGCCCGCGCAGAAGCGCGCGCCCAGCGTCTCGGTGGATGGGGTTGGCCTTCGTCTGCGCCGCGATCGCGGCGCCGGGGGCTGCGCGGGCGCAGCCGGCGGACCTGTTCTTCGAGCGCATGGTGATGAGCGCGGTCGACGACCGCTGCAACCTGTTCACGCCCGGCGTGTCGGCGGCCCTGGCCGCAGGCGCGGCCCAGGCGCGGGGCGCGGCCCTGCGCGCCGGCTCCGACAACCGCACCCTCGACGCCGTCGCCCGCGACGCCCGCAGCCGGGCGGCCCGGTTCGCCTGCGACGGCGCATCCGTCGCCAGCGCGGCCGCCCGCGTGGAGGACGCCTTTTCGGCCTACCAGCGTGTCACGCGGATGACCTACCGCGGAGATGTCTCGGCCTGGCAGGCCGATCGTGGGGTGGGCCGCGCAGCCCGCTGGCGACTGGCCCAGAGCGCTGACTTCGGCTCGAACCGCATGGTGTTCGGCCTGGCCGGGCGCGAGGGGTCCAGCGCCCTGGTGGCGGTCGCCAACTTCGCGGACAAGCGCACGCCGTACGCCGCCCGCCTGGTGATGCGCGACGGAAGCCGGACGTTCGGGCCGTACCTGCCCGGCGCGACGAACCAGCCGCTGGCGCGCAAGCTGCCGCCGCGGTCCGCCACTCACGCCTACATGGCCGAGGCCCGCGCGGGCGCCGAGACCGAGCTTCTGCCCAAGGGCGCCGCCAGCGGCTGGGCGTTCCGCTTCCCGGCCGCCGCCGCTCAGGCGCTGGCCGAACTGGACCCGAGAGAAGCGATCGCGGTCGAGTTCCTCTTCCCCGGAGACCGGGTACGAACCGCCTATGTCGAGGTGGGCGACTTCGCCGCCGGCCGCGCCTTCCTGCAGGTCGCGGCGCGGTAGGCGGCCGTCCGGGTCAACCCTGGCGGCGCAGAGGCTCCGCCTCGGTCGTGGCGCCCAGGACCGGCAGACGGACGGTGAAGGTGGCGCCCTCGCCGACCGCGCTCTCCACGTTCATGTCGCCGCCGTGCAAGCGGGCGAAGGCGCGGACCAGCGACAGGCCCAGTCCCGAGCCGCCCGCCCGCTGCTCGGCGTCGCCGGCCTGCTCGAACGGCCGGCCGAGGCGGTCCAGATCGTTCTGGGCGATCCCCACGCCGGTGTCGGCCACGATCAGCTCCAGCACGTCGCCCCGGCCCTGGACCGTGACCGTCACCGAGCCGCCGCGGGGCGTGAACTTCAGGGCGTTCGAGATCAGGTTCATGGCGATCTGCTTCACCGCGCGCCGGTCGGCCTCGGCCTGGAGGGGCGTGATCGGCAGGACGCCGCGCAGGTTCACGCCCACCCGGTCGGCCTGCCCCCGCATGAGGCGCAGCACGGCCGAGACCGCATCGCGGGCGTCGAAGGTCTCGATCGCCAGTTCGAAGCGCTCGGCCTCGATCTTGGACATGTCGAGCACGTCGTTGATCAGCTCCAGCAGGTGCGTCCCGCTCTCGTGGATCAGCTCGGCGTACTCGGCATAGCGGTCGCCCAGCGGGCCGAACAGGCGTTGCCGCATGATGTCGGAGAAGCCCATGATGGCGTTCAGCGGCGTGCGGAGTTCATGGCTCATGTTGGCCAGGAAGCGGGACTTGCCCGCGTTCTGCTGCTCGGCGGTCACGCGTTCGGCCTCGAGCCGGCGCTCGCGGGCGAGCTGACCGCTGGCGTCGCGCACCGCGGCCACGATCCGGCCCGAGAGCGTGGCGCGAAGCGTGATCTCCAGCCAGCCGTCGGGATCGCCAGGGGGCGCCGCGTAGAGGCTGGCGTCGCCGGCCTGGGCGGCGGTATGGAGCGCGGCGGCCAGGACGGGCAGTTCCGCCTCCGCCACCATATGGCCCAGGCTACGCCCCTCCATGTGGCGCGGAGCGAAACCTGCGACGACGGAACCTGCGGCCGAGAGGATGCGGCCGCTGCGATCGAGCACCGCGAAGAACAGCGGCTGGCCCTCGATCAACTCCAGGATCTGTTCGGCCCGCGCCCGGCGCGCCTCGTCGCGGCGGCCGGCGCCCTGCCGCGCCACGAGGCCGGCCGCGAATCCGAGCGTGATCGTGGCCAGCGCCAGGAGGCTGAGCCACGGAACTGCGGCCGGGTTCGCCGCCGTCAGGGCCAGCAGTGTGGAGTCGAACGCCGAGACCGCCGCCGCGGCAAGAGCCGCCGCGGCGCCCAGGGCGATCAGGTCGCGGCTGCGGAAGGCCGTGGCGGCGGCGGCCGGCGCCAGGCACCAGGCGGCCAGAGGCCCTGCGATCCCGCCGGTAAGGTGGCAGGCGCCCGCGCCGGCGAATCCCCATACGAGCACGGCCGCGGCCTGGCCCCGACCTCCGAAGGCGCACAGCGCCGCGCCGGCCAGCGCGCCCAGGCCTCCGATGGCGAGCGCCAGGATCGCCGGATCGTCCGGGGACAGGCCCAGGAGCAGCAGACCGGCGGCCGCGGCCGCGACCGCGGCCAGCCAGGCGCCGTGCCAGACGGCGCCGAACGCCGCATCCCTGCGGCGGCGCGCCATCTCGGATCTTGCTCCGGCCCGGGCCATCTCGATCTCTCAGGAACCCCCGTCAGGTCCGCCGGCCGACCTTAGCGGCGAAGGCGGATTCGCGCGAGCGGACGACCCGGCCACGCCGGCTGCGATCGCCCGAAAGATTTTCGTAAGCGGCATGCGTCACCTTGCGGCTTCCAGTCGACCGGGCGTACGCCGTTGCATGGCTCAAGAGGCCGACCTTCCTTCCGGCGCGAAGACACGCGCACGCGCACGCCTCGAGGCGGCCATGGACGAACGGAAACGTTCGTTCCTGCGCATGGTCAGCCATGAACTGCGCACGCCACTGAACTCCATTCTGGGCTTCTCCGAGATTCTCACCTCGGAACTGTACGGCCCCCTGGGAGCGTCCCAGTACAAGGAATATGCCGCGATCATCCACGGCAGCGGCCAGAAGCTGTTGAAACTCGTGAATCAGGTGCTGGAGATCGCGCGCCTGGAGGGCGGAGCCATCGACTTCGACCCCGCGCCCGAGTCGCTGGAGGCCGCCCTGGACGACGTCCTGGCCAACCTTGGGCCCGAACTGGCGGCGCGCGGCGTCACGGTCGCCGTGACGGACCCGGACGCTCTGCCCCAGGTGATGGCCGACCATCGCGGTCTGCGCACGCTCCTCATGCAACTCCTGCACAACGCCGTCGTCTTTTCGCCCGACGGTGGCCAGGTGACGGTCGCGGCCGCCCGGACGGGCGACACGGTCGAGATCACGATCCGCGACTGCGGCGACGGCGTCGAGGCCGCCGAACTGATCCGGCTGATGGCGCCCTTCGAGCAGGGCGAGAATGCGCTGACCCGCAAGAGCGAGGGCGCGGGGCTGGGCCTGCCCATCGCCGAACTGACCTGCATCGCCATGGGCGGCCGCCTGTCCCTGAGCTCGGCGACGGGCGAAGGCCTGACCGCAACGGCGCGACTGCCGGCCGCGGACTGACGGCGGTTGCGCCCGGACGCGCCGGCCCTTAAGTCGCCCGGGCCATGGCCGCCATCGACGACGCCTTCGCCGAGCTCCGCGACGAGTTCGACCTCCTGGGGGACTGGGAGGAACGCTACCGGTATGTGATCGAGATGGGCCGCGACCTGGCCGCCCTTACCGACGCCGAGCGCAGCGACGCCAACAAGGTGCGCGGATGCGCGAGCCAGGTCTGGCTGGTCACCGAACCGCAGGACGACGGAACGCTGAGCTTCCGGGGTGACTCCGACGCCCACATCGTACGCGGCCTGATCGCCATCCTGCTGCGGCTCTATTCCGGCCGGCCTGCCGCCGAGATCCTCGATTTCGACGTCAAGGCGGCGATCGACGGCCTCGGCCTCTCGGGCGCGTTGTCGTCGCAGCGATCGAACGGCCTGGCCTCGATGGTGGCCCGCATCCGGCGCGACGCCGAACTGGCGAAGGCCTGAGCCCCCTCCGCCTCAACCCAGGCCTTCGGCCAGGATGACCCGATAGTCTGCGCCCTTGAGGCGGTGCTGCTTGGCGTCCTGGTAGGCGGGACTGTCGTACCAGGCCTTCGCCGCGGCCTTGTCGGGGAACTCGATCAGGACCACGCCCTCGGCCGCATCGCCTTCCAGCACTTCCAGCGGCCCGTAGAAGGCCAGGGGCTTGACCGGATGGTCGCCGCGCGCGGCGGCGGCCTTCTGGCTGTAGGTCTTGAGCTCGTCGGCGTCGACGGTCCGGTTCTTGATGAAGATGACGTAGGCGGGCATCGCGGCGCTCTCCTCGGATGGGAGCCGGCAACCTCGCGACCCTCACGCGACGTCCGCCAAGCCCCAACTCGATCGCGAGGTTCGATCGCGGGGGCGGCCGCGAAGCAAAGGGCCCGCGGCTTGCGCCGCGGGCCCTCGTCGACCGCCGGAACGACGTCCGGTCAGGTGTTGGTGGGCAGCTTGCAGCTACCCGCGAAGGCGCAGCCGATGGCGCCGATCGCCGAGACGGACGGCGTGCTCTGATACTCGATCACGTAGCCCTTCAGCTTGTCGGCGCAGGCGACTTCGACGTAGGTCGTGCCCTTGTCCGTCTTGCCGACGACCCGATAGTCCGAGACCTCGCACGAGTTGAAGTTGAACTTCTTGAGGTCCGCCGTGAGGTTCTGCAGGCCCTTGTCCGTGCCCATGGAACACTTGTAGCCGGCGACCGGCGCGCGGCCGCAATCCACAACCTGGCTCTTCTGGCCGGCCTTCGACATCAGGATCGCGCCGGAGCCGTCCTTGCAGACCAGCTCGGCCACTTCTTCGCCAGCCTTGGCCGGGAACAGGGCGTACCTGTCGACTTCGCACTTGGCGCCCGCGCTGGCGACCAGACGCGTGTAGAGCGAAGCCTGCTCGGTCTGCGCCTGGCGGGCGTCGGTCAGGGTGCAACCGCCCAGGATCTGGGTCGCCTTCGCGCACTCGATCGTCTCGTCCAGCGCGCCCGTCGCGGCGACCTTGTAGATGTAGCCCTTGCCGTCCTCGCAGGCGGCCTCGTAGTAGGTGGAGTTGTCGCGGGCCACGCCCACGAAGCGCTTTCCCTTGGCGACGCAGCCGTTGGCGGCCTGGGTGACATACTTGTCGATGACCGCCAGGCGGGTGGCCTGATCGGTGAGCGTGCATTTGATGTTGGACTCGGCCTCGTCGTACAGCAGGCAGCTCTGGGCCTGGGCCGGCTTGCCGCTGTCGAAAGGCGCGCTGGCCACGACGATGTAGCCCGCGCCGCCCTGGCAGGCGACTTCCACATAGGTGTTGGTCTTGGTCTGGCCGATACCACGCGCCTGTTCAGGCAGGCATTCCACGCCCGCCGTCTTCAGCATCGGCTGCAGCGCCAGCTTGGGATCGGCGTTGGCGGGCAGCAGGCAGGGCGCCGACGGCGCCTGGCCCGGCGCCGGGGGGGTGTTCGCTTCGATGCAGCTATAGGCCGTCACCTCGCCCTCGGCCGGCTTCTGCAGCACATAGCCCATCGCGCCGGGGGCGCACGCGACTTCGAAGTAGGACGTCTTCGCCTTCTTGTCCTCGCCGATCAGGCGGGCGTCGGACACCTCACAGGTGAGGCCTGCCGCCTGCACGACGGCCGGGGCCTGAGCCATGCCGGTCTTGCGGGCCGCTTCGGGAATACTCGCGGGCTTCTTGCCCTGCGACACGGCGGCGGCGGGGACCAGCAACGCGGCCGCCATCGCCATCGCAAGCCCGACTGCTTTGGGCGTCTTCACCTTTGCTCTCTCCTGGATCGTGACCCGTGGGGTCCGGGGGGTTGGGGCCGGGGGTTCGGGCGCACATAAGCGCCGCGATGTCGCGGCGGTCAAGATGAACGACGAACCGGGCCGAAGTGTGACGTTATTCCAACGGCTTAGGTTGGCGGACTCCTCAGGTCCGCCGCACCTTCAGGCTTGCGCCCTCCACACCCACGATCTCCACATGGGCGCCAGCCTCCAACGCGTCGTCGTCCGAGACCTCGGCCGCCCATTCCTTGCCGTCCACGAAGACGCGGCCGGAACCCCCTTTGAAGGCCTGGACCACATCGCCGCGCCGGCCGAGGAGGCGGCCGATGTTGTCGTTGATGTCGCCGTCCGACGACGCCAGCACGCGGCGCGGCAGGTAGCGGCGCGCCAGCAGGGCCGAGGTCATGGTCAGCACGGCGAAGACCAGCAGGGCGGTGGGGACGGAGATGTCCACCAGCCCCACCACGGCGCCCGTCACCGCGGCGGACGCCGAAGCCCACAGCAGCCACCCCGTTCCTGTGCCGACCTCCACCGCCAGGAGCGCCGCCGCGAGGCCGGCCCACACCCAGAACGGCTGGGCCGCATAGAGGTCGGTCAGGACGCCCATCCCGATCAGGCTCCGGTCGAGGGCACGGCGCCCCGGCCCCGGGCCTGTGGCCGGGGGGGCGGACTCTCGGCGTTGATGGTCTTCACCAGTTCCCCGATCCCGCCGACGGTGCCCACCAGGGCGCCCATCTCGGCCGGCACGATGACCGTCTTCTGCTGCGGGCTCCTTGCGAGCTGGGCGAACGCCTCGACGTACTTCTGCGCGACGAAGTAGTTGATGGCGTTCACGTCCCCGGCGGCGATGGCGTTGGAGACCATCTCGGTCGCCTTGGCCTCGGCCTCGGCCTCGCGCTCGCGGGCCTCGGCGTCGCGGAAGGCGGCCTCGCGGCGGCCCTCGGCCTCCAGGATCGCGGCCTGCTTGGCGCCCTCGGCGCGGGCGATGGCCGCCGCGCGCTCGCCGTCGGCCTCGGTGATGACCGCGCGGCGCTCGCGCTCGGCCTTCATCTGGCGGGCCATGGCGTTGGTGATGTCCGGCGGCGGCTGAAGGTCCTTGATCTCGATCCGGGCCGCCTTGACGCCCCACGGGCTGGTGGCCTCGTCGATGACGTTCAGCAGGCGCGTGTTGATCGCGTCGCGTTGCGAGAGCACCTCGTCCAGCTCCATCGAGCCGACCACGGTCCGAAGATTGGTCATGGCGAGCTGGGCGATGGCGTAGTTGAGATTGTCCACGCGGTAGGCCGCGGCCGCGGCGTCCATCACCTGGATGAAGACGATGCCGTCGACCTGGACCACGGCATTGTCCTTGGTGATGACTTCCTGGCGCGGCACGTCCAGCACCTGCTCCATCATGTTCACCCGCCGGCCGACGCCTTCCACGAACGGCGTCAGGAAGCTGATGCCCGGCTTCAGGGTGCGGGTGTAGCGGCCGAACCGCTCCACGGTGAACTCGCGCCCCTGCGGCACGATCTTGATGGCGCCGAACGCCACGAACGCAGCCAGCACCAGGAAAATGCCGGCGATCGTCATACCCATCTCGTCCCTCCCGCCTCGTTCGGCGAAACTCTACCTTCGCGCGGGCCCCGCCGCCACGGAAACCCGACGCGCCGCAGATCCCCGTGTCACGCTCGCGCCGCAATCGGAGGTCTGCTAGCGCTCCGCCATGATCAACCACCCCCTCCCGGCTTCCATCCTGCTCCTCGCCCTGGCGCTGGCCGCCGGCTCGGCCCAGGCCCAGACCGCCGCCCCGAAAACCCCGGGTCCGAAGGCTCCGGCCCCGAAAGCCGCGGCTCGGCCAGCGGCGGCCCCGACCGCCTTCGACGCCACCAATCCGCAGGGTCTCATGGACGTGCTGAGCGCCGCCGGCGCCAAGGTCCAGACCAGCCGCAAGGAGGACGACGCCGTCTTCATCGCCGTGACGTCGACAGCGGCCACGTTCTCGATGCAGTTCGCCGGCTGCAACGCGCAGGGGCGCGCCTGCCGGGCCGTCCTGCTGGACGCCGCCCTGCCGAAGGGCGCCGCGACGGCGGCCCAGGTCAACGGCTTCAACCAGACCTCGGTGATGTGCCGCCTGTATCAGGACCGGGCCGGCGTTCCGCACGTGCTCTATTCGACCCTCCTGTCCCGCACCATGAGCCGCGACGACGCGTCGAACGAACTCCTGGCGTGGCAGGGATGCCTCTCCGACGCCTACGACTTCTCACGCGACCCCGTCGCCTATCTCGCCAACGCGGCGTGAGACCGGCCGCCGGACATTGCAAGGCTCGCGCCGGACGTCTCGTCTGCTACCGTAGCCGGACGTCAGCAGCGAGTTCCACATGCCTTCGGTGATCCTGAGCGTGATCGGCAGCGACCGGCCGGGCCTCACGGAGGCGCTCGCCGGGGCCGTCCTGTCGGCTGGCGGCAACTGGCTGGAAAGTCATCTCAGCCGGCTCGGCGGACTGTATGTCGGTTCGGTGCTCGTCGAACTCGAGGCCGACAGGATCGACGGCCTGCGCGACGCCGTGCGCGCGGTGGACAGCCAAGGGGACCTCCAGGGCGGGCTCGAGGTGCGCATCGCCGCCGCGGTCGACGCGGCCGATGCCGGTGGCGAGGCCCTGAGCCTCAGCCTCGTGGGCCAGGACCGGCCGGGCATCGTGCGGCAGGTGACGTCCGTGCTCAGCACGCTGGAGGTCAACATCGAGGCCTTCGACACCCGGATCACGGCCGAACCTCATTCCGGCGCGCCGCTGTTCCATATGGACGCCAGCCTGCGCCTGCCCCCGGGCCTGCCCGCGGCCGAGGTGGCTGCGGCGCTGGAGGCCATCTCGGCCGAGATCATGGTGGACCTGGCGCTGACGCCCGCCGCTGAAGGACCTGGGGGACCCGGGGGACGCTGAGCGTCGTCAGGCCGGGACCGCAGCCTTCCGGATCGCGGCCACCCGGTCGATCGCAGCCTCGGCCTCGGCGACGATGCGCTTCACGATCTCGCCGGCCGGCGGCACGTCGCGGACGCCGCCCGCCGACTGGCCCATGGCGAAGCAGGAACTGTCGGCGTCCAGGCCTTCGAGCTGGCCGCCGATGCCGCCCATCACCCCGGCCTTCGACGAATGCATCGCCTGCTGTGGGAAGGGCTGGATATCCTGCGGCCGGCTCTCCCAGTCGGCGACGTAGGGGTTCTTCTTCACCCGCATCGGCTTGCCCGAATAGCAGCGGGTGCGGACGGTATCCTCGTCCGTCGCCTCGAGGATGGTGTCCCGGTACATCTGGCCGGCGTGCGCCTCCTGGGAGGCGATGAAGCGGGTGCCCATCCAGACGCCCACGGCGCCCAGGCTGAGCGCGGCGGCCAGGCCCCGGCCGTCGTAGAGGCCGCCGGCGGCCACCACGGGAATCTTCACCTGCTCCACCGCCTGGGCCACCAGCGGCAGGGTGCCGACGAGGCCCGTATGGCCGCCGCCCTCGCCGCCCTGGCAGATGACGGCGTCGCAGCCGGCCTGCTCGGCCTTCACGGCATGCTTCACCGCGCCGCAGACGACCATGACCTTCAGGCCCGCCTTCTTCAGCCGCTCCATGATCGGCATGGGCACGCCCAGGCCGGCGATGAAGGACGAGGCGCCTTCCTCGATGATGATCTCGACCGAGGCGGTGAGGCTTTCCGGCGAGGCGGCCAGCAGGTCGACGCCGAAGGGCTTGTCGGTGAGCTTGCGCACCAGGCGCATCTGTTCGCGGATGAACTCCGGCGGGCGGCCCGCCATGCCCAGGACCCCGTAGCCGCCGGCATTCGAGACGGCCGCGGCCAGTTCGGCGTAGGACACCCCGCCCATGCCGGCCAGCATGATCGGATGCTCGACCCCCAGAAGGTCGCAGAGCGGCGTGCGCAGGGTCATCTCGTCGGTCCTCCCGTTCGTTGCGGACAGGATGGCGCCCCAGGTTATCGTTGAAAACCATGACGCGAGGTCAGGCGGGATCGCCGTATGGAATCGTCTGCCGGCCGCCGAGGTTGTCGGAAAGGTAGATTTGCCTTACCTTCACGCCATGTCGACGCTGAAGATTACGTCCAAGGGTCAGGTGACCCTCAATCGCGAAGTCCTGTCGCACCTGGGCGCCCGACCGGGCGACAGGATCGAGGTCGAGAAGCTGCCCGGCGGCCGGATCGAAGTCCGCGCCTCGGGGCCGTCGCGCCCGATCGAGGAGATCTTCGGCATGCTGAAGTCGACGCGGCCGGAACCGCTCTCGGTCCAGGAGATGAACGAGATCATCGCGGACGGCTGGTCGGGCCGTCCGTGAAAATCGCCGTCGACACCAACGTCCTGGCTCGTGCGATCCTGGACGACGACCCCCACCAGGGCGAGATGGCCCGCGAAGCCCTCGCGCGCGCCGAGGTCATCGCCCTGTCAATCGTGGTCCTGTGCGAGCTCGTATGGGTGCTGAGGCGCGGATACGGCAAGACGACACGCGAAGTGTCCATCCTGATCCAGACCCTTCTTGAGATCGATCGGATCGTCGTCGACCGGCCCGCGGTCGAAGCGGGGTTGGCGATGCTCGACGGGGGCGGAGACTTCGCCGACGGCGTCATCCAGCACACAGGCCAATGGCTGGGCGGCGACACGTTCCTGTCGTTCGATCGGGACGCCGTCCGACGCCTCTCCGAACAGGGCCATCGCGCCGAGATTCCCGGCGGCGGCTGACCTCAGGCCGCCGTCCAGCCGCCGTCGATGGTCAGCGCGGCGCCCGTGGTCGAGGCGCCGAGGTCCGAGACCAGGTAGAGCAGCAGGCCCGCGAGCTGATCGTACTCAACGAACGCCTTGTTGGGCTGGGCGGCCAGGATCACCTCCTCCACCACGCGCTCGGGCGAGATGCCGCGCGTGCGGGCCTGGTCGCCGATCTGCATCTCGACCAGGGGTGTCTTCACATAGCCGGGGCAGATGGCGTTCGCGGTGATTCCGGCGCGGGCCACCTCCAGCGCCGTCGACTTGGTGAAACCCACCACCCCGTGCTTGGCCGCCACATAGGCCGACTTGAACGGCGAGGCGACCAGGCCGTGCGCCGAGGCGATGTTGACGATCCGGCCGCGCCCCTGCGCCTTCATCAGCGGCAGGGCGTGCTTGGTCGCGTGGAAGGCCGAGGAGAGGTTGATCGCGATGATCTGGTCCCACTTCTCGTCGGGAAACTCGTCCACGGCGGCCACGTGCTGGATGCCGGCGTTGTTCACCAGGATGTCCAGGCGGCCCAGTTCGCGATGCGCGAAGCCGATCAGATCGGCGATCTCGCCGGGCTTCGTCATGTCGGCGCCGTGGTAGAGCACGCGGACGCCGACGGGCCCGGCGGCCTGCATGGCGGCGCGGTCGGCCTCGATCTTCGCGGCGTCGCCGAAACCGTTCAGGACCACGCTCACGCCCTGGGCGGCCAGGGCCTGGGCCATGCCCTGGCCGATGCCGCTGGTGGAGCCGGTGATGACGGCCGCCTGGCCGTCGAGGCGGAAGTCCACGGCCATGTCAGGCCTCCTTGCGCGGGCGGCTCGCCGGCTTGGGCGGCGGCGGCTGGGGTCGGGAGAAGGTGAAGAGCGTGTCGTTCGAAAGTTCCGACCGGAACGTGTAGCCGTCACGGTCGAAGGCCCGGAGGTCCGCGGCCCGGTCGACACGCCCCTCGATGGCGAAGCGGGCCAGGGCGCCGCGGGCGCGCTTGGCGAAGAACGAGATCACCCGCGCCTCGCCGTCCTTCTCCTCGAGGAACCGGCACGAGACCAGCGGCAGCGTCAGCGCCTTGCGGTCCACCGCGCCGAAGTACTCCTCGCTGGCGCAGTTCACGAGCGTCGGATCCTTGTGGCCTTCGGCCGCCGCGCTCAGGCTCTCGGCGATGCGAGGCCCCCAGAAGTCGTAGAGGCTCTCGCCCCGGTGCGTCTTCATCCGCACGCCCATCTCCAGGCGGTACGGCTGGATCGCGTCGAGCGGTCGCAGAACCCCGTAGAGGCCCGACAGGATGCGCACGTGGTCCTGCGCCCAGGCCAGCGCCTTGCGATCCAGTTCTCGGGCGCGGAGGCCGAGATAGACGTCGCCGTTGAACGCGAAGGCCGCCTGCACTCCGGCCTCGCTCTCGGGATCGAAGGCCTGGAAGCGGTCCCGGTTCAGCTTCGCCAGGCTGTCGGAAAGCGACATCATCCGCTTCAGGTCGGCCACGCGAAGCTTCCTGGCGGCCTTCGCCAGTTCGGCCGTGTGACCCGTCATCTGGGGCGCGGTCAGGGGCGCGGAGTCCGGCCCGGCGTCGAAGTTCAGCGCCTTGGCCGGGGAGAGCACGATCAGCATCGCTGTTCCCTTAGCCGCGACTTGGCTCCGGCGCCAAGACCGCCTCGGCCGCATTCGGACCCCTGTGGGTTGCCTGTCCGGGAAGGGTCGGCAAAGAGTGCGCCATGCGTCCCGTTCGAACCGATCGCCCGCTGTTCGCCCTGCTGTCGGGGTTCGCGGTGCTCGTCGTGATCGTGGCGACCACGCTGTGGCTGGGCGAGCAACAGAGCCGCTCGGAAAGGCTCGTCCAGCACACGCTGGCCGTCGAGATGCGACTGGCGTCCGTGCTGTCGATCGTCCAGGACGCCGAGACCGGCCAGCGCGGCTTTCTGCTGACCAACGACGTCGGCTTCCTCACGCCGTACCGGCGGGCCATCTCCGTCCTCGACGGCGAGCTTCAGACCCTCGCGGCGGGCATCTCCGACAACCCGTCCCAGCAGGCCGAGATGGCCGCCCTGAAGTCCGCGATCCGCACCCGCATGGACCTCCTCACCCTCAAGGTCGAGGGTCACAGGCCGGGCGAGACCGGAGTCCCCCTTCTCGCCGGGCTGGTCAAGGGCCGGGCGGCGATGGACCAGGTGAGAGAGATCATCCTGCGGATGCAGGCCCAGGAGGCGGCGCTCCTGGAACGCCGCGTCGAACGCTCCGGGCGCCAGGCCCTTCTTGTCCGCGGCGGGCAGATGCTGGCCGCTGGCCTGGTGGTGGTGCTGGGGGTGTTCGTCTTCGCCGACGGGCGGAGACGGTTGCGGGCGACCGAGACGGCGCGCGGGTCGCTGGAGAAGGCCAACGCCGAACTCAAGGCCGAGATCGCCGGACGCGAGGCAGCCGAAGCTCAGGTTCGCCAGTTCCAGAAGGTTCAGGCGATCGGCCAGCTCACCGGCGGGATCGCACACGATTTCAACAACATGCTGGCGATCGTCATCGGCTCGCTCGACCTGGCCAAGCGTCGGCTGACCACCGACCCGCAGAAGGCCGAAGCCTGCATCGACAACGCGCTGGAAGGCGCCGACCGGGCCGCCCAGCTCACCTCGCGCCTGCTGGCCTTCTCGCGTCAGCAACCGCTCGATCCCCGCGTACTCGACGTCAACAAGCTGGTGGGCGGCATGTCCGAACTGCTCCGGCGCACCATCGGCGAGAACCTCCGGGTCGAAACCGTGCTGGCGGGGGGCCTGTGGCGCACCTTCGCCGACCCCGCCCAGCTCGAGAACGCCATCGTCAACCTGTGCGTGAACGCCCGCGACGCCATGCCGGAAGGCGGCAAGCTGACCATCGAGACGGCCAACACGCACCTCGACGACGCCTATGCCGCCGCCAACACGGAAGTGGCCGCAGGGCAATATGTGATGATCTCGGTCACCGACACCGGCAGCGGCATGCCGCCCGAGGTCATCGAGCGCGCCTTCGATCCGTTCTACACCACCAAGGGCGTGGGCCGCGGAACGGGGCTGGGACTTAGCCAGGTGCATGGCTTCGTGAAGCAGTCCCGGGGTCACGTGAAGATCTATTCCGAGCCGGGCGTCGGGACCACGATCAAGGTCTACCTGCCCCGCAACACCGGCGAGCCGAGAAGCCAGGACAACCCCCCGCGTCCCCTCGGCGAACTGCCCCATGCCCGCGGCGGCGAAGTCGTGCTGGTGGTGGAGGACGACGAACGCGTGCGGCGTTTCAGCGTCGATGCGTTGCGCGAGCTCGGCTACTCGGTCGCCCAGGCGGCGGACGCCAGGCAGGCCATGACGGAGCTGGGCCTCCAGGCGCGCGTCGACCTGCTGTTCACCGACGTGGTGATGCCCGACCTGGACGGCCGGCGGCTCGCCGACCGGGCGCTGGAGGCGCGGCCCGGCCTGAAGGTGCTCTACACCACCGGCTATACGCGCAACGCCATCGTCCACAACGGCATGCTGGACGCCGACGTGGCCTTCCTGGCCAAGCCGTTCACCGTCGAGCAGCTCGCCTTCAAGATCCGCCAGGTGATGGACGAGGACGCCGGAAGCCGGGACGTCAGAACAGGACGCGGGGATTGAGGATCCGCTTCGGGTCCAGGGCCTGGCGGATCGCCCGCTGGACGGAAAGCTCCGCCTCGCTCTTGTAGCGCGCGGCCTCGGCCGTCTTCATCGCGCCCAGGCCGTGCTCGGCGCTGATCGAGCCGCCCAGGCGGGCCACGATGTCGTGGACGATGCGCGAGCCCGCGTCCCGCCGCGCCACATGCTCGGCGTCGGACCCGCCGTCGGACCGCAGGACATCGTAGTGGATGTTGCCGTCGCCCACATGGCCGAAGGCGGCGATCCGCGCCCCCGGCGCGAAGGCCCGCATGGCGGCGTCGGCCTCGGCCAGGAACGCCGGGACCTGACTCACCGGCACCGCGACGTCGTGCTTCCACGTCGCGCCTTCCGGCTTCTGGGCCGGCGACTGGTTCTCGCGGATCCCCCACAGAGCCTTCGCCTGCGCCTCGGTCTGGGCCACAGTCGCATCGCGGATCAGCCCGTCGTCGAGGCCCGCAGCCAGGAACCGCTCCATCGCCGCCTCGGCCGATCCCGGCTCGCCCGAGGCGAACTCGGCCAGCACGTACCAGGGATGCGGCGCGGCCAGCGGGTCGCGCGTGCCGGCGATGTTGCGCAGCGCGAAGTCGATCCCCATCCGCCCCATCAGTTCGAAGGCCTCGACCGCCCCCCCCGTCTCGTCCTTGGCCCGCGCCAGCAACGCGATGGCGTCGGCCGGCGCGCCGACGCCGATGAAGGCCACCGCGCGCGAGACCATCTCCGGATAGAGCTTCAGCGCCGCGGCCGTCACCACCCCCAGGGTGCCTTCGGCCCCGATCAGGAGCTGCTTCAGGTCGTAGCCGGTGTTGTCCTTGCGCAGGCGCTTGAGCCCGTTCCAGACCTCGCCGTTCGGCAGCACCGCCTCCAGGCCCAGCACCAGGTTGCGGGCCATGCCGTAACGCAGAACCTGGGTGCCCCCGGCGTTGGTCGAGACCACGCCGCCCACGGTGGCCGACCCCTCCGACGCCAGGCCCAGGGGAAAGCGCCGGCGCACCGCCGCGGCGGCGGCATGCACCTCGGCCAGGGTCACGCCGGCCTCGGCGGTGAGGGCGTCGTCGCGGTCGTCCACGTCGCGGATCGCCCGCAGCCGCTCGGTGGAAAGCAGGATCTCGCCCTGCGGGATCTGGCCGCCCACCAGGCCCGTGTTGCCGCCCTGGACGGTGACCGGCTGTCCGGCCTCGAAACAGATCCCCACGACCGCGGCGACCTCTTCGGTCGTCTTCGGCAACGCCAGGAACGACGTCGCGCCCATCCAGCGGTCCCGCCACTCCACCAGCTTGGGCGCGATACGCTCGGCGTCCTCGCTCCAGCCGCCGGGCCCGAGCACGGCCTTCAGGCGCGAGATCACGTCGGCGGGGACGGGGGCGGTCATGGCCGGAACCTACGCTTCCTTTCGGCGCCCCACCAGTATATACTTCGGTATATACCGGAGGCCGCCATGGCGATCCTGATCAAGAATCCCGAGGTCGAGCGCAAGGCGCGCGAACTGGCCAGCCTGCGCGGCCTCAGCATCACGGCGGCCCTGGAGGGGGCGCTGGACAAGGCGCTGGCCGACGCGCAGCCGAAGCGGAAGCCGAACCTGGATGAGATGATCGCGGCGAACGAGAGGTTCCGGCAGGCCGCGGGCCTGGACAAACGTCCCTTGAACGTCACCAAGGCCGACTTCGACGCCCTTTGGGAAGATGGTGACGACGACAGATGATCGTCGTCGACACGTCGGCGCTGATTGCCATTGCGGCCAAGGAGGTCGACTGGCGCGCCCACCTCGCCGCCATCGAAGCGGCGGATCGCGCCGTGATCGGGCAGGTCAACTTCGTCGAAACGGGCACAGTGCTCGTCAGCCGTGGCTACATCGACCAGTCCGCCAGCCTGACCGACTGGCTGGACGCCTTTGCGGTCACGCCATACGACGCGCCGCACCTGGGGCCAGATGCCCTGAGCGCCTACCTTCGCTACGGCAAGGGGCGCCATCCGGCGCGCCTGAACCTGGGCGACTGCTTCGCCTACGCCCTCGCCAAGGCGCTCGACGCGCCGCTGCTCTACAAGGGCGACGACTTCGCTCGCACGGATGTCCGTTCGGCGCTTTGAGAAGCGGACCAAACGCGAGCGGCCTCTGCCAAGGTCGGAAGCGGGTGGCTAGCTGACTTTCGCGGCGGAGCCCGTCACACGCATGTAGGCTTGGGGGCTCTGACCCATCACAGTCCGAAAGGCGTAGGTGAAGGCGGACGGCGACCCATACCCAAGCTCCATTGCAGTCCGAGTTACGTCCATCCCGCCGCTCAACAACTCCACGGCCTTGAAGAGCCTGACCCGCCGCCGCCAGGATCGAAGGCCCATTCCAACTTCGGCTTCGAAGCGACGGGTCAATGTTCTGGGTGACATCCCAAGCGTTCGGCTCCACCTGTCGGCTGATCGATCGTCACTCGGATCGGCGTATAGCGCCTCGCAGAGCCGGCTAAGCGGCTCGCTGACGGGCCACGGGAGCGCAGTGGAGATCGGCTCTGCGCGCTCCAGTTGGTCGAAGATCAATCGCGTAACGCGGCTGCGATAGCCCCCAACCGCCGAGCCTTCGGGGAGGTCTGCGGCTTCCATGATCAATGCGCGTAACAGCGGCGAAACTCGGAATACGCTCGGATGACGGCTCAGCGCGTTTGCCGCGTCCAGCGCGACCCACAGACTGCGAAACTCAGCCCCGTGAAGCGACCCTACCTTGTGATTGGTGGCAGGCGGCAGCCATACGGCCTGCTCCGGGGAAATGACGAATGACCGGCGATCCGTGGCGACCGTCAGAACCCCTGAGATCGCATATACGACCTGGCCCCAGGCATGCGCGTGGTGAGGGAAGAAGCTCCGCGCCGGCAGGGTCTGCGCTCGAACCGTCAGCGGCGACGGGGGTGGCGCATCAGCGGGGGTTTCAAGCTCCAACCATGCCAACGGTGATTGGCTGATGTTCGACATCATCTGTCCTCTAGTCGAAATCAGGACATCGATCATTAGGCTAGGTTGAGGATCGCAGACACCCCCTCGCACCATAGGTCTCCATGAACACCGATCGTCACGGAATGCCGATATCGACCGACATCGATCATGCGGCCGACCGGTACCGCGAGGGGATGGCCCTGACCTTCGCAGCTTGGCCAGGTGGAGCCGAGGCTCTCGACGCCGCCATCGAAGCCGATCCTGAGTTTGCACTTCCCTGTGCAGCCCGCGCCCGGCACTACGCGATGGCGAGCGAGCCGGGCAAGGCTCGCGAGTTCATGGAAAAGGCCATCAGGCTGGTGGCTCAGCGCGGCGACGAACGCGAGCGGAGCCACGTGGACACTCTTGCGCTACTCATGGCCGGGCGCACCAAGGAAAGCCTTGCGAAGGCTCTGGCTCATGCGGAGCAGTGGCCGCGCGACGCCCTCATTCTGTCGCTGCCTCTAGGCGCGTTCGGTCTCTTCGCTTTCTCCGGCATGCGGGATCATGATCAGGCTCGCGTCGATCTCTGCGAAAAGCACGCCTCGCACTTCGGCGACGACGACTGGTGGTTCCTCACCGCCTATGGGTGGGCGCTCGCCGAAGACGGTTCGGTGTCTCGTGGACGGGCGATGCTGGAGAAGGCCTTCGAGCTTCGCCGGCAGAGCGCCAACACCGTTCACGCGCTGACACACGCAATGTTCGAGGGCGGCGCTGGTGGTGATGCCGAGAAGCTAATCACCGGATGGCTTCCGGACTATGACCGCAGCGGCATCCTCCACGGACACATCGCATGGCATGCCGCGCTGGTCGCTTTGGAGCGAGGCGATCCAAACGAGGCGTTCCAAACCTATCTCGACCACGTGCATCCCTCGGTGTCCCAGGGCATGCCGATCAACATCGTGAGCGACGCCGCCTCGCTGCTCTGGCGAATGGATGCCTACGGCCACGGCGCACCTGAAGGTCGCTGGCAAGAGATCGCGGAGTACGCCCGAACTGCGTTCCCAAGGCCCGGCCATGCGTTTGTCGACGCCCACATGGCGATGATCGAGGCCGCGACCGGGGCTCATGCCGACTTGAGCGAGCGGGTTGCGGTGCTGGAAACCATGGCGGCCAGTGGAGCGCTCGGGGCGGGAGATGTCGTCCCGGCAATCGGGCGCGCAAGCCTCGCCTTTGCCGAAGGCGACTACGCACGCTGCGTCAGCATTCTGGAGCCTTTCGCAGCCGACGTGGCGCGTATCGGCGGAAGCGGCGCACAGCGGGAGGTCATCGAAGACACGCTGCTCGTCGCGCTGATGCGTAGCGGCGAGGCCGCCAAGGCCAAGGCGCTGCTCGATGAGCGACTTCATCGGCGTCCATCACCTCGCGACGCCCGTTGGAAATCGCAACTCCCGCAGGCGGACTAAGGGGCTATCGATGTCCGAAGCCCGACGCCGCGAGCGCGGCAACATCGCTCGCTTGACCATCGCCCAGGCTCTTGCGGGGGCCAACTCCGTCGTCGTCTATGCGACCGGCGCCATCATCGGAAACACGCTCGCGCCAGACAAGGCGCTCGCCACATTGCCGATCTCGATCTTCGTGATCGGGATGGCCGCCTGCATCATGCCCACTGGCTGGGTCGCGCGGAAGCTCGGGCGGCGGGCAGCTTTTCTGGCGGGGTCGGCGTGCGGGGTTCTCACGGGACTGCTGGCGAGCGTCGCGGTCATCGTGGGCTCGTTCTGGCTCTTCTGCGCCGCGACCTTCTTCGGCGGGGCCTATGCCGCCGTGGTCCTTTCCTTCCGGTTCGCCGCGGCCGACTGCGTCGAGCCCGAAAGGCGGCCGCGAGCGCTGTCCATCGTGATGGCCGGAGGGGTCTTGGCCGGCGTCGTGGGTCCCCAACTCGTCACCGCCACGATGGACCTTTGGCCGCCCTACGCCTTCGCGGCCACATTCATCGCCCAGGCGGTGGTGGCGGTCCTTTCGGCGTTCGTTCTGTTGGGTGTTCAACTCCCGATGCCCACGCTCGCCGAGAGAGCCGGGGAAGGCCGGCCGGTCTCCAAGATCATGCGGCAGCCGCTATTCATTTCGGCCGTCCTCTGCGGGGCGGCCTCCTACATGCTGATGAACTTCCTGATGACTGCTGCGCCGCTGGCGATGCGCCTCTGCGGGCACTCTCAGGAGACCTCCAACCTTGGCCTCCAATGGCACGTCATCGCCATGTACGCCCCGAGCTTCGTCACGGGTCGGATCATCGAGCGTTTCGGTGCGCCCCGAGTTGTCGCGGTCGGGATGGCGCTCACCGGGCTTTCAGCGGCCATAGGCCTTGGCGGGATCGATGTGGCTCATTTCTGGCTCACATTGATCTTGCTAGGCATCGGATGGAACTTCGGCTTCGTCGGCGCGTCAGCCATGGTGCTCGACTGTCACCAGCCGGAGGAGAAGACCCGCGTTCAGGCGGCGAACGACTTTATCGTGTTCGGCACCATGGCGGTCGGCTCCTTTGCATCCGGGAGTATCCTGAACGCCTACGGCTGGAACGCCGTGCTGTGGGTCTCCTTCGCGCCGCTGGCGTTAGCGGCTGTCGCCCTATTGATTGGTTCGAGAGCGATCCGCGCTGTCGCCGTCAGCTGACCTCCAGAGGATCCGCGAAGGGTCGGACACCGACCCTCCACTCTAGGCACGAAGCGGACTCGATACGCCTACCCCACGAACCCCGCCGCCCGCTTCAGCCGGTCGTTGATGGCCTCCCCCAGGCCCTCGTGGGGGATCGGCGCGACGGCGATGCCCGACGGCGCCGTCCGGTCGGCCGCGCGGAGGTAGGCGAAGAGGTTGGCGGCGGCTTCGGCGAGGTCGCCCGAGGGGCTGAGGTTCCAGGGGCCGGCGCCGCCCGGGCCGAACGACAGCCAGGCCTCGCCGGGCCGCGGGCGCGCCGCGTCCAGCCGCACCGGCGCGTTGGGGGCGTAGTGACGGGCCAAGCGGCCCGGGGAGCGCCTGGCGTCGGCCTCGGCCTCGGCCAGCGGCCCGATCACGGCCTCGATCTCGGCGCGGGTCACCGCGCCCGGGCGCAGCAGCCGCGGCGCGTCCAGCAGGCCGACCACCGTGGATTCCAGGCCCACGGCGCAGGGGCCGCCGTCCAGCGCCGCCGCGGCGGCCGGGCCGGTCTCCTCACACGCATCGGCCAGGACCGTGGGACTGGGCCGGCCCGAGCGGTTGGCCGAGGGCGCCACCACCGGTCCGCCAAAGGCCGCGATCAGGGCGTGCGCCAGCGGGTGCGCCGGCGCGCGGACGGCCACCGTGTCCAGCCCCGCGCGGGCCAGGTCGCAGACGGCCAGCAGATCGGCGACGGGCAGCACCAGCGTCAGCGGCCCCGGCCAGAACCGCGCCGCCAGGGCCTCGGCGCGGGCGTCGAACCGGGCGACCCGCCGCGCCATGCCGACGTCCGCCACATGGGCGATCAGGGGGTTGAAGCTGGGCCGGCCCTTGGCCGCGTACACGGCCGCCACCGCATTCGGGTTCGCCGCGTCGGCCGCCAGGCCGTAGACGGTCTCGGTCGGCATCAGCACGAGCCCGCCGTCGCGCAGCGCGCGCGCGGCCGCCTCCACCCGATCTGTCGGCGCATCGTTCACGGGCGCGCCGTTACACCGGCGCAGCCGGACTGTCCCGCGCGAACTGCGCCCGCTTTGTCGCTCCGGCGACTTCCGAAGCGCCGCGCCACCCACTAGAAGCGGCCCAGCACGCCCGGAGAGAAGAGCCCGCCATGACGTTCCGCGCCCCCGTCCGAGACTTGGCCTTCGCCCTCTCCACCGTGGGCCATCCTGACCTGCTGGCGCGCCACTATCCGGACCTCGACGGCGACACCGTCCAGGCTGTCCTCGACGCCGCCGCCGCCTTCGCCGACAACGAGCTGGCGCCGCTGAACCGCCAGGGCGACCTCGTGGGCGCGCGCTACGAGAACGGGACGGTCACCGCCGCCCCCGGCTTCGCCGACGCCTACCGGCGCTTCGTCGAGCAGGGCTGGAACTCGCTCTCGGCCGATCCCGCGCACGGGGGCCAGGGCCTCTCGAAGGCCATGGAGCTGGCCGTCTTCGAGATGGTCCACGCCGCCAACATGGCCTTCGGCCTCTGCCCGATGCTGACCCAGGGCGCCATCGAGGCCCTGACCCTGCACGGGACCCCGCGGCAGAAGGAGCTGGTGCTGCCGAAGCTGGTGTCCGGCGAATGGACCGGCGCCATGTGCCTCACCGAACCTCAGGCCGGCTCCGACCTCGCGGCGCTCACGTCCGTCGCCCGGCCCGACGGCCAGGGGGGCTACCGGATCTCGGGCCAGAAGATCTTCATCACCTGGGGCGACCACGACGCCGCCGACAACATCTGTCACCTGATCATCGCCCGCACCCCCGACGCGCCGCCCGGGATCAAGGGGATCAGCCTGTTCCTGGCCAACAAGTTCCAGGTGAAGGACGACGGCTCTCTGGGGCCGCGCAACAGCTTCCGGCCCGCCTCCATCGAGCACAAGCTGGGCATCCACGGCTCACCCACCTGCGTCATGCTCTACGAGGACGCCGAGGCCGAACTGGTCGGCGAACTGGGCCAGGGCCTGGCCCACATGTTCGTGATGATGAACGCCGCCCGCCTCCAGGTGGGCGTCCAGGGCGTCGCAATCGCCGAGCGGGCCTTCCAGCAGGCGCTGGCCTTCAGCCAGGAGCGCCGGCAGGGCCGCACCGCCCTGCCCGGCGACGGCGCGATCTACGGCCACCCCGACGTCCGCCGCACCCTGATGCTGATGAAGGCCCGGATCGAGGCGGCGCGCGGGATCTGCCTGACCACCGGCGTCCTGTCCGACGTGGCGCGGCTGGCGGACGACCCGGCCGAGCGGGCGGCGGCGAAGGCCCGGCAGGAGCTGCTGACGCCGATCGCCAAGGCCTGGTCCACGGACGTCGGCGTCGACGTGGCGTCGGCCGGCGTCCAGATCCACGGCGGCATGGGGTTCATCGAGGAGACCGGCGCGGCCCAGCACTATCGCGACGCCCGCATCGCCCCGATCTACGAGGGCACCAACGGCATCCAGGCGCTCGACCTGATCGGCCGCAAGGTGCGCGCGAACGGCGGCGAGGCGATGAAGGCCCTCTGCGCCGACATGGCCGCCACGGCCGACCGGCTCTCGGCCACCGCCGGGCTGGAAGGCGTGGGCGTCCGCCTGGGCGCCGGGGTCGCGGCGCTGGAACGCGCCACCCGTTGGCTGCTGGACGCCGACAACATCGCCGCCCAGGCGGCGGCGACACCGTATCTCAAGCTGGCCGGCGACGTGACCGGCGGCTGGATCCTGGGCCGTCAGGCCCTGGCCGCCGCGGGGTCGGAGGACCAGCCCTGGCTCGCGGCGAAGGGCGCCCTGGCCCGCCTCTGGGCCAGCCAGGTGCTGACCCAGGCCCCGGGCCTCGCCGACGGCCTCGCCGACGGCGCGCTCGACCTCGAACCCACCCAGGCGACCGCGCTGGCCGGTTGACAAGAGGCCGACGACCGGGCGGCCGACGTCACGACGCGCGCCCTGCGACCGGCGGGAACGCCGCCTGACGCCTACGCCGCTAGGGCCGGAAGGTCGTGGAGCGCGGGATCGAGGCCTCGGCCCATCAGGTCGATGAAGTTGTCGCGGTAGAACATCCGCTTGCGCGCCTCGCTGACGCCTTCGAGGCTCTCGTTGAAGCGCTTCAGCGGGTTGCGGCCGCCTTCGACGTGCGGGAAATCGGAGCTGAACAGCACCATCTCGTCGCCCGAATTGGCCATGATCCAGGCCACGTCCTCGTGCGGATAGGGCGTCACGCGAAGCTGCCGGCGCAGGATCTCCGACGGCCGGGCCGAGAGCCGTTGCAACCGCTCCTCCTTGCCGAACGCGGCGCAACCGGAATCCAGGAACTTCATCAGGCTGGGCAACCACGAGGCGCCCAGCTCGATGGCCCCGAACTTCAGCCGGGGGAACCGGTCGAAGACGCCATCGATCACCATCACCGACAGCGTCTGCCAGATGCTGAGCGGGATCGCCATGAAGGTGACCGAGGTGAAGTTCTCGTCGCCGCCGTGGAAATCCCTGACCTGGGGCAGGCCGTTCTCGGTGTAGGCGCGCGCCATCTTCTCCTCGCCGCCCACGTGGAACAGGATCGGGATGCCGGCCTCCTCGGCCACCGCCCACAGCGGGTCCAGCTCGACGTGGCTGGGCGAGAAGCCCGGCGGGTGGCGCGAGGGCACGACCAGCCCCTTGGCGCCCAGGGCGATGGCCTCGCGCGCGATCGCGGGCGCCCGCGCCCGGTCCACCAGCGGGACATAGCCCGTGGCCAGCAGCCGGCGGTCCACCGAGCAGAACTCGGCCATCATCCGGTTGTGGGCGCGCGCCGCCTCGACCGCGAGGTCGATCTCGCCCGCCTGCTCCAGGCCCCAGTTCGACAGGCAGGCGGTGGTGAAGACCAGCTGACTGGCGAAACCCAGGTGATCCAGCGTCGCCGGGCGGTCGTCGGCCCGGAAGGCGCCCAGGGCCTCATAGTTCTTGCGCAGCAGGATGTTGGCCTCGGCCCCAGCGCGGAACTCGGGGTCCTCGTGCCGGTCGGCGGCCTTGGCGAACCATTCCGGCAGCACGTCCTTCTTCCCCGTCTTGGCGATGAAGTCGTCGCGGACCCTGGGGTCCAGGTAGCGGTGGATCGTGCCCGGCAGCTCCATGATGTGGCTGTCGGCGTCGTGGACCGTCTGGCCTTCGACATACGCCATGGCGCATCCTCCCCGGATGAGTGTTCTCGTTGGCCGGCATTCCGAACCTTCAAATTCCGGGCGTCAAGGATTCTGGGCGCGGCATCCGACGGAGGTCGCCCGCGACCTGATCGGGTGGGAGGTCTACGTGGGCGGCGTGGGCGGCCGCATCGTGGAGACCGAGGCCTATCACCAGGAAGACCCCGCCTCGCACAGCTATCCCGGCCCGACCCCGCGCAACGCGGTGATGTTCGGGCCCGCCGCGCACCTCTACGTCTACCGATCGTACGGCGTCCACTGGTGCATGAACTTCGTCTCCGGCGCACCGGGCGAAGGCTCGGCGGTGCTGATCCGCGCCATCGAGCCCCGGCATGGCCTGGACGTCATGCGGGCGCGCCGGGAACGGGACGATCCCCGCGCCCTCTGCTCGGGTCCCGGAAAACTATGCCAGGCGCTGGCGATCACCCGAGAGCACGACGGCCTGCGGCTGGATGCGCCGCCGTTCGAACTCCGAGAGGGATCCGCGGGCGCCGTGGTCTCCGGCCCAAGGATCGGAATCACCAAGGCGGCCGAGAAGCCCTGGCGGTTCGGAGAGGCCGGCTCGCCATTCCTGAGCCGGCCTTTTCCCCGCGCGGGCCGGCGCGGCTAGTGTCCCGATTCCGAGTTCGCAAGCGCTTGTGGCGAGCCCGCGTGCTTTCTGGATCTGGAGTTCGCTCCGCGCCCGATCCGACAATCAGGCGAACTTCAGATCCAGCACACTAGAGCTGCGCCAGCATGTAGTCGGCGGCCGAGACCTTGAACTCGCCCGGCGCCTCGACGTTGAGCTCCTTCACGATCCCGTCCTTGACGATCATCGAGTAGCGCTGCGAGCGCTTGCCCATGCCGAACCGGCTGCCGTCCATGCCCAGGCCGAGGGCTTCGGTGAAGTCGCCGTTGCCGTCGGCCAGCATGACGATGTCCTCCCCCACGGCCTGGTCCTCGCCCCAGGCCTTCATGACGAAGGCGTCGTTCACCGACAGGCACGCGATCGCGTCGACGCCCTTGCCCTTCAGGTCGGGCGCGTGCTGCTTGAAGCCCGGCAGGTGCTTGGCCGAGCAGGTGGGCGTGAAGGCGCCCGGCACGGCGAACAGGGCCACGGTCCGGCCCTTGAAGAACTCATCGGTCTGGACCGGCTTCGGCCCTTCGGCGGTGGCCTGGGTGAGGGTCGCGCTGGGCAGCTTGTCGCCAACCTTGATGGTCATCGAAGGGTCTCCTCGCTGGTATGTCTTGCCTGTCCGGGGCGGCACATAAACGCGAAAAGCCGGGATGGGTAACCTCAATTCCGGGGTTTCCGCGCGCGCGCCCTTGAAGTCGCCACGATCCCGCTGAATCTCTGCCTTATGGACAGCGCGTTCCTGACGGGCCAGCTCCTCATCGCCATGCCGGGGATCGGCGATTCCCGGTTCGAGCGCTCGGTGATTCTCATCTGCGCCCATGACGTCCGGCACGCCATGGGCGTCGCCGTGAACCGGCCCGTGGAAGGGCTCACGGTGCCCGACCTGCTGGAGCGCCTGGAGATCGAATCCGCCGGTCCGGTCGCCCCCGACTTCGTCCTGTTCGGCGGCCCGGTCGAGGTGGAGCGCGGCTTCGTTGTGCATACCGACGACTATCGTGCCGAGCACAGCCTGGGCGTGGACGGGGGACTGGCGCTCACCACCACCCGGGAAGTGCTGGAGGTCATGGGCGCCCCGGGCCGCCAACCCCGCAAGGCCCTGCTCGCCCTGGGCTACGCCGGCTGGGGCGCCGGCCAGCTCGAGCGCGAGATCCGCGAGCACGTCTGGCTCACCGTGGAAGCCGACGAGGCCCTGGTCTTCGACGACGACTACGACACCAAATGGGCGCGGGCCCTGGCCAAGCTGGGCGTCGATCCCACCTTCCTCAACGCCGAAGCCGGCGGCAGGGCCTGACCTCCCGAGCCTCCGCGCGAGTGGAGGCTCCGTCATGGAGAACCACAGAAGACACGGAAGGCGCGGAAATCGCAGCTTCGTCTTCCGTGTTTTCCGTGTCCTTCCGTGGTTCCTTCAAATTCGAGAGGCGCCGCTTCGCGGCCTGGCGAGGTCAGCCGCGGGCCTTCACGGGCGCGGCGCCGTCGACGTAGCTCTCGTTGAGGTAGACCTCGGCTTCCTGGGCCGAGAGGGCCGGCGCATAGCCGAAGCCCTGGCCGTAGTCGCAGCCCAGCGACAGCAGGTGCCGCGCCATGCCGGCGTTCTCCACGCCCTCGGCCACCACCTCCATCGCCAGGTCCTGGCCCAGCTTCACCACCGACGAGACGATCTTCGCCGAGCCTTCGTTGGTCGCCATCGTACGCACGAAGTAGCGGTCGACCTTCAGCGTGTCGAAGGGCAGCCGCGTCAGGTAGCTGAGCGACGAGAACCCGGTGCCGAAGTCGTCCAGCGCCAGGGCGGCGCCGGCGGCCCGCAACTCGCCCAGGACGACCGCCGCCCGGTCGGGGTCACGCATCACGTCGCTCTCCGTCACCTCCAGCTTCAGCGCGCCGGCGGGCAGGCCGGTCTCGGCGCGGATCGCCTTCACGTCGGAGACCAGGTCCGGACGGTCGATCTCGCCGGTGGAGAGGTTGACGGCCACGGTCAGCTCGCCCGCGGCCCGATGGCGCTGGCGCCACGCCGCGAGCTGCCGGGCGGCCTCGCGCATCATCATGGCGCCCAGCTCGGGCATTAGGCCCATCTCGTCGCAGAGCGGCAGGAACTGCTCGGGCATGAGCAGGCCGCGGCGCGGGTGGCGCCAGCGGACCAGGGCCTCGAAGCCCGACAGCGCGCCGGTCGAGAGCCGCACGATCGGCTGGTAGAAGGGCGTCATCTCGCCCCGACGCAGGGCGCCCTTGAGGTCGGCCTCCAGGGCCAGGCGCGACAGGCCGTCGGTCTCCAGGCTGCGGCCATAGGCCGCCGCGCCGCCGCGGCCGTTGCTCTTGGCCGCCTCGACCGCCAGCTCGGCCCGGCGCAGCAGCTCGGCCGCCTCGGGCGCGTCCTCTCCCCCGTGCGCCTCGACGGCGCCGATGGACAGGGTGGGGTGGATGTCGAAGCCGGCCACGCGCAGCGGCTGCTCCAGCGCCCGGCGCAGGGCCTCCGGGCCGGGCGAGCCTTCGGCCGGCGCCAGGGCGGCGAACTCGTCCTCGCCGATCCGCGCCAGCAGGGCGCCCGGCGGATAGGCCGCGGCCAGCCGCGAACCCAGGGCCGCCAGCACGAGGTCGGCGCGCTCGTGGCCCAGCGCCTCGTTCAGCCGGCGCAGGCGGTCCAGGTCGGCGACGATCAGCTCGTGGCGTCCAGGCGTCTGCAACCGCTCACGCGCCAGGTTGATGAAGCTCTTGCGGTCGGCGAGGCCCGTCAGATGGTCCAGGCCGGGCGCCGCGAAACGCACCTCGGCGGCCACGACACCCGCGGCGCGCACGCCCTCCTCCAGCCACACGCCGCGCCAGACACAGGGCACGCCGCCGCGCAGGCGCAGGCGCGCGGCCACTTCCCCTCCGGGCTCCTGGACACGCAGGACATCTTCGGCCAGGGCGCGGTCCTGCGGCAGGGCGAGCGCACGGAGCGCCGCCGACGAACAGTCGGGCGCCAGCGGCCCAAGCCCGAGGGCGCGGGTGGCGCCGGTGAGGCGCAGACGGTCCTTCTCCGGCTCCCAGACCCAGAGCGCGACTTCCGCCGCCCCCAGGGCCTCGAGCGTGGCCGTGGCGTCCCACATCCAGCGATCGTTCGCCATGACGTCCTGAAAACTGAGCCTGTGCCGCAGGCGTCGATGGAACTAGACCGACACCCCTTCGTCCGGCCCCTCGCGCCCCACGTGAGGGGTCAAGCGTCCGAACAGCACATGGTCTCGCCAGGCGCCGTTAATTTTAAGATAAGCTGGCGCAAATCCCTCCTCCCGGAAGCCGGCCTTGGCCAGCAGGCTGCGCGACGGCGCGTTCTCGGGAATGCAGGCGGCTTCCAGCCTGTGGAGCGACAGCGGGCCAAAGGCGAAGTCGCATAGCGCCCGCACCCCCGCCAGGGTCTGGCCCTGCCGTGCGTAGGGCTTGCCGCACCAGTAGCCAACCGAGCCCATCTGCGCGACGCCACGCCGCACGTTCGACAGGGTGATGCCGCCGGTCAGGGCGTCGTCCGAGGCGCGGAAGACGAAGAACGGATAGGCCGCGCCCGCCTCCCGGTCGCGCGCATAGGCCAGGAGTCGGCGCCGGAACGCCGCCCGGCTAAGGTCGTCCGCCGGCCAGATCGGCTCCCAGGGCTGGAGGAACGCGCGGCTGGCCTCGCGCAGGTCGCGCCATTCGGCGTAATCCGACGCCCGCGGCGGCCGCAGCCACACGCCCTCGCCTTCCAAACGAAGGCCGCTCTCCGGCGCGATCCAGTCCAGCAGGGCCATGCGCGGAAACGTCGCGCAATCGCGGCCGCGGTCAAGGACGTTGGCGACACTTTGATAGACTAGTTTACATCATAGACTATTTCATGTACCGGCGATCGGCGACGATCGAACCCAAGCCTGTCGCGCCTCACTTGCCGGACGGGGCCCGCGCCGCATCCGGCCTCCTTGCCCGGAGACACCCCATGTCGGACGAATCGGCCAGGTCGGACGGATCAGATCGGCTTCACGCCCTGGACGCGGTCCGGGGCTTCGCCCTGGTGCTCGGCGTCTTCTTCCACGCGACGATGTCGTTCCTGCCCGGCGAGACGCCGATGTGGCTGATCTCGGACACCCAGCGCAGCACGACCCTGGCCGTGACCTTCTACGTGCTGCACGTCTTCCGCATGACGGCCTTCTTCGTCATCGCCGGCTTCTTCGCCCGGATGATGTATCACCGGCGCGGCCTGGCCGGCTTCGCCCGAGACCGCGGCAAGCGGATCGGCATTCCCCTGGTCGCCGGCTGGCCGTTCGTCTTCGGCGCCATCGTCGCGGCCACCATCGCCGGCACGCTGATCCAGTACGGTGGCCCGCCCCCGTTCACGCCCCCGCCGCCGCCGGAGCCGCCGTTCGCGGCCTTCCCGCTGACGCACCTGTGGTTCCTGTACGTCCTGATCCTGTTCTATGCGAGCGGCCTGGCGGTCCGGGCGCTGGTCGCCCGCCTGGACGCCACCGGGCAGCTGCGCGGACTTCTGGACGGCGTCCTCGGCCGGCTCGTGACCTTCGGGCTCGCACCTCTGGTCCTGGCGGCTCCGCTGGCGCTCGCCCTGAACGCCCACGGTGGCTGGATGATGTGGATGGGCATCCCCACGCCCGACAACTCGCTGGTCCCCAACCTGCCGGCCTTCGTGGGCTTCGGCGTGGCCTTCACGTTCGGCTGGCTGCTGCAGCGGCAGATGGGCCTGCTGGCGCGCCTGCGGGGCCAGTGGCCCCTCCACCTCGCCGTCGCCCTGGCCGCGACCGCCGCGGCGCTCTGGCAGGCGGGGCTCATGCCGACCGGCGCCACCGACCTGCCGGGCGTGGACCGGCCGGTCTACGCCGCCAGCTACGCCCTCGCCTCGTGGGCCTGGACCTTCGCCCTGATCGGCCTGGCGCTGCGGTTCCTCGACGGCTTCAGCGCCTGGCGGCGCTACCTCGCCGACGCCTCCTACTGGATCTACATCGTCCACCTGCCGCTGCTGATCCTGCTGCAGGGCGTGGTGGCGGCCCATCCCTGGCCGTGGGCGGTGAAGTACGTCCTGATCCTGGTCGTCGCCTTCGCGATCATGCTGGCCACCTACCAGACCCTGGTGCGGTACACTTGGCTCGGCGCGATTCTCAACGGACGTCGCGCCCCACGCCCGGGCGCGCGCCGGATGGCCCGGCAGGAGGCCTGACATGTCGGTGGGACATCCCACGCCCGAGGACGACCTGGCGTTCATCCGCCGCCTGACCTCGCCGGACCTCGGCGAGGCCTGGCGCCGCGGCTTCGGATTCATCTACGCCACATGGGGGCTGGCCTTCGCCGCACCCCTGCTGTTCGAATGGGCGCGGGTGGCCGGCTACCTGCCGCTTCCGGCCGCCTTCTGGCTCTACGCCACGGCGACCGCGACCCTCCTGCTCATCACCTTCACCGTATGGACAGCACGGCGATCCAGACCCACGGTCGGGCACCAGCCCCGTGCCCTGAACGCGATCTTCGCCGGCGTGGGCTGGGCGAACGTGGCCGTGCTGGCGGCGCTGATCGCCGTGTCGGTCAAGCTTCAGGACACCCGCCTGCTGATGCTGCACGCCGTCGTCGTCTTCGCGTTCCAAGGCTCGGCCTGGTACGCTGTCTGGGCGCTTCAGAAGCGGTTGTGGACCGGCTTGGTCGCGGCGGGCTGGTTCGTCATGGCGGTCGCCCTCGGACTGACCGTGGACCAGCCGGCGAGCTTCATCCTGATCGCCGCCCTCGGCCTGTTGCTGCTCATGACGCTTCCCGGCCTGCTGATGATGCGCCGGCCGCGCGCCTGATGTCGGCCCGCTTCGACATCGGCCGCATCGACGATGTCATCCACGGCCGGCTGCGGCTGGGCGTCATGGCCTACCTGGCCAACGCCGAGGTGGCCGACTTCAACGAGCTGAAGTCCGTGCTGGAGGTGACCCAGGGCAACCTCTCGGTCCAGCTCCGCAAGCTGGAGGAAGCCGGCTACGTCGCCATCGAGAAAGGCTTCCTGGGCCGCAGACCCCGCACCCGGGTCCGGATCACCGCCGCCGGCCGCACGGCCTTCGCCGCCTACCTGGACGCCCTCGGCCAGCTTATCGGCCCACCGCCGCCGGCGTAGGCGTCAGTCCGCGAACGCCGCCCGGAACCGGTCCGCCGCCGCCAGCGCCGGCTTCGGGCCCAGGACCGCGACGGCGGCCTTTCGCGGGGCCAGGATGCGGGCCGTCAGCGCGGCGATCTGGCCCGGCGTGACCGCGTCCACTTCGGCGGCCACGGCTACGGGGTCCAGGGTGCGGCCGAACAGCAGCACCTGGCCGGCCGCCTGCTCGGCGCGCGCCAGCGCCGACTCGCGCCCCATGAACATCGCGCCCTTGAGCTGGGCCTTGGCGCGCGCCAGCTCGGCCTCGCCCACCGGCGCGGTCAGCGCCTGGATCTCGCCCGCCGTCACCTGCGCCAGCTCGGCCGCGTCGGTGGCGTCGCAGCCGGCGAAGACGCCCAGGACGCCGGTGTCGGCATAGGTCTCGGAATAGGCGTCGATGGCGTAGGCCAGCCCCCGCTTCTCGCGCGCCTCCTGGAACAGGCGCGAGGCCATGCCCCCGCCCAGCATCTCGGCCAGGAGGCGCAGGGCGAAATAGTCCGGATCGCGCACGCCCACGGCCGGCAGCAGCAGGACCACATTGGCCTGCTCCAGCCGCTTGGCCTTGGTGCGCAAGCCGCCCCGGAATTCGGCCGGCGCCGCCTCGGGGAGGGCCGAGCCCACGCCGGCGCCGAAGTCGCGCTCGGCCAGCGCCAGGAGGGCGTCCTCGTCCACCGCGCCGGCGGCGCTGACCACCAGGGTCTCGGGGCCATAGAGGGCCGCACGCCAGGCGTGCAGCGCCTCGGGCGTGGCGCGCCCGATCGAGCTCGGCGTGCCCAGGATGGGGCGGCCCAGCGGCTGGCCTTCGAAGGCGGCGGCCTGCGCCAGCTCGAACACCAGGTCGTCGGGCGTGTCGGCGGCCTCGGCGATCTCCTGGCCCACCACCTGCTTCTCTCGCGCCAGGTCGCCGTCGTCCATCGCCGGCCGCTGGAGCAGGTCGGCGATCACCGCCGAACCCAGGTCCAGCCCGTCCTTCAGGGCGCGCACCTGGAAGCTGGTGCGCTCGTAGCCCGTGGCGGCGTTGATGTGGCCGCCCTCGGCCTCGATGACCTCGACGATGTCCTTCGCCGAACGGCCGCCGGCGCCCTTGAAGACCATGTGCTCGAGAAGGTGCGACCAGCCCGAGCGGCGCTCGTCCTCGAAGCGCGCGCCGCGGCCCGCCACCACCGACAGCGCCACCGTCTGCCAGCCCGGCAGCGGGTCGCAGACCACCCGCACCCCGTTGCCCAGGGTGTGGACGCGCGGCGTCATGGCCTCAGCGCTCCGCAAAGGCCCGGACATAGGCCTTCACCGCCTGGGCCTCGCCCGCGATGCGTTCGAAGCGTTCGGGCCGGTGCGCCAGGCTCGCGGTCCCGCGCGGCAGGGCCGGCGTCACGCCGCTGGCCCTGGCCACGTCCTCCGGGAACTTGGCGGGATGGGCCGTGGACAGGATCACCGTCGGCCCGTCCAGCTCCACGTGGCGCAGGGCCGCCACCGCGACGGCGGTGTGCGGGTCGATCAGTTCGCCGGTCTCGTTGAGGGTGGCGAGGATGGTGCGCGCGGTCTCGTCCTCGCCGATCGCCACGCCGGTGAAGACCGCCTGCATGGCCGAGAGCGCCGCGGGCGGGATGTCGAGCGCGCCGGCCTGGGCGAAGGCCTCGAACGCCCGCGCGGTCTCGGTCGCCTCGCGCCGGACGCCCTCGAAATAGAGCCGTTCGAAGTTGGAGGCCGACTGGATGTCCATCGCGGGCGACAGGGTGGCGTGGACGGGGCCGCGGGCGTAGCGACCGGTGGAGAACGCCTTGGCCAGGATGTCGTTCGAATTGGTCGCCACGACGATCCGCTTCACCGGCAGGCCCATGCGCAGCGCCACATAGCCCGCGAAGGCGTCGCCGAAGTTGCCCGACGGGACCACGAAGTTCACCGCCCGGTCCGGCGCGCCCAGCGCCACGGCCGTGGTGAAGTAGTAGACCGCCTGGGCCACGATGCGGGCGAAATTGATCGAGTTCACCGCCGCCAGGTCCACCGCCTGGCGCAGGCTCTTGTCCTGGAAGGCGTCCTTCAGGATCGCCTGGCAGTCGTCGAACGTCCCGGCCACCGAAAGGCAGGCCACGTTGTCCTCGCTCGCCGTGGTCATGAACCGGCGCTGGACCTCGCTGATCCGGCCTTCCGGGAACATGGCCACGATGCGCACGGACTTGGCGCCGCGGAAGGCCTCGACGGCGGCGCCCCCGGTGTCGCCCGAGGTGGCGCAGAGGATGGTCTGGCGCCGGTTCTGCTGCGCCAGGAAGTGGTCGTACAGCCGGGCCAGCATCTGCATGGCCACGTCCTTGAACGCCAGGCTCGGGCCGTGGAACAACTCGGCGACGAAGGCCTGCGGGCCGATCTGGACCATCGGGACCACGGCCCGGTGGCTGAAGGACGCATAGGCCTCGTCGCACATCCGCGCGAGGTCGGCCTCGGTGACCTCGCCCTCGGCGAACTTGCCCAGCACCGCGGCGGCCACGCGGGCATAAGGCTGTCCCGCGAACGCGGCGATCTCGTCGCGGGCGAACGTCGGCCAGGTCTCGGGCACATAGAGCCCGCCGTCGGGGGCGAGCCCCCCCAGCACCGCGTCGGTGAAACCGACCGCCGGCGCCTGGCCGCGGGTGGAGATGTAGCGCATTCAGGTCTTCCGGCGTCTTGCGAGCATGGCGGCATAGACGCCGAGCAATGCGGCGGCAAGGCCGTACCAGGTCAGCGCATACTCCAGGTGCCGGTTGGGGATGTCGGCCGGGATGGGGGCCGGGTCCAGGGCCGGCCAGCCGGGATTCGTCGAGGTTTCGGCCATCAGCACCAGCGGCGCGGGCGCGGCGGCGCCCAGGGTCAGGGCCATGGCCGGGACATCGCGCGTGAACCACCGCTCGGGCGTGTTGGGCGGCGAGAACGTGTTGCCGGGTTCGGGCCTCCGCAGGACGCCGGTCACCGTCAGGGGTTCGATGTCGGCCCTCACGGGCGGCCGGGCCGATATGGTGTCGACGACGAAGCCGCGGTCGACCAGGATGCTGCGATAGGGGCCGGCCTCGATCGCGCAGGCCGAGATCAGGCGTGCGCCGGCCTGCCCTTCGCGCACGGCGTACAGTTCCAGGAAGGGCGCCGAGCCCAGGCCGGGGCACTCGACGGTCACCCGGGTGAAGTCGGCTTCGGCCATGCCGTCTCCGCCGGCGCGCCCGGCATCGGCCAAGGCGGCCAGCACGGGACCTGCGGGCCGGGCCGGCGCGTCGCGCAACGCCTCGATCCGGGCCAAGAGGTCGCGCTTCCAGCCGAGGCGCTGCATCTGCCACGTGCCCAGCATCACCAGGATGGCGAACGCGATGGCCGTCGCCACGGTCAGGCCGACAGGAAATCGGGCCCCGGATCTCGTCGTCATCGGGGCTTGGCCGTCATCGGGGGTCAGTCGTCGTTTCGCGCTTCGGCGGCCCGGTTCATGAACTGGGCCGCCAGCATGGCGCCCTTCAGGGGACGCATGAGGCCCAGCGACAGGATCAGCGTCGCCGGCAGCCAGAGAATCAGGTGGACCCAGATCGGCGGGTGGATCGTGAACTCGGTGAAGACCGCCGCGAACGCCACCGCGAAGCCCGCGATCAGGATCACGAACACCGCGGGGCCGTCGCCGGAATCGGCCTTGGAGAAGTCGGCGCCGCACGCCTCGCAGGCCGGCGCCACCTTGAGGAAGCCCTCGAACAGGAAACCCTCTCCGCAGTTGGGGCAGCGACCGGCCACACCCGACAGAAGCGGATTGGACTTCACCTCACGCGCCTCAGTGCGCCGGTCCGCCGAAGATCACGTAGACGAACGCGAACAGGAACAGCCACACCACGTCGACGAAGTGCCAGTACCAGGCGGCGGCCTCGAAGCCGAAGTGCTGCTTCTGGGTCATGCCCGTGCCCATCAGGCGGATCAGGCAGACGATCAGGAAGAGCGTGCCGACCAGGACGTGGAAGCCGGTGGCCATGATGAAGGACGAGCCGTAGAGGCCCGAATTGCCCGCGGCCTCGCCGCCGAAGAAGTAGTTGTGGCTGAAGATGTGATGGTACTCGTAGGCCTGGACGGCGGTGAACAGCACGCCCAGCACGATGGTCAGCACCAGGCCGATCTTGGTGCTCTTGCGGTCGCCCTGCTGAAGCGCGTGGTGGGCCCAGGTCACCGTGGTGCCCGAAAGCAGCAGGATCAGGGTGTTCACCAGCGGAAGCTGGAAGGCCGGCACGGTCTCGACACCCTGCGGCGGCCAGGTGGCCCAGGCGGCGCGCACCTCCTCGATGGAGCTGGCCGTCCGCACCTCGTGGAACAGGGCCATCTCGAAGAAGACCCAGAACCAGGCCACGAAGAACATCACCTCCGAGGCGATGAACAGGATCATGCCGTAGCGCAGGCCGATGGAGACGACGGGCGTGTGGTCCCCCCGGTTGGCTTCCTTCACGACGTCGGCCCACCAGCCCAGCATCGTGAACAGCACGCCCGCGAGGCCGGCGAAGAAGAGCCAGGACGTGCCCTCGGGCAGGCCGAACAGCCCCTTCATCCAGGCCACGCCGCCCAGCGCCATCACCGTGGCGGCGATGGAGCCCACCAGCGGCCACGGGCTGGGGTCCACCAGGTGGTAGTCGTGCTTCACGCCAGCGGCCATCGCGGTCTCAACCCCTCGACAAATCCCCCTGCGCGGATCGGGACCCGGCGCAGTCAACTTTGCGGGACGCTATAGCCGCCCCGCCGACGGTTCGCCAAGGGGGAATGCCCCTCGGTCGCTCGGAGCGCGCGCCGGGAAACTCCCGGGACGCGCTCCGGAAGGCTCAGCCCTTCGGATGCGGGCGCTCGGCCTCTTCCGGCGCGGCCTCGGTCGAGCGGAAGAAGGTGTAGCTCAGCGTCACTTCGGACTTGCCCCGCGTGTTCACGTCCTGGGCGAACTCCGGATCGATGTAATAGAGCACGGGCATGTCCACCGTGACGCCGGGCTGCAGCGTCTGGTCCTCGAAGCAGAAGCACTGGAGCTTCTGGAAGTACCGTCCGGCCTGAGACGGCACGACGTTGAAGACCGCCCGCCCCGTGACCGGCTTGTCGGAATTGTTGGTCACCTTGAAGAAGGCGATCTTGGTCTCGCCGACCTTCAGGTCCTGGCTGGTCTGCTCGGCGGTGAAGCGCCACGGCAGGTCGCCCCGGACATTGGCGTCGAACCGCACGGTCAGGTTCCGATCCAGCACCTGGCTGCTCGCGGCGTCGGCCCGGCGGGGCGTGCCGTCGAAGCCCGTGAGCTGGCAGAAGGCGCGATAGGCCGGCACCGAGCCGAAGGCCGCGCCGATCATGCCGAAGAACGTCAGCGCGCAGATCGTCGCGACGCGGACGTTGCGCCGGCGCTCGGCGTCCGCCTTCGGCGTAGCGGGTTCAGAACCTGTCTGCGACATTTGCGCCCAACCTCACGATGGTGACCACGTAGACGATGACCGCGAAGGCCACGAGGCCCACCGCGATCGCGATATTGCGTCCGCGACGCGCCCGGGCCGCGGCGTCGTCCTCGCGCTTGGGGTCGCTCATGCGAAAAGCTCCAGCGGGGCGACGCCCATGAGATGCTCGGCCAGCAGCGTCGCGAACAGCAGGGCCAGGTAGAGGATCGAGAACGCGAACAGGTTGCGGGCGTCGCGCGCGCCAGCCCGCACGTCGTACAAGCCGTCGTTCCGGCGCGGGTCGGCGGCGTCGCCGGCCCGGCTGCGGAACAGCCGCCACGCCAGCAGCAGGAAGACCAGGCCGCCCAGGGCCGAGACGCCCAGGTAGGCCGGGCCGCCCAGGCCCGTGAACGACGGCGCGATACAGACCGGCACGAGGAGGAGGCTATAGGCCAGGATCTGCGCGCGGGTGGACGAGGCGCCCTTCACCACCGGCATCATGGGCACTCCGGCCTTGGCGTAGTCTTCCGACGTGTAGAGCGACAGCGCCCAGAAGTGCGGCGGCGTCCACATGAAGATGATCGCGCACAGCAGCCAGGCGTTCAGCGGCGCATCGCCGCTGGCCGCGGCCCAGCCGATGACCGGGGGCAGGGCGCCCGCCAGGCCGCCGATGACGATGTTCTGCGCCGTCCAGCGCTTGAGCCACATGGTGTAGACGACGGCGTAGAACACGATCGTGAAGGCCAGCAGGCCGGCGGCCAGCCAGTTCAGCGCCATCCCCATCAGCATGACCGAGAACAGCGACAGCACCACGCCCAGCGCCAGGGCGTCGGATCCCTGCACCTTGCCGGCCGGCACGGGGCGGCTGCGGGTGCGCCGCATCTTCGCGTCGATGTCGGCGTCGTACCACATGTTGAGCGCGCCCGACGCGCCCGCGCCCACCGCGATGCACAGGATGGCCACCGCGCCCAGGATCGGATGGATCGCCACGGGCGCGCAGACCAGGCCGGTCAGCGCGGTGAACACCACCAGCGACATCACGCGCGGCTTCAGGAGCTGGAGGAAGTCCTGCCAGCGCGCCGCGTCCCGGGGTGTCTCAGTCGTGGCCATGGCCATCGATCTTACTCTCAGAATGTCGCAGGGGCGCGCCCCGTTTCCGGAACGCGCCCCCCGATATGGTTCCAGTGTCGGCCCTCAGTGGACGTCGGGCTTCACCACCGGCAGCTCGTTGAACTGGTGGAACGGCGGCGGCGAGGACAACGTCCACTCCAGCGTCGTGGCGCCTTCGCCCCACGGGTTGGCTTCCGCCTTGCGCCGGCGGACGGCCGACTCGATCAGCACCACCATGAAGACCGCCACACCGGCCACCGTGACCGCATAGCCGATCGACGAGACGTGGTTCCAGTAGGCGAAGCCGTCGGGGAAATCCACGTAGCGGCGCGGCATGCCCTGGAGGCCCAGGAAATGCTGCGGGAAGAAGATCAGGTTCACGCCGACGAAGGTGATCCAGAAATGCACCGCGCCGAGGAACTCGTTGTACTTCACGCCCCAGATCTTCTCGTACCAGTAATAGAAGCCGGCGAAGATCGCGAACACCGCGCCCAGCGACAGGACGTAGTGGAAGTGGGCCACCACGTAGTAGGTGTCGTGCAGGCTGTAGTCGATGCCGGCGTTGGCCAGGACCACGCCCGTCACGCCGCCGACGGTGAACAGGAAGATGAAGCCGATCGCCCATAGCATGGGCGTCTTGAACGTGATGGAGCCGCCCCACATGGTGGCGATCCACGAGAACACCTTCACGCCCGTCGGCACCGCGATGACCATCGTGGCCGCCACGAAGTAGGCGCGCAGCTCGATGGGCATGCCCACTGTGTACATGTGGTGGGCCCACACGACGAAGCCGATGAAGCCGATGGCGACCATGGCGTAGGCCATGGCGAGATAGCCGAACACGGGCTTGCGCGAGAACGTCGAGACGATGTGCGAGATGATCCCGAAGCCGGGCAGGATCAGGATGTACACTTCCGGGTGGCCGAAGAACCAGAACAGGTGCTGGTACATGACCGGGTCGCCGCCGCCCGCGGCGTCGAAGAAGTGCGTGTTGAAGTTGCGGTCCGTCAGCAGCATCGTGATCGCGCCGGCCAGCACGGGCAGCGAGAGCAGCAGCAGGAAGACGGTCACCAGCACCGACCAGACGAACAGCGGCATCCGGTGCAGGGTCATGCCCGGCGCGCGCATGTTGAAGATGGTGGTGATGAAGTTGATCGAGCCCAGGATCGAGCTGGCCCCGGCCAGGTGGAGCGACAGGATCGCGAGGTCCATGGCCGGACCCGTATGCCCCGACGTCGAGAGCGGCGGATAGGCCGTCCAACCGCCGCCGAAGCCCTTGCCCGGCCCGCCGTCGACGAACAGCGAGCAGCAGAGCAGCACCCACGCGGCGACCAGCAGCCAGAACGAGATGTTGTTCATCCGCGGGAAGGCCATGTCGGGCGCGCCGATCATCAGCGGCACGAACCAGTTCCCGAACCCGCCGATCATGGCCGGCATGACCATGAAGAAGATCATGATCAGGGCGTGGGCCGTCACGACCACGTTGTAGCCGTGCTTGCTGGGCTCGATGAGGCTGACCCCGGCGATCTTGATCTGCGCCAGCCACGAGCCCTCGGTGAACACCTGGATGCCCGGTTCGGCCAGTTCCCAGCGGATCAGGCCCGACAGGGCGCCGCCTACGATCCCCGCCATGATGGCGAAGATCAGGTACAGGGTGCCGATGTCCTTGTGGTTCGTGGACAGGAACCAGCGGGTGAAGAAGCCGGGCGTGTGCCCGTGATCGTCATGCCCGTGGTCGTGGTCGTGTGCGGCGGCTTGAGCCATCTTACGCAGGTCCTACCGGTTAGTTCGCGGCCGGCGCCGGGGGCGCGGTCGGGGTGGCGGCCGGAGCCTGGGGCTCGGGCGTGGCGGGAGACGGAACGGCCGGGGCGGCTTCGGTGGCCGCGGCAGGCGTGGCCGCCGTCTCGGCGGCCTGAGCCACGGCGGCCTGGGCCTCGGCGGCCGCGGCGGCGCCCGCCGGGTTGCCGCCCTTCTTGGTGACCCAGGCGTCGAAGTCGGCCTGGCTGACTACGCGCACTTCGATCGGCATGAAGGCGTGGTCCACGCCGCACAGCTCGCGGCAGTTGCCGTAGTAGACGCCGATGCGCTCGGCCTTGAACCAGATCTCGTTCAGCCGGCCCGGGATGGCGTCCGTGATGATGCCGAACGACGGCACCGCGAAGGCGTGGATCACGTCGGCGGCGGTCACCTGGACGCGCACCACCTTGTTCACCGGCACCACCAGCGGCTCGGTCGCGGCCAGGCGGTACGGACGCTTCTCGGCCTTGGCCTGCTCTTCCGGCAGGTTGTTGGAGATGAACTCGCCGATCTCCTGATCCGGATACTCATAGCCCCAGTACCACTGGTAGCCCGTGGCCTTCACGGTCAGATCCGGCTTCGGCATGTCGTTGTAGGCGAACAGCAGCCGGAACGAGAAGATCGCGACGAACACCAGGATCAGGACCGGGATCAGCGTCCAGGCCACCTCGAGCGCGGTGTTGTGGCTGAACTTCGCGGGAACCGGGTTGGCCTTACGGTTGAACTTCACCACCACGATGATCAGCAGCGCCAGCACGAACAGCGTGATGAGCGTGATGAGCGGCAGCAGGATCACGTTGTGGAAGAAGATCGCGTCGTGCCGCAGTTGGGTCACGCCTGGTTGCAGGTCGATCGCCCCGTCGGTCGGCTCGCCCATCTTGTCCACGGCCCAGGCCGTAGCGCCCCAGAACGCCGCCGTCGCGCCCGCGAGGGCTCCGGCCGCCCGCGTCCGCCATGCGTGAAAGCTCGACTTCATGTCCCCTCGGTCAGCTTGGCCGGCGGCGCCCCCAGGACAGGCGGAACACCTCCGACGACTTCGGAACGGGACGTGCGGACGCGACGTGCGCGACGCCCGACCGGCCCCTTCGGGGGGGTCCATACGCGCATCGCCGGGGCTTGCCAAGGCGTCCGCGGCCCTTGTCGCACCTGCGGAGGCGGTCTGTGGCGTCCGCGTGTGGAACGGACACGGTTCCGCACCCCTCGCGGGCTATTCTGGACGCCTCCGTTCCCCGGAACCGCACTGGAATCGGCCCGATGCACCTCAGTCCCGACGAAGAACGCGCCATCCGCCGCGAGTTCGAGCGCCTGACCAACATGACCCAGGGCGAGTTGCAGGCTTGGCTGGAGACCCCCGAGAGCCGCAAGGTCGGCATGGTGCGGAAGGGCGAGCCCGAATCCGTGGGCCGCCAGTCCGGGAGGCGGATCCTGGCGATCCGGGACACACCGGCCGCCGACCTGACCGACGCCGACTACCGCCACATGAGGAAGGTCATCGGCTACTGCCGCCGCCACCTAGCCCAGCGCCCCTACGCCTGGAAGACGGGCGGCGACGTCACCCACACCCGCTGGCGCTGGAGCCTGATGAACTGGGGCCACGACCCGCTGAAGCGCTGAGGCCTGTCCGACCGCGACACGCGCCCAGCCGCGCAATGGGTGACGCCCTGCCCGCCACTCACTATCTTCTCCTCATGAACGCGCCCGTCTCCGCCCCTTCCCTCCTCGACGCCGCCGGCGTCGACACCGCCCGCGCCCAGGCCATTCTCGGCGACGCCCTCGCGGGCGCCGACGACGGCGAACTGTTCGTCGAGAAGTCCGAGAGCGAGTCGTTCCTGTTCGACGACGGGCGGCTGAAATCGGCCTCGTACGATTCGACAGAGGGCTTTGGACTGCGCGTGGTGGCCGGCGAGACGGCGGGCTACGCCCACGCCTCGGAGGTCTCCGAAGCCGCCATCCGCCGCGCCGCCGATTCGGCCCGGCTGGCCAAGCGCGGCTATGCGGGAACGGCCGCCGAGGCGCCGCGCGCGACCAATGCGAAGCTCTATGGCGAGGATGACCCGCTCGCCTCGCCGGCCTTCGCCGACAAGGTCGCGCTGCTTCAGGAGATCGACGCCTGGGCCCGCGCCCGCGACCCGCGGGTGGTCCAGGTGATGGCCTCCATCGCCGGCGAACGGCGCATGGTGGAGATCCTGCGCGCCGACGGGCGGCTGATCCGAGACGTTCGCCCCCTCAGCCGCATCAACGTACAGATCACCGTCGAGCGCGACGGCCGACGCGAGTCCGGCTACACGGGGGCCGGGGGCCGCGCCGGCTTCGAGGCCTGGATCGGCCCCGACAAGTGGCAGGCCCAGGTGGACGAGGCGCTGCGCCAGGCGCTCACCAACCTGGACGCCGTCCCCTGCCCGGCCGGCGAGATGGACGTGGTGCTCGGCCCCGGCTGGAACGGCGTGCTGCTCCACGAGGCCGTCGGCCACGGCCTGGAGGGCGACTTCAACCGCAAAGGCACCTCGGCCTTCTCGGGCCGGATCGGCGAGCGGGTGGCCGCGCCGGGCGTCACCGTGTTCGACGACGGGACCATCCCCGGCCGCCGCGGCTCGCTGACCGTCGACGACGAGGGCACGCCCACCGAACGCACCGTCCTGATCGAGGACGGCGTCCTGGTGGGCTACATGCACGACCGGATGAGCGCCCGGCTGATGGGGCTGGCCCCCACCGGCAACGCCCGCCGCCAGTCCTACGCCCACATGCCCATGCCGCGGATGACCAACACCGCCATGCTGGGCGGTGATCACACGCGCGCGGAGATGATCGCATCGACGAAGAAGGGTCTCTACTGCGCCAACTTCGGCGGCGGCCAGGTGGACATCACCAGCGGCAAGTTCGTCTTCCAGTGCACCGAGGCCTACCTGATCGAGGACGGCCGGCTGACCACGCCGGTCAAGGGGGCCACGCTGATCGGCGACGGCCCCTCGGCGCTGACCCGCGTGACCATGATCGGCGACGACTTCGACTTCGACCCCGGCATCGGCGTCTGCGGCAAGTCGGGCCAGAGCGTGCCTGTGGGCGTGGGCCAGCCGTCGCTCAAGATAACCGGCCTCACCGTCGGCGGCACGGCGGTCTGATCCCCGGCCCCGACTATCCCCGGGGTCGGGCCTATCCCAGGATCACGTGCGGCACGAAGCGGCTGAGGTTCTTCGTCACCCGGCTGCGGTCCTCGCGGATACCGACGCCGGCCGGCTCGTCGCCGACGATCCAGGCGCCGATCACGGGGTAATTGCGGTCGAAGGGCGTGATCGCGTGCAGCGCCTGGCGGACGTGGCCCTCGGCGCCGTAGCCCTGGTCCAGCACCCGCGCGCGGCGGCCGCCCTGGACCAGCTCGATGTTGGCCCCTTCACGGCTGAACAACGGCTTGCGCACATAGGAACGCCCCAGTTCGGCGATCCCGGGATCGTCCTCGAAGAAGGCCGGAAGCAGGTTGGGATGGCCCGCGTGGCGCTCCCACAGCAGCGGCAGGAGGCCCTTGTTCGACAGGACGGCCTTCCACGGCGGCTCGAGGAACCGGGTCCGCGACCCGGCGATGTTGGCCGCATAGGGCTCGCGGAACATCTCCTCCCAGGGATAGAGCTTGAAGGTCGCCTGGATGATGAAGCGGTCCGGGTCCACGAAGCGGCCGTCGGCGTCCAGGCCGATCCCGCCGATGGGGACGAACTTGGGCTCCAGCCCCGCCTGGGCGGCGATGTCCTCCAGGTAGCGGACGGTCTGGCGGTCCTCGACCGAGTCCGGGTCGGCGGCGAAATGCACGAAGCCGCCGCCGGGGAAGATGGCCCGGAACCGCTGCTCCAGCTTCTCGTGCAGGCTGTTGAACTGGTCCGCGTCGGGCGACAGCGCGCCCAGGGCGATCATGTCCTCCAGCCAGATCCACTGGAACGTGCCGGTCTCGTAGATGCTGGTGGGCGTGTCGGCGTTGTATTCGAACAGCTTCGCCGGCCCCGCGCCGTCGTAGGCGAAGTCGAAGCGGCCGTAGAGCGACGGGTCGCGTCGCAGCCAGCTGTCGGCCACGTCGTCGCGCGAGCCTTCGGGGATCGCCAGCCGCGCCATCAGCGCCTCGCTGCGGACCACCTCGTCCACCAGCGCCAGGCACATCTGGTGCAGCTCGCGCGCCGGCGCTTCGAGGTCGCGCTCCACCTCTTCCAGCGTGAAGGCGTAGTACGCCCGCTCGTCCCAGTAGCGGGCGCCGTCGAGGTGGCGCCAGGTGAACCCCAGCGCGTCGGCGCGGGCGTCCCAGCCGGGGCGCTCAGGTGTGCGGATGCGTTTCATGAAACCGCGGCTCCAAACCCACCCTCCGTCATCCCGCGGCTCGTTCGCGGGACCCATTGCGCTCTGTCGGCGCCGCATGGAGCGCAGCGGCGGCGCTGCTGATCCTCACGCTTTCATGTGTTCACGGGTCCCGCGGACGGGCCGCGGGATGACGTTCGTGGGGGCAGGATCACCCCTTCTCCCCTCGCTCGACCGGAGCCGGCTGGGCCTCGATCCGCAGGTGAGGCGCCTCGATCTGCAGCGGCTCGTCCTTCGGCGCCTTGAGCCGCGCCAGCACGTCGCTGGCCGAGGCGTGGCCGGGCAGGATGCCGGCGGCCTTCAGCTTGGCGTCGAGGTCGGCGCCGGTGCGGCGGTCCTCCAGCTCGGCGGCGACCTTGAACCGCTCGTCCTGGATCGCCTGGCGCTCCTTGATGCGCTTCAGGCTGTCGGCGGCCGAGCCCAGGGCCGCCTGGGCGCCGGCGCCGCGCGAGGCCACGGCCGCCTGGGCCCGCTGGACGCTGTCGTTCACCTTCACCACGTCGATCTCGCGGCGCAGGGTCTCCACCTTCTGCTGGGTCTGGGCGATCGTCTCGTGCATCCGCGCCTCGGCGGCGCGCATCTCGGCGAGCTGCGGCGTCTTCAGCCCCACCTCGGTCTCCAGCTCCGAGATCCTCTGGGCCACTTCCAGGGCCAGGGCCTCGTCGCCCTTGTCGAGCGCGGCGCGGGCCGAGCCCTCGTAGCGTGTGGCCTGGTCGGCCAGGTTCTGGAGTTCCTTCTCCAGCATGCGGCGCTTGGCCACCAGGGTGGCCAGGTCGTCGCGCGCCCGGCCCAGGGCGGCGTCCGCGTCGCGGATCTCCTGGTCCAGGATGCGCAGCGCATTGGCGTCGACCACCGCGGCGCCGGCCTCGTGCGCCGTGCCGCGGAAGAGCGTGATGAGCTTGGCGAAGATCGACATGGAGGTCTCCTCAGGCCGCGGAGGCGAAGGTGTCGCGCAGTTCGTCGGCCGCCTGGATGGCGTTCTCCGCCAGCGTGCGCAGCTCGATCACCACGGTCTGGAGCGTGGTCTTGCACGACAGCTCGCCGAAGATCTCATAATAGTCGCGGCCGGCCACGGTCGTGATGCCGAAGTTCGACAGCGGCACCAGCTTCTGAGCCTTCAGCAGGAAGACGTTGAAGGCGGCCTGGTCCTTCTGCTCGTCCACGGGCCAGAGCAGGGCCGAGACCACGATCTGCTCGGTCCCGGCCGAGATGAACACGGGCAGGTCGCCGAACTCGTGCATGGTGACCTGGAGCACCGGCTCGGCGCCCTCCATCACCCGGGCGGTCAGCTCGCCCTCGCGCAACAGCCGGGTGGCGTCCAGCGCCTCGGCCAGGCTCTTCACCGACCAGTCGGTGTCGATGACATGATCCATCTGCTTGGGTTCCTGCGGAGGGTCGGGGTTTCTCGACAGCGCCGGTCCGCGGCTCGACGCCGTGATGATCGCGCGCGCGGCGGCCTGGACGTCGGCCTTGGCGCCGGGCGGAACCCACAGCTCCAGCTTCACGAGGCCCAGGCGCTGGCGTTCCTTGCGCCAGAGCCGGGTGCGCTCCGCGGGACTGAGGCCCGCCGCCTTGTCGCTCGACCGTGCCATGCGTTCGCGGTATGCATACGCGTATGTTTGACATGACGCAAGGCGGGTCTATGCTCGTGTCCAGGGAGGACCCATGACGTGATCTTCCGGAAGCTGTTCGGCGGCGCGCGCGAGGCGGAGGCCGGCGCCGCGATCGCGGTGGTGCGCAACGTCACCATCGGCCGCTCGGTGCGTCTCGACCCGCTGGCCTGGCGCCGGCTGGGCCCGGAGGCGCGGTTCCGGCTGGATCACGACGTGCTGACGGTCACCGCCCAGGGCCGGATCGACCTGGGCGCCGACGGCTTCGTGCATCGCTTCTACACCGACGATCATCTGATGCTTCAGGTGGTGAGCCCGGACGCCGACGGCAGGGGCGCCCAGGATTTCACCCTCTTCCTGCCGTGGTCCAGCGCCTGGCCACCCGACGCGCGGGCCCGGCGTGTTTGGGCCGACCGCCTGCGCGCCCCCGCCTTCGAGGACGAGGGACTGCCGGCCTTCCGCCGCTACTGGTTCGGCGACGCCGACGCCATCCAGGAGCCGGTGAGCTTCTGGGAAGACGTGTACGACGACCGCTCGGGCCGCCATGCGCGGCGCATCTACCAGACCTGCATGCTCTTCGCCCGCGATCTGCCGGGCGAGGGCCGCGAGCTGCTGCTGGCCATCGCCATGGAGCCCGAGGGCGGCGACCTGACCCACGAGGTCATGGTGGGCATTCCGCTGGATATCGGAGAGTTCGAGGCATGATGTTCGACCCCTACGCCTTCGGTTCGGGCGCGCTGAACTTCGCCCTGGCCTTCCTGGCCGCCGGCGGCTTCGCCCTGATCTTCAAGGCGCTCTACCGCTGGATCACGCCGCACGACGAAGGCGCCCTGATCCGGGCCGGCAACAGCGCCGCGGCCGTGGCCCTGGGCGGCGCGCTGCTGGGCTATGTGATCCCGCTGGCCTCGGCGCTCACCCATACGTCCAGCCTGCCCGAGTTCGTGGCCTGGGCGGTCCTTGCGGGCGCGATCCAGATCGCCACGTTCTGGCTCGTGCGCCGCATCGCCCTGCCGGATGTGTCCGAGCGGATCGAGCGCGGCGAGATGTCGACGGCCCTCTACCTGCTGTCGATCTCCCTCGTGGTCGGCGTGCTGAACGCCGCCTGCATGACGGCCTGAACGCGGAGGCCCGGCCATGAAGCGCTCGCGTACGCTCACCCTCACCGGCCTGATGGCCGCCGGCGGCGTCTCGCTCACCGCCTGCGGCGACAACGCCGCGCCCACGGTGCGGATCGAGAACCCCGGCGCCTCGGTCGACGCCTACGCCTACCAGACTCTCCAGGAGTGCAAGGACCGCGACGAGGTGCCCGACGCGGCCTGCGAGGCCGCCGAGAAGGCCGCCCTCGCCGACCAGGAGGCGGCGCCGCGCTACGCCGCCCAGGCGAGTTGCGAGGAGGTCTACGGCGCCGGCCAGTGCGCGCCGCGCAGCGAGGCCAACGGCGGCGGGTCGTTCTGGGGTCCGCTGGTCGCCGGCTTCGTCGTCGGCCGGATGCTGGACGGCGGCTGGGGCGGGCGCGGCCTCTACCGCGACTGGCGCGACGGCGGCTTCTACACGGGCTCGGGCGGCCGGGTCTGGACCGACTACACCACCGGCCGCACCCGCATCGGGACCCGGGGCTTCGACCCGCCCGACGCCTACCAGCCGCCCGCCAAGGTCCAGAGCCGCGCCGGCGTCATCTCCCGCGGCGGCTTCGGCGGCAACATGAGCAGCCGCAGCTATTCGGGCAGCCGCTGGGGCGGGTGAGGGTAGCCACCCCACCGCTTTCGCTGTAATCCCCGCCGCCAACGCGAGGGGGATTCCGCCAGCCATGTCAGAGCTCTACGACGTCGCCGCGATCGGCAACGCCATCGTCGACGTGATCGCGCCCTGCACCGACGACTTCCTCGCGCAGAACGGCCTGACCAAGGGCGCCATGATGCTGGTCGATCCCGACCAGAGCGCCTCGCTGTATTCCCGCATGGCCCAGGCGGTGGAGGCCTCGGGCGGCTCGGCGGCTAACACCATCGCGGGCCTGGCCAGCTTCGGCGGCCGAGGCGCCTTCATGGGCAAGGTGGCCGACGACCAGCTCGGCCGCGTGTTCGCCCACGACATGCGCGCCATCGGCGCCCGGTTCGAGAACGCGCCGCTGGCGGGCGGCCCGGCGACGGCCGTCTCGATGATCAACGTCACCCCCGACGGCCAGCGCACCATGTGCACCTATCTCGGCGCCTCGGTAGAGTTCACCGACGACGACGTGGACCAGGCCGTCGTCGAGGCCTCGAGGATCGTCTACCTGGAAGGCTACCTGTTCGACGCCGAGGCCGCGCGCCGCGCCTTCGCGAAGGCCGCGGCCCTGGCCCACGGCTCGGGCCGGATGATCGCGCTGACGCTCTCGGACAGCTTCGTCGTCGAACGCCACCGCGCCGCCCTGCTGGGCTTCATCAAGGGCCAGGTCGACCTGCTGTTCGCCAACGAGGCCGAGCTGAAGGCGCTGTTCGAGACCGAGCGCTTCGACGACGCGCTGCACCAGCTCCGCCCGCACGTGAAGATCGCCGCCGTCACCCGCAGCGAGAAGGGCTCGGTCGTCATCGACCACGGCCAGCGCCTGACGATCGATCCCGTGCCCGTGGAAAAAGTCGTGGACACCACCGGCGCAGGCGACCAATACGCGGCCGGATTCATGTTCGGCCTGTCGCGCAACCGGCCCCTGCACCAGTGCGGCAAGCTGGCGTCGCTGGCGGCGGCCGAGGTGATCTCGCACTACGGGCCGCGTCCGGCCGTGTCGCTGGCCGAGCTGGCTGCGTCGAAAGGATACTGAAGCGATGAGCCGCAAGGCCGAAGTCGTCCGCAACACCAAGGAGACCCAGATCCGCGTCGCCGTGGACCTGGACGGGACCGGCGTGGCCAGGGTGTCCACCGGGATCGGCTTCTTCGACCACATGCTGGACAGCTTCGCCCGCCACGGGGGCATCGACATCGAGGTCGAGACCAAGGGCGACCTGCACATCGACATGCACCACACGGTGGAGGACACCGGGATTGTGCTGGGCCAGGCCATCCACAAGGCGCTGGACGGGTTCAAGGGCATCCGCCGCTTCGGCCACGCCTACATCCCGATGGACGAGACCCTGGCGCGCTGCGCCATCGACCTCTCCAACCGGCCCTACCTGATCTGGAAGGTCGAGTTCCGCACGCCCAAGGTCGGCGACATGGACACCGAGCTGTTCAAGGAATTCCACCACGCGTTCGCCATGAACTGCGGCGCCTGCGTGCACCTGGAGACGCTCTACGGTGCGAACTCGCACCATATCGCCGAGAGCGGGTTCAAGGCGCTCGCCCGCGCCCTGCGCCAGGCCGTCGAGATCGACCCCAAGACCCACGGCCATGCCCCCTCCACCAAGGGCGTCCTCTAGGATCATCGCGATGCAGAGGGTGGCCCTGATCGACTACGGGTCGGGCAATCTGCGCTCGGCCGAAAAGGCGCTGGTGCGCGCGGCCGACGGACGCGCCGACATCGTCGTGACCCACGATCCCGAGACGGTGGCGCGCGCCGACCGCATCGTCCTGCCGGGCGTCGGCGCCTTCGCCGCCTGCATGGCGGCCCTGGCCGCGAGGGATGGCGTGATCGCGGCCCTGGAGGCCGCGGTGCTGGAGCGCGGCGCGCCGTTCCTCGGCATCTGCGTGGGCATGCAGCTCATGGCCGGCCGCGGGCTGGAGTTCGGCGAGACGCCGGGCCTGGGCTGGATCCCCGGGGACGTGCGCCGCATCGCCCCGTCCGACCCCGCCCTGAAGGTTCCGCACATGGGCTGGAACAACCTCGAAGGGGTGACGGCCCATCCCGTGCTGGCCGGCCTGCACGGCGGCGCGCCCGTCTATTTCACCCACTCGTTCGCCATGTTCCCGGAAGACTCCGCGCACGTGGCGGCCTATGTGGACCACGGCGGCCGCTTCCCCGCGGCCGTCGCCCGCGACAACCTGGCGGGGGTGCAGTTCCACCCCGAGAAATCGCAGGCTGCGGGCCTGCGACTGCTGGCCGACTTCCTGGAGTGGCGACCTTGATCCTCTACCCGGCCATCGACCTGAAGGACGGCCAGTGCGTGCGCGTGCTGCACGGCGACCTGTCGACCGCCACGGTGTTCAACACCGATCCCGGCGCCCAGGCGCGCGCCTTCGTCGCCGCCGGCTTCCACTGGATCCACGTGGTCGACCTGAACGGCGCCGTCCAGGGCAAGGCCGTCAACGCCACGGCGGTCGAAGCCATCCTGTCGGCCGTCTCGGTGCCGGTCCAGCTCGGCGGCGGCATCCGCACCCTGGCCGACGTGGAGCGCTGGATCGAGGCGGGCGTCAGCCGCGTCATCCTGGGCACGGTGGCCGTGAAGCAGCCCGAGATCGTGCTCGAGGCGGCGCGCCGCTTCCCCGAGCAGATCGCCGTCAGCGTCGACGTGCGCAAGGGTAAGGTGGCCGTGGACGGCTGGACCGCCGATTCCGACCTCGACGCGATCACCGTGGCCAGGCGGTTCGAGGACGCGGGCGTCGCCGCCCTGATCGTCACCGACATCGACCGCGACGGCACCGTCATGGGGTTCGACGTCGAGGCGTTCGGCGCGATGGCCGACGCCGTCGCGATCCCCGTCATCGCCGCCGGCGGCCTGGCCAGCGTGGACGACATCGTGAGGCTGAAGGCCCGCAAGGGCGCGCCCGTGGCCGGCGCCGTCCTGGGTCGCGCGCTCTACAACGGCGCCATCGATCCCGGCCAGGCCCTGGAGATCGCGGCTTGATCCTGCTTCAAGACTACGCAGGACCTGTCCTGCGAAGCTCCGCGAGGAGCGAAGCAGGATGAGCCTGAGGGTGCGCCTCATCCCCTGCCTGGACGTCAAGGACGGCCGGGTGGTGAAGGGGGTTCAGTTCGTCAGCCTGCGCGACGCCGGCGACCCGGTGGAGCAGGCCCGCGCCTACGACGCCGCCGGCGCGGACGAGCTGATGTTCCTCGACATCACCGCCAGCCACGAGAACCGCGACACCATCTTCGACGTCGTCGCGCGCACCGCCGAGGTCTGCTTCATGCCCCTCAGCGTGGGCGGCGGCATCCGCAAGGTCGAAGACGCGCGCCGCCTCCTCCTGGCCGGCGCCGACAAGATCAGCATCAACACCTCGGCGGTGGAGAACCGCGACCTCATCGCGGCCTGCGCCGACGCCTTCGGCAGCCAGGCCACCGTCGTGGCGATCGACGCGAAGCACGGGTCCACGCGCACGGGTCCCGGCGGCCGCAACGACGGCTGGGAGGTCTACACCCACGGCGGGCGGCGGGCGACCGGCCTGGACGTGGTGGCCTATGCCGTCGAGGCGGTGGAGAAGGGCGCCGGCGAGATCCTGCTCACCTCCATGGACCGCGACGGGGCCAAGACCGGCTACGACCTGGAGCTGGTGCGCGCCGTTTCGCAGGCCGTGAGCGTGCCGGTCATCGCCTCCGGCGGCGCGGGCAATGCGCAGCACCTGGTGGACGGCGTGAAGGCCGGCGCCGACGCGGTGCTGGCCGCCTCGATCTTCCACTTCGGCGAGGTGGGAATCGGCGAGGCCAAGGCCGCGATGGCCGCCGCCGGCGTGCCCGTGCGCCTGACGGACAGGATCGCCGCCTAGGGAGAGAGGGGCATGAGCCGCTTCACCGACGTCATCGGCCGGCTGGCCGCCACCATCGAGAGCCGCCGCGACGGCGACACCTCCACGTCCTACACCGCCCAGCTCCTGGCCGACATCGACCGCGCCGCCAAGAAGATGGGCGAGGAGGCGGTCGAGACCGTGATCGCCGCCGCCCAGGGCGACCGCGATGCGCTCACCGCCGAAAGCGCCGACCTGATGTACCACTGGCTGGTCCTGATCGCCGCCGCGGGCGTCAGCCTGGACGAGGTGGCCGAGCGCCTCGAAGCCCGTGAAGGAACCTCCGGCCTGGCCGAGAAGGCCGCTCGCGGCGGCTGAGGTCGGCGGCGTGACGCGCCGCCTCCACCGCTCGTCACAACCGCCCCGCCGCCGGCCCCGCGCCGCTTCTCCACGGCCGCGGTTTCGGCGAACCTCGGCGCATGATCCCGCGCCGCCTCCTCGCCGCCCTCCCCATCGTGGCCCTCGCCGCGTGCCAGCCGCCCGCCCCGGTCCCGGCCGCGCCCGACACGGACTGGGCCCACTACGGCGGCGACGCCGGCGGCCAGCGCTATTCCCCCGCCGCCCAGATCACCCCGCAGAACGTCAGCCGCCTGGCGGTGGCCTGGCGCCATTCCACCGGCGAGCTCGCCACCCACGCCGAGGCGATCGAGCGGGCGTCCTTCCAGGCGACGCCGATCCTGGCCGGCGGGCGGCTCTATCTCTGCACGCCGTTCAACGCGGTCAGCGCCCACGATCCCGGCACGGGCCGGCAGCTCTGGCGCTACGACCCCAGGATCGACACCAGCCTGCGCTATCCCAACTCGTTCAACTGCCGCGGCGTGGCGTACTGGCGCGACCCCGCCGCGCCGGCGGGCGCCCCCTGCGCCGAGCGCATCTTCACCAACACCAACGACCGGCGGCTGATCGCGCTGGACGCCGCGACCGGCAAGGCCTGCCCCGGCTTCGGCCGCGACGGCCAGGTCGACGCCATGCCGGGCGCCGACCTCCAGCGGCCGGGCGGCGCCCAGATCACCTCGGCGCCCGTCGTGGTGGGCGACGTGGTGGTGACCGGCTCGTCCATCGACGACAACCAGCGGGTCCATGAGGCCTCGGGCGCGGTCCACGCCTTCGACGCCCGCACCGGCGCGCTGCGCTGGCGCTACGATCCCCTGGCCGCCGCCGAGCCGAAGATCGAGGCCGGCGCCGCCAACGTCTGGGCGCCCATGTCGGTGGATGCCGAGCGGAGCCTGGTCTTCCTGCCCACCTCCAGCCCCAGCCCGGACTTCTACGGCGCGGCGCGGCCGGGGAACGGCGGCCACGCCAATTCGGTGGTCGCCGTCCATGCGGCCACGGGCGAGGTCGCCTGGGCGTTCCAGACCGTGCATCACGACGTCTGGGACTACGACGTCCCCGCCCAGCCCACGCTGGGTCTGGTGGCGTGGCAGGGCGCAGCGGCCCGGCCGGCGGTGATCCAGGCCACCAAGCAGGGGCTGATCTTCACCCTGGACCGCGAGACCGGCCAGCCGATCATCCCCGTCGAGGAGCGGCCGGTCCCGCAGGGCGGCGCGCTGGGCGAGACCCTGTCGCCGACCCAGCCGTTCCCCGTCGCCCCCGCCGCGCTCGCGCCCAGCCGCATCACCCCCGACGACGCCTATGGCCTGACGCCCTGGGACCGCGGGGCCTGCCGCAAGCTGATCGCCGGCGCCCGCGCCGAGGGCCTCTACACGCCGCCTTCGACGGACGGGACGATCATGTACCCCTTCACCGGCGGTGGATCGAACTGGGGCGGGATCGCCTACGACGCCGCGCGCGGGGTGGCCTATGTCAACACCTCCTCGGCCCTGCACCGGATCACCCTGATCCCGTCCGAGCGCGTGGCGGCCGAGCGGAAGGCCAACCCGGGCGTGGAGATCAGCCCGCAAACGGGCGCGCGCTACGGCATGCGCCGCGAGGTGCTGCTGTCCCCGCTGGGCCTGCCCTGCAACCCGCCGCCGTGGGGGACGCTGACGGCCGTCAGCCTGAAGGACGGCCGCTTCCTCTGGCGCGTGTCGCTGGGCACGACGCGCGACCTGGCGCCAGGGACCCAGCTCGTGATGCGCGGCGTGGGCACGCCCAACGTAGGCGGCCCGATCGCGACGGCCGGCGGCCTGGTCTTCATCGGCGCGGCGATGGACGACTACCTTCGCGCCTTCGACGCCGCGACGGGCCGCGAGCTGTGGAAGGGCCGCCTGCCGGCCGGGGGGCAGGCCACGCCCATGACCTACGTCTGGAAGGGCCGCCAGTACGTGGTCATCGCCGCCGGAGGCCACGCCAAGAGCGGCACGAAGCGCGGCGACCAGCTCGTGGCCTTCGCGCTCCCGCAATAGCCGCCTCAGCGCCCGGCCAGCACGTCCTTCGGGTCGGCCACGTTCAGAAGCGGCTCACCCGCCACGTACCGGCGCAGATTCTCGGCGAACAGCCGGTCGTTGCGCACATGCTGGCCGTCGGTGATGCCCGACGCGTGCGGGGTCAAGCTGACGCGCGGATGGCGCCAGAACGGGCTTTCGGCCGGCAGCGGCTCGGTCTCGAAGACGTCCAGCACCGCATGTTCGGGCACGCCCCGGTCCAGGGCGGCCAGCAGCGCGGGTTCGTCCACCAGCCCGCCGCGGCCCACGTTCACCAGCACCGCGCCCGGCTTCATGGCGGCAAAGAAGCCGGCGTCGGCCACATGGCGTGTCTCGGCCGTCAGCGGGCAGCACAGCACCACCACGTCGGCCTCCGGCAACAGGGCCGGCAGGTCGCCCATCGCCGCGATCCGGTCGGCCGAGGGGTCGGCGTCCTGGCGGCGGCGCACGCCGGTGACGTGGGCGCCGAAGGCCCGCGCCCGGTCGGCCACGCCCTTGCCGATGGCCCCGAAGCCCACGATCAGCCAGCGCGACCCGTTGATCTCGCGGAAACGCACCCGCTCCCACCGTCCGGCCGCCTGATGCGCCCGCCGCTCGGGGCCGTTCTGGAAGGCGTCGAGCACGCCGGCCAGCACATATTCCGACATGCCCACGGCCTGGCCGTGGCTGGTGGTCAGGGTCGCGCCCTTCTGGACGATCTGACCGAAGACGGCGTTGTCGAACCCCGCCGCACCGCTCTGGACCCACTTCAGGCCCGGCGACTTCAGCATGGCCGTCATGAACGCCCGCACGCACGGTCCGAAGAACACGTCGGCGTTGGTCCAGGCGGCCTCGGCGTTCACCGCGTCCGCAGGTACGGGCGCGCCGTTCAGCGTCACCTCGCCCGAGTCCGACATGAGCAGCGGCTCGACCACGGGACCCAGGGCCGAAATCTCCGCCTCGAGCCGGCGGAACGAAGGTTCGTAGATCAGAAGGCGCATCGGTCACTCCCCGGCTGGAGCCCTGTCTAGCCGGGGAGTGACCGGTAAGGCTAGCGCCCGCCGCCCGCCCTGCCGCCGGTCGCCGGAACCTGGGCGGCCGGTCGGGCGACCGGCGTCTGCGCCGTCGGCGACGGCTGGGCGGCCTGCTCGCGGCGGCGGCCCATCATCGCCTGCATCGCCGCCAGCTCGGCGCGGTCAAGCTCGCCGTCCTGGTTCTTGTCGATCATCGCGAAGAACTGGCTGATCCGCTGGCCCATCTCGCCCCGCAGTTCGGCCTTCTGGAGCTTGCCGTCGAGGTTGTCGTCCAGCATCCCCAGCATCCGGGTGCGGTTCATCTGGTCGTCGTAGTCGGTCAGCCTGGCGGAGGTCTCGTCGATCCAGCGATAGCGGATCGCGGTGTAGAACATCTCCTCCCAGGACTGATCGCCCCAGACCACGTGCTTCTTCGGGTCGGGGTTGGCCGGATTCTGGGTCGAGTTGTCGTACCAGTAGTTGGCGATCAGCCGCGAGCCCGCCGGCACCTTCACAGGCTCGGCGAAGGTGTACTCCCGCTGCCAGTTGAAGTCGTAGCGCGGCATGGCCAGCAGCCGCTTCCGCTCGCCGCCCGGATACTCGATCCACAGGTCCGAGGCGTAGCCGCGGTAGTGGGCGTGCGGGAACGCCGAATAGAGCAGCGCCTCCTTCGGGAATTCGACGTAGGCGGTTTCCTTGTGCCGCGCCGCGCCAGGCGGGATCGAGATCGTCGGATCCACGATCACCGAGTTGCGCATCACCAGGTCGGGCTTCTCGCCGTCCTTGTAGAAATAGAGGCCCAGCAGCGAGGTGTCGGTCACCTCCTTGCCGAAGGGCGTGTAGTGCGCCTGGACGCCGATGGCGCCGCCCGGCGGCAGGAAGGTGCCCACGTTCTTCGGCCACAGGGTGCTCTCGGCGCCCACGGCGTAGCCACCCATCGAGGCGCCCCAGCGCGACTCGTTGCCCACCCCGTCCTTCGGGATCTCGTTCATGTAGCCGGTCAGGAAGTGGTGCACCGCCTGGCGCTGGTTTACGACGAAGCTGGAGGCCTTGACCCATTTCCCTTCGGTCAGCGGGTTCAGCATGATCGGCCGCTGGTAGTCCACCACGCCCGAGGCCGGGATGGTGTAGGTCGGGATCTCCAGGATCAGGTCGGGCTTGCCCAGTGGCCATTGGGCCACCGCGGGGCGTTTCTTGGCCAGCGGATCGGGGCCGTCGCCGCGCGGCGCGCCCTGCTCGATCCAGTGCACCACCGTCTTGATCTCGGCGGCCGACAGGCTCTTATCGTCGGCGAACTTGCCGACGTGGGCGTCGACGTTCCACGGGGGCATCCGGTCGGTGCGGATCACCTCGCGGATCATCGGCGAGAAGCCCTTGACCATATCGTAGCTGGTCATGGCGAACGGCCCGATCCCGCCCTCGACGTGGCAGGCCACGCACTTGGCCTCCAGGATCGGCGCCACGTCCTTGGCGTACGAGATCTGCGCCGTCTGCGTGCGCGCGGGGAAGTCGACCAGGCAGCCCGGGCTGGGCTTGTTGGCCGCCATGGCCGGGCGGCCGGCGAGGGTGGCGTCGATGGCGTCGGCGGCCCAGGTGTGGGTCGCGACCGCCTTCTGGGTCCCGTAGTCCAGGCGGTCGTCCAGCGGGCCGCGGTAGGTGATCTTCCAGGTCTTGGGGTCGACCACGATGAACTCGGCCGTCCGCGTCACGCCGAGCTGCTCGCCCACGAGCTGGTTGGCGTCCTTCAGGATCGGGACGTTGAAGCCGTACTCGGCCTTCTCGGCGGCGATGGCCGCCATGCCGTCCTGGTTGGCCGAGTTCAGCATCAGGAACTCGACGCCCTTGCCCTCGTACTTCGCGGTCAGCTCGCGCAGCGCCGGCGCCAGGTTGCGCACGATGGGGCAGCCGTTGGCGTGGGTGACGATCACGATCGCCTTGGCGTCGCTCATCCGGAACAGCTCGTGGCCGATGTAGTCGGTGTCGGCCAGCATGAAGTTGTCGATGGTCGCGGGCAGGCCGGTGCGGGCCATCGCCTCGGTCGCCGAGGCCGCCGAGCCCGAATTCAGCGCGCTGTCCGCCACAGCGGTGCTGGCCAGGGCGCTCGGCGCCGCGCCGTCGCTGGCGCAGCCGGCCAGCGCCAGGCTCAGGGCCGCCGCCGTCGAGGTGAGGGCGAGGATACGCGCCTTCGTCATGTCAAGACTCCTCCCAGGAACGCCGCCGTGATCTTCCGCCCCGGCCGGGTTCAGTCTCAGATTTCCACGTTACGTGTGATCATAGGCCAGCAGACCGACGTTGCATCATTATTTCTGATCAATGTTCAGATGAGGCGCGGTCCGCCCGTGTGGCCCCGCCGTCACGCGAGTCCGGACGCCCGGACCCGCGCGTGGGCCCCGTCGACGCCTCGCTTCCGCAGCCGTTCGCCGGGCCCACTTCAGCCGAGATGCCGCGACGCCGCGAAGCGGCGCGTCCCCATTCGAAGAACCGCGGAAAACGCGGAAGAACACGGAAGGCGAAGCTGCCCTTCCGCGCCCATCCGCGGTTCCCATGACAAGGCCTCCGCTCGCACAGAGGCTCGAGGCACGCCCCAACCGTTCGTGTTTTTCGTGGGGGTCCGTGGCCCAACCCGGCGCTGGCCTTCAGCTCGCGAAGCCCAGCTCCGGCTGGGTGACGGCATGGGCTTCCTCGGGGAGGTGGCAGGTGAAGGTGGCGCCGGCGCCCGGCTCGCTCTCCAGCGCCACCCAGCCACCGTGCAGCTCGGTCAAGGCCTTGACCAGCGCCAGGCCCAGGCCCGGCCCGCCGCGTTCACGGCCGATGAAGCGGTCGAAGATGTGCGCCTGGACGTGGAAGGGGATGCCACGGCCGGTGTCCGACACCTGGAGCTGGACCTCCCCCAGCGCCTTGCGCGCCGACACGGCCACCGATCCGCCGGCCGGTGTCTGGCCGATGGCGTTCTCCATCAGGTGGTCGAGGATCTGGCCCAGGCGGCGGCGGTCGCCGCGGATCACGCCCACGTCGCCGGGGCGCTCCAGCACGATCGAGACCTTGTTGGCCTCGGCCTCGGGCCGCCAGCGGGCGGCCACCTCGATCAGCAGCTCGGCCACGTCCACGTCGCCCAGGTCCAGCGCCATCTCGTCGGCGTCGATCTGGGCCATGTCGAGCACGTCGTCGATCGAGCGGGCGAGCTGGGTGGCCGCCGCCTTCACCGCCGCCGCATAGGCCTTGGCCCGGTCGGGCAGCCCTTCGCCCAGGAGTTCCAGCAGCTCGGAATAGCCGATGATCGTGGTGAGCGGCGTGCGCAGCTCGTACGAGACGTTGCCGACGAAGTCGCGCTTCAGGCGCTCGGTCTCGGTCAACGCCTGTTCCCGCTCCGCCAGCGCGGTCTCCAGGCGGCGCGCATCGGTGATGTCGGTGAAGGCGATCAGCGTCGCGCCGTCGGGCAGCGGGCGGGTGCGGTACTCCACGATGCGGTCGTCCGAGGTCTGGACCTCGCCGCCAATCGGCATGCGCGCGGTGGGATCGGGGTCGGCGACGCGGCCCTTCAGCTCCTTCCAGAAGGCCATGTCGTGCAGCTTGTGCACGCACAGCTCGACCACGCCCTCGAAGTCGCCGGCGGCCTCGAGCTGGAGCGGGGTGATGTTCCAGAACCGCTCGAAGCTCTCGTTGTGCAGGCGCAGGCGCCCGTCGGAGCCGAACACGGCCACGGCGTCCGACAGCTTGTCCAGCGTCGCCTGCTGCACCTGGATCAGGGCGTTGTACTGGGTCTTGAGCTTCAGCTCGCCGGTGATGTCCGAGAACAGCAGCAGCAGGCCGCCCAGCGGATGGGGTTGGCGCACGACCCGCAGGGTGCGGCCGTCGGGCAGGCTCCACATGTCGTCGGGCTGGCTCTCGAGCTTCTCGTAGCGGCTGAGCTCGGCGGTCTTCCATTTCGCGTAGTCGACGCTTTCGGGCAGGCGGCGGCGCTGGCGCAGGCGGTCCAGCACCTCGCCGTGGGTCGGCCGCTCGCCCAGCCAGGCCGGCTCCAGGCCCCACAGCTCGGCGAAGGCGGTGTTGTGGAACGACAGCCGCTTGGCGCGGTCGAAGATCACCACCGCATCGTCCAGGTGGTTCAGGGTTTCGTCGTGGGCCCGGGCGTTGCGCTTGGTCTCCTCGCGCGCCTCCTCCAGCTCGGTATGGTCCTCGGTCCACACGGCGACGCCGCCACCCTCCAGTGGCTGGGCGGTGATCAGGAAGGCGCGGCGGCGGCCTCCGTACGACAGCCAACGCAGGGATTCGCGCCGCTGGCCCAGGTTGGCGGCCTCGCTGGCGGTGGCGTCGGCGCCCCGGTCGAAGGCCGCGCCCCGCTGGGCGGCCTCGTCCAGGCTGCCGGCGTCGACCGCCTTGAGCCAGGCGGCGTTCACCCACACGGGCGACCCGTCGGCCGCGGCGATCCAGGCCGGATAGACCCGCGCGTTCAGGAAGGCGGCGAAGCGCGGCGCGGTCGGCAGGCCCTGGTCGTCGCCCGGCGCCGCCGAGACCCGCAGCCAGGCCAGCGCGCCCGAGGCGCGGCCCTCCACCGTCACCACGCCCGCCGGCCCCTTGACCTCGAACGCGCAGGGCTCGCCGCGCTCGATCAGGCCGCGCAGGCGCCGCGCGTGGTCGGGGTCGGCGCGCATCAGGGCGTTGAGCAGGGATTGGGCGTCGGCCTGCGGCAGCCCCAGCGCCTCGCAGCAGAGGCTCAGGGACTCTTCGCCCGACGCCAGCAGCGCCTGGCCGTCCTCGACCGCCAGCAGCGCGGAGTCGAAGGCCTCGACCGACGCCTGGGAGGTCTCGGCGCCGGCCTCGAGATCGCGGATGCGCGACCGCAGTTCGGCCACGCGGCGGTCGCCGGCGCGCCGCTGGGCCAGCGCCCAGAGCACGGCGGAGATGGCGAGGCTCACCGCCCCGGCCGCCGCCGCCAGCATCAGGTCTTGCGCGTTCATCGACGCCCCGGCGAATCAGTCTCCGCGAGCTTAAGGCCCGCCCGCCGTTCTATCGGCAGGGAAATTCAGCGAGAATGCGCCGGATGACCGCGATCCTCTATCCCGTGGCGGCGAACGCCGAGCTGGCGCTCGGCCGCCCGCTGGGCCGCGCCGCCCGCGAGAGCGAGGCCCGCCGGCGCGCGGGGGAAGCGGTCGTGTTCGCCACCGACGCCGTGGGGCCCGCCTTCGCCACCCGCGAGGCGGCGCTGGACGCCTATGCCGGCCGCGTGGAGGACGAGCGGACCGGCGCGGCCCCCGAGCCGCAGGACCGCTTCTGCCGGCTGGTGGAGCAGGTGGCCGACGGCGCCCCTCCGCCGCGCCCCGTCGCGCCCACGATGGCCGACGGCCGCCGCTGGCCCGATCCGCCCCGTACGACGCGCACCGTCTGGCGGCTCAGCGTGTCCTACTGGCGGATCGGGACGGCCGAACGTCCCCTCGACGCCCCCCGGGAGGCTCCCCAGGCGCGGGCCGCGCGGAAGGGCGGACAGGCGCTGGACGCCGACGCCCTGCGCGCCATCGCGCGGGCGCCGCTGCGGCCGATCAAGCCGCAGCAGCCGCTCGACATCGGCCTCTTCGAGGTGCGCCTGCCCGAAGCTCCGCATATCGTGATGCCCGATGAGTGACGATTCCCAACTGGCCGCCGATCCCCGCTGGGGCCGCGCGCCGTCGCTGGACGAGATGGCCGAAATGGCCGAGCGCGCGTTCGCCGCCCTGCCGGAAGGTTTCCGCCGGCTGGCGGGCGAGGTGATCTTCCGGGTCGACGACTTCCCTCCCGATGACGTCCTGGACGACCTGGGGATCGAGGACCCGTTCGGCCTGACGGGCCTCTATTCGGGCGTGAGCCTCGCCGACCGCTCGGTGCTGTCCGCCCCCGAGCCCAGCCGCGTGTTCCTCTACCGCCGACCCATCCTGGACGAGTGGGCCGAAAACGGCGAGGTGACGCTGGAGGAGCTGGTGACCCACGTTCTGGTGCACGAGATCGGCCACCACTTCGGCCTCTCGGACGGCGACATCGACGCCATCGAGGCCGCGGCGGAATAGGCGAGGCGAGCGCCGCCGAGGGGTGCGTTTTCGGCGGCGCTGCCCGGCGCTCCGCCGGCCGCCCAGATGGCGGCCCGGCCGGCGGGTCGCGACGTCAGCCCCGGGACGGGGCGGCCACCATGTCGCGGCGGCGACGCAGGACCCCGCCCACGCCGCCGAACCCCAGGATCATCATCCCCCAGGCGGATGGCTCGGGGATCGCCGCGGCCAGGGTGTCGAAGGTGATGTTGTCGATGATCTCGATGAGACCCACGTTGGCCCCGCCACCCCCGGTGAACGGGTTCCCGGCCGCATCGGTGTAGGCGAAGGTGAAGCTGTCGAACGGCCCGAAGGTGAACCCGATGGTCTGGTCCATCACGTCGTTCCGGTTCAGCACGACGAAGGTCTGCCCCACCAGCGTCCCGGCCAAGAAGACGGTCAGCACCGCCCGGTCGCCCGGATTGGTGAAGGTGGGATCGTCGTTGCCGAACGTCATCGACAGGAACGAATGGACGCCGTCGGTGAACTCGCCGCGGATGAAGTTGCCGTTGTCGTCCGGCCGGGCCGCCAGCGCCTTGCCGTCCGACTGGCCTCCGTAGTCGCCGATCTCGAGTCCGGCGCCGAGGTCGGAATAGAAGACCAGTTCGGGGAAGCCAGCGGCGGAAAAGCCTTCAGCCACCGACCCGACCACGTCGCCCTCGAAATCGATGACGGTGAGGGCGTGGGCCGTTCCGGCCGCCGCCAGCGCAGTGGCGGCCGTGAGGGCTGCGAGAAGTCTCGTCTTCATGGGGGATAGGCTCCGGGGGGCTGGAGGCGGATTGAAACGTTGCGCCATCCCCACGATCGAAACTCACACGGATACCGAGGCCGGACGCCCGGTAACCATTACTTTTGATTGTGACGAAGTCCACACAGCTCGACCTATTGGTGTATAAAAAATTCCCGCTTTGGTTTAGCGAAGGCCTACTGATGATTGCATGAGCAGGCGCGCCTGCGCTTTGTGCGGATCGTCCGCAGACGGGGGTGGCGCCCCGTCAGAGCCGATACTCGGCCTCGAGTCGGTAGTGGCTGCCGTCCCGGCTCTGGTGGCTGGAGTAGAGACCGAAGCGGTCGATGAAGATGGGCGGCGAGCGGAGCAGGTTGTGGGCCTGGATCCACGCGCCCACCTCGGCCGGGTCGGGCCGACGCAGGTAGGCCAGGGTGACGTGCGGCTTGTAGTTGCGCTTCTCGGGCTTCAGGCCGGCGCGCCGCGCCGCGGTCTCGCAGGCCTCGGCCAGGTGCGACAGTTCGGCGTTCGCCGCCACCCCGGCCCAGACGGCGTGGATGTCGGACCCGTCGTCGAACGCCCCCGCGCCCTCCAGTTCGATGGAGAAGGGCCGCGCCGTGATCGAGGTCAGCTCGGCGTCCAGGTCGCGGGCCACGTCCTGGCGGATCTCGCCGTAGAATCGCAGCGTCACATGCAGCGCCTCCAGCGGCCGCCAGCGCGCGCCCTCGATGCCGGTCTGGCGGGCCTGCAGCGCGCGGCCGATGTCCTCGGGGATGGCCAGGGCGGCGAAGAGTCGGATCATGCGACCCATTTAGCCTGACCTTGTCGTGATCGGGCAGCCCTTGCCTCGCAACGGTTTCATCCCGATATTTCACGCGCGTCCGGTTGGGGACGCGCAACCTCAAGGGTTTTGCTCTCATGAGCGACTACAACCACGGCTACTCGCGCTCGATCCCGGCGGATCGCGCCGACATGTCGGTGGACGCGGGCCTCCGCAGTTTCATGCTCGGCGTCTACAACAAGGTGGCGCTGGGCCTCGTGGTTTCGGCCGTCCTGGCCTACATCACCGGCCAGTTCCCGCCGGTCCGTGACCTGCTCTACGTGCAGACGGCGCGTGGCTGGGGCATGACCATGCTGGGCATGGTGGTGGCCTTCGCGCCGCTGGCGGTGATCCTGTTCGGCATGTTCGCCATGAAGAACGCCTCGCCGAAGAGCTCGGGCGTCTTCTACTGGACCATCGTGGCGCTGATCGGCGCCGGGCTGGGCGGCATCACCCTGGTCTACACGGGCGCGTCCATCTTCCAGACGTTCCTGATCACGGCCACGGCCTTCGGCGGCCTCAGCCTGTTCGGCTACACCACCAAGAAGGACCTGACCGGCTTCGGCAGCTTCCTGCTGGTGGGCCTGATCGGCCTGATCATCGCCTCGGTCGTGAACATCTTCATGCAGAACTCGATGATGCAGTTCATCATCAGCGTGCTGGGGGTGTTCATCTTTGCGGGCCTCATCGCCTACGACACCCAGCGCCTGAAGATGCAGTACTACGACCTGGGCGGCGACCAGGCGGCCATGGGCGTGGCCACCAACTACGGCGCGCTCAGCCTGTACATCAACTTCATCAACCTCTTCCAATTCCTGCTGCAGCTCTTCGGCGACCGCCGCTAGGGTTCGCGCAGGTCGGAACGACCGGACCCCGGCGGGCGACCGCCGGGGTTTTTCGTGACCCGAGCCCTGGCCGTGGGGTTTTTCGCCCCCCGCGTCTCATCTAGCTTCGCCGGCCATGTTCGACGCCTATCTCGCCTTCCAGGCCAAGACCCGGCCTCGCGCCCTGGCCCTGCTCACGCCGCGCCGCCGCGCGACCTACGCCGAGTTCGACGCCGACGTGAACCGCTACGCCGGCGCCTTCCTGAAACTCGGCGTCACGCCCGAGCGCGGAATCGTGGCCGTCCACGGGAGCAGCGCCTACCGCCACCATGTCATGCTGATGGCCCTGGCGCGCATCGGCGTCGCCACGACCGCCACGGCCGACACGCGCGCCGACCTCAGGCTCAGCGACCGACCGGGCGCCAAGGGCCGGAATCTTCAACTCCTGGACGCGGCCTGGATCGCGGCGGTCGAAGCCGCCGATCCCGTCGAAGTCCCGTCGGCGCCTCGGGACCCCGCCGGCCTTGCGCGTGTGCTCCTGTCCTCGGGCACGACCGGGGACGCGAAACGGGTGCCCCTGTCCTGGCGGCGCATGGAGGCCAACGCCCTCAGCGCGCTCAACGCCTACGCCGCCGGGCGCCTGGGCGTCTGGGCCATCCGGACCGGCGTCGATTCGTCCCTGGGCTACAGCATGGCCACCCTGGCCTGGTCGATGGGCGCGGCCGTGGCCGTGGACTATGCGCCGCAGGACCTGCCGCTCCTGCTGGAACGCCAGCCGTCCGGCCTCCTGGGTCTCACGCCCGTGCACCTGCGCGAGATGCTGCGGCGCCTGCCGGCCGGTTTCGACCTCAAGCCCGACTGGCGGATCGTGGTCACGGGCGCCCTCCTGCCCGCCCCGCTCTCGCGCGAGGCGCGTCGGCGGATCAGCCCGGATATCCACGTCATCTACGGCTCGACCGAGACCGGTCGCGCCACGGTCGGCCCGGCCCTACATCTGGAGGAGACGCCGGGCGCGGTCGGCTGGCCGGTTCCAGGCGTCTCGGTCGAACTGGTGGACGCCGCGGGCTCGCCCGTTCCCGACGGGGCCCAGGGCGAGGTGCGCATCCGCAGCGAGCGCAATGCCGGCCGCTATCTGGACGACCCGGACGCCAGCGCCCGCGCCTTCCGCGACGGCTGGTTCCATCCGGGCGACCTGGCGCGGCGCCTGCCGGGCGGCCTCATCGTCATCGACGGCCGCGCCGACGAACTCATGAACCTCGGAGGCCGCAAGCTGCTTCCCGACGCCCTCGAGCAGGCGCTGATGGACCATCCCAGCGTGCGCGACGCCGCCGCCTTCGCCATTCCCGGTCCGGACGGGGTGGAGCAGTGCTGGATCGCCGTCGTCGCCGACAGCGACGTCAGCCGCGAAGCCCTGGTCCAGCGGCTGTCGGCATCGGGAATCGAACCCCCGACGGTGCGATTCGCCTGGGCCGAGGGCATTCCCCGTAACGAACGGGGCAAGGTCGACCGCAAGGCGTTGCGGGCCCAGACCCTCGCCGCACTGGAAAAGAACGCGATCTGAGCCGCCGCTATTCGACGACGGTGAACCGGCCCTTGTCGAAGAAGCGCAGCACCTGATCCAGTTCGTGTCCGCGCTTCAGCACGTGGCCGCCCTGACCCACGATCGCCCAGGCGCCCTGGCGGCGCGCCAGGGCCGGGCGTTTCTCGATCCGGTAGAGCGGGGCTTCGGCTGTGCGACGGAACACCGAGAAGACGGCGCAGTCGGCCAGGCCGTCCATCCCATAGTCGCGCCACTCGCCGGCGGCCACCATGCGGCCATAGAGGCGGAGGAGGCGCTCCAGTTCGCGCCGTTCGAAGAACACGCGGGCCTGCCGCGGGGCCGCATAGCTCGGATCGAAAGCCATCGCAGGCGAGCCTGTCTGAAATTTGCGAGTCCGGCCACCCTGAAATCGCGGCCGGCAGCCGCCGCGAAAAGACCTTATTTCGGTCCCGCGTCCGCCCGAAGCGCAAGGGATGGTGCAGGCGTCGGTTGGTTGGCGGCAGGCCGGTCCCGGACCCTGAACAGCCCCCCCAGCCCCCCTGGATCGGTTCCCCGGCCAACCGACGCCTGACGTTTCTCGTTCCCCTCCCCCAAGCGTACGCCCGCGCGGATCTCTCCAGCCGCGCGGGCTTTCGTTTGCGCCGCAGATCGAAGCTCAGGACCGCGGCTGGGCTACGGTGATGATCCGCCCTCCCTGCGGATGCTGGACGACCAGCGCCATCCGCAGGCCTTCGCCGTCGGCCGGGGGAATCCGGAACGCCCGCGGTTTGCCCGTCCAGCTCCCCAGCCGGTCGATCTGGCGCACCACGTTGCGCTGGACGAAGGTCTCGCCGCGATTGTCGCCGGCCTTCACCGCCACCTCGACCTCGCGCGGATCATAGCGCACCAGCCAGACGTCGGCGCCGCCGCGCGGCGCCCGACCCGACCCCACGTCCACCCGCCGCGGCCCGATGAACGCAACGTCCGGCGGGTTGCGCAGGGCGGCGGCGGCCTCGCGCACCAGCCGATCGACCTCGGCGTTCTTCAGGCCCTGGGTCTCGTCGTGCCCGTTCACGATCACCTGGGGCGTATAGGGCTCACGCAGGCCCAGGCGGGCGACATAGGCCCGCTGGCGCTCGGCGAAGGCGGGCTTGGCGAAGGTGTCCGTCCAGCCGAGGTAGTCCCAATAGTCGACCGAGAACGTGAGGGTGAGCACGCCCGGGCGTTCGGCCAGCTTCAGGAAGTAGGGATTGGCGTCGTCGCACGAGCCGCAACCCTGCGCGGTGAACAGCTCGACGAGCACGGGAGGCCGGGCCGCCGCGCCCGCCGGCCAGGCGAGCAGGATGAGGCTGAGAAGCGCGGCCGTCCGCATCGCCATCGACTTAGGGCGTGTTCCCGACCCTGTAAATCACAACAAGGCGTGAGATGACGGGCAAATCCGGCCCTCTGTTCGGCCCCGAAGGGCCTTGCGGCGCACGCCGGGACCAGGCCCGGCGTGCGCCGCGTCGGGCTTACGCCGGCGCGGCCAGGCTGCGCAGCACGTAGTTCAGGACGCCGCCATGCTTGAAGTATTCGAGCTCGGTGGGCGTATCGATCCGGCAGCGGACCGGGAAGCGGGCGATGCGGCCGTCGCTGGGACGGTACATCTCGACGATGAGCTGCTTGCGCGGCGCCAGTTCGGTGAGGCCGCGGATGGTCACGATCTCCTCGCCGGTCAGGCCCAGCTTGTGCCAGCCTTCCTGCAGGAACTGGAGCGGCAGCACGCCCATGCCGACCAGGTTCGACCGGTGGATCCGCTCGAAGCTTTCGGCGATCACCGCGCGGACGCCCAGGAGCTTGGTGCCCTTGGCGGCCCAGTCGCGCGACGAGCCGGTGCCGTACTCCTTGCCCGCGAACACCACCAGCGGACGGCCCTCGCCCTGGTAGCGCATGGCCGCGTCGTAGATCGACATCTGCTCGCCGGAGGGGAAGTGCCGGGTCACGCCGCCTTCGATGTCGGGCGTGATGCGGTTGCGGATGCGGATGTTGGCGAAGGTGCCCCGCATCATCACTTCATGGTTGCCGCGCCGCGCGCCGTAGCCGTTGAACTCGCTGGGCGGCACCTGGCGCTCGATCAGGTACTGGCCGGCGGGCGAGGTGGTCTTGATCGAGCCGGCCGGGGAGATGTGGTCGGTGGTGATCGAGTCGCCGAACACGCCCAGCACGCGGGCCTCGACGATGTCGGTGACCGGCGCCGGCTCCATCGTCATGCCTTCGAAGTAAGGCGGGTTCTTCACGTAGGTGGAGCCGGGGTTCCACTCGTAGGTCTGGCCGCCCTTGACCTTGATGCCCTGCCAGTTCTTGTCGCCCTTGAAGACGTCGGCGTAGCGGGTGGCGAACATCTTGTTCGTCACGTGCTTGCGCTGCAGGGCGCTGACCTCGGCGGCCGTCGGCCAGATGTCCTTCAGATAGACGGGCTTGCCGTCCTTGCCCTCGCCCAGCGGTTCGTTGACGATGTCGGTCTGCATCGAGCCGGCCAGGGCGTAGGCCACCACCAGCGGCGGGCTGGCCAGGTAGTTGGCGCGCACGTCGGGGTTCACCCGGCCCTCGAAGTTCCGGTTGCCCGACAGCACCGAGACCGCGACCAGATCGTTCTTCTGGATCGTCTCGGAGACCGGCTCGGGCAGCGGGCCCGAGTTGCCGATGCAGGTGGTGCAGCCGTAGCCGACCAGGTTGAAGCCCAGGGCGTCCAGAGACTTGGTCAGGCCGGCGGCCTTGAGGTAGTCGGTGACCACCTGCGAGCCGGGGGCCAGCGAGGTCTTCACCCAGGGCTTCACCCGCAGGCCCTTCTCGACCGCCTTCTTGGCCACCAGGCCGGCGGCGATCAGCACCGAGGGGTTCGAGGTGTTGGTGCACGAGGTGATCGAGGCGATCACAACGTCGCCGTTGCCCAGGTCGAAGTTCTCGCCCTCGACCTTGTAGCGCTCGGCCAGGGTGTCGGCCTTGCCGAAGTCGCCCGCCAGCGCCGTCTTGAACTCGGACGCCGCGGTGGTCAGCTCGACGCGATCCTGCGGCCGCTTGGGGCCGGCCATCGACGGCACGACCGTGCCCAGGTCCAGCTCCAGCGTGTCGGTGAAGACGGGCTCGGGATCGGTCGGCTCGCGCCACATGCCCTGGGCCTTGGCGTACTCCTCGACGAGGGCCACGCGCTCGGGCGCGCGGCCGGTGGCGGCCAGGAAGTCGATGGTGGCGCGGGTGACGGGGAAGAAGCCGCAGGTGGCGCCGTATTCCGGGGCCATGTTGGCGATGGTCGCCTGGTCTTCCAGGGTCATGTTGGCCAGGGCCGAGCCGTAGAACTCGACGAACTTGCCCACAACGCCCTTCTTGCGGAGCATCTGGGTGACGGTGAGCACGAGGTCGGTGGCGGTGGCGCCTTCCGGCAGCGCGCCCTCCAGCTTGAAGCCGATGACCTCGGGGATCAGCATCGGGATCGGCTGGCCCAGCATGGCGGCCTCGGCCTCGATGCCGCCCACGCCCCAGCCCAGCACGGCCAGGCCGTTGATCATGGTGGTGTGGCTGTCGGTGCCGACGACGGTGTCGGGATAGGCCACTTCCGGGCCCTCGTCCGCGTTCGTCCAGACGGTCTGGGCCAGGTATTCCAGGTTCACCTGGTGGCAGATGCCGGTGCCGGGCGGCACCACGCGGAAGTTGTTGAACGCCGACGAGCCCCAGCGGAGGAAGTTGTACCGCTCGATGTTGCGCTCGTATTCGCGCTCGACGTTCTGGCCGAACGCCTTGGACGTGCCGAAGTAGTCGATCATCACCGAGTGGTCGATGACCAGGTCGACGGGGTTCAACGGGTTGATCTTCTCGGGATTTGCGCCCAGCGCGGTCATGGCGTCGCGCATGGCGGCCAGGTCGACCACCGCCGGCACGCCGGTGAAGTCCTGCATCAGCACCCGCGCCGGGCGGAAGCTGATCTCATGCTCGACCGCGCCCTTGTTGTCGGCCCAGGCGGCGATGGCCTTGAGGTCGGCTTCGGTGACGGTGTCGCCGTCCTCGTTCCGGAGAAGGTTCTCGAGCAGAACCTTCATCGAGATCGGCAGGCGCGAAATGCCGGAAAGACCGGCTTCCTCGGCGGCCGGGAGGCTGTAGTAAGCGTAGGTCTTGTCGCCCACCGTCAACTGACGGCGGGCCTTCAGGGTGTCCACGGACGCCATAGTCGGGAGATCCTTTCTCTGTTCGTTATCGCCCAGGATGGTCCGGAGGGTCGCGCGCTCGTTGAGAGGACGGACACACAGCGTTCGTCCCCGCGCGGCGTTGGCTCCCCAGGTCCCCGGCGGCGAGCGCTTCATAGACCCGACCTATCCCGCCGTCCATGCGCGCGATCCGAGCGGGCGGGCCAAAGGCGCAGCCTGCCGACTTTCCGGCCGCAGAGTCGCCCCGCCGACACGGTCGGACGGCGCCGGCCCGCCCGTCCGGAGCCCCCCCGTCCGGAGACCGATGCGTGATCACCGCCCTCACCATCCGCGAGGCCGCCGTACGGCGGGGCGGGCGGCTGCTGTTCGAGGGCCTGTCGCTGGCGCTCGCGGCCGGCGAGGCCTGCGCGCTGACGGGGCCGAACGGATCGGGGAAGACCAGCCTGCTGCGCGCCGTCGCCGGCCTGGCGCAGTTGGAGGCGGGCGAGATCGGCTTCGGCGGCGTCGACCCCGTCGACGCACGGGGCGGCGGCCTGCACCTCGTGGGCCATGCCGACGGGCTGAAGGCGGCCCGGACGGCCCGGGAGGAGCTGGCCTTCTGGACCCGCTGGTGCGGCGGCTCGGAGGCCGCCTTCCGCGAGGCGGCCGAGGAACTGGAGCTGGTCCCGCTGCTCGACCTCGAAGTGCGTCGCCTGTCGGCCGGCCAGCGGCGGCGGCTCGCGCTGGCCCGGCTGGTCGCCGCGCCCCGGCCGCTGTGGCTGCTGGACGAGCCGATGAGCCCGCTGGATTCCCGCTGGCGTCCCGCCTTCGCCGGAATGATGCGGCGCCACGTCGACCGGGGCGGGCTGGTTCTGGCCGCCGTCCACGACCCGTTGCCCGGCGCGCAGCGCAGCCTGGACCTGGGCGCTTGAGGCCGCTGTTCGCCCTGCTGGCCCGCGAAACCGCACTGGCCTGGGGCCGCGGCGGGGGGCCCCTGGTGGCGGTCGGCTTCTACGCGGGCGTCGCCACCTTCCTGCCGCTGGCGATCGGTCCCGAGCCCGAGCGGCTGGCCGCCATCGCGCCCGGCGCCGCCTGGGTGGCCCTGGCGCTGGCCTCGCTGCTCTCTCTGGAGCGGATGTTCGAGCGCGACTACGAGGACGGCGCGCTCGATCTCCTGACCCTTTCGCCGGTCCCGCTGGAGCTGACCTGCCTCGTGAAATGCCTGGGGCAATGGCTGGCCGCCGGCGCGCCCCTGGCCCTGGCGGCGCCCGTAGCCGCGATCGCGCTCGGCGCCTCGCCGGCCCTGGCGCCGCTGGTGTTCGCCTGCGCCCTCCTGGGCGGGATCGCGTTCGCCTTCGTGGGCGGAATCGGCGCGGCGCTCAGCCTCGGCGCCCGGCGCGGCGGCCTCCTCACCGCGGTGATCGTGCTGCCGCTGTTCGTGCCGCCGGTGATCTTCGGCGGCGGCGCGCTGGACGCCTTCGCCAGCGGCCTGCCCTGGAGCGGCGGTTTCGCCTTCCTGGGCGCCTATGCCGCCGCCGCCGTCGCCGTCGGCCCCCTGGCCATGGCCGCCGCCTGTCGCAACGCCCTCGGTTGATCCCGACGATCGGGCTCCGGGAAGCCGACCGCGCCGCCGAACGCCGGTCGGCACATGACGAAAGCTTAATCCCGCCTGCCGCTTTTCCGCCCCATCCTGCGCTCCAGCTTGTTGCGCGAAGGGAACGCCCAAGCGGGAGATCGAGAGATGCGGAAGACCCTCACCTGGCTCGCGGCCGGCGCCGCTTTCGCGCTGGCGTCGGGCCACGCCCTGGCGCGGGACAAGGCCCAGGACCCCCACGAGACCCTCCGCCAGGCCGCAGAGGACGCCCGCGCCGCGGCCGGCCGCACCCGTGCCGACGAGGCGCGTGACCCGTCCAAGGAGAAGACGCGCCGCGAGGTTCGCGTCTACCGTCACGGGGACAGGGATGTGGTGGTCTCCCGCGGCGGGGACCGGACGGAGCGCCTGCGCACCCTGCTCCAGCTCCGCCCCGATCAGGAGCCGGCCCTGAAAGCCTACGTCGAAGCCGTCGGAAAGGGCGGCGGCCGCGAGCCGGTGGTGCGCCTCGACCGCGGCGGCGACGCCCGGACCACCCCGGACCGGCTGGCCGCGATGGAGGTGCGGATGGCCGAGCAGCAGGCCGCCATGAAGGTCCGCATCGCGGCGACGCGGACGTTCTACGCCCAGCTCGACGACAAACAGCGCAAGGTGTTCGACGCCCTCCCCATGCTGATGTTCGCGGGCCCCGGCTTCGGCCCGATGCTGGTTCCGGTGGCGCACGCCCCGGCGGCGCCCCTTCCGCCCGAGCCGCCCCGCGCGCCGCGTTCGTAGGCTTGCAGGGCGCGCGACCGCGCCCTATGCCGCACAGGCATGAGCTGGGCGCCCGCCTTCCTGTCGAATCCCGAGCGCTTCATGGCGTTCTCGCGCTGGGCGGCGCCGCTCTTCGGCGCGATCGCGGTGATCCTGGGGCTCGTCGGCCTGTGGCTGGGGTTCTCGGTCCCCGACGACTACCAGCAGGGCCAGACGGTCCGCATCCTGTTCATCCACGTGCCGGCGGCCTGGATGTCGATGTTCGTCTACGTCTGCCTGGCGGGAGCCAGCTTCCTGGCGCTGATCTTCCGCCACACCCTGGCCGACGCCGCGGCCCAGGCGGCGGCGCCCCTGGGGGCGGCCTTCACCTTCCTGGCCCTGGTCACCGGGGCGCTCTGGGGCCGGCCGATGTGGGGCGCCTACTGGGTCTGGGACGCACGCCTGACGTCCGTGCTGGTGATGTTCCTCATCTACCTCGCCTACATGGCGCTGCGGGCTTCGCTGGACGACGAGACGAAGGCCGCACGCGCGGCCGCCATCCTGGCGCTGGTGGGCGCGATCAACCTGCCGATCATCAAGTTCAGCGTGGATTGGTGGAACACGCTCCACCAGGGCGCCTCGGTGTTCCGCGCCGACGGCCCGACCCTGGCGCCGGTCTACCTGTGGCCGCTGGCTTTCATGGGCCTGGCCTACATGGCCGCGTTCGGGTCGCTCTGGCTGGTCCGCATCCGCGGCGAGCTTTGGCGCCGGCGGGCCGAGGCCGCGGCGGCCAGGGCCGCCAGGGGTTAGGGCGCAAGATTGGGCATGTTCGACGGCAAGTACGCGGAATTCATCGTCCCCGCCTTCGCGATCACCGCCGTGGTGTTCGCCGGCATGGTCGCCTTCAGCCTGAACCACGCGCGGCGCTGGAAGCGCCGGTTCGAGGAATTCGACCGCATCGGCCAGAGCCGGGCCGGCGGGGATCGCCCGTGACCCGCTGGCTGGCGTTCCTGCCGCTGGCCGCGCTGATCGCCCTGGGCGGCCTCTTCTACTTCTACGCCCTGAAGCGTGACCCGCAGGTCCAGCCCCAGGCCCTGGTCGGCAAGCCCATGCCCGATCTGGAACTGCCGAGCCTGGCCACGGGCCAGCCCGTGCGTCTGCGCGCCCTTGCGGCGGACGGGCCTGTGCTGGTCAATTTCTTCGCCTCGTGGTGCGCGCCGTGCGAGGTCGAACATCCCGTGCTGATGGGCGTGCGGGGCCAGGGCGTCCGCATCGTCGGCGTGGCCTACAAGGACGCCCCGACCAACAGCCAGGCGTTCCTGGTGCGGCTGGGCGACCCGTTCGCCGTCACGCTCGCCGACCGCGACGGGCGCGCGGGCGTGGAATTCGGGGTCACGGGCGTGCCCGAGACCTACGCTGTTTCAGCCGACGGCGTGATCCAGGCCAAGCATACCGGACCGCTTACGGAGGCCGACGCCCGACGCCTGGCGCAACAGCTCCGTTAACCCTGCGTTGAGGACGGCCGGTCAGGTTGGGGACAGCTGTTAACCATGTTGGACACCCGGGGACGCGCCGCGCCGTGACGACGATCCGCCCGAATCCATTTGCGCAGGCCTTTCCACAGGCCCACGCCCAGCAAACACAGGCCCAGCAAACACAGGCCGCGCAAACACAGGCGCCCGTGCGCGAAGAGGCCGGCCGCCTGGCGGCCCAGCGCGCGTTCTTCGCCGCCGCCACGGGACAGGCCCAGCCCACGGCCGCACCCAAAGCCGAGGCGTCCCGCGTCCCGCCCCAGGCCGTGAACCGCATCGCCGAGACCGCAGACGCGCCGCCGAAGATTCTGCGTCCGGGATCGATCCTGGACATCCGCGTTTGACCCCACGGAAGGTCGTCCGCCTAAATCGCGGAAATTAACCACATTTTATTTGGGAACAGCCGACGTTCGCCGGGGTTCTGCATTTGCGAAGCCCCTGGGATCGGATGTCGGAACACAACGACAGGCTCTACGAGGAAGCGGCCGCCCTCTGGCGGAGCCTCTACGACGCGCCCCCGCCGACCGACGTCGACGGCCCGGGCCTTCTCGGCATGATCGTGGGATCCCTGCCCGCGTCGGGCTACGAACGTCTGGCCACCCCGCACCTGCGTCCGGCCAACATCGTCTTTCCGAAGCGGTAGCCGCCGGCGACGCGGGGGCCTGGGGGCGATCCCGGACCCCGACCTGCAAGACCCCGACCTGCATGACGCCGCCCGCCGGGCTCCGGCGCCCTATTCCGTCGGCGGGGGCGGCCGTTCGTCGCTGGGGATGTAGCGCATCAGCATGGGGGCGTGGGCGATCGAGAACACCAGCGTCAGGATCATCAGGCCCGGAAAGCGGAAGAGCATCCACGTGGTGTCGGGCTGGGTGCGCCAGACGATCTCGTTCAGGCCCGCCAGCACGAAAAAGAACAGGGCGTAGTTGAGGGTCAGGCGCTTCCACGCCGAGGGCGGCATGGTGAAGGCTTCGCCCAGCACCAGCTTCAGCGGGTTCCTGCCTATCGCCAGGCCCCCCAGGAGGGCGGCGCCGAAGATCGAGTTCATGATCGTGGGCTTCAGCTTCAGGAAGCGGGGATCGTCGAAGATGATCGTCAGGCCGCCGAACAGCAGGGCCGCCCCGCCCGCGATGGCGGGGAAGGGCGCGATCCGGCGCTCGACGATCAGGCCCACCACCAGCGCCAGCGCCGAACCGGCCACCAGGGCCCACGACGCCTTCACCATGTCGCGCCCGGTCAGGAAGTAGGCCGCCAGGAAGATGACGAGCGCCGAATAGTCGACGAAATAGCGCACCCAATGACGCCGGCTGCGATCGCTCATCGAACAGGTTCCTCGAGGCCCACCAGCGAGCGGGCGAAGGCGCGGGCGTTGAAAGGCTGCAGGTCGTCGACGCCTTCACCCACGCCGATCAGCTTGATGGGGCTGTCCGAGGCCTGGGCCACGGGCACCAGCACGCCGCCCCGGGCCGTGCCGTCCAGCTTGGTCATGACGATGCCCGAGACGCCGATCTGGTTGCCGAAGATGTTCTCCTGGGCCAGCGCGTTGCGGCCCACGGTGGCGTCCAGCACCAGCAGAGTCTCGTGGGGATAGTCGGCGTCCACCTTCTTCACCACACGGATGATCTTGAGCAGTTCGTCCATCAGGCCCTGCTTGTTCTGCAGGCGGCCCGCGGTGTCGATCAGGACGACGTCGTAGCCTTTCTCCTTCGCGGTCTGCACCGCGTCGAACGCCAGGCCCGCCGCGTCCGATCCCGTGGGACGCCCCATGAAATCGGCGCCGGCCCGTTCGGCCCACACCTTGAGCTGCTCGACCGCCGCGGCGCGGAAGGTGTCGCCGGCCACCACCAGCACCTTGCAGTCCTGACGCACGAGGTCGGTGGCCACCTTGCCGAGCGTCGTGGTCTTCCCCGACCCGTTCACGCCGATGAACAGGACCACGTAGGGCCGCGGCCCGGACAGCGGGTCGAACACCCCTTGCCGCGTCTCCAGCTCGTCGCCCACCGCCTTGGCCAGGGCCTCGCGGATCTCGGCCTCGTCCACGTCCTTGCCGAACTTCTCGGCGGCGAAGCCTTCGGTGATGCGCGCGGCCGAGTGCGGGCCGAGGTCGGCCTCGATCAGCATCTCCTCCAGCTCGTCCAGCTTGGCCTGGGTGAGCGGTTCCTTCGCGACGAAGACCTGGGCGATCTGGTCGCCCATCTGTTTCGACGACTTGGTGAGGCCTTCGGTGAGGCGCTGGAACCAGCCGCGTTTCGGTTCTGCCATGGGGCCGCTTCTAACGGGCGCCTTGCGGCGCGTCACGCCTCACCGCATCAAGGGCGACATGGAGCCGCTGGAAACCGCCCTGGTCGTCCTCGACTACGCCGCCGTGGCCGTCTTCGGGGCCTCGGGCGCCCTGGCCGCGGCGCGCGCGCGTCACGACGTCGTCACCTTCGGCTTCTTCGCCGCCGTCACAGGGGTGGGCGGCGGCACGCTGCGCGACCTGCTGATCGGCGCACCCGTCTTCTGGGTCGGGCGGCCGGAGTACATCCTGGTCTGCGTGGGCGCCGCGCTCGCGGTCTGGACGATGGGCTGGGGCCAGGGCCGCGACCGCCTGCTGCTGTGGTTCGATGCGCTGGGCATGGCGGCGTACGCGGTGGTGGGCGCGCTGAAGGCCACGTCGCTCGGCGTCCACCCGGTCTCGGCGATCATCATGGGCGTGCTGACCGCCACCTTCGGCGGAGTGATCCGCGACGTCCTGGCGAATCAGCCGTCGGTGCTGCTGCGGCGCGAGCTGTACGTCACCCCGGCCCTGCTCGGGGCGGCGACGTTCGTCGCCCTGAACGCCCTCGGGATGCCGATTCCCGTGAGCGGCGGCCTGGGCTTCTTCACGGCCTTCGCCGTGCGCGCCGGCGCCATCCTCTTCCACTGGCGACTCCCCGCGTTCCGGGGGAAGGCGTAGGCGTTCAGGTGTCGCGGTCGGGGTGCTGCAAGCTGACGATGCTCGCCAGGTGGGCTGCGGCCCGCGGCTCGGTCGGTTCGTGCACGGGCAGGCCCGAGATGTCGTCGACACAGGCCAGCCGGCTCGGGCTGCCCAGTTGCACCGTGAGGCGGGCGGCGGCGGGATCGTCGAGCGCGCCGATCATCACCGAGGTCAGGCCGCCCGCATGCTCCCACGTCAGCGGCGTGCCGCAGGCCTCGCAGAACCCCCGCCAGACCTTGTTCGAGCTCTGGAACCGCTTGCGCACGCCGCGCGTCCAGATGAGTTCGCCGACCTCGACCCCCACATAAGGCCCGAACAGCCCGCCGGTCGCCTTCTGGCACATGCGGCAATGGCAGATGCTGGCCTCGCCCAGGTCGCCGTCGACGCGGAAGCGCACCGCGCCGCACTGGCAGCCGCCGGTGATCACGCCGCACCTGCGGCCGTGGCCAGGACACGTCGCCCGTCATGTCCGGTGACGACGAGGTCGCAGACCCCGCCCACCTCGGCCTCGCCCTCGAAGGCGATCTCGGTGAAGTCCTCCCCGCGCGCCACGCCTGGCCGCTCCACCAGGCCGCTCAGGGTGCGCCCGACCTGGCCCTCCAGGTGCCGCGCCAGCGCCGCCTCTCCCGCTGCGCGCAGGCGAGCCGCGCGAGCCTTCACCACCTCACCCTTGACCTTCGGCATCCGGGCCGCCGGCGTGCCGGGCCGGGCGCTGAAGGGGAAGACATGCAGGAACGCCAGCCCCGCCTCGTCCACCAGCCGCAGCGTGTTTTCGAACATCTCGTCGGTCTCGGTGGGAAAGCCCGCGATCAGGTCGGCGCCGAAGGCCACATCGGGTCGCACGGCCCGCACCTCGGCCACCAGCTTCAGCGCGTCGGCGCGGCCGTGCCGGCGCTTCATGCGCTTGAGGATCATGTCGTCGCCCGCCTGCAGCGAGAGGTGCAGATAGGGCATGAGCCGGGGCTCCGTCGCGAGGCAGCGCAACAGGTCGGGGTCGATCTCGGCCGCGTCGATGGACGACAGGCGCAGGCGCGGAAGCTCGGGAACCAGCTTCAGGATGCGCGCCACGAGCTGGCCCAGCGTGGGCTGGCCCGGCAGGTCGGCGCCCCAGCTCGTGACGTCCACGCCCGTCAGCACCACCTCGCGGTAGCCTTGCGCCGCCAGCCGGCGCACCTGCTCCACCACCTCGCCCGCCGCCGCCGAGCGCGAGTTCCCGCGGCCGTAGGGGATGATGCAGAAGGTGCAGCGGTGGTCGCAGCCGTTCTGCACCTCGACATAGGCGCGCGCCCGGTCCTTCAGACCCTCTATCAGGTGCCCGGCCGTCTCGCGCACGCTCATGATGTCGTTGACCCGCACGCGCAGGGGCTCGGCGCCGGCGGGCGGGGCGGCGTAGGCGCCGGCCTGGCTCTTCTCGGCGTTGCCCAGCACCAGGTCCACCTCGGGCATGGCGGCGAAGGCGGCGGGGTCGATCTGGGCCGCGCAGCCGGTGACGATCACCTTCGCCCCTGGCCGCTCGCGCCGCGCCTTGCGGATCGCCTGCCGCGCCTGGCGCACGGCCTCGTTCGTCACCGCGCAGGTGTTGAAGACGATGGCGTCGCTGAGCCCGTCCTCGGCCGCCCGCCGGCGGATGACCTCGCTCTCATAGGCGTTCAGCCGGCAGCCGAAGGTGACGATATCGACGTCGGGCGGCGGCGGTCCCGCGCCGCTGGCTTCCGAAGCGACCGCCGTCAACGTGGCGCCGGCGGGATCAGGGACGGCGGCCGACACGGGACACGTCCTTCGCCGCCAGGATCGCCGTCGCGACCGCACAGATGTCGGCCTCCGCGACCGGGCCGTAGACACGGGAATCCGCAGCATTGTCACGGTTGTCGCCAAGCAGGTACCAGCCGGTCACCCGCGTCGGGGCGATGTTGTCGAGCTCGCTGTCCGGCCCCAGGTCGAGGGTCAGATAGCTGGCGCCGTTCGCCAGTGTTTCCCGAAGCACCGGCGCAGAACGGACGGTTCCGAACATTTCGATGTCGTGGGAACCGGCCGGCGACGTCGTCACCGTCCGGCCGTCGACCAAGAGGCGGCCGCCCGTCAGTTCGACCGTCTGGCCAGGTGCGGCGACCGCGCGCGCGATGAAGCTCTGCTTGTCCCGCCGGTAGATCACGACCTGTCCTGCGGTCGGCTTGGCGCGGCCACAATCCCCCTTCCAGCCATCGGCGCCGACGATATCGCCCTCATGAAGTGTGGGCAGCATCGAAGCCGCCGTCATCGAATAGGTCGATTTCGGGATGACGTCGCAGGCGCCCAGGCCGGCGACCGCGATGGCGGCGAGGAGGCTCTGAACCTTCACGGCAGCTCGCCCGCGAAGTCGACAGCCGCCGGGCCGGTCATGATCACATGGTCGCGGTCGTCCCATTCGATGTGCAGTTCGCCGCCGTCCAGCACCATCACAGCGTGCCGTCCCACGAGGTCGCGGCGGCTGGCGGCCACCAGGGCGGCGCAGGCGCCGGTGCCGCAGGCCTGGGTGAGGCCCGCGCCGCGCTCCCATACCCGCAGGCGGATGCGGTCGGGCGCGACCACCTGGGCGAAGCCGACGTTCACGTGCTCCGGGAACAGAGGATGGACCTCCACCGCCGGGCCGATGGTCGTGATCGGCGTGGCGTCCACGTCGTCCACGAAGAACACCACATGCGGGTTACCCATCGATACGCATCCGGGCGCGGTCGAAAGCGCCGGATGGTCGAACAGCGCCACGTCGAGGGCGCGGGTGTCATGTTCGGCGGCCAGGGGGATCTCGTCCCAGCGGAGGCCGGGCGAGCCCATGTCCACGCTCACCAGCCGCTCGCCGGCGCGGGTCGCGACCAGGCGCCCGGCCCGGGTCTCGATCACCGCCTCGTCCTTGCCGCTGGACTGCATCAGGAGCCAGCCGACGCAGCGCGTGCCGTTTCCGCAGGCCCCCACCTCCTCGCCGTCGGCGTTCCAGAAACGCACGCGCGCATCGGCGCCCTCGGCCTTCTCGATGGCGATGAGCTGGTCGCAGCCCACGCCCGTCGTCCGGTCCGCGATCGCGCGCACCTCGGCCGGCGTGGGGTCGAAGGGGCCGGAGCGGGTCTCGACCACGACGAAGTCGTTGCCGAGCCCGTTCATCTTGAGGAACGGACGAGCCATGCGGCGCCATATAGGCGAAATGCGCCGGTCCCGCACGTGGGACGCGATGCGGCGGCCCGGGGGCTGCGTCCTTGTGGTGTCAGGCGCGGGCGCGGAAGGGGTCGGCGGGATAGACGCCCAGGATCTCGAACCGCTCGGAGAAGAAGGTCAGCTCCTCGAAGGCGCGCGCGAGGCCGATGTCCTCGGGCCGGCCGTCCACCTCGGCATAGAAGAAGGTGGCCGTGAAGGCGCCGTTCTCCATGTAGCTTTCCAGCTTGGTCATGTTGACCCCGTTTGTGGCGAACCCGCCCAGGGCCTTGTAGAGCGCCGCCGGGATGTTCTTCACCCGGAAGACGAAGCTGGTGACGCAGGGCGCCGTGAACGGCGGCGGCGGCGGGGCCTTGTCGGCCGTCATCACCAGAAAGCGCGTGGTGTTGTGGTGCTCGTCCTCGATGTCGCGCGCCAGGATCTGCAGGCCGTAGATCTCGGCGGCGAGGGCCGGCGAGACCGCGGCCTTCGTCGGATCCGGCCGTTCGGCCAGCGCCTTGGCCGCGCCCGCGGTGTCGCCGGCCGCCTCGGTCTTCAGCCCCATGCTGCGCAGCGTCCGGCGACACTGGCCCAGCGCGATGGGCATGGAGACGGCGGTCGTGACCTGGTCCAGGGTCACGCCGGGATTGGCCATGAGCTGGAAGTGGATCGGCTTGAACCGCTCGCCGATGATCTTCAATCCCGAAGACGGCAGGAGGTGGTGGACGTCGGCCACCCGGCCCGCGATCGAGTTCTCCACCGGGATCATGCCGAGCTGGCAATCGCCGGTCCGCACCGCCTCGAACGCCTCTTCGAACGTGGCGTAGGGCGCCGGCTCCATCTCGGGGAAGGCTGCCGTGCACGCCTCGTGGCTGTTGGCGCCCAGCTCGCCCTGGAAGGCGATGCGTCCCTTGGTCATGTCAGCGTCCTTGCGTACTGGCGGGCCCGCTCGAGGTCGGCGGGGCTGTCGACGGAGATGGGGGCGGTGGCGGCCGGGGCAGCCCAGATCGAGAGGCCCAGCTCCATCGCCCGGAGCTGTTCCAGTTTCTCGCGCCGCTCCAGGGGCGACGGCGCGGCGGCGTTGAACGCCCGTAGCGCCGCCCGGCGATAGCCGTAGATCCCCACGTGCCGCAGGACCGGCCCTTCGCCATAGAGCGTGGAACGGGTGAAGTAGAGCGCCCGCCCGTTCCCGGCGATCACCGCCTTGACCACGTCGGGATTGGCCCGGTCTTCGGGCGAGTCCTCGGGTGCGACGATCGTGGCGATGTCGCAAAGGGGCTGTCCGGCCAGCAGCCGGGTCGTCGCACGAACGACGGCCGGGTCCACGAACGGCATGTCACCCTGGAGGTTGATCACCGCGTCGTGCCGACCGTCCGGGTCCAGCCGGTCGAGGGCGGCCAGGATGCGATCCGACCCCGAGGGCAGGTCCGGATCCGTCGGCGTCGCCTGCCCTCCCGCCGCCTCGACGGCCTCCACGATCTCGGGATCGCCCGCCGCCACGACCACCGGCCCCACGCCGGCGGCGAGCGCCTGCCGGAGGACGCGGACGATCATCGGTACGCCGCCGATGTCCGCCAGGGGCTTTCCCGGCAGGCGGGTCGCGGCCATGCGCGCCGGGATGAGGACGATGGGGTTCATGCGTGCTTGGGATGGTTGCGCGAGCGCCGGTAGCGTGTAAGAGAGCCGCACGCAATAAGGGGCGGGATTCCTGCGCGAGCGCAGGCCGGCTCGCCGTCCGATGAGAGGCGTGACTAGGGGATTATGAGCGATCTGACCTTCAACAAGATCGCCGGCGCCGTACTGGCGACGGGTCTGGCCATTGTCGGCCTGCGCGAGCTGTCCGCGGGCGTCTTCGCACCGCAGCCCACCGACAAGCCGGGATACCTCGTGGAGGTGGCGGAAGAGGCGTCGGGCGGCGGCGCCGCCGCCGAGCTGCCGCCGGACTGGGGCACGGTCCTTCCCGCCGCCGACGTGGCCGCGGGCGAGACCGCCTTCGCCAAGTGCAAGTCGTGCCACACCATCAACGACGGCGGGGCGAACGGAACCGGCCCGAACCTGTACGGCGTCGTCGGCGGCAAGCCGGGCCTGCACGCCGGCTTCGCCTATTCGCCGGCCATCGGCGCCTTCTCGGGCGAGCATCCGGTGTGGAGCTACGACGAGCTCAACGAGTTCATCCAGGCGCCGCAGAAGCACATGCCCGGCACCAAGATGACCTTCGTCGGCATCAAGAAGACCGAGGAGCGCATCAACCTGATCGCCTACCTGGCGTCGCATGGCGGCAAGCTGGCCCTGCCGGCCCCGGACCCCTCGCGCCAGCCCGGTGCGGAGACGGCGGAAGCGCCGGCCGCCGGCGATGCGGCGACCCCGGTCGTCGAGGGCGAAGCGCCTCAGGCCAGCCCGGCGGCGCCCGCCGCCAAGTAGCCCGGCTCTGTTTCGGACGCGCGATGGCCGGGCTCGCCCCGGCCATTTTCGTGTCGCGATCCCCGGCTCGCCCTACAGCCGACGATACGATGTGGGCGCGCCGACGCCGGCGGCCTCGATGCGCGCCACAGCCTCGGCCAGGGGCTCGATCACCGTCGCCATGTGATGGCCGTTGGCGTGGACGATCCGGCCGTCCCCGACCCCCAGCGCCACGTGCCCCTTCCAGAACACGAGGTCGCCGCGATCGAACGCGTCGGCGCCGATCGCCGCGCCCAGCGCCTCCTGCATGTCGGTGTCGCGCGGACACGCGCGGCCGCAGGCGAACAGCGCCTGCTGGATCAGGCCCGAGCAGTCCAGGCCCACGCTCTCGCGCCCGCCCCACAGGTAGGGCGCGCCGACGAACCGTTCGGCGATCGCGGCCCAGTCGTCCTCGAAGACGCCGATGGGCGAGAGGTGGTCGGCGGCCATCCAGCCTGCGCCTGAAACCTTCGCCAGCCTGCCCTCGACCGCCTCGACGCAGACCAGGCTGTTGAGGGAATAGGGACCCAGCGCGCGGGATTTGATGCTGGCCTCGGCGAAGGCGTAGGTGCGCAGCGCCGAGACCCGATGAGTCGGCAGAGGCCCCGTCGGCGCCAGGGCGGCCGCGTCCACGAAACCCACGTAGCCGTCCCGCGCGGCCTGCCCGAACAGCCAGGCTCCCTCTTCCTCGATCACCTCGAAGCGCTCACCGAACAGAAGCTGGTCCATCTGTTCCGCCCCGGCGTCGGGCGCCGAGCGGATGGCTGCGGCGGCGGCCGTGCAACCCATCGCCTTCGGGTCGAGATAGACCTCGGCCTCGAGGATCCCTTCCAGGCTGCGGGCGGCCACGCCGTCGCGCCAGGGCGTTATGCGGGGATCGTGCTTCATGCGAACCGCTCGCGGATCATGCGGTAGAGGCCGCGGATGGCCTGCGCTTCACCGCCACCGGGGAATCCCGGACGGCCGCGGGGGTTCCACGCGAAGATGTCCAGATGCACCCAAGGCCCCTTCGGCGCGAAACGCTGGAGGAACAGGGCGGCCGTGACCGACCCGGCCTGCGCCCAGCCGTCGGGATCGTTCTTGATCTCGGCGATGTCGGAATCCAGGGCGTCGGCGTAGGGTTTCCAGAGCGGCAGGCGCCACACGGGATCGGCCTCGGCCTGGGCCGCCGCCTCGATCTGCGCCGCGAGGTCGTCGTCATCGGTGAAATAGGGCGGGAGCTGCGGCCCCAGCGCGATGCGGGCGGCGCCGGTGAGCGTGGCGAGGTCGATGGTCAGCGCGGGCTCAAGTTCGCCGGCCCGGGTGAGGGCGTCGGCCAGGATCAGACGGCCTTCGGCGTCGGTGTTGCCGACTTCGATCGACAGGCCCTTGCGCGACTCCAGCACGTCACCGGGGCGCATGGCGTCGCCACTGATGGCGTTCTCGACCACGGGGACCAGCACCGCCACGCGGACGGGCAGCCCCGCCGCCATGATCATCCGCCCCAAAGCCAGGGCGTGGGCGGCGCCGCCCATGTCCTTCTTCATCAGGCGCATGCCGGCCGACGGCTTGATGTCGAGACCGCCCGTGTCGAAGACCACGCCCTTGCCGACGATGCAGACGAGGGGTCGGTCGGCCTCCGGGGCGCCCCACTGGATTTCGATGAACCGTGGCGCGCGGGCCGGGTCGGCGGCGCGGCCCACGGCGTGGATGGCGGGATAGCCCGCTTCCAGCAGGCCCTCGCCCTCGATCACGGTGATCCGCGCACCATACTGTTCGGCGATCTCACGGGCGATGGTCTCGATCTGCCGCGGCCCCATGTCGTTGGCCGGCGTGTTGACCATGTCGCGGGCAAGCGCGCAGGCATGGGCGATCTGGCGAGCCTCGCTCAGGTCGGCGCCCCGGACCAGCAGGCGCGCGCGCTCGCGGGGCTCGCCCCTGGCGGGCTTGTAGCGGTCGAACCTGTAGCTTCCGAGCGCGAAGGCCAGCGCGATGCGGCCGGGCGCGATATGAGCCGGCGCCTCGACGACCTCGAACACCCCGGCGGGGAGACGGGCCGAAAGGACGCGGAACGTCGAGGCGGCGTCGCCGACGCCGTCATCGCCGGCCCCCACGCCGAACAGCACCTTGGCCGGCGCACCGTCCGAGCCGGGAACCAGCAAAGCCTGACCGGCCTTGCCCTTGAAGTCGGCGGTCTTCGCCAGCGCCGTCACGACCGGGTCCGCCGCCAGGGCCTCCGCGACGGCGGCCTCGGTCAGGGCATGGACCGGGACCGCCGGGCCGTCCCAGGCGTCGAGGATCACGTCGCTCATGCCCGCCTCGCGATGGTCATGGCGCCTCGTGTGGCCGATGCGAGCGCGGGCCGCAAGCTACAGCCCCAGGACGCGGGCGAAGGGCGAGGCCGGCAGCGCGGCGAGCGCGCCTGCGGCGATCGCGACGCCATACGGGATCGCCTCGGCCGGATCGGCGAGGCGGCTTACCCAGCGAGGGCCGGTGAGCACCAGGGGACGAACGGCCGCCGACCTCAGGGTCAGCAGCAGGATGGCGAGGGCGCCGCCGGCGAGAGCGGCCGCGCCGACGAAGGTGAGGGTCGCCGGCCAGCCCACCCAGAGCGCCACCGCCGCGAACAGCTTGGCGTCGCCCCCGCCCATCCAACGCAGGGCGAACATGGCCATGCCCACGGCCAGCGCCACGACGCCGACCGCCAGATGGGCGCCCAGGGCGGGCAGGGACAGCCCGGCTGACAACGCGGCCAGCGGAAACGCCACGATCAGGGCCAGGGAAATCCAGTTGGGGATGCGGAACGTGGCCACGTCGCTCGCCGCGGCCGTCAGCACGAGGGCCGGGAGCAGGAGCACGAGCGCGGCGGCGATGACAGGCGGCATGGAAACCTCTTCCTGCGCCTTATGCGCCCGCGCGGATGAACGGACCGTTGCAGCCAAGCTCGCAACGAAAAAGGCCCCGGCGTCGCCGCCGGGGCCTTTCGGTCCAGACCGAGGTCGGGCTTAGCCGCCGGTGGCGGTGTTGACTTCCTGGCTGATCGTCTCGAAGGCGCCTTGCAGGCTGCCGCCGACGGCTTGCAGCGCGCCGACGAGAACCACGGCGATCAGGGCGGCGATCAGGCCGTACTCGATGGCGGTGGCGCCGGATTCGTCCTTCAGGAAGCGGGTCACGAACTTCGACATGGGGTTGATCTCCAGTTTCTAGCGAGCAGACGGGATGGGGCCTTCAAGCTCTTGCCTGCTCGCCCCTAAGAACACGCTCAAGATCGCTCGCCGCGTTTAAGGTCGCATGAAACCGAATGCCTAATATGGATATACGATTAGCGGCGATTCATCATGAATCCCCACTATCCCTTGGCCAGATGTCGAGTGATTTCAACTAGGCTTCGGAGCCGTCCGGAAATGTGCGACCACCGCCGCGCACCAGGAACAGGCCCAGGAAGCCGATGGCCAGCAAGACCAGCAGCATGGCGAAACCACCCTGCTGGGTGCCGGTGATGCGCGTGCCCTGGTTCACCAGGAACGGGGCCAGCCAGGCCGTGGCCACACCCGACAGGGCATAGACCCCGAAGAACGCCCCCGTCTGATCCGGCGGCGTCAGGCGCGTGAGCAGGGTGCGCGCCGAAGCGTACTGGGCGGTGATGAAGATCGCGTTCGAGAAGCCCACCAGCACGAAGATCACATCGGGCAGGGTCCGGAAGACCGGCCCGCTCCAGACCGCGCCGTGCGCCGCCACGTCGTAGGGCCACAGGAAGAGGATGAGGTCGGGGCGCATGCCGAGCATCGCCAGGAGGCCCAGCATCGACATGAAGATCTCGATCCGCAACGCGCCCTTGGGCCCGAGGCCCGCGTCGAGCCAGCGTCCGACATAGCCGCCCAGGACCGCGAAGATGCTGAGCAGGATGCCGTAGCCCAGCATCTCCAGCGCGCCCCACTTCATCACGCCCACGGCGTAGACGCCGGCGTAGACCAGGACGCCGTTCATCCCGTCCACGAAGAACATCCGCGATCCCAGATAGACGGCGGCGTCCCGGAACTGGCCGACCGTACGCACCATCCGCACCAGCTGGGCCGCCCCCTGGGCGAAGGCGCGGGCGACGGGGACGCCGGTCCGGGGCGCGTCGGGGGTGAACAGGAACAGCGGGATCGCGCCGAAGAGAAGAAGGCCCGCAGCCAGCAGCGCCACGACCCGTTCAGGTTCATGAGTCTCCGGGTCGAGGCCGAACAGGGGCGCCTTCGGGACCCAGCTCCAGTCCACCTGGCCGGGCAAGGCGAAGGCCCAGGCCGTGAAGGCCAGCGCCAGCACCGAGAACAGGTTGCCCAGCGAGAGCGCCAGCCCCGAGGCCCTGTGCGCGCCCGAGAGGCCGGCCGCCCGCACCAGCAGCGAGTTGTGCAGGATCTCGTTGTAGGCGAACAGCACCTGCACCGTCATGGCGAACAGCATGGTGGTCGCCACCGACAGGCCGGTCCCGTCCGGCCTGGCCCACCACAGCGCGGCGGTCAGCGGCACCATCAGGCCCACGGTCAGGCCGAGCCACGGCTTGCGCCCGCCCAGCTTGTCGACCGAGGCGCCGATGAAGGGCGCCGTGGCCATGACCACCCAGCCGGCCCACTGCTGCCAGCGCGAGATGGTCTCCTGGCCCTCTACGGGGTCGCCCACCATCGAGGCGGCCACGTAGGGCATGAAGATGTAGATGGTGATGAGGATGACGTAGGGGTTTCGCCCCCCTTCGAAGACCGACCAGGCGACGCCGCCGCGGTCCAGTCGGCCGCCCGCGCCCGGCGACGCGGGAACGGCGGCCTCGGCGCTCGATCCGGTCAAACGACTCTCCCCGACCGCGCTGGAGGGCGGCCCCGCCGCACCGTAGCACCTCGGCGCCCTTTGCGAAGCGGCGCCGCGGCGTCAGCCCGGGTTCCGCCGAGCGTGCGTCGGCGTCCCTGGATTTCGGCTACGAACCCACACGAAAAACACGAACGCGTGGCCGCCTCCGAGCCAGCGGAGGGCGATCGCCTATGGCGTGATGGGCGGCGCAGCCGCCGCCCATCATGAACCGCGGAGATCGCGGAGATACGCAGAGAGGTCGCGCAGCCTCGGACTCCTCCGCGTATCTCTGCGATCTCCGCGGTTGAATCCCCGCGCCTCCGGCGTGCTCGGCCCCTCGCCCCTACGCGCAAGCGGAGGCTCTGTCATGGAGAACCACGGAAAACACGGAAGGGCACGGAAATCGCGGCTTCGCCTTCCGTGCCCTTCCGCGTTTTCCGTGGTTCCTTGAAATTCGGGAGGCGCCGCTTCGCGGCCTCGAAGGACCCGGCGCCAGCCCTACGCCGCCAGCTTCGCCTCGGCGGCGGCGCGGACGGCGGCGGGGTCCACCGCCACGCCCTGGGCGGCCAGGGCGTCGCAGAGGGCGGTGAGGCAGAGTCGCACGTGCCAGGGCGTCGCCGAGGCGCCCATCAGGCCGATGCGCCAGACCTTGCCCTTCAACGGGCCCAGCCCTGCGCCGATCTCGAGGTCCCAGGCCTCGAGCACGTGGGCGCGGACGGCGACCTCGTCCACGCCTTCCGGAATCAGCACGGTGTTGAGCTGCGGCAGGCGCCACGTCTCTTCGACCAGCAGCTTCAGGCCCGCGGCCTCCAGGCCGTCGGCCAGGGCCTCGTGCATCCGGGCGTGGCGGACCGCCGCGGCCTGAACGCCTTCCTCGAAGAGGGCCACGAGCGACTCGTGCAGACCGTAGAGCGCATTGATCGGGGCCGTATGATGGTAGGTCCGGCCGCCTTCGCCGCCCCAGTAGGCCATGATCAGGTTGAAATCGAGCAGCCAGTTGCGGACCTTGGTCCTGCGCGCCTTGATCGCGGCCTGCGCCCGGGGACCGAGGGCGATGGGCGACAGGCCGGGCGGCGCCGACAGGCACTTCTGCGTGCCCGAATAGACGACGTCGGCGTCCCAGGCCGCCACGTCCACCGGAATGCCGCCCAGCGAGGTCACGCAGTCCACCACCGAGAGCGCGCCATGCTTCCGGGCCAGGGCGCAGAGCGCGGCGGCGTCGCTGCGGGCGCCCGTCGATGTCTCGGCGTGAACGAAGGCCAGGACCTTCGCGGGCGCCTCGGCCAGCGCCGTCTCGACGCGAGCCGGGTCGACGGGCCGGCCCCATTCGGACTCCACCACCGTCACGGTCGCGCCCGCGCGGTCGGCCATGTCGGCCATGCGGCCGCCGAAGGCGCCATTCACGGCGACCACCGCCCGGTCGCCCGGCTCGAGCAGGTTCATCATGGCCGCCTCCATGCCGGCGGTGCCGGGCGCGGGCAGCGGGATGCAGGCGTGATCCGGCGCATTGAACAGCCGCTGGAGCGCCGCCTTGATCTCTTCCATCAGGTCCTGGAACGCGGGGTCCAGGTGCCCCACCGTCGGCCGCGCCAGGGCGGCCAGCACGCGCGGGCTCACGTCCGAGGGCCCCGGCCCCATCAGGATCCGGCGGGGCGGCTGGAAGGTCTGCATGTCGGAGTCCCTAGGCGAGAAGGCGGTCGTGTATGCGGCCCCGGACGCGGTCGTCCAGGCCCAGCACCTGATCCAGGTAGCCGTCCAGAGAGCCGTTCTGCTCGCGCATCACGGCGAAGGCTTCGGCCAGGTATTCGGCCTCTACCCGCATGGCGGTCAGAAGCGCGTCGTCGGTGGCGGTGCGGCCCGTGCCCTCACGGACCACGTCGCGCATCTGCGGCAGGCGCCGCTCCAGGCGTTCGGGGTCGTTGGTGAGCAGGTAGTCCTCGATGACGTCGTCGTCGTGGACGCCGGCCAGGTGGTGCGTGAGCGCGCACGCGATGCCCGTGCGGTCCTTGCCGGCCGCGCAGTGAACCAGGATCGGGCCCTCGGTCTCGGCCAGGGCGGTGAAGTAGCGGCGGTACAGGTCGATGTGCCGGGCCTGGTGCGGCGCCCGGCGATAGTACTCCAGCATGTAGTCCCGGAACGACGCCACGGTCAGGTCCGAGGTCTGGATGAAGGCATGCCACTCGTCGGCGCTTTCCTGGCCGATGTCGTTCTCGATCACCTGAGCGGCAAAGCCCGTCCAGCGCCGGGACGGTTCGCGCTCACGCTCGTTCGAGCGGCGCAGGTCCACGATCACGGCGATGCCCAGGCCCGCCAGTTTCTCGAGGTCGGCGTCGGTGGCGCGCGACTGGCTGGCCGAGCGGTAGAGCAGGCCGCGCCGCAGCCGCTTCGGGCCGGCGGCGTAGTCCCCGAAGTCGCGGAAGTTGTCGATGGATTCGAAAGCGATGCGGCGGGTCATGACGGCGGGTGGTTTAGCGGGGTTTCGCGAGACTCTCCACCTCGCCGTGAGGTCATCGGAACGGCGGCTCGTCGAAGCTGCGCAGCTTTCGCGAGTGCAGACGAGCGCCTTCCTTGTGCAGGAGGCCGATGGTGGCCAGGCCGATCTGGAGGTGCTGGGCTATGGCGCGGTCGTAGAAGGCGTTGGCCTGGCCCGGCAGCTTGATCTCGCCGTGCAGCGGCTTGTCCGAGACACACAGCAACGTCCCGTAGGGCACGCGGAAGCGATAGCCCTGGGCGGCGATGGTGGCGCTCTCCATGTCGATGGCGACGGCCCGGCTCTGGTTGAAGCGGAGCGCGCTGGACGAATACTTCAGCTCCCAGTTCCGGTCGTCCGTGGTCACGACCGTGCCCGTGCGCATCCGCTGTTTCAGGAGGTCGCCGGTCTCGCCTGTCACCTGCTCGGCCGCCGTGTTCAGGGCGACCTGGACCTCGGCCAGCGGGGGGATGGGGATTTCGGGCGGCAGCAGCTTGTCCAGCACATGATCGTCGCGCAGGTACGCGTGGGCCAGGACGTAGTCGCCGATCTTCTGGCTTCCGCGCAGGCCGCCGCAGTGGCCGATCATCAGCCAGGCCTGGGGCCGCAGCACGGCGAGATGGTCGCATACGGTCTTGGCGTTGGACGGCCCGACGCCGATGTTCACCAGGGTGATGCCCGCGCGCCCCGGCGCCATGAGGTGGTAGGCGGGCATCTGATGCCGGCGCCAGGCCCCGGCCGCGACCCTGGCCTCGGGGTCGGGCGTGTCGGCGTCGATCAGCACGTGGCCCGCCGCCGACAGGCCGGTGTAGGGCCCGCCCGCCCCGAGCTGGCTGGCGCCCCAGGCGACGAACTCGTCCACGTAGCGGTGGTAGTTCGTGAACAGGATGTACTGCTGGAAATGCTCGATCGGCGTGCCGGTGTAGTGGGCCAGGCGCGCCAGCGAGAAATCCGTGCGCAGGCCGTCGAACAGGGCGAGGGGGCGGGTGTCGCCGCCCACGCCGATCCATTCGCCGTCGGCGATCTCGTCGCCGATGTAGGCCAGTTCCGTGGTCGGGAAATGGCGCGCGATCTCGACCGAACCCACGTCGGCCACAGCCATGTCAGCCGGGTCCAGGACGTAGGGGAACGGAATCTCCTGGGCCGACCGGCCCACGTCCAGGTCGATCTCGAAGTCCTGCTGCAGCAGGCTGAGCTGCTCGATCAGATAGTCCCGGAACAGATCGGGGCGCGTGACGGACACGGCGTAGCGCCCCGGCGCGGGAATCCGGGCGTAGGCGCGGCTCGTACGGGGATAGGGCAGGCCCGGCGCCCAGCTCAGCCGCAGCTCCGGGTAGGCAAAGGCGCCGTCGCGGCGGAGGGCCTGGTCGGGCGGCGGCCCGCCGGCCAGGAACGATTTCAGGGCGGTTCGGAGCTGATCGACGCTCTTGCGGTATTCAGCTTCCAGCCGATCGACGACGCCGGCTGCATTCTGTCTCTTCATCGGGCGCCTTATAGCGTTGCTCGGTGACGCTTACGACTCCGCCGGGCTGTGGTCGTCTGGACGAACGGGGCCATCCCCGCCACAAAGACCATCTCCCTCACGGCCGGACGCCGCAATGACCTTGAACGAAACTCCGCCGGGCGCGCCCGATCATGCCCCGGCCCAGCGCAGCTTCCTCCAGCGCTGGTGGTTCGACGTGGTGTTGTGGAAGCGGATTTTCATCGCGCTCGTGCTGGGCGCCGTGGTCGGCCTGGCGCTGGGCGAGGCGGCAGAGTCGCTCAAATGGCTGGGCGACCTGTTCATCCGGCTGATCCGCATGGTGGTGGTGCCGCTGGTCTTTCTCTCCATAACCTCGGGCATGGCCGCCATGGGCGATCCGCGCCGGCTGGGGTCGATCGGCGGCAAGGTGCTCGGCTTCTACTTCGCCACGACGCTGATCGCCGTGATCCTGGGACTGGTGCTGGGCCACCTTTTCCAACCCGGTGTGGGCGTCGATTTCACCGGCGTCGAGGCGCGCCCCGTGGGGGAAGCGCCATCGGTTTCGGAACAGCTCCTGGGCATCGTGCCGCTCAACCCCGTCGAGGCGCTGGCGCGCGGCGACATCCTGGCGGTGATCTTCTTCGCCATCCTGCTGGGCGCCGCCATCCTGGCGGTGGGCGAGAAGGCCGAGCCGGTCAAGAAGGTGTTCGACGGCGGCGTCGAGATGATCCTCTTCATCACCCGCGTGGTGATGGAGGTGGCGCCGTTCGGCGTCTTCGCGCTGGTGGCGTGGGTCATGGGCACCCAGGGCTTCGCGGTGTTCACCCACGTCTTCCTTCTCGCGCTCGGCCTCGTCGTCGGCTGCGTGCTGCAGGTGCTGCTGGTGCACGGGGGGCTGCTGCGGCTGGTGGCCCGCCTGCCGGTCCTGCCGTTCTTCCGGGACATCTCGGACGCGATCCTAGTCGCGTTCTCGACGTCGTCGTCGGCGGCGACCCTGCCGGTGGCCATGCGGGTGGCCGAAAAGAACCTGGGCGTCAGCCACACCGTCGCCTCGACGGCCCTGCCCATCGGGACGACCATCTCCATGGACGGCACGGCGCTCTACATCGGACTCCTGACCATGTTCACGGTCCAGGCGTTCGGCGTCGAGCTCACGCCGGTCCAGTTCCTCATCGCGGGCCTCACCATCACCCTGGTGGCGATCGGCACCGCGCCGGTGCCCTCGGCCTCCCTGTTCATGCTGTCGGCGGTGCTGGGCAGCATCGGCCTCTCGGCGGAGCAGACCGCGCTGGTGGTCGGCTTCGTGCTGCCCTTCGACCGCTTGCTGGACATGACACGGACCGTGGCCAACTCCACGTCCGACCTCGCCGTGGCCGTCACCGTGGCCAAGCTGGAGAACGAGCTGGACATCGAGGCCTACCGGGCAAAGCCGGTCGAATAGGACGGACCTGTCGGCAGCGGCTCCTAACGCCCGGTAACCCTATCCCTCAACGCGGTGTTAGCCCCGTCCGGGGATGCTTCGGGACGTCCAGAACGACCCAGACACGTACGTGCCGCCACTTTCCAAGAGCCTTGCCGAACTGGCCGCCCGCGTCGCGGAGCTCGAAGCCGAGCGCGAGATGACGCTGCGCCTCGCGCAGACCGATTCCCTCACCGGGCTCGTGAACCGCGGCGCCTTCACGTCCGGCCTCTGCGAGCGGCTGGAGGCGGCGCGCGAGAGCGGCGGCGTGGTGGCGCTCTTCGTCATCGACCTGGACCGCTTCAAGAGCCTGAACGACAGCCTCGGGCACCACGCGGGCGACATCCTGCTGGCCGAGATCGGTCAGCGCCTGCGCGACGACGCCGGCCCCGACGAACTGGTGGCCCGGCTCGGCGGCGACGAATTCGCGGTGGTGTCGGGCGATCCGGACATCGCGCGCCGCGCCGAGCGGCTGGTCAACGCCATCAGCCAGCACCACGTCATCTATGGCCGCACGGTCGCCTCGGGGGGATCGGTGGGCGTGGCGGCCTTCCCGCGCGACGCCAGCGACGCGGCCGATCTCCAGCGTTACGCCGACATGGCGCTCTACCGGGCGAAATCGTGCGGGGGGCGGCGCTGGCACGGGTTCGACGCCGAGCTCCACGCCGAGTCCGAACGACGTCGGACCCTCGAGACCGAGCTGCGCCGCGCCATTCCGGCGGGCGAGATCGAGCCGTGGTTCCAGCCGATCGTCGACACCATGACCGGGCGTTTCGTGGGCGTCGAAGTCCTGGCGCGCTGGCGTCACCCCGAGAAGGGGTTGCTGTCGCCAGCGGCCTTCGTGCCGATGGCCGAGGAACTGGGCCTGATCCGTACGATCGACGAGGCCGTGTTCGAGGCCGCCTGCGCCCACGCTGCGCCATGGGTGGGCGAAGGGCTGATCGAGCTGGTGTCCTGCAATGTCAGTCCGCGCGACCTGCTCGACCCCGGCTTCTCGCGCAAACTGATCGGCCGGCTTGCGGGCACGGACCTTCCGGCCACCGCCCTGACGGTCGAGATCACCGAGACCTTCCTGCTTCAGGACATGAATCTCGCACGGCGCCATATCGAGCGGCTGGCGGCCCGGGGCGTGAACGTGGCCCTGGACGACTTCGGCACGGGCTATTCCAATCTACGGGCGCTGATGCACCTGCCCATCCAGACGGTGAAGCTGGACCGCTCGCTGATCGACGATGTGGGCCGCGATCCGCGCGTGTCGAAGCTGGTCGCCTCGATGCTGCATGCGGCGCGCTCGCTGGGCGTCCGCATCACCGCCGAAGGCGTCGAAGACGAGAGCCAGGCGCTGTTCCTGCGCTCGGCGGGCTGCGACCGGATGCAAGGCTACTTCTTCGCCCGCCCCATGCCCGCAGACCAGATGGAAGCGATGCTGCGCGAGGCGGCCGCGCCGCCCGCCCCACGCTTCGCCGCCGCGGGCTGAACCCCACCGGCGGACGCCGCGCGCGTCCGGACTTTCCACCAGGCGCCGGAATGGCCGACTATCCGCCTGTCCTTGACGCGGCGAGGGAGGCGAGCATGCGAACGGGCGGGATAGCCGACGACCTGGCCTGGTGGCGCGCCCACGGCGGCGCGGCCGACCTGGACGCAGCCAGACTCGATGACCTGCTGGCCCGCCTCAAGGCGTGGACGGCCCAGCACGACGCCGACCGCGCCCGCCAACCTGGGCCTTTCCTCAAGATGGCCTGGGATGGCGTGTTCGCGGACGAGGCCAATGAGGTCGCCGAGGCCATCGTTCAGATCGAGGCGGCGCTGACCCCTACAAAGTCGGATTGACGGCGGATTGGAGCAGCGCAATCCGGATGATATCTATGGGATATTGCTCATAGATAGATTTTACCACTACATCCGATAGGGTTTTCCGTTTTGTCAGCGGCGGCGCGAGGGGCGTAGGGTTCGTTCACAACCACAGACGGAGGAAGCCCCATGGACGATGGTAGCCCGCTCTCCTGCCCCGCCAAGAACCCCGGCGCGCTCCGGTCCCTCCTGGGCCGGACCAACCGCGACTGGTGGCCGAACCAGCTCTCCATCCAGATCCTGCCGCAGCACGGCGCCACCGGCGATCCGCTGGGCGACGACTTCGACTACGCGAAGGCGTTCCAGTCGCTCGACTATGCCGCGGTGAAACGCGACCTCACCGCCCTGATGACCGACAGCCAGCCGTGGTGGCCGGCCGACTACGGCCACTACGGCCCGTTCTTCATCCGCATGGCCTGGCACAGCGCCGGCACCTACCGCACCGGCGACGGCCGCGGCGGAGCCTCGTCGGGATCGCAGCGGTTCGCGCCGCTCAACAGCTGGCCGGACAACGCCAACCTCGACAAGGCGCGGCGCCTGCTCTGGCCGATCAAGCAGAAGTACGGCCGCAAGCTGTCCTGGGCCGACCTGATGATCCTGGCGGGGAACGTGGCCATCGAGTCGATGGGCGGTCCGGTCTTCGGCTTCGGCGGCGGCCGCGCCGACGTCTACGAGCCCGAGCGGGACATCTACTGGGGAACCGAAGAGCAGTGGGTCGGCCAGGAAGGCAACCAGACCCGCATCCAGCCCGACAAGGAGATGGTGCTGGAAAGCCCGCTGGCGGCGATCCAGATGGGCCTCATCTACGTCAACCCCGAAGGTCCGGGCGGGAATCCTGACCCGCTGCAGTCCGGCCGCGACATCCGCGAGACGTTCGCGCGCATGGGCATGAACGACGAGGAGACCGTCGCGCTGACCGCCGGCGGCCACACCTTCGGCAAGGCCCACGGCGCCGGCGACGCCGCGAAGATCGGCGCCGAACCCGAGGGGGCCGACATCGCCCAGCAGGGCCTGGGCTGGCAGAGCGGCCACGAGAGCGGCATCGGCGACCACACGATCACCAGCGGCCTCGAGGGCGCCTGGACGCCCAATCCCGTCAAGTGGGACAACGACTTCTTCCGCATGCTGCTGGACTACGAGTACGAGCTGGTGCGCAGCCCCGCCGGGGCCAAGCAATGGCAGCCCGTCGGCCAGAAGCCCGAAGACATGGCGCCCGGCGCGCACAGCCCCGAGCGGCGTCTGCCGACCATGATGACCACCGCCGACATCGCGATGAAGATGGACCCGAAGTACCGGGCGATCTCCGAGCGGTTCCGCAGCGATCCCGCGGCGTTCGCCGACGCCTTCGCCCGGGCCTGGTTCAAGCTGTGCCACCGCGACATGGGTCCGAAGGCCCGCTACCTGGGCCCCGAGGTGCCGAAGGAAGACCTGATCTGGCAGGACCCGATCCCGGCGGCTGGCCATCCCTTGGCCGACGCCGCCGACATCAAGGCGCTGAAGGAAAGGATCCTGGGCTCGGGGCTGACGGTCGCCGAACTAGTGCAGACGGCCTGGGCCTCGGCCTCGACCTACCGCGGGTCCGACCACCGGGGCGGCGCCAACGGCGCGCGCATCCGCCTGGCCCCGCAGAAGGACTGGGAGGTCAACCAGCCCGAACAGCTCGCCCGCGTGCTGAAGGTGCTGGAAGGGATCAAGGCCGGGTTCGACGGCCAGGCTGGCGGCGGCAAGAAGGTCTCCCTCGCCGACCTGATCGTCCTGGGCGGGACGGCGGCGGTGGAGAAGGCGGCGAAGGACGCCGGCCATGACGTGGAGGTCACCTTCACGCCGGGCCGCACCGACGCCTCGGCCGAGCAGACCGACGCCGACAGCTTCGAGGTGCTGGAACCGCGTGTCGACGGCTTCCGCAACTACCTGCAGGTGACGTTCAACGTGCCCACCGAGGAGCTGCTGATCGACCGGGCCTCGCTGCTGACCCTGACCGCGCCCGAGATGACGGTGCTGGTCGGCGGCCTGCGCGTGCTGGGCGCCAACCACGGCGGCTCCAAGCACGGTGTCCTCACCACCCGGCCGGGCCAGCTCACCAACGACTTCTTCGTCAACCTGCTCGACATGGGCACGGCGTGGAAGCAGGTGGACGACCGCGGCGACGAGGTGTTCGTCGGGACGGACCGGTCGAGCGGGCAGGAGCGGTGGACAGCCACGCGCACAGACCTGGTGTTCGGCTCGAACTCCCAGCTCCGGGCCCTCTCCGAGGTCTATGCGTCCGCCGATGCGGCCGGAACGTTCGTTCGCGCCTTCGTGGCGGCCTGGACCAAGGTCATGAACGCCGACCGCTTCGACCTGACCCGCGAACAGCGTCGAGCGGCCTGACCGTCGAGGTCGGCTACCGGGGCCGGCTTCGGCCGGCTCCGCCCAGCCTGTCCCCTTCGCGTCCGCCGCTGCGTCGGCGCACCCTTGAGGGCCAGGCTGGGGTGGCCAGGCCGGGGTGAACAGGCCGGGGTGGCAAGGTTGATGAAGCGAAGGCCGACGGGCGGGTCAGGCCGCCGCGGAGGCCGGCCGGACGCCGCTCTGCACAGGCCCCAGGCCCACGACAGCGTCGTACCCCAGGATCATGTCCACCTCGTCGTCCTGGCTGGCGAGAGGCAGGCGAAGCCAGATCAGCGAGAGGTGCGACGCCCCCTTCCAGGCGAGATTATGGATGCCCGCGCCCGGCCGGCGGTCGCGCACCACGCGTCCCAGTTCCGTACGCCAGTAGTCGGCGGCCACGGTGTTGTAGATCTCACCCAGGCGACGACCGGTGATCTCGCCGCCGTAGACGTTGTAGAGGGCCGTGCCAGCCAGCCGCATGCGGTAGTCGCCACCAGGCAGAACGTCGATCAGGCTGACGGTCGGCAGGAGCCGCTTGATGCGGCGCGGATCGAGCCGGCGTCGCGGCGGGGCCGCCGCATCCGCCCGCAACGCGTTCCAGTAGGCGAAGAGCTCCTCGTGGGCGCGGATCGCCGCAGTCGGCGCCGCAAGCTGAGCCGCCATCACAGCCTGTCCTGACAACGACTTGGATTCATGACGAGTCGTATGTCGCCCGAAGGGCGAATCGGCGGCAAGGCGAAAGTGGTTAACGCTCCATGCAAAAACGCCCGCCGGAGATCCGGCGGGCGCCTGCGAGACTGCGATGTGCGGCTCAGCGCTTCTTGCGCGGCGCCTGACGGCCGCCCTGGCCCAGGCCCATCTGCTTGGCCAGGTCGGACCGGGCCTTGGCGTAGTTGGGCGCCACCATGGGATAGTCCTTGGGCAGGCCCCACTTGGCCCGGTACTCCTCGGGGCTCATGTTGTACTTGGTGCGCAGGTGGCGCTTCAGCGACTTGAACTTGCGGCCGTCTTCCAGGCAGACGAGGTGATCCGGGGTGATCGACCGGCGGATCGGCACCGCCGGCTCCTTCGGCGCGGCTTCCACCGGCTCGGCGCCTGAGGACACGCCGGCGAGCGCGCGGTGGACGCTCTGGATCAGGCCCGGGAGATCGGCGGCCGCCACAGTGTTGTTGCCAACGTAGGCGGAAACGATGTCCGCCGTCATCTCGATGACGTCCGTCTTTTCGTCCATTTCACTTGATTCCGAAGTTGTTAGCGTCCTGCGCAACGCCTAGCGATTCACAAGAACAGTGGCCTGTCATTATCGGCATAGCCGCAGCCGCACAACCGCGAAATACAGTTACTTGAATACGCGCTCCGGTGAAGTGAAGCGGCATTCGCAAGAGACAACTGGCGCATGCCGCCTAGAGTCGGAAGAATGGACTACCTGCATTCCAAGGTCGCCGGGCCGCATGACTGGATCCGCAGTGTTCAAATGACAGGCGGCGCGCCCATGAGAGCACGCCGCCACAGCGCCATCGGCCACTCCTGACCTCAACCGAAGGTCGGCGCCTTCCAATGGTCCCAGATGTCGGGGACGTCGCTCGAGACCTTGTCGGGATAGGCCGGAGGCCGCTTCTCCAGGAACGAGGTCACGCCTTCCTTCGCATCGCCCGAGCGGCCGCGCGCCTGGATGGCGCGGCTGTCGGCCCTGTGGGCTTCCATCGGATGCGCGGCGCCGGCCATGCGCCAGATGAGCTGGCGCGTGAGGGCGACCGAGACCGGCGCGGTGTTGTCGGCGATCTCCCGCGCCAGCGCGCGCGCGGCGGGCAGCAAGTCGTCGGGCGCATGGACCGAGCGGACCAGCCCCTTCTCCAGGCCTTCCTGGGCCGGGAAGATGCGGCCGGTGTAGCACCACTCCAGCGCCGTCTGGACGCCGACCAGCTTGGGCAGGAACCACGAGGAGCAGGCCTCGGGATTGATGCCGCGGCGGGCGAAGACGAAACCATAGCGGGCACTGTCGGACGCCAGGCGGAAATCCATGGCGAGCTGCATGGTGACGCCCACGCCTACGGCGGCGCCGTTGCAGGCCGAGATGACCGGCTTCAGGCTGTCGTAGATGCGCAGGGTGACGAGGCCGCCGCCGTCGCGATGGACGCCGCCCTGCTGGCGCGCCGCCTGGTCCTCGCCCCCCCGCTTGTCATAGTCGAAGGTCGCGCCCCCGGCCGACAGGTCGGCCCCGGCGCAGAACGCCCGCCCGGCGCCGGTGACGATCACCGCGCGGACCTTGTCGTCGCCGTCGGTCTCGTCGAACGCGGCGATCAGCTCCTTCATCATGGTGGTGTTGAAGGCGTTCAGCTTGTCGGGGCGGTTGAGCGTGATCGTGGCGATCCCGTCGTCCACCGAATAGAGCAGCGTCTCGAACGTGGGCATGGGCGGTTCCTTGTTTCCGTCGCCGCAGTTCGGAGCGGTTGACGGTCCGGAGGTCAAGGGGCGAGCCGTCGATGGCTGGACATCACGGCCTTTGACCCGATGCGCACGCCTGCGAAGCTCGACGCATGGAGTACCTGGAAGCCGCTACGCCGCTCGAAATCGCAGCCCTCTGGCGACTGGACTTGCTTGCCTCCTCGGCGAGGTTCCGAACACGGACATCGCCGCCGTACTGCTGCGTTGCGACAGGGGGTGTTCCACCTCCACGCCCACTTGTTGTCTGTCCTGACCTCGGACGACTCCCGCCCCGCTTGACGCACCCGACGTCAACGGCTCGCTACTCCCAGGCCAAGGCGGCGGCAGGTCAGACCGCCCCAGACCATCAAGGGGAGTGACCACATGCATCCGGCGACGCACGCCAAGACCGATCCGGACCGCGCGGCCTACATCATGGCCGGTTCGGGAGAGACGGTGACCTATCGCCAGCTCGACGAGCGCTCGAACCAGGGCGCGCACCTGTTCCGGTCGCTGGGACTGAAGCCCGGCGACGTGATCGCCATCCTCATGGACAACCACCCGCGCTACTTCGAGATCGCCTGGGCGGCGCAGCGCAGCGGGCTCTACTACACCTGCATCTCGTCCAAGCTGACCGCGGGCGAAGTGGCGTACATCGTCGGCGACTGCGGCGCCCAGGCGCTGATCGCCTCGCCGGGCGTGGGCGCCGTCGTGGACGAACTGCCCGGCGCGCTGCCGAAGTCGGTGAAGCTCTACGCGGTCGGCGCGGCGCGGCCATCCTATGCGAGCTGGGAGGCGGCCGTGGCCGGCCAACCCACGACGCCGATCGCCGACGAGACGGCCGGGTCTGACATGCTCTATTCCTCGGGCACGACCGGTCGCCCCAAGGGTATCAAGCCGCCTCTGACGGGCGGGGCGATCGACGAGCCGACCGCGCTGGGCGCGATGGCCCAGGGGCTGTTCGGATTCCCCCCGGGCTGCACCTACATCTCGCCCGCGCCCCTCTACCACGCCGCGCCCCTGCGCTGGTGCATGAGCGTCCACAAGATGGGCGGCACGGTCGTGGTGATGGAGAAGTTCGACCCAGAGCAGTGCCTGGCCCTGATCGAGAAACACAAGGTCAACGTCGGCCAGTTCGTGCCCACCCACTTCGTCCGCATGCTGAAGCTGCCGGAGGCAGTGCGGGCGAAGTACGACGTCAGTTCGATGGTTTCGGCGGTGCATGCCGCCGCGCCCTGCCCCGTCCCGGTGAAGGAGCAGATGATCGCGTGGTGGGGGCCGGTGATCTACGAGTACTACGCCGGCACCGAGGGCAACGGCTTCTGCTTCATCAGCGCCCAGGAGTGGCTGACCCACAAGGGCTCGGTGGGCAAGGCGGTGATGGGCGAACTGCGCATCTGCGATGAGGACGGCGAACCGCTGCCGCCCCGGACCGAAGGGGTCGTGCATTTCGCCAACGGCCCGCCGCTCGCCTACCACAATGCTCCGGAGAAGATCGCCGAGGGCACCAACAAGCACGGCTGGACCACGCTGGGCGACGTGGGGTGGGTGGACGAGGAAGGCTACCTCTACCTGACCGACCGCAAGAGCTTCATGATCATCTCGGGCGGCGTGAACATCTATCCGCAGGAGATCGAGAACCTCCTGATCGGCCATCCCAAGGTCGCCGACGTGGCGGTGGTGGGCGCGCCACACGAGGAGATGGGCGAACAGGTCGTCGCGGTGATCCAGCCGGCCGACTGGGCCGACGCCGGCGACGCCCTGCGCGACGAACTCCTGGCCTTCGCCCGCGGCAACCTCTCCCACGTGAAGGCGCCCCGGAAGCTGGACTTCATGCAGGAACTGCCGCGCCATCCGACCGGAAAACTCTACAAGCGCCTCATCCGCGACGCCTACTGGGGCAAAGAGGGCTCTCGGATCGTGTGACTTCCCGACCTCTCCCCAATCGCTCGTCATCCCCGGCCTTGTGCCGGGGATCCATGGCGCCGCCACTTCGAAGCCCTGTGACAGGCCGCGTGACGCGGCCTGTCACCACGATCTTGCCGCCGACGGATGGGTCCCCGGCACAAGGCCGGGGATGACGAACGAGCGAACACACGAGTGGGGTGAATCGGCGGGGCTGCCTTGCCCCGATCCAAACAGATGTTAGACGACAGGCTCCAGTTGCAAGCGAGGGAGCGAACGCATGAACCCGGTCGAGATCAAGGACCTGCCCGGACTGGTGGGCCAGGAAGTGGGCGTGTCGGACTGGGTCGAGGTCACCCAGGAGCGCGTGAACCAGTTCGCCGAGGCCACCGGCGACCATCAATGGATCCATGTGGACGTCGAGCGCGCCACGAAGGAGATCGGCGGGCCGATCGCCCACGGCTACCTGACGCTCAGCCTGATCCCGTTCCTGGGCGCGGGCATGCTGCCCGTGAAGGGCGTGACCCGCGGCATCAACTACGGCTCGGACAAGGTGCGCTTCACCAACATGGTGCGCGTGGGCAAGCGCGTGCGCATGCGCCAGAAGCTGATCGGCGCCGAACCCAAGGCGGGCGGCATGCAGATCAAGAACGAATGCACCATCGAGATCGAGGGTGAGGACCGCCCGGCCTGCATCGCAGAGACGATCTCGGTGCTGTACGGCGGCTGATCGCGCCCCCGCCGGGGGAGCTGTCAGCGAAGCTGACCGAGGGGGTTTCCTCCGCCGCCTGACCGGAAGCCCCCTCCACCACTTCGTGGGCTCCCCTCCCCGAGGGGGGAGGAACTACTCCTGTGCGGAGGCCTGGGCGGCGGCGGCGCGGGCGCCCGCGACCGGCGGGGCTTCGGCCACGATCGCCGGAGCGAGCGGCAGCGGGCCCTGAAGCAGGGCGATCGTCTCGCGGATGTATCGGGCGTGGGTGACGATGCCGATCTCGAGCCGCTCGTTGTTGAGCTCGACCTGCTGGGTGAGCAGGCCCGCGATGAAGCCCGATCCCGGCGCAGCGTCCGAGATGGGCGTCAGGCCCGTGGCGTTCTGGGCGCGGCTGACGAAGACCGGGCCACCCGAATTGCCGGGGAAGACCGAGAAGTCGAGAAGGAAGGTGGGGAAGGCCGCGGCCGGCCCCAGCGGATAGGACGCCACACGTCCCGAGCGCAGGATCGGGAAACCTGCCGAATTGGCCGACAGGCCACGCGGGAAGCCCAGCGCCATCATCTCGTTGCCCGCGCCCACGCGCCACGCGTCGAAGGTGTCGTCGCCGGCCAGGTAGTTCAGCGGAATGGCCGCCCGGGCGAATTCGGGCGGCGCCTTGACGACGATGGCGGCCACGTCGCGGCTGGGATGCTGGGTCCAGAGCTCGGCCCCGTCCTTGTCGCGGATCTTCAGCGGCTTGGGCGCGTACGACCAGCTGCCGTCGGGATTGGAGATGCGATAGCCGATGCGCGCCTCGGGCTGCTGCATCTTGTGGAGGACGTGGTTGGCGGTGACCAGCACGGTGCGCGGCGCGCCGTCGGGCCCCGGCGTCGAGATCAGGAATCCCGTGCCGACGGTACGGGTTCCGTCGCCGAGCGGCTGCTCGAGCTGAACGGTCGCGTGAATCAACTCTACCGCAAGGTCCATGACCATTGCCGGCCCCTGACACTCGATGAAGCCCCTCGCGTCTTGATGCGCGAAGTGGATGCACAAACAGTGAATAGCCGAAGACCTTGCGCCAGCAAGGCGCCATTGCGTCTCACCCCACCCGCCACGCGAAATCGTGACCGGCCAGCTTGAGCCTGCGACGGCGGCGGCGCATCTAGCCGGCATGACCAGCCCCGTTCCGCCCGTCGCCCCCAAGATCCCGCATCGCATCGAACAGCTCGGCCGCGTCCGCGTGGACGACTACGCCTGGATGAAGGACGAGAACTGGCAGCAGGTCCTTCGCGACCCCAAGGCCCTGCGCGCCGACATCCGCGCCCACCTCGAGGCCGAGAACGCCTACACCAAGGCGGTGCTGGCGGGGACCGAGGACCTGCAGGCCCGCCTGTTCGCCGAGATGAAGGGGCGCATCAAGGAGGACGACAGCTCGGTCCCCGCGCCCGACGGGCCCTTCGACTACTATGTGCGCTACGATCTGGGCGCCGAGCACCCCATCCACGCCCGCCGCCCCCGCGGCGGTGGCGGACCGGAGACGGTGCTGCTGGACGAGGAGGCCCTGTCGAAGGATCATGCCTACTTCCAGGTGGGCGCTGCGCACCACAGCCCGGACCACGCCCTCTACGCCTGGGCGGCGGATACGCAGGGCTCGGAATACTACCGCATCCACGTCAGGGACCTGGCCACCGGCGAGGCGCTGGGCGCGCCGGTCGAGAGCGCCTACGGCGACTTCTGCTTTTCGCCGGACTCCCAATGGCTGTTCTGGATCTGGCGCGACGAGAACGCGCGGCCCGCGAAGGTCTTCCGGCGCCCGGCGAGAGGCGGCGAGGACGCGCTGGTCTACGAGGAGGCCGACGACGGCATGTTCCTGGGCGTGGGCGTCGCGGCCGACGACAGCCACATCCTGATCCACGTGGGCGACCAGGAGACCACCGAGCTCTGGCTGATTCCAGCCGCCGACCCCACGGCCACGCCGGTCGTGGCCGAGCCGCGGCAGGTGGGGGTGAAATACGCCCTGGATCACTGGACCGACCGCTGGGTCATCCGCACCAACGCCGACGGCGCCGTGGATTTCAAGCTGTGCGTCTCGGACGCCGCAATCCCCGCCCGCGCCTCGTGGCGTGACTGGATCGGCCATCGGCCGGGCCACTATCTGGCGGGCTTCGCCACCTATGCCGACTTCCTGGTGCGGGCCGAGCGGGTGGACGCGCTGGACCGCCTCGTGGTCACCGGGCGCGACGGGACCGAACATGTCGTGGCCTTCGACGAGGAAGCCTACGCCCTCAACCTGGAAGGCGGATACGAGTACGCGACCACGGTGACGCGCTTCGTCTACCAGTCGCCCACCACGCCCCGGCAGTGGTTCGACTACGACATGGCTACGCGCGAGCGGGCGCTTCGCAAGACCCAGGAGGTGCCGTCAGGGCACGACCCGTCGCAGTATGTGGCGCGACGCATCTTCGCCAGGGCGGCCGACGGCGCCGAGGTCCCCGTCACGCTGCTGATGCGCAAGGAAACGCCGCAGGACGGCTCGGCGCCGGTGCTGCTCTATGGATACGGCAGCTACGGCCACGCCATGGAGCCCAGCTTCTCGATCCGCAACCTGAGCCTGGTGGACCGCGGCTGGATCTGGGCCACCGCCCACATCCGTGGCGGCTCGGACAAGGGCTGGGGCTGGTTCCTGGACGGGCGGAAGGAGAAGAAGGTCAACACCTTCACCGACTTCATCGCCTGCGCCGAGCACCTGATCGCGCAGGGGTATGGCTCCAAGGGCCGGATCGCCGCCTATGGCGGCTCGGCCGGGGGGATGCTGATGGGCGCGGTCGCCAACCTGCGCCCGGACCTGTGGGGCGCGATCATCGCCGCCGTGCCGTTCGTGGACGTGCTGAACACCATGAGCGACACCTCGCTGCCGCTCACGCCGCCCGAGTGGCCGGAGTGGGGCAATCCGATCGAGGACGCCCAGGCCTACGACCGCATCGCCAGCTATAGCCCCTACGACAAGGTCTCGGCGCAGGCCTATCCCCCGGTCCTGGCGACCGGCGGCCTTTCGGATCCGCGGGTCACCTACTGGGAACCGGCCAAGTGGGTGGCGAAACTGCGCGGGCACACCACCGGCGACGCGCCGATCCTTCTCAAGATCAACATGGAGGCCGGTCATGGCGGCGCGTCGGGGCGCTTCGATTTCCTGAAGGAGATCGCGTTGGACTACGCCTTCGCCCTCTGGGCGGTGGACCGGGACGGCAAGGCATGATCGTCCGGGCCGCGACACCGGAGGACGCCGAGGGTCTCGTGGCCATCTACGGCCATCACGTCCTGAACGGCCTCGGAACATTCGAGGAGACGCCCCCCATAGCAGGCGAGATGGAGCGCCGCCGCGCCGGGATCGCCGCCCGCGGCCTGCCCTATGTGGTCGCCGAAGAAGATGGCGGCCTCCTGGGATTCGCCTACGCCGGTCCATTCCGGCCGAGGGCGGCCTATCGCTACACGGTGGAAGACAGCGTCTATGTGGCGCCTCGGGCCGTGGGTCGCGGCGTGGGCCGGGCCATGCTGGCCGCGGTGATCGAGGCCTGCGAGGGCATGGGCGTGCGCCAGATGGTGGCGGTGATCGGCGACAGCGGCAACGCGGCGTCGATCGGCCTGCACCGATCGCTGGGCTTCACCGACGCGGGCGTCGGAACCGCTCTCGGCTTCAAGCACGGTCGGTGGGTCGACATCGTCTGGATGCAGAAGGCCCTGAACGGTGGCGGCGCGACCGAACCCATCGGCCCCGGCATCGATCTGTCGGACAGATGACGGAAGTGTTCGCGTAGATGTTGAGATCGTATCTTTGATTTCGCCTTTGGCGCGAACAATCGAATGACTGAGCCCCTTATGTAATCCTACGTAATTGCTTCGCTTTCTCGTTTCGCGCACAACTATGGCCGCCGGTTCGAGGCCGGCAGGAACGTAGATCGTATGCCAGGGTTGTGGACGGGAAATCGCACAGCCGACGTGGCGAACTTGGGGTTTCCGCTGGGAGGTGTCCGGGGACAGCTTCTGGCGATCGGGGGTTCCGCGGCCGTCCTGGTCGCGCTTCAGCTGTCGCACCCGGCCCTCGGCCACTCGGTTCTTCCGCTCTGCGCGCCAGTGTTGCTGGCGTGCGGCGTGCTGGGCGGCGCGGGCGCGGCGCTGACCGCCACCATCCTGCTGACGGCCGGCGGCTATATGGTCAGCCGCGCCGCCGGCGTCCCCACGCCCGAGATCGCTCTCGCCGCCACGGCGCTGGCCGCCCTGGGCGCCGGGGCGACGGCGTTCCTGCGCCGGCTCGCGGACGAGAGGCGGGCGGCGGCCGAGCTGATCGCCGACCAGGCCGAGCGTGAGGCCCTGCTCCAGGCCAACCTCGAGATCGTGGCCGACGCCCTGGTGCTGACCGACGATCTCGGCGAGATTCAGAGCTTCAGCCAGGCGGCCGAGCGGCTGTTCGGTTGGGCGGCGGTCGAGATCGTCGGCCAGAAGGTCTCCCGCCTGGCGTCGCCCGAGGAAGCGGGACTGCTGATGGCCCTTCTCCAGGCCGACGAAGGCGGGCCCAGCGCGAGCTACCGCCAGCTCACGGGGCGGCGGAAGGACGGGGCGACCTTTCCCATGGAGCTCCGCGTGAGCGAGGTGTCGGTGGCCGGCCGGCGCCTGTTCACGATGTTGATCCACGACCTGACATCGGCGCAAGACGCCGAGCGGCGCGCGGACGACCTGCGCACCCAGCTCACACAGGTCTGGTCCGCCAACTCGATGGGAGAGATGGCCTCGGTCCTGGCGCACGAACTCAACCAGCCCTTGTCGGCCGTGGCCAACTACCTGCGCGCCGCCCGCAACCTTATCGCGAGGCTGGAATTGGACGACGACGACCTGGTCGACGCGGTGGCCCGGGCGGGGGACCAGGCCGTCCGCGCAGGGGAGATCATCCGCACCATGCGGGACCTGGCAGCACGCGGCGGCACCCTGCAGAAGCCCGAGAGCCTGTCGGCCATGATCGGCGAGGTGGACTTCATCATCACCCTGATGGCGCGCGAAGCGAACGCGCGGGTGACCTATGACCTGTTCAAGGGCGACGACGTGGTCATGGCCGACCGCATCCAGATTCAGCAGTTGCTGGTCAACATCGCCCGCAACGCCATAGAAGCTGTGAACAAGTACCCGAACCGGGAGATCAAAATCTCGACGCGCCTCGATTCAGACAACGCCGTCATCACGACTGTCGAGGATAGCGGGCCGGGCATCGACGACGCGGTCGCGGATCGCCTATTCCAACCTCTGGCCAGCACAAAGCCCGAAGGTATGGGGCTAGGATTGTCGATTTCGAGTGCTATAGTCCAAAATCACAGGGGACGGATCTGGGCCGAGCCCAGCCGCCTGGGTGGCGCCGCTTTTAGTTTTCTACTGGCGCGGGTGGGGGTCGATGCTGACGTCAGCGGCCGATCGGACGGTCTACGTCGTCGATGACGATGACGCCGCGCGCGATTCCCTGGTCATGCTGCTGAAGTCCGACGGGATGCCGACCCGAAGTTTCGCGTCGGCCCACGATTTCCTCGCCATGTTCGATCCGGCCGCGCGAGGCTGCATCGTCACCGACCTGAAGATGCCCGGCATGGACGGCATCGAACTGATCCGGACCCTCAAGGGAATGGGGTCCCTGCTACCTGTGATAGTGATCACCGGCCACGCCGACGTAAGCCGCGCCGTGGACGCGATGAAGGCGGGCGCCAGCGACTTCCTGGAAAAGCCGTTCGAGGCCGAGCACCTGTTCCGGGCGGTGCGGGGCTGCCTGGAGGACAACGACGCGGCCGCCGACGCCGACGCGGCCCGCTCGCGCGTGCGCCGCCGGCTGGAGAGCCTGACGGGCCGCGAGCGCCAGGTGCTGGACCTGGTCCTGGAGGGCGCCAGCAACAAGGTGATCGCCGCTACCCTGGCCATCAGCCCGCGCACGGTGGAGATCTACCGCGCCAACGTCATGTCGAAGATGCGGGCCGACAGCCTGTCGGACCTGATCCGCACCACGATCGCCGCTGGCGGAGCGACCTGAGGCTTCGGGCGAAGCCGCCCGTCATCGGCGCGACAGGGTGACCGCTTCCGCACGCGGCGCAGCACGGCGCGCCGGGGAGACGGGAGCCGCTCATCGGGACGCCTTCGCCAAAAGCCTGAAGTAGAGCATCCGCCCCTCAGGCGACGGGCAGGTCAGGCGACGGGCAGGTAGAGTGTCGCCGTGGTTCCCTGGTCCGGCGCGGAGATGAGGTCCAGCGCACCGCCGTTCCTTCGGGCGAACGCGGCGACGCCGGTCAGGCCGAGACCTGAGCCGTCGCGCGCCTTGCGGGTGGAGAACCTGGGCTCGGTCGCGCGGGCGAGGACGTCAGCGGACATGCCTGTCCCGGGGTCTCGCACCGCCACCGCAGCATAGCTGCCCGGCCTCAAGGAGAGCGCCTCGGCAACCTGCGGAGAGAGCACTTCGGCCTGCGCCGAGAGCTGGATCGCGCCGCCGCTGGGCATGGCGTGGGCGGCGTTGACGCACAGATTGAGCAGGGCCGACTCCAGGTCCGCCCGGTCCGCACGGCAGGCCAGCGGCGCCGGCATGGCCCTCGCCAGGACAGTGACGGCCGCGGGCGTGGCCACATTGGCCAGCCGGGCCGTGGTCACGAGCGCCTCCGCGCAGTCGGTGGCGCCTGGCGCCGACGAACCGCCGTCCGAAAGCTGGGCCAGCCGCTGCACGAGCACGCCGCTCCGCTCGGCCGCCGATTGGGTGATCCGCGCCAGCTCGTGCGCATCCGAGCCCGGGGCCGCCTGCAACGCCAGGGCTTCGGAGGCCGCCAGGACGATGTTCAGGAGGTTGTTCAGGTCATGCACCAGTACGGCCGCCGCAACCCCGGCGGCCGGTTCCGGCATGTGGCAAGACCCGATGCGCGCCTCACCGTCCATGTCCCCCGCTCCCTCGCCGTGCGGCCTAGGCCGCTATCCGCTCTTCGCCGGACTTCGGGTCGCGGAGCATGTAGCCACCGCCCCACACCGTTTCGATCAGGACCTCACCGCCCGTCGCCGCGGCGATCTTCTTGCGCAGCTTGCAGATGAAGACGTCGATGATCTTGGGCTCGGGCTCTGAGGCGCCGTTGTAGAGGTGGTTGAGGCAGGCCTCCTTGGTGAGGACGGTATTCTTCCTGAGGGAGAGCACCTCCAGCATCTTGTACTCGCTGGGGGTCAGGTGGACCGGGTAGCCGGCGACGGCGGCCTGGCGGGTGTCGAGGTTCAGCTCGATGGGGCCGGTGCGGATGACCGACGAGGTGTGGCCGCGCGAGCGGCGGACCACCGCGGTGATGCGGGCCGTGAGTTCGTCCTTGTGATAGGGCTTGGTCATGTAGTCGTCGGCGCCGGCGGCCAGCGCCTCGACCTTCGCGGCGATCTCGGCGGCGCCCGACACCATGATCACGGGGGTGGCGTTCTTCTTCATCCGCAGCATACGCAGGGCCTCGATGCCGGAGATGTCCTCCAAGTCGATGTCCATGAGGACGACGTCGTAGTCGTAGATTTCGGCCAGTTCGACGGCCTCCTCGCCCGAGGCGGTGACGGCGACGTTGTGGCCGGCGCCGGACAACATCAGCTCGGCGCTGCGGGCGGCGTTGGCGTTGTCTTCGACGATCAGGATATGCATGACGCGGTGTCTCCGGTGTCGGTATGGCTGTCGATGGCGTGGGAAGCGGGCGAGGGGCCTTGGAGGCTCCCCTGGATGAGGCTCCCCTGGATCACGCCCTGGGAGACGCGCACCAGCTCGGCCATGCGGAAGGGCTTCGCGAGCACGGCGTCGGCGCCCAGGTGGCGCGCCCAGGAAAGATAGTCGGCGCCGCGCGTGCGGCCCGCGCCCGAGATGGCGACCACCTTCGGCGGGCGGGCGGCCTGCTTGATCGCGCGGATGGCCCCGATGCCCTCCACGTCGGGCATGACGATGTCGGTGACCACGAGGTCGGGACGATGGGTCCGGGCCATCGCGACGCCGGCCCGCCCGTTGTCGGCGGAGACCGTCGCGAAACCCGCGCGGTCGAAGGCCATCGACATCAGGCGCAGCAGCGCCGGATCGTCATCGATGATGAGCACTTTGCCGTTCAAGCCGTCCCAGGCGCCTCTCGCGACGCGCCCCCTCCGCTGGCCGGCGGCCCCTCGCCCCGGTCGTTCCAATGGTTAACGGAGGGAACCACAGTGATTCGGTGGCTGGGAATTCGGGTCGATTGCTTAAGTAGATTCCCCGAGTGACAGCCTGTCGCGGCAATTGACGGTTGTGCCGGCGCGTCGCCTCTGCATCGGGTCCATACGGTGACGGACGCCAGCCGCCGAAGCGGCAGGGAAGGCGTGAATATGACAGATCGGGGACGCGGGGGCGAGCCCGATAGCGCGGGCGGATCCTACTTGCCCGCTTCGATCTCGTCGCCAGCCTCGATCTCGCCACCCAGGCGCGACCATTCCTCGAACGACCCGTCGTAGAGCAGAACGTCCAGGCCCAGGGACCGCGCGGCGAAGAGCGTGGCCGACGCCTGCTGGCCCACATGGCAATAGGCGATGACCTTGTCGCCCGGCTTCACGCCAGCCGCTTCGAAGCGCGCCGCGATCTCCGCCTCGGGGGCCAGCTTCAGGGCCGGCGTGGTGACGGTCGAGAACGGCACGCTCCGCGCGCCGGCGATGCGGCCCGCACGGTGCGGCTTTCCGGGCAGCCCGCCGGCCTTCCGGCCGGAATGGAATTCGGGCGCCCTGGCGTCCACCACGACGTAGCCGGGCGCGCGGGCGTGGCGCTTCACATAGTCGGCGTCGACCACGAGCGGGCGGAACGTGAGCGGCGACAGCCGGCCGGGGCGCGCGGCGGCCGGCTGGGTCGAAAGTGGACGACCTTCGGCCTTCCAGGCCGGCAGGCCGCCTTCCAGCAGGCGGGTGCGCGCGCCCAGCCCCGCCGCGTCCAGCACGAAGACGGCCCGCGTGGCGGATTGGATGTCCCGGGTGGGATAGATGATGACGGTCGAGGTGTCGGAGACGCCAAGCGCCTCGAGCCTCGCGCGCAGCGCGCCGGGTTCCGGCATCTCCAGGAACAGCGGATCGGGCCCGGTGGGCGGGGCCGAGATTTCGGCCAGGCTCAGGAGGCCCGCGCCTGGGATGTGACCGCCGTCATAGGCCGCCGGGTCGCCGACCTGGAGGATGACGATGTCCGGGTCGCCCAACCGGGCGGCCAGCCAGGCGGTGTCGACCACCATGTCCGCGCGCGGGCTCCCCGCCGCCGCCGGCGCGTGGCCGGCCAGGAACAGGGCCATCGAGATCGCCGCAAGCCAAGCCATCGCCAGCCTCTCCCGTGCTCTCGGCGATGTTACCTGTCGGGGCGCCGGCGCATAACCCCCACATTGTTCCCCCGGACTCAGCCATCCGCTACTCAGGGCGAACACATGCCGAACGTGATTCGCACATGATCGGACGCCTGCGCGGGGCCGTCGCCGAGGTCGGCGAGGAGGACGCGCTCATCGACGTGATGGGCGTGGGCTATGTGGTGCGTTGCGGATCAAGGACGCTGTCGCGCCTGCCCGAGATCGGCGGCGAGACCCTGATCCATGTCGAGACGCAGTGGGCCGAGCAGACCGGCATGACCCTCTACGGCTTCCTCGGCCGCGACGAGCGCCAGGCGTTCCTGATGCTGCGCGCCATCCAGGGCGTGGGACCCAAGGCGGCGCTGGCGGTGCTGGACGTGCTGGCGCCGGCTGAGCTGGCCTCGGCGGTGGCGCGCGACGACAAGGCCGCCGTGGCCCGCGCCAACGGCGTGGGGCCGAAGCTGGCGCTGCGCATCGTCACCGAGCTGAAGGGCAAGCCGCTGCACGACGGCCCCGTCGCGGCCTTCCATGCCCAGGTCCCCGCCGCCGAGCCCGCCCGGCCCTCGGCCAGCGGCGAGGCGGTCGCCGCGCTCATGGGCCTGGGCGTCGCCGAACCCGCCGCCCGCCGGGTGGTGGAGGCCGCCGCCCTGCGCCTGGGCGAAGCCGCCGAGCCTTCGGCCCTCATCAAGGCCGCCCTGCAGGAGCTGGGGCGGTGAGGATTGGAACCACAGAAAACACGGAAAACACCAAAGGCGACGGAGCCGCCCCGCCATTCGACGCGGCCCGCTCACGCGGGATGCGGCTGGACCTCCTTCTGTGTCCTTCTGTGTTTTCCGTGGTTTCGATCGGCGCCGCGCCATGACCCGCATCGTCTCGGGCGAGCCCCAGCCGTTCGAAGGTTCCGACCGGGCGCTCAGGCCCCAGACCCTGGCCGAGTTCGTGGGGCAGAAGCAGGCCAAGGCGAACCTGACCGTCTTCATCGACGCCGCCAAGAACCGCGCCGAGGCGCTGGACCACGTGCTGCTCTTCGGGCCGCCGGGCCTGGGCAAGACGACGCTGGCCCAGATCGTCGCGCGCGAGCTGGGCGTGAATTTCCGCGCCACCTCGGGGCCGGTGCTGGCCAAGGCTGGGGACCTGGCCGCGATCCTGACCAACCTGGAGCCGCGCGACGTCCTGTTCATCGACGAGATCCACCGCCTGGCGGCCAACGTCGAGGAGATCCTCTATCCGGCCATGGAGGACCACGTCCTCGACCTGGTGATCGGCGAGGGGCCGTCGGCGCGGTCCATCCGCATCGACCTCGCGCCCTTCACCCTGGTGGCGGCGACCACGCGCGCCGGCCTGCTGGCCACGCCGCTGCGCGACCGGTTCGGCATCCCGATCCGGCTGGAGTTCTACACCCACGACGAACTGCAGAAGGTGCTGCTGGGCGCCGCGGCCAAGATGGGGACCGATCTTTCGCCCGACGGCGCCCTGGAGATCGCCGCCCGCTCGCGGGGCACGCCGCGCGTGGCCGGACGTCTGCTGCGCCGGGTGCGCGACTTCGCCGCCGCCGACGGCGCCGCCGTGATCGACCGCAGGGCCGCCGCCAGCGCCCTGGCCCGGCTGGACGTGGACGAGATGGGCCTGGACGCGCTGGATCGCCGCTACCTGCGCGCGCTGATCGAGAACTACGCCGGCGGCCCGGCCGGGGTTGAGACCCTGGCCTACGCCATCGCCGAGGCGCGCGACGCCGTGGAGGACGTGATCGAGCCCTTCCTGCTGCAGCAGGGCTTCATCCAGCGCACGCCGCGCGGGCGAATGGCCACCGCCCGCGCCTACGCCCATCTGGGCCTCGCGGCGCCGAGAGGCGCAGGCCAGTCTCCGGCCGGAGACCTGTTCGAATGAGCGACGTGAGCCGGGACCCCAGCGCCGGCTGGCTGGAGGGCCGCGAGCACCTCCTGCCGGTGCGAATCTACTACGAGGACACCGACTTCACGGGCATGGTCTACCATGCCAACTACCTGCGCTACTTCGAGCGGGGCCGGAGCGATTTCTTCCGGCTGGTGGGTATCCGGCACGCCGAACTGCTGGAGATGGAGGAGCCCACCGCGTTCACCATCGTACGGATGGAGATCGACTATCGCCGCGCCGCGCGCGTGGACGACGCGCTCCTGGTGCGGACGACCTACGACGAGGTGCGCGGCCCCCGGCTGCTGGTCAGCCAGCGGATCACCCGTGGCGACGAACTCGTCGCCGAGGCTCACGTTCAGGCTGTGTGCATCGACCTGCGCGGCCGGGCCAGAAAGCCGCCGAAGACCATGATCGAGCGGCTTCGCCCCTATCTCGCGGCTCCCAAGGCTGCGCCATAAGATCGCCACCGACACCCGCCACCACGCCCGGACACGCCCCCCGGGCACGACCCAGGAGACCCGATGGACCCGGCCGCCATCACGCCCGAGAGCTTCGACTTCTTCTCCATCTTCATGAGTTCCGACTGGGTCGTGAAGCTGGTCATGATCGGCCTGGCGCTGGCCTCGCTGTGGTCCTGGAGCATCATCCTGGACAAGCTGGTCCGCTTCTCGAAGCTGAACCGCGAGGCCGACGTCTTCGAGGATTCGGTCGCGTCGGGCCGCAGCCTCGAGGACGTGGCCGCGGACGCCGGCGAGCGGCCCACGCACGCCCTGCCCCGCATGCTCCAGGGCGCCCTCAAGGAATGGCGCGACGCGCGGTCGAAGAGCGCCGTCAGCGAAGGGCAGACCGCCTTCCTGATCCAGCGGATCGACCGTCACCTGGACACCACGATCGCCCGTGAGACCGCTCGCGTGGAAAGCGGCCTCGGCGTCCTGGCCATCGTCGCCACCGCCTCGCCGTTCATCGGCCTTTTCGGCACCGTCTGGGGCATCATGCGCGCCTTCCAGGCGATCGCGATCCAGAAGAACACCTCGCTCGCCATCGTGGCGCCTGCGATCGCGGAGGCGCTGTTCGCGACCGCCATCGGCCTGGTCGCGGCCATCCCCGCCTACATCGCCTACAACGCCTTTTCGACCGCCGCCGGCAAGTACGCGGCCCGGCTGGAGGGCTTCGCCGACGACCTGTCGACCGCCATCCAGCGCCGCCTGACGGAGCGCGGCTGATGGCGCTGTCGGCCAACGACGCCTTCGCCGCCACCGGCGGCGGAAAGCGCCGGCGCCGCTACGGCCGCGGCCGGCGCGGCGCGCTCAGCGAAATCAACGTCACGCCGCTGGTGGACGTGATGCTGGTGCTCCTGATCATCTTCATGATCTCGGCCCCGCTGCTGACGGCGGGCGTCCCCATCGAACTGCCCAAGACCGAGGCGGGCGCGATGCAGGACGTGCCCGATCCCATCACCATCTCCATCCGCCCCGACGGCGAGATCCATATCGGCGAGACCGCCGTGCCGTTCGCCAATCTGTCGCCGAGGCTCACCGCCATGGCGGACGACACCACGCGGCCGATCTACGTCCGGGCCGACGGGCGGGCCAGCTATGAGATGGTGGCGCGGGTGATGGCTTCGCTCTCCACGTCCGGCTTCTCGTCCATCAACCTGATCACCGACACCGGCGGCCCGTCGTCAGGCGGGGGGGCGCAGGACGAGTCCGCGCCTTGAGCCGCGCGGCCTCCCGGCGCATCGAGGTCTCGCCCGCGACCCTGGGGTCGGTCGGGCTGCACGTCGCCGTGGCCGCCGCCTTCATGATCAGCTGGGGATCGCGCGACCTGAAGGTGGGCGCCGTGGTGCCGGTGACCATCGTCTCGAGCGCGCCCGATCTCGACGCCCGGCCCGCCGTCCAGGCCCCGGAGACGGCTTCGGCCGCGACCGAGAGCCCGGCGCCCGAAGCCACGCCCGATCCCGAGCCTCCGCCGCCGGCGCCGACTCCGGCCCCGCCGCGCCCTGCGCCGCCGCCGCCTCCACCGACCCCCACGCCCAAACCCGCCCCCACGCCGGCGCCCAAGACCCCCGCGCCGAAGACGCCGCCCGCGAAGCCGGCGCCGAAGCAGACCCAGTCCAGCCTGGACCTCGACAGCCTCTACGACAGCCTCCAGGCGCCCGCCCGGAATGCGCCACGCCCCAGCGCCGCGCCCAGGGGGCCAACCCGCGCCGAGACGGCGCCCGTCGCGCGCCAGACGACCGGGACGGGCCTGGCCGCCGGCGACGCCGTGACCGGGATGACCGAGGAACTCCAGCGCCGCTGGAACCCCAATTGCGACGTCGAGGGCGGCCGGGACGTCCAGCTCAGGGTCTTCTTCCAGCTCGGCGTGACGGGACAGGTGGTGGGCGAGGTGACCTCGCAGGTCACCAGCGCCCGCGGCCCGGTCGCCACCGCCGCCGCCGAGCGCGCCGTCCGCGCCGTCTACGCCGCCGCACCGTTCCGGGGACTGCCCCGCGAATACTATGGTCAGCGGTTCTCCGTGAACTTCAACGCCCGAGAGGCCTGCGCCCGATGACCCGGACCCTTCCGCTCTTCCGCATGCTGATGCTGGGGCTGCTTGCCGCCTCCGGCGCGGCCCTGACGGCCGTCCCGGCCAGCGCCCAGATCGAGATCAACGTCAACCGCGCCGACGTCCAGCCGCTTCCCGTGGCGATCCCGGCCTTCGGCGGCCAGCAGGGCGCGGAAATCGCAGACGTGATCTCGGCCAACCTCCAGCGCTCGGGCCTGTTCCGGCCGCTGGACCCGGCCGGCTTCATCGAGCGCGACCTGTCGGCCAACGTCCAGCCGCGCTTCCCGGACTGGCGCGCGATCAACGCCCAGGCCCTGGTGAACGGCCAGGTGACGGTGGAGGGCGGCCGGCTGCGCGTGGATTTCCGCCTCTGGGACGTGTTCCGCGGCGAACAACTCCTCGGCCTTCAGTTCACCTCCAGCCCCGAGAACTGGCGGCGCGTGGCCCACAAGATCTCGGACGCGGTCTACGAGCGCCTGACCGGCGAGAAGGGCTATTTCGACACCCGCGTGGTGTTCGTGGCCGAGAGCGGCGCCCGCGGACAGGTGACCAAACGCCTGGCGATCATGGACCAGGACGGCGCCAACCCCAGCTACATCACCTCGGGCGACACGCTGGTGATGACGCCGCGGTTCTCGCCGACGAGCCAGGAGATCACCTACATGTCGCTGCGGCCGGACTCGGCCACGGTCTATCTGTTCAATCTGGAATCCGGCCGCCGCGAGAGCCTGGGCTCGTTCCAGGGCATGGCCTTCGCGCCGCGGTTCTCGCCCGACGGCGGGCGGGTGGCGTTCTCGGTCGAGCGCGGCGGCAACAGCGACATCTTCGTCATGAACCTGTCCAGCCGGTCCAGCACGCGGCTGACGTCCGACCCCGGCATCGACACCTCGGCCTCGTTCTCGCCCGACGGGGCGCGGATCGCCTTCAACTCGGACCGGTCCGGCTCGCCCCAGATCTACGTCATGGGCGCCGACGGCTCGGGCCAGCGGCGGGTCTCCTCGGGTGGCGGCAGCTACACCACGCCGGTGTGGAGCCCGACCGGCGAGTTCATCGCCTTCACCAAGCAGACCGGAGGCCAGTTCCACATCGGCGTCATGCGGCCGGACGGCACGGACGAACGCCTGCTCACGACCAGTTATATGGACGAAGGCCCCACCTGGGCGCCCAATGGGCGGGTCCTGATGTTCTCCCGCGAAACCCCTGGTGGGGCGCCGCGGTTATGGACGGTGGATGTGACGGGACGAATCCTCCAGCCGGTTCCCTATCCGGGAGCCGGATCGGATCCGGCCTGGTCGCCTTTGCTTAACTAATCTGACGCCCCAATCCCGCCCAATACCTCCCGATACTGATTCGCAACCTCGAAAAGCAGGAGAACCAGATGGTCGTACGCTTCACCGGCAGCACCGCACTGCGCCTCGCCCTTGTCGCGACGGCCGTTGCGTCGCTCGCGGCGTGCCAGAGCAAGCCCAAGCCGACGTACCCCACCGAAGCCCCGGCCCCCACCGCGCCGACGGCGCCGCCCGCCGCGCCAGGTCCGGTGACGGGCCAGCCGACCGCGCCGATCCCGGGTTCGGCCCAGGACTTCATCGTCAACGTGGGCGATCGCGTCTATTTCGACACTGACCGCCATGACGTCCGCGCCGACGCCGCGCCGATCCTCGACGCCCAGGCCGGCTGGCTCCGGACCTACGGCTCGGTTCGGGTCCGCATCGAAGGCAACGCCGACGAACGTGGCACGCGCGAGTACAACCTGGCCCTGGGCGCCCGCCGCGCCAATGCGATCCGCGACTACCTCGTGAACCGCGGGGTTTCGTCCGACCGGATCTCGACGATCTCGTTCGGCAAGGAACAGCCGATCGACACGGGCACGGGCGAGGAAGCCTGGCAGAAGAACCGCAACGGCCGCACGTCCATCGTCTCGGGCGCGCGATAGGCTCAGATGTTCCGACGACCGTTCCTGTTGGCCGCCGCCCTGGTCGTCCTTGCGACGGCCGGGCCGGCGGTGTCCCAGACGCCCCTGCCGCCGCAGGGGGCCGATCCGCTCGACGCCCGCGACGCGCGGCGGGTCGAGCGGATGGAGCGGGTGGTGCGCGAATTGCGCTCCATCGTCTTCCAGCTCCGGGATTCCGGGAAACCGGTCGTCGTCCAGCCAGCCGACACGGACGCCCGGATGGCCGAGATGGGCGAGCGGCTGGCCGACATGGAACAGACGCTGCGCGGCCTGAACAGCACGCTGGACAGCCTTACGCGCGACCTCGATCAGGCACGGCGCGAGAACATCACGCTGAAGGGCCAGGTCGATCGTCTCAACGAACGCCTGGCCTCCGCCGAGCAACAGGCCCCCGACGCGCCCAACATCACCGGCGGCCTCGGGGGCGGCCTCGGGGGCGGCCTTCCCAGCGGCGCCGGCGGCGCGGCGCCGGCCAGCGACCCGGCCGCCGACTTCGCCCAGGCCCGGCAGCTGATGCTGGCGGGCGACTACGACGCCGCCGAAGCGGCCTTCGCGGCCTATGTCCAGAACCATCCCGACGCCCAGAGGACACCCGAGGCCAACTACTGGTTGGGCAAGACGCTGGGCGTGCGCGGGGCCTACAACGACGCGGCGCGGGCCTATATCGGCGCCATCCGCGGCTGGCCACAGACGACCTGGGCGCCGGATGCGGTGGTCGAACTGTCACGGACCCTGATCGCGCTCAAGAAGCCGGCCGACGCCTGCCAGACCCTGGCCGAATTCTCCCGCCGCTACCCCAAGGCGCCCGCGCCGGTGGCCAGCCGCGCCGCCGCCGCCCGAACCCAGGCCAAGTGCGCGGCCTAGAGGCCGTCGCCGCCGAGGCGTTCGCCCGCCACCTGCGGCCGGAAGGATCCCGCCCCATCGCCGTCGCGCTTTCGGGCGGAGGCGATTCCCTGGCCTTGACGCTGATCGCCGACCGCTGGGCGCGGGCGCGGGCGCGTGACCTGCTGATCCTGACGGTCGACCACGGCCTGCGGGCCGAGAGCGCCGGCTGGACGGCGCGATGTGCGGCGATCGCCCATCGACTGGATCGCCCGTTCAAAGCCCTCGCCTGGATCGGCGACAAACCAGCGCGAGGCGCGCCCGCCGCCGCCCGGCGGGCGCGCCAGGCCCTGCTGGCCGACGCCGCCCGTGACGCCCGCGCGGCCGTCGTGCTGATGGGCCACACCGCCGATGACCTGGCCGAGGCCGCCGCCATGCGGACGGCAGGCTCGACCGTCCCGGCCCCGAAGGCCTGGGCGCCGTCCCCGGCCTGGCCCGAGGGCCGGGGGGTCTTCCTGCTGCGCCCGCTTCTGGACGCACGCCGGACGGACATCCGCGCCTGGCTGGAGGCCCGGGGCGAAACCTGGATCGACGACCCGAGCAACGAGGACCTCCGCTTCGCGCGCGCCCGTGCGCGGCGCACCCGGCCCGCACCCATCGCTCGTTCCGGGCCGACGCCGCTGGCTCTCGCCGACGAAGTGGTCGAACGGGCCGGGGTGTTCCACGTCCCGCGGAACGCTCTGCGAGCCGCCTCCCCGGAGGACGTGATGCGCCTGACAGGCCTGGCGGCGGTCTGCGCCGGCGGCGGGGCCCGGGCGCCCGCCCGCGAGCGGAACCATCGCCTCGCGACGGCGCTACGCACGACGGCGCCGGTCTTGGCCACCCTCGCAGGGGCTCGGATCGAGGCGGGGGACACGACCGTGGCCTTCATGCGCGAGGCTGGAGAGTTTCAGCGGGGAGGCCTGGCCGCGATCCAGGCGCCGGGCGTCTGGGACGGCCGCTTCGAGATCGACGGCGAAGGCGAGGTGCGGCGCCTGCACGGCGTCGCCAGCCGGCTGCCCCGCGACCAGAGGGCGGCGCTGCGCGAGATCCTTCCCGCGGCGCGAGGCGCCCTGCCCGCGCGTATCGGCCCCGACGGCGGCGTCACCTGTCCCGCGCTCACCGGGACTCCCAGCCTGGTCGGCGCGCGATTTCAAGCCGCCGCGGGACGGATTCAGCGCGAGCCGGCCTGAAGAACGAAATCCACGCCGCGAACGATGGCGTCGGCGTGGCGCGGCCCCAGCAGGTTGGCGTGCGAGGCCGGCGCGACATGCTCGATATGGCCGCGCCGGGCCTGCCTGGCGGCCTTCTCCTGGATGGCCTTCAGCGCCTCCCGGCCCCGATGAGGCCCGGCGGTTACCACGGCGACGGGCAGATCCTGGGGCATGTCCGCGGCGCCCGCCAACCGCGAGGTGTCGGGCCACGACATGACCTCGGCGGCGGCGGCATGGGCGTGCGAGGCCGAGGCGTGGATGCGGCGCTTCTCACGCGAAACCGGATGCGGCAGGCCGATCAGGTCGCCATTGATCATCGAGACGGGAACCATCACCCCGAACTTCGCGGCGTGGCTGGTCACCTGCAGCAGGCGGCCGAAGCCGCGGATCGCCTGGGAACCGCCGGGCAGGCTGAAGACGTCCGGCGTGACAGCGTCCACGAGCACCAGCCCCGACACCGGGAACGTGCGCTCGAGCACGAAGAGCCGAACCATCAGGCCGCCCATCGAATGGCCCGCCAGCACCACCGGCCCGGCGGCGTCCACGGCGGCCAGCAGAGCTTCGAGATCGTCGTTGATCGCGCGCCCGTCCCGCGGCGCTGGGCCCGGGTCGGAGTGGCCCAGGCCGGCCCGGTCGTAGGCCAGGCTGCGCAGCCCCCTGACGGCCAGCTTCTCCTGCACGACCGCCCAGTCCGAAGCGCACCCGAAGGCGCCATGCTCGCACACGATCAGGGGATGGGCGCTGTCTGTCGGCCCGGCGCGCACAACACGCAGGCGGCGGCCGCCGATATCGACCAGCTCGCCGCGGCAGGAAGCCGGAAGCGCCACCTAGAGGGCCAGTTGCGCCCGCGGCCGGCCGTCGGGGCCGATGGAGAGCGCGCGCAGGCCGTCGATCTTCTCGCCCTTGGCGGCGTCGCGCACCTGGCCTTCGAGATTGCGCTCGGCGGCGGCCAGGTCCTGGACGTCGGTGGTCTTGCGGCGCACGACGATCGTCCCGGCCTGGGGCGGCTCCATCAGGTGGCGCTTGCTCTCCGGAATGGAAGACACGTGGGCCATGCGGACGCGGCCCGAATAGCGCTTGGCCTTGTCCAGCGGCAGGTCGCCGGCTTCGGCGAAGGCCTTGCCCAGGAACATGGCCGGGTTCAGCGGCCGGCCCTGGGGGTCGCGGATCTCAAAATGCAGGTGCGGGCCGGTGGACACCCCGGTCGAACCGATGCGGCCGATCGGCTGGCCGGCGGCGACCGCCAGGCCCGGCTTCACCCCGGCCCCGATAGCCCCCAGATGGGCATAGAAGGTGGTCAGGCCCTCGGCGTGGCGCACGGCGACATAGCGGCCGTAGCCGCCCTTTTCCCCAGCTTCGACCACGACGCCCTCGGCGGCCGCGATCACGGGCACGCCGGAGTCGGCCGAGATATCCACGCCCTCGTGCAGGCGGCCGGAACCCTCCCAGGGAAGCTGGCGCAGGCCGAAGGGCGAGACCACGGCATGGCCGGGGACGGGCTCGCGGAAGGCGATGAGGATGTCGTCCTCCGCCTCGGCCACGACCGTGACCGGCGCCTTGGTGAGGGCGACGGCCTCCGGCTTCGCGACAGGCAGGGGCAGCAGGGAGGCGTGCGCGACGGCCACGGCGCTGAGGCCCGCGGTCGCGATGATCCCGGCTTCGGCCAACCGGCGCTGCATCGGCTTTTTCCGGCGTTCGGCCAAGGCGTCGCGCTCCCACGAAAATCCCGCCACCGCTCCCTTTGCGGGACCGGACGGCAGGCTGCCGGGCGTTCTAGGCAAAATCCGGGCCTGCGGCAAACCTGCGCGCCCAGGAGGCGAACCCGCGCATCTCGCCGAAAGCGGAGGACCGGCCGATCAGCCCCAGGATTCGACGGCGCCCTTGCGACGCACCGCGACAGGGCCGAGCGGACGCTCCACGCCGGGCAGGCGCGCCACCGGCTTCCCGAACAGCCAGCCCTGGCCGTAGTCCACGCCCAGCTCGCAGAGCCGCCGCGCCGCGTCCTCGGTCTCGACCATTTCGGCCACGGTCGTCATTCCCAGCTCCCGGCAAAGCGAGGCCAGCCGGTTGAGGATCACGGCGTCGCGGGGGCGGGCGGCCAAGGACTGGACGAAGCGCCCGTCGAACTTCACCACATCAACCTCGATCTCGCGCAGGTAGTCCATGGACGCTGCGCCGGCGCCGAAGTCGTCGAGGCAAACCAGATGGCCGCCACGCCGCAGCTTCTGGATCAGGGTGTTTGCGCGGGCGAGGTCGGCGATCTTGTGGCTTTCCGTGAGCTCCAGGTGGAGCCTCGGTCGCAGGCTGGGCGCGGCCTCGGTGACGGCCAGCAGGTCCTCCACGAAGCCGGAAGACTGGAGCGAATAGGCGCTGATGTTGGCCGCCACGCTGATGTCGGCGCGAGCCTCGGCCAGCACGGCCGCCACCGTGCGGACGACGGTCATGTCGAACTCCAGCACCAGGCCCAGCTCCTCGGCGAGCTGGATGGTGGCCGCCGGGCCTCCGCCGCCCTCGAACCTGGTCAGGGCCTCGTAGTGCCGCACCTCGCGCGAGGTCAGGGCGACGACCGGCTGGTAGACCAGCTCGAAGCGGCCGGCGCGCAGCATCTCCTTGAACCGCTCGGATTCCGTGACCGTCTGGCGCAGCGCCGCCTCGAAGCTGCGGGCGGCGGCCTGCGGCCCTTCGTCGATGCAGCGGTCCAGGGCGTAGCGGATCGCCCGCAGGCTCTCGCCGGGCGCATCGACGTCTAGGGTCAGCTCGCCGGACGAGACCTGCACCACGGGTCCGGCGTAGGCGCGCACCCGATCCAGCAACGCCGCATCGTCGCGCTGGCCGTCACGCAGGACCGCAAAACGCTCGTCGCCCAGGGCTGCGGCGGGCAGGCCGCCGTAGGACGCCGCCCGCAGGGTTCCGGCCAGCTTGCGACGCGCCGCCTCGGCGTCCGGCGCCGCCATCGCCTCCAGCGCCTCGGCCAGGCCGCCGAATTCCAGAAGGTCGACCCGGAGGGCCGCGCCGCTGCGCTCGGCCTCGCGCAGCATGACGGCCGCGGCGGCTTCGAAATCCTCGCGATTGGCCAGCCCGGTCTCGTCCACCGCCAGCCCGTTCACCGCCGGGGCGCAGAGGCTGAGCGCCGCCGCCGTGCAGCCTGGCCGCTGGGGCATCTGGAACAGCGAGAGGTTCACCGCCTGCCCACCGCCGGCCAGCTTCACCGTGAACGGGCCGCGCCGCTCGCCCGGCCGGAGGTCCGCCAGCGCGGCGTCCACCAGATCCACGTCCCCGTCCGCCAGCAGTTCCTGCCAGAGGTGGCCCGCCAGCGTCTCGGCGGTGCGCCCCAGCAGGCGGTGCACGGCGCCGGTCGCAAAGCCCACCCGCCCGCCGGGGCCGATCTCCAGGACCATGTCGGCGCTGGCGAAGACGAAGCCCACCAGCTGGCCCATCGTGGGACCCGCGGGAGCGGGACGGGCCTTGGCGATGGCGGTCTTGGGCGTGGTCGAAGTCTGCACTGAAGTCGGGGTTGAAGTGGGGGCGCTCACGGACGCCGTCTTCCTTGGTCTCGGGGAACCGCCGGCCGGTCCGCCAGCCGATCATTTTGCCGCACCGAGGTTGACCGACTGTTGATGCCACGCGCGCGCGCCGGGTCGCGAACCGACGCCTACTCGCCGCGTCCGGACGCCGTCCGCGCCATCCAGGCCAGGATTCCGCCGTTCAGCTCGCGCGGGAAGGCGTGGCTGAGGTCGTCCAGTTCGCGATAGGTCACGTCGGCGCCGGCGCGCGCCAAGGCGTCGGCGGCCTCGCGCGCCATGTCGACGGGAAACATCCAGTCGCGCGCACCGTGGGCGATGTGGATGGGCAGGCCCAGAAGCCGCTCCCGATCGGCGAAGGCCGCCATCATCGGGTGGAACGCGGCGGCGGCCGGCGCGAGGTGGGTGAAGGGCGAAGCCGGCTCCAGCCCGCTGACATAGCTGAACGTCCCCCCGTCGCTCATGCCCGACAGCAGCATCCGGGTCGGATCGATGGTCCATCGCGTCCGCACGACGTCCAGGATCGCCGCGAGGTTCGGCGTGTCGGCGTCGTCGCCCTGCAAGGCCCAGGTGCGGCCGACGGCGGTGGGCGCCACGACGATCGCGCCCCAGGTCCGCGCCTCGCGCAGCCAGCTCCAGAGGAAATCCCGGCCGTTTCCGCTGCCGCCATGCAGGGCGAAGACCACCGGCCAGGCCCGGTCGGGCGAATAGGTCTCGGGAACATAGGCCGACCAGCCGCCACGCGCGCCGGGCTCCCCACCCCCATGCAGGACACCCGTGTCGGGCGGGGGCGCGGCCCCCATCAGGGCGGCCGACAGTTCGGCATCGTCGCGCCGGGCGGGATCCAGGAAGAAGCGGCTGACGGGCGGCAGGGCGCGCGACAGGGGATACAGCGCCTCCAGCGCTCGCGGCTGTTCGCGCAACGCCCGGAACACCGGGGTCATCCCGTCGAGGTTGTCGGGCGCGGCGCGCAGGCCGGCGTAGGCCGCCAGCGTCGCATCGGCGGCCGTGGCGAGAGCGGCGCGGGCGTCGGCCAGGGGTTCCGGCCAGACGGCCAGCCTTGGGCGGAGAGCGGCCAGCGTCACCTCGGGCGCGCCGACCGCGGCCAGGAGTTCGCCGTAGTGCGCGGGATCGAAATACCGGGCCAGGAAGCCCAGGCGGTCCAGGGCCTGGAGCAGGGGCGGCAGGATCGCCACCACATCGTCGAGATACCGCTCGTCCATCGCGCCACCATAGGCCGCGCCGCCGCCCTGGCCACGGCCGATTGCCTCCACGCGCCGGGTTCGCGACAGTGATGGCAAGAACGAGGGAGGCGAGACATGCGGGCGACTTTGATCGCGATGGCGATCTGCGCGGGGTTGGGCGGCGCGGCGGCTCAGGCGGCCCCGATGGACTGGGATGTTCGCATCCGGCGTGACGAATGGGGCGTGCCACACATCAAGGGCAAGACCGACGCCGACGTCGCCTATGGCCTGGCCTGGGCCCATTCCGAGGACGATTTCGCCACGATGCAGGAGGCGGTGTTCACCGCCCGCGGCCGCCTTGCCGAGTTGAAGGGGCCGGAGGGGCTGGAGAGCGACGACCTCGTCCACCTGCAGGATGTGTGGGGCGCGGTGAACAAGGGCTACCCCGGCCTCCCCGCGCCGCTGCGCCGGGTGATGGAGGCCTATGCCGCGGGCCTCAACGACTACGCCGCGCGCCATCCCGACAAGGTCGCCTCCGGGCTGCTGCCGGTGACCGGCCGGGATCTCGTCGCCGGGACCACCTATCGCGGCCCGACGTTCTATGGGGCGGACGCCGTCTTCCGGCAGGCGATGCGCCCGAGCCCCCGCCCCGAGCCCAAGCCGGACGCGGCGAAGACCGCGTCCCTGGACCTGCCGATCGAGATCGGCTCGAACGGAGTCGCCGTGGGGCCGTCGCGCTCGGCCGACGGGGCGACGCGCCTGCTGGTCAATTCGCACCAGCCCTTCACCGGCCCGCTAGCCTGGTACGAGGCGGTGCTGGAGAGCGGCGAGGGCTGGCACGTGGCCGGCGGCTTCTTCCCGGGCTCCCCCTTCATGCTGCACGGCCACAACGCCCACCTGGGCTGGGCTTCGACGGTCAACAACCCCGACCTGGCCGACGTCTACGAACTGACGGTGAACCCGGCCGACCGCGACCAGTACCGCCTGGACGGTCGGTGGCGGCGTTTCGAGAGCCGCTGGGTCGAGATCAAGGTGAAGCGCCCCGACGGGACCTTCGAGACGGTGCGCCGCGAGGTGAGCCGCTCGGCGCATGGGCCGGTGGTGCGCTCGGACCGCGGCGTCTTCGCCATCCGCTTCGCGGGCCTGGGCGAGGTGCGCCAGAACGCCCAGTACTTCGCCATGAACAAGGCCCGCAGCGTGGCCGAGTGGAAGGCGGCCATGGCGATGGGCGTGCTGCCCTCGATCAACTACGTCTACGCCGACGCCAAAGGCAACGTGGGCTACGTCCACAACGGCCGCTATCCGGTGCGCAAGGACGGGTTCGACTGGTCCGGGACCGTGCCGGGCGACCGCTCCGACCTGATCTGGACCGCCCAGCTTCCGTTCGCCAAGGTCCCGCAGGTCTGGAACCCCAGGTCCGGCTGGACCTTCAACGCCAACAACACCCCGTTCCAGGCCACCGACCCGGACGACGACCTGAAGCCCGAGGCGTTCCCGCAGACGCTGGGTTTGCAGACGAACATGACCAACCGCGCCTGGCGGGCGCTGGAGACCTATGGCGCGGATACGTCGATCACCGACGCCAAGTTCGACGCCTACAAGTACGACCTGGCCTATAGCGAGAAGTCCGATCTGGCGAAGGGCCTGGCGCTGCTGCTCGCGCTCCCGGCCGATGGCGACGCCGACCTGGCCGCCGCCCAGGCGCTGTTCCGGGGCTGGGACCGCCGGACGAACGTGGAGAGCCGCGCCGCCGCGCTGGGCGTGCTGACGGTGCTGCGGCTCCAGCAGTCGCCCGACAGGCCGCCGGTCGAGGCGCTGAAGGCGGTGATGGCCGAGCTGAAGGCGAAGTTCGGCCGCATCGACCCGACCTGGGGCGAGGTCAACCGCATCCGCCGCGGCCAGGTCGACGTGGCGGTGGACGGCGGGCCCGACATCTTCCGCGCCATCTACGGCCGCCCCGACCCCGACGGGCGGCTGCGGGCGGTGGCCGGCGACACCTTCGTGATGTTCGTGACCTGGGACCGCGACGGCAAGCTCTCGTCGCGCAGCGTCCACCAGTTCGGCGCGGCCACCCTGGACGAGGCCTCGCCCCACTACGCCGACCAGACGCCGGTCTTCGCCGCCAGGAAGACCAAGCCGGTGAAGTTCACCGAGGCCGACCTGGCGGGGCACATCCGCCGCGATTACCGGCCGGGGGAGTGAGCCGGCGGGAGCAGCCGGGCCGCCTCAGGCCGCCGGGCGGAAGGCCAGGGTCTTGAGAGCGGTCCGGTCCTCGATGCGGAGCGCACGCTTCAGCTCGGCGATACGCGCCCGCTCCCCCGACAGGCCGATGTCGCCAGAGGCCAGGGCGTCCGCCAGCCCCCGATGGCCCATCCACACCCGGACGAAGGCTTCGAGGTCCGCGGCCACCACCACGTCGACGTCCCGCCCGGGGTCCTTGAGGCAGACCTCCACGTCGTCGACGCGCAGGATCATCCACCAGTAGCGGCGCGCGGCGTGGGCGCGGGGCAGGCCGCGGAACTCGAAACGCAGCACCACGTCGCGGCCGGGCAGTTCGCGCGGGTCGATCTGGCGCTTCATACCCCACATCAGGAGCGTGGGGTCCAGGTCCTCGTGGACGATGCGGCCCTGGCCGTGGCGCTGGCCCCAATCCGACATCAGGGCCACGAGTTCGCTCATCTGCTCGCCGGCCGGCGTCAGGCTGTAGAGCTTGCCCTGGGCGAGCGGCTCGGTGGCGACCACGCCCGCCGCCTCCAGTTCGGCCAGCCGCTGGACCAGCAGGGCGCGCGACATCAGCGGCACGCCCATGTGGATCTCGGTGAACCGGCGCGGCCCGAAGCAGAGCTCGCGGACGACCAGCGGCGTCCACCGCTGGGCGAAGACCTCGGCCGTCTTGGCGACCGGGCAGAACTGTCCATAGCCTTTCATGACGGCATGATGAGCGCCGGACACCGGCGTCCGACAAGTTCATTCTTCGAACTGGAGCGGCGGTGGCATCCTGGCCGATGAGGTCGTCCTCGATTTCCCGGAGGATGACCGATGACCATCAACGTGAAGGCGGAAGCCGTGGACTGGGTGCGCCGCGCCGAAGACCTGGGACCGCAGATCGCCGCCCGCGCCGCGGACGCCGACGCGGCCGACGCGTTCGTGGCCGACAACCTCGCGCTCCTGAAGGCGGAGGGGTTCCACGCCGCCGCCGTGCCGGCCGAACTGGGCGGCGGCGGCGCCAGCCACGCCGAGCTGTCGGCCGTGCTGCGGACGCTGGCCCGCCACTGCGGCTCGACGGCGCTGGCCTTCGCCATGCACACACACGCGGCGGCCCTGCCGGCCTGGCGGTGGCGGCGCACGCCCGAGGCGGTCGAAGGCCTCCTGAGGCGCATCGTGGCCGAGAAACTCACCCTGGTCTCGTCCGGCGGCTCGGACTGGCTGGACGGCTCATGCCGGGCGGTCCCGGCGGACGGCGGCTTCCGCGTGAACGGTCGCAAGGTGTTCGCCAGCGGCTGCCAGCAGGGTGACCTGCTCGTGACGATGGCGGTGCAGGACGGCCCCGAGGGACCGACGGTGCTGCACATGGCCATTCCCATGAAGGCCGAAGGCGTCGAGGTCCTCGACACCTGGCGGACGCTGGGCATGCGCGGCACCGGCTCGCACGACCTCGAGCTCACGGACGTCTTCGTGCCCGAGGCGGCGGTGACCGTGCGAAGGCCCGCGGGCAAGTGGCATCCGCTGATGCACATGGTGACCCTGATCGCCTTCCCGCTGATCTACAGCGCCTATGTGGGCCTGGCCGAGGCGGCGCGGGACAAGGCCGTGGAACTGACCCTCGCACGATCCCGCGGGCGGGCGCCCGTCGACACCGTCGCCGCGCTGGGCGAGGCCGAGACGCACCTGGCCGCGGCTCGCCTGGCGCTTGCCGACATGGTGGCCTGCGCGGCCACGGACGAGCCCGGGCCGGCGGCGACGAACCGGATCATGACCGGCCGGGTGCTCGCGGCGCGGTCGGCCATCGCGACGGTGGAACGCGCCCTGGCCGCCGCCGGCGGAGCCGGCTTCTACCGGGCGAACGGACTGGAGCGCATCTGGCGTGACGTCCAGGCGGCGCGATATCATCCGCTGCAGGAGCCCACGCAGGCGCGGCTGGCGGGACGCCTCGCCCTGGGACTGGACATCGACTGACCACCCCGGCGCGGCGGAGCAGGGTTCGCGTGGCGCGTGCGCTCGGTTTCCAGCGGCGCCGGCGCGACCCGAGGGCCTTCGCGCTCTATAGCATCTGCGGGATCACGCGATCGGGCGGTCGGTGGCCGTCCATCCAGGTCTTGATGTTGATGATGACCTTTTCGCCCATGTCGACGCGGGCCTCGACGGTGGCCGAGCCCATGTGCGGCAGCAGCACGGCGTTGGGCAGCTTCAGGAGCTTGGGGTTGATGCGCGGCTCCTGCTCGAACACGTCGAGGCCGGCCCCGGCGATCTTGCCGTCGTCCAGCAGGTCGGCCAGCGCCTGTTCGTCGATCAGGCTGCCGCGCGCCGTATTGATCACGATGGCGTGCGGCTGGAGCAGCTTCAGGCGGCGACCCGAAAGCAGATGGAAGCTGGCGGGCGTCGCGGGGGCGTGGACCGAGACGATGTCCACCCGCGCCAGCATCTGGTCCAGGCTGTCCCAGTAGGTGGCTTCCAGCTCGTCGGCCACCACCCGGCTGACGGGCTTGCGGTTGTGGTAGTGGATCTGAAGGCCGAAAGCCTTGGCCCGGCGGGCCACGGCCGAGCCGATGCGGCCCATGCCGACGATCCCCAGGCGCTTGCCGGTGATTCGCCGGCCCAGCATCCAGGTGGGCGCCCAGCCGGTGAATTCGCCGGCCCGGACCGCATTGGCGCCCTCGATCACCCGCCGCAGCGTGGCCATCATGAGGGTCAGCGTCAGGTCGGCGGTGTCCTCGGTCAGCACGCCCGGCGTGTTGGTGACGATGATCCCGCGGGCGTTGGCGGCGGCCACGTCGATGTGGTCGACGCCCGCGCCGAAATTGGCGATCAGCTTCAGGCCTTCGCCGGCCTTCTCGATCAGGCCGGCGTCGATCCTGTCGGTGATGGTCGAGGCCAGCACGTCGCAGCGGCCGACCGCCTCGATCAGCGCCTTGCGGCTGAGGGGCTCGTCCGTGAGGTTGAGCTCGGCGTCGAAGAGTTCGCGCATGCGGGTCTCGACCGAGTCCGGCAGTTTGCGCGTGACGATGACTTTCGGCTTGCGGGTGGGCATGCGCCTACGGGAGAAAGGGTCATGCGCCGCTCGGGCGCGTACGCGGATTTGCCGATTCCTTAGCAGGGGGGCCCGTCACGGCCAAGGCGACGCAGGGACAACACCGGCCGGCGGGCGCGACCGGACGGCGCGCGGAGCCGGACGGGGGACTGGCGGGTCGGCTGAGAGGTAGGGCGAAGGATTGAGTGTCCTGAAGCGAGGGGCGTACCGGCGGGCGGCCTTCCTGGCGACCCTGATCCTGGCTCTGCCGGCCACGGCGCAGGACGCCGGTCCGCGACAGGGGCCGTCGGGATATCCCGTTCCGCGCTACGTGACCCTGAAGTTCGGCGAGGTGAACGCCCGGGCGGGGCCTGGCGACGACCACCGCCTGCTGTGGATCTATCGCACGCGCGGCCTTCCGGTTCAGGTGGTGGCCGAGACCAGCGACTGGCGTCGGGTGTGCGATCCCGAGGGCGGAAAGGCCTGGGTGCACAAGCGCGTGACCGACGGCCGTCGGGCGGTGATCAACCTGGGGACACGGCCCCAGCCCCTGCTGCGCAAGCCCCGCGCAGGCGCCGAGACGGCGGCGTTCCTGGGCGCGCGGGCGCTGGCGTCGCTGGACCGCTGCGACAAGGGCTGGTGCCGCGTGAAAGCGGATCGCACGACCGGCTGGGTGCGCCAGGGCGCGCTCTGGGGCACGACGGACACCCCGCAATGCCGTTGAGGCTCCGTACGTCAACGTGCTAGGCCCGGCCCCTTCGGAATCTAAAGGCTCCTTCGAATGACCGACGCGGCGAACCGGCCCTCCAGCTTCACGCGCGACGAGCTCCTGGCCTGCGGGCGCGGCGAGATGTTCGGACCGGGCAACGCCCAGCTCCCGGCGCCGCCGATGCTGATGTTCGACCGTATCGTCGAGATCAACGCCACGGGCGGCGCGCACGGCAAGGGCCACGTCGAGGCCGAGCTGGATATCGCCCGCGACCTCTGGTTCTTCGACTGCCACTTCATCGGCGACCCGGTCATGCCGGGCTGCCTGGGCCTGGACGCCATGTGGCAGCTCGTGGGCTTCTTCCTGGGCTGGAGCGGCGCGCCGGGCCGCGGCCGCGCGCTGGGCGTGGGCGAGGTGAAGTTCACCGGCCAGGTGACGCCGGCCGTCCAGAAGGTGGTCTACAAGATCGACCTCAAGCGGGTGATCCTGCGCAAGCTGGTGATGGGCGTGGGCGACGGGGTTCTCCTCGCCGACGGCAAACCCATCTATGAGGCGAAGGACCTGCGCGTGGGCCTGTTCAAACCCGAAGACCTGGCGTGACGACGGCCAGGCGAGAGTTCGGAGGAGACTGACGGATGCGCCGCGTGGCCGTCACCGGGATGGGAATCGTCTCGTCCATCGGCAACAACACCAATGAGGTCCTGGCGTCCCTGCGCGAGGCGAAGTCTGGCGTCACCGCGGCGCCCGAGTACGCCGAGCTGGGCTTCCGCTGCCAGGTCCATGCGCCGCCGCGCCTGGACTGGGAGGCGATGGTCGACCGGCGCGCCGCCCGGTTCCTGGCCCAGGGCACGGCGTTCGGCCACATCGCGATGGAACAGGCGATCGCCGACTCCGGCCTGACCGAGTCCGAGGTCAGCCACGAGCGCACCGGCCTGATCGTGGGCTCGGGCGGGCCGTCGACCAAGGCCATCGTCGAGGCTGCGGCCATCGCCCGGGAGAAGGGGCCCAAGCGCGTCGGCCCGTTCGCGGTGCCCAAGGCCATGAGTTCAGGCGCCTCGGCCACGCTGGCCACCTGGTTCAAGATCCGCGGCCTGAACTTCTCGATCAGCTCGGCCTGCGCCACCTCGACCCACTGCATCGGCACGGCCTACGAGCAGATCCTGATGGGCAAGCAGGACGTGGTGTTCGCCGGCGGGACCGAGGAGCTGGACTGGACGCTGTCGGTCCTGTTCGACGCCATGGGCGCCATGAGCGCCAAGTTCAACGACCGGCCCGAGGTCGCCAGCCGCGCCTATGACGTCGACCGCGACGGCTTCGTCATCGCCGGCGGAGCCGGGATGCTCGTGCTGGAGGAGATGGAGCGGGCCCGGGCGCGCGGCGCGAAGATCTACGGCGAGATCGTGGGCTACGCGGCCAATTCCGACGGCTTCGACATGGTGGCCCCGTCCGGCGAGGGCGCGGCGCGCTGCATGCGCCTGGCCAATCCCGAGGGCCGCGCCATCGACTACCTGAACCCGCATGGCACCGGCACGCCGGTCGGCGACGTGAAGGAGATGGAGGCCGTGCGCGCCGTGTTCGGCGACAGGGCGCCGCTGATCTCGTCCACCAAGTCGCTGACCGGCCACAGCCTGGGCGCGGCGGGCGTGCAGGAGGCGATCTATTCGCTCCTGATGCTCAACAACGGCTTCGTCACCGAGAGCGCGCACATCGAGAACCTGGACCCGGCCTTCGCCGACATGCCGATCGTGCGCGAGCGGCTGGACCGTCCGCTTGAGACGGTGATGAGCAACAGCTTCGGGTTCGGCGGCACGAACGGCTGCCTGGTGATGGCGCGGGCCTGATGGCGGGGACCTGACCGTCGTGGCGGCCCCCGACCCGAAGATCCCGCGGCCGCCCGATCGGCCACAGGACTACGAGTGCTGCAAGCGCGGGTGCTGCCCCTGCATCTTCGACTACTACTACGACGCGCTGGAGCGCTGGGAGGCGCGTGTCGAGGCGATGGGTTTCGATCCGAAGGCGGTGCTGGCGCACCCTCCCGCCCCTTGATGGGGCGGGACAGGCGGGCGCAGCCGCCAGGGTGAAAGCGTGGGCCGGCGTGCGGAGGTCGGGGATGACCCCCGCTTCCCCACCCTGGCCGCTGGCGCGGCCTGTCCCTCCCCATTAAGGGGAGGGAGGAACAAGGGAGAACCGCCACGTGGCCGACGACTATCAGATGCCGACCGGAACCCTGATGAAGGGCAAGCGGGGCGTGGTGACCGGGGTCGCCAACCACCAGTCCATCGCCTGGGGCATCGCCAGCCAGCTCGCCGCGCAGGGGGCGGAAATGGCGTTCCTGCACCTTCCCGGGATGGAGCGGCGGGTGCAGCCGCTGGCCGAGAGCCTCGGGGTGAAGGTGCTGGCGCCCGTGGACGTGACCGACGACGCCTCGATGGACGCGGGCTTCAAGGCCGTCGAGGACGCGTTCGGCCAGATCGACTTCTTCGTCCACGCCATCGCCTTCGCCAACAAGGACGAGCTGAAGGGCAGCTTCGTGGACAACACCACCCGCGAGGGATTCCTGCGGGCGATGGACATCTCGGCGTTCAGCTTCGTGGACTGCGCGCGCCGCGCCGCGGCCCTGATGCCCGAGGCCGGCGGCTCGATCGTCACCCTGACCTACATGGGCTCCGAGCGGGCGATCCCCAACTACAACACCATGGGCGTGGCCAAGGCCGCGCTGGAGGCGTCGGTCCGCTACGCCGCGCGCGACCTGGGACCCAGGGGCGTCCGGGTGAACGCGATCTCGCCGGGCGCCATGAAGACGCTCTCGCTGGCGGGCATCTCGGGCGGCCGCGGCATGCTGGCCAAGGGCCGTTCGCTGTCGGCCATGAAGGAGGACACGGCGATGGAGGGGGTGGCGGGCTGCGCGCTGTGGCTGCTGTCGGACCTGGGCCTGTCGACCACCGGCGAATGCATCCATGTGGACGCCGGCTTCCACATCATGGGCTTCTCGGAGGACGAGGGCGGCGAGGGCTGAGCCTCCCCCGCCTACGGCGCGTAGGCCCGCAGGAAGCGATGGGCGGCTTCCCGCGCCAGCCGGTCGACGCGGAAGTCGTCGAGCGTGGTGTCGACGCCGAGCAGCGACGCCGTCTGGTACGAGCCCAGCACCATCCCGGCGAAGAACTCGGCCGCCTCCTGCGGGTCCGGGCAGTTCAGGCGGCCGGCCGCAGTCTCCAGCGCCAGGAACTGCGCCAGCTTGCGCCGGCTGGCCCGAGGCCCGGCCTCGAACACCGCCACCCCGAGGTCGGCCTGGCGCGTGGCGTCCAGCATCGCGGTGCGCATGAAAGCCGCCGCCCGGGGCGTCATGGCCGTCTCCAGCAGGATGCGGGCGAAGGCGGCCAGCGCCTCCCGCGGGTTCTCGACGGCGCCCGGCGTCTCGAGCGACGCGGTGATCTCATGCACCCGGCGCGCCATCAGGGCCCGGATGAGCTCGGCCTTCGAGCCGTAGTGATTGTAGACCGTCTGCTTCGAGACGCCGGCGCGGCGGGCGATCTCCTCCATCGAAGCGGCGACCCCGCGTTCGGTCAGCACCTCGACCGCGGCGTCCAGAATGGCCTCGTTCTTCGAGAGGTCGATCCGGCCGGCGACGCGGGGCATCAGCGCCCCCCGCCCGGCCGGCTCGCCGGGTTGGGAGCCGCGCCGGGCGCCTTCAGCCCGGCCGGCGCGGCGAAGAAGCCGATGGCCGCCGCAATCGCGGCGCCGACGGCCACCAGCGCGAAGGCGTCGATGTAGGCCAGCACCTGGGCGTCGCGCTGGATCATGAATCCCATCGCCTTGCGCGCGGCGCCGGCGGGATCGGCGACACCCAGCCCCTCCATCCGCGAGGTCATGCCCGCCAGGAAATCCTGGGCGCGCAGGCTCGCGCTGCTCACACCTTCGCTGAGGGCCTGGAGATGGGCGGCGCCCGTCTGGAAGAGGGTGGTGGAGATGATGGCGATGCCGAAGGCCCCGCCCACGTTGCGGATCAGGTTTATGAGGCCCGAGGCGTCCTTCATCATCGAGAGCGGCAGGGTGGCCACGCTCATCTGCGAAGCGGCGATCATGGCCACCATCGAGCCCAGGCCGCGGGCCGTCTGCATGCCGGCGAACTCCCAGAAGCCCCACTGATCGTTGACGTAGACCCCCTGCCACATGCCCCAGGCGGTGAGCGCCATGCCCAGCCCCAGCGAGAAGCGGAAATCCACCGCGCGAATGAACCGACCCAGCGCAGGCGTGGCGACGAACATCACCAGGCCGGAGACCAGCATCACATTGCCCACCTCCGCCGCGGAGTAGCCCCGGACGTGCGCCAGGAAGAGCGGCAGCAGGAACGTGCCCCCATAGAGCGCCGCGCCCGAGATGAAGGTGATCACGATGCCCAGGGTGAAGTTACGGTCCCGGAACGGCCCCAGCGACACGATCGGCTGGCGATAGACCAGCTGTCGCCAGATGAAGGCCACCCCGGAGATCACGGTCAGGACCGAGACCCAGAGCACGATGTCGTCCTGGAACCAGCTGTTCTCGGCGCCCTCCTCCAGCACGTACTGCATCGCGATCAGGAAGGTGGTCATCAGGCCCAGCCCCCACCAGTCGATGCCTTTGGCCATCCCGGGCTCCGGCCGGTCGAAGTCGAGGTAGCGGCCCACCAGGAAGAGGACCAGGAGGCCCGGGCCGATGTTGATGAAGAACAGCCAGCGCCAGCCCATCGCCTCCGCGATATGGCCGCCCATCGTGGGACCTATGGTGGGCGCCAGCGTCACGATCATGCTGACGATGACATTGGCCGAGAGCCGCTTCTCGATCGGGAAGACGGTCATGGCGATGGCGAAGGTGGCCGGGATCATGGCGCCAGCCGCCAGGCCCTGGAGCGCCCGCGCGAAGATCATCGTCTGGATATCGCCGGACAGGCCGACGGCGATCGAGGTGAGGATGAAGGCCACGGTGGTGACCATGTAGAACGGCCGCACCCCCCAGAGCTTCGACAGGTAGGCGCTGACCGGAATCGCGACCACCTCGGTCAGCAGATAGACGCTCTGGATCCACCCGATCTCGTCCGCCGTCGCGCCGATGCCGGCCTGAACCTCGGCCAGGGCGGCGGCCACGATCTGGATATCCAGCAGCGCCATGAACTGGCCCACGGCCAGACCCGAGAAGCCGAGGTAGACCTTGGTCCAGTCGACCGGTCGACCGTCGGCCCCCAGCGGTTGAGGACCGGCCGCCTGGGGATCCGTTGGAGCGGCCACGGCCGGCGCCCCCCCACCCGGACCCGCTGGCCCCGAACCGCCGGGCTCCCGCCCCGCCGGGACATCGGTCGAACTCACGGCCGGACCGCGCCTCCGGCGTATCGGGCCGGCGCCTGGGCGGCCTCGGCGAAGCTGGGGCCGGTGTTCTCACGCACGTCCACCTTCACCTCGACCGAGAGGCCCGGTCGCAACGCCGCCGCCAGGGGCTGGCTGCGGTCGACGGCGATCTTGACCGGCAGCCGCTGTGCGATCTTGGTGAAGTTGCCCACCGCGTTCTCGACCGGGATCAGGGCGAACTCGGCCCCTGTGGCCGGCGAGAACGACATCACATGGCCCTTGATCGGCCGGCCGCCGAAGGCGTCGGCCTTGATCTCCACCGGCTGGCCGATGCGCAGGCGCGCCACCTGGGTCTCCTTGAAATTGGCGACCACGAAGGCCTCGCCCAGGGGAACCACGGTCATCATCACCGCGCCGGGCCGCACGTACTGGCCGGGCCGCACGCCGCGGGCGCCGACCACGCCCGCGGCCGGCGCCTTGACCTCGGTGCGCGCGAAATCGATCCGCGCCTGCTCGACCGCGGCGCGGGCGGCCTGGGCCTCGGCGACGCTTCGCACACGTGTGGAACCCAGGCTGGCGGCGGTGCGCCGCTCCGCCTCCAGCGCGGCCGCGGCCTGGGCGACGTCGGCGTCGGCCTTCTCGGCGGCCATGCGGGCGTTCTGGGCCCGTTGCGACGACACGTAGCCCGACGTCGCGAGAGCGCCGTAGCGATCGAGTTCCGAGGCGGCGAAGCGGGCCTGGGCCCGGGCGCTGGCCACGGCGGCCGACCGCTCGGCGATCACCGCCTGGGCGAGACGGGCGCGGTCGTCCACCTGATTCACGGCCGCGTCCAGCGCCGCCGCATTGGCCTCGGCGGCGGCCAGGCGCGCGCTTATGGTCGCCGGGTCGATCCGCGCCAGCACCTGGCCGGCGGTGACCGACTCGTTGTCGTCCACCAGCACCTCGGCGACATAGCCTTCGACCAGGGGCGCCACAGACACGTTGTCGGCCTGGACGAAGGCGTTGTCCGTGGCTTCGTACCTCTGCTTGCCCATCCACCAGGCGACGCCCAGCGCGAGGACCGCCACCCCCGCGACGCCCGCGGCGGCGATCATGGCCAACCGGCTTCTGAGGAGCTGCATCATTCCGGGCGCGTCCCAACTGAAACTTGGACTCTACGGTCCATTCGCCGCCAGTAGAGGCCCGGCCCTGACGGGCGCCAAGCGAAAACTGGACCGGCGCGTCCATTCGCCTTGCGCTGGACGGGCGCCGGCTTTCGTGGCCTATCCCCGCCATGCCCGAGCCCCTCATGCCCGAGCCCGATACGCCAGCGACCGCCGACGTCGTCATCGCCGGGGCCGGGATCGCCGGGGCGACCCTGGCGCTCTCGCTGGCCCGAGCCGGGCTTCGACCCGTCCTGATCGATCCGGTGGCCTTCGACGCCCAGCTCGCGCCGACCTTCGACGGCCGGGCTTCGGCCATCGCCTATGCGGCCTATCGCCAGTGGCGGGCGCTGGGGCTGGCCGGGGCGTTGGACCCGCACGCCCAGCGGATCGAGCAGATCCTGGTCACCGACGGGACCGCGCCGGGCGCGGCGGCCGGGCCACAGACGCCCTTCTTCCTGCGCTTCGAGTCCGACGAGATCGCCGACCGGTCCGACGGCGAACCCCTGGGGTATCTGCTCGAGAACCGCCATATCCGCGCCGCCCTGGCCCAGGCGGTCGCCGACGCCGGCGTTCCCGTCCTGGCTCCCGCAAGGGTGGCAGGCGCCGTCTTCGGCGCACGAAGCGCCGAGGTCGCCCTGGCCGACGGCCGCACGCTGGAGGCCCCGCTGGTGGTGGGCGCCGAGGGCCGCGGGTCGGTGATCCGCGAGGCGGCCGGGATCGGTGTCGTCGGTTGGCCCTATGCGCAGGCCGGCGTGGTGGCGACGGTGCGACTGGACATCGACCACGAAGGCGTCGCCCACGAATACTTCCTGCCCGGAGGCCCGTTCGCGATCCTGCCCCTGACCGGCCGGCGCGCCAGCCTCGTCTGGACCGAGCCGGCGGCGCAGGCCGAGGCGCTGAAGACCGCCCGGGCCGAGGTGTTCCAGGCGCACCTCGAGCGCCGGTTCGGCGATTTCCTGGGCGGCGTCGCCGTGGAGGGGCCGGTCTTCACCTATCCTCTCAGCCTACAGCTCGCCGAACGCTTCACGGCTCCGAGGGCGGCGCTGCTGGGCGATGCTGCGCACGGGGTGCATCCGATCGCCGGCCAGGGCCTGAACCTGGGCCTGAAGGGCGCCGCGGCGCTGGCCGAGGTGGTGGTGGACGCCATCCGGCTGGGCGAGGACATCGGCTCCGAAGTCGTCCTCGAACGCTACGCCGCCTGGCGCCGGTTCGACACGGTCTCGCTGTCGGTCGGCATGGACGCCTTCGTCCGGCTGTTCTCCAACGACAACCCGCTCCTGCGCGCGGCCCGCGGCGTCGGCATGTCGGTGGTGAACCGGATCGGCCCGGCCCGGCGCTTCTTCATGCACGAGGCCGGCGGCGCTGTGGGCGACCTGCCCCGGCTGCTGAAAGGCGAGGCGCTCTAGCTACTCGCCCTCCCCCAGCTCGCGAGCTTCTTCCGGCAACATGATCGGCACGCCGTCCCGGATGGGGTAGGCGAGCCGCGCACCCTTGCTCACCAGTTCCGCCCTGTCCCGGTCATAGACGAGCGGCCCGTGGGTCACGGGGCACACGAGCACCTCCAGGAGGCGCGGATCGACGTCGGGCGTGGGGGCGGGCGTGGGGGCGGGCGAGGGCGCGGAAGCGGTCATGGCGTGCCCGTCTACTGGAGCCGATGGGGTTCGTCATCCGGATCCGTGGCGTCGATCTCCAGCAGGGTGGTCAGCACCTCGAAACGCGCCGGCAGGTTGCTGGCCTCCAGCAGCGCCTGCTTCTCGGCCGGCGCGAACGGCAGGCCCATGCAGAGGCTGTTCACCAGCGCCTCCAGCGGCGCCTCGTTGGCCGTTTCCCAGTCGATGTCGAGTTCGCGCTGGTTGAGATAGCGCTTGAGCGCCGTCGCGAAGCGGGCGCGGGCGGCCTCGCCGGCTTCGGCCTCCTCGTCGCGGCCCAGGTCGTCGCCGAAGCGGTCATAACGGGCGCGCACCTGGCGGTAGGGCAGGCGCAGGTCGAGCTCCTCCCCCGTATCGAAGCGGCAGAGGCCCGTCAGGGTGATCAGGTAGCGCCCGTCCGAGGTCTCGGCGTAGCTGGTGATCCGCCCCAGGCAGCCCACGTGGGCCAGGACCGGCCGGGACCGCGAGCCGCCGCGGGTCTGGATCATGCCGATCACCCGATCTCCCGCCATCGCGTCGTCCACCATGTTGAGGTAGCGCGGCTCGAAGATCTGCAGCGGCAGTTCGCCCCCCGGCAGCAGCAGGGCGCCGTCCAGGGGAAAGACCGGAATGAGCTGCGGCAGGTCGCTGGTCTGGCGGTAGGGCGCCATGCGCCTCCCTTCCTGAATGGCCTTCCCGAATGAGCCGCCCTGGCCGGACGCCTAGCTGAACAGGATCGCCGACAGCTTGCGGCGCCCCTGCTTGGCCACGTCCGACACCGGGCCAGCCGCCTCGAACACGGTCAGGAGCTGCTTTCGCGCCGCCTGATCGTTCCACTCGCGGTCGCGGCCGATGCTGTCGATGAGCTGGTCGACCGCCTCCATCATCCGGCCCGACGCGGCCAGCGCCGTGGCGTATTCCAGTCGCGCCTCATGGTCGTCGGGGTCTGCGGCGAGGCGGCGTTCGAACTCGGCGGTCTCGGACGGCGCCTCGGCGGCCAGGGCGAGGGCCGCGCGCACGGCGTCGATGTCGGGGTCCTTGGCGCCCTCGGGCGCCATCTCGAGCACCTCGGCGGCACGCTCGAGGTCGCCGGCCTGCTGGTAGAGGCGGGCCATCCCGCCGATGGCCTTCACATTGCCGGGATCCATCTGAAGCGCCTGGGCGTAGGCCTGGGCCGCGCCGCCCATGTCGCCCAGCTCCAGCGACTCCCGGGCCATGTCGAGCAGTTCGTCAACCGGCGAGGCGCCGGCGCCCTGCTTGGCCAGGCCATCCACGAACTGCTTCACCTGGCTGTCGGGCAGCGCGCCCATGAAACCGTCGACGGGGCGGCCGTCCACGAAGGCGAACACGGCCGGGATCGACTGCACGCGGAGCTGACCGGCGTAGGCGGGGTTGCGGTCGATATCCACCTTGACCAGCTTCACCGCGCCCTTCGCCGCGGTGACCGCCTTCTCCAGGGCGGGGCCCAGCTGGCGGCACGGTCCGCACCAGGGCGCCCAGAAATCCACGATCACCGGCTGGGTCTTCGACGCCTCGACCACGTCGGCCATGAAGGTCGCGTCGGTCGCGTCCTTGATCAGGTCGGCGGGATCGGGCCGGCCGGCCGGCTGGCCCGGGTTCTGGCCCGGATTCTGGCCTTGAATGTCGCCGATCAGGGTCATGCCCGCAGATTCCTTGTCCGATGGGTTCTCAACGTCGAGGCCCCCAAGATGGTCGCAATGCAGCCGGTCTTCAACGCGCCGGCGCCTCTTCGATCACGGCCATAGCCTCGAAATCCACCACCAGGGGCCGGACGTCCAGCGCCGACAGGAAGCCCCGGAAGCCGTCGCGCGTCACCGTCGTGGTCGCCGTGTTCGTCAGGGGATGGAAGTTCACGCGGTCGGCCTCGGCCAGGGTGCGGTCCAGGACGAAGCGCACGCGGCGCCCGACGTCGTTGATCAGGCCGAAGGCCGTGACCGACCCCGGCGTGACGCCCAGCGTCTCGAACATGAGCTCAGGGCTGCCGAACGAGAGGCGCGCCGAGCCGATCACGACGTGCAGGCGCTTCAGGTCGATGCGGGCGTGCCCCTCGGCGGAGATCAGCCAGAGCTGGCCCTTCGCATCCTTGAGGAACAGGTTCTTGGTGTGCGCGCCGGGAATTCGCGTCTTGATGTCCTCGCCCTCTCCCACCGTGAACACGGCCGGATGCTCGAACGTCCCGTGCGCGACGCCCAGGCGGTCGAGGAAGGCTTCCAGGTCGGGGCGCGTCTTCATGCGCCTGCGATAGCCGAGCCTGGCCACGGGCTGAAGACTCTCTCGCGACAGTTGCGGCGACGACGTTCAAAGAACATGATTTTTCTGCACTTTCGTCGAATACACGCCTGAGAGGCGAGGCGATTCGCCGCAGGAACAAAGTTAATGTATGGTTCCCGACGATGGGTCCGGAGTGGGCCCGCCGACTTTTCGGGGTGCAATATGAACAAGTTTCTAGCCGCGGCGTCCGTCGCCGCACTGGTGGTCGGGGCGGCGTCCTCGGCCAACGCCGTTGTCGTGATCACCACCGCTACCACCGCGGACGATCTGCTTGGCACCAGCCTTCTGCCTGGCCAGGTGATCCTCGAGGATTTCGACGCCATCAGCGACGCCAATGTGCTGTATGTCGGCAACGTCGTCACGACGACGCCCGACCCGATCACCAATTCCGCGCCCCCGCCCTGGTCGGGCGGCACCACCGTGGGCGGCGCCACGGTCCCGGTGGACGACACCAACTACGCCTCCGTGCAGGGCGGCACGACCGCCACGTTCTCGGCCCTGAACGGCTTCGCCTTCACGTCGTTCAGCTTCTACATGGGCTCGCCCGACGAGTATAACGAAGTGACCTTCAACTTCGTGGGCGGCGGCAGCCAGGTTTTCAGCGGCAATTCGATCTGGGGCGGCTCCCCCGCCGGCGACGGTGACCGCACCGCCGGCTATCGGATCTTCTACGACTTTGAAGGCAAGAAGGTGTCTTCGATCACGTTCGCCTCCAGCCAGGACGCGTTCGAGTTCGACGGTCTCGCCGGCTCGCTCGGCGTGGTTCCCGAACCCGCCACCTGGGCTATGATGATCATGGGCTTCGGCGCCGCTGGCACCATGCTCCGTTCGCGTCGCCGGGTGCTCGCCTAGGTTCGACGCTGCGGCGCCGGCGACGGCGTTGCGATGACACGAAGGCCCCGGCTGCGCCCGCAGCCGGGGCTTTTTCGTATCGCGCTCTCCCCCGCACTGGACGTCGGGCGAAACGGGAGCTTAAGGGTCGGGCGTCGAGCGCAACCCGCCGAGAGCCCCGAGCCAGCGAGAACCCATGGAACTGGAGTGCTATCCCACCGTCTCGCGCGACGTGACCCCGCCCGAGATCGTCCCTGGCCGCCCGCAGCGCGCCTGGATGGACAGCTTCATGGCGCGGCACCCCTATCGGTGCCTGCCGCTCAACATGGCCAACTCGTCCGGCTGGGAGCTCCTGTGCCCCGTCGCGTTCACCGCCGAATGGAACGGCGGCCTGATGCAGGAGGACATCAAGCTCACGCCCGACCGGCCCCACCCTCACTTCCACCACTATGTCTCCAGTCACTTCAGCCACGGCGTGGTGACGTTCCATGCGGGCTACATGTTCCGCACGCCCCCGGGGTGGTCGATGTGGGTCATGGGCGCGCCCAATCAGGTCAAGGACGGCATCCAGCCGCTGTCGGGCGTGGTCGAAACCGACTGGCTGCCCTTTCCCTTCACCATGAACTGGCTCTTCACGCGGCCAGGCCGGGTGCGGTTCGAGAAGGGCGAGCCCTTCTGCTTCATCAGCCTGCTGCAGGACCACACCCTGCACGAGATCCAGCCGGTGATCCGCCAGCTCGATTCCAACCCCGAGCTGCGCCACCAGTACGACGTCTGGGAGAAGCACCGCAGCGAGTTCAACAAGAAGATCTTCCGCGGTGATCCCGAGGCCACCAAGGAGGCCTGGCAGCGCTACTACTTCAAGGGCGAGTTCCCCGAGGAAGCCGGGGCGCCGAACCCGGAAGGACACGTCAACAAGCGCCGGCTGAAGGCCCCGAAATTCCGCTGAGGATTCTCCGCCCGGGACCGTTCGCAAACCCAGTTGCAAACCCAGGGGCGGTCTGCCATAAGGCCGCCTCTCGCAATCGGGACCGGCCACGGACCCGTCGGAGCGCGGGCGTAGCTCAGGGGTAGAGCACAACCTTGCCAAGGTTGGGGTCGGGCGTTCGAATCGCCTCGCCCGCTCCAAATTCGAGACATCCGGTGTCAAGGTGACGCTGCGTCCAGCGGACGCGGGATGGTCCTTGCGTCCAGCGGACGCGGGATCATCACTTTCGGCGTCCAGCGGACGCGGGGCGGCTTGCCGCTTTGCTGGGCCGCTCATCGTCCTGCCACCAAAGCGTAGCGGCGCCGTCATGCGACCCGGCTAAGGGACGGGCGAAAGGGGCCGCCCGCATGATCCATCCGACACTCGCGCCCAGCCGGCTGCCGGCCGCGGCGCGCGCCCTGCGCATCCTGTTCATCGCCAAGCATGCGCGATGGGACGGGGGCCTGCATCCGCAGGATGGCAACCACGCCCTCTATCACCGCGAGATGCGGCTGACCCTGGAGGAGATCGGCGTGAACCTCGCCCTCGCCGACCACGACAGCGCCCTGTTCGAGGATCCCCTGGCGGACTTCGTCTTCCCCCTGCTGAACCGGGGCGGGTTCCTCAACTCGGAGATGCTGCTGCCGCTCCTGTGCGGACGCCTGGGCCTGCCGTACCTGGGCGCGAGCCCGATCCTGCGCGGGCTGGCCGACGACAAGCACCTGGCCAAGCGCGTGGCCGTGGCCCACGGCGTGCCGACCGCGCCCTGGGCGATCTATCGCCGCGGCGCACCGCTCGACCCGGGCGCATGCCCCCGCGCCGACCGCTATGTGGTCAAGCCCAACGCCTCGTCCGCGAGCTGGGGAGTCGGCGACGCCGTCGACTGGCCCGGCGTACGGGCCGCCGTGCTGCGCCTGCACGACGAAGGCCACGACGCCCTGGTCGAGCCGTTCATGCCCGGCCACGACATCGAGGTTCCGGTCATTACATCGGGGGGCGCTCCCGCGCTGCTGCCTGTTCAGATCGTGGAACAGGCCGACCCCGAGGCGCTGCGGACCTACGCCGAGAAGCGCAGCCTGGCGTCCGGGCGGGCCGGAGGGCCCACCGCGGAACCGGCCTATGAGATCGGCCCCCTGGCGGACGGCGATACGCGCCGGATCGTGGAAGCCCGGGCGCAGCGGATGCTGGCCGAGTTCGGGCCGTTCGACTACGGCCGCTTCGAGTTCCGGACCGACGTGCGGACGGGAGAGATCCAGTTCCTGGAGGTCAACCTCAACTGCAACCTCTGGTCCCGGAAGACCATCGCCCTGGCGGCCGGCCAGATCGGCTGGAGCCACCGCGACCTGATCGAGACCATCCTGACCGAGAGCCTCTCCCGCCAGGGGCTGCTGGCCCGGACCTTCCATGTCGCGGCCTGAACCGACGTCGGAGACGCGGTTCACCGCCATCCTGCTGGCCGGCCAGCGCGCGGGCGTCGTCGACACCCTGGCCGCGGCGGCCGGCGTTCCCAACAAGAGCCTGGCGCCCATCTGCGGCGCGCCGCTGGTGGCGCACGCCGCGGCGGCGCTGCAGGCCACTCCCGGCCTGGCGCGGCTGAAGGTGGTGGCCGAGCCGGCGAACCTGGGCGCCGTGATGGGCGTGCTGGGTCGTGGCCCCGCGCCGGTGGAAGCGGTCGTCGCGGCGGGCAACCTGGCGGACAGCGTCCACGCCGCCGCGGCGGGGGTGGAAGGGCCCATCGTCATCACCACGTCCGACAACGTCCTGCTCACCCCTGGCGCGGTGCTGGAGATCCTGACGGCCCTGTCCCGGGGCGCCGATGTGGCCGTAGCGCTGGCGGCCGAGGCGGCGGTGAGGGCGGCGCATCCGGACGGCCAGCGGCGGTTCTACCGCTTCGCCGACGGAGCCTGGTCGAACTGCAACCTCTACGCCCTCAGCGGCCCGGCGGCGGCGCGGGCGGCCGAGAGCTTCCGGAGCGGCGGGCAGTTCGCCAAGAAGCCGTTGCGGATGCTCCTCCACCTGGGTCCGGCCAACCTGGCGCTCATGCTGCTGGGCCGTCTCACGCTGCGCGGCGCGCTCGGGCGGCTGGGCCGGCGGTTCCGGCTGCGGATCGAACCCGTGATCCTGGCCGACGGCGCCCACGCCATCGACGTGGACAATGCAAGGACCTACGCCTGCGCCGAACAGCTTCTGAACCGGCGCGCCTCGGCTTCCGCCGCGGCCTGAAGGGGTTCCCGGGACGCCTGCACCCTTCCGCCAAATCACGGTAAACGCGCGATTAACGGTCCCTGCCGCAAACAGGGCCCTCGACATCGTCTCGGAGGCCTTTGGGCATGGCGCGCGCGGCGCGGAAAACCGGCGGGGAGCTCGTCTTCCACATCGCGCGGCTGATCTGGGACCATCCGGCGGCGGCGCGGCTGCGGGGCGGCCTCGTGGCGGCGGCCGGCGTCGTGCTCGCAGTGGCGTTCGCGACCTACAATCCCGCCGATCCCAGCCTGAACGCCTCGGGTCCCGCCGCGCCGACCAACGCCCTGGGCGGAGCCGGCGCGGTCCTGGCGGACGCCGGCATCCAGTCGCTGGGCCTGGCCGCGGCCCTGGCGGCGCTGCTGCTGGTGGTGTGCGGCCTGGCCCGGGTGACCGATCCCGAGCCCGAGACGGCGCGACTGCGCCTGAGATTGCGCGCCGGGCTGGGCGCCCTGGGGCTGCTGGCCGTGGCCGCCGCCCTGGCCTGGGCGCCGATCCCCGCCGGCTGGCCGCTGGCCAAGGGCCTGGGCGGCTTCTGGGGCGACGGCCTGTTCACCGGGCTGGCGGGCCTGATCGCCTATGCGCGCATTCCGGCGGCCGCGCCGGTCGCCGGCGTGGCCTTCGCCGTCGCCGGCCTTCTGGCGTTCGGCTACGGCCTGGGCCTGTCGCGCCTGGATCTCCGCCGGATGGCGGACGGCCTGGGCCACGCGCTCACGCCCCGACCCAAGCTCAAGGCCCAGGCGCCCGAGCCCAAGCCGGCCCGCGTGGCCCGCCGGGGCCGGGGCGAGGCGCCGGCCGTTCCCGAGGCCGCCCCGGACGATCCCGTCCCGGGGTCCGCCCCGATCGCGGCCTCGGCAGCCGACGCGCCGGCGCCGCTGGTCAAGGCTCCCAAGCCGGCGCCCAAGGAGAGCGCGCGCGAGCAGAAGGAGGCGCAGGCCACATTCGCCTTCGCCCAGGACGGCGGATTCCAGCTTCCGGAACTGTCGATGCTGTCCAAGGCGCCGGCGCGGGCCGCCCAGTTCGACGAAGGCGCGCTGCGCCAGAACGCCCAGCTCCTGGAGAGCGTGCTGGCCGAGTTCGGCGTCCGCGGCCAGGTGGACCAGATCCGCCCCGGCCCCGTGGTCACCCTGTACGAGCTGGTGCCCGCCGCCGGCGTGAAGTCGGCCCGCGTGGTGGCCCTGGCCGACGACATCGCGCGCTCCATGAGCGTGGCCTCGGCCCGCGTCTCGGTGGTGCCGGGCCGCAACGCCATCGGCATCGAACTGCCCAACCAGCGGCGCGAGACCGTCTACCTGCGCGAATTGCTGGCCTCGGGCGAGTACGAGCGCGGCAGCCAGGTGGTGCCCGTGGTGCTGGGCGAGACCATCGGCGGCGAACCCTATGTGGCCGACCTGGCCAAGATGCCCCACCTGCTGATCGCCGGGACGACCGGCTCGGGCAAGTCGGTGGGCGTCAACGCCATGATCCTGTCGATCCTGTACCGCTTGCCGCCCGACCAGTGCCGGCTGATCATGATCGACCCCAAGATGCTGGAACTGTCGGTCTACGACGGCATCCCGCACCTGCTGGCGCCCGTCGTCACCGACCCGAAGAAGGCCATCGTCGCGCTCAAGTGGACCGTGCGCGAGATGGAGGACCGCTATCGCCGCATGTCCAAGATCGGCGTGCGCAACATCGCGAGCTTCAACGAGCGCGCCCGCGAGGCGCTGGCCAAGGGCGAGCACTTCGAGCGGACGGTCCAGACCGGCTTCGACGAGGCCGGCCGCGCCACCTACGAGAGCGAGAAGATCCGGCCAGAGCCGATGCCCTACCTCGTCGTCATCATCGACGAGGTGGCCGACCTGATGATGGTGGCCGGCAAGGACATCGAGGGCGCCGTCCAGCGGCTGGCCCAGATGGCGCGCGCGGCGGGCATCCACCTGATCATGGCCACCCAGCGGCCGTCGGTGGACGTGATCACCGGCACCATCAAGGCCAACTTCCCGACCCGGATCAGCTTCCAGGTCACCTCCAAGATCGACAGCCGCACCATCCTGGGCGAGCAGGGCGCCGAACAGCTCCTGGGCCAGGGCGACATGCTCTACATGGCCGGCGGCGGCCGCATCACCCGCCTGCACGGCCCCTTCGTCAGCGACGGCGAGGTCGAGGCGGTGGCCCGGTTCCTGCGCGACCAGGGCCAGCCCGCCTATCTGGAGGAGGTGACGGCCGGCGGCGACGAAGACGGGGAAGAGGGCGACCCGGGTTTCGGCGGGGAATCCGAGAGCAACGACCTCTACGACCGGGCCGTGGCCGTGGTGACCCGCGACGGCAAGGCCTCGACCAGCTACATCCAGCGCCGCTTGCAGATCGGCTACAACCGCGCCGCCTCGCTGATGGAGCGGATGGAGCAGGAGGGCGTCGTCGGTCCCGCCAACCATGCCGGCAAGCGCGAGATCCTGGTGAGCGCGGCGCCCTGACCGCAGCGGGCGTGCGCCAGCGCCCGGCCGCTGCGGCCAGGGGAGCACGTCGGACGGCGCCAGCGGGAACCAGGCTTGAACGCCGCGCGTAGGCGTCTCCCGCCGCAGCGCGACGGCCTCAGCGGCGGGGCGGGCCGGTGGATCGGACGCCGCCTGGCCGGAAGCCGGGGGAGAGGCCCGGAAGGCCCGATCCGTCGGGCGGGCGGGGCGACAGGGTGAGGGCCGCGGTCCCACCCGAGAGTCGGGCGCGCAGCGCGCCGCCGGAAGACGGCTGGGCCGAAGGCGATCGGGGCGAAGGCGGCGGCGCGGCGACCGACACGGACGTCGGCGGCCCGGACGGAGCGCCGACCCGGTCGAGCAGCTCGCGCAGGCCCGGAAGCTCGGCGGCCTGCGGCGTCAGCGTCCCGGCGTCGTCGGCGACGCGCGCCAGGGTGCGCAGCAGGATGGGCAGGCTGACGCGCTCGGCCTCGCGGTCCCGGTCGCGCTCGTCATAGGTGATCCGCTCGGGCGGCTCAGGAGAGTCCGGCGGCTCGGGCCGGTCCAGCGCCTCGGGGCGCTCCGTCCCAGGCTCGCGCCGGGCGGCTTCCGCCAGGGCCGACGGGGACGGCGGGGGCAGCCGCCCCTCGCGCCGCACCCGCATCGCGAGCGCGATGGCCAGCCGGACCGAGGCGAAGCTGCGGTTGAAGGCCTCGAACAGCCGGAGCCTGCGATCCAGGTCGCCCTCGGCCTCGGCCGCGCGCGCAAACCCCATCCCGAGACCGAACGCGGCCTCACGCATGGCGTCGAGCTGGCGGGTCTCTGCAGACATGAGAACAAATATAGAACATCTAGCATGTGACGTCAAGACCGAGGCGCCGCCGCTCGGGTCACGCGGTCCAGGGCCGAAGAACGTGGGACCAGCCAAATTGCCGCCGTTCTGGCGCGGTACAGGTTCGGCGAGCTACGGAGTCCGCATGAGACCGACACGACGCCACATAGCCCTTGCCCTCGCCGCCGCGCCCTTCGCCGGCCCTGCCGCCGCCCAGACCGGCCTCGCCCCCGCCGACAAGGCGCTGGTGGACCGCGCGGTGGCTTATCTGGAGGGCCTCAGCGAAGCCAAGGCGCGCTTCGTGCAGACCGACGCCCGCGGCCGCCTGACCACCGGCCAGCTCTTCATGAAACGTCCCGGCCAGGCCCGGTTCGCCTACGATCCGCCGTCGGGCCTGCTGGTGGTTTCGGACGGCCGGGTGGTCTCGGTGCAGGACAAGCGCCTGAAGACCTTCGACCAGTATCCGCTCTCGGCCACGCCCCTGTCGCTGTTCCTGGCCCGCACGATCCGCCTGGACCGGGGCGTCACGATCACCCGGGTGGCGCGCGCCGCGGACGGCTTCTCCATCACCGCCCGCGACGGGAAGAAGGAAACCGCCGGCCAGATCACCCTGACCTTCACCGACAATCCCCTTGCGCTTGCAGGCTGGGCGGTTACTGATGCTCAAGGACGACCTACGCGTGTGCAACTCCAGGGTCTGGAGCGCGCCTCGGGCCTGGATCGGTCGCTGTTCGTTCTGAAAGATCCCCGCCCGAAGGCTCCTGGACGCGGAAAAGTCTGACGCGCGCGTCGAAAGTGCGCCTTTTCAGACACACGCAAGCTTTACCGATAAAGTCCTTTGACATTTTGTCATACTGTGGCGATATTATCACTACGTCGTCGGCGCACGGTTGCGCTGGCGGGTCCGTGCCGGAACCTATCCCCTCCCGGCGGCGGCATGAGAGACGACTAACGACCCGGACGCTTTGCCGCGTCCGGGTCTTCTTTTGCCCCCATTTGCCTTTCCACACGGCGGCCGGCATCCGGTAAGACATCGCATGCGCCTTCGAATCTGCACGTGGAACGTGAACTCGGTCCGGCTACGCGCCGAGCAGGCCGCCCGGTTCGTCGCCGAACAGGCCCCCGACGTCCTGTGCCTGCAGGAGATCAAGTGCCGCGAGGGCGAATTCCCCGTGAACGCCTTCAAGGAGATGGGCCTGCCCCACCTGAAGATCGCCGGCCAGAAGGGCTGGCACGGGGTGGCCATCGCCTCGCGCCTGCCCCTGGAGGACGCCCGGCCCCTGGACGTCTGCCGCGAGAAGCACGCCCGCTGCGTCGGCGCGACGGTGGCGGGCGTCGAGATCCACAACTTCTACATCCCGGCCGGCGGCGACCTGCCCGACCGCGAGCTGAACCCCAAGTTCGACCACAAGCTGGACTTCTACGAGAAGTTGACGGCCGACCTAGCGCAGCGCGATCCCAGGGCGCCGCTGGCCATCGTCGGCGACCTGAACGTGGCGCCGGGCGAGTTCGACGTCTGGAACCACAGATACATGTCGAAGGTGGTGAGCCACACGCCGGTGGAGGTGGAGGCCTTCCGGGCGATGGAGGCCGCGGGCCAGCTCACCGACCTGACCCGCTCGACCACCCCGGAACCCGAGAAGCTGGCGTCGTGGTGGAGCTACCGGGCCGCCGACTTCCGCCAGTCGAACCGCGGCCTGCGCCTGGACCACATCCTGGTCAGCCCCGGCCTGCGCGACGCCGCCTGGCGCCTGGGCGCGCCGGCCAGCCGGGTCCACGACGACGTGCGCGCGTGGGCGCGGCCGTCCGACCACGCGCCGGTCAGCGCCGACCTGGTGCTCTGAGGCGCCCGTGCCGGTCCGCAAGACGCCCGTCCGGAAACGACTCAAGCCGGCCGAACAGGCCCGGATCGCCGAACTGTTCGACCGCTTCGAGCGCGAGGAGACCGATCCGCGCACCGAGCTGGACTACGACAGCCCCTACACCCTGGTGGTCGCGGTCGCCCTCTCGGCCCAGGCGACCGACGTGTCGGTGAACAAGGCGACGGCGAGGCTGTTCTCGGTGGCCGACACCCCCGACAAGATGCTGGCGCTGGGCGAGGCGGGCCTGAAACCCTTCATCTCGTCGATCGGCCTCTACAACATGAAGGCCAGGAACGTGATCCGGATGGCCGAGATCCTGCTGGCCGACTACGGCGGCGAGGTTCCGATGGTGCGCGAGCAGCTCCAGGCGCTGCCGGGCGTGGGCCGCAAGACGGCCTCGGTGGTGCTGAACGAGCTGCGGATCGAGCCGGCCATCGCCGTCGACACCCACGTCTTCCGCGTCTCGCACCGCCTGGGCCTGTCCACGGGCAAGACCCCCGACAAGGTGGAGGCCGACCTGATGGCGGTGGTCCCCGAGCCCTATCTGACCCGCGCGCACCACTGGCTGATCCTGCACGGCCGCTATACCTGCGTCGCGCGCCGGCCCAAATGCGAGGCCTGCCTGGTCGCCGATCTCTGCCCCAGCCGGCACCTGTTCGTCCATTGAACGGACGCGGACGGGCGGGCGCCCGGAACCGCCTCCGCATCCCTCCCCGTCACGCCCGGCGCGCGCCCCGGATCAGAGCTTCGCGGCCTGGCGTTCGCCATCCAGGGTGGGGGCCGGCGGATCCTCGGCCGGCGTCGCGCCGTCGGCGCCGTGGGCCCAGTGCTTGATCAGGAAGCTGAGCGCCACGAACGCCACGCCGCAGCCGACCCCGGCCCAGCCCAGCTTGTTGAAGCCGTCCATCGAGGTGGCGAAGGCCGCCGCGGCGTCCAGCACCTGGCCGCCCACCGTCTCGGTCCCCATCGCGCCGGCGATCAGGCCCCCCACGTACTGGGCGATGGACGAGGCCAGGAACCAGACCGCCATCATGAACGAGACCACCTTGGCGACGCTGAGCTTGGTGATCTGCGACAGGCCGACCGGCGAGAGGAACAGTTCGCCCGTGGTGTGCAGCAGGTAGAGCAGCGCCAGCATGAACAGCGGCATCCGGTAGTCGACCGCCAGGCCCTGGCCCCACACCACCACCAGGAAGCCCAGCCCCACCTGGATCAGGCCCAGGCCGAAGGTCAGGGTCGGGTTCAGGCTGCGCCCACGCCGGCCCAGCCACGCCCACATGGCCGCGAAGATCGGCGCGAAGATCAGGATGAAGCCCGCGTTGAACGACTGGGTCTGGCCGGCGGTGACCGGCCCCAGGTCGACGTTGCGCGCCGCGAACAGGTTGAGCGAGGTGCCGGCCTGCTCGAACAGGGTGAAGAAGACCACCGAGCCGAAGATCAGCACCAGCGCCAGCAACATCCGCTCGCGCTCGACCTTGTCGATGGTGGTCAGGAACCAGACGATGAACCCCAGGGCGGCAAGGGTGGAGGCGATCAGCGCCACGCCCACGATGTCGTTCCGCTGGACCAGGAACCAGACGGGGATCACGCCCAGCAGGCCGCCCAGGTAGATCAGGCTCTCCCGGCTGAGCGGTCCGGCGACCCTGGCCTTCAGCAACTCGGGATCCGGCGGCTCGCCCTTGCCCTCCAGCAGCGGCTTGCCGAGGATGAAGACGACGAGGCCGGCCGCCATGCCGAGGCCGGCCAGGCCGAAGCCCGCCCACCAGCCGAACTCCAGCCCCAGCCAGGCGCAGAGCACCGAGGCCCAGAAGGCCCCCAGGTTGATGCCGTAATAGTAGAGGGTGAAGCCCGAATCCCGCCGCGGGTCGCCCTGGGGATAGAGCTGGCCGACGATGGTGGAGATGTTGGGCTTCAGGAAGCCGACGCCCATGATGATGAGCGAGACGGCCAGATAGAAGGCGTTCTGGCCCAGGGGGTCGATCTGCTTCGTCAGCTCGTACTCGCCGGCGGGCAGTTCGGCCGGCAGGGGCGCGTCGGCCGGCAGGCCCTTGATCGCCAGGCCGCCCGCGGACGTGGCGGCGAACTCGTAGGGCTGGTCGGCGACCATCAGCCGGACCTGGCGCGCCTCCATCCGGCCCTCGACGGCGACCGGATAGCTCTGGCCCGCGTAGACCAGGGTCTGTTTCGTCGGTGCGCCCTCGACCGCCATCGTGAGATGCCCCGCCACCAGCAGGATGGCGCCGAAGGCGACGGCCTTGCGGGTGCCCAGGTAGCGGTCGGCGAGCAGGCCCCCGATCAGCGGGAGGAGATACACGAGCGAGGTGTAGGAGCCGTACTGCGCGCCGGCCTTGCCGTCGTCGAACAGCAGGTGCTGGGTCAGGTAGAAGATCAGGATGCCGCGCATCCCGTAGTAGGAGAACCGCTCCCACATCTCGGCGAAGAAGAGGATGATCAGGCCGCGCGGGTGGTTGCGCAGCAGTTGCATGAGCACGGGCGCGCCGGTGACGAGCGTCACCACGAGGCCGATGAGAAAGATCGTCGGCATGTCGAGGGGGTTCCGGTTTCCCTGGGCTCGTGCAGGCGGATGGCGGACGATGCCCGCGCCGCGGATTCTGCGGCGAGAAAATCATGGGGAAACCGCCAGCACAAGCGGGCCTGGGCCGGCGCCCCGGACCAGCGTTCTGGACCGGCGTTCTGGACCGGCGCGCCGGGACCTGACACGGGCGGCGGCGATCCCTTATGATTGCAGCCTCCGGCGATCCTGCGCGTTTGGCCCGCAGGACGGGCGCCGCGGAGGCGCCGCCCGGAACGCGTCGCCCTGCCGAGGCATCCTTGGCGGGGCGCCCGAAAGGAGCCGCTCATGACCCAACCCGATCCGAACCATCCGATCACGGTGGCGCCGGCGATGACGCGCTGGCGGGCGGTCTTCGCCGGGCATGTGATCGCCGATTCCGCCGACGCCCTGGTCCTGAACGAAAAGGCCTATCCGCCGGTGATCTACTTCCCGCGCGAGGACGTGGAGATGGCGTTCCTGTCGCGCACCGACCGCCACACCCACTGTCCGCACAAGGGCGACGCGGCCTACTACACCATCGCGCGGGACGGACGGATCGCCGAGAACGCGGTCTGGACCTATGAAACGCCCTATGCCCACGTCGCGCCCATCGCCGGACGCCTGGCGTTCTACCCCGATCAGGTGGAGCTGCACGCGGTGGACGACGCGGCGGTCAATCCCCATCACCGCGAGACCGACGTGGACGCCATCGTCCAGCATACCGACGCCGGCGACGGCCGCTCGCAACGCGAGCACTGGCCGGCCAACGTGGAGACTCCGGGACTGGACGGCGGCGGACGATAGGCGGCGCGGCGGCCGCCCCGGAGGCCCCTAGGCCTTCAGGTCCTGCGCCGAGGTGGCGAGCGCCAGGCGGGCCCCGGTGTACTCCACCTCGTCGGTCACCTCGCGGACGCACCAGCCCGGCACGTCGAACTTCATCGCCGCCATGCGGTTGGTCGCCTCGCACTCGGCCGTGAGCAGGCCCTCGAGCGCGCCTTCGAACACGTCGATGGTGAAGGCGCCGACCTTGTGGCGCAGCTTGGACAGCCGCTTGCCCGGCAGGACGCTCAGAACCTCGTATTCCTCGGCCGAAAGGTAGAGGTTGGTCATGGGGCCGATCAGCGGGTTGTCGGGCGCGTACTTCTTGGCGAGCTTGTACGTCATCTCGCCGGTGGCCAGGTCGGTGGTGCGCCGGAGCCTGAGGCGGCCTCCGTCCACGTACAGGTCCTCGATGCGGCGCGCGCGGCCGGGGTCGAGCGCCGGCACGCTTCCCGCGTCCACCAGGAAACGGCGCTCAGCGACCCAGTGGGCGTACTTCGGCAGCTTGACGGGCATTTCAGTCCTCACGCGGCCCCGGCCGTTCGGGGGCGACCCTCGCCGGAGCACACGCTCATCGTCAAGCCGTCGCCTGCACGGAACGGGGACCCCTGCGGAAAACCCTTCAGTAGGCGAAGTCCTCGAAGACCGGGTCCACGCTGCGGTTCCAGCGGGTCTCGTACAGCTCGAGCAGGCGCTCCGCAGGCGTCACGCCCGTCTCGGCGATGTGCTCCAGCTCGGCCAGGTAGCCACTCTCGTCCACCATCCCGCCGGAAAGGCGGTTGCGGTTCTTCAGGCCCTGCTTCGCGATGGCCAGCAGGTCGATCGCCACGTCCTGGACGGTGCGCCCGGCGATCCCGGCCTTCAGGCCCCGGCGGGCCACGTCGGCGCGCAGCCGCTCGTGGTCCTCGATCGCCCAGTCCTTGCACAGGTCCCAGGCCGCGGCGAGCGCGGCCCCGTCATAAAACACGCCCATCCAGAGCGCGGGCAACGCGCAGAGGCGGCTCCAGGGACCGGAGTCGGCGCCGCGCATCTCCAGGTACTTCTTGAGCCGCACCTCGGGGAAGATGGTGGTGGTGTGGTCGGCCCAGTCCTTGATCGTCGGCCGCTCGCCGGGAAGCTCGGGCAGCCGGCCGTCCATGAAGTCGCGGAACGAACGCCCGGCGACGTCGATGTAGCGGTCGCCGCGCTTCACGAAATACATCGGCACGTCCAGCGCGTAGCGAGCATAGGTCTCGAAGCCGAAGCCGTCGCGGAACACGAAGTCCAACATGCCCGTGCGATCCGGATCGGTGTCGGTCCAGACATTGGCGCGGCTGGAGACGAGGCCCGACGGCCGGCCCTCGACGAACGGCGAGTTGGCAAACAGCGCCGTGGCTATGGGTTGCAGGGCGAGCGACGTGCGGAACTTCGCCACCATGTCGGCCTCGTCGGCGAAGTCGAGGTTCGCCTGCACCGTGCAGGTGCGGAACATCATGTCGAGGCCCAGCCCGCCCACCTTGGGCATGTAGCGGCGCATGATGGCGTAGCGGCCCTTGGGCATCACCGGAACCTGCTCGCGGGTCCAGTTGGGCGTGAAGCCCAGGCCCAGGAACCCCAGCCCCAGCTCGTCGGCCACGGCCTTCACCTCTTCCAGGTGCTGGCCCGTCTCCTCGCAGATGTCGTGGACGGTCTCGAGCGGCGCGCCCGACAGCTCGAACTGGCCGCCCGGCTCCAGGCTGACATTGGCGCCGCCGCGCTCGAGCGCGATGACGTTCTCGCCCTCGTACACCGGCGCCCAGCCGAATCGCGTGAGCCCGTCCAGCAGCGCCTTGATACCCTGTGGCTCGTAGGGGACCGGCGAATGGTCGGCGAGGCGGAAGACGAACTTCTCGTGTTCGGCGCCGACCCGCCACTGGCTGGCCGGCTTGGCCCCGTCGGCCATCCAGCGCACCAGGTCCTCGAAGACCAGGGGTCTATCGTCGCAGGCGGCCTCGGCCATGCATTTCCTCCGCGGCCAACGCCGTCCCGATCCCGGGGAGATGTGCGTCCCCGAGCGCCCGCGTCTTTACGCCGTCAGGATAGGTGGGCGCAATTCCGCGCCGCTCAAGCCCCGCCCGCGGATCAGGCCCGGGCCCGCCCGGGGCGCGGAACAGGAAATCAGGCCCGCCAGTCGCCCGCCGCGGCTTGCCACAGGGCCATCGCGGCGATGGCGGCGGTGTCGGCGCGCAGGATGCGCGGCCCCAGCGTGGCCGGCGTGGTGAAGGGAAGGCTTCGCAGAGCTTCCCGCTCGCGCGGCGAGAAGCCGCCCTCCGGCCCGATCAGGATGGCCCATGGCGCGCCCTCGCTGTCGGCGACCGCCTCCAGGATCGGCCGCGCATCGCCCGCCTCGTCGCAGAACAGCAGGCGGCGGCCGCCCTCCTGCCCCTCGGCCCAGCCGGCCAGCAGGCGGTCCAGCCTCACCGGCTCGGTCACCTGGGGCACGTCCAGGCGGCCGGTCTGCTCGGCGGCCTCGGTCGCGATGACCTGCAGGCGATCCACGCGGGTGTGGTCGGCGTTGGTCCGCTCGGTCGTGACCGGCCGGATCCGCCGCGCGCCCAGCTCGGCCGCCTTCTCCACGATGGTCTCCAGCCGCGCCCGCTTCACCAGCGCGACGACCAGATCGAGGTCCGGACCGAACGCCTGCGGCCGGGCCAGGGCTTCCGCGCGCAGGCGCACGACGCGCTTGGCCACGGCCTCCAAAACCGCCCGCCACTCGCCGTCGCGGCCGTTGAACACGGCCACCGCGTCGCCGGCCGACAGCCGCATCACCGCCGCCAGATAGCGGCTCTGGCCCTCGTCCAGCTCCAGCGCGGCGCCGGCGGAGAGATCGTGGGGAACGTGCAGCCGGATCATTGTCCCCTCCTTACGTTCCGGCGCATGGTGTCGTCATGGCCAAAGACGACGACGACATCGAAGCCCTCCAACTCGCGCTGGTCCGCTTCCAGCAGCATGCGATCCAGGCGGGCGAGCGCGACCTGGTGATCTTCGAGGGCCGCGACACGGCCGGCAAGGACGGGGCGATCAAGCGCATCGTCGAGCACCTGTCGATCCGCGCGACACGCGTGGTCGCCCTGCCCAAGCCGAACGACCGCGAACGGACGCAGTGGTACTTCCAGCGCTATGTGGAGCACCTGCCGGCCGCCGGCGAACTCGTGATCCTGAACCGCTCCTGGTACAACCGGGCGGGCGTCGAGCGCGTGATGGGCTTCTCCACGCCCGACGAGCAGGAGACGTTCCTGCGCGACGTTCCCGTGTTCGAGCAGATGCTGAGCCATTCCGGCGTTCAGATCGTGAAGCTGTGGCTCGACATCTCCCGCGGCGAGCAGGGCCAGCGGCTGAAGGCCCGCACCACCGACCCGCTGAAGGCCCTGAAGGTCAGCCCCCTGGACGCCGTCGCCCAGGAGAAGTGGAGCGACTACTCCGCCGCCCGCGACGAGATGCTGAAGCGCACCCACACCGCCGAGGCGCCGTGGACCGTCGTGCACACCGACGACAAGAAGACCGCCCGCGCCAACATCATGCGCCACCTGTTGAAGGTGCTGGCCCCGCCGGACATCGCCGACAAGGTCGAGCCGCCCGACCCCAGCGTGGTGTTCCCCTTCGAACCCTCGGCGCTGGCGGACGGCCGGCTGGAGCCCTGAGCGGCCCTCCGTTGCGGCCCTCCGTTCGCGCGTTCCGCAGGCTTCGGCCCGAACTACGGATAACATCGATACGCAATTGCCGGGTTCCGGTTTCGTGCCGCCGCGCCCGAGGGGTTAACCCTGTCGCTTAACCCTGTGTTTACGTTCGTTGTTCTTTCTTCGTTCACCCTGTAGGCTGCCGGGCGACATCGGCGCGATTCCCTCCGGAGACCCATGGCGCGCACCATCCTGACGGCGGCCGAGGCCCGCCGGATCGCCCTGGCCGCCCAGGGTTTCGGCGACAAGGGCCTCGGCGGCGACCGCGAGACGCCCGTCGACCGTCGCAAGCTGACGCGCCTCGTCGAGCGGCTGGGCGCGGTCCAGCTCGATTCCGTCAACGTCGTCTCGCGCACCCACTACCTGCCGGCCTTCTCCCGCCTGGGCGCCTATCCGCGCGAATTGCTGGAGGAGATCGCCTGGGGCCGGAAGCGGCCGCTGTTCGAATACTGGGCGCACGAGGCTTCGCTGCTGCCGCTGTCGGCCCAGCCGCTGCTGCGCTGGCGCATGGCCGACGCGCGCGAGGGCGTCGGGATCTGGAAGGGGATCGGCCGCTTCCTGCGCGAGCGGCGCGAGTTCGTGGACCGGGCGCTGGGCGAGATCGCCGCCCGCGGGCCGCTGGCCGCCTCCGAACTCGACCTCGGCCACCGGGGCGACGGCGGCTGGTGGGGCTGGAGCGAAGGCAAGCGGGCGCTGGAGGGCCTGTTCTGGGCCGGCGAGCTCACCACCGCCACGCGCCGCGGGACGTTCGAGCGGGTCTACGGCCTGCCGGAGAAGGTGCTGCCCCGGGCGATCCAAGACGCGCCCACGCCGCCGCGCGACGCGGCCCAGCGCGGCCTGCTGGACATCGCCGCCCGGGCCATGGGCGTCGCCACCGAGCGCGACCTGCGCGACTATTTCCGCATGGGCGTGGCCGACACGCGGGCGCGCCTGCACGAGATGGTCGAGGCCGGCGGCCTGGTCCCGGTGTCCGTCAAGGGCTGGCGCGAGCCGGCGTTCCTGCACCCCGAGGCGCGGCGGCCGCGCCGGATCGAGGCCACGGCGCTGCTCTCGCCCTTCGACAACCTGATCTGGTTCCGCGAGCGGACCGAACGGATGTTCGGCGTCCGCGTGCGGCTCGAGATCTACACCCCGGCCGAGAAGCGCACCCACGGCTACTATGTCCTGCCGTTCCTGGAGGGCGACGCCATCACCGCCCGCGTCGACCTCAAGGCCGACCGCAAGGCCGGCGTCCTCCTCGTCCAGTCCGCCCACGCCGAACCCTGGGCCACGCCGCAGACGCCTGCGCGGCTGGCGGAGGAACTGAAGCGGATGGCCGGGTGGCTGGGGCTGGAGCGCGTCGAGGTGAAGCCCCGCGGCGACCTGGCCGAGCGGTTGGGCGCTTCGATGTCGTGAGGTTCCGGCTCGCGCCCCCTCCGTCTCGGCCTTGCAGGCCGATCCACCTCCCCCGCCGTGCGGGGGAGGACCTGAATGTGCCCGCGATCCCGGTTCCTCCCCCGCACGGCGGGGGAGGTGGCCGGCGACCGCGTCGCCGGACGGAGGGGGCGTAAGGCCGCCGATGAGATCCCCCACCCCAACGCACGCCTTCGCCAGGAAGCTGCGCCAGGATCTCAGCCTGCCGGAGACGCTGATCTGGGTGCGCATCCGGCGCCGCGAACCCGGCCGGCCGGCCTTCCGCCGCCAGCATCCGATCCGGCCCTATGTCCTCGACTTCTGCTGCTCGCCCGCCCGCCTCTGCGTCGAGATCGATGGCCAGGGCCATGGTTTCGGCGACCGACCGGCCCGCGACGAGAAGCGGGACGCCTTCCTGCGATCGGTCGGGATCGAGGTCGTGCGGATTCCCGCGTCTTCCGTGCTGGACGACCCTGAGGCGGTGGTCGAGTGGATGCTGGAGATGGCCCGCGAGCGTCTCGGGTCGCGGCCTCGCGCCCCCTCCGTCTGACGGCTTCGCCGCCAGCCACCTCCCCCGTTTTACGGGGGAGGAGCGTGGATTCGCGACCTCCGCTCCTCCCCCGCGAGGCGGGGGAGGTGGATCGGCCTGAAAGGCCGAGACGGAGGGGGCGCGGGGGCCGGAACTCTACCCCACCCCCTCGGTCACCGCGTGCAGCCGCGCATAGGGGCCGCCGCGCGTCACGAGGTCGGCGTGGCGGCCTTCCTCCACGATGCGACCTTCGTCGAACACCAGGATGCGGTCGGCGCCGCGGATGGTGGACAGGCGGTGGGCGATGACGATGGTGGTGCGGCCCACCATCAGCTCCTCCATCGCCGCCTGCACCTGGCGCTCGGTCTCGACGTCCAGCGAGCTGGTCGCCTCGTCCAGGACCAGGATCGGCGCGTCGGCCAGGAAGGCGCGGGCGATGGCCACCCGCTGCCGCTCGCCGCCCGACAGCTTCACGCCCCGCTCGCCGACCAGGGTGTCGTAGCCCAGGGGCAGGCGGCCGATGAAGTCGTGCGCCCGCGCCCGGCGGGCGGCCAGCACGATCTCGTCCATCGTGGCGTCCGGCCGCGCATAGCTGATGTTGTCGGCCAGCGAGCGGTGGAACAGCGCCGGATCCTGGGGCACCACGGCGATGGCGCGCCGGAGCGACCCCTGGCTCACCGCCGCGATGTCCTGGCCGTCGATCAGGATCGCGCCCGCCTGGATGTCGTACAGCCGCTGGATCAGTTTCACGAAGGTGGACTTGCCCGAGCCCGTGGGCCCGACCAGCGCCACCCGCTCGCCCGGCGCGATGCGCAGGGTGAAGCGGTCGTAGAGCGGCCCGGCCGCCGACTTGTAGGCGAAGGTCACCCGATCGAAGACGATCTCGCCCAGGTCGGCCCGGAAGGCGGGCGCGGCCGGCCGGTCCAGCACCTGGGGCGCGGTCTGCGCGTAGCGGGCCACGTCCTCGATGTCGTCCATCCCCTTCTGCGCCATGCGGATGTTCTCGCCGATGTTGCGCAGGTAGCCGCTCATCAGCATGAAGGCCGTCACGGCGAAGGTGATGTCGCCGACGCTGGCGCGCCCCTGGACCCACTCGCGCAGAAGCAGGCCGGTCAGGCCCGCCTGGAGCGCCACCAGCATCAGGTTGTGCAGCAGCCACAGGTCGGTGAACCGGCCCCAGGTCTTCATGGTGGCCTTGCGCCACATCTCGGTGACGCCCGCGATCCGTCCCTCCTCGCGCGCTTCGGCGCCGAAGGTCTTCACCGTGGCGTTCGACGATATGGAGTCGGCCAGCGCGCCGCCGATGCGCGAGTCCAGCGCCACCGAGCGCAGGTTGGCCGGCCGCGCCCACAGCGCCGTCAGGAAGATGTTGGACAGCACGTACAGCACCGTGACCACGCAGGCGAAGGCGCCGACCGCTGGCCAGCGGACCAGCATCATCACGCAGAGGCCGCCCAGCACCACGGCCGCCGGCCCGAACCAGATCAGCACGGCGTCGGTGACCGTGTCGTAGCCCCACATGGCCCGGCTGAGCCGCCGCACCGTGGCGCCGGCGAAGGTGTCGGCGTGCCAGTCGGACGAGAAGCTCTGGACCCGGCGGAAGCCGTCGTCGGTCATCTCCTTCATGTTGGTGGCCGAGAAGGGGATCAGGAAGCGCATGGCGGTGTTCCGGATCACCGAGAAGGCCAGGTAGACGCCCACGAACAGCGCCCAGGCCCGCCAGGCGGGATCGGCGTTGGCCGGCCCGCCGGCCACGGCGTCGACCATCCGGCCGGCCGCCCAGGGCAGCATCAGGTCGAAGCCGATGGCGACCAGGGTGAGCCCGATCGTCACGGTCATCAGCCAGGGCCGGCGGCGCCAGTAGGTGGAGATGAACTCCAGGACCTTGCGGTTCGAGAGCTGGCGCTCGCGGGTCTCTTCTTCGTCCTCGTAGTGGTCGGTCATGAGAAGTCTCGGATACGGGGCGTGGGACCGGGCGCCGTGCAGGGCGCGCGCAGGTCCGGCGCGGATGTCGATGGAAGGTCGTGAAGCGGAGGCGCCGGGCCGGAGAGGCTCGGCGGGCCACGTATTCGCGGTGGGCCACGTATTCGCGGCGGGTCGGGCGCGCGCGGCGTCGCTTCGGGGCGGGAGCCTGTCAGGCCCCGCGGCGAAGCGGTTCGGGCGACTTAACGGTGCGGCGGCGGCCCGAGGCGGAACACGCGGGAGAGGTTCTTTGCGGCAGATGTCATTCTGACGGACCTCCCTCGTCTGCTGGCCTCGAAGACCCGGAAGCTAGGGGGAGCCGGAACGTCGGTCAAGGAAAGGCAGGACTCTACGTCGTCGGGGCCGGCCGGGGTTGCGCCGCGGCCACAGTCATCGGGCCTTCCGCCTGGCGCTTCATGTGCGCCAGGACACGCCGGTTGTTGGCCTGGATGGCCAGCCGCGCCATGGGCTCCCAATAGGGGACGGGGTCCAGCCGCAGGACGTGGGCGGAGCGGATCGTCAGCCGCGTGCGGCCGCCGGGCGAAGGGGCGAGCTCGAAGCTGGTCTGTAGCGTGTGGAAATAGCCGACGGCGTGCGGCGCGTGGACCGTCGGCCACGGGCTGAGCTCGCGCATGGCCGGGGGTGTCTCAAGCACCTCGAAGGTGAGCCGCCGGCCCGGCTCCCAGGCCGTGACGCGCTCGCGCGACACGCCGGTCGAGAAGCGGCCGATCCGTTCGGCGCCGACGCCCTCGCCACGCAGCTCCGACGCGATCGGGTAGCCGAGGCCGAGCCGGAAGGGCGCCGGTGGCGCGGGCCCGATCTCGCCGTCCGCGGTCACGGCGCGCCAGACCTGGACGGGAGAGGCGTCGATATCGACGGTCTCGACGCTGGCGAGGCGGAGTTGCGAGGGGACCGTCGCCTCGATCGCAAGCACCAGGGGCAGTATGGCGACGCTGAACGCCGCGGGATGTCCTCCCCGCCCTCGCCGGATGGCCATTTCGCGCCCGATGGCGCCGCCTGCGCCGGCGCAGGCCAGGGCCAGCGGCGCCGCCATGATCAGGCAGATTATCCCTTCGAGCGCGAACGCCACCAGCATGAAGCCGCCGAGGATCGCGGACAGAAGAGCGAGATTCATGGTGCTTCGTGCGCTCAGATCCGCCCGCCTGTTCGCCATGTAGCCCGTCACGAGTCCCATCAGGACCGGGGCGAGGACGAAGACCCCATAGCCATAGATTCCGAAGACGAGCGCGGAGACCGCGACGGCGAAGACGCAGAGCCCCATCCCGGCCACGACGCCGACGACCGCATCGGCCAGGCTCGCTCCGCCCTCCTGCCTTGGGATCGGAGAGGCCGCCGGCGGTAGCAGGCTCAGCGCCAGGATGGCCGGGACCTGCGCCCCCGGGATCAGCGTCAGCGCTGCGAAGACGTAGCCGCCGCCGGCGTCTCTCGCCCGCAGGATGGAGAGCCACGCCGCCGCTCCGGCCGACAGGATCGCGCAGAGCAGCGCGACCGGGACGCCCGCAGGATGGACGTCGGGAAGACGCGCGAACACCCGGAGAGGCGCCAGCCAGAACTCGGCGTCGGCCTTCAGGACCGCGCCGGCGCTCCAGTACGCCCAGACGAGCACGACGTGCTGGGAGAGGACCGCGGCGGAGGCGGCGAGCGCATACCAGAGGCGGCCGAGGCGGTGGGGCGTTCCGGCCATGGCTCAGCTCCGGACGGTCAGTCGGCGTCTCAGCGGACAGCCGCATGCCTGGGCGCGCACCTGCCGGAGCGCGGGACGATAAGGAAGCTGTTCGGGCGTCACGATGTCCCAGGCGAGCCCCAGACGCTCCAGCGCCTTGATAAGGTTCCAGCCAAGGTCGGCCTGGCCCGGATGCAGGCCCAGCTTCGCCGAGCCCGGAAAGGCGTGATGATTGTTGTGCCAGCTCTCGCCCATGCTGATCAGGCCGGCGATCACGACGTCGTGGCCCTGCACCGCGGCGCCCTCCACGACATAGGTCTGCGGCCCCTCGCGATGGGCGTAGTGCCCGACCAACCAGTGTCCGGTCACGCCCACTGTCACCCGCGCACAGACTCCCCAGACCACCCAGCTCCAGCCGCCCAGGACGAAGAACAGAACGGCCCACGGAAGCTGCTGCAGCATCCAGGTCCGTTCCATCCAGGCATAGACCCGATCCGCCGCCAGCCGTAGCTCGGGCCGGAAGCCCGGCGGGCGGTCCAGCGTCAGCTCGCAGTGCATCTGCCACCACGCGTCGCGCCAGAAGCCGGCGCGGTGGCCGAAGTAGCTATGGCAGTCGGGCTGGCGCTGCGCCCAGTCGCGCAGGTCGTGCAGCCGGACCATGCCGATCGGCCCAGCCATACCCACCAGCACGCCCAGATAGACCAGAAGGTATTCCAGCCAGAGCGGACACTTGAAGCTGCCGTGGATCAGGCGCCGGTGCATGCCGACCGAGTGGCCCGCGCACAGCGTGATGGCGGTGGTCGCCAGGAAGAGCGCAAAGGCGTCCCAGGCGAAGAACAGGGGGCCGGCGATCAGCGCCGTCGCGGTCATGCCCCCGATCCAGAGCGATTTCCGCGGCGCCCATCGGATCCGGCCCGGGACCGGGTCCGCGCCGTCTCCCTCGATCCGCTCCGAGCCCGGGACCAGACGCATCGCTATCCCTCCCGTCCATTCCTGATCCGCGCGCTCTCCTTCTTGAGGGGCGCGGCCACCGGACAGACGTTCTGGACGAAGCCGTTCAGGGTGTTGACGAGGTTCTCGCGGACCAAGGCGTACCAGACGAACTGGCCCCGCTTCTCGCTGGTCACCAGTCCCGCGTTCTCCAGAATCTGAAGATGCTTGGAGATGGCGGGCTTGCTCATCTCGAACTTCGCCGCGATCTCGCCGGCGGTCAGCTCGGCTTCCGACAGATAGGCCAGGATCTTGCGCCGGGGCGTCGAAGCGAGAGCCTCGAAGATCTTCTCCATCGGACTAATTTCCTAATTAACTTCCGAGTTAATTGACTAAATGCCAGCCGCGTTGTCAACCCGGCGGCGATGACCGAGCCAAGGGCGACCTCCACCACCCCCCTGCCCGACGCCGCGCCGACCAACTGGGTGGACCGGTGGGCGCCCGCTTCGCTGCGGCCGTGGCTGAAGCTGGGGCGGTTCGACCGGCCGGCGGGGATCTGGCTTTTGATGCTGCCGGGGTGGCAGGGGATCGCGCTGGCCGGGGCCATGCAGGGGCGGTGGCCGGACCCGGTTCTGCTCCTGCTGTTCTTCCTGGGCGCGGCGCTGATGCGGGCGGCGGGCTGCGCCTACAACGACATCGTCGACCGCGACATCGACGCCCAGGTGGCGCGGACGGCGGCGCGGCCCGTGGCCTCGGGCCAGATCACGGTGAAGCAGGCCTGGGCGTTCACGGCCGGCTGCTGCCTGGCGTCGCTGGCGATCCTGGTCATGCTGCCGCCCCTGTGCTGGCTCCTGGGCGTACTCTCCCTGGGCCTCGTGGCGGCCTATCCCTTCATGAAGCGGATCACCTGGTGGCCGCAGGCCTGGCTGGGGCTGACCTTCAACTGGGGGGCGCTGATGGGGTTCGCGGCCGCCACGGGCCACCTCTCGCTCCCCGCCCTCCTGCTCTATGCCGGCGGCGTCTTCTGGACCCTGGGGTACGACACGATCTACGCCATCCAGGACCTGGAGGACGACGCGCTGGCCGGCGTGAAGTCGTCGGCCCGGCGGCTGGGCGCGGCGGCGCCCGGCGCGGTGATGGGCTTCTACGCCGTGGCCGCGGCGTTGGCCGCGACGGCGGGGGCGACGGCGGGCCTGGGGCCGCTGTTCTGGGCCGGGCTCGCGGTCTACGCCGCCCACCTGCTGGCGCTCCAGGGCCTGCGCGTGAAGGTGGACGACCCGGCGCTGGCGCTCAGGCTCTTCCGGTCGAACAGCCTGGCCGGCCTGATCCTGTTCGCCGCGATCGTGGCCGGGGGCGCCTGACCGCAGGCCCCTGCGTCAGCGGCGGCCGGCCCATCCCGGCAACTGCATCTTCTTCACCTTGGCGGGCCTGGTCTTCGCTTTGGCGGGTCTGGCGTTCCGGCCAAGGCCCAGCATCCTCATCAGTCCCGCAAGCATCACGCACCTCCACACACCCTCCGAGTCTGGCGGCGTTTGATGGCCGACCGGTGACGGCTCGGTGGCGAATCGGGGAACGGGCCCGCGACCAAAGCGCGCAGGCCGCATCCGCCGGCGGCGAGGCGCCGCGCACGAACGCTTGCGCGTGCATCTTGTATGACATACAAATAACGCCGTGACGAACGTGCAACCCCTTCCAAAGGCCCGGCCCACGGACGCCCCGGTCCCGACCTCGAGGGCCGTCCGCGAAACCGGCAAGCGGATGCGCTCGCGCCTGCTGGACGCGGCGGTCGAGCTGTTCAAGGCCAAGGGGCTGGCGGCGGTGTCCGTGGCCGAGATCGCGGCGGCGGCCGGCGCCTATCCCAGCCAGGTCACCTACTATTTCCGCACCAAGGAGGCGCTGTTCGTCGAGGCCGCGTGCCGCGAGGTGCTGTACGTGGCCCGCCAGGCCGAGGCGGCCGCGGCCGGCGCGCCCACGGGCGCCGACTACAACCACCGCCTGGTCGAGACGGTGATCGGCTCGCCCGGCCTCGCCCTGTTCGTCGAGGCCCTGTCGCTCACCCGCCGCCGCCAGGATCTCTCGCCCCTGGTCGAACGCACCTTCGAGCGGCTGCACGCCGAGGGCGACCGCGCCTATGCCGACACGCGCCGCAGCCGCGGCTGGTCCAGCCCCGAGGACCCGGCCACGGTCGCCCGGCGCTTCTGGACCCTGGCCCTGGGCGTCGCCCTGCGCGAGGGCGCCACCGAGGCGACGGTAGCCCAGGCCGTGGAGGAGATGACCGCCCTGCTGCGCGCCGCGCCCATCACACGCGAGCCCGCGAACTTTCTCCCAGGAGACGCCTGATGGCCGCCGCCGCCCGTGTCGCCCCCAAGGATTATTTCACGCCGCAGGAATGGGCGCCCCTGGCGCACAAGTCGGCCTGGAAGGGCCCGGCCCTGATCGCGCACGCCTGGATCGTCATCGGCCTGGCCGCGGCCCTGGCGATGGCGTTCCCGATCGCCATCCCGCTGGCGGTGATGATCATCGGCGGCCGGCAACTCGGCCTCGCCATCCTGATGCACGACGCCGCCCACGGCGCGCTGCACCCGAACCTGAAGGTCAACGACTGGCTGGGCGAATACCTGACGCCCGGCGGCCTCGTGCAGTACCGCACCTACCACCTGGGCCACCACAAGTACGCGCAGCAGGCCGAGGACCCCGACCTGGGCCTCTCGGCGCCGTTCCCGATCACCCGCGTGTCGCTGCGGCGCAAAATCGTCCGCGACCTGACCGGCCAGACCCACTTCAAGCAGCGCTGGGCGCCGCTGTTCAAGCGGATCGCCCAGCGAAAATCGGGCGAGAGCGCCCTCAAGATCGTGTGGACCTTCATCCGCCACCGCCCGCGGTTCTTCATCGGCGCCGCCGTGACGATCGCGGCCACCGCCCCGTTCGGCTTCTGGTGGGCGTGGTTCGTGCTGTGGTGGCTGCCGTCGGCGACGTGGCTGCCGCTGATCACCCGCCTGCGGAACATCGCCGAGCACGCCTGCGTGGCCAAGGACGAGCCCGACCCCTTGCGCCACGCCCGCACCACCCGCGCCGGCTGGATCGCCCGGGCGTTCCTCGCGCCCTACTACGTGAACTACCACTGCGAGCATCACATGTTCATGCATGTGCCCTGCTACAACCTGCCCCGCGCGCACCGCCTGCTGCGGCGCAAGGAGGTGCTGCCCGGCATGCTGACGGCGCCGGGCTACTGGGACGTGCTGCGCATGGCCTCGTCGAAACCCGCGCGCCGGGACGCCGGACGCGGCCCCACGCCGGAAGAACGTGGCGTGGAGCAGGCGGCCATCCGGGCGCTTCAGTAGGCCTGGCTCAGAGAGGGCGGGCGACCAACCGCTTCGGCGCCGCGAGCGCCCAGCTCGACCTCAGCCGCGCCTCCACCAGCGCCCAGTCCACGGCGTCATCCGCCAGGGTCACCGCCACCCAGCCCGACGGCCAGAGGTAGGCCGGCTTGCTGTAGGTCTGCGGGTCGGCCTCCCAGAGCATCTCCTGCTCGTCGCGGCCGGAGGTCTTCACGCAGACGACCGTCATGCCGTCGCCGTGATGGTCGTGCCGGAAGTAGGCGAACATCTTGCCAGCGACGTCGAAGGCGGGGATGCCGTGGCTGATCCGCTCGCCGGTCTCGGGCAGGGCGAGGCACAGGCCGCGGACGCGCTGTTCGACGGCGGCGGGATCGGCGGCGAGCATGGCGTCCACCCTAAGCCCTCCGCTACAGAGGCGCCATGATCACCGACCGGCGGCAGTTCATCCTCGACAACACCCGGCTCCAGCAGCCGCCCCACACGCCCGAGCTGGTCCTTCACCTGGCCGACGAGGTCACGCCCATCTGGCGGCTGACCGAGGAAGCGCTGGAGGAGATCGGCCTGCCGCCGCCGTTCTGGGCCTTCGCCTGGGCGGGCGGCCAGGCGCTGGCGCGCTACGTCCTGGATCGCCCCGAGGCCGTGGCCGGCCGGGGCGTGGTCGACTTCGCCTCGGGCTCGGGGATCGTCGGCATCGCGGCCATGAAGGCCGGGGCGGCGCGGGTGCTGGCGGCGGACATCGACCCCTTCTGCGGCGCGGCCCTGGCGCTGAACGCCCAGGCCAACGGCGTGGCCTGCGGCTTCACCGACGCCGACCTGCTGGGCGCCCCGCCGCCGGCGTGGGCTGAGGTCATCCTGGCGGGCGACATCTGCTACGAGAAGCCGCTGGCCGACCGGGTGATGGCCTGGCTGGGCGCGGCCCGCGACGCCGGCGCCACGGTGCTGATCGGCGATCCGGGGCGCAGCTACTTCCCGCGCGAGGGGCTGGCGAAGCTGGCCGAATACCAGGTGCCGACGACGCGCGAGCTGGAGGACATGGAGGTCAAGAGGACGGCGGTCTGGACTCTCGCGTGAGGCGGCGGTATTTTGGAACAAATAGAGAACTAAAGGAGGCACGACGATGCGCGAGGACGGCCAGATCGACTATGTGGAGCTGCCGGGCGGCGACCTGTCCGCCAGCAAGGCCTTCTACGCCGCCGCGTTCGGCTGGGCCTTCACCGACTACGGCCCGACCTACGCGGCCTTCGCGCAGGGGCTGGACGGCGGCTTCCAGGCCGACACGGGCGAGGCGGCGGGCCGGCCGCTGGTCATCCTCTACGCCCGCGACCTGGAGGCGATGGAAGCGAAGGTGCGCGCGGCGGGCGGCAAGGTCGTGCGGCCCATCTTCGCCTTCCCCGGCGGCCGCCGCTTCCACTTCCGCGACCCGGCGGGCAACGAGCTGGCGGTGTGGAGCGAAGGGTAGACGGCAGCCTGGCGCTGGCCTCAATGATCGGGGTTGTAGTTCTGGGGAGAGACGCCGGATGCGCATTTGGGCGACAATTGTCGCAAGCTTGATCTTGGCCGGGCCGGCCGCCGGGGCGGAACGGCCTTGGGACTTTGCCGTGTCGCAACCTGTGACCGTGACGCCTCTAATGTCAGGTTCGACTCCAAGATCCGTGTCCATGGTCCGCGCATTCGTCGAGATGACGGAAGGACAGCCCTGGGCCGAGATCACGGCGTTTGATCTACCACCGCGACGCACCATCCTTCACTGGCAGAGCGGGCCGGGCGAACTGGCGGTCGAGAACCTGGCGACCGAGTTTTCGCGGATTCTGTCGGCGTCCGGATTTGCGACATCGAAGCGAGCCCTTTTTGAGACGGAGTCGGCCGCAGATTTTCAGGTCGGCGCGATCATAAGCAGGCTCGGCGGGCGGCTCTGTTCAGGCTGTGGTTTGAATACGCCCGCCAGCCACTATCGTGGTGCGGTGACCATGTCGGTCGAGTGGCAGGTCTACTCACCGCGGGATCGCCGCGTCGTCGCGACGGTGACGACCAAGGGCGGTTTTGACGGCAAAGAAAGCCGATTGGGCATCGCTCACCTGTTGAACGAGGCCTTTCGCGAGAACACGCGTCAGCTCCTCAATACACCTGAATTTCGCAATGTGATCTTGAGTGCGCCGACGGCGCCGACGCCGTCAAGCCACGCGCCGATTACGCTTCGGTTCGTGCCGGACACTAAGATGAGGATCGAGCAAGCCACTCAATCCGTGGCCTCGATTTTCTCGAATTCGGGCCTGGGCAGCGCCTTTTTGGTGTCGGCTGATGGATATCTGCTCACCAACCAGCACGTGGTCGGAGACTCCCGCTTCGTGAAGGTACGCTGGGCCGACGGGGCGGAAACCGTCGGCGAGGTGGTCCGGTCGGACCGCCGACGCGATGTCGCAGTGCTGAAGGCCGATTCGGGCCAGCGACAGCCACTTGCGCTGCGCTCGACCGCAGCAACGCTCGGGGAAGCCGTCTACGCCATCGGCACGCCGTTGGACGCGCGCTTCCAAGGGTCGGTGACGAAGGGGATCGTCTCGGCGATGCGCACCTACGACGGGCTCCCGTTCATCCAGAGCGACGTGACCATCAACCGCGGCAACAGCGGCGGGCCGCTGCTGGACGAGGGCGGCGCCGTGATCGGAATCACGGTGTCGGGCATGAGCGTCAGTGGCGCGCCGGTCGGCGTGAACCTCTTCGTCCCCATCGACGACGGGCTGCGCACGCTGGTGTTGGTTCCAGAGGCGCACGCCGCCGCGGCGCCCTGAAGCCGGAACTGCCGCTCGCGGCCAGGACCATCGCGCGTCGCGCTGCATCTGCTACACCTCGGCGCCCGCCACCGGAGCCCGCCATGCGCCGACGCACGTTCCTGGCCGCCCTGCCCGCCGCCGCCGCGGGGCCGGCGCTCGCCGGCAGCCGGGCCGAGAATCCCAACCGCGACCGGCCCGACGTCCGGGCGGGGGACCGGGTGGACGGCGCCACCTTCGCCAGCCGGTCGGCGGCGTGGGGAACCCATGGCGCGGCGGCCACGGCGCATCCGCTGGCCACCCTGGCGGCGCTGGACATGCTGCGCGCCGGTGGCTCGGCCGTGGACGCCGCCATCGCGGCCAATGCGGTGCTGGGCTACGGCGAGGCCATCGCCTGCGGCATCGGCGGCGACTGCTTCGTGCTGCTGTGGGACCCGAAGGCGCGCAAGGTGGTGGGGCTGAACGGCTCGGGGCGCAGCCCGCGGGGCCTGGCGCTGGAGACGGTGCGCGCCCGCGCCACGCCCCGGGGGACGATCCCGTCGCACGGCGCGATCTCGGTGAGCGTACCCGGCTGCGTCGATGCGTGGTGGACGCTGCACGGACGCTACGGCCGGTTGCCGTGGAAGGACCTGCTCCAGCCGGCGATCCGGGCCTGCGAAGAGGGGACGCCCGTCGTCCAGAACATGGCCTTCTACCTGGAGGCCTCGCACCGGAACTTCGCGAAGAACCCCGCCATCGAGGAGATCGGCAACTTCCGGGCGGTCTGGGCGCCCGGCGGCCGCACGCCGCGCGAGGGCGAGCTGTTCCGCAACCCCCAACTCGCCCGCACCTACCGCCTGATCGCCGAGGGCGGCGGCCGCGCCTTCTACGAGGGCGAGATCGCCGAGGCCATCGAGCGCTACTTCCGGCGCATCGGCGGCTGGATGACCCGCGCCGACCTGGCCGCCCACCGCACGGAATGGGTCGAGCCGCGCAGCGTGCGCTATCGCGACACCGACGTCTGGGCCCTGCCGGCCAACACCCAGGGCTACGTCACCCTGCAGATGCTGGCGATGCTCAACGAATTCGACGTGGCGGGCATGGGCTTCCAGTCGGTCCCGGCGATCCATCACGGGGTCGAAGCCAAGCGCCTGGCCTTCGAGGACCGCGCGCGGTTCTATGCCGATCCGGCCTTCTACCGGCAGCCCATCGACTGGCTCCTCTCCGCCGACTACGCCCGCGAGCGCGCCAAGCTGATCCGGCCCGACCGCATCCTGCCCGCGGCCTTCCCGGGCCGCGTCCCGAGCCAGGGCGACACCACCTATTTCACCACCGCCGACGCCGACGGGATGATGGTGTCGATCATCCAGTCCAACTATCGCGGCATGGGCTCGGGCCTCATGCCCGACGGCCTGGGCTTCATGCTCCAGAACCGGGGCGAGATGTTCGCCCTGGCCGACGGCCACCCCAACGTCTACGCGCCCGGCAAGCGGCCCTTCCAGACCATCATTCCCGGCTTCGCCACCCGCGGCGGGGAGCCCTGGCTCAGCTTCGGCGTCATGGGCGGCGGCATGCAGCCCCAGGGCCAGGCGCAGGTGATCTCGAACCTCGTGGACTTCGGGCTGGGCGTGCAGGAGGCGGGCGACGCGCCCCGCTGGCATCACGACGGGGGAACCGAGCCCACGGGCGAGGACATGGGCCAGCCGGGCGTGCTCAACCTGGAGACCGGCGCGCCCGAGGCGACGAAGGCCGGGCTGGCGAAACTGGGCTGGGTGTTGAAGCCCGCCCCGGGCGTCTACGGCGGCTACCAGGCCATCCAGCGCTGGCCCGGCCGCTGGGCGGCCGCCACCGAGATGCGCAAGGACGGGGTGGCCCTCGCCTATTGATGCGACATCCGGTCGCAGCAAGGCGTCTGCGGGACGCCGCTTTACCGTTCCTCAAAGCCGGACGCCGTGCGATGGCGCTGGACAACGCCCGCCGCTTCGTCGGGCGCGGAGGAAAGCTCGAGCATAGCCGCGTCAGGCGGCTGGCGAGGAAACGGGACGGGCATGGCGCAGAACGGCGCAGGGACGATGGCGACGGCGGGCGCGCGCGCGCCTGCGCCGCGCCGCCCCCGCCTCTTCCGATCGGCCCAGCCACGCCGCTCGCCGCTCCTCGCGCCAGCCCTGGTGGTGGCCTATGTCGTCCTGGCCGTCGTGGCGTTCGCGTTCACCGAAAGCGAGGGCAGCGGCGGGCTGGCCGTGCTGTGGCTCTGCAACGGCCTGTTGTGCGCGGCCATCCTGCTGCTGCCGCAACGCCAGGCGATCGCCATGTGCGCGGCCGCCTGGATCGCCGACTTCGGCTTCGGCCTCGTGCTCGGCGCCAATTCTGCGGCCGCCTGCGCGGTGATCGCGACGGCCGACGTGTTCGAGGCCCTGCTGGCCGCCTTCCTCGTCCGGCGAGTCGGCGGGGCGGCGCTGGACATCACGCGCGTCAAGCGGCTGCGGGCGATCGTCCTGCTGGGCTTCCTGCCGGCGACGCTGATCGCGGGCACGCTGGCGACCGCCGTCCTCTCCGCCGCCCTGGGCGCCGCGCCGCTGCCGCTGTGGTTCGCCTATGCCGGCGGCGACCTCCTGGGCATGTCGGTCGCCGTGCCCGCCGTGCTCCTGATCGCCCGGCATACGCGCTATCCCGGGCCAGCCCGGACCCGTCTGGTCGAGCGCGCCGCATGGTTCGCCGGTCTGGCGCTGGTCACGGTGGCGGTCTTCTCACCCGTCGCCACCCACCCCTTCCTGTTCCTCATCTTCGCCGTCGTCCTGATGGCGACGTTCCGCCTGTCGCCGCCCCATGTGGCCGGCGCCCTGGTCATGGTCTCGTTCCTGGCGGCGTTCCTGACCATCGGGGGCGGCGGGCCGATCGCGGCGGCCTATGGCGACGTCGGGACCCGCGTGCTGGTCCTCCAGATCTACCTGGCGACCCTGGCGCTCTCCAGCCTGGCGGCCGTGGCGCTGCTCAGCGAACGCGACCGGACCGGCGCACGGCTCAACCGGGTGCTGAGGGTGGTGCGGGCGGCCCGCCGGCGCGCCGACGCGGCCGCCGAGGCGAAGTCGCGGTTCCTGGCCACCATGAGCCACGAGATGCGCACGCCGCTCAACGGCGTCATCGGCCATGCGCAGCTCCTGGCCGGCCGCGGCGACCTGACGGCCGACGCCCGCACGCACGTGGCGGCGATCCAGACCAGCGGCGAGGCCCTGGCCGGCCTCGTCGACGACGTGCTCGACTTCTCGCAGATGGAGCGCGAGGGCCTGGAACTGGTCGAAGCGCCGCTGAACGTCCGCGACCTGATGCTGGACGCCGTCGACCTGACGCGACCGCTGGCGGCCGGAAAGCCGCTGACGCTGGACGTGGACGTGGAGGCGGGGTGCGGCGCAGGGCATGTGGGCGACGCACGCCGGCTGGGCCAGATCGTCCGCCACCTGGTCGGCAACGCGGTGAAGTTCACTCCTGACGGCGCGGTGGTCGTCGCCGGCGAGATCGTCAGCCACGACGACGACTATGACGTGATCCGCATCACGGTGCGCGACACGGGCATCGGCATCGACCCCGCTCTCGCCGCCAGTCTGTTCGACCCGTTCTGGCAGGCCGACAGCGGCGCGACCCGCCGCTTCGGCGGCGCCGGCCTGGGCCTGTCGATCAGCCAGGCGCTGGCGGACCTGATGGGCGGCCGGATCGGCGTACGCAGCCAGCTCGGCAAGGGTTCGGAGTTCTGGTTGGAGATCCCCTTGCCGCGAAGCGCCGCCGACGCATCCGGACCCGCCGTGGCGGCCGGGTCCCCCGCTGCGCCCGAGCCCTGGATGCCACCGGAGACCGGGACCGAACGGGCCGGCGGCGCCCCTGCGGGGTCGCTGCGCGTCCTGATCGTCGACGACCATCCGGTGAACCGACAGGTGGCCAGCGCCTTCCTCACAGCCTTCGGCTGCGACGTCGCCGAATGCGAGGACGGCGCCGCGGCGGTGGCCGTGGCCGGCCGCGAGGACTTCGACCTGATCTTCATGGACGTCCACATGCCGGTGATGGACGGGCTGGAGGCCAGCCGCCGCATCCGCGCGCTGGACGGCGCGCGCGCCGACGCGCCCATCGTCGCCATGACCGCCGCGATCAGCGACGACGATATCGCCGCCTGCCTCGAGGCCGGGATGAACGAACATATCGGCAAGCCCATCCGCGGCGACCGCCTGGCCGAGGTGCTGTCGGCCTACGCCGCCTGAGCCGCGCGTTTGACGGCGTCCGCAACCCGCGCATGATCGGCCGCGGAGGACCCGCGCCATGACACGCGAAGAGATGACCGCCATCGTGCTCGCCTTTCCCGGCGCCGAGGAGGGGACCAGCTATGGCCGTCCCTCGTTCAAGGTGAACGGCAAGTTCTTCACCCGCCTGCGCCACGAGGACGACTCCCTCGTCCTGATGGATATTCCGTTCGACGAACGCGAAATGCTGATCGAGGCCGAGCCGGAGACGTTCCATTTCACGGCGCACTACAAGGACTATCCCAGCGTGCTCGCGCGCATGGCGACGCTGGACCCGGGGTCGTTCCGCGCCTTCCTGGAGCGTCGCTTCCGCAAGATCGCGAAGAGGGCCGCGGTGAAGGCCTGGGAAGCCGAACGGCAGGGCGGCTGACCCGCCGGACAGCGACCTAGAACTCGTCCTCGATCGCCGCGCGGAAATTCTCGAACACCTCGGCCATGCGCTGTTCGGACGGCGGATCGACCGGGTCGTTCTCCTCCGACGCGATCGTGCTCGCGGTCAGCCGACCCACCACCGCGCCGCCCCGGACGAGCACCAGTTCCCCGCCATCGGCCAGGCCTTCGAGCAGGGCCGCGATCTTGGGGGGCAGGTCGTCGAGGTCCAGGCGGGCCATGCCCCATCCTAGACCCGTTCGGCGGGCGCGGGTAAACGGCCGCATGGCCTATCGCTCGCTGCGCGAATTCATCTCGAAGCTGGAAGCCGCCGGCGAGCTGGTCCGGGTCACCGAACCCGTCTCGACCCATCTGGAGATGACCGAGATCCAACGGCGGCTGCTGCGCGACGGCGGCCCGGCCGTGCTGTTCGAGAACGTCGTCATGGCCGACGGCGAGCGATCGTCCATGCCCTGCCTGGTCAACCTGTTCGGCACGGTGAAGCGGGTGGCCATGGGCGTCACCCTGGAGAACCGCGAGCGCACCTCCGCCGCCGAACTGCGCGAAGTGGGCGAGCTCCTGGCCTTCCTGCGCCAGCCCGAGCCGCCCCGGGGGCTGAAGGACGCGGTCGACATGCTGCCCCTGGCGAAGACGGTGCTGGGCATGCGGCCGCAGGTGCGCAAGCGCGGGCCGGTGCAGGAGGTGGTGCTGACGGGCGACCGGATCGACCTGACGAAGCTGCCGATCCAGGGCTGCTGGCCCGGCGAGCCCGCGCCCCTGATCACCTGGCCGCTGGTGGTCACAAAGGGGCCGTCGGACTCGCGCGAGGACGACTACAACCTGGGCATCTACCGGATGCAGGTGCTGGGCCGCGACCGCACCATCATGCGCTGGCTGGCCCACCGCGGCGGCGCCCAGCACCACCGGCGCTGGAAGGGCGAGGGCCGGCGCGAGCCGCTGCCCGCCTGCGCCGTCATCGGCGCCGACCCCGGTACGATCCTGGCGGCCGTGACGCCCGTCCCCGACACATTGTCCGAGTACCAGTTCGCCGGCCTGCTGCGCGGCGCCAAGCTGGACCTCGTGCCGGCCAGGACCGTGCCCCTGATGGTTCCGGCCCAGGCCGAGATCGTGCTGGAAGGCCACGTCCTGCTGGACGAGTACGCCGACGAAGGCCCCTATGGCGACCACACCGGCTACTACAACTCGGTCGAGCGCTTCCCGGTCTTCCAGGTCAGCGCCGTCACCATGCGCAGGGACCCGATCTACCTCACCACCTTCACCGGCCGGCCGCCGGACGAGCCCTCGGTGCTGGGCGAGGCGCTGAACGAGGTGTTCATCCCGCTGATCCGCCAGCAGTTCCCGGAGATCGTCGACTTCTGGTTGCCGCCCGAGGGCTGCAGCTACCGGATCGCCGTGGTCTCGATGAAGAAGGCCTACCCGGGCCACGCCAAGCGCGTGATGATGGGCGTCTGGAGCTACCTGCGGCAGTTCATGTACACGAAGTGGGTGATCGTCGTGGACGACGACATCGACGCCCGCGACTGGAAGGACGTCATGTGGGCCGTATCGACCCGCATGGACCCCGCCCGCGACATCACCGTCGTGGAGAACACGCCGATCGACTACCTGGACTTCGCCTCGCCCGAGAGCGGCCTGGGCTCGAAGATCGGCCTCGACGCCACCGACAAGTGGCCGCCCGAGACCCATCGCGAGTGGGGCCGGAAGCTGGGCATGGACCCGGACGTCGTGGAGACGGTGACCGCGAAATGGGCCAGCCTGGGCCTGCCCGGAAGCGGCCGGCCGGTCGAATAGGAGAGCCTGATGGACCCGACGACCTCGGCGCACGCCGCCGCCCTGTGGGCCGGCCTCCACATCGTCCTGCTCCTGGTGCTGTCGGTGCTGGTGACGCGCCAGCGGCGCAAGCACCGGGTGGAGATCGGCGACGGCGGCGTCCCGGCGTTGCAGCAGGCCATCCGCGCGTTCGGGAACGCGACCGAGTATGTGCCGGCGGCGCTGGCAGGCCTGGGCCTGCTGGCGCTGGTGGGCGCGCCGCCGCTCCTGATCCACCCCATCGGCCTGATCCTGTTCGCCGGACGGGTGGCGCACGCCGTGGGCCTGTCCCGTTCGACCGGGGCGTCCCTGCCCCGCGCGGGCGGTGTCCTGGCCACATGGATCAGCCTCGTCGCGATCGCCGCCGCGCTCCTGTTCTACGCCATCCCCTGACTCTTCCACGCCCGAGTCAGGCTGGCGGGGGACAGGCAGGAGGGGGCCAAGCAGGAGGGAGTCAGGCTGGCGGGTTGTGGCGCGGCCCGGGGTCGGCCATATCCCGCCGATGGACGAAAACCTTCTGAACGACGTCGTGGCCGCCGCCCTCAAGGGCGGCGCGGACGCGGCCGAAGCCGTGGGCGCGGAACGGCGCAGCCTGTCGATCACCGTGCGCGACGGGGACCTCGAAGAGGTCGAGCGCGAGGAATCGCGCGATCTCGGCCTGCGCGTGTTCGTGGGCCGGCGGCAGGCCACGGTGTCGGGATCGGACATCTCGCCGGGCGCCCGGGCCCGGCTGGTGGAGCGGGCGATCGCGATGGCGAAGCTGGCCCCCGAGGATCCCTATGCGGGCCTGGCGGAGCCCGAGAAGCTCGCCCGCGGCCCCTTGCCCGACCTCGACCTCTACGACCCGACCGAGCCGACCGCCGAGGCGCTGGAAGCGCGCGCCCGCGCGGCCGAGGCGGCGGCGCGGGCCGCGCCCGGAGTCACCAATACCGACGGCGCCACGGGCGGCTGGTCGTCCAGCCGGTGGGTCATGGTCACCAGCGCCGGCTTCGAAGGCGTCCACCGCGCCTCGGGCTTCTCGATCGGGGCCTCGGCCATCGCCGGCGACGAGAGCGGCATGGAGACCGGCTACGACGGCCGTTCGACCCGATGGGAGGCCGACCTGCCGGCGCCCGAGCGGCTCGGCGCCGAAGCCGGCCGCCGGGCGGCGGGACGCCTGGGCGCCCGGAAGATCGCCTCCACCACCGCGCCGGTGATCTTCGAGAACCGGCTGGCCAGTTCGCTGATCAGTCCCCTGATCGGAGCCATCTCGGGCCCCGCCATCGCCCGCGGCGCCTCGTTCCTGAAGGACAGGCTGGGCGAACGGATCTTCGCGCCGGGCGTCGTCATCGAGGACGACCCGCACCGCCTCCGGGGCCTGGGCTCCAGCCCCTTCGACGACGAGGGCGTGGCCAATACGAAACGCCGCCTGATCGACGACGGAATGCTGACCACCTGGCTGCTCAACTGTCCCAGCGCGCGCCAGCTCGGCCTCGAGACCACGGGCCACGCCTCGCGCGGACTGGCGGGCCCGCCCGGCGTCTCGACCTCGAACCTCACCTTCCTGCCCGGCGACAGGAGCCCGTCCGAACTGATGCAGGACGCGGGCGCCGGCCTGCTGGTCACCTCCATGTTCGGGCCGTCCCTGAACGCCCACACGGGCGACTGGTCGGTGGGCTGCTCGGGCTTCTGGTTCGAGGGCGGGGAGATCGCCTATCCGGTCAACGAGATCACCGTGGCGGGCAACCTGATCGAGATCTTCGGCCGCATCGCGCCAGGCTCGGACCTCGAATTCCGCGGCGCCGCCAACGCGCCCTCGCTGCTGGTCGACGCGATGGCCATCGCGGGCCGATGACGCATCCCGGCACGGACGCCGACCTGGCGCTCATCCTCGACGCCGCGCATGAAGCCGGAGCGCTGGCCCGCGACATCCGCCGCCGCGGGCTGGACGTGGACTACAAGCCCGAGGACCGCTCCCCGGTGACCAACGCCGACCTGGCGGCCGATCGCCTGCTGACCGAGCGCCTGCGCGCGGCGCGCCCCGCCTACGGCTGGCTCTCCGAGGAGACGGCCGACGACCGCGACCGCCTGGACCGCCGCCGCATCTTCGTGGTCGACCCCATCGACGGGACGCGCGCCTTCCTGAACGGCCGGCCCTGGTGGTCGGTGGCGATCGCCGTGGTGGAGGACGGGCTGCCCACGGCCGCCGTGGTCTTCGCTCCCGAGACCGGCGAGACCTATGCGGCTGCGGCCGGAGGCGGCGCGACCCGCAACGGCGAGGCGATCCGCCCCAGCCCGGCGCTCGACCTTGCCGATTGCCGCATGGCCGGGGATTCGATGGTCTTCTCCCACTGGTCCTGGCCCACGCCCTGGCCCGCCATGCGCGTGGAGCAGCGCAGCTCGACCGCCTATCGCATGTGCCTGGTGGCGGCGGGCGACTTCGACGCCGCCGTGGCGCCCCTGCGCAAGTCGGACTGGGACGTGGCGGCGGGCGACCTGATCGCGCGCGAGGCCGGCTGCTTCGTGGGAGACCACACGGGCGCGGGGTTCCGCTACAATCGCGCACGGCCGTCGCAGGCGAGCCTGATCTGCGCCACGCCCGCGCTGGCCCCATTGATCCTGGATCGCGTCCGGCATATTGGCGCGTCGAATTGATGGACGGCGCAACAAAATCCCCGAAAGGCGGCCATGCCTGACAAACAACTCCTCCACCTCGTGATCGGCGGCGAACTGAAATCGCTGGACGGCGCGCCCGAGTTCCGCGACCTGACCAAGGTCGATCTCGTCGGCGCCTTCCCGACCTACCAGGCCGCCCGCCAGGCCTGGCTGGCCAAGGCCCAGCAGACGGTCGACAACGCCCTCATGCGCTACTTCATCATCCACGCGCACAAGCTGCTCGACCCGCACGCCGACGACGATCACGAGCCCTGAGGACGCGCGCCCGGCGACCGGCCGGGAGTCCGCGCGAGGCCGGCGGCGTCAAACGGCCGTTTGCACGGGCGCGGCGCGCTTGGCACAATCGGGCTTTCGCACGATCCATTTTCGAAAGTCCGTGATTTGACCCTGTCTCCCCCGGCGGCCTCCATCGCCGCCAACGCGACCGCCGCCGACCCGCTCGGCTCCGTCGACGCCCTGATCGAGGGCCTGGGCTCGGTGGGCTACATCGCGTCCCGCCGCATCGCCACCGCGCTGTTCATGGCCGTGAAACTGCAGAAGCCGATCCTGGTGGAGGGCTCGGCCGGCGTCGGAAAGACCGAGCTGGCGCTCTCCACCGCCACGCTGCTGGGCCTGCCGCTGATCCGGATGCAATGCTACGAGGGGCTGGACGAGTCCAAGGCGCTGTACGAGTGGAAGTACGGCAAGCAGCTCCTCTACACCCAGATCCTGAAGGATCGCATGGGCGAGCAGCTCGCCGACGCGCCCGACATGGAGGCGGCCATGGACCGCCTGCACGGGATGGGCGACCTGTTCTTCTCCGAGCCGTTCCTGGAGCCGCGCCCGCTGATGAAGGCGCTGCGCGAGGACGACGGCTGCGTCCTGCTGATCGACGAGGTCGACAAGTCGGACGAGGCGTTCGAGGCGTTCCTGCTCGAGGTGCTGTCGGCCTACCAGGTCTCGGTGCCGGAGCTGGGCGTTCTGAAGGCGAAGACGCCGCCCCTGGTGTTCCTGACCTCGAACAACGTCCGCGACCTGGGCGATGCGCTGAAGCGCCGCTGCCTGCACCTGCACATCCCGCTGCCCGAGGCGGCGCTGGAAGAGCGGATCGTCGCCAGCCGCGTGCCCGGCATCGAGGCGAAGCTGACCCGCGAACTGGTCGGCTTCGTCCAGTCGCTGCGGACGATGGACCTGCGCAAGTCGCCGTCGATCTCGGAGACTGTGGACTGGGCCCGCGCGCTCGTCCTGCTCCACGCCGACAGCCTCCAGCCCGACCTGGTGCGCGAGACGCTGAACGTCATCCTGAAGTTCGAGCAGGACATCGCGGCCATCGAGCCGCAGGTGGTCGAGCTGCTGCACCGGCGGTGAGCGCGGCGTGATGCAGCATACGCTGGAACAGTTCTTCCGGGCGCTGCGGGCTTCGGACGTGCGGGTGTCGCCGGCCGAGGCGATCGACGCCAGCCGGGCGGCGGCGGTCGTGGGCTACGCGGACCGGACCCTGTTCCGCGACGCGCTCTGCGCCACCCTGGCCAAGTCGTCCGACGAGGTGGCGCGGTTCGACGCGATCTTCGACACCTTCTTCGCGCGCGACCCCGCCCGGCCGCCGGCGTCCCCGAGGGAGGACGCAGGCGAAGAGGAGAACACCGGGCCGTCCGAAGCCGACATGGCCGCGGCGGAAGGCTCGCCGCTGGCCCAGGCCGTGCTCCAGGGCGACGCCGCCGCCGTCCAGCAGTCGATGGAGGCCGCCGCCGCCCGGGCCGGCGTCGCCGACATCCGCCTCTCCACCCAGCGCTCGCGCCTGACGCGCCGGCTGCTGGAGGAGATGGGCCTGGAGGAGATCGAGCGGATCATCGCCAACGCCCGGCGGATGCCCGACGGCGACGGCGAGGGCCTGGCCGACCGGCTGGAGGCCGCCCGGCGCGGCCTGTTCGAGCAGGCCCAGGCCTATGTCGCCCGCCAGCACGACCTCTACGCCGCCGGCTCGGCCCGCGAACTGCGCGAGGAGCGCCTGGCGCGGAAGCAGCTCAACGCCGATGGCGGGGTCGATCCCGTCGACTACGAACTGATGGCCGCCCTGGTGAAGAAGATGGCCAAGCGGCTGGCCGCCAAGTATTCGCGGCGCCGCCACGTGGCGCACAAGGGCCACCTCGACGTGCGCAAGACCCTGCGCCGCAGCCTGGCCTACGGCGGCGTGCCCTTCGACATCCAGTTCAAGGTCAAGAAGGTCGACAAGCCCTCGATCGTGGCGATCTGCGACGTCTCGAAGTCGGTGGCCGCGGCCGCCCAGTTCCTGCTGACCTTCCTCTATTCGCTGAACGAGGTGGTGGACCGGCTGGAGGCCTTCGCCTTCTCGGGCCGGCTGATCAGCGTGAACGACATCCTGGACGAGCACGGCGTCGAGCAGGCGATCTTCAAGGTGCTGCAGGAGATCGGCTTCCAGCAGACCGACTACGGCCGTGCGTTGCAGGACTTCTCGGAACAGCACCTCGACAAGCTGGACCGGCGCACCACCGTCATCATCCTGGGCGACGGCCGCTCGAACTTCGCCGACCCGCGGCTCGACCTGATGAAGGAGATCCACGACCGCTCGCGCGCGGTGATCTGGCTCAACCCCGAGCCCGAGAGCTATTGGGCCCAGGGCGACAGCGTCATGCACCGCTATGCCCGCTTCTGCCACGTGGCCAAGCAGTGCGGCACCATCGAGCAGCTCGAACGCATCATCGAGGACGTGCTACGCAGCTACGTGCCGCACTGAAGTCCCGCGGACGCTTCGGGGCTATGGCCCGAACGCGGCGATGCGCGCGTCGAGGCGGTCACGGACGGCGGGCCATTCAGGCTCGAGGATCGAGAAGATCACCGTGTCGCGGATACGGCCGGTCCAGGTCTGGCGATCCTGCCGCAGGATGCCCTCCTGGACCGCGCCCAGCTTGAGCACCGCGGCGCGGCTGCGGGCGTTCAGGGCGTCGACGCGGTAGACCACGCGGCGGGCCCCGGCCGCGAAGGCGTGGCCCATCATCAGCCGCTTGGCCGAGGGGTTGACCGGGCCGCCCCGCCGGTCGGGCCGGTAGTAGGTGCCGCCCACCTCCGCCACCGCGTTGGCGGGGTCGATGGCGTAGAAGGTGGTGATCCCCGCGACATCGCCGCCGACGATGACCGCGTAGGGCTGGGTGTGGCCGGCGGCGGCGTCGGCCATCAGCTTGTCCCAGCTGGGCGCGAAGTGCTCGCCGGCCCACGAGAAGGGATAGAGCTCGGTCCAGATCGTCGTGTCGGCGTTGACCGCCGCCTCCAGGCCCTCGCGGTGCGTCTCGACCATCGGCTCGAGGCGCACATGGGCGTTTTCGAGCGGGGCGGAATTGAGCTTCATCGACCTCGACCCTCCGGCAGGACCCCGCCTGTAGGCGGCATCCGGTCCGGTTGAAACGTCCGGTTCTGGGGGACTGAGCATACCAATTCCCGTCGCGCGACGTTTTTTCCGCCAAGGTGAAAAAAGTTGGCGCCGGCCCCTTGCGGCGGCGCTTGGCCGACATACCTGAAGGCGTGCCCATTCCTGGGCGTTTCCTCCCTAATGACTTCCCGGCCGGGTCCCTGCGACCCGGCCTTTTTTTCATGTGTCGCGGGTTTCGGGCGCCAGGGGTTTCGGGCGCCAGGGGTTTCAGGCCCCGCCGGCGAAGAGCTGCGCGGCGCGGATCAGGTAACCCACCCCGATCGCGGTCACGATCCAGCGGGTCCAGCGCTTGAAGTTCACGTCGTTCATCCGGTCCAGGATCAGGCCGCCGACGAACGTGCCCGCCATCGACAGCGGGAGGGCCAGCGCGAAGAGCCAGGGCGGCGGCATCCCCCCGATCGTGGCGCCCGTCAGCAGGGGCGAGCCGTAGACCACCACCTTGGACAGATGGGCGAACACCTGGGTCGCAGCCTTGGTGGCCACGATGGCGTGACGGTTGAGCTCAGTGCGGACGAAAAAGATGTCGAGCAGCGGACCGGCGACGCCCGCGGTCAGGTTGAGGCCCGTGACCGAGAGGCCCGACAGGAAGGCCTGGGGCGGCCGCGCCGCGTCCAGCCGGATCCAACCCTGCGGAAGCCAGGTCAGGAAGGGCACCAGTCCCATCAGCAGGAAGAGCACCGGCTTCGAGGGAACGACCGACAGGGCCGCCACGACCAGGCCGGCGACCAGCGACGCCAGGGCGTACCAGCCGACGATGCTCCAGCGGACATGCCGGCGATGCAGGAAGGCCCGCCAGCCGTTGGCCACGAACTGGAGCAGGCCGTGGGTGACGAAGGCCGCCTGGACCGGCAGCACCAGGGCCAGCGCCCCCATCAGGACGAGGCCGCCCGCCATCCCGATGACGCCCGAGAGCAGGGCGGTCAGGAACGCCATGACGAGCAGGAATGCAGCCATGAGCCATGTCATGGAAATCCTCCGGAGTTGCGGCCAGCCCCGTGAAGCGGGCACAGGCCGCCTCCGGTCGCTGACCGGCTGCGCGTCGCGCGCGGGACCGGTCGGGCGCTGCAAGCCGCATCGGGCGAGCGCCGTCTGAAGCGCCCCCATACCCGGCTTCGGCCGGGCGGTCGGGCGAGATGGCGAATGTCCTATCCATCAGGATCGCCGCTCGCCTACTCCGAAAGGCGGGCCGCAGCCAAGGTTGATCCGGATGATCAACCTTTCCGCACAAACGAAAGGGCCTCCGCCGCGGCGGAGGCCCCTGAAGTTCATTCCAATGTCTGTTCTGTCTGGTTCTAGTTCCGGAACACCGACGCCAGCGACGGGTCGGCCGGCATCTCGCGGTACTGCTGCAGCTCGTTGCGGCCGACGACCATATGGTGGACTTCGTCCGGGCCGTCCGCGATCCGCAGGGTGCGGGTGTTGGCGTACATGCGGGCCAGCGGGGTGTGCTGCGACACGCCCAGCGCGCCGTGCATCTGGATCGCCTGGTCGATGATGTCGCAGACCCGCTCGGGGACCATCGCCTTCACCATGTGGATCCAGATCCGGGCCTCGCGGTTGCCCAGGACGTCCATGGCCTTGGCGGCCTTGAGCACCATCAGGCGCATGGCTTCGATCTCGATCCGCGCGCGGCTGACCTTCTCGATGTTGCCGCCGAGCTGGATGATCGGCTTGCCGAACGCCACGCGGGTCAGGCCGCGGGTGACCATCAGGTCCAGCGCCTTTTCGGCCGAGCCGATGGCGCGCATGCAGTGGAGGATGCGGCCCGGGCCCAGGCGAAGCTGGCTGATCTCGAAGCCGCGGCCCTCGCCCAGCAGCATGTTCGAGGCCGGCACGCGGGCGTTGTTGAAGCGGATGTGCATGTGGCCGTGCGGCGCGTCGGGATCGCCGAACACCTGCTGGCCCTGGACGATCTCGACGCCCTCGGTCGGCAGCGGCACCAGGATCTGCGACTGCTGGAGGTGGGGCGGGGCGTTCTCCTCGCCGGTCTTGACCATGCAGATCATCACCTTGCAGCGCGGGCTGCCGGCGCCCGAGATGTAGTGCTTCTCGCCGTTGATGATGTACTCGTCGCCGACGCGGACGGCGCGGGTGTCGATGTTCTTGGCGTCCGAGCTGGCGGTGTTCAGCTCGGTCATGCAGTAGGCCGAGCGGATCTTGCCTTCCAGAAGCGGCTCCAGCCACTGCTTCTTCTGCTCGGGGGTGCCGACGCGCTCCAGCACTTCCATGTTGCCGGTGTCGGGGGCGGCGCAGTTCATGATCTCGGAGGCCAGGCGCACCTTGCCCAGTTCGACGGCGATGTAGGCGTAGTCGAGGTTCGACAGGCCCTCGCCGGTCTCGGCGTTCGGCAGGAAGAAGTTCCACAGGCCCGCGGCCTTGGCCTTGTCCTTGGCGGCTTCCAGAACCTCGAGCTGGCCGGGCGCGTACTGCCACGGGTCGGGGCGGCCTTCGCCCAGGCGGTGCCATTCTTCCGAGGCCGGCTCGGCCACCTCTTTGATGAAGGCCTTCACGGCGTTGTAGAGCGGCAGCGCCTTGTCTGACATCCGCAGGTCGTTCAGCTCGTCCTGCGGGCTGAGGCCGAAGCTCGAACGGGCCTCGGTGGCCCGGTCTGCGGTCGTGGTCATGCTGGTGGCTCCCTGCAAATGGCTCTTGCGGGGAGTTTTGGCGCACTTTCCGGCAATTTCAAACAACTGTTTTATGAACTGCGGCTCCGGTCCGGCGAAGCTGTCGCACGCCGGACCGGATGCAACGGGTCAGGCCGCCGCGAGCGCGGCGTGGCGCGCCCGGCGCAGGACCAGATACTGGAGGTGGGCCACGACCGCCGCCGCCGCCGCCTGGCCCACGATCAGCGCGACGCCGAGGGTCGTCGGCTGCACCCAGCCCAGGACGATCACCCCCACGCTCTCGGCGGCCCACAGCAGGTTGAAGGCCACGAGGCCCCAGACGGCCTTTCCCGGCAGGACGGGGCGGGCGGCCATGACGCCCAGCAAGGCCGCATAGCCCAGCAGGAACAGGCCGACCGGCTGCATGAAGGCCGGAGAAAGGCCCAGCGGACCGGCCAGGGCCGGCGCCGCGAAGGCCAAGCCCGCCCCGCCCGCGCCGCAGGCGGCGGCGTCGGCGGCGATCACGGCGCGGAGGAAGGTGGAACGGACGGCGGTCATGAGGCGGCTCCCTGAAGAGGTCGATCCGGATGGGTCGATGGCTTCAGGGTCGCGCGACCCGCGCGGCGGGTCGATTACCTCGGGGGTAGGGTCAATAGTGCATCCGGCACTGGGCGATCTCGAGGTGCTGGTCGGCGCCCTTGCTCGCCACGCGATAGACGAGGCGATCCTCCTGAGTGATCCGGCGCGACCACCAGCCCCTGAAATCCCCCTTCAGCAGCTCGGGCTTGCCGATGCCCCGAAACGGCGTGCGCGTACATTCGCGGATCAGGCTGTTCAGCCGCACCAGGGTGCTGGGGTCGGTCGCCTGCCAGTGGAGATAGTCCTCCCAGGCCCGGTCGGCGAAGATGATCCTCACGGATCGAGGAGCTCGCGCGCCTCGCCGCCGCCCGCGTCGAGCTGCCGGATGGCTTCCAGGAGGCGTGAGGCGTTGGTCCGGGAGGACAGGAGGTGGAGCGTCTCCTCCATAGCCGTCCAGTCGGCCAGGGAAACCATCACCACCGCTTCGCCACGCTTCCGCGCGACGACGACAGGCGTCCGGTCCGCCACGACGCGGTCCATGACATCCTTCAGGTTCGCTCGGGTGTCGGAGTAGTTGAGAACGTCCATGTCAGGCCTCCAGCAGCCAATATGGACATGTACGGATAATTGTACAATGGGGAAATGACCGCTCACGCCGGCGCGTGGCAGACGGCCTCGATGTTGTGGCCGTCGGGATACAGCACGAAGGCGCCGTAGTAGTCGGGGTGGTAGTGGGGCCGCACGCCCGGCGCGCCGTTGTCGCGCCCGCCGGCCGCCAGCGCCGCCACGTGAAAGGCCTCGACCATCGCGCGATCCGGCGTCGCGAAAGCGACATGAGCGTATCCCCCGCAGTCGCCGGCGCCGATCCAGAAGAAGGGCCGTCCCGCGCCGTAGCCGGCGAAGGTTTCCCCGTCGCCGAAGAGGCGGGTCAGGCCCAGAGGCCCGAGGGCGGCGTCATAGAAGGCCTCGGCCCGGCCATAGTCCGCGACCCTGAGGGTCACATGGTCGAGGCCGGCCGCGGTCATCCCCGCCCCTACTTGACCGGCGCGTGCTCGGCGTGGGGACAGACCGAGGCGATCAGGGCGGCGTTGTCCGCGCCCTCGGCCTTCTTGGGCGTGTCCGAGCGCCAGGTGTCCTTGACGTCCAGGGCCTGGTTCGGCCGGTAGTTGGCCAGGGAGATGATGTTCTTCTTCGCGCAGTCCAGGGCGATGACGCTGCCCACGCTGTCGGCCTTGCCGGGCGCGGAGGGACCCAGGGTTCCCTTGGAAAGCGCCTGCATGATCACGAGGCGGCCGGTCTGGCGATCCTTGTAGGTGTAGTCGCTGTCGTAGGAGATGTCGGCCCCGTTCTCCATCGTATGGAACTTGGTCCAGGTCTCGGCGGCGGCCGATCCGGCCAGAACGGACCCGGCCAGGACGGACAGGGTGGTGGCAAGCGCGATCGCGCGGCGCATGGGCAGGCTCTCTAGTGGGCGTTTCCTCAAGTCGTGCGCGAGCCTAGCGGCGGTTTCAGGGCGCCTCCAGCCATTTCGGCGACGGCGCATCGCCTTCGGCGAGGAACCACGAAAAACACGAAAGGACACGAAAGGGCGGGCCACCTTCGAGCGGAGGCTCTGTCATGGAGCCGCAGAAAACGCGGAAGGGCGCAGAATCGCAGCATCATTTTCCGCGCTTTTCCGCGTCTTCCGCGGTGCTTCAAAGCAGGAAGGCGCCGCTTCGCGGCCTTTCAGGACCGGCCCCCTTTTCGTGTCCTTTCGTGTCTTTCGGTGGTTCGAAAGGACGCGCTTCGCGCCAGCCCTGGGGTGTCAGGCGGCCCTGGTCTTGGCCTTGGCGAAGGCGCGTTCGGCTTCGCCGATGTAGTCGCGGGTGATGGGGACGGCGTCCACGCGCTTGGCGAGCTGGATCTGGAAGATGAACTGCCGCCGCGCCCGGAAGCTCTGCTCGGCGATACCCAGGTAGAATTCCCACATCCGGCAGAAGCGCTCGTCGTACAGCTCGACGATCTCGGGCCGCACCTTGCGGAAGCGCTCGCGCCAGTGGCGGATCGTCTCGGCGTAGTGCAGGCGCAGGATCTCGACATCGGTGACGATCAGCCCGGCCCGCTCGATGGCCGGCAGCACCTCGGAGAGCGCCGGCGAATAGCCGCCGGGGAAGATATACTTGTCGATCCAGGCGTTGGTGACACCCGTCTCCGGCCGGCCGATGGAGTGGACCAGGCCCACGCCGTCGTCCTTCATCAGCCGCGCCACGCCGTCGAAATATTCCTGGTAGTTCGGCCGCCCGACGGCCTCGAACATGGCCACCGACAGGACGCGGTCGTAGGTCCCCTTCAGGTCGCGGTAGTCCGTCAGCGAGAAGCGCGCCTTGTGCGCCAGGCCCTTCGCCTCGGCGCGGGCCTGGGCGATCTTGAGCTGCTCGATGGAGAGCGTGATGGCGTCCACCTCGGCGCCGGCCTCCTCGACCAGTTGCAGGGCCATGCCGCCCCAGCCGCAGCCGATCTCCACCACGCTCATCCCGGGCTCGACGCACAGCTTGGCGGCGATGTGGCGCTTCTTGGCGACCTGGGCCTCCTCCAGCGTCATGTCGGGCCGCTCGAAATAGGCGCAAGAGTACTGCATGTCCTCGTCCAGGAAGCGCCGGTAGAGGTCGTAGGAGAGGTCGTAGTGGTGCGCCACGTTGCGGTGGGCCGCGGCGCGGTCGTTGGCCTCGCGCAGCGTGCGCTTCAGCCAGCGCCGCGCCCGGGCGACGACGCCCCGCTTCCTGGGCTTGTTCTTGGCGTTCGCGCCGATGAGGTCGATGAAGTCGTCGATGTCCCCCGTTTCCAGCACGAGGCCGCCGTCCATATAGGCCTCGCCGACGCCAAGGCCCGGATTGGCCGCGATCCGCGCCGCCCAGCCGGTGGTGGTCACCCGCGCCACGAGCGGCGGACCGGAACCATCGCCGAGCCGGAGTTCGCCGCCGCCAGGCAGCTTGATCGTCAGGTCGCCCTCGCGGACGAGGTTCCGGAGAACGTCTTGCAGCCCCACGCCTACCCTCCTTTGTCAGGCGCCAGAGACTAGGTTGATGCGCGCATTTGCCAACCCGGCCTTGACTCCAAAACGCGCTGTTCCTAACTCGCGTGCCGACGTTGGCACTCATGAAGCCGGACTGCTAACAGCGTTCCTCACGGCGCCACGTCACCGCAAATTCGACCGTCTCGAACGGAAAAGAGAGAGAACCAAAATGGCGTTTCGTCCCCTGGGAGATCGCGTCCTCGTCAAGCGCGTCGAGGAAGAAGAGAAGACCAAGGGCGGGATCATCATCCCCGACACCGCGAAGGAAAAGCCGCAGGAAGGCGAAGTGATCGCCGTCGGCCCCGGCAACCGTGACGACGACGGCGACTACATCGCCCTCGACGTGAAGGCCGGCGACCGCATCCTGTTCGGCAAGTGGTCCGGCACCGAGGTCAAGCTCGACGGCCAGGACCTGCTGATCATGAAGGAAAGCGACATCCTGGGCGTCGTCTCCTAAGCGACCCGGATCCCGCGTCCCCCCGAAATTCTAGGAAAGAGAACCAGCCATGGCTGCCAAAGACGTCTACTTCTCCTCCGACGCGCGCGACCGCATGCTGCGCGGCGTCAACACCCTCGCCAACGCGGTGAAGGTGACCCTGGGCCCCAAGGGCCGCAACGTGGTCATTGAAAAGTCCTTCGGCGCCCCGCGCTCGACCAAGGACGGCGTGTCGGTCGCCAAGGAAATCGAACGGGCCGACAAGTTCGAGAACCTCGGCGCCCAGCTCATCCGCGAAGTCGCCTCCAAGACCAACGACAAGGCCGGTGACGGCACCACCACCGCCACGGTCCTGGCCCAGGCCATCGTGGTCGAAGGCCTGAAGTCGGTCGCGGCCGGCATGAACCCGATGGACCTGAAGCGCGGCGTCGACAAGGCGGTCGCCAAGGTCATCGAGGAGATCAAGACCAACGCCAAGAAGGTCTCGGACAACAGCGAGATCGCCCAGGTCGGCACCATCTCGGCCAACGGCGACGTGGAAGTCGGCGAGATGATCGCCAAGGCGATGGAAAAGGTCGGCAACGAGGGTGTCATCACCGTCGAGGAGGCCAAGACCGCCGAGACCGAACTCGACGTCGTCGAGGGGATGCAGTTCGACCGCGGCTACCTGTCGCCGTACTTCATCACCAACCCCGACAAGATGCAGGCCGAGCTGGAAGAGCCGCTGATCCTGCTCTTCGAGAAGAAGCTCTCCACCCTGCAGCCGCTGCTGCCGGTGCTGGAAGCCGTGGTCCAGTCGGGCCGTCCGCTGCTGATCATCGCGGAAGACGTGGAAGGCGAGGCGCTGGCGACCCTGGTGGTCAACAAGCTGCGCGGCGGCCTGCGCGTCGCGGCGGTGAAGGCCCCGGGCTTCGGCGACCGCCGCAAGGCCATGCTCGAGGACATCGCGATCCTGACCGGCGGCCAGCTGATCTCGGAAGACCTGGGCATCAAGCTCGAGAACGTCGCCCTCGACATGCTGGGCAAGGCCAAGAAGGTCACGATCGACAAGGACAACACCACGATCGTCGACGGCACGGGCGACAAGGCCGACATCGAAGGCCGCATCTCCCAGATCAAGAAGCAGATCGAGGACACCACCTCGGACTACGACCGTGAGAAGCTCCAGGAGCGCCTCGCGAAGCTGGCCGGCGGCGTCGCGGTGATCCGCGTCGGCGGCGCCACCGAAGTCGAGGTGAAGGAAAAGAAGGACCGCGTCGACGACGCCCTGAACGCCACCCGCGCCGCGGTGGAAGAAGGCATCGTCCCCGGCGGCGGCGTCGCCCTGCTGAAGGCCTCGAAGGTGCTCGACGGCTTCAAGGGCGACAACGACGACCAGGAAGCCGGCGTGGCCATCGTCCGCCGCGCCCTGCAGGCCCCGATCCGTCAGATCGCCGAGAACGCCGGCGTGGAAGGCTCGATCGTGGTGGGCAAGGTGCTCGAGAACGGCGCCGCCACCTTCGGCTTCAACGCCCAGACCGAAGAGTACGTCGACCTGGTGAAGGCCGGCGTCATCGACCCGGCGAAGGTCGTCCGCACCGCGCTGCAGGACGCCGCCTCGGTGGCCGGCCTGCTGATCACCACGGAAGCCGCGATCGTCGAAGCCCCCAAGAAGGGTGGCGCCGGCGGGCCTCCGGGCGGCATGCCCGGCGGCATGGGCGACATGGACTTCTAAGTCCGACGCCCGACGCAGCATCAAAGGACGAGGGCGGGGCCGCAAGGCTCCGCCCTTTTTCTTGCCGGCTCCGCCGCTCCGGCAGCCGCCTGGCCCCGTTGGATCCCCGGCGACACATACCGCCGCCGCTCAGGCCCCGATGGCGTCGGCGATCGCCAGGACGCGGGCCGTTTTCGGATGCAGCCGCTCGACCATCTGGCCCTCGACGCGCAACACGGCATGGCGGCCGGAGCCGGACGGCGTCCGGCTGTCGCCTCCCCATCGGATCTGAGCTTCCGAGAGCTAGCGCTCGTCGGCCACCGCAGTCCTCAGCCCGCCTTGCGCCTGCGGACGCGAGCGCGCCAGGCCGCCGCGGTGCCGATCACGATGCAGAGGATGATCGCCATGAAGTTGGCGTTGTTGATCATGGCGTGCAGCAGGTCCGGCTTGCGGTCCATCACCAGATAGTAGGAGCGCAGCGCGAACTGGGCCGCGTAGATCAGCATGGCGGCGCCCAGCCACATGCGGCCGAACATCAGCGTCATGGCCAGGAAACCCACGGCGGTCGCGCCGTCGAGGACGAGGCCGAAGATGTAGCTGGAGCCGGACGGAAGGAGGTTGCCCCCGATCAGGGTCAACGCCGAGTTGAGCAGGATGATGCCCGCGCCGAGGCGTTCGGGCCGCCCGCCCTTCCACAGGCCGAACGCACAGCCGGCCACCACAAGGGCCAGCAACATCTGAACGAGAGGTGAGGTCGGCATGATTAAGCGCCCCTATTGCGAAATAGAGGCGCCTAACCAGTTAATCTATTGCAATGATCGGCCGTTTACCGGCCGATCAGGCCGTCTCCGGGCTCAGCCGACGTCCCGCATGGCGGGCGCTTCGGTGGCCGCGGAGATCGCGGGCTTGTCTTCCAGGCCCATCTTCGTGCGGATGCCGAGGCGAAGCTTCGCATCGTTCAGCTCGGTGTGCACGGCGACCATGGCCGTACGCGCTTCGCTGAGGGCCTTCATGGCCTCCATCATCTTCACCTGCACGTCGTCGGCGAACACCAGCGAGGTGCTGACGTCCTTCCGAGCCTTGAGCATTTCGCCCATCAGTTCCGCCGCCTCGACCAGAGCGCCGTCAACGGCGGCTTCGGTTTCGAACAGCTTCTTGGCCACACGCTTGGCCACGAACACCTTATCCATTGTGGATACACCCCTTGAGTTACCCGACACCCGTTAAGGTAAAGATACGGTTATCGCACACGCAACAGATTCATGAGTTGTTAACCATATTTTCTTCCGCCAGCAGTTGTATCGTGGCGCCGAAAGCACAGTTTTTTCTGTGTGCCGCTCGCGTGGAATGATCCTTCAGAAGCGAAGCGTTAGGACTATGCGCCTTAAACCGGCGCCATGGGTGATGCAGGGCAAATCGCCGAGGACGAGGCGCCGACCGGCTCCGCGCCGACGGCGACGTTCCATGCCCGGGTGGCCGGCGTAGGCCTCATCACCACGGTCGTCGTCCTGCTGGCCGCCTGCCTCACCTTCATGCTGCAGCAATGGGCGGTCGCGCGCACCCAGTCGCACCGCTTCCACGAAGACCTGGCCGCCATCGCCGCCGAAATGGCGACGCCCAGCGTGGCCACGCCCGGCCGTATCGAGCTGTCCCGCTCCATCGACGCCCTGAAGACCAGCCGCGATGTCCTGGCGGCGCGGGTGACCGATACCTCGGGCAAGGTGCTGGCCGATTTCCAGGTCCGGGACGCCGGCGACGCCGAGACCGAGACCATCGTGCGCCCGGTGACGGTCGAGGGCCGTGCCGTGGCCCAGTTCAGCATGACCTTCGAGCAGCCGTCCCTGGCGCCGCTGCTCCCGCAGTTCATCGCGCTGACCTTCGTCCTGCTGTTCGGCGGCGTGGGCGTGGCCCTCTTCCTGGCCCGCAGCCTGGCGCACCGGGTGATCCGGCCGGTCCAGATCCTGTCCCAGGCCATGGGCGAGGTGGCGGCGACCGGCAGCTTCCGGCCCGTCGAGGTGACCGCCTCGGACGAACTGTTCAAGAGCCTGACCGAGAGCTTCAACCATCTGCTGGCCAAGCTGGCCGAGCGCGAGGACGACCTGCGCCGCGCCATGCGCGAGCTCGAGCTCGCGCGCGACGCCGCCAACGCCGCCAATGTGCTCAAGACACAGTTCCTCGCCAACATGAGCCACGAGATCCGCACGCCGTTGAACGGGGTCCTGGCGATGGCCGAGGTGATGGCCCTGGGCCAGCTCGACCAGGTGCAGCGTGACCGCCTGGACGTGATCCGCCGCTCGGGCGGATTGCTGCTGGCGGTGCTCAACGACGTCCTCGACCTGTCGAAGATCGAAGCCGGCAAGCTCACGCTGTTCGAGGAGGACTTCGACGTGGAGTCCGCGATCGGCCAGGCGCGCGACAACTTCGAGATCATGGCCCGCTCGAAGGGACTGGGCTTCTCGGTCGAGGTCGCGGAAGAGGCCAGGGGCTGGTGGCGCGGCGACGCCGACCGCCTGCGCCAGATCGTCGGCAACCTGCTGTCCAACGGCGTCAAGTTCACCCCCCAGGGCTCGGTCGGGGCGCGGGTCGACCTCTCGCCGTCGGGCGCGCTGCGGATCGTGGTCAGCGACACGGGCGTCGGCATCGCGCCCGAGAAGCTGCCGACCCTGTTCGAGAAGTTCACCCAGGCCGACAACTCCGCCACGCGGCGGTTCGGGGGCACCGGACTGGGCCTCGCCATCTGCCGCGAGCTGACCCAGATGATGGGCGGCGCCATCAATGTGGAGAGCCAGGAGGGCGTGGGCTCGACCTTCACCGTGGAGTTGCCGCTCACGCGCGGCAGGCCGACCTCGGTTCCTGCGGCCGAGACGCCCCAGGCCACCGACGATGGCGACCTGCGCCTCCTGGCGGCTGAGGACAACGCCACCAACCAGCAGGTGCTCGCCGCCGTCCTGGGCTCGCTGGGGATCGACGTCCATATCGTGCCGAACGGCAAGGAAGCGGTCGACGCCTGGCGGACCGGCGCCTACGACCTGATCCTGATGGATATCCAGATGCCGGTGATGGACGGGATCACCGCCGCGGCCACCATCCGCGACACCGAGAAGGCCATCGGTCGCCGACGCACGCCGATCGTCGCCCTGACCGCCAACGCCCTGACCCACCAGGTCGAGGAATATCTCGCGGTCGGCATGGACGCCCACGTGGCCAAGCCGATCGAGATCGCCAAGCTGTACGACGCCATTTCCAGCGTCCTGAACGCCGCGGCCACGGATGGCGTTTCGCCCGCGGCCCAGGCGACGTCCGCGGCTTGATCCAGCGCCCCTCGAGCGCCGCGACGCTTCCCTGACAGGCGCTTCAGCAAGCTGAACCTCACCCAACGGCCGGCTCAGACACCGGTCAGGCGCGGCGTGGTGTCTTCCAGTCCATCGACGGCCGATCCCAATCCCTGGGGGCCGACACGGACCTGGAGGACCGGACATGAAGACCCTGATCGCCACACTGGCCGCAACCGCCGCCGTGACGGCCGCCGTCCCGGCGATGGCCCAGCCCTATGGCCACGGCCCCGCGCGCTACGAAGCCCAGCGCTGGGATTCGCAGGCGAACGTGAACCAGCGCCAGCGCGAACTCGAACGCATCATCGAGGCGGCCGCACGTCGCGGCGACCTGACCCGGCGCGAGGCGAACGAACTGCGCAACGACATGCGCTCCATCGCCCGGCTGGAGGCCAGCTACCGCTCGGGCGGCCTGAACGCCCGCGAGCGGGCCGAACTCAACCGCCGCCTCGACTGGGCCGAGCGGCGCCTGGTGAGCCGCCTGGACAACACGGCCCATCGCTACGGCTACGGCTACGGCCACCGCCGCTAGTCGCGAACCCCGCCGTCGGCGCCCCCGGAGTTCCGCTCCGGGGGCGTCTTCGCGTCAGAGCCGCAGGCGGCTCTCGATCACGGTGACGGCGTTTCCCGCCAGCATCACCCGCGCACCACGATGGGCGCAGACGAGATCGCCCCCGCGTCCGGGAAAAGCCTGATGGAATCTCAACGTCGGCCGCCCGAGTTTCGCGGCGAACAGGGGCGCCAGGATGCAGTGCAGGGAGCCCGTCGTGGGGTCTTCGGGAATGCCCGATCCGGGTGCGAAGAAGCGGTCGACCACATCGTAGGGCGCGCCGGCGTCCGCAAGCGCGGCCACGCCGATATTGCCCCGCCCGCCCGTGGCCTCGCCCGCGATGCGATTCAGGGCGGCGAGATCGGGCTCGAGCGCGCGCACTGCGGCCTCGTCGGGCAAAACCGCCACAAGGTAGCTCGACGCCCACACCTCGACGGGATCGACGCCCAACGCCTCCGCCAATCCCTCGGGAACCGCCGTGCGCACGGGCGGCTGGGCGGGAAAGTCCATCTCGTAGCCGACCTCGGCGCGGACAACCGTCAGCGCGCCCGAGTGCGTGTCGAAGGTCAGCGTCCCCGCCGGGGCGCCCAGTTCGGCGAAGAGGACGTGGGCCGCGGCCAGCGTGGCGTGCCCGCAGAGCGGGACCTCCAGCGCGGGCGTGAACCACCGCAGGCCGAAGCGCGCCCGATCGGGCGTCCGCAGCAGGCAGGCGGTCTCGGCCTGGTTGTTCTCGGCCGCCAGCGCCTGCATCCAGGCCGCGTCGGGCCAGGCCTCGAACGGCTCGACGACACAGGCCGGGTTGCCGCGAAACGGCGCGGCGGCGAAGGCGTCCACGGTCCACTGGCGCATGGTGTGTCCCCTGTTGCGGAAGCGGTCCTTGCGGCCTGGCCCGCCGCACGGCAATGGCCACTTCCCCACCCGCGGACCTTCGGAGCGCGCCTTGGCCCCCAAGATCACGCCCCACGAGATCGCCGACGACGGCGTCCTGATCGGCGACGTCTACCGGCGGTAGCGCGACCTAGGCGTCCCTCACCTCTATCTCAGGCCAGCGCGCCTTGGCCGAAGCCGCGATGCGGGGGAAATTCCTCGTGCCCCGTCCGGGCGTCGGCCTCAACACCCGGGCGAACAGGTCCTCCAGGCCGAACGGCGCCGCCACCGTCATCGTATCGTCGGGCTCCAGCCGCACGCCCACGGCGAACATGGGGCTCACGAAGCGGGTCAGGGCCTCGGCGGAACAGGTGAGCGGCGTATAGGGCTCGCCGAACTTGCCCTCGAACCAGACGTGGACGCGGGCCTGGTTGCGCACCTCCACGAGGTCGCGCAGCGGCGGCTCGAACGCGGCGGCCACCCGCCGGATCACCACGTCCTCGGCCTCGTACGAGATGTCGGAGGCGTCGAAGTAGCCGACGTCGTAGTCCTTGATCCCGTAGTCCAGGTCGCGGTCGCCGAGGTGGTTCAGCACGCGCTGGTAGATCGCGCCCGAGAAGATCAGGCCGTCGGGCAGGTCCAGGTCGCGGATCGTCCGCATCACCGTCATCAGCGGCGCCGAACGCCGCAGGACCGCCTCCAGTTCGCCGGCGTGCTTCACGCGCGCCCCCGCAGCGTCCAGGCGTGGTCCAGCGGGCCGTGGCCGGCGCCCAGGCCGGGCGCATGCAGCATGGCGTTGTGGACGTAGTCCCAGGCCCGGGCGACCGCCGCCGTCAGGTCCAGGCCCTGGGCGAGCCCCGCGGCGCAGGCCGAGGCCAGGGTGCAGCCCGTGCCGTGGGTGTGACGGCTGTCGATCCGTTCGCCCTCGAAGGCGGTTTCGCCGGCCGGCGTCATCAGGACGTCCACCACCCGGTCGCCGGGGACGTGGCCGCCCTTCATCAGCACCGCCCTCGCCCCGCCGGCCAGCAGAGCTTCGCCCGCCCGCCGGAGGTCGTCGGTGGTCGCGACCGCCAACCCCGTCAACGCCTCGGCCTCGGGCGCGTTGGGGGTGAGCAGGGCCGCCCGCGGGATCAGGCGTTCGCGCACCGCGGCCACCGCCTCGGCCGCCAGCAGCGACGCCCCGCCCTTGGCCACCATGACCGGGTCGATCACGGCCGGGACCCCCGCCTCGTCCAGCAGCCCGGCGACCAGGGCCACCGTGGCCGCATCGCCCAGCATCCCGGTCTTGATGGCGTCGGCGCCGATGTCGGAGAGCACGGCCCGCGCCTGGGCCGCCACCACGTCAAGCGGGATCGGATGCACGCCGGTGACCCCGAGCGTGTTCTGCACCGTGACCGCGGTGATCGCGGTGGCCGCATAGCCGCCGAGCGCGGTCACGGTCTTGATGTCGGCCTGGATGCCCGCCCCGCCGCCGGAATCCGACCCTGCGATGACGAGCACGCGGCCCAGGGCCGAAGGCGACGGGGAGGACATGCCCCGCCGATAGCGTGTTTCCCGGCGCGCATCACATCGCTTGACAGTTATATTTCTGATACTGAATATGAAATCATGAGCCCGTTCGAAGCCCTGGCCGAACCCAACCGCCGCCGGATCCTGGACGTCCTGAGGGACGGCGAGCGGCCGGCCGGCGACCTCGTGGACGCGCTCTCGATCAGCCAGCCCGGCGTCTCCAAGCACCTGAAACTGCTGCGCGAAGCGGGACTGGTCCGGACGCGCGCCGAAGGCCGGCGGCGGCTCTACAGCCTGGAGCCGGGCGGCCTCTCCGAGCTGGACGCCTGGCTCGCGCCCTACCGCCGCTTCTGGGCCGGTCGGCTGGCGGCCCTCGAAGACCATCTGGAGCGAGAGCAATGAACGTCGATCCCGAACTGGGCGAGGTCAGCCGCCAGGGCGAGACCGTCACCCTGGTCTTCCGCCGCCGCTTCGCCCGGCCGATCGAGAGGGTGTGGGCGGCGCTGACCGTGCCCGAGCGCCTCTCGGACTGGTTCGCCGAGGCCAAGGCCGACCGGCTGGAGGTGGGTGGGACCATCCAGCTCCACTTCACCGGCGCCGACTATCGCAGCCTGGCCCGGATCGAGATCCTGGACCCACCGCGGACCATCGCCTGGACATGGTCCGAACTGGACGGGAGCAAGGCGTCGCGCGTGCGCTTCGACCTGGAGCCCGACGGCGACGGCTGCCGCCTCACCCTCACCCATTCCGAGTTGCCCGCCGACGAGTCGGCCGGCGTGCTGTCGGGCTGGCATGCGCACCTGGAGGCGGTGGAGGACGCCTGCGACGGCGTCTTCACACCGTGGGACACCCTGATCGCGCGCGAGAAGCGGATCGCCCCGCTCTACGCCCCACCTGCCTGACGGAGCAGCCTCAGGACCCGAGCAGGCGGCGTTCGAGCAGCGCCTGCATGTCGCGTCGGCTGTCGGCGACAACCATCACGGCGACCGTCGCCTCGTGAATGCGATAGATAAGCCGGTACCGCCTCAGGCGAAGCTGCCGGTAGTCCGTCACGCCCAACGGAGCCAGCTCACTGGGAACCGCGCCGCGCGCCGGGCGATCCTCCAGCGTCGCAACGCAGGCCAGGAACTCGTCAAGGAGCGTGGAGGCCGCCCTTTCGGACCCGTGCGCCCTCACATATTCGACGATGTCGGCAAGGTCCTGTTCGGCGGCGGCCGTCATCACGACCTCGAACTTGCCGTTCATCCCTCCGGCGTCAGCCGCTGGCGCAGCGTCTCGACGACGGTCCGCGCCGGCTTCGTCTGGCCGGCCCCCACCTGTGCAGCGCCCAGGGCGAGCACCTTGAGGAGGGCCAGGGTCTGCTGCTGCTGCTCGAAGCTGGCCACGTCCTGCAACACCGCCCTGGCTTCGCCGTTCTGGGTGATGACCAGCGGCTGGCGATCCTCGGCGAGCTGCGCCAGGATCTGGGCGGCGTTCGCCTTCAGATAGCTGATCGGCTTGACCTGGGTGGAGTATCGCATGGTTCGCGCCTGACTGAATTCAGTCTGAATTTAGTCCGAACGCTCGATTGTGCAATGGAGCTTACGCCCCACCTGCCTGACGGATCGCGGCCCAGACCTTCAGCGCCTGGGACGTCTCGGCCACGTCGTGGACGCGCACCGCAGCGACGCCGGCCTCCGCGCCGGCGAGGGCCGCGGCGATGGAGCCGCCCAGGCGGGCGTCGGGCGCGGCGCCGCCGTCGAGGGCGCCGATGAAGCTCTTGCGGCTGGCGCCCAGCAACACAGGGAATCCCAGCGCCACGATGCGGGCCAGCCCCCCCAGGACGGGCAGGTTGTGGCGGATCATGTGCTTGCCGAAGCCCACGCCCGGGTCCAGCCAGATGCGCCCGCGCGCCACGCCCGCCGCGAGGGCCGCCTCGGCCCGGTCGGCCAGGAACGCAGCCACCTCGCCGACCACGTCGTCGTAGCGGGGCTCGGCCTGCATGGTCCGCGGCTCGCCCTGCATGTGCATCAGCACCACCTCGCAGTCCATTTCCGCAGCCGCGTCGAGGCTGGCCGGGTCATGACGCAGGGCGGTGACATCGTTCCAGATCGACGCCCCCGCGGCGACGGCGGCGCGGGCCACCTCGGGCTTCATGGTGTCCACCGAGATCGCCACGTCGCTCTCGGCCAGGATCGCCCGGACCAGCGGGACCAGCCGTTCGATCTCCACCTCGGCCGGCACGGGCTCGGCCCCCGGTCGCGTGGACTCCGCGCCCAGGTCCAGGATGTGGGCGCCTTCGGCGATCAGCCGGCGGGCGTGGGCCAGGGCGGCGCCGGGGTCGAGAAAACGGCCGCCGTCCGAGAAGCTGTCGGGCGTCGCGTTGACGATCCCCATCACGCGGGGCGGTGGTCGGTCGGGTCGGAAACTCATCAGGCCTCGCCCAGGTCATACCGTCGGACGCGTCGTCTCGGGAAGCGAGTCAGATCAGGCGCAGGAAACAGGCGGCGTAGGGTGACAGGCCCACGGATTCGCCGCGCAGCTCGGCCTCGCCGGTCCGCAGGGGATAGAGGTCGGCGCTCGCCAGCGTCGGGTGCGAGAACACCTGCGGTTCGGCGCTGAAGTTGAAGAGGCAGATGACCGCCTCGTCGTCCTGCTCGCGCACGAACGCCAGGACCGGCGCGTCCAGTTCGGCGAAGGCGATGTCGCCCCGGCGCAGCGCGGGCGAGGCCTTGCGGAAGGCGATCATCTCGCGGGCGAAGGCCAGCATGGAATCCGGATCGCCGGCCTGCTCCTCGACCGAGAGGCCCCTGTGCTCGGCTGCGAGGGGAAGCCAGGGCTCGCCCTCGCTGAACCCCATGTTGGGGCCGGCGGTCCAGGGCATGGGCGTACGGCAGCCGTCGCGCCCGCCGTCGTAGGGCCAGTAGAGGTCGCCCACGGGGTCGCGGAGCTGGTCGCGGCGCAGGCTGGCCTGCGGCAGGCCCAGTTCCTCGCCCTGGTAGATCAGGGTCGTGCCCTTGAGCGCCACCAGCAGGGCGAACAGCATCCGGGCCAGTTCGGGCGGCGCGTCAGGCCCGCCGAAACGGCTGGCCGTGCGCGGCACGTCGTGGTTCGAGAAGCTGATCGTGGGCCAGTGCTCGGGGAAGCGCGCCAGGGTCTCGTAGTGTTCGGTCACGAACTCCGGGCGGAGCTTGCGCGCCAGCAGCATCACGAAGGTGTAGCCCGAGTGGAGCCCCTCGGCCGGCGTACAGTAGGCACCGCAGCGTTCCTCTTCTTCCGAGAACTCGCCGAACACGAAGCGGGCGCCGCCGTTGACGCCGTCATGGGCCTCCACCCGCCGCCGGATCGCGTCGAGCATCCCGACGTTCTCGGCGAGGTTGGAGTCGTGGAGGTGGCGCTGGAGGTTGCCGGCATGGCTCCAGTTCAGGCCGGTGCGCTGCTCCGACGGAACAGGCGGATTGGGCGTCAGCGCCGGGTCGTGGAGATAGGTGCCGGCCACGTCCAGCCGGAAGCCGTCCACGCCCTTGAACAGCCAGTAGTCCAGGACCGACAGCGCGGCCTCGCGGGCGTCGGGGTTGCGCCAGTTCAGCTTGGGCTGCTGACGGAGGAACTTGTGATGGTAGTGCCGCCGCCGCTTGGGCTGGTAGGCCCAGGCCGGGCCGCCGAAGACGCTGAGCCAGTTGTTGGGGGCCGTCCCGTCAGGCTGCGGGTCGGCCCAGACGTACCAGTCGGCCTTGGGTCCGTCCGCGCCGCCCGTCAGGCTCTCCACGAACCAGGGATGGACGTCGGAGGTGTGGCTGAGCACCTCGTCCAGAACCACCTTCAGGCCGCGCGCATGGGCCTCGTCCAGAAGAACCTGGAAATCCTCGAGCGTGCCGTAGTCGGCCTGGACACCTTGGAAGTCGGCGATGTCGTAGCCCCAGTCACGGTTCGGCGAGGGATGGATCGGCGACAGCCACAGGCCGTCCACCCCCAGGCTCTGGATGTAGTCGAGCTTGGCCAGCACACCCGGCAGGTCGCCATGACCATCACCGTCGGAGTCGAAGAAGCTGCGGACATAGACGTGGTAGAGGACCGCACCCTTCCACCACGGATCAGCGTCGGGCATCCTTCTCCTCCCCCATCGGGGGAGGGGACCGCGGAACGCGGCGGAGGGGTCCGCCCCACCGCCGGGCCGCCGGCTAGCCCCCTCCGCCACGCTTCGCGTGGTTCCCCTCCCCCGCGGGAGGGCAGAAATCCCTATTCTATAATAGGATAAGAAAAGTCATTCCAAAGCGCGTTGCGCAGGACCTGTGCAGGTTCAGCGGTCGTTACCACTCAGCTACCTCATTCCATCTCGCGTCTCATCCGCAGGACCAGTTGATTCCGTGTATGACGGGCGCCTAGGTGTTTGATTTTGCGCACCTGAGTAGGTTCTGTGCGCGAACTTGGATTTACAGAAAGGCTTACAAAATCAAACGTGTAAGCTCACACGTCCTCCCCTTGCGGGAGAAGGTGGCCCGCGAAGCGGGTCGGATGAAGCGTCGCATGCGCCCCACGGCGGCGCAGGCGTGCAGCGCCTCGCGATTCGAAGATGACACGCTTGCGGCGCGTACGGGTCCGCCGGGCGCGGCGCGCACCTTCTGCAACCAGCCATCAACTGGCACCCTCTCCGGCGGCAGGAGAAGGGTCGCGGCGGCGCTTCTGGCGCTGTTGCTCCTTGTCCCCGCCCTGGCGTTCGCGGCGCCGAAGTTCCCGCCCCTGACGGGGCGCGTGGTGGACGACGCGAACCTGCTGTCGCCCGCCGCCGAGGCGAAGTTGACCGACGAGCTGGCCGCCCTGGAAAGCCAGACCGGGCATCAGGTGGTGGTCGCCACCGTCCCCGACCTCCAGGGCTACGAGATCGAGGAGTACGGCTACCAGCTCCTGCGCACCTGGGGCGTCGGCCGCGAGAAGGAGGACGACGGCGTCATCCTGCTGGTGGCGCCCACCGAGCGGAAGGTGCGGATCGAGGTTGGCTACGGGCTCGAACCCGTGCTCACGGACGCGCTCTCCAGCGTGATCATCCGACGGGATATCCTGCCCGCCTTCAAGACCGGCGACTTCGAGGCGGGGATCGTCGGCGGCGCCGGCGCCATCGTTCGCCAGGTCGGCCTGCCCCCGGAGGAGGCGCAGGCGGCGGCCGCCCGGGCCGCCGCGGAACGGCAGGCTGCGACCGACGAGGGCGGCGGCGGCCTGGTCGTGGCGCTCTTCGTCATCTTCGTGGTGTTCTGGCTGCTCAGCGGGGTGATGCGCGCGTTCGGCGGGCGCAAGCGGTTCGGCGGCCACGGCCTGTGGTGGCTGCTGCCCCTGATCCTGTCGAACTCAAGCCATCGCGGCGGGCGCGGAAGCGGATGGGGCGGTGGCGGCGGCGGATGGAGCGGCGGCGGGGGCTTCTCCGGCGGCGGCGGCTCGGGCGGAGGCGGCGGCGCCTCCGGAAGCTGGTGAACGGGAAGCCCGCAGCATGGCCGTGAAGCCCCTCAGTTCAGAAGAGCTCGCCGCGATCGAGGCCGCCGTGCGCGCCGCCGAAGCCGGCACCACCGGCGAGATCTACTGCGTCGTCGCCGAGGAGAGCGCCGACTATCACGCCACCCCCCTGGCCTGGGCGGCGGGCGTGGCGCTGCTCGCGCCCGCCATCCTGCTGCTGGCCGGCGTCCAGGTGACGGCGCCCGATATCTCGGCCTTCGGCGGCTGGACCGCCGCGCAGGTGGAGGACGTGGGCGAAGCCACGGCGCGGGCCGCGCTGGTCGGGACGCTGGCGCTGCAGGCCGCGCTCTTCTTCGCGACCCTGTTCGTCGTGGCCATACCCCCGATCCGGCGCGCGCTGACGCCCCACGGGATGAAACGCGACCGCGTGCGCCAGCGCGCGGAGGAACAGTTCCTGTCCAAGAACCTCCACGCCACGCGCGAGCGCACCGGCGTGCTGATCTATGTGTCCCTGGCCGAGCACATGGCCGAGCTGATCGCGGACGAGGGCATCGACGCCCAGGTCGATCCGGGCGTATGGGACCGCGCCATGACGGCCCTCACCGACGGCCTGAAGCAGGGTCAGCCGGGGGCGGGCTTCGCCGCCGCCGTGGGCCTGTGCGGCGAGGTGCTGGCCGAACGGTTCCCGGCCCGGCCCGGCGACAATCCCAACGAACTGTCGGACGCCGTCGTGGTCCTGCCCAGCCCGTGAGGCCGCCGCGCGGGCGCGAAGGTTACGGGCCTGTCATCATTCCCACGCTTTGCCCCGCCCGAAACCGGCGTTAGCATTTACGGGATAAGCGGGAGACCACGCGCCATGGCCTATACCCTCGACGTGAACGGGAAGGCGCTGCGCGCCGACGTGGACGGAGACACGCCGCTGCTCTGGGTGTTGCGCGACACCCTCGGGCTGGTGGGGACGAAGTACGGCTGCGGCGTCGCCGCCTGCGGCGCGTGTACGGTGCACATCGACGGGCAGGCGATGCGCGCCTGCCAGATTCCGGTCGAGGCCGTCGGGAAGGCGAAGGTCTCCACGATCGAAGGCATGGCGACCCACCGCATCGGGAAGAAGGTCCAGGCGGCCTGGACCGAGCTGGATGTCGCCCAGTGCGGCTACTGCCAGGCGGGCCAGATCATGTCGGCGACCGCGCTGCTGGCCCAGACGCCGAAGCCCACGGACGCCCAGATCGACGAGGCGATGGACGGCAACATCTGCCGCTGCGCCACCTACGTCCGCATCCGCGCGGCCATCAAGCGCGCCTCCGGCCAGAAGGAAGCCTGAGCCATGACCTATCATGACAAGCGCCTTCCCCAATCCGGCCAGCAGGCCGGCGCCAGCCGACGCGACGTGCTGGTCTCGGTCAGCGCCGCCGGCCTGACGCTGGGCTTCGTCGTCACCGGCAAGGCCGACGCACAGACGGGAATCCAGGACGACGCCGTCCGCCCGCTGAACGCCTATGTGACCGTGGCGCCGGACGGCAAGGTCACCATCCTCGCCAAGGCGCCCGACGTGGGCCAGGGCGTGAAGACCATGCTGCCCATGCTGATCGCCGAGGAGCTGGACGTGGCCTGGGAGGACGTCCGCGTCGAGATGGCCCCCAACGATCCCAAGACCTACGGCCGCCAGTTCGCCGGGGGCTCGATGGCCACCCCGATGCACTGGGACGAGCACCGGAGGGTCGGCGCGGTGGCCCGCGCCATGCTGATCCAGGCGGCGGCCACGGCATGGAACTGCGGACCGGGCGACTGCGCCACCGAACCGGGCGCGGTGATCCACAAGCCCACCGGCAAGAAGCGCACCTACGGCTCGCTGGCGCTGGCCTGCGCCACGGTCACGCCGCCCGATCCCAAGACCCTGACGCTGAAGGAGCCGAAGGATTACCGGATCGTGGGCCGGCCTCTGGCCCAGTACGACACGGCGAAGATCGTGACCGGCCAGCCCCTGTTCGGCATCGACCAGCGCCGGCCGGGCATGCTGTTCGCCACCTACGTCAAGGCGCCGGTCTTCGGCGCCAAGGTGGCCAGCGCCGACCTGGAGGCGGCCAAGGCGGTCAAGGGCGTGAAGGCCGCCTTCATCGTCGAGGGTCACCCCGACGCCTTCGCCCCCGGCCCCGGCAACATCGGCCAGGGCCTCATGCCGGGCGTGGCGGTCGTGGCGGAAACCTGGTGGGCGGCGAAGAAGGGCCGCGACAGGCTCAATGTGACATGGTCGGACCATCCGACGTCGCAGCAGTCATCCAAGGGCTATGCGGATCAGGCCGCGGCGCTGAACGCCGGCAAGCCGCAGCGCAACCTCCGCAATGACGGGGACGTCGACGCCGCCCTCAAGAACGCGGCGAAGACGATCGAGGCGGCCTACGCCTATCCGTTCCTCAGCCACGCCAACCTCGAGCCGCAGAACTGCACGGCCGAGTTCAGGGACGGCAAGCTGGAGGTCTGGGCGCCGACCCAGAACCCCGAGCCGGGCCGCCAGCTCTGCGCCAAGACGCTGGGCCTGGCGCCCGAGGACATCACCGTCCACATGGTGCGCGGCGGCGGTGGCTTCGGCCGGCGCCTCGCCAACGACTACATGGTCGAGGCCGCGTGGATCTCGCGTGAAGTCGGGGCTCCGGTTCAGGTGCTCTGGACCCGCGAAGACGACATGCAGCACGATCACTACCGCCCGGCGGGATTCCACTACCTGAAGGGCGGACTGGACGCACAGGGGAACCTGATCGCGCTCGCCGACCACTTCGTGACCTTCTCCAACAAGGACGCCATCGCGCCCAGCGCCGGGATGTCGGCGGCGGAGTTCCCGTCCCGGTTCGTGCCCAACCTGCGCTTCGACGTCAGCATGATCCCGCTGGGCGTCCCCACCGGGCCGCTGCGGGCGCCGGGATCGAACGCCCTGGCCTTCGTCTTCCAGTCCTTCATCGACGAGATGGCGCACGCCGCCGGCGCCGATCCGCTGGAGTTCCAGATCCGGCTTCTGGGCGACCAGGAGGTGGTGGGCCAGGCTCCGGCCGCCTATGGCGCCGGCCGCATGGCCGGCGTCCTGCGCGCGGTGCGCGACATGTCGCCCTGGGCCAGCCGCGGCAAGCTGCCCAAGGGCGAGGGACTGGGCGTCGGCTGCTACTACAGCCACCTGGGCTACTTCGCCGAGGTCTGCCATGTCGCCGTCTCGGCGGAGGGCCAGGTGAAGGTGAAGAAGGTCTGGGTGGCCGCCGACGTGGGCCGCCAGATCATCAATCCCCACGGCGCGCTGAACCAGGTCCAGGGCTCGGTGCTGGACGGCCTGTCCGAAGCCTTGCACCAGCAGATCACCGTGGCGAACGGCGCGGTCGAGCAGACCAATTTCACCGACTATCCGATCATGCGGATTTCCGCGGCGTGTCCGGTCGAGGTCAAGTTCCTGAAGACCGACTTCAACCCGACCGGCCTGGGCGAACCTGCCCTGCCGCCCGCGATCCCGGCGCTGACCAACGCCATCTTCGCGGCCACCGGCAAGCGCATCCGCAGCTTGCCGATCACGCCGGACATGCTGAAGGCCTGAGGGGCGGCGAAGCCTCTACGTACAGGGGAGCGCGACCGCCGGCGGCCCACTCCTCGGCTGTCATCCCGGTTTCGCGGCACGCGAGGACCGGGACCCAGGAACGAACGAAGCATCGACTTCTCCGGGAAGGCCCAGCCTCGATGTCGTGCGCATCCTGCATCATCGATGCACGGCCCTGGGGCGCTGGGTCCCGGTCTTCGGCTTCGCCGAAACCGGGATGACACGCCGCGTTTGACGACACGCGTGATTCATAGGCGATCGCCCGCCCTCGTCCCAGGCGACCGCCGCCGGCTCGCTGAATATTTCAACTTTTTGGTGCATACGGCCCCGAAATATTGCAGCGTTTCCCGAACGCTGATTCAGGCTTTCGGGGACGGTGGGACATGTCGATGCGCAACCGGGTCGTGGCCGCCGCGGCGGCGTTGGCGTGCTTTCCCGCCGCGGCAAGCTCCGCTGTAATCTCGGGTGAGTTCAATGGCATAACCTGGACAGCCGCCAACATCGTCGTGGGCCTGGACTCGTCGGCCACGGCGCTGGGCGGCGGCAGCCCGATCTACAATCCCATACGGCCGCAGCACAACGGCGTCGTCTCGATCATCTCGACCTATGCGGGCGTCGGCTCGTTCATCTGCACGGGCTCCCTGCTCTCGGACCGGCGATCCGTCGTCACGGCGGGCCACTGCGTGACCGATGGCGACGACCTGCGCAGGCCCGACCAGACCACGGTCTTCTTCTATGGCGGAGACAACGCCGACGCGGTGCTGCACGCCAACGCCGATGCGACGGCCGTGGCCGTGACGGACTATTTCGTCAATCCGGACTATACGGGCGAAGTCATCGACCAGAACGACATCGCCGTGCTGCGCCTGGCCGAGGTCGCCCCGGACTACGCCACCGCCTACGGCATCCACGACGGCGGCGACCTGACGGGTCAGGGCTTCAACGTCGCAGGGGTGGGCCGACGCTCCGACACCGGCGGCGAGGTCGGGCACAACCTGGGCTCCGGCATCCTGCGCCAGGGCGACAACGAGTACGCCTTCCGCCTCGGCGACGACGACTTCGGCGGTTTCTGGGACGGCTTCTTCGGGACCGCCGATATCGCCTATTCCTACCTGTCCGACTTCGACAGCGGACGGGCGGCGAACGACACCTCCTGCCGCATCGCCGCCGTCTTCGGGCTCGGCGGCGCCAAGTACTGCGGCCTGGGCGTGGGCCGCCTCGAGGTCGGCACGGCGCCCGGCGACTCCGGCGGACCGCAGTTCATCAACGGCCGCATCGCGTCCATCAGTTCGTATGGGCTCAGCTTCGGCACGACCTTCGGCGACGTCGACGACGTCCTGAACAGCACCTTCGGTGAATTCAACGGCCTGGTGCCGCTGTTCCTCCACGCCGACTTCATCCGGAGCGCCATGGTGCCCGAGCCTTCGGCCTGGGCGCTCATGATCACCGGCTTCGGCCTTGCCGGCGCCGGCCTGCGCCGACGCCGCGGGAGCGCGGGGGCTATCCCCTGAAGCGCCGGTTCAGCTTGCGCATGCCGCCGATCCAGCGGCCGTAGTCGTCGGTCTTGTTGCGCATGTACTGGAGCACCTCGGGGTGCGGCAGGATCAGGAACGTCTCGTCGCCGATGGCGCGGACCACGGCGTCGGCCACCGTCTCGGGCTCCATCATGCCATCGATCGACGCGACGCCGTCCGGATTGTCGGCGGTCATGGCCGTGCGCACCGCCTGAGGACACAGGACAGAGACCTTGATGCCTTCGTCGCCGTGCGTGATGGCCAGCCACTCGGCCAGACCGACCGCGGCATGCTTGGTCACCGCATACGGCGCAGAACCGATCTGCGACAGCAGCCCGGCCGCCGAGGCCGTGTTGACCAGATAGCCGCCGCCCCGCGCCGCCATCCGCGGCACGAGATGACGCGCCGCCCAGACGTGGGCCATGACATTGATGTCCCAGATCCGCTGCCAGTCGGCGTTCGCCGCCTCGGCGCCGCCGCCCACGCCGATGCCGGCGTTGGAGCAGAAGAGGTCGATGGGACCGACCTCGGCCTCGGTGGTTTCGATCAGGGCCTGGATGTCGGCTTCGTTCGAAACGTCGGTGCGGATGGCGCGGCCACCGCACATCCTCGCCGTCTCCTCCGCGCCGGGCAGGTCGCGGTCGGCGCAGACCACGGCCTTCGCGCCCGCCTGCGCGAACTTCACCGCCATGGCCCGGCCGATGCCGCTCGCCGCGCCAGTGACCACGACCACCTTGTCCTTCAGTTCCATGAACGTCCTTCCTTGATCTGCCGGACGCCGGCGTAAGCCATAGCGCGCCAGCCTGCTAGAGGCCGATCCGCGCGGAAGGGGGCAGGCCGGATCAATCCAGCGGCCGGACCCAGATGTTGCGGAAGCTCACGGGCCCGCCGCCGGCGTGGGCCTGGAGCTTGATGGGCGAGCGGCCGTGGGGGGTATATTGCGGCGCGCCGATGAACCGCGTGGGACCTTTCAGTTCCGTGTTGTTCTGCACGAGCACCCCGTTGTGGAAGGCCGTGACACGGGCGGGCGCCTCCAGGCGGCCGTCGGCGGCGAAGCGCGGCGCCGTCCAGACCACGTCATAGACCTGCCAACGGCCGGGCGGCCGGCCCGCATTCACCAGCGGCGGCGCCTGCTTGTAGACGCTGGCGGCCTGGCCATTGACGTAGGTGGGGTTCTCGAAGGGATCGAGGATCTGCAACTCGTACCCGGCGTCGCCCGGCCCGGTGGAGGCCAGGAACAGGCCGCTGTTGCCGCGGAGCTGGCCCCTCCCCGTCACGCCCTCGGGCACGCGCCACTCGATGTGAAGCTGATAGCTGCCGAAGCGGCGTCTGGTCTCGATGTTCCCCGCGGACAGGCGGACCTCGAGCGCCCCGTCCACGATCGCCCAGCCCGCAGGGCCCTGGTCGCGGACGCTCACCCATTCGTCCAGTCCCGCGCCGTCGAACAGGACGACCGCGTCCGAGGGCGGTGCGCCGGACGCCTCTCCCGGCGTGACGATCACCGGGACGGGCGCATGGACCTCGGTGTCCTCCGGACGGGTCTGGGCGGACGCCCACGTGGAGCCCAAGGCCGCCAGGGCCGCGACCGGAGCCAGGACGGTCCAGCGCCGGCGCATCCTATTCCCCCGCCATCTTCTGGATCTCGGCCCACTCGTCCGGCGAGATCGGCGACACCGAGAGCCGGCTCTGGCGCAGCATCGCCATACCGGCCAGCGCCGGATTGGCCTTCATCTCCGCCAGGGTGATCTCGCGCCTCAACGGCCGCACGGGCTTCAGCTCCACGGCCACGAACCGGCCGGCGGGATCGCTGGCGTCGGGAAAGGCCTCCCTGACCACCTCGGCCACGCCGACCACGGCCTTGCCCTCCTGGGAATGGTAGTAGAGCACGGGGTCGCCCACCTTCATGGCCCTCAGGTGCAGGGCGGCGGCGTTGTTGCGGACTCCGTCCCAGATGGTCCTGCCGTCCCGCTGGAGGTCGGCGAAGGCGTAGGCGTCGGGCTCGGACTTCACGAGCCAATGGGATGCGGCCACGGGTGGTCTCCGACTCTGGTCGGCCGCACGATGGCGGCGGGCCGGGCCGCGCGTCAACGGCGCGGGAAGATCATACGGTGCAGGACGGTGCGTAGAGATCGCGCACCTCACGCAGGCCCGACAGGATCTTCAGGCGCTCACGCTTGTCGGGTTTGCGGCTGACCATGAAGCGCCAGGCGCGGACATGCACCAGGATCGCCTCGCGATCGTAGGCGCCGGCGACCAGGAAATCGTCGATCAGGCCCTTCAGGCTCGCCACCACCTCGCCGGCCCCGTCGCGGCCGACGTCCGGATAGCTTTCGGCCACGGTGCGGAGCACATCCAGATCGGTCCGGTCGAGCGTGCGGCCCAGGGCGGACGCCAGACCCTCGGCCAGGGCCAGGACATCGGCGTCGCCGGCGCGGCGATGAACCGGCTTCGGTGTCTCGTTCTGGTCGCGCACGGCGAACTGCCCGTCGAACTTCCGGTCCGGAACGCGACCGTAGGCGACCGTATAGGCAGGGCCCCTTAACGAGGGCCTACGCGCGGCGTGGCGGGTTCAGAGCGCGGCCAGCACCGCATCGCCCATCTGGACCGTGGTCAGGGCGCCGCCCAGGTCGCGGGTGCGCGCGCCGCCGGCGAGGGCCGCCTCGACCGCGGCGAACAGGCGGTCGGCGTCGGCCGTGCGGTCGAGAGACCAGCGCAGGGCCATCTCGAACGACAGGATCGCCGCCAGCGGGTTCGCCACGCCCTGGCCCGCGATGTCGGGGGCCGAGCCGTGGATGGGTTCGTAGAGGCCCGGGGTCCCCGCCACGCCCAGCGCCGCCGAGGGCAACATGCCCAGCGAGCCCGTGAGCTGGGCCGCCGCGTCCGACAGGATGTCGCCGAACAGGTTGTCGGTCAGCAGGACGTCGAACTGCTTGGGCGCCTTGACGATCTGCATCGCGGCGTTGTCGGCCAGGATGTGCTCGAGCTGGACGTCGGCGTACTCGCGCCGGTGCAGGTCGGTGACGACCTCGCGCCAAAGGAGGCCGCTGTCCATCACGTTGGACTTCTCGGCGCTCGCCACCTTGTTGCGCCGGCCACGGGCAAGTTCGAAGGCCACCCGGGCGACCCGCTCGATCTCGGCAGTGGTGTAGACCTGGGTGTCCACGGCGCGCTTGCCGCCGCCCGGCAGGTCCTCGATGAACCGCGGCTCGCCGAAGTAGATGCCGCCCGTCAGCTCGCGGACGATCATGATGTCCAGGCCTTCGACCAGCTCCCGCTTGAGGCTGGAGGCGTCGGCCAGCGGGCCGAAGCACAGGGCCGGGCGCAGGTTGGCGAACACCTGCATGCCGGCGCGCAGGTTCAGGAGCCCGGCTTCGGGCCGCTTGTCGCGAGGCGCGCCGGCCCACTTGGGACCGCCCACCGCCCCCATCAGGACGGCGCGCGCGGCCTTGGCGGCGCCCAGGGCCTCGTCGGTCAGGGGAACGCCGTGGGCGTCGTAGCTGGAGCCTCCGAACAGCCGCTCGTCCAATTTCAGGTCGGGGGTCAAAGCCTGCGCCACGCGGCGCACCTGCGCGGTCACCTCGGGCCCGATCCCGTCACCAGGCAGGAGGAGCAGGTCGGTCATGGATATCCCCGGAAAGCTAGAGCGGCCGTTCGGCGGCGACGTCGTACAGGCTGGGGTTCCGATCCGGAACCCCCAACCGGCGTCCGTGACGGCGCCGCGGCGTCACGCGCCCTCGAGCCAGGGCTGGCTCAGCGCGCGTTTCATCTCGTAGGTGTCGATCGCCGGAGCCGCCTCCAGCGTCTCGCCGATGGCGTCCAGCCCCTTCAGCATCTTGGCCTTGCGCTTGGGGTCGATCTCGAAGCGGAAGACGGCGCCGGACGGCGAGGTGACGGTCTGGGTCTCCAGGTCCACCGAGACCACGTGGTTGCCGCCGCGGGCCTCGTCCATGAGCTGCCGCACCTCGTCCGCCTGCAGGACCACCGGCAACAGGCCGTTCTGGAAGCAGTTGTTGTAGAAGATGTCGGCGAAGCTGGTGCTGATCACGCAGCGGATGCCGAAGTCCATCAGCGCCCACGGCGCGTGCTCCCGGCTCGATCCGCAACCGAAGTTGTCGCCGGCCACCAGCACGCCCGCGCCCTTGTAGGCGGGCTGGTTCAGCACGAAATCGGGAATCTCCCGGCCCTGCTCGTCGAAGCGGTATTCGTAGAACAGCCCCTTCGCCAGCCCCGCGCGCTCCACCGTCTTCAGGAACTGCTTGGGGATGATCTGGTCGGTGTCGATGTTGGCCAGCGGCAGGGGCGCGGCGGCGGCGTCGAGGCGCGTGAAGGCTTCCATCAGGCGGTTTCCAATCTGGGCTCTGCGCTGAGCATGATCATGGGCACGCCGCCCAGCGTCATCCCCTCGGGCGCGTTGCGGACGGTGAAGACGTGGGTGCCCGGCTTGCGGCCGACCCGGACCTCCGAGACGTCGAAGCCGGCGGCGGAGATGCGGGCCTGAGCGGCGCGCGGATCGGCCACCCGCCAGGCGAGGCCGCCCGAGCGGTCCTTCGTATCGGGGTTGGCGTCGGCCCCGATCCTGGCGGCCATCTCCACCACGGCGTCGCCGCAGCGGAAGAAGAGCTGGCGGGCGTTCCACTTCGGGTTCTCGCGGTCGAGCCGCAGGTCGAGGCCCAGCTTGGCGCCATAGACCGCCAGGGCACGGTCGACATTCTCCGTCAGCACCACAACGTGGTCCAGACGGGTCACGGCCGCATCCGCCGTCTCGCGCGAAAGGGGAAGGTCGCAGGCTTCGGTCAGCAGCAACGGCAACCCGCCGGTGGTCTTCGGGTCGAGGTTCGAGCTGGTCCAGGTCCGCGTCCGTCCGTCGGCGGCGGTCATGGTCAGCGGCGCGGGCGGCGAGGCGGCCACCCCGCGCCGATTCAGGAGTTTCGCCGCCGCCCCGATGTCGGGCGTGCGGAAGGCGTAGGCCAGAACACCCTCTCCACGAGTCTCCAGACGTTTGCGCAGGCCGTCGGCGAAGACGCCCTCTCCATCCGGCGAGATGAGGTCGAGCGCGGTGTTCTCGAGCTGGAACCAGGCCTGGCGCACGCCGCCGCCCGAACCGATCCAGTCGGCCTCCAGGCCCAGGAGGCGGCTGTAGCCGCGGGCCGCAGCGTCCAGGTCGCGGACGACGACGGCGATGTGGTCCAGGCCCGTGATCATGTCACGCCCATAGCACGGCGAGTCCGTCGTAGCGCGCGACGGTGGTCGATCATCAGGCGGTCGAAAGGATCGCGATGGTGCAGCGGAAGGTCACGCAGTTGCGCCGCGTGCGCGAGCGTCAGCGGCAAGGGCTCAATCTCAAGGTCCACGAGAAGGTCCTCGAAACTCGCCACAGGGTCTTCGCCCGCCCATGGGAGTTGCAACCTGCCGACCCCGGCCTTGATGCAGAGCTCGGCAATTCCGACGATGCTTACGAACAGCGGACCGCCGCTCTCCTCCAGGACGCCGACCACCCTGGCCGAGAGACGCGTTTTCGCCTCGTAGAGGTTGATCTGCTTCATCGGCTCAAGATGGTCGCCTTGACCAAGTTGGTCAGTCTACAGGAAATCCCGCACGTCGACGATGTGGCCGGCCACCGCGGCGGCGGCGGCCATGGCGGGGCTCATCAGGTGGGTGCGGCCACCCCGGCCCTGGCGCCCTTCGAAGTTGCGGTTCGAGGTCGAGGCGCAACGCTGGCCGGGCGTCAGGCGGTCGGGGTTCATGCCCAGGCACATGGAGCAGCCCGGTTCACGCCACTCGAAGCCGGCCGCCTTGAAAACCTCGTCCAGGCCCTCTTCCTCGGCCTGGGCGCGGACCAGGCCCGAGCCCGGCACCACCATCGCGCGAACACCGTCAGCGACCCTTCGCCCCTCCACGACCTTGGCCGCCGCGCGCATGTCCTCGATGCGGCTGTTGGTGCATGAGCCGATGAACACCACGTCCACCTTGGCCTCGGTGATCGGCTGGCCGGCCGCGAGGCCCATGTAGTCCAGCGCCCGGGCGGCCGAGGCGCGCTTGTCCGGCGTGGCGAAGCTGTCGGGCGCGGGCACGACGCCCGTCACGGGGATCACGTCCTCGGGGCTGGTGCCCCAGGTGACGCTGGGCGCGATCCGCGCGGCGTCCAGAACGATCTCGCGGTCGAAGACGGCGTCATCGTCGCTGAACAGCGTCTTCCAGTAGCCGACCGCCATTTCCCAGGCGCCGCCCTTGGGCGCCGAGGGCCGCCCCTTGAGGTATTCGAAGGTCGTCTCGTCGGGCGCCACCAGACCGGCCCGCGCGCCGCCCTCGATGGTCAGGTTGCAGAGCGTCATGCGGCCTTCCATCGACAGGCCGCGCACCGCCGATCCGGCGTATTCGATGACGTAGCCCGTGCCGCCGGCGGTGCCGATCTCGCCGATGACCGCGAGGGCGAAATCCTTGGCGCCGACGCCCGGCCCCGGCTCGCCCTCGATGCGGACACGGAAGTTCTTCGCCTTCTTCTGGCGTAGGGTCTGGGTGGCCAGCACGTGCTCCACCTCGGACGTGCCGATCCCGTGCGCCAGCGCGCCGAACGCGCCGTGGGTCGAGGTGTGGGAGTCGCCGCACACGATGGTCATGCCGGGCTGGGTGCGGCCCTGTTCCGGCCCCACGACGTGGACGATGCCGTTCCGCACGTCGCCCATGGGAAAGTACTCGATGCCGTACTCGGCGACGTTCTTGCCCAGGGTCTGGAGCTGGAGCCGGGCCTCCTCGTCGGTCACGGCGTCGACGCCCTGACCCTGACCCTCGGTCGGCACGTTGTGGTCGGCCACGGCCAGGGTGCGGTCGGCGCGGCGCACGCCCCGGCGGTTGGCGCGCAGACCGGCGAAGGCCTGGGGCGTCGTCACCTCGTGGATCAGGTGCAGGTCGATGTAGAGGATCGCCTCGCCGTCCTGTTCGTCGACGACGTGCGCGTCCCAGATCTTGTCGTAGAGCGTCTTGCCGGGCATGGCGCGCATGTAGGTCGCCGATCGCGCGCACGTCTAGTGCTGCGGCGCCGCAGTCCGGGTGCGAACGCAGCAAAAATTTTCTCAGGCGGCGTCAATCAGGCTTGCCGGAAGCGACCCCTGGCCGGCCAGGGCCGTCCGTAGCGCCTCGACCAGCAGGGTGCGGGGCTCCTCGCCCAGGCTGGCGCGGAGGCGCGCGTTGTCCAGCAGGACGGTCTCGCGCCAGAGATACCTGACCTCCTGCAGCTCGCGCAGGGTCTCGTTGAACGGCGCGACCGCGGCCAGGGCGAGCCAGGGCATGCGCTTCACCGCGAGCCGACGCCCCGCGGCCGCCTCCAGGCCCGCGACCAGTTCGTGACCGGTGACCGCGTGCCCTTCCATGTGGAACATCGCCTGATCCGCCAGGGGAGTCCTCAGGAGCCGGACGAAGGTCTCGGCCACGTCGGGCAGGAACGCCCAGGCGTGGCGGATCGCCAGCGGACCCGGATAGCGGACGGCGGTGACGGGTCGTCCGGCGCGCACCACGCCCTGTGAGAGCCAGTTGTTCCCGGGCCGGGGGCCGAAGAAGTCGCCGGCGCGCACGATCAGGAACCGGACGCCGGCCTCGCACAGCGCCGCCTCCATCCGCACCCGGATCGCCCCCTTGCGTGTCAGCGGCGTCTGCGGCGCGTCTTCCCCGATCCGGGGGAAGGCGTCCGGACCATAGTTGTAGACCGTGCCGGGGAACAGGAGCCGGGCGCCGCTCGCCCGCGCGGCGGCGAGGCTGGAGTCCAGCATCGGCATCTGGAGGCCGGCCCAGTTCCGATAGGCGGGCGGATTGACGGCGTGGACAATGATCTCCGCCCCGTCGGCGGCGGCCGTGACGGCGCAGGCGTCCAGCGCGTCGGCCTTCACCCATTCCAGCCCCGCCGGGGTATTCGCCGAGCGGGCCCGCTCGGGGTCGCGGTGGGCCGCGCGCACGCGCCAGCCATCCGCGAGCAGCCGTTCGGCCAGTGCGCCGCCGATTCCGCCGGTCGCACCGATCACCAGGGCCAGAGGATCGCTTCGGCGACCCGTCGGGGCGCCAATCGTGGGTCGGCTCATGGGGGCCTCCTTCTTCGCCCCCAGAAGGCACGGGCCAGGGCCGGACAGAATTGCGCAATCCGGCAGAACAGCTATTCGATGCCGCATGCCCGGAATCCCCGACTGGGACCTGCTCCAGAGCCTCCACGCCGTCCTCCAGGCCGGCAGCTTCTCGGCCGCCGCGCGCCTGCGCCGGCTGACCCAGCCCACGCTCGGCCGTCACATCGACCAGCTCGAACGCCAGCTCGGCGCGCCCCTGTTCCTGCGCAGCCCACGGGGCCTCCAGCCGACGGACCTGGCGCTTGCGTTCCAGCCCCACCTGGACGACATGGCGGCCGCCGCCGCGGCGGCGGGGCGCGACATCGCCGGCATCGTCAGCGGCGAAGGGGGCGTGGTCCGCGTCACGGTCAGCGAGATCGTGGGCATCGAGGTGATCCCTTCGATGATGGCGCGGTTCCGGCAGGCGCACCCAGGCGTCACCGTCGAACTCACGCTCAACAACAAGAACGACGACCTGAGCCGACGCGACGCCGACATCGCCGTGCGCATGTCGCGGCCTACGCAGAACAGCCTGGTCGCGCGCAAGGTGGGGGCCCTCCGCCTGGGCTTCCATGCCACGCCCGACTATCTCGCCCGTCACGGCCTCCCGACGGATTTGGACGAGCTGACCCGGCACACCCTCATCGGCTTCGACCGCGACCTGCCGGAGATCGCCAAGGATCTGTCGATCGGCCGGCCCGTCACGCGCGATCTCTTCACCTATCGCACCGACAACGACGTGGCCCAGCTCGCCGCGATCAAGGCGGGGGTGGGCATCGGAGTCTGCCAGAACCAGATCGGCCGCCGCGAGGGGTTGGTGGCCGTGCTCGCCGATCAGTTCCGGTTCGACCTCGACATCTGGATCTGCATGCACGAGACGCTGCGCGGCGCCCCGCGCATGCGCCTGATGTTCGACCACCTGGTGAGGGAGTTCGGCGCGTACGTGGCGGACGGAGAATAGGCGCGGGCAGACGCCCCGGACGCTTACCAGGTCTCGCGGAAAGGGCGCACCTCCGAGAGAAACGACCAGGCCGTCCTCGGCTGGTGGGCCAGGTGGAACACCTCGCCCGCGATATCGGCCGGCCGGATGAAGAAGTCGTCCGGAGCGTCCTTGTAGCGCGCCCGCGTCCAGGCCAGGTCGATCACCGCGTCGATGACCAGATAGGCGACGTGCACACCCTTCGGTCCCAGGTCACGCGCGATGGACTCGGCCAGGATCCGCTGGGCGGCCTTGGTGGGCGCGAAGCCGGCGAAGTTGGCCCGACCGCGCAGCGCCGAGGTGTTGCCGGTGACGATCAGGGCGCCCTCGCCCGCCGCGATCATGGCCGGCGTCGTGAGGCGCGCCAGGTGAAGCAGAGCCATGACGTTCACCTGGAAGTTCCGCTCCAGCACGGCCGGATCGATGTCCGCGAAGGCGCCGAAGGCGCCGCCGACGGCGTTGTGGACCACCACCTTCGGCGGGCCGATGCGTTCGACGACGGCCTGAAGGGCGGCCGGATCGCTCACGTCGCACGGGGCGGCGACACTTTCGGGGATTTCGGCCGCGAGGGCGTCCAGCCGGCCGGCGTCGCGCGCCAGCATGGCGACCCGATAGCCGCCGTCCGCGAAGCGCCGGGCGATGGCCGCGCCGGTTCCGGGGCCGACGCCGGTGACGAGGGCGAGCGGCTTCACGCGGCGGTCTCCACGGTCAGGCGCTCGCGGACGAAGTCGAGCCGGTCGTTGCCGAAGTACATGTCGTCGCCGACGAAGATGGTGGGGGCGCCGAAGACGCCGCGCTCGGCGGCCTCGCGGGTGTTGGCCTCCAGCTCCGCGATGACTTCGGGACTGTCGATCAGCGACTCCAGCGCCGCGGCGTCCAGGCCGGCGGCGTCCAGAACCGCCAGAATTTCGGGAACGCTCCCGAGAGGGTCGCCGGCGCCCCAGAAGGTGTGGAACAGGGCCGCGGCCGCCTCACGCGCCTTTCCGATCCGCCCGGCCGCCATGACGGCGCGCGCGCAGGCCTGGCCGTCGTTGGCCCGCGCCCGCGCCGGGTTAAGGGGCACGCCATAGCGCCGGGCCCAGCGGACGAGGTCGGCGCGGGCATAGCGGCCCTTGGCCGCGGACTGCAGCGTGGTGGGCTGGTTGCCGACGGCCTCCATCACCTTCAGCACCGCCATCGGGCGCAGGCTCACCTCGACGCCAAGGCCTGCAAGCTGACTATGGGCGAGGTAGCTGTAGGGACTGCCGAAATCGAAGAAGAACTCGAGACGGGACATGATGATGGGCTCCCCCGGTTGAGGGCCTCATCAGGCGCCGGAGCTCGAAATCGGGCAAACCAGAAAAGCGCACGATCGGTCACAAATTTTCTGCAACCCCGTGCGGGGCGTGGCGGGAAACGAAAACGGCGGCTGGATCGCTCCAGCCGCCGTTCGCATTTCGTCGCCCTCGGGGCCTCAGCCCTCGGTCGTCTCGGGCGCGGGTTCCTTGGTCGTCGCCGTCATCTGGCGCTCGGCGATCCGGGCCGACTTCCCGCGGCGGTCGCGCAGGTAGTACAGCTTGGCCCGGCGCACGACGCCGCGACGCTTGACCTCGATGCTCTCGATGTTCGGCGACAGGATCGGGAACACGCGCTCCACGCCCTCGCCGAACGAAATCTTGCGGACGGTGAAGTTCTCGTCGACGCCTTCACCCGCGCGGGCGATGCAGACGCCCTCATAGGCCTGGACGCGCTCACGCTCGCCTTCCTTGATCTTCACGTTCACGCGCACGGTGTCGCCGGGGCGGAACTCGGGGATCTTGCGGACGGCCAGGAGGCGGTCGGCCTCTTCCTTGCGCAGTTGTTCGATCACGTTCATCGGTCTCATCCTTACTGGGCTTACCCGCCTTCCTTGGTCGGGGCGCCCTTTGCCTGTTGATTGGCGGAACGCTGCGCCCAGAGGTCCGGCCGCCGCTCCCGCGTCGTCTCTTCCCGCTGTTCCTGGCGCCACCCGCGGATGCGCGCGTGGTTCCCGGACAGCAGCACTTCGGGGATCTCCAGCCCTTCGAACGCCCGCGGTCGCGTGTACTGCGGATGTTCGAGAAGCCCGTCCTCGAAGCTTTCCTCACTCAGACTCTCGGCCTGCCCCAACACACCCGGAACCAGCCGTACGCACGCCTCGATCACGACCATCGCCGCCGCCTCGCCACCGGCCAGGACCGCGTCTCCGACCGAGACCTCCTCGAACCCGCGGGCGTCGAGCACCCGCTGGTCCACCCCCTCGAACCGCCCGCAGAGGACGATCAGCCCAGGCGCCTGAGCCCATTCCCGAACACGCGCCTGGGTGAGGGGACGACCCCGGGCGCTCATGTACAAAAGCGGCCGACCGCGCCGCTCCACGCTGTCCAGCGCAGAGGCGATCACGTCCGCCCGCATCACCTGACCCGGACCGCCACCCGCAGGGGTGTCGTCGAGGAAGCCGCGCTTATCTGTGGAAAAGGGCCGGATGTCCACCGTTTCCAGGGACCAGAGTGCGGCATCCCGCCACGCCGTTCCGACAAGCGAAACGCCCAGCGGGCCGGGGAACGCCTCCGGAAACATGGTCAGGACGGTGCAGTCGAAGGACATGGCCCCCAAAGCCGTCGCCGGCCCCCTCACGTCAAGGGGCGCCTCAAGAGGGGCGGACCAAGGAAACCCGCAGGTAGTAGGTGAACGGACCGTCCAGCGGCTCGCCGCCGGCCACGCAGCTCAGGCCGGGCCGGGCCACGCAAGGGGTCTGGTCGTAGCGGACGCCCACGCGCACGCCGTAGGCGCGATACCAGACGAAATCCACCACGCCCGGGTCTTCCGGGCGGTAGCGGAAGCGCAGCCCCCGACTCTCGCCGCTGATCCAGCCGCCGGGATTGGCCACGCCGACCAGCCGGCCCGCGCCGGCGTCGGCGACGATGGCCTCGTAGGCGGGGCGGCGGGCCTCGAAGTTCAGGCGCACACCCGCGTCGAGAAGCGGCTGGAAGCCCGGCACGAAGGCGCCCAGGAAGCTCATCAGCACCGTCGGCGCGATCCAGCCCGTCTCGGGGTCGCTCAACAGGGCCCAGAAGCTCCAGACCGCCAGCACCGGCGGCGGCACGACGAAGATCGCGGCCAGGATCACCGGCCCCGCGGCGCCGGGCGAAGTTTCCAGGATGGCCGGCGCGGCGAGAGTCGCTCCCACGATCCCGGCCATCCACGCCGCCAGCGCGGCGGCCAGCGGCGTGCGCCAGATCGGCCTCGGGTGATCCGCGGTCTCCCCCATGCGCTTAGATGGGGCGACGTTTTGCGCCGATGCAACACCTTGCCGGTCCCGGGCGCGGGGCGTAAGGGCGCCGCCATGACCGAAATTCCCGCCGCAAGCGACGCTCCCGAACACGCCGCGCAGGACGAGACCCTGGTGGAGACCCTGCAACTCGAGCGGATCGAGGAGAACCTCTTCCGGGGGACCTCTCCCGACACCGCGCCCGGCCGCATCTTCGGGGGGCAGGTGATCGCCCAGTCGCTGCTCGCGGCCTACGAGACCATCCAGGCCCGGGTCTGCCACTCTCTCCACTGCTACTTCATCCGGCCCGGGGACCCGACGGTGCCGATCGTGTTCGAGGTCGACCGGTCGCGCGACGGCGGCAGCTTCACCACGCGGCGCGTGGTGGCGGTCCAGCACGGCAAGCAGATCTTCAACCTCGCCGCCTCGTTCAAGGACCCGGAGGAAGGCTTCAGCCACCAGGCCGAAATGCCGGCCGGCCCGCACTGGTCCGAACTCCAGGACCAGATCGAGGTGATGAAGGAATTGCTGAAGAACGCACCGGAGGAGGCCAAGCGCTGGCTTTCCCGCCCGATGCCGATCGAGATGCGGTCCAAGGACGCCCGCACCTACTGGAAGACCGGTCCCAAGGAACCCGTCTCGCAGAACTGGTTCCGTTGCCGCACGCCCATCGGGGGCGAAGCTCACATGCATCAGGTGATCCTGGCCTACGCGTCGGACATGAACCTGCTGTCCACCGCCATGCGGCCCTACGGGGTCCACTGGAACACGCCGGGGTTCCAGTCGGCCAGCCTGGACCACGCCATGTGGTTTCACCGGCCCACCGACTTCAACCAGTGGCACCTCTACGTCCACGACAGCCCCTCGGCGTCGGACGGCCGCGGCCTGATCCGGGGCGCGATCTACGCCGAGGACGGGACGCTGGTGGCGAGCGTGGCGCAGGAAGGCCTGATGCGGATGCGCCCGCCGAAGTAGATCGGCCCTCTGCGGCGCGGGATTGCAGCGTCTCTCCCGGGGGCGTATGCCCTCCGCCTTCGCAGTTGCAGCATGGCGGTCGCCTCATGGACACCGGGACCCTCGCCCAGACGCTCGAGCTGGAACGCCTGGAGGTGAACCTCTTCCGGGGAACCACGCCCGACAAGGAACAGCGCCAGCGCATCTACGGCGGACAGGTGATCGCCCAGTCGCTGCTGGCCGCCTACGAGACGGTCGAGGATCGCATCTGCCACTCGCTGCACTGCTACTTCATCCGGCCCGGCGACCCGACCATCCCGATCATCTTCGAGGTCGACCGCTCGCGCGACGGCGGCAGCTTCACCACGCGGCGGGTGATCGCCGTCCAGAAGGGCCAGCAGATATTCAACCTGGCCGCCTCTTTCCAGACCGAGGAAGCGGGTTTCGAGCACCAAGCCGACATGCCCGAGGCGCCGGCCTGGGACGCCGTGGAGGACGATGCGGTCGTCCGCCGCCGCCTGGCCGAGAGCACCCCCGACGAGGACGACGACTGGATCGACCGCGTCCAGCCCATCGAGATGCGCTCGGTCGGCGGCCGCCACGACAGTGTGAAGCCCGAGCCGCGCGAGCCCGACCAGCAGGTCTGGTTCCGCGCCCGCCACCCGATCGGCCCGGACCCCCACATGCATCAGGTGATCCTGGCCTACGCGTCCGACATGAGCCTGCTGGGCACGGCGATCCGGCCGCACGGCGTGAGCTGGCGCACGCCGGGCTTCCAGTCGGCCAGCCTGGATCACGCCATGTGGTTCCACCGGCCGACCGACTTCAACCAGTGGCACCTTTACGTCCAGGAGAGCCCCTCGGCCTCGGGCGGCCGGGGCTTTAACCTGGGCTACATCTACCGCGCCTCGGACGGCGCTCTGGTCGCGAGCTGCGCCCAGGAAGGGCTCATGCGGATGCGCAAAAAGTCCCTCCCTTGATGGGGAGGGATTACTCCGTCTCTTCCGGCCGGACGGCGATCACCACGCCGTCGGCGATCCGCACCTCGGGCACGGCCTCGCGCGTGAAGGGCAGGTACCAGCTCGCGCCGGCCTCGGGCTGGACCTCCAGGAGATCGCCGGCGCCGAAGTCCTGCACCGAGCGGATGCGGCCGAGCGGCTCGCCATCGGGCGACCGGACCGCCAGGCCCACGAGGTCGGCGATGTAGAACTCGTCCTCGTCCGGCTCGGGCAGCGCCGCTCGGGGGACATACAGCCTGAGGCCGCGCAACGCCTCGGCCTCCTCGCGCGTCTCCACCTCGCGGGCGCGCGCCACGACGCCGCCCTTGGCCGCGCGCCCCGAGACCAGCGTGAGGGCGGGCGAGCCATCCGCACGCTTCAGGTCCCGGTAGTCCATCAGGGCGAGGGCGTCGGCCGTATAGGCCGTGATCCGCACCTCGCCGCGGACGCCGAAGGCGCCCGCGACCCGCCCGACCTCGATCAGGCCGACCGTGATCGGGCCCTGGTCCACGTCGCCTCAGGCCTGCTGTTCGCCTTCGGGCGCGGCTTCGGCGGCCGGAGCCTCCTCGGCGGCGGCTTCAACGGCAGGCGCTTCGGCGGCAGGCGCTTCGACGGCGGGGGCCTCTTCAGCGGCGGCTTCGGCCGGAGCGGCGTCTTCGGCGGCGGGCTCTTCAGCCGGCGCCGCGGCGGCGGCCGCCGCCGCTTCCGCCGCTTCCGCCGCAGCGGCTTCCTGGGCGGCCTTGCGGTCGGCCTCGCGCTGGGCGCGCTCTTCCACGCGCTCCTTGGCCTTCTGGCCCGGCTCGCCCTTCTTCGGGTTGCTGCCGGCTTCCCACTTCACGACGCCGACCTTGCCCAGCTCGCGGGCGACGCGGTCGGTGGGCTGGGCGCCCTTCCTGATCCACTCCTGGATGCGCTCGACCTTCAGCACGACGCGGTTCGGGTCGTCCTTCTTGAGCAGCGGGTTGTACGAGCCGACCTTCTCGATGAAGCGGCCGTCGCGGGGCGAGTGGCTGTCGGCGACGACGATCGAGTAGTAGGGGCGCTTCTTGGCGCCGCCACGGGCGAGACGGATCTTCAGCATTTTCGTAAGTCCTTGGTCTGGATTCTATTTCTTAAAGGGGTTGAAACCGGGCGGCAGGCCGCCGCCCAATCCGGGCAGCTTCGGCATCCCGCCGGGCATGGACTTCAGCTTGGCGGCCATCTCTTCGATCTGTTCGGGCGTGGGCTGTTGTCCGCCGCCGGCCATCTGGCCCAGCTTGGCCATGTCGAGCCCGCCGGCGCCCAGCATCTTGGCCATCTGGCCGAAGCCCTTGCCGCCGTTCCGGCTCATCGCCTTGAAGGCGTCGGCCATCTGGCGATGCTGTTTCAGCAGGCGGTTCACCTCGGCCACGTCCACGCCGGCGCCGGCCGCGATGCGGCGCTTGCGCGAAGCCTGCAGGATGTCGGGCTTCTTCCGCTCGGCCTTCGTCATGGACGAGATGATCGCCACCTGGCGGTCGAAGCTCTTGTCGGAGAGGCCGCTGTCGGCGATCTGCCGCTTCATCTTCTGGACGCCGGGCAACAGGCCCATCAGGCCCTCCATGCCGCCCATACGCTTCATCTGGCCGAGCTGGTCGGCCATCATCTCCAGGTCGAACTGGCCCTTGGCCAGCTTGCGGGCCGTGGCCTCGGCCTTGGCCATGTCCAGTTCCTGGGCGGCCTTCTCGACCAGGGCGACCACGTCGCCCCGCCCCAGGATTCGGCCGGCCACCCGCTGGGCGTCGAAGGCGTCCAGGCCGTCGATCTTTTCCGACACGCCCAGGAACTTGATGGGCAGGCCGGTGACCTGGCGCATCGACAGCGCCGCGCCGCCGCGGCCGTCGCCGTCGGCCCGCGTCAGCACCAGGCCGGTCAGGGGCAGGCGCTCGTGGAAGGCCTTGGCCGTGCGCACGGCGTCCTGGCCGGTCAGCGCGTCGGCCACCAGCAGGGTCTCGGACGGCGTCCCGATCTTCGCGATCTCGGCCGCCTCGGCCATCATCGCCTCGTCGATGGTGGTGCGGCCGGCGGTGTCGAGGATCAGGACGTCGAAGCCCTGGAGCTTCGCCGCCTGCATGGCGCGCCGGGCGATGTCGGGCGCCGACTGGCCGGCGACGATGGGCAGGAAGTTCGCGCCCGCCTGCTCGGCCAGCATGCCGAGCTGCTCCATGGCCGCGGGGCGGCGGGTGTCCAGCGAGGCCAGCAGGACCTTCTTGCGGTCCTTGACCAGCTTCAGCGCCAGCTTGCCGGCCGTGGTGGTCTTGCCCGAGCCCTGGAGGCCGGCCATCAGGATCACCGTGGGCGGGTTGAGCGAGAGGTTCAGCGCCTCGGGCTCACCGTCTCCGCCCAGCATCTCGACCAGGCCGTCATAGGTGATCTTCACCACCTGGTCGGCGGGCTTCACCGCCCGGATCACCGCCTCGCCGGTGGCGCGTTCCTTGGCCTTGGCGATGAACTCGCGCACGACGGGCAGGGCGACATCGGCCTCGAGCAGGGCCACGCGCACCTCGCGCAGCGCCTCGTCGATGTCCTTCTCGGACAGCACGCCGCGACCGGAAAGCCGGTCGAAGACTCCTGTCAGCCGATCTGTCAGCGCGTCGAACAAGTCGAACTCCTAAGGTCCAAACGCGATCGACCCCCGTGCACGATTGCGTGGACGGGGGGCCTCGCCGCTCTCGTCCCATATGGTGATGGGGGTCGTAGCGGTAGAGGGCGCTGACCGAGGTTGGCGCCGGAAGGGCGCGCTTATGCGCTCACAGGGGCGTCAGGTCAAGGAAGGGCGCCTATGTGCCGAAGATCATCCCGGCCAGGGCGATGACCCAGAACACCAGACCAATGCTCCAAACCTGAACAAGACGCCGATGATAGCGCCGTCCCTCTTCCGTCAGGGCGGCGGTGTCCAGGATCAGAGGGTTGAGCATCACGCGGAGCGCCGAGAGTTGGCGACCACGTCGATGGTCGAGGATCTTCATCGTGAGCCAGAAGGTGATCGTCGCGGAGAGGAGGAAAAGGACCAATGCGGCGTGGATTCCTAAACCAATCCAATTCGTCGCCATGCAAGCGGCTTTCCCTTGAGCTCTGTTCCGCACATCCGAACCAGTGCGGCGAGGCGTGTCAATGCCTGGTCCGCGCACAGGCTTCGAGCTGGATTGAATGGTCATCCAGAATGACTATATTCCACCCATGACCAACGTCCCGACCTTCACCGTCACCGAGTTCAAGGCCAAGTGCCTGGACATCCTCGACCGTCTCGGCTCGGGGAAGCTGGATCGTGTCGAGGTCACCAAGCGCGGCCGGGTGATGGCCGTGCTGACGCCGCCCCCGGCCCAGGACGCCGACGGCCTGTTCGGTTGCCTGAAAGGCCAGACGATCATGCCCGACGGGTTCGACCTCACCCAGCCGGTGATCGACGAACTCCCCTCCGCCGCCGATGGCGTCCTGCACCGTTGAGCCTGCTCCTCCTCGACACCTGCACGGTGATCTGGGTCGCCCAGGACGCCCCGCTCGATGCGACGGCGAAGCGCGCGATCCGCGAGGCTGCGGGGCGCGGCGACCTCTATGTCTCGCCGGCCTCCGCCTGGGAGATCGGCCTGCTCGGCCGTCCCAGGGTCGGCCGCGCGCCCGGGCCGCAGTTCCTGCCCGACCCCCAGGCGTGGTTCTCGGCCTTCATGGCCCGTCCCGGGGTCCGGCTGGCGGCCCTGACGCCCGAGATCGCGATCGACGTGTCGTACCTGCCGGGCGACTTCCACAACGATCCGGCGGACCGGATGGTGGTCGCGACGGCCCGGCGCCTCGGCGCAACCGTCGTCACCCGCGACCAGAGGATCCTCGAATACGCCCAGGCGGGTCACGTTGCGGCCATGGCGTGCTGAACGGCTCATCCATGTCCGAAAGCCGCCAGTAGAAACCGATGAACGGCGCTATCTTCCGTCCATGACCCAGTTCGCCCCCATCCGGTTCGCCCTGTTCGACACCGCCATCGGCACGGCGGGCGTCGCCTGGAACGACGTCGGCCTCGTCGCCTGCCACCTGCCCGAGCGCGACGCGGAGAACAACCGCCGCAGTTTCCTGCGCCGCTTCCCCGAGGCGACGGAGGCCGAGGTCCCCGACCGCCTCGCCGCGACCGTGGCCGGTGTCCGGGCGCTTCTGCGCGGCGAGAAGGCCGACCTCACGGCCGCGCCGCTGGACCTGTCGCGCACGCCCGAGTTCCACGCGAAGGTCTACGAGATCGCCCGCGCCATCCCGCCCGGCGAAACTCTGACCTACGGCCAGGTCGCCGAGACGCTGGGCGACAAGCTGCTGGCCCGCGACGTGGGCGCCGCGCTGGGCAAGAACCCCTGGCCCATCGTCGTGCCGTGCCACCGCGTGACGGCGGCCGGCGGCAAGCCCGGCGGGTTCTCGGCCCGCGGCGGGGTGAACACCAAGCTGAGGCTGCTGGCGATCGAGGGCGCGGCGGCGGCCGCCCAGGCCGACCTCTTCGCCTCCTGACTGCCTACCGGCTGAAGGCGTCTCCCGGCTCCTGGCCTCCGTATTGCTGCGTAGGGGGTGAACCCGACTGCCCGTCCGGCGTTGGGACTCCTAAGGTCGTCGCAGAATGCTGAAGCCGCTCGCCATCGCCACGCTCCTGAGCCTCGCCGCCTCTGGCGCGGCGCAGGCCGACGTGTGCCGCGGCCAGGCCCCGTCCGCGGGCCTGGAGATGCGCGGGCCCGTCCTGCACGTCCTCGATGGCCAACGGCTGTGCGTGGCGCTCAGCCCCGATCCGGCGGACTGGGTCGCGGTGCGCCTCGCCGACGCGCCCCCCGTGGAAACCGTGGAAGCCGTTGGGGAAACCGGCCGCGGCGCCCTGATGGCCGCGAGCTTCGGGCAGGACGTCACCTGCCGCATCCTGGGCGAGGGCGAGGATGGCGCCGTCGCGCTGTGCCGTACGAATCGCGGCCCGGTCGGCGAACAGCTTTCGAAGCCCCGGATCATCCGCGCCGGCCAGGCTTGGCGCTGAGCCTCGTCTGCACGGGATCTCCTCGGCCGGGCACGGTGACACCCGGGGCGATGCGCTCTAACACCGGCCCATGAGCATCGGCGTGTTCGATTCCGGCGTGGGCGGGCTGACCGTCCACCACCGGCTGGTGGAACGCTTCCCGCGGGCCGACTTCATCTACCTCGCCGACCAGGCCAACGCGCCCTATGGCGGCCGCGCGGGCGAAGAGATCGTGGACCTCACCCGGGCCGGCTGCGTGCGCCTGTTCGACGCGGGGTGCAACCTGGTGGTCCTGGCCTGCAACACGGCCGCCAGCGTCGCGCTGCGCCGCCTGCAGCAGACCTGGCTGCCGGGCTACCGGCGCGATGTGGGACGTCCCGTCAACGTCCTCGGCATCGTCGTCCCTACCATCGAAGCGGCCACCGGCCTGCCCTGGGAGCACGAGGCCGAGCGGCGCGGCGACAAGGTGGAGAAGCTGGACGTCCTGGGCGTCTTCTCCACGCCGGCCACGGCGAGGAGCCGCGTCTACGAGATCGAGATCGACAAGCGCCGGCAGGACGTGGCCGTCTTCTCCGAACCCTGCCCCGAGCTGGCGCGGATGATCGAGGCCGGCGCGGCGCGCGAAGCGCTGGCCGAGGTGATCTCCGGCCACGTGAAGGCGCTCGCCACCCGTATCGGGCGCGCCCCCGACCGCGCGATCCTGGGCTGCACCCACTACGAGATCGTGGCCGACCTGTTCCGGGCGGCCCTGCCGGCGGGAACGCCATTGATCCGCCAGCCCGACGCCACGGCCGACGCCCTGGAGCGCTACCTGGCGCGACATCCCGAACTCGACCCCGGCCACAGCGCCGTCCGCCGCTTCCTGACCACCGGAGAGCCGGGCGCGCAGAACGGCCTGGTTGAGACCTTCTGGGGCGGCCCGCTAAATTTCGAACCGGCCTGACGGCCCGATATCCTGACGGCCCGATACAGGGACATGGCGCGGAGAACGGCGATGCGTCGAACGATGGCGGCGGCCTTGACCGCCCTCTTCTGCATGGGGCCGGGCGCGGCCGGCGCCGAAGTGCTGGAAACGGGGCCGCAGGGCTTTCGGCTGCAAGCGATGCGCCAGATCGCAGCGCCGCCGGCCCGTGTCTACGAGGCCCTGGGCGAGATCGGCCGCTGGTGGGACGGCGCGCACAGCTATTCCGGCAAGGCGGAGACCATGAGCGTCCGCCTCGAACCGGGCGGCTGCTGGTGCGAGGCGCTGCCGGGCGGCGGCGTCCGGCACGGGACGGTGCTCCTGGCCTGGCCCGAACAGGGGATGCTGCGGCTCGACGCACCGCTCGGGCCGCTGCAGGACGAAGGCGTCTCGGCCGTTCTCGCCTTTCAGCTCAGGGGGAAGGACGGCGGGACCGAACTCACGGCCACCTATCACGTCGGTGGCGCACGGGACTTCATCCTGAAGGCCGCGCCGGCTGTCGACGGGGTCCTGAACGCGGCCTGGGATCGCCTCACGCGCTACGTGGAGACGGGGACGCCTGCGCCCTGACCGCCGCGCCCGCGGCAGCGCCGCCGGCCGCCCGGACAGCGGCTTCGCCCAGGGCCGCATCCAGGCGCGCGCCCTCGCGATAGGGGGCGAGGTCGGGCGTGGGGTTTCCGCCCAGGCCCATGCCGGGCTCGGGGCGCGGCGTCCCGATGCGGGTCTCCACGGGGAACACGCCGCACCAGGCGGCCCAGCCCGCATCGGCGGGCAGGTCGGCGACGCCCGTCTCGCGAACCTTCGCCGAGGCCTCTTCGATCTCCATCGCGACCAGGGACGTCTGGGCCAGTTCGCCGTCCGTCGCCGGGCGCAGCTTCACCGAGCGGCCGGCATAGAGGCGGTCGATGAAGGCGTCCATCGCCCGGCGCTTGGCGGCCGGATCCTCCACGGGTCGCGCCCGGCCGAAGGCCATCACCGAGCGGTAGTTCAGCGAGTGGATGAACCCCGAACGCCCGACGATGAAGCCGTCGAGGAAGCTCACCGTGACGCACACGGGCGTTCCCTCGGCCACCGTCCGCAGCATCCGGCTGGCGGCGGCGCCATGCCAGTAGAGCCGCCGTCCCTCGCGCCAGTAGGCCGTGGGCGTCACGAACGGCTGGCCATCGAGCACGTAGCCCACATGCGCCATCACGCCGGCGTCCAGCAGGGCGAAGACCGTCGCTTCGTCATAGCGGGCGCGCTGGGGCCGCCGCCGCACGCGCGAGCGGGCGGTCGGCTGGAATCCGGCCACGTCGTCGGCTGGCGGGCTCATGGCGATATCCGCCCGGGCGAGGGGTTCGGGAGAGACGGGTTCAGGTGGGGCGCGGCCATCGCACGGCCTCCTTTCGGGGCCGCGGTCTATGCGCTATGTGGTCTGGAAGGTAGGTCCACTTTTCGACATCATAACAGACCATTGAGAGGCCAATGAGCTGGGCCGACGTCTATCCGTGGGCCGCACCCACGCCCGGCCGCCCCGTGATCCGGCAGGTCTACGATCAGGTGCGCGCAGCCATCCACGCCGGCGCGCTGAAGCCGGGCGGACGACTGCCCTCCAGCCGCGACCTGGCGGCCCGGCTGGGCGTGGCGCGGGCTTCGGTGGTGGCCGCCTACGAGCAGCTCCTGGCCGAAGGCTATGCGGAGGGTCGCGCCGGCTCGGGCACCTATGTTTCGGCGGACCTGTCGGGGGTGGCGGAGGTGGCTGCGCCGCGGCCCGCTGCCGGCCGCCTTGCCGCCCCGGCCGTGGCGGCGGCCCCGACGCCCGCCCAGGTGCTGGGCCGCCTGACCTTGCCCGACGCGCCGCTGGCGGCGCGAACGTTCTCGAACGGCCGCACGCTGATGGACGCGCGGGCTCAGGACGCCTGGTCCACCTCCACGCGCCGCGCGCTGCGCCGGCTGGGCGCCGAACACTTCGGCTATTCCGACCCGGCCGGCGACCTGGGCCTGCGGACGGCGGTCGCCGACTACCTGCGGGCCGCGCGCGGGGTGGTCTGCACGCCGGGGCAGGTGATCGTCACCAGCGGCGCACAGCACGCCGTGGACCTGGCCGTGCGCGCCCTGCTGGATCCCGGCGATCGGGTATGGCTGGAAGACCCCGGCTATCCCAACACCTGGCAGGCTCTCGAAGCGGCCGGCGCGCGGGGCGTGCCCGTCCCCGTGGACCGTTCGGGCCTTGTCGTGTCCGAGGGTGTCGCACAGGCGGACGACGCGAGGGCCGTCTTCGTCACCCCCTCGCACCAGTTTCCCCTGGGCGTGGCCATGTCGATGGCGCGGCGGCTGGAGCTGATCGCCTGGGCGCGCCAGGCCGGGGCGTGGATCGTGGAGGACGACTACGCCTCGGAGTTCCGCTATGCGGGCGCGCCGCTCGCCTCGCTCCAGGGCCTGGATGGCGGCGAGCGGGTCATCTACGTCGGCACCTTCAACAAGTCGCTCTTCCCGGGCCTCCGGCTGGGCTACCTCGTCGCGCCCCACGCCTTGGCCGCGCCCCTGTCCGCCCTGAGGCGCCTGGCCGACCGGCAGCCGCCGACTCTCACCCAGGCGATCGTGCGGGATTTCATGGAGAGCGGGCAGTTCGCCGGCCACATCCGCCGCCGGCGGCTGGCCTACAAGCTCCAGCGCGACGCCCTGGCCCAGGCGCTGAACGCGCAGCTCGGGGATCGGCTGGAGGTCGATACGCCCGACCAGGGCATGCACCTCATCGCCTACATGAAGGACGGCCTGCTGGATGGTGAGGCCGAAGCCCGCGCCCTGGCCGGCGGGGTGACGGTGCGGGCCATCAGCCCCCTGTATCACGCGGCGCCGGCGCGCCAGGGCCTCCTCCTGGGATTCACGGGCTTCCCGGCCCCCGCGATGGACGCCGGCGTGGCGCGCCTCGCCGCGACGCTGCGATAGGGGGGCCTTGCGACAGGGGGCTGCGATGGGGGGCGGGCAAGGACCCGGGCGGCGCTCAGGGGGAGAAGGACGGCGCCGCCCGGGTGAAGTCGGAGGCCGCGTGGTGTGCATGGCGCGGCCTTCGGAGGGAGAGGTCGCGGAGAACCTCGACGACCATCTGATCGAGCAGATAGGCGTAGCCTCGGCACAATTCCAATTGATAGTTTTTGCCGCCGGGATAGAGCCGGCCTATGATGCGGGAATGCTCCCCACCATCCGCCAGCTCCAGTACCTGAAGCTGCTCGCCGAGCACGGCGCCTTCGGGCGCGCAGCCGACGCGGCGCACGTCACCCAGCCGACGCTCTCGGCCGGCATCCAAGAGCTGGAGCGGACTCTCGGCGCGCCTGTGGTCGACCGCGCCCGGACCGGTGTTATCCTGACGCCGGTCGGGGAAGAGGCGCTGCGCCGCGCCACCGTGATCCTCAACGAGGCCGAAGAGCTGGTCGAGGCGGCCAAGAACGCCGGCCAGCCGCTGACCGGCCGCTTCCGCCTGGGCGTGATTCCGACCATCGCCCCGTTCCTCCTGCCCGGCGCCCTGCCGCTGCTGCGCGAGCGGTATCCCAGGCTGCGCCTCTTCCTACGCGAGGACCTGACCCAGCGCCTGATCGTCCAGCTCAAGGCCGGCCGCCTGGACGCCGCCCTCATCGCGCTGCCGTTCGACATGGCTGGCCTGGAATGGGCCCACGTGGCCGACGACGAACTGCTCGCCGCGGCGCCTGCCGACCATCCCCTGGCGCGGCAGGCGTCGGTGTCGTCAGAGGACCTCGAGAGAGAGAATCTGATCCTGTTGGAGGACGGCCACTGCCTGCGCGAACATGCGCTCTCGGCCTGCCGGCTGACGCCCTCGCGCGCGGGGACGAGGGAGGAGCCGTTCGCCGCCACCTCCCTGCCCACCCTGGTCCAGATGGTGGGCTCGGGCCTGGGCGTGACCTTCCTGCCGCAGATGGCGGTGAGCGCGGGGCTCGCTCAAGCGGCTCATGTGGCGGTTCGCCCCATCGAGGCCGATCACCCGGCCCGGGAGATTGTCGTCGCCTGGCGCGCCGGCTCGAACCGCCGGGCCGAAGGCCGGCTCCTGGCCGACCTGTTCCGGGACGCCCGCACCGGGGAAGAGGCATAGCGCGAGGCGCCGCCCGGCCGCGTCAGGGCAGCGCCGCGGCGAACTGGTCCACGATCCAGTCGGCCTGCTCGTCGGTGAGGATCAGGGGCGGGGCGATGCGGATGGTGTGGTCATGGGTCTCCTTGGCCAGCAGGCCGCGGCCCTGCAGCGCCTCGCAGACCCGCCGCGCGCCGCCGGCGTCGGGGTCGAGCTCCACGGCGATCATCAGGCCGCGGCCGCGCACCTCCTTCACGCTCGGCGTGGCGACGGCGGCGAGGCCCGCCTGGAGCCGCGCGCCCACGCGGGCCGCGTTCTCGATCATGCCCTCCTCGACGAGCGCCTTCAGCGCCGCGCGCGCCACCGCGCAGGCCAGCGGGTTGCCGCCGAAGGTGGAGCCGTGCTCGCCCGGGTGCAGCACGCTCATGACCTCGGAGTTCGAGAGCACGGCCGAGGCCGGGTAGAAGCCGCCCGACAGCGCCTTGCCGATCAGGGTCAGGTCGGCCTCGACGCCTTCGTGTTCCTCGGCCAGCAGCTTGCCGGTGCGGCCCAGGCCCGTCTGGATCTCGTCCAGGATCAGGATCACGTTGTGCCGCGTGCACAGCTCGCGCGCCCGCTGCAGGTAGCCGGCCGGCGGGATGATCACCCCCGCCTCGCCCTGGATCGGCTCGACCAGGAAGGCCACGGTGTTCGGCCCGATCGCCGCTTCCAGCGCCGCGGCGTCGCCGAACGGCACGGTGCGGAAGCCCGGCGCGAAGGGGCCGAAGCCGCCGCGCGACTGCGGGTCGCTGGAGAAGCCCACGATGGCCACGGTGCGGCCGTGGAAGTTGTCGGCGGCGACGATGATCTCGGCCGCCCCGTCGGGCACGCCCTTGACCTCGTAGCCCCACTTGCGGGCCACCTTCAGCGCCGTCTCCACCGCCTCGGCGCCCGAGTTCATCGGCAGCACCTTGTGGCTGTTGGTCAGGGCGCACAGCTCCTCGTAGAACGGCGCGAGCTGGTCGTTGCGGAACGCCCGCGAGGTCAGGGTCAGCCGGCCCGCCTGCTCCACCATGGCGGCCAGGATCCTCGGATGGCAGTGACCCTGGTTCACCGCCGAATAGGCCGAGAGGCAGTCCAGGTAGCGGTTGCCGTCCACGTCCCAGACATGGACGCCTTCCCCGCGGGTCAGCACCACGTCCAGCGGCTTGTAGTTCTGCGCGCCGTAGAGGGCCTCGGCGGCGATGAGCCGGTCGGCCGGGCTGCGCTGGAGGGCGATGTCGTTCATGGCGCGTCTCCCTTATTCAGCGGCGTGGAGCTGGGCGGCGGGGGCCGACGAACGGTCCAGCCGCAGGGTCATGCAGTAGGCGGCTCCGCCCGAGAGGATGAAGGCCGAGAGGTCCACCTCGGTCAGCCGGTAGCCGGCCGCCGTCAGCCGGCGCCGCAGGCTCTCGGGCGCGCGCGCCATCACGATGTGCTCGTCCAGGTTCACCGCATTGACGCAGAAGGCGGCGGCCTCATCCGGCGTGGCCTCGATCCGCAGTTCGGCGGGGATGCGCGCCCGGATCGTCGTCTGCGCTTCGGCCGAGAAGGCGTCGGGGAAGTAGAGGACGTGGCCGCCCGCGAGCGGGCAGAAGCAGGTGTCCAGGTGGTAGAACTGCTCGGTGGCCAGCTCCAGCGCGACCGTCTCCTTGCCGAAGATGCGGCCCAGCGCCGAGACCGCCGCGCGGCTGGACCGCGGGCCATGGCCGCACCAGAACAGGCGCCGCCCGGCGTCCCAGATCGCATCGCCCGCGCCCTCGTGGAACATCCCCTCGGGCAGGTCCGTGATCTCGCGCACGATGCCGCGCGCCTTCAGCCGCTGGAACACCGCCCGGAACACCGGCTCCTCGCCCTGGCGCTCGGGGTGGCGGAAGCGGGCGGGGACCACGCGGCCGTCCAGCACCACGCCGGCGTTGGCCGGGAAGACGAGGTCGGGCAGGCCCTTCATCGCGCCGACGGTCTCCACCTTGGCGCCCAGGCCCTCCAGCGCCCGGCGCAGGGCGTCCGAGCCGGCCCGTGCAGCCTGGGCGTCGGCCGCGCCCCAGGCCTCGGGCTTCATCCACGGATTGATCCGGTAGCTCACGTCGAAGCCGGCCGGGTCGGTCATCAGAAAGGTGGGGCGGTCCATGCGAACTCCTGCGTGGCGCGGCGTCCCCCGGATCCTCCCTCCAACGTGCGGTAGCGAATAGCGTTCAACTTGCTACATTATGCGTATTCAACTGACGTATCGTCAGACCGGAGTGACGGATGGTCGACGCCCTGGACCGCGAGTTGATCGCCCTGCTCCGGGCCGATTCCCGCAAGCCCGCCGCGACCCTGGCCAAGGCGCTGAAGGTCTCGCGCGGCACGGTCCAGAACCGCATCGACCGGCTGGTCCGCGACGGCGTGATCCAGGGCTTCACCATCAGGACCCGCCCCGACACGGCCGACCGCGTGCGCGCCGTCATGACCATCGCCGTCGAGGGCGAGCGGTCGGGCGCGGTGGTCCGCGCCCTGCGCGGCCTGCCCGAGGTCGCCGCCGTCCACACCACCAACGGCCGCTGGGACCTGGTGGCCGAGCTCGAGGTCGAGACCCTCTCCGCCTTCAGCGACGCCCTGGACCGCATCCGCCAGGTCGAAGGCATCGCCTCGACCGAAACCTCGATCCTGCTCGCCACCCAGAAGCTGTGAGGCGCCCGTGGGGCATGCCTGGACCATCGCCGATCGCGAATACGCCCGCCACGAGGCCCGCCGTGGCCGCCGCTTCGCGTTCGAGACCGTGGACCCCAGCGCGACCGCCCTGGTGGTGGTCGACATGGTCCCCTTCTTCGCCGACCAGAACCCCTGCTGCCGGGCGGTCATCGCCCCGATCAACACCCTGGCCGCCGCCCTCCGCGCCGCCGGCGGCGTGGTGGCGTGGGTGCTGCCCTCGCCGGACCCTTTCGACGACCTGTCGGTCGCCTTCAATGGCGCCGAGGGCGCCGCCGCCTATCGCGGTTCCGGCGGAACGGGGCCGCCGCCGGCCCGGCTCTGCCCGGAACTGGTCCCTGCGGACCCCGACCTGTTCGCCGAGAAGTCGGCCGCCAGCGCGTTCTTCCCGGGCCGCTGCGACCTGCACGCTCGCCTGGCCGGGCTGGGGATCGACACGGTGATCGTCACGGGCACGGTCACCAACGTCTGCGTGGAGAGCACCGTCCGGGACGCCCGCACCCTCGGCTATCGGGTGATCCTCGTCGCCGACGCCTGCGCCGCGCGAACCGACGCCGAGCACAACGCCGCCCTCAACACGATCTACCGCTCCTTCGGCGACGTGCGCCCCACCGCTGAGGTCCTCGCCCTCATCGGCGCGCCCCGGCTTTCGCCGGCTGTCGGCGGGCTCTCCCCATCCGCAGACGAGAAAGGCTAAGATGGCCGGATGACCACCCCCGCACAGGCCTGGGCCGAAGCCGCCGAGCAGAGGCTGCTGGACGAAGCCCTCCGGCTCGCGCCCGTCCACGGCTGGACCGACCGCACCGTCGGCCTGGCCGGCAAGGCGCTGGGCATGTCGGAGGGCGAGACCCGCCTGCTCCTGCCGCACGGCCCCGCCGACCTCGCGGCCCTGCTCTCGCGCCGGCACGATGCGCGGGCGCTCGTGGCCCTGGCGGACATCCACGCCTCGAACCTGAAGATCCGCGAGCGCATCCGCCGCGCGGTCGAGGCGCGGCTGGATGCAGCGGCCCCGGACGAGCCGGCGCTGCGGCGCTGGATGGGCTTCCTGGCCCTGCCGCAGAACATTGGCTTGGGCTCGCGGCTGGCGTGGGAAAGCGCCGACGCCCTGTGGCGCTGGGCGGGCGACAACGCCACCGACGAGAACCACTACACCAAGCGGGCGATCCTGGCGGGCATCCTCTCGGCCGCGGGAGCCATCCGCGGCGCCTCGGGCCGCAAGGAGGCCCTGGCCTTCGTGGATCGCCGCATCGAGGATGTCATGCGCTTCGAGACATGGAAGGCGACCACCGGCCTCAGGCCCGGCGCCTGGATGAGCGGCCTCGCCCAGCGCCTGGCCCGCGCGCGCTACGGCGCCTGAGAGGCCCGCGAGACGGCGGTCCGACGCCGGAGAGCCCGCCTCAGCTGCGTCCGGTCGAGCCGAAGCCGCCGGCGCCGCGGGCCGTCTCGTCCAGGCTGTCGACCTCGGCCCATTGCGCCTGGACGACCGGCGCGATCACCAGCTGGGCGATGCGGTCGCCGCGGCGGACGGTGAAGGCCTCCGGGCCGTGGTTGATCAGGATGACCTTCACCTCGCCGCGATAGTCCGCGTCGACCGTCCCCGGCGAATTCAGGCAGGTGATCCCGTTCTTGAACGCCAGGCCCGAGCGGGGGCGCACCTGCCCCTCGAACCCCGGCGGCAGGGCGAAGGCGAGGCCGGTGGGCACAGCGAACCGATCCCCCGGATGCAGCACCAGCGGCTCGTCCTCGGGGACGGCGGCGCGCAGATCCATGCCCGCCGCCTGGGCGGTCTCGTAGGCCGGCAGCGGGATGTCCCGACCGTGGGGCAGACGGGTGATCGGGACGGTGGGGGCCACTCAGAATTCCTCGGCGATGCGGGCGGCGAGCCTTCGGGCGACCTCGCCCTTGGCCATGCGGTCCCATCGCTCGATTCCCGTCCCGGAGACTATGGCCACGGTGTTCTCGTCACCGCCCATGGTTCCCGCGATGCTGACGTCGTTCGCCACGATCCAGTCGCAGCCCTTGCGGGCGAGCTTGGCCCGGGCGTGCGCCTCGACGTCGTCTGTCTCGGCGGCGAAGCCCACCACCAGCTTCGGCCGCCGCGGCGCCCGGGACAAGGTGGCCAGGATGTCGGGGTTCTCGACCAGCCGGATCGCCGGCGCGCCGCCGCCGTCCTTCTTGATCTTGCCGGCGCCGACGGTCTCGGGGCGCCAGTCGGCCACCGCCGCCACGCAGACGGCGATGTCGGCGGGCAGGGCGGCCTCGCACGCCGCAAGCATCTCGCGCGCCGTCTCCACCTCCACGCGGCTGACGCCCGCCGGAGCCGGCAGGAACGTCGGCCCGCTCACCAGCGTCACCTCCGCGCCCAGGGCGGCCAGGGCCCGGGCGATCGCGTATCCCTGCTTGCCCGAGGAGCGGTTGGTGAGCAGCCTGACGGGATCGATGGGTTCGGCGGTGGGACCGGCGGTGATCACCGCCCGGCGGCCCGCCAGCGGCCGGGCGGCCGAGCCGGACAAGGCCGTCATGATCGCGTCGAAAATGACCGGGGGCTCGGCCATCCGCCCGGGGCCGTACTCGCCGCAGGCCATGGCGCCCTCGTCGGGTCCGACGAAAAGCACGCCGTCGGCCTCGAGCTGCGCCCGGTTCCGGCGGGTGGCCGGGTGCTCCCACATACGGACGTTCATCGCCGGCGCCATCAGGACCGGCTTGTCGGTGGCGAGGAGCGCGGTCGAGGCCAGGTCGCCCGCCAGCCCGCCCGCCGCCTTGGCCATGAGGTCGGCGGTGGCGGGCACCACCACGACCAGGTCGGCAGACCTCGACAGCTCGATGTGACCCATCTCGGCCTCGTCCGTCAGGTCGAACAGCTCGGAATAGACCTTGTCTTCGGCCAGCGCCGAGAGGCTGAGCGGCGTGACGAACCGCGCGCCGGCCTGCGTCAGGATCGGTCGCACCCCCACGGCGGCCTTGCGCAGCAGGCGCGTCAGCTCCAGCGCCTTGTAGGCGGCGACGCCGCCGCCCACGATCAGGAGAACCCGCTTCTCGGCCACGTCCGCGCCCCGTCTTCTGGTGAGCCCGATTTAGGTCATCGCGGGGGACTCGACAAACCTCGGCCGTTGTGTTCTTTTTTTGTTCCAACAACCTCAGGATGGAGGGGCGAGGTGTCTGGTATCAGGATTGTGCTGCTGGCCGCGGCGGGACTGGCCCTGACGGCCTGCGACAACGGGCCTTCGGCCGTAGCTCAGAAGCCGGTCGACGCGCGACGGACGCAAGCGTTCGAGGAACCGCGGCGCGACGGCGCGGACGTCGAGACGGCCGAAGCGCAGCAAGATCGGCGCGAGACGGCGACTCCGCAGGTCGACGGCCGGCCCATGTGGTCGTCCACCCGGCGATACTCCGCCCAGGAGAACGCCGAGCGCGCCTTCGCCCGAAACGGCCAGGCGTTCGGCGCAGGCGATGTCGATACGTTCGTGCGCAAGGCGCACGCCTTCGTCCACAGCCCGCCGCGGGGGACGCTGACGCTGGGCCGGAGCAACGGCGACACGCTGCTCTACGATCCGAAGGGGAACGTCTTCGCCATTCGCACCGCCCAGGGCGCGCCGCGGACCATGTTCAGGCCCGACGACGGCATGGCCTACTGGGAAGAGCAGAAGGCGCGCGAGGCCCGCCGCTCCGCCAGCGGGCGCAGCGCCGGCGACGACGACGCCTGACCGGCGGCGGCGTCCCGTGGCGCGGTTCCGGATCGTTCCCGAGGTCTATCTCGTGCTGATCGACCAAGGCCGGCTGCTGATGTCGCGGCGCTTCAACACCGGCTACGAGGACGGGCGTTGCAGCCTGGTGGCCGGCCACGTCGACGGGGGCGAGACCCTGACCGCGGCCATGGCCCGCGAAGCGCGGGAGGAGGCGGGCCTGATCATCCGGCCGAGGACCTCGTCCTGACGCACACGCTGCACCGCCTCGCAGGTGAGGAGCGCCTGGGTTTCTTCTTCCGGCCGGAGCGCTGGGCGGGCGAGCCGGCGAACCGCGAGCCGAACACGTGCGACGACCTGAGCTGGTTCCCACTGGGCGCCTGGCCCGAACCGACCATACCCTACATCCGAGCGACGCTGGAGAACCTGCTGGCGGGCCATCCCTATTCAGAGTTCGGCTGGCCCTGAAGCGCGCGCGCCAGCGGCCGGGAGCCGGCGTCTCCCGCGCACCTCTTTGAGCGGCCACGCCGCATTCCTCCAGACGACAGGCCTCCCAGACGACAGGCGCATCCCACCCGGAAGCCGCCGCCATCGCAACGCGGCGCAAGGCATGCGGCATTGCAGCGCAGATTATTTCATCCTCCGACGAAATACTTGAAATCACCGAGATGAAATCCTACCTCCAGATCAACGCTGCACTGCACAATGGAGTGTCCCATGGTCAAGATGATCGAAAAGTTCCTGGACGCCCTGTTCGCCCCTCTGGCGCGCGAACTCGAGCGCCTGCCCCCGCAGGCCATGCGTTTCAACGTGTTCTTCTGATCCGACCGCTCCCCCATCCCCCACGGGGAGCCCGGACAGACCGACGGCGTCGCCCTCACGGGCGACGCCGTCTTCTCTTGCGGAAAAGACCGGCCCTAGCCGGCCGCCCGGAAAGCGCGCGGTCGCCGTGTCAGGCGGTCGTGGCGGCCCTCTGATAGGCGCAGAGTTCGCCGATTCCCTTGCGGGCCAGCGAGAACAGGGCCTCGAACTCGCCCTGGCTGAAACCGCGCTTCTCGCCCGTGGCCTGGACCTCCACGATGTCGCCCGAGCCGGTCAGCACGAAGTTGGCGTCGGCCTCGGCGTTCGAATCCTCCTCGTAGTCGAGGTCGAGGACCGGCGCGCCGTCGAAGATTCCGCAGCTCACCGCCGCGACCTGGTCGAGGATGGGGTCGGCCGAGATGACGCCTTCGTCCAGCAGGTATTTCGTCGCCAGGCGCAGGGCCACCCACGCGCCGGTGATCGAGGCGGTGCGCGTGCCGCCATCGGCCTGCAGCACGTCGCAGTCCACGGTGATCTGGCGCTCGCCCAAGGCCTTCAGATCGGTGACGGCGCGCAGCGAACGACCGATCAGGCGCTGGATCTCCTGGGTGCGCCCGCTCTGCTTGCCGGCGGCGGCCTCACGCCGGCCGCGGGTGTGCGTGGCCCTTGGCAGCATGCCGTACTCGGCGGTGACCCAGCCTTGGCCCTTGCCCCGCAGGAAGCCCGGCACGCCGTCCTCCAGGCTGGCCGTGACCAGGACCTTGGTATGGCCCGCCGTGATCAGGCACGATCCTTCAGCGTAGCGGGTGACGGCGGTCTCGAGGGTGATCGGGCGCAGGAGGTCGGGGGCGCGTTCAGAGGGGCGCATGGCTCGGCTTTCGGCAGAATCAGAAGCGGTCGGCGCCTTGCGCCGGGGAAGGTCGGGCTTATCCTAGATCGCGATGATCACGTCCATGGGCCGATGAAGCAGCCGCCGTGACGCCCTCGCCGTTCTCCCGCGGGCCGAGCCTGGCCGACATGGACGCGCGTGCGCGCGACATCTTCCGCCGCATCGTGGAAAGCTATCTGGAGACGGGCGAGCCGGTCGGCTCCCGCACCCTGTCCAAGGGCGGCGTCTCGCTGTCGCCCGCCTCGATCCGCAACACCATGCAGGACCTCACCCAGCTCGGCCTGCTGGGCGCGCCGCACGTCAGCGCCGGTCGGCTGCCGACCCATGCGGGCCTGCGCCTGTTCGTGGACGGACTGATGGAGGTGGGCGACGTCGGCGACGACGAGCGGCGCAACATCGAGGCGCGGCTGAAGGCGCACGGCCGCAACTACGACGAGGCGCTGAACGAGGCTTCCGCGATCCTCTCGGGCCTGGCCGGCGGCGCCGGCGTGGTGGTGACGCCGATGCGGGACGCTGGCGTCACCCATGTGGAGTTCGTGCCGCTCTCGGGCGAGCGGACCCTGGCCATCATGGTCTTCGACGACGGCACGGTGGAGAATCGCCTCATCCGCCTGCCGATCGGGGTGACCCCGTCGGCCCTGCAGGAAGCCTCCAACTTCCTGAACGCCCGGCTGCGCGGCCGCACCCTGACCGAAGCCAAGGCGGATCTCCGCGTCGAGCTGGACCGGGCGCGGCGCGAACTGGACGCCACGGCCGCGCGGCTGGTGGAGGACGGGCTGGCGGCCTGGGGCGGCGGCGACATCGAGGATCGGGCGCTGATCGTACGGGGCCGCGCCAACCTGCTCGAGGACCGCGAGGCGCTGGACGACCTGGAGCGTGTCCGCTCGCTGTTCGAGGACCTGGAGCAGAAGGAACAGCTCATCCAACTCCTCGACGGCGTGCGCGACGGCGAGGGTGTCCGCATCTTCATCGGCGCCGAAACGCGACTCTTTTCCCTTTCGGGTTCCGCTGTGATCGCGGCGCCCTATATGACGGGCGGCCAGAAGGTGGTGGGCGCGATCGGTGTGATCGGACCTACCCGCCTGAACTATGCGCGCGTGATTCCGTTGGTGGACTACACCGCCCGCGTGCTGGGCCAGGTGATGAACGCATAGGAACGCAAGGAAGAGATGTCCGAAGACCTGACGCCCGCCGATTTCGAAGCCGACGCCGGCCAGGCCGACGCCCTGGACGTCGAGGCGATGGCCGCCGAGATCAAGGCGCTCAAGGAGCAGGTGCTCCGCTACGCCGCCGAGGCCGAGAACACCAAGCGCCGCGCCGAACGTGAAGCGAACGACGCGCGCGCCTACGCCATCACCAAGTTCGCCCGCGACCTGCTGGGCGTGGCCGACAACTTCGACCGCGCCCTGACTGCGGCGCCGCAGGGCGGCGAAGACGTGGTGAAGAACTTCGTCGTCGGCGTGGAGATGACCGCCAAGGCGCTCCAGGGCGCGTTCGACGCCAACGGCCTGAAGAAGATCGACCCGACCAAGGGCGAGAAGTTCGACCCGCACAAGCACCAGGCGATGATGGAGCAGCCCGGGACCGACGTGGAGCCGGGCGGAGTCGTCCAGACGCTGCAGCCCGGCTACGAACTGCTGGGCCGTCTGGTGCGGCCGGCCATGGTGGTCGTCGCGGCCAAGGGCGCGGGCGCACAGGCCGGACCGACGTCCGCGTCCGGCGGCAACCCCTACGGCGCCAGCGGCGAGGGCGATCCGGGCGGATCGGTCGACACCCGGGCCTGAGCGGCGCCCAACGGCCCCGTTTTGCTGTGGGACAAGGCTCCGCTCCCCTTTCACAGCCTTGCGAAATCGCTAATGTCCGCAGTCCCCGCCGTTCGGGGCGAGCGCCGTTTCCGGTGATTCGTCCCGAGGGCGTCAGGCGAGCCGGGACCTGGAATGAAGCTGACGATCGAACGCGCCGCCCTCCTGAAGGCGCTGGGCCACGTGCAGAGCGCCGTGGAGCGCCGCAACACGATCCCGATCCTGTCCAACGTACTGTTGTCGGCGACAGGGGACCGGCTGACCTTCTCGGCCACCGACCTCGACATGGAGATCGTCGACGAGGCTCTGGCCCAGGTGGACCAGGCCGGCCAGATCACCGCGCCGGCGCACACGCTCTATGAGATCGTCCGCAAGCTGCCCGAGGGCGCCGACGTCTCGCTCAGCTTCACCGGCGAGGATCCGCGCCTGACCGTGGCGGCGGGGCGCAGCCGCTTCAACCTGCCGGTTCTGCCGGCCGGCGACTTCCCGGTAATGTCGGCCGAGGGCTTCTCGGGCCGGATGTCGGTGGACGTGAACGACCTGATCCGCCTGATCGACAAGACCCGTTTCGCGATCTCGGCCGAGGAGACGCGCTATTACCTGAACGGCCTCTACGTCCACACGCTGATCGTGGACGGCAGCCCGCGCCTGCGTGCGGTGGCCACCGACGGCTCGCGCCTGGCCCTGGCCGACATGCCCGCGCCCGAAGGCGCCGCCGGCGCGCCCGGCGTGATCGTGCCACGCAAGACCATCGGCGAAATCCGCCGCCTCCTCGACGATGCGGGCGAGAACGTGGACCTCCAGGTCAGCCCCCAGAAGGTGCGGCTGGAACTGGGCGGCGCGGCCCTGACGTCCAAGGTCATCGACGGCAACTTCCCCGACTATGCGCGCGTGATCCCCAAGGACAACCATCGCACCGTGCTGGCGGACGCCAAGCTGTTCGCTCAGGCCGTCGACCGGGTGGCGACCATCTCGGCCGAGAAGAGCCGCTCGGTGCGCATGGCCATCGAATCCGGCCGCGTCGTCCTCACCGTGCGCAACATGGAGGCCGGCCAGGCGGTGGAGGAACTGGAGATCGACTACGAGGGCGAGGCCTTCGAGCTGTCGTTCAACGCCCGCTACCTGCTGGACATCACCGACCAGATCTCGGGCGGGACGATGGAGCTCCGCTTCGGCGGCCCCAACGACCCCGCGCTTGTCCTCGACCCCGCCGACGCCGACGTCCAGTATATCCTGATGCCGCTCAGGGTCTGAGGACGGCCGACGGCTCCGCGCCAGGGGATCCAGCAGCGGGCGTCACATTGCAGGCGTAGATCCTGCAAACTTCGGCGCGGGCGGCGCGAAGCCCGAGGAGATAGCTCGCGGCGGCTTCCACGTTCGCGACCGCAGCCTCGGCTCCAGCGATCTGAATGGCGTTGAATCGCATGCCCGCGTCCGAACGCTGGAATTGTTGCGCCGCCTCCAGTTCGTCCAACGTAAACTCGCGAGCGACGGCTTCGACGCCACGCCGCAGCACGACCGGAAGCAATCGCTCGAACTCGGCTCTCGCGATCTCCTCCACCAGCCGCCTGCCCTCTTCTGGCGATTTGGCGCCCGGGTCGTTGATGCTGCGATAGTGCGCCTCCGAAAAATCTCGGATCGATTGCGCCATTCTCTCGGCAAAGAGGGACTGCGAGATCTGCATGGCGCGCCCGTCCGGCGCTCCGAGCGCCACGGCCGGTGGTTCCGGACGCCTCGCCGCAAACCGTACGACCGGATAGATCTCGCCGGGTGGCAAGCTGTCGGAGGCGAGCTGATAATAGGGTGTGAGCGACAGGGCCGCATCCGCGTAGCCCAGACCGGAAGGGCGCTCCGAAACCACCCTACATCCCATGATCGCACCGTCCGGGGCGGGTTTGCACGCCAGACGTACGACGCCTTGGATGCCTGTGCGTTGTCCGAGGGTTGGACCGCTGCGCGCGATCTGGTCGATCGTCGGGCTTCGTGACCATGCCGGTTCGGCAGGGTCGTTGGATACGTCGTCCGCACAAGCGATCCGACGACAGAGTTCTTCGGCGATCGCATACCGCCACGCCAGCAGGAAGCTGGTGCGTACGGAGCGCATCGTGCTGCTGGACAGTGGGTGGACTCGAGCCAACTTCCGGCCAGCCGACGACTCGTAGAATGCGATGCTCGCATCGAGCTGTGCAGAGGTCATGCCTTCCGCGAACGGGACGGCGGCGTGCGCCAGGAAGGTTTCGTGGCTGGTGTCGGTCGCCTCGCGCAACGCCGCCAGCACCCGCGCCTTGAGTATAGGATCCACCCCCGGCATCGGTAAGTCGGTCAACCGGCCCAGTCTCGCAAGCATCGAGTCGTAGTGCTGGAAATCGGGCCTCGCCGCTCGATAGAGTCTCTGCGCCCGCTCGCCGGCCGACGACGTTTCCACCGCCTGGGTGTTCACCGGCGGCCCATCGCCGATGGGCGGCGCGGGAAAGGGCACCGGAAGATCCACCCGGCGCGGGCCGGACGAACCTGTATCTGCTCCATACCGCTGGAACTTGAAGTAAGGCGCCAAGCTCAGCGCCGCGAAGCCGAAACCCCAACCTGCCGGCGATTCTCGCAGAACCTCACAATCCGCTGGCCGACCGTGAGCTTCGACTGTGCATGACAGAACGGCTTCGCCGGAAATCCGCAGCTCAGCCGCGAGTAGAGGATGCGCCTGCGCGATCCGCTCGCGGCCGGGCGCTTCAGACCACGGCGTCGCATCGCGCATCTGCGCGGCGGCCCCGGAAGCGGCGATGAGCACCGCTCCCATCGCCAGTGTGATGAATTTGAACATACGAAGCCCCTTGCGAAGCCTCTACCGCAAACTCGATTTCGTCCAGCCGCTGTCGTGGCGCTTCCACCGACCCGACGGTGTTACCGACGTTAAGGCGAAGGCTCAGTGCCCGCCGGCGCCCTCGTACACACCCGGAGCCAGACGTTCGTCCTCGGGGCGCTCGTGGCCGTGGGCCAGAATGAAGCGACGGTCGCAATAGGGGCATTCCACGAAATCCGCCTCGCCCATCTCCAGCCACACCCGCGGGTGGCCCAGGGCGCCGCCGACGCCGTCGCAGGCGATCCGCCGCGTGCGGACATGGACCACTTCCGCCACGTATGCGTCGGCCGCGGATGCGGCGGGCCGGAGTTCTGCCTCGGGAGGCTTTGCGGCGACTTTGCGGGCCATGGTCCTCGAACACCTTCGACCGCCCGGCTTGGCTGCGGAGCGGCGCGGCCCTAGGTATGCGACCCACGCTCCGCGCGTCAACGACAGGCCGCGCGTCAACGACAGGCCAGGACCCCGCCGCATGGACCTTCCCGAATTCGCCATCGAGGCCCGGGGGCTGACCAAGACCTATGCGGCCACCAAGACCACGCCCGAAATGAAGGCGCTGAAGGGGATCGACCTGGCCGTCCCCCGGGGGTCGATCTTCGGCCTGCTCGGGCCGAACGGGGCCGGAAAGTCCACCTTCATCAACATCCTGGCCGGTCTCTGCCGCAAGACGTCGGGAACGGTAAGCATCTGGGGGCGCGATATCGACACGCGGCCGCGCGACGCTCGCGCCGCCATCGGCGTGGTGCCCCAGGAGATCGCCGCCGACCCGTTCTTCACCCCTCGGGAGTCGCTGGAGGTGACGGCGGGGATGTACGCCGTGCCCGCGTCCGAGCGTCGCACCGACGAGCTGCTCTCCGCCCTGGGCCTGGCCGACAAGGCGAACGCCTACGTGCGCCAGCTCTCGGGGGGCATGAAGCGACGGCTGATGGTGGCCAAGGCGATGGTCCACAACCCCCCGGTCCTGATCCTCGACGAGCCCACCGCCGGCGTGGACGTGGAGTTGCGCCGCCAGCTCTGGGCCTATGTGCTGGAACTGAACCGGCGGGGCGTGACCATCGTGCTCACCACCCACTACCTGGAGGAGGCCCAGGAGCTCTGCGACGAGATCGCCATCGTCAACCGCGGCCAGGTGGTCGCCTGCGAACCCACCACGACCCTGCTGCGCCGCATGGACACCCGCCACGTCCTGGTGACGCCCGAGGAACCCGTGACCGCCGCGCCGACGCTGCCCGGCTTCGAGACGAAGCTCATCAAGGCGGGCGGCTTCTCGGTCGGCTACCGCACCGGCCAGTCCAGCGTGGAGCAGGTGCTGGCCGCGATCCGCGCCGCGGGCCTGCACATCAGGGACATCTCGACCGAGGACCCCGACCTGGAGGACGTCTTCGTCTCGCTGACATCCGGCGCGGCCAACCAACCCGCCGGCGCATAGGGAGAGCGGGTGTTGAAGTCGCGGGGGACCGCCGCTCTAAATGACCGGCAGACCCCTGGCGGAGCGAGCCGGATGCGAGACGTCTTTCCCTCCTGCCCCCGAACCCGGCGCGCACGCCACGCCTGGGCGGCGTTCCTGGCCGGTCTGGCGCTCGCGTGCCCCGTCGCGGGGGCGGCGGGCGAAATCGCGGCTGTCGAATCCCCAGCCGCCAGATGCGCCGCGCTGAAGGACATGGCGGTTCCGGCGGCCGCCTTCACCCTGCCAACCGGCGGAGCGATCGTGCAGGAAGCCCTCGCCGTCGCCGCGGACCCCGGATCGGGCCTGCCGGCCTATTGCCGGGTCCGCGGCGCGATCACACCGGCCGAAGCCGGCGACCTGCCGATCATGTTCCAGATCAACCTGCCCGACCGGTGGAACCTGAAGACCGTCCAGCATGGCGGCGGCGGCCTGAACGGGGTGCTGATCGAGGCAACCGGCCCGTTCGCCGGCGGTCGCGGCGTTCCGCCCGCGCTGGCCCGCGGCTATGTCACCTACGGCAGCGACTCGGGCCACCAGACTCCCGACCGCAGCTTCTTCGGAAACCCTCAGGCCTTCGCGAACTACAGCCACGAGGCGGTCAAGCGCACGAAGGACCTCACCAGCCACGTGGTGAAGGCCTACTACGGCCGCGACGCGCGCCGGAACTACCACATCGGCGGGTCCAAAGGCGGGCAGGAAGGGCTGCAGGCGGCGCAACGCTACGCCTCGGACTTCGACGGCGTGGTGGCCTACTATCCCGCGGCCCAGAACCAGGCGCTCCAACTGGCCTGGAACCGGCTCTGGCACGCCGCCTTCAATCCGCCGGGCGGCGCCCTGAACGCCACCGAACAGGCTCTCCTGAAGTCGGCCGTCCTGGCGGCCTGCGACCATCTGGACGGCCTGGCGGACGGTATCGTCTCCAACACCACCGGCTGCGCCGGCGCCTTCCGCGTCAGGGAGCTGCGTTGCCCCGACGGCGTCGACGCGGGGGACGCCTGCCTGTCGGACCGGCAGATCCGGGCGCTCGAGACCGCGGCGCAGCCGTTCGGGTTCGCCCACCCCATGCCCAACGGCGTGAATTCGGTCGGGCCTTGGCCCGTCTTCATCGGAGGCGACCTCGAAACCTGGTTCGGCACAGGCGTCGACGGCACGCAACAGGCGTTCTACCGGTCAACCTCTCTGAGGCCCGAGGCGGCCCGCTCGACGGACATCCCCGAACAGGCGTGGCGGGAAGGTGTCCTGGCGACCGCCCGCATCTACGACGCCAGCCAGCCCGACATCGACGCGTTCCGGGCCCGCGGCGGCAAGCTTATCCTGGTGCAGGGCACGACCGACATGCTGGTCCCGATCGCGATGACGAGCCACTACGCCGAGGCGCTGGCCAGGCGCTACGGGCCGGCGCGGGTCCGCGACTTCGTCCGCTACTACCTGGTTCCCGGCTATGGGCACGGCGGCGGCGCATTCACCCTGAGCTGGGATGCGCTTGCCGCGCTCGACGACTGGGTCGAGGCCGGCACGCCTCCGCGCAATCCCACGGGCGCCGACCTGAGCGCCGGGGGCGCCGGACGACAACGACCGCTGTGCGAGGCGCCCGCCTGGCCGAAGTACCGCGGCCGGGGCGATCCCGCCCGCGCCGACAGCTTCGTCTGCGAGACGCGCTGAGCGGCGCGGCGGCGTCCTCACTCCGCCAGGTCGCCGATGTCGCGCCAGACGTAGGCGACCTCCCAGTTGCGGCCACCGCCGGGGCCGGGTTCCTGACGGGCCGCTTCGCCCACGCCGCCCAGGTGTTCGTAGAACCGGCGCGCCCGTACGTTGTCGCGCAGCACCGATATGACCAGCGACCGCGCGCCCCGGGCCGCCAGGACCCGCGCCGTCTCGATCAGGAGACGGCGTCCCAGGCCGCGCCCCTGGGCGGCGCCCAGCAGGTAGAGGGTGGCGATCTCGGCCTCGCCGGGCACGGCGCGCCGCGACGGACCACCCTCGGCGTAACCCACGAGGCCGCTCCGGTCGGCCGCGGCCAGGATGACGTCGTCGGGGCTTGGCCGCAGCAGCCTGTGGCCGAACCGGCGCGCGAACACCGGCTCGGACATCCGGGCCAGGTACGCGTCGGGAAGGAGTCCGCGGTAGGTCTGGCGCCACGACGCCACATGCACCGACGCCAAGGCCTCGGCGTCGGCCGGGCCGGCGGGAAAGACGACGAAGCCGGTATCGACACGTCCCTGCGCCATTCATCCACAGCTTGGCGCTGGAGGCCCCGCTTTCAAGGGGGTGCGGGGCGCCGCCGCATCCTTTAGCTTCCGGGGCTCCTATGAACGCCCAGGCGCCCCCCCTTCCCGACGCCGCCGGCGCGACGCCGGTCATGGCCCAGTATTTCGAGGCCAAGGCGCGTCAGCCCGACGCGCTGGTCTTCTTCCGCATGGGCGACTTCTACGAGCTGTTCTTCGAGGACGCCCAGAAGGCCGCCGCCGCGCTGGGCATCACGCTCACGGCGCGGGGGAACCACGCGGGCGCGCCCATTCCCATGGCCGGGGTGCCGGCCCACGCCATGGAGGCCTATCTCGCCAAGCTGATCCGGGCGGGCTTCAAGGTCGCGGTCTGCGACCAGCTCGAGGACCCGGCCGAGGCCAAGCGTCGCGGCGGCTCCAAGGCGGTGGTCCGGCGCGAGGTGACGCGCGTGGTCACGCCCGGCACCCTGACCGAGGACGGCCTTCTGGACGCCCGGGGCGCCAACCGGCTGGCGGCCGTGAGCGTGCGCGCCGGCGGCGCGGCGGTGGCCAGCGTGGAGCTCTCGACCGGCGAGGTCGAGTGCCTGGCCGTGACGATCCAGGGCCTCGCTTCGGCCCTGGCCGCGCTGGGGCCGTCCGAGATCCTGGTCCCCGACCGGCTGTTCGCGGACGAGCAGGTCTCAGCCGCGCTGAAGCAGGCCGGCGGCTTCGTGCAGCCGATGCCCAGCGCGCTGGCCGAGCCCGGCGCGTCCGAGGCCCGGCTGAAGCGGCTCTACGGCGTCGAGACCCTGGACGGCTTCGGGACGCTCTCGGGCGCCGAGGTGTCCGCCCTGGGCCTGATCGCCGCCCATCTCGAGACCACCCAAGCCGGCCGGGCGCCGGCGCTGTCGGCGCCCCGCCGGGCGGGCGAGAGCGACGTCATGGCGATCGACCCGGCCACCCGCGCCAGCCTGGAGATCGAGAAGACCACCGCCGGCGCCCGCGAGGGCTCGCTGCTGTCGGCCATCGACCGCACCGTCACCGCACCGGGCGCGCGCCTGCTGGCCAGCCGGCTGGCCCGGCCGCTTCTGGACCCGGCCGCCATCGACACGCGGCTGGATTCCGTCGCCTGGTTCGTCGGCCATCGGGCGCAGCGCGAGCGCCTGCGTGAGACGCTCAAGGGCCTGCCGGACATGGCCCGCGGCCTGTCGCGCCTAGCCCTGGGCCGGGGCGGCCCGCGCGACCTCGGCGCCCTGCGCGACGGCCTGGCCGCCGGCCAGACCGTGCGACGCCTGTTCCGGGAGACCGCAGACCCGCTGGTGCGTCTTCCGAACGAGATCGCGGACGCGCTGGACGCGCTGGACATCGAGCGCGACGAGAGCCTGAGCGCCTTCCGCGACCATCTGGCCACGGGCCTCGGTCCCGACCTGCCCGCCCTGGCCCGCGACGGCGGCTTCGTGGCCGAGGGCGTACGGCCCGAGCTGGACCAGGCCCGCGCCCTGTGCGACGACAGCCGGCGGGTGATCGCGGCGCTGGAATCCCGGCTGGCCGCCGAAAGCGGCGTCTCGCTCAAGATCCGGCACAATGCGGTGCTGGGCTACTTCGTCGAATGCACGGCCAAGGCCGCCGAGCCGCTGATGGCGCCGCCGCTCAACGCCACCTTCATCCACCGCCAGACGCTCGCCAACCAGGTCCGTTTCACCACCGTCGAGCTGGCCGAACTGGACGCCAAGATCGCCCAGGCCGCCGGGCGGGCGCTGGCCATCGAACTCGACACCTTCGAGGCCTGGCGCGAAGCCGCGACCGGCGTGGCCGCCCAGATCCAGGCCGCCGCCCTGGCCGCCGCGACGCTGGACGTGGGCTCGGCCCTGGCCGAATGGGCCGACGACATCGGCGCCACGCGGCCGGTGCTCGACAGGTCCACCGCCTTCGAAGCCGAGGCCGCGCGCCATCCGGTGGTGGAGGCCGCCGTGCGCCGCGCAGGCGAGGCCTTCACCCCCAACGACTGCAGGCTGGACGGCGCGGGCGTGGGCGGGGCGCGCCTCTCCATCGTCACGGGCCCGAACATGGCGGGCAAATCGACCTTCCTGCGCCAGAACGCGCTGCTGGCCGTACTGGCGCAGTCCGGCTGCTTCGTGCCGGCGAAACGCCTGCGACTGGGGGTGGTCGACCGCCTCTTCAGCCGCGTGGGCGCAGGCGACGACCTGGCGCGCGGCCGTTCCACCTTCATGATGGAAATGGTCGAGACGGCCGCGATCCTCTCTCAGGCGACCCCGCGCAGCCTGGTGATCCTGGACGAGATCGGCCGCGGCACCGCCACCTACGACGGCCTCGCCATCGCCTGGGCCTGCGCCGAAGCCCTGCACGAGACCAACCGCAGCCGGGCGCTCTTCGCCACGCACTATCACGAGCTGGCCGTGCTGGAGGGCCGGCTGGCCTATGTCTCCAACCTCAGCCTGAAGGCCAAGGAGTGGAACGGCGATCTGATCTTCCTGCACGAAGCGGGACCCGGCCCTGCGGACCGGTCGTATGGCGTGCAGGTCGCCAAGCTGGCCGGCGTACCGATGCCGGTGGTCGCCCGCGCCCGCCAGGTGCTGGAACGTCTGGAGAAGGAGGCCGCCGGTCCCGCCAACCTGGACGACCTGCCCCTGTTCGCCGCCGTCGCCGAACCTGAGGCGAAGTTCGGCCCCAGCAAGGTGGAGGAAGCCCTGGCCGTCCTCGACGTCGACGGCATGAGCCCCCGCGAGGCGATGGACGCCCTGTACCGGCTGAAGGGACTGATGTGACTTGGGCCCTGCGGGCCATCGGGTCCGGGTTTCCCGGCCAGTTGGCGGACCTTGAACACCGCGTTCCAACGCGAAGCGTTCGTGGGGGCGGACGACAGGCGGCGACGGGAAAGCGGTATCAACTTTCCCGTCGACGCCCCCGTCCACGGCGCCCTGCGACGATCACGAGTTCAGCATGGCGCTGAAGGCCCTCATGGTCGACGTCGACGGCGTGATCGTCACGACGCGCCCCGGCGGCTGGGCGGTCGACATGGAGACCGACCTCGGCCTCCCGATCGCCACCCTGCAAGCGCACTTCTTCCGACCGCACTGGGAAGACGTCGCCATGGGCCGGGCCGCCCTGCACGAGCGGCTGGCCCCGGTGCTGGCGGAACATGCGCCGCACCTGACCAGCCAGGCCCTCGCCGACTACTGGTTCGCCAAGGACAGCCTGCTCGACGAAGGCCTTCTGGCCGACCTCGCCGCCCTGCGCGCGGGCGGGCTACGGCTTCACCTGGCCACCGTGCAGGAGCACCAGCGGGCCGCCTACCTGTGGGACGTGCTGGGCCTTCGGGACCGCTTCGACGCCATGCACTACGCCGCCGACATCGGCTTCGGGAAGCCCGATCCCCGCTTCTTCGCGGCGGTCGAGGCGCGGACGGGATACGCGCCGTCCGACCTGCTGCTGCTGGACGACCGGCCCGTCAACGTCGAGGCCGCCCGCGCCGCCGGCTGGGGCGGCGCGCTCTGGGACGGGACCGAGCGGCTCGACGCCGTCCTGCGCCGCGCCGGCGCGGTCATCCCTTCGGCCGCTTCCGCTTCACCACCGTGACGGTGAACGCCTGCCGCCCGCCCGCCTTCAGCCGCCTGCGGGCCTCCTGAGCCACGCCGGACTTCCCCGCGCTGGCCGCCGTGGCGTTGATCGCGACCGGCTTCGCCTTCGCCGGGGCCAGGCCGTGACGCTTGCGGGCGCGTTCGTCCTGTTCGGCCAGTTCGGCGCGGCTCTGGGCCGTGCGGGCGGTCAGGTCCTTGACCAGGGCCTTGCCGCGCCGGGTGCGGCCGGTCAGCGAGGGGGAGACATAACGGTTGGCGTTCCAGCCCAGGCTGGTCGATCCGCCGCGGTACGATCCCCTGCCCATGTCACCCCGACGCCCGTACTGGGCGGGCGGGATAGCGGGCGGCGGGCGCGAGGAAAAGCACGAACCTCCTGCGCCCGCTGACGAAAGGGCCTATATGGCTCTTCGCCCATGCCCACGCGCCTGAAACCCACCCGTCTGGAATACGTCGTCGACGGCGTGAAGCTGCGTTCGCAGCTTTCGACGGCGGCGCTCGAGAACCTCGGCGACGAGCAGGCCCAGCGCAAGGCGGCGCTCGACATCCTGAAGGCGGCCCTGTTCCGCGGCCGGATGATCGCCAAGGAGCGGTTGGAGAACGGCGCCGGGGGCATCGAGACCGCCCGCCTGCTTTCCGGCGTGACCGACGAGGTGATCTCGGCGCTCTACGACTTCACCACGGTCCATATCTTCCGGGCCCGCAATCCCACCGAGGGCGAGCGGCTGGCGCTGATGGCGGTGGGCGGCTACGGGCGCGGCACGCTGGCGCCCTACTCCGACATCGATCTGCTGTTCGTGCGCCCCTACAAGCAGACGGCCCACGCCGAGAGCGTGATCGAATACATGCTCTACGCCTTGTGGGACCTGGGCTTCAAGGTCGGCCACGCCTCGCGGACCATCGAGGAATGCCTCAAGCTCAGCCGCGAGGACTACACGATCCGCACGTCGATCCTGGAGGCCCGGCGCCTCACCGGAGACGAGCGCCTGGCGGCCGAACTGGTCCAGCGATTCCGCGACGAAGTGGTCCGCGGCACGGGGGCCGAGTTCGTGGCGGCCAAGCTGAAGGAACGGGATGAACGCCACGCCCGTGCGGGCGCCAGCCGCTACATGGTCGAGCCCAACCTGAAGGAGGGCAAGGGCGGCCTGCGCGACCTCAACACCCTCTTCTGGATCGCCCAGTACCTGCATCCCGGCGAGACGATGGAACGGGTGATGCAGCTCGAGATGTTCGACCGGCGCGAGGTCCGGGGGTTCATCGTGGCCTTCGACTTCCTGTGGGCGGTCCGCAGCCATCTGCATTTCACCACCGGCCGGCCGGAAGAACGGCTCTCCTTCGACCTCCAGCCCGAGATCGCCCGGCGCATGGGCTATGGCGACCGCGGCGACGCGCCGGCCGTCGAGCGTTTCATGCGGCGCTACTTCCTGATCGCCAAGGACGTGGGCGCCCTCACGCGGGTGTTCGCCGCCAAGCTCGAAGCCGAGCAGATGAAGATGGCGCCCAAGGGCATCAGCCGCTTCATCCCGAACCGCAAGGTCAAGCGCAAGCCGCTGGACGAGCCCGGCTTCTCCGAGGAAGGCGGCCGGCTGGACGTCGATCCCGAACTCTTCCGGCAGGACCCGGTCAACCTGCTGCGGCTGTTCAGGATCGCCGACCAGCGGAACCTGGACCTGCATCCCGACGCCTTCACGGCGGCGTCGCGCAACATCCACCTGATCACCTCGGCCGTCCGGCGCGACGGTCACGCGGCGCGGGTGTTCCTCGACATCCTGGCGCGGGGCCGGGACCCGCGCACGACGCTGACGCTGATGAACGAGGCCGGCGTCCTGGGCCGCTACATGCCCGAGTGGGGGCGCATCGTCGCCCAGATGCAGTTCAACATGTACCACTCCTACACGGTGGACGAGCACACGCTGCGGGCCGTGGGGGTGATCGCCGACATCGCCGCCGGCCGTCTGCCCGAGGACCATCCCCTGGCCACGCAGATCATGCCGCTGATCGCCGACCGCGAGGCGCTGTTCCTGGCCATGCTGCTGCACGACACCGGCAAGGGCGGCGCCGGGGGCCAGGAGGTGGCCGGCGCCCGGGCCGCTCGCCAGGCGGGCGAGCGCCTCGGCCTCGACCGCTCCAAGATCGAGCTGGTCGCCTGGCTGGTGGAGCATCACCTGGTGATGAGCGACTTCGCCCAGAAGCGCGACGTTTCCGACCCGCGCACCGTGGCCGACTTCGCGCGCATCGTGCAGACGCCCGAGCGCCTGCGCCTGCTCCTGGTCCTGACCGTCGCCGACATCCGCGCCGTGGGGCCGGGGGTCTGGAACGGCTGGAAGGGGCAGCTCATGCGCGAGCTCTACAACGCCACCGAGGCGGTGTTCCGGGGCGGGCGCGGCTCGGACGCCGCCGCGGCCCTGCGCCGCTATCAGGAGAACGCGGCCTATGACGCCCGCGTCCGCCTGGCCAGGGCCGACCGGGCCGCCGAGAGCTGGGGCGACGCGATGGAGGACGCCTACTTCACGGCGTTCAGCGACGAGGAGGTGCTGATCCATGCCCGCCTCGCCCGCGCCGCCAGGGCTGCCGGCAGCGCCGCCGAGGGCCGCGTCCGTCCGGACCTGAACGCCTCCGAGGTGGTGGTGGCGGCGGCGGACCGCCCGCGTCTCTTCGTCGATCTCGCCGAGGCCATCACCGGAGCCAGCGCCAGCGTGATGGGCGCGCGCGTGTTCACCTCGCGCTCGGGACAGGCGCTGGACATCTTCTACGTCCAGGACGTGACCGGCGCCCCCTTCGGCGCCGACGATCCCAGGGCGTTGCAGCGGCTCGCCGACGCCCTGGCCGGCGCGGCGCGGGGCGAGCCGACCCCCCAGGAGCGCCGCCGCCAGGATCTCGGCCGGGCGGCCGCCTTCGCCATCACGCCCACCGTGATGCTCGACAACGAGGCGTCCGAAACCGCAACGGTCGTGGAGGCGTCGGGCCGCGACCGCACCGGCCTGCTGGCCGGCCTCGCGCGGACACTGTCGGACGCCGGCCTCCAGATCACCTCGGCCCACATCGACAGCTATGGCGAACGCGCCGTGGACGCCTTCTATGTGGTCGATGCGGCCGGCCAGAAGCTCACCGACGCGCGGAAGGGCAACGCGCTCAGGGCCGCGCTGCTCACGACGCTGAACGATGCGGAATCCGAGCCGGCCGGCGCCCGCCGCCCGCTCCAGCGGGCCCGGGCCAGCGTCGCGCGATAGGCCCCCCGAAAGCCCGGGTTCGCCTTACGGGAGAGCAAGGCTGCGTGCGGGGCGGCGCGCAGTAAACGACCCCTTAAGACCCGGGGCGTCTGTTGGCGTTTCGTCGATTCGCGTAAGAGGCGCGGCCTGAATGAGCGTCGAACGCACCCTCCACCACTTCCCGCTGGACCCGGCCTCCCGGCTCGCGCGCCTCGTGCTGGGCGAGAAGCGGCTGGCGTTCACCGACGTCTCGGTGCGCTACTGGGAGCGGCCGCGGGAGCTCACCAAGCTGAATCCGTCGGGGATGGTCCCGGTGCTGGTGGAAACGGCGGGGGACGCTCCGCCTCTTGTCCTGTGCGAGAGCCGCGCGATCGTGGACCACCTCATGGAGGCCTGTCCCGAACCCGCGCTGATGGCCGAGACGCCCGCCGAGCGGGGCGAGGCGCGGCGGCTGATGACCTGGTTCGAACGCAAGTTCGAGTTCGAAGCCTCGGGCTACATCCTGCACGAGAAGATCGAGAAGCGGCTGCTGGGCCTTGGCCCCCCGGAACTGGCCAACCTGCGCCAGGGCAAGGACGCCCTGAAGTCGCACCTGTTCATGCTGGACGACCTGCTGCAGGCGCGGGAGTGGCTGGCCGGCAGGCGACTGTCCCTGGCCGATTTCACGGCCGCAGCCTACCTGTCGGTCATCGACTATTTCGGCGACGTGCCCTGGCGCGACGCGCCGGCGGTGAAGACGTGGTACATGAAGATGAAGTCCCGGCCGTGTTTCCGGCCGCTCCTGGCCGACCGCTGGCCGGGCCTCGCGCCCGCCGGCCACTATGACGACCTCGACTTCTGAGCGCGAAGACCTGATCCGGGCCGAGGCGGTCGCCCTCGGCTTCGACCTCTGCCGCTTCACCGACATCGACGAGGCCTGGCCCGCCGCGGCCCGCCTGCTCGAATTCGTGGACGCCGGCCGCCACGGCGAGATGGGCTGGATGGCCGAGACGGCCGAGCGCCGCCGCCACCCGCGCGCGATGTGGGCGGGCGCGCGCTCAGCCATCGTGCTGGGTGTGAACTACGGTCCCGACGACGACCCGATGGCCGTCCTCGCGCAGCCGACCCGCGGCGCGATCAGCGTCTATGCCCGGGGCGACGACTACCACGAGGTGATCAAGGCGCGGCTGAAGGCCCTGGCCCGCTGGCTCCAGGCGCGGTTCGGGGGCGAGCTGAAGGTGTTCGTGGACACCGCGCCGCTGCTGGAGAAGCCGCTGGCCGAACGCGCCGGCGTGGGCTGGCAAGGGCGGCACACCAACCTGGTCAGCCGCGAGTTCGGCTCCTGGCTGTTCCTGGGCTCGATCCTGACCACGCTGGAGCTGGCGCCGGACCCGTCCGAGGCGATGACCTGCGGAACCTGCCGCACGTGCCTCGACGCCTGCCCGACCGACGCCTTCCCCGCGCCGTTCCAGCTCGATGCCCGGCGCTGCATCTCGTACCTGACCATCGAGCTGAAAGGGCCGATCCCACGGGAATTCCGCCCCGCCCTGGGCAATCGCATCTACGGCTGCGACGACTGCCTGGCGGTCTGCCCCTGGAACAAGTTCGCGCGGCAGGGGCGCGAGCAGAAGCTGGCCGCCCGCGAGGCGCTGAACGCGCCGGCGCTGGCCGACCTCGTCCGCCTGGACGACGTGGCCTTCCGCGATCTCTTCCGAAAGAACCCGGTCAAACGGATCGGCCGGGACCGCTTCGTCCGCAACGTGCTGTACGCGATCGGCAATTCCGGGGACGCAGACCTGGCCGAGGAGGTCCGGCGCCTGCTGGACGATCCGGCGCCCTTGGTGCGCGGGGCGGCGGCCTGGGCGCTGTCGCGGCTGCTGGACCCCGAGGCGTTCGAGGCCCTGCGCGTCGCCCGTTGTCGGGACGAGGCTGACCCGCACGTCCTCGAGGAATGGTCGGCCTCGCCGGAACCCTGAAGCTGGGGCGGCCCGTTGATGAGGTTCGACGTGGGAGACGACGCCATGGTTGACGGTTCCACCCTGCAATCCGCCGAAGCGCTGGTCCGGAAGAACGCCTCCAGCCAGCCGAACGAGAGCCCCGAGTACCGGAAGGCCCGCGCCGCCCTGCTGGTCGAGGAGATCGAGCTGCGCCGCCAGATCGAGCGCGTCGCCGCCCTGCGCCGCGTCCTGCCGCCGGGCGGCGAGGTGAAGGGCGACTATCGGTTCCTGGGCGAGGCCGGCGGTGTGGCGGGCGCCGATCCCGTGGGCCTCGCCGAGCTGTTCGGCGACAACGACACCCTGGTCGTCTACAATTGGATGTACGGGCCCAGGCGCGCGCGGCCCTGCCCCATGTGCACGGCCTTCCTGAGCAGCCTCGACGGCAATGCGGACCATATCCGCCAGCGGGTGGCCCTGGCCATCGTGGGGCTCTCGCCGATCGAGCGGCAGATCGCCTTCAAGGTGGAGCGCGGCTGGCGCAACCTGCCGCTCTACGCCGACGTGAACGGCCGGTTCAGCCAGGACTACCACGCCGTCATGGACGACGGGACGGACGGCGCCGCCACCAACGTCTTCACCCGCCGGGACGGGACGATCCGCCATTTCTGGGGCGAGGAGATGGGCTTCGCGACCGCCGACCCGGGCCAGGACCCGCGCGGCGCGCCGGACCTGATGGTCCTCTGGAACATCCTCGACCTGACGCCGGACGGCCGCGGGACCGACTGGTATCCGAAGCTGAGCTATTAGAGGCTGTCGGGAACGATCCGCCCTCCGCCTCGAAGGGTCAGGGCCAGAGGCGGGCTTCCCGGGGGGCTCCGAAGCTCCTACCGCTAGAAGCCCACCGGCCCCAGATCCTTCAGGCGCGGCAGGACGTTGTCCTTCTGGGACAGCAGCGGCTCGCCCTCAAGCGGCCAGGGGATGGCGAGGTCGGGGTCGTTCCAGATGATCCCGCCTTCGCTCTGCGGCGCGTAGGGGCCATCCACCTTGTAGAAGATCTCGCAGTCGTCGGCGATCGTGCAGTAGCCGTGGGCGAAGCCGCGGGGGACCCAGAGCTGCTCCCCGCCCTCGGCGGTCAGTTCGGCGCTGACCCACTGGCCGTAGGTGGGCGAGCCGGCGCGGATATCCACCGCCACGTCGAAGATGGCGCCGCGCAGCGCCCGGATCAGCTTGCCCTGGGCGTTGGGCGCGAGCTGGAAGTGCAGGCCCCGCAGGGTGCCCTTCGCCGCGCTGAAGGCCTGGTTGTCCTGGACGAAGGCCGTGTCGGCCACGGTGCCCGCGAGGGCCTTCGTGCTCCAGGTCTCGGCGAACCAGCCGCGCGCATCGCCATGACGCTTGGGCGTGATAAGCAGCACCTCGGGGATGGCGAGCGGCGTGATCGTCGTCATTTCGGATCCAACAGTGACAGGTGTAGCCGTCGCATGGCGCAGCGCAGGGACGATGACAAGACCCCGGCCGCCACCGTGTGCGTCATCGCCTACAACTCAGGGCCGACCTTGCACGCCTGCCTGGAGCATCTGGGCGCCCAGACCTTCCGCGACTTCGAGACCCTGGTGATCGACAACGCCTCGCCCGACCCGGGCGATGCTGCGATCGCCGCAGGGTTCCCGTGGGTGCGGCTGACCCGCAACACGGAGAACCTGGGATTCACCGGCGCCGGCAACCAGGCGGCGCGCGAAGGCCGCGGCCGCTGGCTCGTGCTGCTGAACCCCGACGCCTACGCCGAGCCGGACTGGCTGGGCCGGTTGATGGCGGCGGCCGGGCGTCATCCCGAGGTCCTGAGCTTCACCTCACGCCAGATGGCGGCCGACGCGCCGGGGATGCTGGACGGCCTGGGCGACGTGATGAGCATCACCGGCATCCCCTATCGCGGCGGATACCTGAACCCGGACCTTGGCCAGGCGAAGGAAGGCGAGGTCTTCAGCCCCTGCGGCGCGGCGATGATGATCGACCGGGCGCTGTTCCTCCGCCTGGGCGGCTTCGACGAGGCGTTCTTCTGCTACGGCGAGGACGTGGACCTGGGCTACCGGCTGCAGCTCGCGGGAGAGCCGACCCTGCTGGTCCCCGACGCCGTCATCCAGCACGAGGGCTCGGCGTCCACCGGCGGGCGCAAGTCGGAGTTCGCGGTGTTCCACGGCACGCGCAACCGCTTCTGGGTGCTGTTCAAGAACACGCCGGCCCTCCTGCTGCCGCTCGTGGTTCCGCTGCACCTTCTGGCCCTGACGGCGATCTACCTGCGGCGGGAGAACCGGCCGCACATCCGGCTGATCCTGCGCGCCGTCCGCGCCGCCTTTGCAGGCGCGCCGGCCATGTTCCGCGCCCGGCGCGACGTGCAGCGTCTGCGCAGGGCCTCGGTCTGGCAGGTGGCGAGGGCCATGACCTGGAACCCCCGCGACCTCTCGGGCCGCCGGCCGGTGATCAAGCCGCTGCGGCCGGCGCCGCCGCGACCCAGGGATTGACCACGAAGAACACGAAAGGACACGAAAAGGGGCGGCGAGAGCGCTGGCGCCGGGTCCTGCGACGCCGCGAAGCGGCCTCTCGAACTTGAAAGTCCAGGGATGCACACGGATCGACACGGATGACGGCCGCCGCGCCATCCGTGTGTCTCCGTGTGCATCCGTGGACAGATGATACCGAGCCTCCGCTTGCGCGGAGCGGTCAGCCTTCCGCCGCCCATTCGATCAGGCGGCGCATGAAGAGGGCGCCGCGCTGCATCTGGGAGATGTCGACGTATTCGTCCGGCTGGTGGGCCTGGTCGATGGAGCCGGGGCCGCAGATGACGGTGGAGAAGCCGGCCTGCTGGAACTGGCCCGCCTCGGCGGCGAAGGCCACCACGCGCGGCGGGCCGTTGTCGCCGGTCAGGCGGCGGACGAACGCCTCGGCCGCCCCGTCGCGCTCGGGCGTGAAGGCCGGAACGTCCGTGCGCATCTCGACCGTGACGCCGGCCTCGGGCGCGCGGGCCTTCAGCGCCGTGTCCAGCGCCTCCGCCTCGGCCAGGAAGGGCGCGATGATCTCGGCCGGCGTGCGGCCGCCCGGCGTGCGCAGGTCGAAGACGAAGCGGCACTCCCGCGCCAGGATGTTGTGCGCGGTGCCGCCCTCGATCAGGCCGATGGTCAGCGTGGGCCCCTTCGGCATGAAGGGCGAGGCGGGATCAGCCCCGGCCTGGAGCTGTTCGGCCAGCGTTCTCAGGCGAGCCATCAGCGGGATGGCCTCCATGATCGCCGAGACGCCCAGGTGTGTCTGGCTGGAGTGGGCCTCGCGGCCGGTGACGGTGACGTGGAACGTGGCGATGCCCTTGTGGCCGTTCACCGCCTCCATGCTGGTGGGCTCGCCCACCACGACCACGGCGGGGGCAGGGAGTTCCCGCCGGATCACGTCGATCATGGCCGGCGCCCCCAGGCAGCCGATCTCCTCGTCGTACGAAAAGGCCAGGTGGACAGGACGGCGCGCCGTCCTTGCCAGCTCGGGCGCGGCGGCGAGGGCCAGGGCCAGGAAACCCTTCATGTCGCAGGTCCCGCGGCCATAGAGGCGCCCGCCCCGTTCGGTGAGGACGAACGGGTCACTGGACCAGGGCTGGCCGTCCACGGGCACCACGTCGGTATGTCCCGACAGCACCACGCCGCCGGCGGCAAGCGGACCGAGGGTCGCCAGGAGGTTCGACTTGCCGCCGTCGGCGTTCGGCACGCGGCGGTGCGCGGCGCCCAGCCCGTCCAGATAGCCCTCGACCCATTCGACGAGCGCCAGGTTCGAGCCACGCGAGGTGGTGTCGAACCCGATCAGCGTCGCCAACAGGTCCTTCGCCGCGGGATAGAGGTCGGAGGTCATCGGCAAGACTTAGCTCCGCGTGGAGCGGGGCTCAAAGGAAAGCCGCCGTTCAGGGCTCGTCGTAGACGATCAGCCCGCAGCCGAAGCGGTCGGCATTGGCGACGGCGTCGCGGAAGTCGTCGGGCAGGGCGCTACGGTCGATCAGCTCACCGACCCGCAGGGCGCGGATGTCGCGCCAGCCGAAGCTCTCCAGTTCGGCGACCGCCGCGGCGCGGGCGGCGGACTCGTCTCCGGCGCGGGCGAAGGCCAGGACTGTCAGCGGAGCATCACCCGGCGCCTCGACGGCTTCGAGGGTGACGAGGAAGACCTGCGGCGGCTCCGCCCCGGCCATCTATCCCCGCTGGACCCGGCCCGGCGCCGGCAGGGCGTCGATCAGTTCGATCCGGAAGATGAGCGGCGCCCCCGGCGGGATGCGCCCCGAGCCTTCCTCGCCGTAGCCCAGGTTGGAGGGCACGTAGAGGATCCATTCGTCGCCCGGCCGCATGAGCTGGAGCGCCTCCTGCCAGGCCGGGATGAGGCGGTTCAGCGGCATGGCGGCGGGCTGGCCGCGCTCGTACGAGGAATCGAAGACCGAGCCGTCCTCCAGCTTGCCTTCGTAGTGGACCTTCACCTCGTCGTCCGGGCCGGGCTTCAGGCCCGCCTCCGGCCCCGAGCGCACGACCTTGTAGGCCAGGCCGGATTCGAGGACCTTCACGCCCTCTTCCTTGCCCACCTTGGCCATGAACGTCTTCGAGGTCTCGGACTGCGGGACCGGGACGCCGGGTTCGGCGACCTTGGGCGTACGGTCGCAGGCGGCCAGCGCCAGCACCGCGGCGGCCAGGACGAACATGCGCTTCATCGAACTCTCCGGGGCGGTGTCGGCGCGGCGGGGGCGCCAGGGTCAGACCACACGGGGCGGGTAGCCGCGCTCGCGCAGCGCGTCCATCACCTCGTTGGTGTGCTGGGCGTCTCGGGTCTCGATCATGACGTCGAATTCCGCGCCCTTGGCCGGGACGTCGAGGGCCAGGCGGTTGTGCGCCACCTCGATGATGTTGGCGCCCATCTGGCCGATGATCAGCGAGACGTTGGCGAGCAGGCCCGGCCGGTCGTCGCCGATGATGCGGAGCGAGACGATCCGGCTCTCGCGCACCAGCTCACGCGTCAGCACCGAGGCCAGGAGCCGCGTGTCGATGTTGCCGCCGGTGATGACCAGGCCGCATTTCTTGCCGCGGAAGCGCTCGGGATAGGCCAGCAGCCCGGCCAGGGACGCGGCGCCGGCGCCCTCGGTCACGGTCTTCTCGACATTGCAGTAGAGGGCGATGCCGCGCTCGAAGTGCGGCTCCTCGATGAGCAGCACCTCGTCGATCAGCGGGCGGGCGATGGCATAGGTGTGCTCGCCCACCTCCTTCACCGCGATGCCCTCGGCGATGGTGGAGGCGCCGTTCACCTGGGCCGTGCGGACGCCGCGCATGCGGGCGGTGAACGAGGGGAACATGGCGGGCTCCAGGCCCACGATGCGGATATCCCGCTTCAGGTGCTTGGCCGCCGTCGCCATGCCGGCGATCAGCCCGCCGCCGCCGATCGGGATGGGCAGGACCTCCAGGTCGGGCACGTCCTGCAGCATCTCCAGGGCCACGGTGCCCTGGCCGGCCATGACATCGAGGTCGTCGAAGGGGTGGACGAACGTCAGCTCGCGCTCGGCGCACAGCGTCCGCGCGGCTGCGGCGGACTCGTCGTAGCTCTCGCCCTCGATCACCACCTCGGCGCCGTGCGCGCGGGTCTGCTGCACCTTCACGAAGGGCGTGCCCTTGGGCATCACGATGGTGACGGGGATGCCCAGGCGGGCGGCGTGGTAGGCCAGGCCCTGGGCGTGGTTGCCGGCCGAGGCGGCGATCACGCCGCGGCCGCGCACGTTCTCGCCGAGCAGCAGCAGCTTGTTGAGCGCGCCACGCTCCTTGTAGGCGGCGGTGAACTGCAGGTTCTCGAACTTCACCCACACCTCGGCGCCGGTGATCTCCGAGAGCGTGCGCGAATGTCGGCACGGGGTGCGCTCGATATGACCCTCCAGCCGCGCCTGGGCAGCGAGGATGTCTTCGAATTCGAGGGTCATGGGATCGGGCGTCTTTGAAGCCGGGGAGCGGAAAGGCGCGCAACCTAACGATGGCGGCGCTTGGGGGCAACGCCGCCATCGTACGCAGCATCGCACGGCGACGGATCTGCATCCGGCCCGCTCAGCGGACGGGATCGAACTCCGCCACCAGGTGACCCGGCGCCACTTCCTTCAGTTCGGGCGGGACGCCGTCGGCGGCCTTCGAGGGCGCGAAGCGGAAGGCGGCGGCGGGGTCCATCGGGCTGGGCGGCTCGCCCTCCAGCCGCAGGCGCTTGCGGGTGCGCTCTACGGCAGGGTCGGGAATGGGCGCGGCCGAGAGGAGGGCGCGGGTGTAGGGATGCTGCGGCGCCTGCCAGATCCGATCGCGGTCGGCCAGCTCCATGACCCGGCCCAGGTAGAGCACCAGCACGCGGTGGCTGATCTCGCGCACCACCGCCAAGTCGTGGCTGATGAAGATCATCGCTAGCCCCATCTCGCGCTGGAGCCGGATCAGCAGGTCGATGATCTGGGCGCGGACGCCCACGTCCAGGGCCGAGACCGCCTCGTCGCAGATCACCAGCTTCGGCTTCAGGATCATGGCCCGCGCGATGCCCACGCGCTGGTTCTGGCCGCCCGACAGCTCGTGCGGGTAGCGGTTGATGAGATCGGGGTTCAGCTCCACGGCCGCCATCATCTCGCGCGCCGCGGCCTCGCGCTGGGCGCGGGTCAGCTCGGGGCGAAAGACGCCCAGGGGCTCGGCGATGGAGTCGCCGATGGTCATGCGCGGGTCCAGGCTGGCCAGCGGGTCCTGGAAGACGATCTGCAGGTCGCGGCGGGCCTTGCGCAGCGCCTCGCGGTCGGCGTGGGTGATGTCGCGGCCCAGCAGGGTGACCGCGCCGGCGCTGGCCGGCAGCAGGTTCAGGACCGCGCGCGCCAGGGTGGACTTGCCCGACCCGCTCTCGCCCACGATCCCCAGGGTCTCGCCCTGGCGCACCTGGAAGGACACCCCGTCCACCGCCCGCAGGGTGCGCGACGGCGACAGGAGGCCCTCGCGGACCGTGAAATGCACCTTCACGTCGCGCCCCTCGACCACCACCGGCGCCTCGGGCGGCACAGGCTCGATCTCCGGCCGCCCGCCGCGGTCGGCGCGGTCCAGGCGCGGGATGGCCGCCAGCAGGCCGCGGGTGTAGTCGGTGGCGGGGCGCTGGAAGATGTCGGCGACGGGGCCTTCCTCCACATAGGCGCCGTCCTTCATCACGCAGACGCGGTCGGCCAGCCGGGCGATGACGCCCATGTCGTGGGTGATAAGCACCATGGCCGCGCCGGTGTCGCGCTGGAGCTCGGCCATCAGGTCCAGGATCTCGGCCTGCACCGTCACGTCCAGCGCCGTGGTCGGCTCGTCGGCGATCAGCAGGTCGGGGCCGGGCGCCATGGCCGCGGCGATCATCACCCGCTGGCGCATGCCGCCCGACAGCTCGTGCGGGTACTGCCGCAGCCGGCGGCGCGCGTCGGGGATGCGCACCCGCTCCAGCCAGTCCAGGGCGCGGCGCTCGGCCTCGGCGCCCGAGAGGCCCAGATGCAGGCGCAGCGGCTCGGCGATCTGTTCGCCGATGCGCACATGCGGGGTCAGCGCCGTCAGCGGGTCCTGGAAGATCATGGTCATCTTCGAGCCGCGGACCTTGTTCAGCGCGCGCGGCGACAGCGCGAGCAGCTCCTGGTCGTGCAGGCGCGCCGATCCCGACGCGCGGCCGTTCCGGGCCAGCAGGCCCATGACCGCCATGAAGGTCTGGCTCTTGCCCGAGCCGCTCTCGCCCACCACGCCCAGGGTCTCGCCCCGGCTCACCTCCAGGGAGACGCCCCGCACGGCCCGGACCACGCCGTCATGGGTGTCGAAATCGACCGTGAGGTCGCGGATCGAAAGAACGGCCAAATGCGCCTCGCCAACAGAACCTGCGCGACCGTAGAGGGGGAATCGGACTTTTTGAAATCCGCTATCCACATTCCGCCGCCAGGCTGACGCCGTGCCCGATTCCTCACCCTCCCGACCGGCCCTGTTCCTCGACCGCGACGGCGTGCTCAATGAGGATCGTGGCTATGTCCACCGCTGGGAGGACTTCACCTGGGTCCGCGGCGCGCGCGAGACCGTGGCGGCGTTCAACCGGGCCGGCTGGCTGGTGATTGTGGTGACGAACCAGTCGGGCGTCGGGCGAGGCTATTACACCGAAGACGCGGTCCATGCCCTGCACGCGCGGATGCAGGACGACCTGAAGGCCGTGGGCGGGCGGATCGACGCCTTCTACCACGCCCCCCAGCACCCCGAGGCCCCCGACCCGGCCTATCGTCACCCCGACCCGCCCCTGCGCAAGCCCAATCCCGGCATGATCCTCCAGGCCCTGCAGGACTGGCCCATCGACCGCGAGTCCTCGCTGCTGATCGGCGACAAGCCGTCGGACCTGGAAGCCGCGCTTCGGGCGGGCATCCGCGGGGTTCTGTTCGAGGGCGGCGACCTCAAGGCGTTCCTCGCCAAGGAAGCCCTGCTGCCGTAAGGTCGCGCCTTCACCGCGAGAACCAGCAGGCGACCCCTCCTCGAGCCTCCGCGCGAGCGGAGGCTCCGTCATGTCACCGCGGAAATCGCGGAAGGATGCGGAATCGCAGCTTCACCTTCCGCGTCCTTCCGCGTTTTCCGCGGTTCCCTGAAGTGCGAGAGACGCCGCGTCGCGGCCTCGCAGGACCGTGGCCCGCCTATCGCCCCTCGATCCGGGCCAGGAGGCGTTCCAGGGTTTCGAGGTCGTCGGCCTCGCCTGGCGGCTTGTCCCAGCGGATGCGGCTGATGCGGGGGAAGCGCATGGCCACGCCCGACTTGTGGCGGGCCGAGCGCTGGAGGCCCTCGAAGGCCACCTCGAACACCAGGCCCCGGTGCGGCTCGGCGCGGACCGAGCGCACGGGCCCGAACCGCTCGACGGTGTTGTCGCGCACGAACTTGTCGATGCCCTTCAGCTCCTCGTCGGTGAAGCCGAAATAGGCCTTGCCCACGGGCGTCAGCGCCCGCTGGCCGGCGGCGTCGTGTGTCCACACGCCGAAGGTGTAGTCGGAATAGAAGCTGGAGCGCTTGCCGTGGCCGCGCTGGGCGTACATCAGGACGGCGTCCACGGTGAACGGGTCGCGCTTCCACTTGAACCACGGCCCCTTCGGCCGACCGGCCTCGTAGGGGCTGTCCCATCGCTTCAGCATCAGGCCCTCGGCGAGGCGCGGATCGCCCTCGGGCGGGTCGGCGCGCAGGGCGGCCAGCTCGGGCCAGGCGCCGAACGGCTGGAGCGGAGAAAGGTCCAGCCGCGGGCTCGCCTGGCGGGTGGGGGGCTGACGGGCGAGGAACGCCTCAAGCCGCCCGCGCCGCTCGGCGAACGGCAAGGGCCGCAGGTCCTCGTCGCCCTCGTGCAGCAGGTCGTAAGCGCGCACGGCGGCGGGGAAGGCCTCCAGCATCTTCGCGTCCACCGCCTTGCGGTTCAGCCGCTGCTGCAGGTCGGCGAACGGCGCCAGCGCGCCGTCGCGCATCACCAGCAGTTCGCCGTCCACCACACCCTCGTCCGCCAGCGCCTCCAGCACGTCGGGGAAGGCGCGCGAGATGTCGTCGCCGGTGCGGGTGTAGAGCCGACGCTGGCCGCCCTCGTGGGCGAGTTGCACGCGGATGCCGTCCCACTTCCACTCGGCGGCGTAGTCGGCGGGATCGAGCCGGGCGAAATCGACGGCCTCGTCAAGCGCCTGGGCCAGCATGACGGGCCGGAAGCGCGCGGGATTTTCGGCGGGCGGCCGTTCCGAGCGGCCCTCCAGCCAGGCGAACAGGTCCTCGTAGGGCGGGCGCAGCGCGTGCCACAGCTCCTCCACCTCGGCGGGCTCCACGCCGCCCATCTCGGCCGCCGCCCGCTTGGCCAGGCGCGCGGTCATGCCGACGCGCAAAGCCCCCGTCATCAGCTTGAGCAGCGCCCAGCGCTCGCGCGGCGCCGGCAGGGCGTCGAGCCAGCCCTCGATCAGCCGCTGGACCTCGGCGCGGGAGGCGATGCGCAGGGCCTCGACCACTTCGTTCAGCGCCGGCTCGCGGTTGGCGCCCGGCCGCGCCGGCCAGACCAGCGAGACCGTCTCGGCCAGGTCGCCGACGTAGTCGTAGCTCCAGGCGAAGAGCTGGGCGTCCATCCGCGCCTCGACCGCCTTGCGGATGAAGGCCGGCTTGGCGGCGTCGAAGGTCAGTTCGCCCGTCAGCGCCGCCAGCGCCCAGCCGCGGTCGGGATCGGGCGTTTCGCGCAGGTGGTCGCGCACCAGCGTCAGCTTGGCGTTGCGCGAGGCGGTCAGCGACAGCCGGTCCAGCAGCTCGGCGAAGGCGCGCATTCAGTCGTCGCCCTCGTCCTCATATCCCACCAGCGCCAGCGCGCGGGCCGTGATCCCGTGGAGCTGGGCCCAGCGGGCCAGCGCCTCCTCCCGGCCGTGGGTGATCCAGAGTTCGCCGGGCCTGATCTCGTCCACCGTGGCGGTCAGCTCGTCCCAATCGGCGTGGTCCGAGATCACCAGCGGCAGCTCGACGCCCCGCTGGCGCGCGCGGGCGCGGATCTGCATCCAGCCCGAGGCGAAGGCGCCGACAGGGTCGGGGAAGCGGCGGCTCCAGCGGTCCTGCAAGGCCGAAGGCGGGGCGATCACGATAGCGCCGGCGAAGTCGGCCTTCTTCGCCGTCGTCGCCGGCGCCAGCGGCCCCAGGTCCACGCCGTGCCGTTCGTAGAGGGCGTTCAGCCGCTCCAGCGCGCCGTGGACGTGGATCGTGCGGTTCCAGCCGGCCTCGCGCAGCAGGCGGATCACCCGCTGCGCCTTGCCCAGCGCATAGGCGCCCACGATGTGGCTGCGCTCGGGGAACTGGGCGACCGAGCGCAGCAGGCGGGCGATCTCCTCGCGGTCGTCGGGGTGGCGGAAGACCGGCAGGCCGAACGTCGCCTCCGAGATGAAGACGTCGCACGGAACCGGCTCGAACGGCGGGCAGGTGGGATCGCGCCTGCGCTTGTAGTCGCCGCTGACCACCATGGTGAGGCCCTTCCAGCGCACCACCGCCTGGGCCGAGCCCAACACGTGGCCGGCGGGGACCAGCGTCACCTGCACCCCGTCGCGCTCGGCCGTCTCGCCGTAGGGCGCGGCCTGGACCGACGCGGCGAAGTCCCGGCCATAGCGCTCGGCCATGATGTCCAGCGTCTCCGGCGTCGCCAGCACGGCGCCGTGGCCGGCGCGGGCGTGGTCGGAATGGCCGTGGGTGACCACCGCCCGGTCCACCGGCCGCACGGGATCGACGTAGAAGTCCCCGGGCGGGCAGTAGAGGCCCTCGGGCTTCGGGCAGAGCAGGTCCTGCGGTCGGGTCATCGCCCTGAAATGTAGGGACGGGCGAAAGGCTCCGCATTGACTTCCGCACGGCCGCCGCCCTACCCGGCGATCATGGCCGACCCCACCGATCCCGTCCCGCCCGGCGTGACCCCCGGCATGACCCCTGACATGACCTACGGCGACGCGCCGCTGCACACGCGCATGACCCAGTTCGCGCCGCACGCCCAGGCGCTGGGGATGACCCTGGTCTCGGTCGAGAAGGGCCGCGGCGTGATGACCACGCCCTGGCGCGAGGACCTGGTGGGCGACCCCGAGACCGGCGTCATCGCCTCGGGCGTGGTGACGGCGCTGCTCGACCACACCTGCGGCCTGGCGATCAATTCCGCGGGCGAGGCGCCGATCCCCATCGCCACCCTGGACCTGCGGATCGACTACATGCGCCCCGCCCGGCCGCGCGCGGGCCTGACCTGCGAGGCGCACGCCTACCGCATGACCCGCTCCATCGGCTTCGTGCGCGCCGAGGCCTGGGACGAGGACCGCGGCGATCCCGTCGCCACCGCCCAGGCGGCCTTCATGCTGAACACCCGAAGCTGAGACAAGGGAGCTGACCCCCCGTGAGCGAGAGCCCCTTCGCCAGCGTGGACGCCTTCCTCCAGCGCGTGCCCTACGCCCGCTTCCTGGGCGTGCGGGTCGAGCTGGCGGGCGACGAGATGACCGCCGTCCTGCCGTTCGCCCCGCACCTGGTCGGCAACCCCGTGCTGCCGGCGATCCACGGCGGGGTGATCGGCGCCTTCCTGGAGCTGACGGCGCTCTCCCAGCTCGCCCTGGCCCAGCCGGGGCGGCGCGTGCCCAAGACCATCGACATCACCATCGAGTACCTGCGCTCGGCCGGCCCGCGCGACACCTACGCCCGGGCGATCCTGCGCAAGGTGGGCCGCCGCGTGGCCAACGTGCAGGTCGAGGCCTGGCAGGAGAGCCGCGCGAAACCCGTCGCCGGCATGACGGGCCATTTCCTGCTGCGGAACGACGGCTGAGCGCCCCCTCCGTCCGCTTCGCGGCCACCTCCCCCGTTGCACGGGGGGGGGGACCCGTCGCCTTCCAGCTCCTCCCCCGCGACGCGGGGCAGGTGGATCGGGCCGAAGGGCCGAGACGGAGGGGGCGCACAGAGCCGCCCCTATTCCGCCAGCGCCGCGCGTTCCTTCGCGATCTCGGCCAGCGCCGCCTCGGCCCGGGCGATGGCGGCGGCGTCCTTGCGGTTCTTCGCGTCGATGAGCTGGCCGGTGGCCTCCATCTCGCGCACGGGCAGGAGATGGCTGGCGTCGGCGCGGGCGAAGGGCTTCGTCTGGATCTGTTCCAGGATCGCGCGCTGGCGGACCGCCTCGGGCGTGTCGCCCACGCCGTAGCTGAAGATGAAGTCGGTGATCTGCCGCCGCAGCGCCGGCTCCAGGTTCTTGCGGATGATCAGCGGGTCCTCGGGGATGCGGGGCGAGCGCCAGACGATCTCCACCTTGCCGAGCGTGCGTTTCGCCGTGTCGGTGTTCAGCAACTCCAGCCGCTCCATCGAGGCGGTGTTGTTGGTGGCCGCGTCCAGCATGCCGCTCGCCACCGAGAACAGGTTGGTCTCGTGGTTCGCGCTGCGCACGGTCTTGAAGCAGCGGGCCGGCTCGATCCCCCTGGGAGCGAACAGATAGGTCATCGGGGCGAGCGTCCCCGAGGTGGACTTGGTGTCGCCCATGCCGAAGTTGAGGGTGCGGTCGCAGGCCAGGATGCGGTCCAGCGTCACACCCGACCCCTTCGGCACGATGATCACCGCCTCGTAGCCGTCGATTCCCGTCGGATTGACCGAGCGGGCGAAGACCTCTCCCCCCGCGCGGCGCACGGTCTCCAGTCCCGACTGGTTGGTGAACCAGCCGAGGTCGGTGTGGCCGAAGCGCATGGCCTCGACCAGGGCGGTGTAGTTGGAGGCGTAGTAGGCCTTCACCGGCCGGCCCAACGTCTTGGCCATGTCGTCGAGAAAGGGCTGCCAGTCCTTCTCGGCGCTGGCCTGGCTTTCGGCCGACAGGATCGAGAAGACGATCTCCTTGCGCGCCGCCGGCTCAGGTTGGCCGCAGGCGGCGAGCGTGAGGGCCGCGGCGAACGCGCCCGCAAGACCCCGGACCGCGCGACGGATCATGGTCCCTCCACTTTCGAGTCTTCCACCCTTGGTTCCTCGAGAGACGGCAGGCGCATTTCGACGAGTTCGCGCCGATCCCGGCTGATCCCGTACAGTACGCCCGGGCGGCTACGGTCGAAGGCGATCGCCTGGCCCTCGGCGGCCACGGGGATGGTGGCGACGTGCCGCAGTTCGTTGCCTGTGCGGGGGATCTCCAGGACGTACGCTTCGGGCCGGTCGTGGCCAGTCACATAAAGGCGGCCATCGGCGCCGAACGCTCCGCCCGAACTGCCGTGCGGCTTGAACCGCGCCAGGACCGTGGCCGGGAGGGTCCAGGCGCCGGTCACCCGCCAGCGGTCGTCGAAACGCAGCACGGTGGTGAAGCGGTGGTCCCGGCCGGCTTCGCCGCCCCTTCCGTCGTAGTTGGCGAAACAGGCCCACCAGGCGCCGGCGTGGCGGTCGATCCAGGTCAGCGAGCCCGGCTGGCGGCCCAGCGGGGTCGAGCGGCGGTGCTGCAGGGTGTCGGGATCGAACACCTCGACCGTGCTGCTCATCGGCGTGACCGGATAGTTCGAGCTGGCGCAGACCAGCTCGCGCGCGATCACCGCGCACGAATTCAGGTGCGGGACGACGGCTGGATCGCCCGCCCACCGGCCAACGCGCGCGCCCGAGGCGCGGTCGTACTTGCCGATCCCGGAATTGCCGATCGCATAGACGAAGCCGCCGTCGACGGCCACGCCCTGACCGGCCTCGGGCGCGGGCAGGCGCGACAGCACCTCGGCGGGCGGCAGCGGCCGGGGCGGCGAGAGCAGCAGGGCGGCGGCGAGGAGCGCGACGCTAGGCACGTTTCAGCCCGGCCTCGCCCGCCTCGACCACGAAGGCCGCCAGATCGCGTACGGGCGAGTTCTTCACCAGCGCGTTCTCCACGCCGCGGAAGGTGACGCGGCACGCTTCGGGGGTGATGTCGACGCGGCCGTAGCCTCGGGTGTCGCCGTCGCCGAACTTCAGGTCGGGATGGAGGGCCAGCATGCCGCGCACGATCTCCTTCGAGCGGCCCAGAGAGGCGATCGAGCCGCCCACGAACTCGCTGGCGATCGGCTTGCCGCCCGGCTCCAGCGCGAGGTCGGCGGCGAAGAAGCAGTGGACGTCGCCGCCCAGGACCACCGGATTGGCCGTCTTCGCGTCGCGCCAGCCCTCCAGGATGCGCCGACGCGTCTGGGCATACCCGTCCCAGCCGTCGTTGGAGACGCGCGCGTCGGGCGTGACGATCTCCATCATCAGGGTCTGCTGGCCCAGCAGGTTCCAGGTGGCCGGGGTGTCGCCCAGGCGGGCCTGGAGCCACGCCTCCTGATCCGCGCCCAGCATCGAGCGAGCGGGATCGGTGCGTTCCGGGCATGCCTTGGGGATGAACTTGCCGCGCGACTGGGCGTCGCAGGGCCGCGGGCCCCGGTACTGCCGGTCGTCCAGCAGGGCCAGGCGCGCGAGGCGGCCCCAGTCCGTGGCCCGGTAGAGCCGCATGTCGGGGCCCAGAGGCCGTTGCGCCGCGCGCAGCGGCATGTTCTCGAAATAGGCTTGGTAGGCCGCAGCCCGACGCTTCAGGAAGTCCGCCGGATCGGGGTCGCTGCGATCCTGGTCGTTCCCGTAGTCGTTCGACACCTCGTGGTCGTCCCACATGACCATCCAGGGCGCGCAGGCGTGGGCGGCCTGGAGGTCGGCGTCGCCCTTGTACCAGGCGTAGCGGCGCCGGTAGCTGGCGAGGTCCAGGCAATCCTCCTCGGGATGGCGGCGCACGCCGTCCGCGGTGGCGGCCTTCTCGTAGATGTAGTCGCCCAGGAAGACGACGAGGTCGGGATCGTCCGCCGCCAGCGCCGCATGGGCCGGATAGAAGCCGGACTCGTACTTCTGGCACGAGCCATAGGCGATCCGCAGCCGCTGGACATCGGCGCCGGGCCGGGGCGCCGTACGGGTGCGCGCCACCGGGCTGGCGTGGCCGCCGGCGGTGAAGCGGTACCAGTAGGGCCGGTCGGGCTCCAGCCCCCCAGTCTCCACATGGACCGAATGGCCGACCTCGGGCGCGGCGATCGTGCGGCCGCGCCGCACGACCCGGCGCAGCGCCTCGTCTTCGGCGATTTCCCAGCCCACCTCGACGGGCTCGGGCGGCATCCCGCCGGCCGGCGCCGCGGGGTCGACCGCCAGCCGCGTCCAGAGCACCACGCCGTCCGGCGCGGGCTCGCCCGAGGCCACGCCCAGCCGGAAGGGGTTGTCGGGCAAGCGCGTGCGCGCCCAGGCCGTGGTCCACCCTGCCGGAGCCATCGCCCCGGCGGCCAGGGCGGCGGCCCGGATCAGCAGGCGGCGGCGGTCGACGCTCGGCATGTTCATCTCCGTACCTTGGCTTTGTGTTCGCCCGCCACGCAAGCGCCCTCGGGGACCTGAAGCCTCAGCGCGGCGGGATCGCAGGAAGGCGCAACGCGACCACCTCGCGGTTCGGCCGGCTGATCCCATAGAGGACGTCGCGCCTCACGGGATCGATGGCGATGGCCTGGCCTTCGATGGCCGCGCCGATGGTCGCGACGTGGTCCAGCTTCGACCCGCCTTTCGGCAGGTCCAGGACATAGAGTTCGGCGTGGTCGTGGCCCGTCACATAGAGCCGGCCGTCCGCGCCCCAGACGCCGCCGGACGAGCTCATGGGCGCGAAGCGGGCGGTGACCGAGGCGGGGAAGGACCAGCCCTCCGTCCGCCGCCACTGGTCGTCGAACCTCACGAGCTGGGTGTGGGCATGGCCGCGCCCGGGCTCGCCGCCCTTGCCGTCGTAATTGGCGAAGGCGGCCCACCAGGCGCCGTCGCGGCGATCCACCCAGGTGAGCGAGCCGATCTGCTGGCCCAGGGATATGGTGCGCAGGTGGACCATCCGGCGGGGATCGAAGATCTCCACCGAACTGGTCATCGGCGTTTCGGGAAAGTTCGAGGCCGCGCACACCAGCTCCCGGCCGATCACGGCGCACGAGTTGATGTGCGGGAAACGATCCCTGTCGCCTGACCACTCGGCCACCTTCGCACCCGTGGCCTTGTCGTACTTGCCGATGCGCGAGTTGGCGACGGCGTAGAAATGGCGCGCGTCCACCGCCACGCCCTGGACGGCCTCGGGCGCCTTCCAGCGCCCGAGGACCTCGGCCTGCGGCATCGGCTGCGCCGCCGCGGGAGCCGCGGCGGCCAAGGCGGCGGCAAGCGCGATGGCGACTGGGGCGCGCATCAGAACGTCGCCGCCAGGCCGACCCAGTAGGTACGGCCATAGTTCGCCCATTCCTGGAGGTAGCGCTGACCGGGGCCGGTCACTTCCTGGCGTCCCGTGTTCGACAGGTTCTGGGCCTCGGCGAAGACCGTGAAGTTGTCGTTGATCCGCCAGCTCACGCTGGCGTCGAACACATGACGGCCCTTCCAGTACTGGTCGGCGTTCGGGATGGTGTCGTTGATCGTCTCGAGGAAGCCGCCGATGTAGTTGTGCGAGATCCGGGCCTCGAACGGGCCGCGCTGATAGAAGATCGACTCGTTGGTGGTGATCTCGGGCTGCTGGAACAGCCCGGTCACGCGGCGGCCGGCGCGCGTCAGGAACGTGAACTCGGTGTCCAGGTACGTGATGTTGCCGTTGAAGCCCAGGCCGTCGAACGGCGCGGGCAGGAAGGTGAAGGCCTGCTGGACGGCGAACTCCACGCCCTTGATCTTCGCGTCCTCGGCGTTGCGCGGCGTCGACACCGTCACCGCCTCGACTCCGCGGCCCACGTCGATCTGTTCCACGGACGACAGCGTGAAGATCTCGTTCTTGATGCTCTTCGAGAACAGGGCCAGCGAGATCAGGCCGTCCGGCGGATAGAACTCGACCGAAAGGTCGAAGCCCCGGCTCTCCCGCGCCTTCAGGTCGGGATTCCCGCGCGACAGGGTGGGCTGGCTTCCGTCGAAGTTCAGCGTCTCGTTGGCCGCGAGCGAGCCATAGTCCGGCCGGCCGATGGTGTTGGTCCAGGCCGCGCGGACGATCAGGTTCTCGCGCACGTTCCATTGCAGGTGCACGCTGGGCAGCAGGTTGCCGTACGAGCCCGAGTTGCTGACGGGCGTCAGGACGCCGCCGGTGTTGCGGACGGCGTCCGAGTCCACTTTCGTCCGCTCGTACCGGAGCCCGCCCAGCAGGGTGACGTCGCCCATCCGGTAGCTGGCCTGGCCATAGGCCGCGAAGATGTCCTCGGTCACCTCGTAGTCCCCCGTGGGCAGGTTGGTGGCCACGCGGAAGCGGTCGCGGTTGGCGTTGAGGAAGTCGCTGGCCGCCTGGGGATCGATCCGCGGGTTCAGCAGATAGCGGCCGGCGATCAGGCCGGTCGGCCCGGGCCGGTCGACCGAGTCCAGCGTGTAGGTGAAGCCGGGCAACGCCGTATAGTTCGTCTGTCGCGACATGAACTCGCGCTTGGTGGTGCGCAGCAGGCCGCCGGCCTTGGCCTTCAGGTTCCGGTCGCCCCCCTCGTCGTCGTAGGCCACGTTGAAGCGGGCCTGGGCCGTATCCTCGTCGGTGGCCGTGAGCGAGAAGCGGTGCTGCTGAAGCACGTAGTTCGCAGGATTGCGGAAATTGGCCTCGGTCACCGGGCGGAAGATCGGGAAGAAGGCGTTGGTGGTGTCGTAGTCGAACGCATAGTTCGCGCCCTGGGCGTCGACGGTGCGGAACTCGACCGACTCGTTCGGCACGTCCAGCCTGGCCTGCGAGTAGATGACGTCGCCGTCGAGGTTCCACTGTGGGGCGAAACGCCATTCGAAGGCCGAGCGCGCCATGCCGATCTCGCGCTTGGTGATCGGCTGGTTGAGCTGGATCACGCTGCGGCCGCGGGCGAAGCTGCCGCTGAAGGGCGTCTGGTTGCTGACATTGCCCAGCGGCTCGGTGCGGTACTCGATCCGCTCCTCGTCGTCCTCCATCCGGGCGAAGAGGCCCGAGGCCTCCCAGCGGAAGTCGGTGTTCGGGCGGTACTCGACCTTGGCGTTCAGGCCGCTGCGCTGCTTGGTGTTGTTGTACCAGAACAGGCGTACGAAGGTCGGCACCTGGATGCCGTTGCCGGTCGCCGCGCCCGAGTTCACCGGTGCGCCGGCGGCGGTGTACTCGCGCACCGACGGGTCCTGGGATTCCACCTGGGGAATGTCGTAGTCGAGCTGCTCGTGCGAGGCGCCGATGACCACGCCCCATTCGTCGTCCGCGCCGAACGTCCGGCCGGCGGCGAAGGCCAGGCGGTAGGACGGCTTGTCGTTCCGCACCCCGCCGCTGCGTTCGTAGTAGCCGGCGGAGGCCATGCTGTTGAAGAACGGCCGTCCGGCGTCGAAGGCGCTGCGGGTCGTCACGTTGATGACGCCGCCGATGGCGTTGCCGTCGTCCTCGGGCCTGATCGTCTTCATCACCTCGAGGCGGCCCGCCATCACCGAGGGGACGATGTCCATCGGGATCGTCCGCCCGCTCTCGTCCACCGACGCCATGATGGCGCCGTCGACGGTCGTCCGGTTGTAGGTGGAACGCAGGCCGCGGAGCACGGGGAAGCGCGGCTCGCCCTGGTCCTCCATGACCGACACGCCGGGGATGCGGCGCAGCGCGGCGGCGGTGTTGTGGTCGGGCAGCTTGCCGATGTCGTCCGCCGACACCACGTCGGCCACGACGAATTCCTCGCGCTTCACGGCGATGGCCGCACGCTGCGCCTCGCGCTGGCCCGTGACGACGATCTCTTCGACCTGGGCGCCCGCGTCGTCCGCATCGTCGGCCGCCAGCGCGGGCGCCGTGGCGGCCAGGACCAGGATCAGGCTCGACGCAGACAGAAGCGCCGCGCGGCGGCGCTGGCCGCCCGCATTCCCGTAAGACATGACAAAATCCCCTCTTGTCGGATGGGGCGCGCTTAAGGGACGGGGGTGACAACCGGGCGACGGCTTCGCGAAGGCTGCGCGACAGCCCCACGCCCTGACATGCCAGGCGACATGCCCAGGCCAGGCGGGCCGGCGGCCGATAGGCCTTGAGCCGGCGGCCCCGGAGGTTTAGGCCGCGCGACATGCAAGGCCATACTCTCCAAGGACTGTCCCAACAGGCGCGCGACGCCCGCAGCTGGCCGTTCGAGCAGGCGCGCATCCTGCTGGACCGCATCACCCGCCTGCGCCTGACCGACGCCGAGCGCGATCTGGCGGCCACCCTGTTCGCGCGGGGCGAGTTCGCCGAAGCCGTCCGGACCCTGCCGGCCCTGGCCAAGCCCGTGATCTTCCAGTGCGGCTACGGCGCCAGCGGCCTGCCGCACCTGGGCACGTTCGGCGAGGCCACCCGGCCCACCATCGTCCGCAACGCCTTCCGGGCGCTGACCGAAGACGCCATCCCGACCCAGCTCATCGTCTTCTCCGACGACATGGACGGCCTTCGGAAGATTCCCGACAACGTGCCCAATCGCGAGATGCTGGAGGAGGACCGCGACAAGCCCGTCACGGCCGTCCGCGACCCCTTCGGCGAGCACGAGAGCTTCGGCGCCCACAACAACGCGCGCCTCCGCGCGTTCCTCGACGGCTTCGGGTTCGAATACACCTTCATGTCGTCGACCGAGACCTACCGGTCCGGCCGGTTCGACGAGGTGCTGCTGCGCATCCTGGCGCGGTTCGACGCCGTCCAGGCGATCATGCTGCCCACCCTGGGCGAGGAGCGGCGCGCCACCTATTCGCCCTTCCTTCCCATCAGCCCGAAGAGCGGCCGGGTGCTCCAGGCCCCGACGGTCGAGCGGAACGTCGAGAAAGGCACGATCGTCTTCCCCGACGAGGACGGGACGCTGACCGAAGTCCCCGTCACCGGCGGCCATGTGAAGCTGCAATGGCGCCCCGACTGGGCCGCTCGCTGGACGGCGCTGGAGGTCGACTTCGAAGCCTCGGGCAAGGACCTGGTCGACAGCGTCCGCGTCTCGAACAAGATCGTGCGCGCGCTGGGCGGCGAGCCGCCCGAGGCCTTCCACTTCGAACTCTTCATGGACGAGAACAACCAGAAGATCTCGAAGTCGAAGGGCAACGGCCTGACCATCGAGGAGTGGCTGCGGTACGGTGCGCCCGAGAGCCTGACCTACTACATGTTCCAGTCACCCAAGTCGGCCAAGCGGCTCTACTTCGACGTGATCCCCAAGGCCACCGACGAGTACCTCCAGCAGCTCGACGCCCTGCTGCGCAAGAAGGCCGAGGGCGACAACGCCGCCCAGCTCGACAACCCCGCCTGGCACGTCCACCGCGGCGCGCCGCCCGACAAGGGCTCGCCGCTGTCGTTCTCGCTATTGCTCAACCTGGTGTCGGCGGCTGATGCCTCCACCAAGGACATCCTGTGGGCCTTCATCGCCCGCTATCTGCCCGGCGCGACGCCGGAGAGCGAACCCCTGCTCGACAGGCTCGTGGGCTATGCGCTGAACTACTACGAGGACTTCGTGAAGCCCTCGAAGCGGTTCCGGGCTCCGACCGACGTTGAACGCGCGGCCATGCTGGACCTCGTGGCCAGGCTCGAGGCGCTGCCGGCCGGCGCCGACGCCGAAGCGATCCAGAACGAGGTGTTCGAGGTGGGCAAGGCCGCCGGCTTCGATCCCCTGCGGACCTGGTTCGGGGCGCTCTACGAGGTGCTGCTGGGCCAGAGCCAGGGGCCGCGTTTCGGCTCGTTCGTGGCGATCTTCGGGATCGACCGCACCGTCGCCCTGATCCGGCGGGCGCTGGCCGGGGACCTCGTCGCGGCCTGAGCGCACCGAGCGATCACGCCTCCTCCCCCGCGTGCGGGGCAGGTGGATCGGCCTGCAAGACCGAGACGAAGGGGGTGCTACCGCCACGCCCCCGTCGCAATCCCGGATGAAAGTGATCGCTGTCCACAGCCTTTGACGGCTGACGCTGCGTTCGCTCCCCTTGACGTAAACGGAACCCGGGCGCACGTTGGTTATCAACGATAAGCCAAGGGAGGACTGCATCATCATGGCCCACGATCTGCGCCGCCCCGTCCGGAACTATACGATCCGGCAGCTCTGCCATGAGTTCAAATGCACGCCGCGCGCGCTGCGTTTCTACGAGGACAAGGGTCTGCTCAATCCGGCCCGGGACGGAATGAACCGCGTCTATTCCTACAAGGACCGCGGCCGCCTCGTCCTGATCCTGCGCGGCAAGCGCGTCGGCCTTTCGCTGGCCGAGATCGCCGAGATCCTCGACCTGTACGACGCCGACGACACCGGAGTCGCCCAGGCCGCCAAGAGCCTGCGCAAGTTCCAGGAGCGCATCGTCGCCCTGGAGCAGCAGAAGAAGGACATCGACGACGCCATAGCCCAGCTCGAGATGGGCGTGGCGGCGATGGAGAACCGGCTGGCCGAGACCCGGCCCGACCTCCTGCCCAGCGCCGAGGCCTACGACCAGATGCTGCGCCGTCGCCTCGACGGCATGGAGGGCGGCGCGGAGGCCTGATAAACCCGGAGCCGGACAGACTCCGGAGCTCCCATGACCTACCAGGCCCCCGTCCGGGACTACGCCTTCCTGCTGCGCGACGTGCTCCAGCTCGAGCGCTACGCGAACCTGCCCGCCTTCGCCGACGCCTCCATCGACACAGTCGAGGCGATCCTGGAGGAAGCCGGGAAGTTCACGTCCGAGGTGCTGTCCCCATTGAACGGCGTCGGCGACAAGGAAGGCTGCGTCTGGAGCCCCGACTTCACCGTCCGGACGCCCACCGGCTTCAAGGACGCCTATGCGAAGCTGGTCGAGGGCGGCTGGCCGGGCCTGGGGTCCGACCCGGCCTACGGGGGCCAGGGGCTGCCGCATGTCGTCAACGTGGCGTTCTCCGAGATGAGTTCGTCAGCGAACATGGCCTTCTCGATGTATCCGGGACTGACCCACGGCGCCTATTCGGCGATCGTCGTGGGCGGGACGCCGGAGCAGAAGGACCTCTACCTGCCCAAGCTCGCCGCCTTCCAATGGGCGGGCACCATGAACCTGACCGAGCCGCACTGCGGCACCGACCTCGGCTTGCTGCGCACCAAGGCCGTCCCGCAGGCCGACGGGACCTATCGGATTTCCGGCCAGAAGATCTGGATCAGCGGCGGCGAGCAGGACCTGACCGAGAACATCGTCCATCTGGTGCTGGCCCGCATCGAGGGCGCGCCGGCGGGGACCCGCGGCATCAGCCTCTTCATCGTGCCCAAGTTCATCCCCGACGCCGACGGCAACCCCGGCGAGCGCAACAGCGTCAAGTGCCTGGGCCTCGAAGAGAAGATGGGCATCCACGGCAACGCCACCTGCGTCATCAGCCATGAGGAGTCGACCGGCTGGCTGATCGGCGAGGAGAACCAGGGCCTCAAGCTGATGTTCGTGATGATGAACGAGGCGCGCCTGGGCGTGGGCCTCCAGGGGATCGCCCAGGCCGAGGCCGCCTACCAGGCCGCCGCGGCCTTCGCCAAGGAGCGGCTCCAGGGTCGATCGCTCACGGGGCCGAAGAACCCCGACGGCCCGGCCGACCCGATCATCGTCCATCCCGACGTCCGCCGCATGCTGATG
>NZ_JBBCIT010000006.1:0-85955 GCF_037189685.1 Phenylobacterium sp. | reverse complement strand
GCGGGACCCATCGATACGCTTGTGGGGCGTTCGGCATGGGTCCCGCGGACAAGCCGCGGGATGACGGCGTAGGATGCGCAGCCCAAATTTGCTCTAAAGCCCCAGCACGGCCTTGGCGATGATGTTGCGCTGGATTTCGTTCGATCCGCCGTAGATCGAGGTCTTGCGGCCGTTGAACATCTCCCCGGCCAGGCCCTCGGCGTAGTCCGGGCCCACGGTGACGTTCGAGCCCTTCAGGTCGCGCAGGAACGGCGCGCCGTAGTGGCTGACCGCCTCCAGCGCCAGCTCCTGGAGCCGCTGCTGGATCTCGGTGCCCTTGATCTTGAGGATCGAGCTTTCCGGCCCGGGCCCCTTGCCGCTCGACTCACCGGCCAGCGTCCGCAGCTCGGTGAACTCCAGCGCCGAAAGGTCAATCTCCAGCTCGGCCACCTTGCGGCGGAAGAACGCGTCCGCCAGGAGCGCCGATCCGGTGTCCGACCGCTCGGTGCCGGCGATCTCGCGCACCTTCTCAAGGTTGCGCTTGGAGCGCGCCACGCCGGCGATGCCGCTGCGCTCGTGCGCCAGCAGCGCCTTGGCGCAGGTCCAGCCCTGGTTCTCGTGGAAGATGCGGTTCTCGACCGGCACCTTGACGTTGTCGAGAAAGACGTCGTTGACCTCGTGCCCGCCCTCCAGGGTGATGATCGGGCGCACGGTGATGCCCGGCGTCTTCATGTCGATCAGCAGGAACGAGATGCCCGCCTGCGGCTTGGAATCGGGGTCGGTGCGGACGAGGAAGAAGCCCCAGTCGGCGTGCTGGCCCAGCGTCGTCCACGTCTTCTGGCCGTTGACGATGTAGTATTCCTTGCCGTCGTCGCCCTTCACCCGCTCGGCGCGGGTCTTCAGCGAGGCGAGGTCCGAACCGGCGCCCGGCTCGGAGTAGCCCTGGCACCACCAGACGTCGCCGTTGTAGATGCCGGGCAGGAACGTCTTCTTCTGCTCGTCCGTGCCGAAGGTGTAGATCACCGGCGCCAGCATCGACAGGCCGAACGGCAGCAGGCCCAGGCAGTCGGCCCGCGCCGTCTCTTCCGACCAGATGTACTTCTGCGTGGGCGTCCAGTCCGTGCCGCCCAGTTCCTTCGGCCAGCTCGGCGCCACCCAGCCCTTCTTGGCCAGCACCTTGTGCCACAGGAGGTATTCCTCCTTGGTCAGCGCCCGGCCCTCGTCCTGCGCCTTGCGCAGTTCGGCGGGGTAGTTGTCCTTGATGAACGTCCGGACCTCTTCGCGGAAGGCGTTCTCTTCGGGGGTGAAGTCGAGGTTCATCGGATCCTCCGGAAGCGTGGGCGGCTTACGCCGTATCGGTTTCGCCGACCCTATACGCACGGACGCGCAGGGAAGAAAAGATGACGCTGACGTCAGCGTCAACAAAATCGGAATCATGACTCCGATTTTTGATCACTTCGGCAGATCGAAGCGGATGGGCAGGGTGACGATCCCGCCCTCCGACGGCGCGCCCGAAGCGGTCAGCGGCTTTACCCGGAACATGACCGACATCCGGATCGCGGCCTCGCCGAATCCCTCGCCAGGGGGCGTCTCCTGGGCCACGACGCAATCTCGCAGGGCGCCCGTCGCCTCGACGATGCAACGGAGGATCGCCCGGCCCTCGACTCCGCGCTTCATGGCGGCCTTGGGATAGAAGCGCAGCGGATTCCCAGGCTTCACCAGAGGCCCCCAGACCGGGTCCGGAATCTCCCGGGCGCTCTCGGAGGTCGGTTGGACGGCGCCCGCCGAACCCGCATCGGCCGGGGACGCCCCGACCTGGAGCACCGCGCTGGCCAGGACTGCGATCATGCGAACCTCCTTCCTGGAGCTTGGGCGACGCGCCGCCGGCGCTCAGTTCGTGTTCACGCGATAGCGCGACGGAGCTTGCTCAGCGCACGGGGATCCTGCCCATGACGTCGAACACCGACCCGAGGCCAGCCGCAATGTTGGACGGCAGCATGCCCTCGCAGGCCGCGCGGGCGCCGGCCGTCGGCGGTTCGGCGCCGGACGACAGCGACCGGAGGCGGGCGTCGATCTGCGACGGCGAGAGCTTCTCGGATAGCAACCTCATTTCGAGGATCATGCGCCACACGAAGAACGGCGTTTGCAGGGCCTGTTCGGTGGGAGATCTCTCCAGATCTCCAGCGACGACGCGGTAGCATCGCGTTATGGCCTCGACATTCGGCGGCCCCCCCGCGGGTGGACCTTTCGGCAGCATGAACCGGATCGGGATAAGCACAGTCCCGCCGGCCACCGGCTGTCCATCTCGTGTCTGGGGACGCATCCGGAACATGGCGCTCAGGCCCATGGCGGCAGCCCCGAAGTCGTGACCGACGGGCTCCTCGGCGACGACGGTGCAACCGACCAGCGTCCCCTCCCCGGAGACACTGCAGGAAAGGGTCGCCCGCCCCTCCACCTCTTTCCGCGCGGCCCTTTCCGGGTACAAACGGGCCATGTCCTGGCCCGAGGGCCGCTGGAGCCAGTCCACGTTGGCGGTGGCGATGGGCTGAGACGCGGCGCTGGCGGCCGGCGCCGCCCCCGCCTGAAGAAGCGCGGCGGCCAGGACTGCGATCATGCTGGTTCTCCCCAAGCTGAAGCTTAGGGCTGAACGGCCCAGGTGCTCAATCTCCGAGGGTGATCGGATGGGGCCGGATCGGGAAAGGGGATGCGCCGTTCAGCCGGATTCGGGAACGCCCCGCCTCACGGCGGCGGAGCGCGGAACGAAAGGGTCATCCGCAGCGCCGTCCCGCCGCCGGCCGCGGGCGGCTTGACCAGGATACGCTTCTGAAGCGCCAGCGCCGCCGCGCCGAACCCGTGTCCCGCCGGCGTTTCGGCTTCGACCGAACAGTAGACGCGCCGTGCGCCCTTCTTCCCGTTGCAAGCCACGGTGGCCTCGCCCGAGACGCCCGCCGCCAGCGCGGCCTTGGGATACGCGTCGTCCCAGGCGTACGGGTCCTGCAAGATCTCCCAGCCGCCCTCGGCCCGCGCGAAGACGATCGGAGGGTGCATGCGCATGCGGAAGTGGAGGGGGCGGCCGGCGACCGGGCGACCGGACCGGTCCGCAGGCTTCAGGCGATAGAGGCGAAGGATCTGCAACAGCGCCTCGCCGCCGCCGAGCCCGGGGCGGCTGTCCTCCACGATGCGGCAGTCGTTCAGCGTCCCGTTCGGGCCGGCGACGCAGACGGCCTGGAGAATCGCGCCACCGCCCTCCTGGGCCAGCGCCTTGGGATAATAGCGGGACGCCACAGCCGGCGGCGGGCGCTTGTCCCAGTCGGGTTCGGTGATCCGGTTCGGGTCTTCGGGTGTCCAGGAGGGCGCAACCGCCTGCACCAGCATAGCCGCCAGCCACATCCGCTTCCGCCCCCTACCCGCAGCAAACCCGACCGCAGCTTACGGTTGGACGATGGCCCCCCTCAATCCCCGGCCATCCGCCGTGGCGGCCAGAGGGGCTGCGGCTTGACAGTCGCGGCAGATGTTCTATATTTGTTCCCGATGACCGTCATCGACGACATGCAGGGCCTGTCCGACCTCGGCGCGTGCGCCTACGCCCTCGGCATGGTGTTCGGCCGCGAGGCCAAGGCGGCGACGGACCAGGAGCGGATGCTCCGGTACTTCGACCTCTTCCAGCGCTGTTTCCACGGCTACCGCGTGTCGGTCGCGCTGAAGCTGCGGCTGTCCGCAGCCGCCCGGCGCGGGGCGACGGTCGCGGCCGACGGCGCGGAAGAGCTGCGCGGCCGGCCCGACCCCACCGAGTCCGACCCGACCGAGCGTGAGCCCATCGAGCGTGAACACCCCGAGCGCGAGCGGATCGATGGCGACCGCGACCGCGAGACCGCCAGCCTCCCGCTCCTGCTGAAGACCCTGAATGGCGTGGTCGCCGGGGCCGAGGCCCTGCCCGGCCCCCAGCCGGCCGAGCTCCCCACCCTGCGCGAACTCCTGGCCCGGATGGGCGCCCGATCCCCGACCGCGCGTCCGTCCGCCCCCTTGGCGACGCCGCCCCGACCGACGACGGGGCCAGCGATTGGACCCGCGGCGGGCGCAAAGCCGGCCGGCGTCGCCGTGCTCGCCCGGCCTCCCGTCGCCGCGCCCGGCGCGCGTACGCGATGGCTGCGGGGCGCAGGCCTCGCCAGCCTCGCCGGGCCCCGCGACACCCTGCGCCCGGCCACAGGCCCGCCCCGGAGCGGTTAGCGACCCTCCTGCCGGCTGGGCCTTCGTTTCCTCACACCCTCCCCTGCCCCTGCCCCCGCACTGTGGGGCCCAAGGGTCAGGGCCGCACGCCTGTCCGCGAAGATGCGCAGGGCGTCCCCGCCGGCAACCCGACGCGCGCCTTGGGTGTTGCCTGCCTTGCCACCGCGGCGGCGAGCCGCCAAACCTCCGGCCTCCGGAAGCCCAGGCCCGCATGCCCCGTATCGTCACCTACAACGTCCACCGCTGCGTCGGGACCGACCGGCGCCTCGACGTGGCCCGCATCGCCGAGGCGCTGGGTCGCCTCGCGCCCGATATCGTGGCGTTGCAGGAACTGGACGTCGGCCGGCGTCGCACGAACCACGTGGACCAGGCCCACGAGATCGCCGAGCGGCTGGAGATGGCTCACCACTTCCACCCCGCCTTCCGCGTCGAGGAGGAACTGTACGGCGACGCCATCCTGACGGCCTGCCCCGAGCGGCTGGTGAAGGCCGCCGCGCTCCCGGGCCTCCCGCGCATGCCGGGACTCGAGCCACGCGGCGCCGTCTGGGTCGAGGTGACGGTCGGGGGCCGCACGCTCCAGGTCATCAACACCCACCTGGGCCTCGTCCCGCGCGAGCAGCAGATCCAGGCGGTCGAGCTGGCAGGGCCGGCATGGCTCCAGCATCCGGACTGCCGCGCCCCGACGATCCTCCTGGGCGACTTCAACGCCACCGCCAGCTCGATCGTCTACCGTACCCTGACCCGCCGGCTTCAGCCCGCCCGCCGGCTGGCGCCCGTCCGCCAGCCCAGTTCGACCTTCCCCTCGGCCTTGCCGGTCCTGCGCATCGACCACCTGTTCGTGAGCGACGGCGTCGCCGTGCGCGACGTGTTCGCGCCCTATGATCCGATCTTCCGCGCCGCCTCGGATCACCTGCCGCTGGTGATGGACTTCGACCTGCTCTGAACCCGTGCGGGCAGCGCCGGCCGGTACAGGCATTCCCGACGCCGCCAGGGCCGCCAGGCGTCCTCGGGCGACGCGGGGTCGCCCAGGTGGTAGGCCGCCGTGAACGCGCCGAACGCCGAACGCCGCGTCAGTTCGATGGGCCGCAGGCGACCCTCGCGGTTCAGGGCGTCGATCGCCGGGATCAGGCCGCCGCGCTCGGCCCTCGCCTTGGCGACCGCATCGCCTGTGTACCCCAGGAAGTGCGCCACCAGCCGGTCGCGGAAGGCCGCCACCACGCGCCGCGCGCCCTCGCTCTCGGCCTCCAGCGCCACCTCGATCTCGGTGTCGAACCCGAACGAGCGGTTGTTGAGGTTCGCCGAGCCGATCCGCGCCAGCCGGTCGTCGAAGACGCTGACCTTCGAGTGGACGATGATCTTCGAGCCGGCCGACGTGACCGGATAGAAGGCCCGGAAGCGCCCGAAGACGTCGGCGGCGCGCAGGCGCCAGACGGTCGTGGCCCGGGCGTTGTCCATCGTCAGCTTGTCGAACCAGCTCGGCGAACGGCCGGTCGAGATCAGCACCACCTCGGGGCCCTCGGGTTCGCCCAGCCGGCTCGCCAGGGCTTCGGCGATCAGGGGCGAGGTGAAATACTGGTTCTCGAGGTAGATGGTCTCGCGCGCCGCCGCGATGCTGGCCAGCGCCAGGTCGCGGATCTCGTGGACGTCCGGCTGGTCCTGCCAGGGCGGCGCGGTGCGGGCGATGCCGACGCGGGTTCCGGTGACGTGCGGCGGCACGTGGTCGGGCCAGGGATCGCCCCCCGCCTCGGGCGGCGGCGGCAGGGTCTCGCCGGTGGCGCAGCGCCAGCGCTCGCGGAAATGGTCGCCGAAGGCGCGCGCCGCCGCGCCGTCCGCCATCACCATCACCTCGTGCCGCGGGTCGTGGCAGTCCTGGTCGGGCATGATCCTGCGCAGGTCGTGCTCCAGGTGGCCGGGGGTGTCCCAGCGGTCGACCCCGATGTCGCCGCCGCCGCAGAAGGCCAGCCGGTCGTCGATCACCACCGCCTTCTGGTGATGGCACGCGCCCAGGGGCACCTTGTCGTCCAGATGGAAGCGGACCCGGCTGTCGCGGAACCACGACCGGGCCTTGTGGGGGAAGAATTCCTGGGTGGCGGCGATGGGCAGCGCCGACTTCCAGATCAGCAGCCGGATGTCGAGGTCGGGCCGCTCCCGGGCCAGGTCCAGCAGGACGTGGCCCACCTCGTCCGGATCGTTCGGACCGTCGTGCCCGTCGGGAAACAGGCGGGTGCGGGGATCGAAGGCCCACCCCAGGATCAGGATCGAGCGGCGCGCCTTGCGGAACGCCTCGTAGAGCGCCGTGAAATAGGCCTCGTTGTCGATGAGGAACGCCACCCGGTCAGCGGGCGCGATGCGCCAGCAGGTGTCTCCCGGGACCAGCAAACTCATCGACGCCCTCGCTGCACCGCCGCCACTGGGTTCAAATCCTACGGCGAAGCCAGGGTTCCGGGCAAAAAAAGCGGGTTCCGGGCAAAAAGAAGGTGCGCCGGCTTTCGCCGCCGCACCTGGCTGGGAGGCCGGAGTTGGGCTTGGGATCTATTGCCGCGCGACGGCGGCCGGGCTGGCCAGGAACGCCTGGCATTCCCCGTTGAGTTCGGCGGTCAGGCGCGCCCGGCGATCCTCGCTGCGGGCTTCGCGCCGGGCCTTGTCGAACTCCTGCTCGCCGCGGTCGACGATGTACGCGGCGCGGGTCTTGCGCTCCGACTTCACGAACGCGTCGAGAGCGGCGGGATCGACCACGCCCGGGATGCTGGCGGCCAGGCCCTTGCAACGGTTGGCCTTCAGGAAGTCGATGTCGGTGACCCGGTCGGCCGCGCTGGCGGCGCCCGCGCCGAAGCTGGCGGCGAAACCGGCGGCGACGAGTGCGATGGTGGCGGACTTCATTGAGGCGTCTCCCTTGAACATGAGCAAATGCTGCAGACAGGAGCACCACAACTCAAATGAACAAGCCGCAATGTTGAGTATTGTCGGATTAATATTCAGTCATGATACATCGATGTTACGCTTCAAGATAAACGGCTTGTAATGTTACAGGTGTCCGGGCCAGAAGGGCGCATGGCCAAGCCTGAACCGAAGCTGGACGCCGAAGGCGTCAACGCCCTCCTCCGCCGCGCCTTCCCACAGGCGCCCGAGCAGGGTTTCCCCCGGGTGCTGGCCGTGGAGCCCGGCCGGGTGCGGCTGGCGTCGTCCTACCGGCCCGACATGCTGCGCCCCGGCGGCGTGATCGCCGGCCCGACACTCATGTCCCTCGCCGACACCGCAGCCTACGCCCTGGTCCTGGCCCATATCGGCGATCGGCTGATGACGGTGACGTCCCAGCTCAACATGAGCTTCCTGCGCGGCGCCCGGCCGGGCGAACTCCAGGCCGAGGCCGAGATGCTGCGCCTCGGCCGCCGCCTGGCCGTCTGCGACGTACGGATCTGGACCGAATCCCCCGAGCGGCTGGCGGCGCAGGCCAACGTCACCTACGCTCTGCCCGAATGAACGGCCCGCCGCCCCCTATCAAGACGCCTTGCATCAAGGTCTGCGTCGTCGATGGCGAGAGCGGCCTGTGCATGGGCTGCTACCGTCGACTGCACGAAGTGGCCGGCTGGTCGCGCCTCACCGACGCCGAGCGCGACGCGATCCTGGCCGAACTGCCGGATCGCCGCGCCCTGATCCGCCCCGAGAAGCTGGCGATGTTCTGACCGGGCGACCGCCTGGCCGCCATCGTGTTCAAGCCTCGTAAACCCTGGGCGTTCATCGGATCAAAAGGCTGTCTGCCCAGGATCGGCCCAACGAGACAGGCCAGAAGGCCGCAGTCCGGGGTGATACGGGTGTCTTCATTCGCCAAGCTGGCCGTCGTGGCGGCTGCCTCCGCGGCGCTCAGCGCCGGCGCGGTCCAGGCCTTCCAGGCCGAGCCGCTGCGGCTCGCGCGGCTCGACGCGCAGGGATTCGCCACCGGCCCGCTGAAGCCCGGGGGCGGCGCCGTGGCCAAGGCGGCCGATGGCCACTTCTGGGCCGAGGCCGAGGTCGCCGCCCAGGGCGCCCAGGGCGCCCCCAGCCCGCGGCCCGCCGACGCCAAGGTCCGCTTCCTGGTCGACACCGGCGCGACCGCCGTCGCCCTCACGCCCCAGGACGCCGCGCGCCTGGGCTTCCGCCCCCAGGACCTGAAGTACGCCCACAACGTCACCACCGCCGGCGGCTCGGCCCGCGCGGCCGCCGTGACCCTGGCCTCGGTGTCGATCGACGGCGCCCGGCTGGAGAACGTGCAGGCGCTGGTCGTGTCCGACGGCCTTGACGTCTCGCTGCTGGGGATGAGCTACCTAGGCCGCCTCACCCGCTTCGAGGCCACCCGCGAGACCTTGCGCCTCGAGCCCTGACCTCGCCGCCGGAGTCACCGCCTCCAGCGCCCGGTCGATCACCTCCAGGCCGGCGCCGGGCTTGACCCCCTCGACCGTCAGGATGCGCCGCCACGCCCGCGCGCCGGGCGCGCCGTGGAACAGGCCCAGCATGTGCCGCGTCATCGCCGCCAGATGCGTCCCCCGCGCGAGTTCCGACGCCACATAGTCCCGATAGGCGGCCACGGCCGCCGCCGGGCCTACGGACGCCGCCTCGCCGAACAGGCGCCGATCGACATCCCCGAGCAGGCCCGGCGTATGATAGGCGGCCCGCCCCAGCATCACGCCATCGACATGCGCCAGGTGCGCCTCGGCGTCGTCCAGCGAACCGATCCCGCCGTTGATGACGATGGTCAGCTCCGGCCGCTCGCGCTTCAACCGCCACACCAGCGGGTAGTCCAGCGGCGGAATGTCCCGGTTCTCCTTGGGCGAGAGCCCCTTCAGCCAGGCCTTGCGGGCATGGACGACGAAGTGCGACACGCCCGCCTTCGCGCAAAGGTCCACCAGGCCGAACAGGCTCGCTTCCGGGTCCTGGTCGTCGACGCCGATCCGGCACTTCACCGTCACCGGAACCGTCACGGCGGCGCCCATGGCCGCCATGCAGTCGGCCACCCGTTCGGGCTCGCGCATCAGACAGGCGCCGAAGCGGCCCGACTGCACCCGATCGGAGGGACAGCCGACGTTGAGGTTGATCTCGTCATAACCCAGGTCGGCGCCGATCCGCGCGGCGGCGGCCAGGTCCGCCGGTTCGGACCCGCCGAGTTGCAGCGCCACCGGATGCTCCACCGGGGAATAGGCCAGAAGCCGCGCCCGGTCCCCATGCAGCACCGCCCCCGTCGTCAGCATCTCGGTATAGAGAAGCGCCCGCGCAGACAGCATCCGATGCAGGACCCGGCAATGCCGGTCCGTCCAGTCCATCATGGGGGCGACGGACAATCTATGCGTTTGAAATTTTGTCACTTTTCAAGTACAAATTGAAGGATTTGGCGCTGACCCGCACCCGCCTTCCTACGCCATTTTTCGACCGTTTTCGCCCCGTTTCGATATCTCACTGCACCTGAATTGCAGCCCAAACGGCATCGACCCGAAGACAAGAAGCCGGAACCTGCCGGGTCCAGGTACGCCGCAAAGGCCGGTCCTTCAGCGAGACGTTCGTGCGCTACGACAACGCCAGAAAGTGGGGCGTCGACGCAGAGCGGCAGATCGACCGCGGCGAAACCCCGACTCTCCCCAAGGTCGGGAAGCGACAGAGTTCAGCACCCTGATCGATCTGCACATCGCTGACATGACGGACGCCGGCCAGCCGCCTGTGCCGCACGGCGGCAGCGGTCACGCCTCTGACGGGGACCGGGCTCGCCGGCCGCGAGCGACGCGGCCACCATCGGCTCAGGAGCCGCGGCCGGGCTTCTCGGAGAAGTGCTTCTCGAACTTGCCGGTCTCACGTTCGAAAGCTTCCGCCTCCGCGTTCGGGACGCCCTTGACCGTGATGTTGGGCCACACGCGCGAGTATTCGGTGTTCACCTTCAGCCATTTGCCGTCCGGATCGTCTTCGGTGTCGGGCTTGATGGCGTCCACGGGACACTCGGGCTCACAGACACCGCAGTCGATGCACTCGTCCGGATTGATCGCGAGGAAGTTCTCGCCTTCGTAGAAGCAGTCGACCGGGCACACCTCCACGCAATCCATGAACTTACATTTGATGCAGGGATCGGTGACGATGTAGGTCATCTGAAGGTGTCCAGTTCCATTTTGGGACTGAGGCGCGGTCCTTTGAGCCCGCACACACGTTTGGCGGTCTGCCCCGGCGGAGAACCCAAGCCTGGACAGCCTCAACTCACGCGGCATGCGTGGTCCGGAACGCCGATGCCCCCACTGCAAACGAGCCGTCAGACGAGGCCCACGCGCCCGTCCGCCGATTGAGGCAAGGGCTGGGCGAACCTGGGCCGAGGCGGCGAGCGCCCTCCTGTGCTGCGGCGCCCCAACCGGGCTCCGCATTGGCCGCAGCGGAGGCTAGCCGACGAACGCGCGCTCGAGCACATATTCGCCGGGTTCCGAATTGGAGCCCTCTCTAAGACCCTGGCGCGTGAGGACCTCAGCTACCTCCTTGATCATCGCCATTGACCCGCACAGCATCACCCGATCGCTGCCTGGATCGAACGCGTCTTGCGGACGATCAAGGCTGGCAAACAGTCGCCCGTCACGGATGAGATCCGTGATCCGCCCTTGTCGGGAGTATGGCTCGCGGGTCACCGTCGGGACGTAACGCAGCTTCTGCATCACGAGATCACCCAGGAATTCGTCGCTGGGAAGGCCCTGCTTGAAGAGTTCCCGGTAAGCGAGATCGCGTACAGCTCGAACGCAGTGACAAACCACCACTTGGTCGAAGCTGTCGTACACCGCCGGATCCCTCGCGATGGAGAGCCATGGCGCCAGGCCCGTGCCGGTTCCCAGAAGAAACAGTCGCTGTCCAGGCAGGAGCGCATCCAGCACGAGCGTCCCTGTCGGTTTGCGCGACATGAGCACCTCGTCGCCGGGTCGGATCGCCTGCAGACGTGAAGTCAAAGGTCCATTCGGAACCTTGATCGAAAAGAACTCCAGTTCCTCGGCATACGCGGGACTCGCGATCGAGTACGCTCTCAAGATCGGCTTGGCGACGCCCTCCGCCGGCAGGCCAATCATGACGAATTCTCCCGATCGAAACCGGAAGCTTCGCGGACGTTCCAAACCAAAGCTGAAGTACTGATCAGTCCAGTGCTTTACCCACAGGACTTGAGCGCTGTGGTGAGGCGAGTTCTGCTGACGAGGCGCAGCCTCCGCTCGCTGTTGGTCGATTGTTGGTTCATCCATACCCCATAGTCCTCATCGACGTCCCGAGACGGCGCACTCAGATCAGTCCCAACTCCCGCAAGGCGGGTTCGAAGTTGGCGTTTTCGTGCTTGTCCCGCGTCAGCTTGACCACCGCATAGCGCGACAGCCCATCGAGCGCCGCCCAGGCCTGGGGATCCGGCGCCCGCACCCCTCGCGCCGCGGCAAACTCGGCCACCGTGTCGGGCACCACTTGGGACGTCCAACTCGCTGGCGGCTGGGGCGGAAGGGTTGCTGCCGTGTCGCCCCCCCGGGCGACGAGCTCGACCACGTGAGCCCTATATGCGGTGATCTCGGCAGGCGCCTCACAGGGCGATCGCCGCAAGCGATCACGTTCCTCAAGCGTGAAGCGACTCCACTGGCGCAGCGAGAGCTTGATCTCGATGGTGTCGAGCTTGAAGCGCACACACATCGGGATGCAGCGCAGCGTCTGTACGAAATCGGCTTCGAACCGGAAGAGGCGCATGTGGTCGGCCTCAGCCGCACTGGCCGCCTGCCCCACCGTGGCCATCAGGCGTCCGCCGGGGTCAGCGGCGTCACGGTAACCTCTATGCCGTCGAGGAAACTTGATCCGGAGACCACCTCGGCGGCGGCGGGATCGGCGAGCACGTTCACATTGTGGCCACCGGTGGCGTTGGCGCGCTGCCATCCACCGTCGTGCTCCCAGCCGTGTGGATAGCAGACCGAGCCGGCGGTCACCGCGTCGGTGATCGAGACGTCCACCTCCATCGATCCCGCCTTGCTGCGGACGACCGCACGGCTCCCGTGGCCGATTCCGTGGCGCGCCGCATCGTCCGGATGCATCTGCAGCACAGGCGACTGCTGCCGCACCAGTCGATCGACGTTGTGCATCCACGAGTTCATCGAGCGCAATTCGCGCCGCCCGAACAGGCGCAGTCCCTCTGCGTCCGCGGGCGGACTGGACCACAGGCGATCGAATTCGCCGGCGATCAGGTCATCCCAGAGGCGGATCCGCCCGTCCTCATGCCGCATCTGCTTCTCCCAACCGGAAACGTCGATGTTGTCCGCCAGCGCGACGCCGTGCGGGGCGGCCTTCAGGCGCTCGATCGACAATCCGTCCTGACCCCAGCGCCCGGTGCGAAGCAAACCATCGAGGGCTGCGAGCGGATCGAACGGCGCGATGTCGAGCGGACGATCCGTGAGGGCGCCGAGGCGTGCGACAAGATCGCTGAGGATGATGTGCTCGGACCGCGCCTCGCCGACGGGTGGAATCACAGGCGCAGCGTACTGCGCGAACGGACGGACCATGTTCGGGAACCCCAGGACCGGCAGGTCCTCGCGCTCGAAGAAGGTGGTGGTCGGGAGGATGTAGTCGGCGAAGCGGTTCGTCTCGGTGAGATAGATGTCGAACGACACCATCAGCTCGAGGCTTTCGAAAGCGGCCTGCAGCCGCTCTGGACCGGGCGCCGAGAGGACCGGGTTGCCGGAGGTCACGAAGAACGCCCGCACCTGCCCGTCGCCGGACGTGAGGATCTCCTCCGCCAGGGCGTTGAACGGCGCATAGCCGATTACGATCGGCATGGGCCCAAGACGGGAGGGACGGAGGGTGTAGCCGCCTGGGCGGCCCTCCGCGTTGAGGGGGGAGTTGCCGAACACCCAGCCCCCCGGCACGGCGAATTTACCCGCGATGATGTTCACGCAATCGACGAGGACGTTGGCAAGGGTGGAGAACGGGCCCCTGCAGATACCGACCCGGCTGTACAAGGCGGCGCGCGGGGCGGCGGCGAAGTCGCGCGCCAGGGCCGCGATCGTCTCGGGCTCGACGCCGCACTCCTGGCGAACTCGCTCCGCCGTAACCTGGCCCAGCGCCGAACGCAGCTCCCGCGCTCCGACGGTATGCCGCTCCAGGAACGCCAGGTCCTCGAGGCCCTCATCGAACAGCGTCTTGACCATGTAGGCGAGCATCCAGACATCGCCCGCCGGCCGCACCGCGATGTGCTCGAACCGCTCGGCCGTCTCGGTGAGCCGCGGATCGACGACGACGACGCGTCCGCGCTGCGCGATCGCGTCGAGGTCCTCGCGGATCCGGGGCGCGGTAAGCACCGAGCCGTGCGAAACGAGCGGGTTGGCGCCGACGATGATCAGGAAATCGCAGCGCGGCAGGTCCGGCAGCGGACGGCGGATCGAGGAGCCGTAGAGGGCATAGCTGGCGACGGCGCGCGAGGTCGTGTCCTGCGACGCCGACGAGTACTGCTTCCATACGCCCAGCCGGTCGAGGAACGGCTTGAACGAGAACTGGCCGCTGATGTTGTAGGCGCCCGGATTGCCGTGGAAGCTGGCGATCGCTTCAGGTCCATGGTCATCATAGATCGTGGCGAGCCGGCTCGCGATATCGGTCAGCGCCTCATCCCAAGACACAGGTTCGAAATTTCCCGGCGCACCCACGCGGCGCAACGGCTGGGTGACGCGATCGGGATCATAGGTCACCGCCAGCATGGACGGGCCCTTGATGCAGATGTGTCCTTGCGAATGCGGATTGTCGCGGTCCGGTCCGACCTTGACGATCCGGCCGTCCTGCACGTCGGCGGTCAGCCCGCAGAAGGCGTCGCAGATCCGGCAGAACGTGACATGGCGTCCATCCTGCCCCGGTCGAAGACGCTCCATCGGCTTTTCCTCCGATCCGACAAACGCCGTGACGCTGACCCTACATACCCGTAGAGTCAACTATCTAGTTGTATGAATTTTCCTGTGGCGCTAGGCCTGCGTTTGAAAATTGCCATCCAATTGGTTGGCGCTCTGAGGCGATTTCTCCGACTGGGGGTGAGCAATGGGACAGGGGCCCCTGAAAGACCTGAAGGTCGTCGAGTTCGCAGGCATCGGGCCGGGTCCCTTCTGCGGCATGCTGTTGTCGGATCTGGGCGCCGATGTCCTGCGCATCACCCGCCCCGACCAGCCGCCGCCCACGCGGTTCGAACCGTCCCTGCGCGGCCGACGCTCGGTCGCCCTGGATCTGAAGAGCCCCCAGGGCGTCGAGACCGCGCTCCGCTTCGTGGACCAGGCCGAGGCGCTGTTCGAAGGCTTCCGGCCGGGGGTCATGGAGCGCCTGGGCCTGGGACCCGACGTCGTCACCGCCCGCAAGCCCCGCATAGTGTACGGGCGGATGACCGGCTGGGGCCAGTACGGCCCCCGCGCCCACACCGCCGGACACGACATCAACTACATCTCGCTGGGTGGCGCGCTGCATGCCATCGGTCCCGCGGAACGCCCGATTCCGCCGTTGAACCTGGTCGGCGACTACGGTGGGGGCGCGCTCTACCTGGCGTTCGGCATGGTCTCGGCGGTCCTCAGCGCTCGCGCAACCGGCGTGGGACAGGTTGTGGACTGCGCCATGAGCGACTGCGCCGCCAACCTGCTCGCACCCTTCTACGGGATGTTCGCCTCGGGCGCCTGGGTGAACGCCCGCGCCAGCAACCGGCTCGATGGCGGGGCGCCGTACTACGGCTGCTACGCGTGCGCCGATGGCAAGTGGATCAGCGTCGGCAGCCTGGAAAAGCCCTTCTACGAGCTGCTGCTCGCCCGTCTGGGCCTCTCTCCGACGGACTATCCGCATCCGCTTCCGCACGCGCGCTGGCCCGCGCTCAACACAGCGCTCGGAACTATCTTCGCCTCGCAGCCACGCGACCACTGGTGTGCGCTGCTCGACGAAACCGACGCCTGCTTTGCGCCGGTCCTCGACGTCACCGAGGCGCCGCAGCATCCCCACAATCTGGCCCGAAACACCTTCATCGAGCTGGACGGCGTGCTTCAGCCCGCGCCGGCGCCACGGTTCTCGGCCACCCCGGCCGCCGTCGCCTGGCCGTCGGCGGCCAGCGGGGAGGCCGAGGGCGTTTATCAGGACTGGGGCGTCACCCCCGCCTGATCAGTTGAAGTGCAGGCGGCGGTACTTGCCCCGGAAGAACAGCAGCGGATCCCGGCGCGGCTCGAACTTCGCCGCCTTCACGCGGCCGATCAGAACCACATGGTCGCCAGCCTCCTGCATTGAGAAGGTCTCACATTCGAAGCTGGCCAGCGAATCATCGAGAGTAGGGGCGCCGTGCCGCCCGACCCTCCAGGGGACCGAGGAGAACCGGCTCTCCTGGGGCCCGGCGAACGCCTTCGACGCGGGTTGCTGGCCGATATGCAGCATGTTGATCGCAAAGCCACCCGCCGTCTGGAAGGTCGGCAGGCTGCTCGATCTCGCCCCGAGGCACACCAGGATCAAAGGAGGGTCCAGCGAGACGGCAGTGAACGAGTTCGCCGTGACCCCGACGGGGCCGTCATCGCCCATGGCCGTCACCACGGTCACCCCGGTGGCGAAGCAGCCCAAGGCGTCGCGCAGCGTCCGCGAATCTGAACCCTCATGATATTCCGAGGGCGTCAGCGGCGCGCGCCGCTCCAGGAACGCCAGCAGGGCGGCGTCGAATTCGTCGGCGCGATCCGACGCCACCAGATGGCCCGCGCCAGGGATCTCCACCGCCTCGGCGTCATGAAACAGCGCCTGCAACCGTTCGACGGCTTCGGCCGTCACCATGTTGCTCTCGCCGCCGCGCATCAGCAGGACGGCGATCCGGATGTTGCGGGCGGCGGCCTCCAGCCGCTCCGCGACGGCGACGGCCTGGAAGCCCGACACCGACCGCTCGTCCCATTTCCAGCGCAGACGACCGCCATCGTCGCTGCGCAGTTGATGAGCCAGCCCGTCGGCCCCGCCGCCGCGGCTGCGATGGGGCGACAGGGCGCGAGCCGCCTCCAGCGCCTCGCCGACATCGCTGAAACCGGACGCATAGCGCTGGATAAGGGCCCGTACGCGGGTGGCCTCCTCGCCCTGGATGCCCGGCGCGGCGTCCACCAGCACCAGGCCGCTGGCCAGTTCGACCTCGCTCTCGCCCACCGCCGCCAGCGCGGCCATGCCCCCCAGTGAGGCGCCCACCACCACCGGTCGCGCCCCGACTTGGCGCAGGATCGCCACCACATCCTTGCTCAGCGCGTCCAGGTCGTATCGCGCATCCGTGGGCCAATCGCTTTCGCCATGCCCGCGGAGGTCCACGCAGATCGCACGTCGGCCTGCGTCGGCCAGGGCCCGGGCGGCATGGCGATAGGCGCTCTTCGACTGACCGCCGCCGGGCAGCAGCAGGACCGTCGGCGCATCCCGATCCCCCCAGCTCTCCCCGACCAACCGCACGCCGCCGAAGCCCTCGAAGCTGATGGCCTCGCCCGCCGCAGACGGACGCTCGATGAATGATGCTCCGTTCATGGTGCGCCTCTCCGCTGGGAGCCCGGCGAAACCGCCGGGCGCGTCACACCAGCCGTGACGTCATGAGAGCACCAAACCACCGCGGAGTTGTCAACCAACTAGTTGGTTGTATTAACTACGCCGCACGCGCCTTCGACACGAACTTGAAGATGTTGTTCTTCTGCACGGCCGACGATCCGCCGATGATCGGAAGCAGCAGGGCGTCCCGCACGTAGCGCTCCACGTCGAAGCCTTTGACATAGCCATAGGCGCCCAGGATCGTCTGGCATTCCAGCGCGACCGCCTTGGCGACTTCCGTGCAGAACAGCTTTGCCATCGAGGTCTCGCGTCCGCACGGAACGTGGGCGTCGGCCAACTCCGCCGCGTGGTACAGGACCAGCCGCGCCGCATGCACCTGGGTGGCCATCTCCGACAGCTTGTGACGGATCGACTGGTACTCCGCGATCGGCTTGCCGAACTGCACGCGCTGATCGGCGTATTCCAGGGCGTCGTCCAGCGCCGCCTGCGCCACACCCACCCCGATGGCGGCGACCTCCAGCTTCTCGACGTCGAGGCCCGAACCGGTGATGAAAGACCAGCCGCGGTTCCACCCCGCTTCACCGCCCAGCAATCCCTCCAGCGGGACCTCGACATTGTCGAAATGCACGTCGGTGGTGGCCGCGCCTTTCATGCCCAAGGCGTCGATCGGTGTGATCGACACACCAGTCGCGTCTGCAGGAACGAGCACCACCGACAGATTGCCATAGCGCTCCGAAGAGGGGCCGCTGCGGGCCAGAGTGAATATGTAGTCCGAGATCGCCGCCCCCGAGCAGAAGCGCTTCTGCCCGTTGACGATCATCCGATCGCCGGCGCGCTCGACCGTGGTCTTGACGCTGGCGAGGTCGGCGCCGACGTCCGGCTCGGTCCAGCCGTAGGCGAACAGAAGGCTGCCATCGACGACCTTGGGAAGCAGTTCCCGCTTCTGATCCTCCGACCCGCACTCCACGAGGTTCATGCCGGCGTAGCAGGCGGCCATGATGTAGGGCACCGACACCGCCAGGCTGCGGCGCGACAGTTCCTCGATCACCACCATCGTAGCCACGATGTCCCGCCCCATGCCGCCGTATGCCTCGGGCACCGTCAGGCCCAGCACGCCCAGTTCCGCCAGCCCCTGGTGCACCTCGCGCGGGAAGTGGTTGGCCTTGTCCCAGTCGGCCGCCTGGGCACGCGTCATATGGCGCTCGACGAAGCGTCGCAGCAGAGCGCGCAGTTCCTCGAGGTCGGTCCGCTCCGACCGTTCGGCGTTCATGGCGTTCACTGGCCGACGAACCGCGGCTGGCGCTTTTCGCGGAAGGCCGAGACCGCCTCCTGGTGATCCTTGGTCATGTTGGACAGCGCCTCGTAGGCCAAAGACGCGTTCATCATGCTCTCGGCCATCTGCCGCAGCGGGATGTTCACCGACATCTTGGTCCAGCGGATCGCCTTGATGGCGCCGCCCGCGAGCCGCTCGGCGAAGGCCTGCACCGTCTGGTCCAGCGCCTCGGCCGGCACCGCGTGATTGATCAGCCCGATCTGAGCGGCCTGGGTCGCCGTCATCAGATCGCCGGTCAGCAGGAACTCCTTCGCCCGGGCATAGCCGATCAGTTGCGGCCAGATCAGCGCGCCGCCGTCGCCAGCCACGAAGCCCACGCTGACGTGAGGGTCGCCGATCTTGGCGGTCTCGCTGGCGAAGATCACATCGCAGAGCAGCGCGATCGTCGCCCCCAGCCCCGTGGCGTGGCCGTTCAGCTTCGCGATCACCGGCTTCTCGCAGTCCAGCAAGGACAGCACCAGTTGCTTGCCTTCGCGCGCGGTCTTCTCGAAGGCCGAGGGGTCGTCGATCATCGACTGCATCCAGCCGATGTCACCGCCTGCGCTGAAGGCGCGCCCCGCCCCGGTCAGCACGACCACGTCGGAATCCGGATCGTTCGACACGTCGAAGAACAGTCGCGCGAGCTCCTCGTGCATCAGCGCATCCGTGGCGTTCAGCTTGTCGGGCCGGTTCAGCGTGACCTCCAGAATCCGGCCGGAACGCTGAAACGTGATGGTCTGGTAGCTCTCGAACATCTCCACCCCTGCGCAGAAATAATCTCAACTGGTTGGTTGATTTCATACGCAGACTGCCCTTTTAGGTCAACCATGTGGCGGACTTGACTCTCACTATCTCGCTGCAATTATCGACTAAGTAGTTGACGAGAACGCGCACATGTCGGCGACAGCCAGCCACCGGAGCCGCGAGACCGAAGAGCGCGCGACAACGCGGCGCCCCGGGGAGGTCGTCGGCGTCAGCGAAGCCATCCTCGGCCGGACATCGATACGCGCCTTCACCAGCCAGCCGCTGGAAGCCGGGCTGCTGCGTCAGATCCTGGACGTGGCGCGTTACGCCCCCTCGGGCAGCAATATGCAGCCTTGGCGGATGATCGCCGTCGCCGGCGAAGCCAGGGACCGGGTCGTCGACGCCGTGCGGGACCGCCAGGCCGGTGAAGATGCGGGAGACGAAGCCGGCGACCACCCCATCCGCCCCAGTCCGATCTGGGAGCCGTACCGGACCCGCCGCTTCAAGGTCGCCGAAGACATGTATGGGAAGCTCGGCATCCCGCGCTCGGATAAACCGGCCCGGCTGCGGTTCCTGGCAGGCAACGCCGAATTCTTCGGCGCGCCGGTCGGCCTGTTCTTCGTGATCGACCGCAACCTCGGCCACAGCCAGTGGGCCCACCTGGGCATGCTGATGCAGACCGTCGCCCTGGCCGCCTACGAACGTGGCGTCGCCTCTTGCATGCAGGAGTTCTGGGCCTCGACCCGCCAGACCCTCGCCCGGCACTTCGACCTGCCGCCGCACGAGATGATCTATTGCGGCATGGCGCTGGGGTTCGCCGATGAGACGGCCCCTGTGAACACCCTCCGCTCAGACCGGGCGTCGCTGGACGAGATCTGCGAGTTTCGCGGGTTCATCCCCGAATGACGTCCGCACCGCCGATGACATTGGAGACGGCCTTGCCGCTGGATGACCTCTACACTCCCCTACCTCTTTCCCGCGGCGCGCCGATGCGGAACCGGTTCGCGCTGGCGGCCCTCACCAACCTCCAGAGCCACGACGATGGAACCCTGTCTGATGACGAGTACCGGTGGCTGACGCTTCGCGCGAAGGGCGGCTATGGCCTCGTCCTCACCTGCGCCTCGCACGTGCAGCGCAGCGGCCAAGCCTACAATGGCCAGCTCGGCGTCTTCGCGGATCAACATATCGAGGGCCTGACTCGCCTCGCCGCGGGCCTGCGCGCCGGTGGCAGCCTGTCCGCCGTCCAGCTCTACCACGCCGGCCGGCGCGCCAGGACCGAACTGACGGGAGACCCCACAGTGACGGCTTCGGATGACCCCGAGACCGGCGCACGAGGCCTGACGATCGCCGAGGTCGAATCCCTGATCGAGTCCTTCGTCGAAGCGGCCGTACGCGCCGACAGGGCGGGCTTCGACGGTGTCGAGGTCCACGGCGCCCACGGTTTCATCCTGGCCCAGTTCCTCGACCCGGCCACCAACCGGCGCGACGACCGCTACGGCGGCACGCTGGAGAACCGGGCGCGGGTGACGTTCGAGGTGCTGCAAGGCATCCGCCGACGCTGCCGGCCCGACTTCCAACTCGGCTTGCGGCTGTCACCGGATCGCTTCGGCCTCGGTATCGCCGAAGCCCGCGACCTGGCCGCCCAGCTCATGTCGGACGGCGACATCGACTACCTCGACCTGTCCCTGTGGGATGTCCGGAAGGCGCCCGACGATCCGGCGTTCAAGGATCGGACGATGATGGATTGCTTCCTGGACCTTCCACGGGGCGGCGTCAGGGTCGGCCTCGCCGGGATGATCCGCACCGTAGCGGACGCCCTGCTCGTACGCGAGAGCGGGGCGGACTTCGTGCTGCTGGGCCGCGCGGGCATCCTGCACCACGACCTGCCCAGACGCCTCAGGGCCGAACCCGGCTTCGACGTCGCCGCCCTGCCGGTCTCCGAGGAGCATCTACGGGCGGAAGGCCTGGGCGAGCGCTTCGTCGACTACATGCGCACCTGGCCCGGCTTCGTCGCCGAGAAGACACCCCAGACGGCTTAGGCGCCGTTCCAGGGAAGACGGTTCACCTTTGCCATGCCAGCAGCAGAACCGCCGGCGTCGCAGTTGCTCGCTCTCAGCGACCGCGAGAGCGTCACTTTGCGCGTTGTGCTGAGCGCCAGAAGCCTCGGCCGCGGCTGTGCTGTCCACCCCTGCGACACACGCCCGCCAGCGACCCTTCACCCGCCGGCGTCAGCGGGGGTTCATGCCCGTTCATCCGAGGTCCCCGATTGGACGTCGGAGCTTCGCAACCCCACGCTCCCAACCTGTTCCCGGGCGAACAACTTTCATGGCTTCGCCGCCTGGGCCCAGGGACGGCCGCGCGAAACGGCCGCCCTTTCCCGGTCAGACCTTCTCGAGCACGTGAACGGCGCAGGCCGTGCCCAGGCCCACCACGTGCGAGAGACCGATCCGCGCGCCTTCCACCTGGCGCGCGCCGGCCTCGCCCCGCAGGTGCGTGGACAGTTCGTAGATGTTGGCGATGCCGGTCGCACCCAATGGATGGCCCTTGGACAGCAGCCCACCGGAAACGTTCACCGGGATGCGGCCGCCCAGTTCGGTCTCGCCGCTGTCAATCAGCCGGCCCGCCTCGCCGTCGGCGCAAAGCCCCAGGTTTTCGTAGTGGACGATCTCGGCCGTCGCAAAACAGTCGTGCAGCTCGACGAGATCCAGATCCTCGGCGCCCAGGCCCGCCTGCCGGAAGGCTTCGGCCGCCGCCAGACGAGTCGCCGCATTGAAGTCCGGCGTCGTCAAATTGCGCTCCGAGAACGGATCGCTGACCAGCGCCGAGGCGCGCACCCGAACGGCCCGCGACATCAGACCCAGCCGCTTGGCCGCCGACTCGGAGGCCAACACCGCCGCCGCCGCCCCGTCGACGTTCACCGAGCACATCAGCTTGGTGTTCGGATAGGAGATCATCTCGGCCGCCATCACCTGCTCGAGCGGAGTCTCTATGCGGTACATGGCTTTCGGATTCAGCGTCGAATGGTGGTGGTTCTTCACCGACACCTTCGCGAACTGTTCGAAGGTGGTGCCGTACTTGCGGCTGTGCTCCATCCCCACGTGAGCAAAGACGGAAGGCGTGGTGATCGACCCCAGGACGCCTTCGGGCGACAGACCATCCTCGACCTCGGCGCTACCCAGCAGCCCCTTCCCCATCTGCTCGACGCCGACGCAGAGCACCAGGTCGTACATGCCCGCCTTGATGGCCATCCAACCTTCGCGGAAGGCCGTGGCGCCCGTGGCGCAGGCGTTGGCGCAGTTGACCACCGGAATTCCGGTCTGGCCGATCTCACGCAGCACCTGCTGGCCGACCATGCGGTTCGCCAGGATGTTGTTGCCGCAATAGAGGGCCTGCATGTCCTTGATGGTAAGGCCGGCGTCATCCAGGGCCAGCAAGGCGGCCTCACCACCCAGGCTCCCAACGGTCCGGTCCGGGAACCGGCCGAATTTGATCATGTCGGTTCCGACGACATAGACGTCAGTCATGCCCGTTCCTCGGCGAGGGGTTGAAAGAAGTAGGTGAGGTAGCGGCGTCCCTGGCGGTCGGCGCGACCGGCGTCGCCGAAGGCGACCTCGACCGGCATGTCGAACGCCAGCTTGTCGGGATCGGGCTCGACGCCCAGCAGGTTGCCCTTCAGCGAACCGCCGCCCTCCAGGTCCACTATGGCCGACACGAACGGAGTCGCGATGCCGGGATAGCTCCGGTGCACGATCGTGAAATTGTAGAGCTTGCCGCGAGTAGACAACTCGACCGGGATCATCGCGCCCCGCGCCGCGCAGCGCGCACAGGTCGAACGCTCACCCGTGAACACCTCGCCGCACTCGCCACACTTCGACCCCATCAGCAGTGGCCGGCCATCCGCCGCACGCTTGAGAAAAGGCACCATCGGCCGCAGATCGGCCTCCGCCGCGTCGTCCGTCATATGATCCTCCCGAGACCGGCGCGACGCTAACCCATCGGCGCATCATCCTCAACTAACAAGTTGACCATTCTCGCAGCCAGAACATCTCGCAATGGACAACTCTTTCGCCTTCCAACCATAGACTGTATAACTAGTTGGTTGATTTTACTCTAGCGGCATGGACGACAGGAGGACGGCGATGGAGATGAAGCCCGTGGGAGAGGTCTTCGTAGGACGCGAAGGCATGGTGGCGCTGGTGGAGTTCCGGCGCGGGCCGGAGAACTTCTTCGACCTGGGGCTGATCTCATCCCTGGCCGAAGTGTACGACGACCTGGGCGCCGACCCCACGTGCCGCGCGATCGTGCTGGCCTCGGAAGGCAAGGCGTTCTGCGCGGGCGCCAGCTACGCAGCCCTCCAGGGCGAGGTGAATCCCCAGGATCTCTACGACCTCTACGGCGCGGCCGCCCGACTGTTCGCCTGCCCCAAGCCGGTCGTCGCGGCGATCCAGGGTTCGGCGGTGGGCGGCGGCCTCGGCCTGGCGCTGTCGGCCGACTTCCGGATCGCTTCGCCGGAAGCCCGCTTCTCGGCCAACTTCGTCAAGATCGGCATCCATCCCGGCTTTGGCGTGTCGCTTACGCTGCCCAGCCTGATCGGAATGCAGAAGGCCGCCCTGATGATCATGACCGGCCGGCGCGTGCGCGCCGAGGAAGCCCTGGCCTGGGGCATGGTCGAGGATGTCGTTCCCGCCGCCGAGCTTCGCCCCGCGGCCCTGGCGCTGGCGCAAGAGATCGCCGAATCGGCGCCCCTTGCGCTGACCGCCTCCCGCGGCACGCTGCGCGCCGGCCTGGCCGAGGCTGTCTCCAAAAGGGCCGAAGCCGAGGCCGCGGAACAGCTACGCCTCTACAAGACCAAGGACTTCCTGGAGGGCGTGAAGTCCGTCCAGGAGCGGCGCGTGGGCAACTTCGTCGGAGCCTGACGATCCGATATCGATGGCGCGCCCGCTCCGGGCGCCCCATCGACGAGGCCGCGAAGGAGGCAAAGCAAAAGCGCCGGCCCTTTCGGACCGACGCCTTGTTGTTCGGCAAGCCGCAGTCAACCTCAGAGCGCGCGGGCGACCTTCGGGTCGATGTTGAAGAACTTGATGGCGTTTTCGCCCAGCAGCTTGGCCCGCTGCCTGTCCGTCAGGTCGCCCATCATCCGCTCGATCGATTGCGACGAGAAGGGGAAAGACCCTTCATGGTGCGGATAGTCCGAAGACCACAGGATATTGTCCTCGAGGCCAAAGTTGATGGCGTGCTCCAGGCCCGCCGGCTCTTCCATGAGCGTCGAGGCGCAGTTCGAGCGATAGTAGGTGCTGGGCGTTTCGGGGATCACCGGGCGCACCCACATGTGGTGGGCCTTGTACGCGTGGTCCATCATCTCCAGCAGCCAGGGGATGATGCCGACGCCCGCTTCCACTGTGACGAAACGAAGCCGTGGATTGCGTTCGATGACGCCCGAGGTGATCACCTTCACCAGCGGATCCCACGGGGTCAGCATCGAGTGCGTGACGTAGTTGATGATGGCGCCGCCATGCCCGTCGGCCGTCCGCGGGTCTTCGCCGCTCGACACGTGGAACGTCGCCGTCAGGCCCGTATCGGCCAGCGCGCCCCATAGAGGTTCGAACACTGGATTGTTGTAGGCGAGCTCGCCCTTGATGGTCGGGCCGTAGACGGGCTTGTTCGGCAACTGCACCGCCTTGAAGCCATTCTTCGCCGCCCACTCCACTTCCTTCACCGCCTCGTCGACGAGTTGGGCCGTGATCAGCGCCACCGGATTCACACGCCCGAACTTCGAGCCGAAGTAGTCCAGGATGAAGCGGTTGTAGGCCTGGGTCATCGCCAGCGAGAACTCGGCGTCGCGCGTCGCAAAGCCCATGCCGCCCTTGCCGGGAAACACGATCTCGGCGTCGATGCCGTCCATCTTCGCATCTTTCAGGCGCTGCTCCAGACCGCGCCCCGACGCCGTCTTCATCTCCTCGAGCTGCTCCATCCGCTTGGTGTAGGGCACCATCACCTCCCAGCTCTCGTACTTCTCCTGAGGCTGGAGATGGTCGGTCTTGTTCTTCGCCGGCTTCACCAGGTTGGGCGAGCGGCCGTCCGTATGCAGCCACTCGTTGCCCTCCTCGTCCCTCACGATCCTCGGAAGACGATGATTGAACTTCTCGGGAATACGCCCCTCGAAGAAGTTGAAGGGCTCGTTCACGTGGTTGTCGCAGCTCACGATGAAGTACTTGTTCGGATCGGACGGCCGCGCCGTCCGCGTCCATCCCTCGACACCCGGAGTCTCCAGACGCCACTCGTTCTTCGGGCCGATCTTCAGGTCTGCAAAATCCATGTGCCGTTCCTTTCACCGCTACGGGCGCGCGCCGCGCCCAATAGCTTGCGAATATCCTTTCAACTAGTTGGTTGATCTATCTGACGCGAGAGCCCCTCTGTCAAGGCGCATCTCGCGGAACAGCTAGTGGGTTTGGACGATGGTGATCAGGCGGGCGAGCCGTTGTCGATGGGGGCCCAGGGCGCCGCAGGATCGTCCGGAAGGTTGGGCACGCCCATGGAGTTGATCATGCTCATGGTCATCAGATAGTAGCCAATGAGCATTACCAGATCGTACATCTGGGTTTCGTTCAGGCTTTCTTGAAGAATCGACCAGGTAGAGCTGGAAATACCACCTTGTTCCCACGACTCGTGAACCGCAGCCAGGAGCGCGGATTCATGTCTGCTCCAGGCGCCAATCGGAGATTCCCGCGCCAGAACCTCGATCTCTTCCTGCGACAGATGATCCTGAGGCTTCGTATGCAGATCCGGCAGATAGACTGACGGGTCCTTCTCGGCCTGGCGCTGGGTCCAGGCGTAGGCACACCTCATCACCCGCGCCAGTCGCATCACGACCAGCATCTTCTCGCGGTTCGAGAGCGCGTTGCGCAGCACGACCGTACCGGCCATGCGCGCCCAGCGTTCCAGAAAGTAGGGGTTGTGGATGAAGGTGGCGTAGTGGCGCTGCATGCGCCCATCCCGACCGACCTTGGTGATCTTCTCGGCGGCCTGCATCGCGCCGGTGAACTCCGACGGATCGAGCTGCGAAATCCTCTGAACGGCGACCATCGTCCCTGCCCTCCGATGTTGAAGCCTCAACGTCCGAGAACAGCGGCCATATGTCAACCGACTGGTTGTATAACTTAAGAATGATTATCGCTATGTTTTCAAGCCATCCATGAGCAGTTGCTTGATCTGGGTGGAGATCGCAGCCGGCCCCATCGTCGACAGCCGCCAACTCGCGGAATTGAACAGCATCGTCGAGATCGCGCGACCCACGACGCGGACATCGCAGTTCTTGAACACGCCACTGTCGACGCCCGCCTGGATCACCCCATACAGTTTGCGCATGTAGGCCCGGTGACCGCTGCGCGCGCTCTCGATCTTGTCTTCAGGCAGGGTGTCCTCGAAGTAGTCCTGCTCCTTGGACAAGATGATCGCGTGCTCCTTGTTCTGGCTGATCCAGTCCACCATGCCGTCTATGAAGCTGGAAAGCGCGACGGCGGGCGAACTGGCGCCCGCCACGGCGTCCAGACAGGCATGACTGGCTTCATGCGTCGCGCGCACGATCTCATAGAGGATGTCGGACTTCGCCGCGTAGTAGTAATACAGCGTTCCCTTGTTCAGACCGGTGCGATCCGACAGATCGTCCATCGTCGCAGCCGAGTATCCGACCCTCGAGAACAGCTCCGCAGCGTGCTTGATGATATATCGACGCTTGTCGGCTTGTTGCGGCGTCGCGCCGGCCTTGCGACGAACTTGGCCGCTCTTACGCCCCGGTGTCCCGCTCGACATAGCTAGTGACGCCCCGTTCCACCTATCAGCCAGAACCCACTCAGGACCCTTCTATCCGAGGATCCGCGTACTGGGTTGAATTGGCCGCTCTAGGTTCCTTGAATTTTCGCGTCGAGGAATCACTGATCGCAGCCGCCTGAATGCTAGGCGGCATGAACCACGCTATCAATACGATCAGCCCGCACGTCACGGCGACGTATGTAAACACGTAGCTGTACGCCATCTGGCTTGGCGCGCCGCCGGACTCCGCGGCTGAAGACGTCGCCAGAAGCACGGCGACGAACTGCGTGCCCACCGCGACCATCGCGGCGCGGAAGACGCTGCCCAATCCTGCCGCTTCGCCCACCCTGTCGTTCGGCGCGGCCTGGAGGATCGCCGACGACGCCGCGACGTAGATGACGATATGCGCGGTCCCTTCCAACATCATGCCGACCATGATCATCGGCAACGAATGCTGGAAGGCCGCGATGATCAGCCATCCGATCCCGGTCAGGCCCGCGCCCAGCATCAGTACGGTCCGGGCGCCGAGCTTCTGCACGAGGCTTCCGCCGAACGGACTGGCCACCGCCCCACCGATCCGCACCGGAACCAGAGCGTAACCCGCCAGCGTCGCCGACAGGCCCAGACCCGCGCCGGTCGCCAGCGGTTGCTGCAGAAACATCGACAGCACCAGAGTGTGCTGCATGGCGCCGAGGCCCAGCAGACATATGCAGAGATACGGCAGGGCCATGGAGCGCCGCCTCAACAGCCGCAGGTCGATCAGCGGGTGCTCCTCGCGCAACTGATGCCGCGCCCACAGGACGAAGATGAGGATCGCCCCCAAGCCGGGGGCCAGCACGCGCGGGTCGGCCAATCCCCATTCCCGCAGCTTTGTGATCGCGAACAACAACATCGCGATGGCGGGGGCGAAGAGAACGCCCCGCAGCATGGCGGTGTGCTGGGCGCCGACCGCGGCGTCACTGCGCACGCCGACGACGGTCGCCACCGCCAAGATCGCGGTCGCCGCGAACGACCCGCTGACGATGTAGATGCTGTGCCAGCCGATCGCATCGACGAGATATCCGCCAATCACGAGACCGGCGACGGCGCCGACCATCGAACCGCTCAGCAGTATGCCGACGAACAGCGGCACGCGTTCGGTGCTGAACCGCTCGCGCACGATGGCCAGCGCCAGCGGCAGGATCGCGCCGGCCGACCCCTGCAGCGCGGTGCCGACGATCAGTTGCGGCAGCCCCGTCGCCAGCGCGGCGATAAAGGAGCCCACGCAGGAGATTCCCATGACGATCAGCAGGATGCGCGACCGCCCATAGATGTCGCCCAATCGACCACACAACGCGCAGGCCGTGGCCGAGACCAACAGTCCCGCTGTCACCAGCCACACGACGTCCGACGCATGATCGAACGCGCGGCTGATCGTGGGCATGGCCGTGTAGACCATCGTGAGCTCAAACGTACTCAGGATGTCGGCCATCAGCAGCGCCGACAGCACCGCCAGATCGCGGACCGTCAGCCGGCGGGGGGCGGGGCGATCAGCGGCCGATCGCATCGAAGATCTCGAATTCCGTCGGCGCCGCGAGCAACGGCTTCACCTTTGGACGGCCGGCTTGATGGTGCACGCTCGACACGTGCGTCTGCAGCGCCGCTTCGTCGGCGTAGATCTCCATCACCACATAGGTGTCGGCCTCGCCGCGCGATCGGAACAGTCGATAGAGCTCGCACCCGGGCTCGGCCGCCGCAACCGCCGCCGCCTGGCCCGCGAAATAGGCCTCGAAGTCGTCGGTGCGGCCCGGCGCCACCCGAACCTTCGCTACGATCCCAATGCTCACTGCTTCCTCCGCCCCATGGACGCCGGCCGGTCTCTTCAGCCGACCTGCCGCGTCTCGCCGTCCCAGAACCGGCTGCGCAGCGCTTTCTTGTCGATCTTGTTGAGGGCGGTCATCGGAAGCTCGGCCACGAAGTTTACCGCCTTGGGCGCGTAGATCGGCCCCTTCTTCAGCTTCACGAGCGCCGTCAGTTCGGCGCCGCTGGCCGAGCGATCTTCGTGCAGTACGACGAACGCGGTGACCGCCTCGCCCCACTTGGGGTCGGGAACACCGATGACCGCACAGGCCGCTACCGCCTCATGCTGGCTCACGACATCTTCCACCTCGCGCGGATAGACGTTGAACCCGCCGGTTACGATCATGTCTTTGGCGCGGCCGACGATGTAGTAGTAGCCATCCTCGTCCTGGGTTGCGAGGTCGCCGGTATGGTGCCACCCCCCGCGGAACGCCTCGGCCGTATCCTCGGGCCGCTTCCAGTAGCCCTCCATCACGTTCGGGCCACGCACGCAGATCTCGCCGACCTCGCCGGGCGCGACTTCGACGCCGTCGGGGTCGAGCAGCACGACGTCCTGGCCGATGATCGGCAAGCCGCACGATTCGCGACGACGCGCGTTCGCCACATGATCGGCCTTCGACAGGTAGGTGATGCTGCCGCACTCGGTCTGGGCGTAGAGCTGGCAGAAGATCGGACCGAAGGCCTCGATCGCCTGGTCCAGCCGGCTGGGGGAGATCGGCGAGCCGCCGTACACCAGCATCTGCAGCGACGAGAGGTCGAACTCCTTCAGCCGCGGATGATCCAGCAGGTTGTACAGCGCGGTCGGGACCAGCAGCGTCGCGTTGATCCGCTCACGCTCGATCGCCGCCATGAACTCCACGGCGTTGAAACTCTTCTGCAGAACCAGCACGCCGCCGCGCAACTGGGTGGGCGCGATGTTGCCCGAACCGGCATGCGAAATGGGCGTCGAGACCAGGAAGCGCGGTGGATGCGGATACTCCCGCTCGGACAACAGCAGCTTCATGTTGTTGAGCCACTGCCCGTGCCGCTGGACCACGCCCTTGGGCCGGCCCGTGGTTCCGCCGGTGTACAGGATGTGCGCGATGTCCTCGGGGCGCGACTCGATCGTCAGCGGCTGCGGCTTGAATTTCGGCAAGAGGTCCTCGGCCCGCACGCCGAACGTAGCGTTGCCGAAGGTGATGACCGCCTGCAGCGACGGCACGGCGCGCTCACGCGCCGGATAGGCGTCGGCGTCGACAACCAGCGCCGAGATCTCGGCGTCTTCAAGAACGAACAGATGGTCCTCGATGGAACCCAGCGGGTGCAGCGGGGTGTAGCGGATGCCGATGAAATGGCAGGCCGCCATCACTGCGATCACTTCGGGCCGGTTGCCCGACAACATGGCCAGGCCCTGCCCCCGGCCCAGGCCGAAGGACTTGAAGAGCTGGATGAACTGGCTGACCTGCTCGCCGAACTCGCGATAGGTCAAACGGGTGTCGCCGAACACGATCGCCTCGCGATCCGCGAACCGCTTTATGGCGCGATCGTACAGGCTGGCGATCGTCGAGCCGAGATGGATCTGGTCAGTCATTAGGTCGTCTCGCCTGCGAACGATGGCGTCAGTCCAGCGCGCCCAGCACGGTTCCACCGTCGACCAGGAGCTCCGAGCCCACCATGAAGCTCGATGCGCCTGACGCCAGCAGCAGCGCCACGCCTTGCATCTCTTCGATCTCGCCCATCCGATGCAACGGCACCAGCTTGGCCGACAGCGCCTTGTTCTTGGGATCTCGGAAGTAGCCGTTTCCGCTGTTGGTCGCGAAGCCACCCGGCGCGATGGCGTTGACGTGGATGCCGTACTCGCACAGCTCCAGCGCCGCGGTGCGCACCAGGTGGGCCGCGGCGGCCTTGGCCACCATGTAGGCTTGGCCGCAGTGGGCGATGATGCGGCTGGAGGCCACCGACGTCGTCACGATGATCCGGCCGTAGCCCTGGGGCTTCATGTTGCGCGCAGCCGCCTTCAGGCCGGTGAACACCGAGGTCACCGCCATCGACATGATCCTGTCCCACTGCGCGTCGTCATAGTTCTCGAGCGCCCGCTCGACCGGCCGCTCCCGGGGCGCGCCCGTGCCGCCGCGGGTGATGAACCCCGCCCCGGAATTGATTCCCGCATTCAGGAAGGCGACGTCCAGCTTTCCATAGAAGGCCGTGGTTTCGTCGAAGGCCTTGTGGACCGCTGGCCGGTCCGACACGTCCACGACCACGCCCCGCACGTCGCCACCGTTGGCATTCAGGCGATCCACCGTCGCCTGCAGCCCTGCGGCGTCCAGATCCATGATCGTCACTCGCGCGCCGTTGTCAGCCAGCGCCTCGGCATAGGCCATCCCGATCCCGTGCGCGCCGCCGGTTACGATCACCGTCCGGCCGCGCACGTCGAAGATGTCAGCCGCCTTCATCAGATACCCTCCCATCGCCTCGTCTTGTGGAGGCGCGCCGCAATGGTTCGCACGCGCCTCGAACAACGTCAACCCGTTAGTTGATGCAAACCCAAACGCCTGTCGACGGGCGCGGGACTCCGTTCAAAATCAGCCCATACTAGTTGTTTATTATACACTTTTATCGCCCCTCCGGCATACCTCGACATAGCTTCTGACCCGACACGCCAACCCCATTGATCAACTAGGAGGTTGACTCAACTGACCAAGGCGCACACGATATCTACGCGGCAGAGAGGATCGCGCAGCGTCGCCCCGGGCGACGGTGCGATGGCTCATTTCCACCGCTAGGGAAGGAATAGGAAACTGATGCCGACCACCGTCCATGCCATTCCGGAAGTCACGCTTCCGTTCGCGGGCCAGATCCTCGACGTGGACTCCCACGAGCACACGCCCGCCAATCACTGGGTCGAACAATTCGGCTCGGTTGCCCAGTTGATGACAGACGTCATCCAGCAGTCGAGCTACGACGCCAACGAGGCGGCCGACGCCGACGACGCCGAGATCACGCCGGACAACGTCTGGAAGCTGAAGCGTTGCGAAGCGCCGAGTTCGTTCGACCTGAGCCGGCGGGCCGAGGTCCTGGACCTCGTCGGCGTGCACAAGCAGATGCTGTTCCCCGGCCCCTTCGGCATCAAGGCGGCGCGCCTGCTCGTGCAGGCCGACGAACCCCAGATCTGCATGCCGCAGATCACCGAGAACCGGCGCGGCTATGCCCGCCAGTGCCTGGCGGCTCACAATGACTGGGCGGTGCGCGTCCTGGACGAGAACGACAACTACCGGCCGGTGGCGTTCATCATCGGCGACACCGTCGAAGAACTCATGTCCGAGACGCGCGCGCTGCTGGATCGCGGCATCCGCGTTCTTTGGCTCCGCGCCTCGCAACTGCCCGGCGGCGTTTCGCCGGCCCACTCGTCGCTCGACCCGTTCTACAGCCTGCTGGAAGCCGAGAAGGCGACCCTGTCGATGCACGTCGGCGCCGACTGGGCGTTCCTGGCGTCGTCCGGCTGGCGCGACGCCGAGGCGTTCACGGGTTTCAAGAATGGTCTCGAGTTCTCGCTCGATCCCTGGTCGCTGGTGAACATGTCCCGCGCGCCCGAGTGCTTCCTGTCGACCATGGTCCTGGGCGGCGTCTTTGAACGGCATCCCGAGCTGCGCGTCCTGATGGCCGAACTCAGCGCGGAATGGATCGGCCCGATGATGCGCCGCATGGACATGTGGATCGACAACTCCGGCGCCTTCAACCGACGCAACGCCAACTGGCCGATGAATGGCCGGCCCTCGGACTACATCCGCCGCAACGTGCGGGTCTCGGCCTTCGATTTCGAGGACGTGGGCACATACATCGACCAGTACGGCCTCGAGGACGTACTCTGTTACGCCAGCGACTTCCCCCACATCGAGGGCGGCAAGGAGCCGATGGACCGTCTGGTCCAGAGCCTCACCGACGCCGGCCACGGCGAGGAGGTCATGCGGAAGTTCTTCGTCGACAACGCCAAGTGGGTGCTGCCCGACTGACGCTTCCCGCGACACCGAAACGCAAGAGGGCCGGGGCGCCGCCGCGGCCCTTTCCGTTTGAGGCTCCCCGGAGACGGCCGGCGGGCGACGACCGGCGGCGCCGCCTCCAGCCTAGGCCGCGCGCAGTTCCCTCCGGCCACGGCGCGCGCCATCCGCCGCTTCGTCGGGGGGCAGCGACTGGCCCAGGATCAAGTCCGCGCCCTTCTCTCCGATCATGATCGACGGCGCGTTGGTATTGCCGCCCACCAGGGTCGGCATGACCGAGGCATCGATCACGCGCAGGCCTGACAGGCCCTGGACCCGCAACTGCCCGTCGACCACCGCCGAGGGATCACCTGTCGGCCCCATCCGGCACGTGCCGACCGGGTGGAACTGCGACCCGCAGGTCGCACGGATCCAGGCGTCGATCTCGGCGTCCGACTGAACGGCCGGCCCGGGATGCAATTCGCCCGTGCAGATGGACTTGAGCGCCGGCTGAGCGGCGACCTCGCGGACCATCCGCACCGCGTCCAGCATCGTCTGGCGGTCTCGGGGCGCGGTCAGATAGTTCCCGCGAATGACCGGATCCTCGAACGGGTCGTTCGAGCGCAAGGTGATCTCGCCGCGGCTTTCCGGACGCAACGGGCACAGGCTGATCGTGAAACCGCCGCGGTCGTTGCTCTCGCCCACGGTCTGCACCACGGCGAGCGCGTTGTGGAGCTGCACGTCGGGCCGATCAAGTTCGGGCCGGGTGCGGATGAAGGCCCCGGTCTCCAGGAAGTTCTGCCGCCCCGGCCCCTGCTTGCGCAGCAGATAGTCCAGGCCGGTCATCAGCTTCGCCAGACCTTTGGAGTAGGTGTAGGCGGTCGGAATGCCGGGCACCTCCCAGTTGAGGCGCACAGCGATGTGGTCCTGCAGGTTCTTGCCCACGCCGGGCAGGTCGTGGACCACGGGCACGCCCGCCGCACGCACCTCTTCGGCCGGGCCAATGCCCGAGAGCAGCAGCAATTGCGGCGACTGCACTGCGCCGGTGCTGAGCACCACCTCGGCGTCCGCATAGGCGGTGCGGCGCTCGGTCGACCGGCCGACCACGTATTCGACGCCGACCGCCCTGCCCCCCTCGACAAGAATGCGCGTCGCTCGGGCTCGCGACTGGATGGTCAGGTTCGGGCGCACGCCGGCGATCGGCCGCAGATAGGCCCGCGAAGCGCTCCAGCGCTCGCCGTCCCGGATGGTCAGGTGATAGCGGCCAAAGCCTTCCTGATCGCTGCCGTTGAAGTCGGCGTTCACGGGGTGGCCAGCCTGCTCGCCTGCCTGGACGAACGACTCGTAGACCGTGTTGCGCGTCTTGGCCTGGGAGACGGAGAGCGGGCCCGACCGGCCGTGGAACAGGTCCTCCCCTGGCCCGATCAGGCCCTCGGCGCGCTTGAAGTACGGCAGGACGTCAGCATAGGACCAACCCGCGAGACCCATCTGGCGCCATTGGTCGTAGTCGCCCGCGTTGCCGCGTATGTAGATCATCCCGTTGATCAGCGACGAACCGCCCAGGCCCTTGCCGCGCGGGAAAAAGATCCTCCGCCCCCCGAGTTCGGGCTCGGGCTCGCTCCAGAAACCCCAGTTGTAGCGGCCCTTCGTCGCCAGGCTGAACGTGCCGGCCGGCATCTTCACGAAAATCGATCCGTCACGCCCGCCGGCCTCGAGCAGCAGGACCCGGCGCTGACCATCGGCCGACAACCGGTTGGCCAGCACACTGCCCGCCGACCCCGCACCGACGATGATGATGTCGTACCGATCCATGACGTCTCCTACCGAACACGCGCGCGGCGCGCGCCGGACAAGGGCCGCCGGAGGCCGGGCCTCCGGCGCAGTTGAACCTGGGCCACGGGGAGTTGGCGCGCCCTAGGGTCGGAGCCCTTCGAGATCGGGCTCCTCACAGCCTCGGCGCGACCAGCGTCAGGGAGGACGCGCGGCGCCGAGACTGTGGGCCGGAGGCTCGGCCGCTTGGGGAGAAGTCAGCCTGCAACCTACCAGTTGGTTGACTCTATGATCAGCCCCGTCGACGCGTCAAGAAGACTATGCCGTTCCCGCGAAAGCCGGCTCTCGACCGCCGCCAATCGAGGACGATCCCTTCCGATTTCGACTAACAAGTTGACACGCCTATCCCCCATAATCACCATCGCCGCTCGCCGCGTCCGCGCGGCTGCAGAAAAGGCAAGGGGAGGACCATGACCGAGGCGGCGCTTTACCAGGGTGCGACGGTCGCAACGCTCTACGACCGCGCCATACGACGCTACGCCGACCACGAGGCGATCGTGCAGGGCGACGTGCGCATCACCTATCGCCAGTTCGGCGAACAGGTCAGCCGCTTCATCCAGCTCTTCAAGTCCTACGGCCTGGGTCGAGGCCAGGGACTTGCCGTACTGTCTGGCAACCGGCCTGAGGTGATCGCGGTCATGGCCGCCTGCCAGTATCTGGGCATGCGCTATACGCCCCTGCATCCGATGGGGTCGATCGACGATCACCGGTTCGTGCTGGAGGACTCGGAGGCGGCGGCGCTGGTCGTCGATGCCGACCGCTATCCCGAGACGGAACGACTGCTGCCTTCGCTTCAGCTGGTGCTCACGTTCGGCGTCGCCGACTTCGGGGTCAGCGCCGCAGAGCTCCTGCCCAAGTTCGCGCCGGCCCCGCTGATCATCGAGGCGCGCAGCGAAGACGTCTCTCAGGTGCTCTACACCGGAGGCACCACAGGGCGGCCGAAGGGCGTCGTGGTCTCGCACCGCATGTGGATCAACAACATGAAGCAGATCGCCGCCGAGCGGGAGTATCCGCTCCACCCCCGCGTGCTGGCGGCCACGCCGATCTCCCACGCCAGCGGCGGCAACATCGCGCCGGTTCAGCTCAAGGGCGGCGTCATCTTCCTGCAGGACGGATTCACGCCCGTCAGCTTCATGGAGATCGTCCAGAAGGAACGGATCAATTCCGTCACCCTGGTGCCCACCGCCATCTACGCCCTGCTCGACCATCCCCGGCTTCGGGATTACGACCTCTCCTCACTCGAGCTGATCGCCTACACGGGCGCGCCGATTTCACCCACGCGGATCCAGCAGGCCCTGGACCATTTCGGCCCGATCTTCTGCCAGGGCTATGGTCAGACCGAGTGCCAGAACATCACCTATCTCTCGAAGAGCGACCACCTGGGCGACCCGCGCAAGCTGGAGTCGTGCGGCCTGCCCATCATGGGCTTTGACGTGGCGGTGCTGAACGAAGCCCTGGAGGAAGTCGGCCCCGGCGAGGTCGGCGAGGTCTGCGTGCGTGGCCCCAATGTGATGGACGGCTACTGGAAGCGGCCGGAAGAGACGGCCGAGGTCTTCCGCGGCGACTGGCTCCACACCGGCGACCTGGCGACCCGCGACGCCGACGGCTATCTCTTTCTCGTCGGACGGGCCAAGGACATGATCATATCGGGCGGCTTCAACGTCTATCCGCGCGAAGTGGAGGACGTGCTCGAGGCCCATCCCGCCGTCGCCATGTGCGCCGTGATCGGCGTGCCGGACGAGAAGTGGGGCGAGGCGGTGACCGCCTTCGTCGTCTCCAAGGATGGCGCCGCGGTGGACGTCTCCGAACTGAAGGCGCTGGTGAGGAGCAGGAAGGGACCGGTCTACGCCCCAAAGACCGTGCATAAGGTCAGCGCCCTGCCGATGACGGCCTACAACAAGATCGACAAGAAGGCGCTGCGCGACCGCTTCTGGGACCGGGACGCGCGCCAGATCGGATGATGGGCTCGCCGCGGCGCCACCGGCAGCGCCGCGGCGACAGCTCCCTCTACTCGTAGCGGATACGCACCGGCATGGTCTCGAAGCCGTGGCCGGCCAGGGTCGCCGGCCGGACCGGGTCCCCGACGATCTCCACCACCATGTTCCGCTTGATCATCTCCTCCAGCAGGATGCGGACCTGCAACTCGGCCAGCCGCGCGCCCAGGCAGCGATGGATCCCGAAGCCGAACGAGCGATGGTCCCGCGCGTTCGGCCGGTCCACGATGTAGCGATCGGCCTCGGGGAAGACGGTCTCGTCCCGGTTCGCCGAGATGTACCACATGACCACCTTGTCGCCCTTGCGGATCTGCTGCCCGCCGAGTTCGGTGTCGGCCACGCACGTCCGACGCATGGCCAGGATCGGCGTCTGCCAGCGGATGATCTCGACCACGGCGTTGTCGATCAGTTCGGGATCCGCCCGCAGCTTGGCCCACTGGTCGGGGAATTCGTTGAACGCCAGGATCATGCCGCTCATCGAATTCCGCGTGGTGTCGTTCCCGCCGACGATCAGCAGCGCCAACGTACCCAGTTTCTCGTCCCAGGTCAGGTCGCCCATCACGTCCGAGTGCGCCATGCGCGAGATCAGGTCGGAGCCCGGATCGAGCTGACGCTTGCGGCTCCATTCACCGCTGAAATAGGCCGTCATCTCGGCCAGCTTGGCGTCGCGGATCGGCGCCAGTTCCGGGTCGGACACCGCTTCGACGTGACGCGACCAATGCGACCATTCGGTGAGCTGACGCCGGTTCTCCCACGGGAAGTCGAACAGGATCGCCAGCATCTGGGTCGTCAGTTCGATCGAGACACGATCCACCCAGTCGAAGGTCTCGCCCACCGGCAGGCTGTCGATCACCGTGGTCGAGCGCTGGCGGATCGCCTCACCCATGCGCGCCAACTCGCCGGGCGCGAACATCGGCTGGATCACCTTGCGGTGCTCGGTATGCCGCGGACGGTCCATGGCGATGAAGTTCTGGAACGGCAGGTCGACGATCGAGATGCCGCCGTACTTTGAATCCGACGAGAACAGTTCGGGGTGTGTCTCCACATACGTGCACAGATCGTGGGTCGTCACGGCCCAGAAGGGTGAGTATGGGCTGACGGTAACCTTGTGGACCGGCGCCTCCTCGCGGAAGCGGGCGAAGACCGGCCGCCAGGTATCTTGGGCATAGAGCTGGATGTCGCTGGGATCGAGGCTCTCCAGGGGCGCCTTGCCCACCGCCACAAGGTCGACCATCGTGGACATCTTACGCTCCCTATGGCGGCCTGGCGCCGCGCACGGGCGCCGCTCGCGATTTTTCGTAGTTGCTCATCCCACGCCCTGACGATTAATGTCAACTATCTAGTTGGTTGTCAATTTCGCGGGATCTGAGCCTGATGCGTGAACTCTCGAATTTCTACGTCGACGGCGCATGGATCAGCCCTTCCGGCCAGGCGATCTTCGACATCGTCAATCCGGCCACGGAGGCCACGTCCGGTCACCTCGTCCTGGGCGACGTGCGCGATGTGGAGACCGCCGTCGACGCCGCGAGGCGCGCCTTCCGCACATACCGCCGGACCACACGCGAAGACCGCATCGCTCTCCTCGAACGGCTGGTGGCCGCCCTGGCGCGCCGAACCGATGAAATGGCCGCGGCCGTGACCGAGGAGATGGGCTCGCCCGCATGGTTCAGTCGCGACGTTCAGGCGCCTGCGGGCCAACTGCATACCCAGATCGCGCTCGACACGCTGCGGACGTATCCGTTCGAGCAGGTCGTGGGGCGTACGCTCGTCTGCCAGGAGCCGATCGGCGTCTGCGCCCTGGTGACGCCGTGGAACTTCCCGGCCGGCACGATCATGACCAAGCTCGCACCGGCCCTGGCGACGGGTTGCACCGTGGTCCTCAAACCCTCTGAGTATGCGCCCTACTCTGCGCGCCTGATCGCCGAGGCCGTCGACGAAGCCGGCTTCCCGCCCGGCGTGTTCAACATGATCTTCGGCGACGGCCCCACCGTCGGCGCGGCGCTGAGCTCGCATCCCGACGTGGCGATGGTCTCGATCACCGGCTCTACGCGCGCCGGCGTCGACGTGGGCCGCCGCGCCGCCGAGACCGTGAAGCGCGTCCACCAGGAACTGGGCGGCAAAAGCCCCAACATCGTGCTGGAAAGCGCCGATTTCGCCACTTCGATTCCGCATGCGGTGCAGTCGGCGATGATGAACTCGGGCCAGGGCTGCGTCGCACCGACCCGCCTGCTGGTTCCGGCCAGCCGGCGCGCTGAGGCCGAGCGACTCGCCGCGGAAGCCGCCGCCGCCATCACAGTGGGACCACCAGCATCCGGCGCGTTGCTGGGCCCGCTGGTGAACGCAGCCCAGTGGCGGCGAGTTCAGGACATGATCCAGTCGGGACTGGATGACGGCGCGCGCCTGGTGGCCGGCGGCCCCGGTCTGCCCGAGGGGCTCGATCGCGGTTACTTCGCCAGGCCGACGATCTTCACCGATACCCGTCCCGACATGACCGTCGTGCGCGAGGAAATCTTCGGCCCGGTCCTGGTGATCCAGGAGTTCACCGACGTCGAAGACGCCATCGAGAAGGCGAACGACACGCCCTATGGCCTGGCGGCTTACCTCCACGGCGCCGACCTTGAAGAGCTCCGCGATATCGCAAGCCAGTTGTTCGCCGGACAGGTGCATCTGAACGGCGCCGGCCGTCAGATCGCGGACCCGGCGGCGCCCTTCGGCGGCGTGAAGCAGTCGGGCAACGGCCGGGAGCGTGGCCCCGCCGCCTTCGAGGCCTATACCGAGATGAAGTCCTACCTGGGCTATCCCACCACGGCGGTCGCGTGAGCGCGCGGCCCGCGAAGCGTGAGTGAAAGGAACGCGAGCGCGCCCAGCACGCACAGGCCGGCGGCGGTCATCAGGCCCACGTCGTAGTCACCGAACGCCTCGTAGACCCAGCCGGCCATGATCGGTCCAAGCGCGAAGCCGAACGTCGCGAACGAATAAAGCCAGCCATAGGCCTCGCTGTAGGCCTTGAGGCCGAAGTAGCGGCTGACGATGTAGGCCATCATGTCGCTCTCGGCGCTCAGGCCGATACCCAACGCCACGCCGACCACCACGGCGAACTCGGGCCCCGACCGGCCGGCCAGGGCCAGGGTGATGGCCGGCGCCATGAGGGCCGTAGCGGCGACCAGCGGCGCGGGGAAGCGGTCCAGCGCCAAGCCGATCAGCGGCCGTGCGATCATCATCGAAATGCCGAAGGCCGACACCGCGGCCTGAATCTGAAGCGGCGTCGCCCCCATGTCGGTATAGGCCGGCGCGAGATGGATGGTGACGCCGGCGAACACGGGCGAGATGCAGAGAATGGCGAACGCCAGTGTCCAGAAGGCCGGCGTGCGACGGATCTCGCGCATCGTCATGCCCTCGGCAGGCCGTACGTCCTGGGTGGCGACGGTCCGCTCACGCAGCAGAGGCACAACCGCGACGAGCGCGACCAAGACCGCCAGCGCCAGCAGAAGGTATCCAGATCGCCAGCCGTAGGCGGCGATGATCGGCGGCAGCAGGAACGGCATCACGGCCGTCGAGATCCCCGTGCCCGCGATCATGATCCCCAGCGCCAGGCCCCTGGAGCGCACGAACCAGGAGTTCACCGCGCGCGAGTAGACGACGAAGCTGGTTCCTGCGCCCCCGACCGCCAGCGCGGCATAGGCGGCGTAGAGGCTCCACAGCGAGGTGATGGCCTGCGACGCCGCCGCAAGGGTCAGCGCGGCGATCACGATCGACCCCAACGCCACGCGGCGCGCACCCCAGCGATCCGCAAACCGGCCCGCGAGGGGCATGAGCACCAGTAACCCCATGAGGAACGCGCTGGCGGCCGCGCCGATGGCGCTCCGATCCCAGCCATACTCGGCCTGCAGCCGAGGCATGAAGAAGCCCAGCGTGAACGAGGCGAACGAAGAGGCGCTCAAAGCCGCCCCCACCGTGGCGGCCAGCAGCACGGTCCAGCCCTGTCGGAACTCGTTCCACCATGCGCCGGAAACGCTGTCCCCTGCGTGCATGCCCGCCTCCTTGAAAACCAGGTCGCACAACGCGCCCCTTCGGCGCCCTGACCAGTTGGTTGACAATGCCTGGGCGACGAGAACGCCGTCAACCTGGCCCGGCATTCCCCCTGTTTCTCCGCGCTTGACGACGCCCTCATTCTCGCCCACTAGTCAACCAACTAGTCAGCATAAAAATGCTGGCAGACTCATTGGAGGGGGAGGACTCACTTGCGCAGCCACTACAGGACGATGCTCTTCGCGGGCGCCGCGATCACTGTCGGACTGACCCCTGCCGCCCACGCCGCTGAAGCGGCGTCCAGCGCAGAGGCCGTCGGGATCGAAGAGGTCATCGTCACCGCCCGCAAGCGCTCCGAAACCGATATCTCGGTCCCAGCCGTCGTGACCGCCCTGTCCGGCGAGATGCTGGCGGCGAAGGGGGTCTCCGACGTCTACGGCATCGCCCAGCTGACGCCCCAGCTTTCGATCAACAACAACGTGGGCCCGATCGGGGGCCAGATCGCTTTGCGCGGGGTCGCCAGCGGCAACACCGTGGGCGTCGACCAGACGGTTTCGCTCAACATCGACGGCGTCGCCGTCTCCAACGCGGGAGCCACCCGCATCGGCCAGTTCGACCTGCGCCAGGTCGAGATCCTGAAAGGGCCGCAGACCCTGTTCTTCGGCAAGAACAGCCCGGGCGGCGTGATCTCGTTCCTCTCCCAGGACCCGACCGCCACCTGGAACGGCTACGGCCGCGCCAGCTACGAATTCGAAGCCCGGGAGTGGCGGGCCGAGGCCGCGATCTCCGGACCGCTCACCGATGCCCTGTCGATGCGACTGGCGGGCTATGTGAACTCGATCGACGGCTATCTGCGCAACCCGCTGCCAACCAACTTCGCGCCGGGCGTGGTTGGCCCCAGCGAGACGAGATCGCCGCACCAGGATGAGATCGGCGGACGCCTAACCGTACTCTTCGAGCCGAGCGACAAGCTGAGGGCCACGTTCAAGACCGCCTACGTGAAAGCCAAGGGCGCCAGCAGCTTCCTGGCGAGCCAGTTGGTCTATTGCCCGACCGGCGCGCCCCAGGCGCCGCAGGCCATCTTCGGCCCGCCCGCCGACAACTGCCGGCTGGACAAGTACGGCGCCGCCATCAGCGACGCGCCGGCTTCGATCACCGCACTCATCCCCGAATTCGGCGACGGCACACCCCGCGAGTCGAATTCGCAGCTCATCAGCAGCCTGAACCTGTCCTACGACCTGACACCCGAACTGAACCTGACCTCCGTCACGGGCTATCATCGCTACAAGCTGGACGGCTTCTCCACCCAGGTCGGTCCACGCGTCGGCATCGGACTGTCGCAGGACCAGCTCAAGGAGGACTACTCCCAGGAACTGCGCCTCGCCTCCGACTTCGGCGGCGCATTCGATTTCATGGTGGGCGCCTACTACCAGCGCTCGGGCTTCGACGAGGAACCCCGGCTCTACCTCCTCACGGCGCCTTACAATGTGGCGAATACCTATCAGCGTGGGCGCGCAGGGTCGGTGTTCGGTCAGCTCACGTGGCGGTTCGCGGAGAACTGGGAACTGGCCGGCGGCGGCCGGTACACCGAGGAAACCAAGCGCGTCGTCATCACCCGGCAACTCCAGGGCGACGTGACCGGCAACCTCGCCAAGGACAAGGTGAAGGCCAGCGACTTGTCTCCGGAAGTCACGCTCACCTATCGCCCCTCCACGCGGCTCACCGTCTTCGCGGCCTACAAGGAAGGCTTCAAGTCGGGCGGGTTCAATCCCTCGGTCACCGCCACCGTCCCGGTCGGCTACGACCCTTCCTTCGGCCCCGAGCGCGTCGCAGGCATGGAAGCTGGCGTGAAGGCGCTGCTCCTCGACCGCTCACTGCGCGTGAACGGCGCGATCTACAACTACAAATACTCAGACCTGCAGGTCAGCATCTACGACGGCCAACAGCTCTCGACCCAGGTCCGCAACGCCGCCTCGGCGCGGGTCCAGGGCGCCGAGATCGACTTCCGCTACCAGCCGCCGGCGGTCTCCGGCCTCTCGATCGACGGCGCGGTCGCCTACAACCGCGCGCGCTACAAGGACTTCATCGGCACCTGCTACGTGGGCCAGACCGTGGCGCAGGGCTGCAACCTCGTCCCGGCAGGCGGGCGATTCACGTCCCAGGACTATTCGGGCGAACAACTGCCCAACGCTCCGATCTGGTCGGCCAACCTCGGCGCCGCCTACGTCTTCCCGATAAACGGCGACCTCAGTTTCGAGCTGAACGGGGGCGTCCGCTACAAGAGCAGCTACAATCCCGCGGGCGACCTGGCGCCGGGCGGCCGGCAGAAGGAGGTCGCCTTCGTCGACCTCGGAGCGCGCGTGTTCGCCGAGGACGGCAGTTGGGATCTGGCTCTCATCGGCCGAAACATCACGGACAAGCTGCGCGCCCACAGCATTACCAACCAGTCGGTGTCGGGCACCACAGCCGGCCTCGCGGCCGGAACGCCGGCGGACCTCCTGGGCTTCGTCAACCGGCCCCTCGAGGTGCGCCTCCAGCTCACGATCCGCCCAGAACTCTGGCGCTGAGCGGATCGTTGGACGGGCCCGCGGCGACACCTCCCGAAGCCCCCAGGCGGTCCGCAGGGCCGCCGCCGGACCGGCGTCGCCGCTCGGTCCGGCGCACATCTTCCGTCCAGACGTCGTGGCCGGACGGCATGACCGGTTCGGCCCTGATGCGAGGCGCCGCGCGCGATCTCTATACCGGTGACGATCCGGCCAGCCCTGAAGTCATCGCGGAAGACCGGCTCGAAGTCCTGATGTCGCCCCGCCGCGTGATCGAACGGATCGAGGGGGCGCGACGGAGCGCCGAGCTCGCCACTCTCGTCGGCGCTGGTCCGCCAGGGCCGATGCGCAAGGCGGTTCTCCAAGCTATGCCCGATGAGGTCGCCGACGCCACCCTGCTACATCGCCTTCTCGACGACACCGCCAGCGCCGCGTTCGTGTCGACGCATGGCTGGGCGGCCTGGACGTCCGACTGGCGCGAACGCCATCGGGCCGCCGGCCTCGCCGACCGCATCGACCGTGACGTGACGGGTGTCTGCATGGCGTTCCGACCTGGTTCCGCCGCGGTCCGGCCGGACGGTCGCTCGAACGTCGAGCGTCAGAGCCACGCCATCGCGCCGCTCCCGCTTCGGGCCGACGATCCCTACGCTTGGCATCGCTTCGAGGATGCCGACGGGCCGAACCAGAGGCGCTCGCGGCGGATCGACCTGTGGGCCGAGGATGGACTTCTGCGCCTCGACGCCGAATTCCAGGACAGCGCGGCGTTGCCCGGCGTCCGCGAACTTCGGAACATCTTCCATGAGTACCGCGTCCAGGCGACCGTCGAACCCGACAGCCTCATCCTGCGTTCGATCGCGGTGACCCCCGCCGTTCTGCCCTATGGCGAGTGCATAGGGGCGGCCCTGAGCGCGCAGCGGATGGTCGGCTCCTCCATCGAAGGCTTCGGGCGGGGGGTGGCCGCGGCCCTGCCCGGCACGTTGGGCTGCACTCACCTGAACAGCCTTCTGGCGGCCCTGCGCGATGTCGTTGCGCTGAGCCGCCATCTGGAACACCGGGCCGCCCTCAACGCGTGAAGTCGATCACCACCTTGCCGAACCGGTCTCCGCCCGTCATGGCGTCGTAGGCGGCGCGCACCTCCGACAGGGGGAACACCCGGTCCACGACAGGCTCGAGCCTGTTGGCGATCAGCATCCGACACATGTCCTCGAACATCTCACGCGAGCCGACTGTCACACCCTGCATCCGGATCAGGTTGCCCATCAGCGTGGGGATCGGGACGGCCTCCTGCGGACCCGTCAGCACGCCGATCACGGCGACCGTCCCGCCGATGGCGGTGGCCTTGAGGCTCTCTTGCAGCGTGCCGGCGCCGCCCACCTCCAGCACGGCCTGGGCGCCCCTGCCGTCAGTCAGCCGCCGCACCTCCTTCGACCACTCGGCGTGATGGCGGTAGTTGATCGTGTGCGTCGCGCCGAGCGCGCGGGCGCGGGTCAGCTTCTCGTCGGACGAGGACGTGATGATGGTGTCGAAGCCCGCAGCGGCGGCGAACTGCAGCGCGAAGATCGAGACGCCGCCTGTGCCTTGCAGCACGACGGTGTCGCCCGGCAGCGGACGCGCAGCCACCATGAGCCCGTGCCACGCCGTCAGCGCCGCGCAGGCCAGGGTCGCCACCTGGTGATCGGACAGATACTCAGGCGCCTTGATCACCGCAGTCTCGGGCAGCACCACACGCTCGGCGTTGGCTCCCTTCGCGCCCCCAAGGGCGAAGGTCCGCTTCTCCGGCGTGAGCCGTCCCGACAGCCAGTTCGGAAAGAACAGGGTCGAAACCCGGTCTCCCGGCGCCACCTGCGTGACGTCCGGCCCGACCGCCTCCACGACCGCGCAGGCGTCCGACAACGGCGCCACCGTCGTCGCAGCGGGCCTCCGCGCCATGCCCAGGTCGCGCGCGTTCAGCGACGCCGCCAGCAACCTCAGCAGCACCTCCCCGCGTCCCGGCGTCGGCTCCGGCAGGTCGACAAGACGGAGATTCTCCAATCCCCCGGGCGCGCCGATTTCAATACCTCTCAAGGCCAGTCTCCCTGCCAATTGTCATTGTCGATGCGGCGCCGCGACTAGCCCACCTGCCGGTCCTGCTCGGCCCAGAACGGCGTCCGCAGCGCGACCTTGTCGACCTTCTTGTAGCCGGTGAGCGGCAGCTCCTCGACGAAGTGGACCGCCTTCGGAGTCTGCACGGCGCCGCAGGTCTTACGCACGCGCACCATGAGCTCTTCGGCGCTGGCGGCCTGCCCCGGACGGAGCACGACGAACGCCGTGACGGCCTCGCCCCACTTGGGGTGCGGCACGCCGATGACGGCGCTCAGGGCCACGGCCGGATGCCGGTCCAGGGCATCCTCGATTTCCTTCGGATAGACGTTGAATCCGCCGGTGATGATCATGTCCTTGGCGCGGCCGACGATGTAGAGGAACCCCTCCTCGTCCCGCCGCGCCAGGTCACCCGTGTGCAGCCAGCCGCCGGCAAAGGCCTTCGCCGTCTCCTCGGGCCGCTTCCAATAGCCGTCGGTCACGCCAGGACCCCGGGCGCAGATTTCGCCCACCTCGCCGACCCCCACCTCGTTCATGTCGGCATCCAGCACGCGGATGTCCTTGCCGGCGACCGGCAGCCCGCACGACTGCAGGCGCTGCGGCTTGGAAAGGTCATGGTCGGCCACGGCCAGGTACGAAATGGTCCCGCACTCGGACTGGCCGAGGAACTGCGAGAAGATCGGTCCGAACCGCCGCATCGCCTCCTCGAGCCGCTGCGGCGAGATCGGCGAGCCGCCGATCGTGATGAGCTTCAGCGACGAGAGGTCGAACTCGTCCAGCCTGGGATGGTCCAGGATCGCGTACAGCATCGTGGGCACCAAGAGCGCCACCGATATGCGCTCGCGTTCGACCACGTCGAAGAAACCCAGTACGTCGAAGCGCGGGACGATCACCACCGTCCCGCCCTTCATCATCACCGGGCCCGAGTTGAACGCGCCCATGTGCGAGATCGGCGACGCCATGAGCAGCCGCGGCTGGTCCGGCCACTCGCGGACCGCGGCGATGGTCATCATGTTGGTGACGGCCATCCGATGGCTCATCAGCACGCCTTTCGGACGTCCCGTCGTTCCGCCGGTGTAGTAGATCCACGGCAGTTCGCCGCCGTCGGCCTCGATCGCCAGGGGCTGGGGCGAAGCGGGCAGGCCGGACAGGATGTCCTCGCAGGCGGCGTGCGGGTCCAGGCTGAAGATCCGCAGGCCGGGTTCGACGATCCGGGCCTGCTCCGGATAGTGGTCTGCGTCCACGACCAGAACGTCGCTCTCGGCGTCGTCGAGGATGAACCGATGCTCCTCGATCCCGACCAGGGGGTGCAGCGCGGTGTAGCGGACGCCCATGAATTGACAGGCCAGCGTGACGAACATCGCCTCCACGCGGTTCTGCGACAGAAGCGACAACCCCTGACCGCGCGTCACGCCGCGAGACTTGAAGAACTGGACGTATCGGCTGACCTCTTCGCCGACCTGACGGTAGGTGTAGCGGCGATCGCCATCGACCATACATTCCCGCTCAGGGTAGCGGCGGATCGCGGTATCGAAGAGCCCGGCGATGGGACCAACACTATGCAGCGGATCGTGCGACATGGCTCGCGACTCGCCCCTCCCAGATCAAATCAACTAACCAACCGGTTGTATTTTTGCCCCACCCCCGCAAAGGCAGTGGAAGCGCGGAATCTCAGTTCGATCCTTTGTATTTTCGTTTGAATCGAACCTCCGCCCCCGCCGACCCAATCAGCGAGGCCTCCTGCAAACGCATTGACAACATACCTCCCTCAGCTAAATGTCAACTAACTGGTCAGCACAAAGCATGCGCTTTGAGACACGACCGATAAACCCTAGGGGGGAAGCATGAATTCGCGTCACCGGATCCTGCTGGCGAGCGCCAGCGCCCTGAGCCTCGCCTGCATGGGAGCATGGTCCCCAGCGGTGGCGGCCGAAGCGGGGGCCGACGCCGGCGGCCAAGCCGTCGAAGAGGTCATCGTCACGGCCCGGAAACGCGCCGAAAGCGACATCGCCGTCCCCGCGGTCATCACCGCCTACAGCCCCGAGAAGCTGACCCGGGCCGGCGCCAACGACATGTACTCCTTGGCGCGGATGACTCCCCAGCTCATCATCGCGAACAATGCGGCGACCTTCGGCGGCAGCATCTCCCTGCGCGGCGTGGGAAGCAGCGCCGTGAACGGCATTGACCAGACCGTGGCCGTCAACATCGACGGCGTCGCCGTCTCGAACGCAGCCGCAGCGCGGATCGGCTACTTCGATCTGCGCCAGGTGGAGATCCTGAAGGGTCCGCAGGCCCTTTTCTTCGGGAAGAACGCGACAGGCGGGATCATTTCCTTCCGCTCCGAGGACCCCGGCTCGACACGGTCAGGCTACTTGCGCGGATCCTATGAACTGAACGCGGACGAGTATCGCCTTGAAGGCGCCGTGGGCGGACCCGTCACGGATTGGCTGAAGGCCCGCGTGGCGGCCTACGTCGGCCAGACGAAGGGCTACTTCAAGAATCCGCTGCCCAAGGACTTTCCGGACCCGCTCGTCGTGCCCACCAGCTACGACCGCGTGCCCTACAGGAACGAGTTCGGCTATCGCGCGACTCTGCTTGCGACACCGACCGACAAGCTGACCGCAAACTTCAAGGCCACGTTCATCCACTCCAGCGGATCGTCGGCCCATGCTGAAGCCCAGTTGGGGTCGTGTCCGCTGGGGACGTCGCAAGCGTCCGTCGCACTCTACGGCGTTTATGCGGGCGATTGCACCTTCGACAAAACCACCCAGCCGCTCGGCGACGCCTCTGCGGCCGGGGCAGCCGGCCTGCGCCTGCCGCAGAAGCCAGCAGAGCACAACCAGCAGTTCGTCAGCTCTCTGAACATCGACTATGAGCTTACGCCGGAACTCACCCTGACGTCCGTAACCGGATACTATAATTATCTGTTGCGCGGCATGGTCATACAGGTAGGCCCGCGAGGTGACGTCTTGCTGGCGTCGAACTCAGAGCAACGCGACGCCTCGCAGGAACTTCGACTGACGTCAGACTTCGGCGGGCGCTTCGACTTCATGGTCGGCGGCTTCTTCCAGCGATCCGTATACCATACCGACAGCGACCGCTACGTGGCGGGTCCGATCCTCGTGGGGAACTACAAGGTCCCCGGCTTCACATATTCGGCTTTCGCTCAGGGCACTTTTCGCGTCAGCGACACCCTCGAGCTGGCCGGCGGCGCCCGCTACACCGAACTCAAGAAACGCATTACGGCGATCGAGCGGCGCGTCCTGGTCGTGAACGACGTGACCTCGCGGATCCCGGTAACAGAATTCACGACCACGGACGTCTCGCCCGAAGTGACTCTGACCTACAGGCCGACGTCGGATCTCACGCTCTTCGCCGCCTACAAGGAAGGCTTCAAGGGCGGCGGCTTCAATCCCTCCGTCGTCGGGGTGACCCCGGGCGCCCGGGTGGACTACGGGCCGGAGTATGCGCGCGGCTTCGAAGGCGGTGTGAAGGCCCGTCTCTTCGACCGGCAGATGCGCGTGGACATCTCGATCTACAACTACACCTATGACGACCTGCAGGTGAGCGCCTTCGACGCCACATTGTCCCGGACGCTCGTGCAGAATGCGGCCTCGGCCAAGGTCAAGGGCGTCGACTTCAACATGAACTACCAGCCCGCAGCCGTACGCGGGCTGAGCTTCGAAGTCGGCGTCGGCTACAATCACGCCCGCTTCGACGAGTTCAAGGGCGCCTGCTACACCGGCCAGACCATCGCGCTCGGCTGTAATCTCGACAGCCTGAACGGGCGGTTCCAATCGCAGGACCTGAGCGGCCGGCCGCTGCCGAGCGCCCCCGACTGGAGCGGGAACGTCGCCGTCTCCTATGACTTCGAGGTCGCCAAGAACATCCGCCTCGATCTGGGCGTCGGGCTCAGGTTCGTGGACTCGTATAACCCCGCCGGGGATTTCACCCCGTTCGCGGCGCAGAAGGCCGCCCACTATTGGGACGCCCGCGCCCGCCTCTACAGCGAAGACGACCGCTGGGATCTGGCGCTGATCGGCCGGAACCTGACCGACGAAATGCGCGCGGTCTCGGTCTTTGCGGCCACAGGTGGCGGCACGGCGGCCGGTCTTCCGACCGGCACCCGGGCCGACCTGCTCTTCATAAGCAACCGCCCCTGGGAAGTGCGCATGCAGCTCACCCTGCGGCCGGCCTTCCTCAATCCCTAATCCAAGGCGACGCGCACCCCGGCGGAGTGATCCGCCGGGGTGTGGTCGTTTGGCCCCTCGGCAGGATCAAGACAGATGCGGTTCGATGGAAAGGTTGCGGTGATCACCGGCGGCGGCTCGGGCATCGGCCTGGCGACGGCGTTGGGGTATGCCGAGCGAGGCGGCTTCGTCGCCATACTGGACTTCAACGGTGAAGCCGCCGAGACCGCCGCGGCTAAGGTCCGCGACTTCGGCGGGCGCGGCCTCGCCATCCGCGTCGACGTCGGCGACCAGGCTGCGCTGGAGGCGGCCATAGGCCGGGCAGCGACCGAACTCGGCCGGATCGACTTCCTGCACAACAACGCCTACGCCCACCCGGCCGGCTTCGCCCGGGTCCCGACCGCCGAAATCCCGCTGGAACATTGGCAGCACGCGGTGACGGTCGGCCTGAATGCCGTCTTCTGGGGCACGCGCGCCGCCCTGCCTGTCATGGCGGCTCAAGGCGGCGGCGCGATCGTCAACACCTCGTCCATCGGTGGCGTCGGGGCCGCGCCGAACGGCGCCGCCTACGGCACGATGAAGGCCGGCCTGATCAATTTCACGCGCATCGTCGCGATCGAGTACGCCCAGGCCAACATCCGTTGCAACGTCATCGCTCCCGGCCTGGTCGAGACGCCACTCACCGCCAGCGGCGACGAGGCGCGACGGCGCGAGATGCTGCGCGCCGTGCCGCTGGGCCGCGCGGCGCGGCCCGAAGAGCTGGCCAATGCAATCCTCTTCCTGGCGTCCGATCTGGCGTCCTTCATCACCGGCGCCGTGCTGCTGGCCGACGGCGGGCAAACCGTTCAACTCCGCACGCCATCGGCCTAGCCCGCCGCGACGCGGCGGGCCTCCTGCCCTTCCTCGAGCGTTGTTGGGCGCCGCGCTGCCGGCGCCGCCTGTCCCATCCGGCGTCCGCGACGCCTTCGCCCATCCTCGCGCCGTCGGTTGGGGCGGGGCAGTTGACCTGCATCCACGTGCGGGCGAACCTCGGCCCCGTCCCATAGGCCGCAGAGCGGGGGCGCGTACGATGGTCCGACGTCGCCGGGCATGGCGACGCCGCTCCCAGCCCCTTCGCAGGATCCGTTCCGCCATGACGTCCACGGTTCGCGTCCCGACCGCCTCGGGCCGGCGCTACCTCCAACAGCTCTGCAAGCATTGGAGCCACAAGTTCGAGACCCGTTTCACGCCAGAGCACGGAGAGATCGCGCTCCCGTTCGGCGCATGCGTCCTGGACGCCGACGACGAGGGACTGAACGTGCGGCTCGTCCCGGCGGACGGCGCGGATGTCAGCCGGTTCGAGCAGGTGGTGGCCGACCACCTGGCGCGCTTCGCCTTTCGCGAGACCCTCGAGTTCCCCTGGCGGCGGGAGGCCGCCGACTGAGGCCCCCGACTGAGGCCCCCCGGGCCAGCCTCAGTCGGACAGGTCGGATGCGGACACGCGCCCTGGAAGGACGTCGTCGACCATCACCTGCATCTGGCCGCGCGAGCAGGATTCGACGCGGGCCTCCACCTCATAGACCTCGGCCAGAGTCGCCGGCGTGATCGCCTCGGCGGGGGCGCCGTGGGCGGCGAGCCGGCCGTTCGCCAGGACGAGAACCTGATCCGACACCCGCGCGGCCGCCTGCAGGTCGTGCAGCACCAGGACGACGACCGCCGACCGTTCGGCGGCGTATCGGCGCGACAACCGCAGGACCGTCAACTGGTGGCGCAGGTCGAGGGCGCTGGTGGGCTCGTCCAGCAGCAGCACCGCCGGGTCGCGCGCGATCGCCTGGGCCAGTCCGACGAGCTGGCGCTGCCCGCCGGAGAGGCGGTCAATCCGCTGAAGCGCGAGGCCGCTGGCGCCGACGCCTTCGAGCGCGGCCAGCGCCCGCGCCGGCGTGGACAAGCCCAAGGACGCCACGCCGGAAGGCGCAGCCTCCAGCGCGGCGATCACCGTCTCGAGGGCGTTGAGGGCGACCCCCGCCGGAAGGGACTGGGGAACATACGCCACATGCCGCGCGCGCTCGCGCGGGCCGAGCCGGCCGAGATCGACATCGCCCAGGCGGACCTCGCCTGTCGCCGGGAGAAGCCCGGCCATCGCACGCATCAGGGTGCTCTTGCCCGCGCCGTTCGGTCCCACCAGCGCGGTGACGGTTCCCGGCCGGAACGGCGGCAGGTCGAGATCCTGGAGGATCCGCCGGGCGCCATACCCCGCCGTCAGGCCTCTTATGGTCAGCGCGCCGGGGCTCATCCGCGCGCTCCGTTGCGGAAGATCAGGAGCAGGAACACGGGCACGCCGATGACGGCGGTGACGATGCCGACCGGGAGAAGGGCGCCGGGAACCAGGGTCTTGGACGCCGCAGACGCCAGCGACATCAGGAGCATGCCGCCCAGAAGGCTGGCGGGCAGGAAGACGCGATGGTCCTCTCCCACCAGCAGGCGGGCGATATGGGGGCCGACCAGGCCGATGAACCCGACGACGCCGACCACCGACACCGCGGCGGCCGCCAGGAGGCTGGCGCGCAGGAGCGCCCAGAAACGCAGCCGCCCGGCGTCGACCCCGAAGCCGGTCGCGCGGTCCTCGCCGAGCCTGAGCGCCGTCAGGGCCTGTGCGGCCCCGAGCGAGAAGGGCGCCGCCACGGCCAGGGCCAGCCCCATGACCGCGACCGAACCCCAGGTCGCCCGCGCCAGGGACCCCATCGTCCAGAAGACGAGTTGCTGCAACGCCTCGGCCGAGGCCACGAACTGCACCAGCGCGGTCAAGGCGTTGAAGGCGAAGACCAGGGCGATCCCGAAGAGGACGATCCCCTGCACGCCCCCGCGCTGGCTCCGAGCGAGGGCCTGGAGCAGCAGCACCGAGCCGAACGCGAAGAGGAACGCGTTGGTGGTGGTCAACATATGCTGGGAGAGCATGGGCGCGCCCAGGCCGAGGACGATGGCCAGCGATGCCCCGAAAGACGCCGCCGACGATACGCCGAGGGTGAAGGGGCTGGCGAGCGGATTGTCGAGCACAGTCTGCATCTCGGCCCCGGCGAGAGCGAGCGCGCCCCCGACCATCATCGCCAGAAGCGCCGAGGGGAGCCGGATCTGCCAGACGATCGCCGATTCCGCGGGCGTGAGGACGGCCGGGTCGGCGAGACCCTGGAGGATACGCAGCGGCGCCATGCCCGACGGGCCCGTACCCAGGTCGAGGCCGAGACTCACGGCGCAGGCGATCGCCAGGCCGACGAGCACCAGGCCCCGCCGCGCCCGTGTCCGCCGGTACGCCTCCAAGACGTCGTCGCCGGGTGGAAGCGGCGGGCCGGGAATATCGGTAGAGGTCATTTCACCGTGGCTTTATGCGAATGCTTCGCAATATAGGCTGACAGGGCCCGCCGCCAGGGGCGGCTTCGACGCTGGAGTTCGGCAATGGATGAAGCCGCCGGCTGGTCGCGCGCCACGGCGCCGCCAGGACAGATGATGCGTCGCCTCACCGGCGCCGACGGCCAGGGCTATCGCTTGTTGCTCGCGACGCCACCGCAGGCGTCCCCCGCGTCGGGACATCCCGCCGTCCTCGTGCTCGACGCGGACCTGCACTTCCAGATCGTGGCCGGCGCGGCCGCCGCCCTGTCCCGGCGGACGGAGAAGACCCGCGTTCCGCCTCTGGCGGTGATCGGCCTCGCGCCCGACGACGACGGAGCACGGCGCATCCGCGACTTCACCGATGGCCCGCCCGATCCGCCGGCCGCGACGCCGCATCCCGCCGGGGGCGCCGAAACCCTGCTGGCGCTGATCGAAGACCAGATCCTGCCAGCAGTCGCCGCCGTCGCCGCGATGGACCGCGCGCGTCTCGGCCTGTTCGGCCATTCCCTCGGGGCGCTGTTCGGGTTGTACGCCATGACCCGCCGGCCCGGCCTCTTCGCCGCCTACGCCCTGGTCAGCCCCTCGCTCTGGTGGCGCCCCGCGCTTGCGGACCAGGCCGTCGACGCGGCGCGCGGGCGCGTGCGCGCGCTCCATCTGGCCTGGGGCGAGCTTGAGGCCGGGGGCGAGGCCGGGGACGCCGCGGGCCGCGCGATGGGGCCGCGCGCAGCCCGCGCCCTCGCGTCGTTCGCCGTAGCGCTGGGACCGGACGCCGTCTCCGGCGGCGCCATCCAGGACGAGGATCACGGTTCGGCCCCGGTCGCCGCGTGCCCTGCGGCGCTCCGGGCGCTCAGCCGGGGCTTCGCGGCCTGATGGCGAGGTTGGCCTCAAGTCTCTTGCTTTTGCGAGTCATTCGCAATACGAGCCTCCCGTCGCGGTTCCGCGACGCCGTTTCGGGGGCCCGTCATGTCAGCGTCATACGTCCGCTCCGCGCGGCCCGAGGCGGCCGGCCTGGACCGCCGCAGGCTGCTGAGCGCAGGCGCCGCCCTGTTCGGCCTGGGGATGGCCGGCTGCAATCCCGCCAGGGAGACGTCCGACGAAGCGCCCCTGACGGATCTCCGCGACCGGCCCCTGAAGATCGCGCTGCCGGCCGGGAAACTGTCGATCGACGACGGGCGCTACCTGATCGCCCTCGCGCTGATCCATCCGGACCCCGTCAGCCTGCTGGCGGCATGGTCGGGGGACGTCAACCGGATCAGCCCCGAGATGTACGCCGCCTTCGTCGAGAAATCCCCCCAGTTCACGACCCTGCCGAAGACGCCCAGTTCGGCGGCCGACTTCAACGTCGAGACGGTTCTGGCCGCCCAGCCGAAGGTGGCGGTCGTCTCCCTGGGATCGGGCCCGACGGACGCGCAGGTCGCGCAGCTGGAAGCCGCCGGCGTGACCGTGGCCTTCATCGACTTCTTCACCCATCCGTTTGAAAATCAGGCCCGCAGCCTGAACCTTCTGGGCAGGTTGACGGGCCGGGAGGCTCAGGCCGACGCCTACAACGCCTTCCGCGCCGGCAAGCTCAAGGTCATCGCCGATCGCGTCGCGGCCATTCCCGAGGACCAGCGGCCCACCGTGTTCCTCGAGGCGCACGCGGGCAACGGCCCCGACTGCTGCAACTCCCCGGGACAGGGCAACGTCGGCGACTACATCGCCTTCGTGGGCGGTCGGAACATCGGCGCCGAAGTGCTCAAGACCGCCTTCGGCAAGATCAGCCTGGAATACGTCATTCAGAAGGACCCGGCGGTCTACATCGCCACCGGCGGGCCCCATCTGGCCAAGGCCGGCGGCTATGTGGTCGGGCCACAGTTCAGCGCGGCGCAGTCACAGGCGTCCCTGGCCCGGGTGACCGCGCGGCGCGGGATCGCCAGCCTGGGCGCGGTGCGCGGCGGACGGGTCCACGGCCTGTCCCACCAGCTCATCAACTCGCCAATCGACATCGTGGCCGTCGAGGCCCTCGCACGCTGGATCCATCCCGAGTTGTTCAGCGACCTCGACCCCCGCGCCACCCTGGACACCATCAACAGCCGCTTCCTCGCCGTGCCCTATCGCGGCGACTACTGGACCGACCTGCCCAAGCGCTGACGGTCCGAACAGAAGGGACGATCCCATGATGCTCCGCCCTGCCGGCCTAGCCGTCGCCGCCGCGCTTTTCGCCCTCCCCGCCCTGGCGGCGCCGACGGTGGAGAAATCCGTCAAGCTCGCGCCGGGGAATCTCTACGAGATCGTCTTCAATTCCGCCGACGGCGATCTCTATGTCGCCGCCGTCGGCCCGCGCAGCGCAGGCGCGCCGAAGATCGTGCGCGTGGACAGTGCGAACCTGGCGTCCGAGGCCGAATTCGAGCTGGACGGCGTCGGCCTCTTCGGCCTGGGCCTGAACAGCAGGACCCAGACGCTCTGGGGCACCGCCACGCTGGCGGGCTCCGTATCGGCCATCGACCTCAAGACCGGCAAGGTGGTGGCGAGCGTCAAGGCGGGCGAGAAGGCCCACGTGCGCGAGGCGATCGTCGACGAACAGCGCGATCGCATCTACGTGACCGTCGTCGGGGGGCTGGCCGACAAGGCCGCGGAGAATCCCAATCAGGTCTGGGTCATCGACGGGGCGACCCGCAAGCTCGACCGCATCATCACCGTCCCCACCGGCCAGCTCACGGGCGCGGCGCTGGACGCGACGGGCGAACGCCTCTTCGTGACAGGCATGGGCGCCCATGAGGTCCTGGCGATCGACCTCGCCACCGACAAGGTCGTCGGCCGTTGGCCCGCGGGTGGGCAGCGGCCGACCAACATCGTCTACGATCCGTCGACACGCCGCCTGTTCACGGCGAACCAGGGGACCGGCGACATGTCGGTGCTCGATGCGGCCACCGGCGATGTGGTGAAGGTGGTCAAGACCGGCGCGGGCGCACTCAGCGTCGCATTGAACCCCGCCAACGGCCAAGTGTACGTGGCCAACCGCCAGGCCGGCACCGTCACCGTGATCGACAGCCGGACACTCGAGGTGCTTGCCGACCTGAAGACCGGCACCTTTCCGCAGACAATCGCCATCGATCGCAAGACAGGCCGCGTCTTCGTGACCAACAAGGCCCGCGGCCTGCCGCGAAACGCGCCGGCCGGGACGCCCGTGCCCGACGATCCGGACGGCGACACGATCACGCTCATCCGCCCCTGAGGCGCCGGCGGCGGGAAGATAGCGCCACACCTCCGCCCCGGCGAAGGCGTCGCACATCCCCGCTTGATGTCGAGCTTCAGCAACATTATGAAATGCGAACGATTCTCATTATTATTCGCAACTCCCGTTCCTCAGGTCGCCCGAACGCCATGCTGAATCCTTCCCGCCGCCTTGCTTCCCCACCTGATCTCCGCGTCGGAGCCTCTGCCTGCGCCCTGCTGAGCGGTCTCGTCATCGCCAGCGGCGCCGCGGCGCAGGCTCAGCAAGCCACGGTCTCGGAGGTGGTCGTGACGGCGACGGGCCGGTCGGCGGCCTCGTCGACCACGAAGACCGACACGCCGATCATCGAGTCGCCTCAGACCGTCTCGGTGATCAGCCGCGAAGAGATCGAGCTTCGCGCCTCTCCCACCATCGCCGACGCCCTCGCCTACACCGCGGGCGTCCAGTCCGAGCCTTCGGGCATCGACAGCCGGGTCGACGAAGTGAGCGTGCGGGGCTTCGGGGCCGGCGGCTTCTCCTCGAACAACAACTTCGTGGACGGCCTGCGCCTGCCGTCCGGCGGTCAGTGGACCCGGCCGGGCTTCGACCCGATCGCGCTCCAGCAGATCGAAGTGCTCAAGGGGCCTTCCGGCGCGCTCTACGGGCAGACGGCGCCCGGCGGCGTGGTGAACATCGTCACAAAGCGGCCAAGCTTCACGGTCCAGCGCGAGATCCAGGTCCAGGCCGCTGGCTTCACCGATCTCGACCACTGGAACTTCCAGGCCGCCGGCGACATCACCGGACCGATCGCCGGCAGCTCGACGGTGGCCGGACGCCTGGTGGCGCTGATCCGCGACGGCGACACCCAGGTCGATCAGACCGACATCAGCCGCTACTACGTCTCGCCCAGCGTCACCTGGGCGCCGAGCGAGTCCACCACCTGGACCTTCCTGGGCCAGTACCAGCGCGACCGCGGCGGCTCGACGTTCCAGTTCCTGCCCTATACCGGAACCTATGTTCCCGGCGCCGGCGGACAGCGCCTGACGCTCGAAGGCTATATCGGCGAGCCGGACTGGAACACATTCGATCGCGACCAATACCTCATCGCGTCCTTCCTGGAGCATCGCCTCAGCGAGAACGTGAAGCTGCGGAACAACATCCGCTACACGCACCTCGACACGCTCTACCGCGTGACGGTGCTTTCCGGCGACACGGCGACGAACTGCGCAGCCCTGGTCGCCCTGAGCCCCATGTACGCAGGCTGCCAGAACGGGGCGACGATCGGTCGGCGCGCCGTGCAGGGCAAGGGCGAGTCGGACGGCTGGGCCACCGACACCCAGGCCGAGGTGCGGTTCGCGACCGGCGCGGTCGAGCATACCCTGCTGGCCGGCGTGGACTATTTCCACACCGACTGGGAGCACTACCGTGATCTGGTGACGCTGCCCGGCCTGCCGGCGCAGCTCCGCGGCCAGGTCGAGCCGCTGCTCGACATGTTCAATCCGAGTCCCCGCGGTTCGTCGCACTATCCCGCTCTGCTGCAACCGCAGATCTATACCGAGACGGTGAGCCGCCAGGCCGGCCTCTATGTGCAGGATCAGCTCCGGGTCGGCCGGCTGCGCGTGACGCTGGGCGGCCGGCAGGACTGGTCACGCGACAGCACGCGCAACCCGGTCAACGGGACCCGGTTCGTCAACAAGTACGACGCCTTCACCTGGCGCGCCGGGGCGGTCTACCTCTTCGACAACGGGTTCGCGCCCTATGTGAGCTACGCGGAGTCGTTCCAGCCGCAGGTGTCGGATCCCTCCACCAGCCTGAACGGCCAGTCCTTTGTCCCCACCACCGGCCAGCAGTACGAGGCCGGCGTCCGGTATCAGGGCGGTGCGGGAATCTACGTCACCCTGGGCGCGTACCAGATCACCCAGCAGAACATCATCTCCAACGCACTGCCGATCCCTCCCTCCACCGTGGCGCCGATATGCGGCACGGCGACCTGCCAGATCCAGGTGGGCGAGGGTCGGGTTCGGGGCGTGGAGTTGGAGGGCCGCGCCAATCTGCCCTGGGGCATGACGGCGATCGCGGCCGTGACCCGGAGCGACGCCGAGGTGACCAAATCGGCCACGGCCGGACTGGTGGGCAAGAAGCTGCCGCAGGCTGCGGACTGGCTGGCCTCCGCCTTCGTCAACCAGCATATCGAGTCCGGCCCGCTTGCCGGCCTCGGCCTCGGAGGCGGCATCCGCCACAATGGCCGGACCTATGGCGATGCGCTGAACCAGTTCCGCATGCCGAGCTTCACGCTGTTCGATGTCTTCGCGCGCTACGACTTCGGCGTCGCCAACCCGCAACTGGCCGGTCTCACGGGCTCGATCAATGTGCGCAACCTCGCCAACAAGCGCTACCTCGCGACGTGCAGCGGCGTATCGTCCTGCTTCTACGGACAGGGGCGCAGCCTGACCGCGCGGCTGCAGTACCGGTGGTGAAGCGCCTTCCACGGCGCTTGGGGCCGGGCTGCGGGCGGTCGGCATGACCGGCCTGGTCGCCGCGGCGCTGATCTTCGCGGGCTCGCTGACACTGTACCTCGCGACCCCCGCCCAGAAGGCCGTCGCGCGCCCGCTCGGCCGGCCCTGGATGGTGTCGGGCTGGGTGGAACTGGCCCTCGGCCTCGGTGTTCTGCTGACGATCCTCGGCCCGGCGACCGCGGTGTTCACCTGGATGACCGGCGCGATGCTGGTCTGGTCGGTCGTCCCGCTCGGCGTGGCCTGGTGGCGCGGCCCGCCCAAGGGAAAACGATGAAACGCGCGCTCACCAGCCGCGACTGGTTCGGCAAGTCCAGTGCGGGTCTCCTGCTGGGCTTCTTCCTGGCCCTGGGCGCCGGGGGGCTGTTCAAGGCCTTGGCCGGGGTCGGCGACACCTTCTTCTCCACCAAGGGCCAGCTGGCCATGTGGATGATGGCGCCTGTGTGGGCGCTGGTGCTCTCCTTCTGCTTCATGTTCCGGTCGACGGCCCGCGCCTGGGGCTGGCTCGCCGCCGCCAACGTCGTCCTGTGGGGCGCCATCTGGGCGCTGGGAGGGATCGCCCCATGAAGCTGCCGACCGACCTTGTGCGGATGTACAAGGAGATTCACGGCTGGGTCGGGATCATCTCCGGGCTGGCGCTCTTCATCGCGTTCTACGCGGGCGCGATCACCATGTTCGAGGAGCCGCTGCAGCGCTGGGCCTCGCCGCCCAGCCGGCTGGCCCCGCCGCCATCGCTCGAGCGCACCCCCGAACTGATCGAGAAGGTGCTCGCGGCGCATCCGGGCGCGAAGAAGGGCTACGACGTCAACCTGGCCATCGACTCGGCGCGCCCGGCGCGGGTGAGCTGGGTCGAAGCCACCCCGGAGGAGGCCGAGCACGGCGGAGGCGTGACCTACTACGCCAGCCTGCGCCCCGATGGCGCGCTGCAGGTCGAGACCCGCGGCCCCTCCCCCGTCGCCCAGTTCATCGACGTCCTGCACCAGCAGGTGGGCCTCGCCTTCCTCGACCATGAGGTCGCGATGCCGATCATGGGCGCGGTCTCGCTGCTCTACATGATCGCCATCGTCTCGGGACTGGTCGTGCTGTTGCCGAGCCTGGTCTCGGACCTCTTCGCCCTGCGCATCGGCAGGAACGTCAAGCGCATGTGGCTCGATGTGCACAACCTGCTGGGCCTGTTCAGCGTGCCTTTCCACGTGATCATGGCGCTGACGGCGGTCGTGTTCGCCTTCCACGACCAGTTCTACGACGCCCAGGCCGTGGCGTTCGGCCGCCCGGAGCGCCCCGAACGATCGGCGCCCGCCGGCCCCCCGCCCCCATTGCTGACGCCCGCCGCAATCGTTGCGAAACTCCAGGACCAGGCGCCCGGCTTCACGCCCATCGTGCTCGACTACAGCGGCCGGCCGGACGGCTCGGTCTTCCTGCGCGTCGCCGGGACCGATCCGCGCTTCGGAACCCGGGGTCCGACCTACGGCTTCGCGAGCGTCGACCCCGCGAGCGGAGAGATCGTCTCGAGCGACTACATGCCGGGCCGCCAGGACGGCTGGTCGGCGACGATCACCAGCTTCTTCGCGCTCCATTTCGGCAGCTTCGGGGGCGCGCCGATCCGCTGGGCCTATTTCCTCCTGGGCCTGGCGGGGGCCTTCGTCTTCTATACGGGCAACCTGCTCTGGATCGAATCCCGTCGGAAGCGCGAACGGAAGGCCGGAGCCGTGGAGCAGACACGCTCCACCCGGGTCCTGGGCGCCCTGACCGTGGGCGTTCCGCTGGGCTGCATGGCCGGAATCTCGGTGACCCTCGCGGCGGCCAAGATTCTCGGCTTCGCGGCCACGCCCGGCCTCCACAGCGTCATCTACCACGCGGTGTTCCTCGCCTTCGTCGTGGCGGCTCTGGTTCGGGGCGCGGCGCGCGCCGGTCCCGAACTGTCGATCGCCGCGGCGGTCGCCATGCTCACGATCCCGGCGGCGAGCCTCGTCGCCGGGCCGGACTGGTTCGGATCGCCGGCTCTGATCGCGGTCGACGCCGTGGCCGTGGGGCTGGCCCTGACCCTGGCGGCGTCGGCCCGCTCCGCCCGGCGGCGCAGGTTCGCCGCCCCACGCGACAGCGTCTGGGCCGACCCTGGCCTGAACGCACCGCATCCGGGGTGAGCAGCGAAAGCGGATGGCGACCTGGCCTGTCCATCGCCGCCCCCGGGTGGAGCGGATCGCGATCCGCCTGCTCCGGGGCGAGGACAGCGCCGAAGTCCTCGGGCGAGCCGACCAGGGCCTGGACTCGGCCTTTGCGGGATTGCGGCGCGCCGCCCGCACGGAGCATCTGACCGTCGAGGCGCCCGGCGCGATGTTCCTGGGCGGCGACGAACGCTGGCTGCTGGGCTGGCTCGCCGTGCGACAGCGTTCGTCCCCCGGCCGCGTCGCCCAGATCCGCTCGCCGACGCTCGACGCCGCCATCATCGACTGCGCCCGGCGCCTGTCGGCGCAGGGGATCGGCCTTCCGCCGCCTCCGCCCCCCGTCGTCCGTTCGCCGCGCCCCGAGGGCGCTTCGCCGCCGGACGCATAGCTGAGCGCGCCCTAGCGCGCGCGGGCGCGACCGCGGCGCAGTTCTTCGCGCAACGCCTGACCGTAGAGGGCGGGACTCCACGCGTTGCAGCCGAGGATCGGGCGGGCGCGTCTCGCACGCGCCTTGCGCGACGGCGCGCGGTATTCGCCGGTGAGCATCGCGGCCACGAACTGCGCCTGCGCCTCGGCGATCGGCCAGAACGCTCCGGTCGGCCGGCTCACGCCCACGAAGAACAGGTCCTCGCGCTCCGGCGCGACCGTCCCCATGAAGAGCGTGAGGTCGTCGCCCCGGGTGTTGGCGACGTCCGCGTCGAGGTACGGATAGGTCAGGCGATAGCCGGTGGCGCACAGCACCAGGTCCGCCCGCAGGCGTGAGCCGTCTGCGAACACCACCTCGGCGCCGTCCAGCCGCGCGATCGCCGGCTTGGCTTTCACCGCACCGCGCTCCAGGGCGCCGGCGATCTCGTCGGACGTCGTCGGGCGCTTCGACAAGGGATGCGCGGGGGGCGCGGGCAAGCCCAGCGCCTGCAACCGCGCCATACGATCCTTGAACGCCCCCACCATGCGGCGCTTGGCGATGCGCTGGAACAAGGCCTGGCCGACCCCTGCGGGCAGCAGGTCGAAGGGTCGGATCACGGCGTCCGTCGGATGGGTCATCGGCGCAGAATCGGACGCCGGCGCGCCGTTCACCGTCTTGGGCATGATCCAGGTCCCGCCTCGCGCCGAGATATGCACGGAGGCGGCGCCGGCCGCTGCGATCTCGCAGGCGATTTCGCATCCCGTGTTGCCGATCCCGACCACGATCACGTTCTTGCCCCGGGTGTCGAACGGCGTCGCCGGATCGCGATAGTCCTGGGCGTGCAGGACCGCGCCGTCGAACGCCCCGTCCCATTTCGGAAGACGCGCGTCCCAGTAGCTTCCGCTGGCCGCCACCAGCGCGTCGAAGGTCTCGGTGCGTGGCTCCCCGTCCGCCGGGGCCAGCGACACCGCCCACCCGCCGTCGCCGCGGGGCGTCGCGCGGGTCACCGTGGTCCGGGTGTGGATGGCGTCGCGGAAGCCGAAGGCGTCCACATAGGACTCGAACCAGGCGCGCACCTGGTCATGGCGGGGATAGGCCGGCCATTCGGCGGGCATCTCGAAATCGCTGAAGCGGCTCATCCGCTTGGTGGTGTTGGTCCGCAGCGAGCGATAGGCGGCGGCACGGCCATTGGGATTGTCGATCACCCAGTTCCCACCCACGACCGGGGACATCTCGAAACACGAGACGTCGCACCCGGCCTGCCGCAGGGTCTTGACGGCCGTGAGGCCCGAAGGCCCGGCGCCGACGACGCAGACGCGCTTGGCCATCAGCCGCTCCACACGTTCCCGAGCATGCCGCCCCCCGCTGAACAATCACCCTGCTTCATGCCGAACCTGACTCAGTTGCGAATGACTTGCAATTTTTGGCGCTCAGCCGGCAGGCCGATGCTCGTTCCCCTGGGAGGACGTGACGTAGACCAGGGTGACGCCGCACGTCCGCTGGCGATGCCACGCACCGCCCGGGACGACACAGAGGTCGCCCGCTCGCAGCGTCGTGGTGGCCGGCCCCGCATCGCCCTCGATGGTCACCTCGACGGCGCCGTCCAGGACGTGGAGAAGCTCGTCGTCGGGATGGCGCTCCCACGGCGTCTCGCCGCGGAACCGAACCAGTCCCACCATGCACTGGTTGAAGATCCCCAGCACGCGCATGCCGTCCGGCGACGTCGCGCCGGAGCCGTCCGGCCGAACCTCGAGCGGTGTCAGCGCCGCTCCCAACGCTGCGACATCCCGGAACATCTCGCCACCTCCCACGCCAGACCGACTTCGAGATCGGGCGACCGCGGCGCCCCGTCGTCAGAAGGCTTGCCGACGCCGCGACATGCAATTATTTTTGAGCATGCTAGAAAATTCGACGGCGACGACGACCGCCGGGACTCGGCGACGGGGCCGTCCCGCCCAGCTGAGCCGCGACCTCGTTCTCCAGGAGGCCGCCCGCCACGACCTTCGACACCTGAGCATTCGCGGCCTGGCCGCCCGCCTGAGGTGCTCGGACGCCGCGATCCACTATCATTTCCGCGGTCGGGACGACCTGCTGCGCGCGCTTGTGGAACGGTTCACGGCCGAGTTCGAGGCCCCTGCGGACACGCTTGCCTGGCCCGACTGGCTGCACGCCTTCGCGCTCGCCCTGCGCGCGGCGCTGGCGCGGCATCCCGGCGCCGCCGACTACATGGTGGTCTCCGGTCCCAGCGGCGCGGGACAGTTCGCCGTGATGGCGCGAGGGCTGGCCGTGCTCGAAGCCGGCGGCTTCACGCCGGACGAGGCGTGGCTGGCCTACGCCACCCTCGTCAACTTCGTCCTGCGTCACGTCCAGGCCGAGGAGCGCGCCCTCGCGGCGGGCGATCACGCCCCGGCGCGGCGCATGCTGGACGCCAGAGCGGACCGCCTCGTGGCGCTCACGGCGCGCGGCGTCGTCTCCGACACCGACCGGCTGTTCGCCTTCGGTCTCGACGCCTTGCTGCGCGGGTTCCCCAGGCCCGCCGGGCGGGGGAATGCGCCTTGCGCCGGAGCCCCGGCGGGACCCTGATCGACCGGCGCGGGTCGGGGTGCGGCGGGGGGCGGTCCGCCAGACACTCTGCACGACGCGCGGACACCTTTCGCAGCGCCTCCGTACCGCTACTTAGGGGGCGCTCCCAAATTTCCGCGCGACCGCCTGGGCCGTACCTCTTCGCCATCGACCCTGGAGCTGGCGATGACCCTGGCATACCCGATGAGCGACCCCCGTACGGCCCGTCCCGCGACGGCGCTGACCCAGGCCTTCGAGCGGCACGGCGGCCGGCAGGCCTTCGCCCGCGACGAGGAGATCTACGCCCAGGACCAGGAGGCCGAGCTTCTGTACCGCGTGGTCCGTGGCGTGGTCCGCACCAGCCGCCTCACCGTCGACGGGCGCCGTCAGGTGGGCGACTTCTACTATCCCGGCGACCTGTTCGGGCTGGAGCCCGGCCCCGACCACCGCTTCGCCGCCGAGGCCCTGACCGACTGCGAAGTCCAGCTCGTGCGCCGCAGCGCGGTGCGCGCCTTCGCGGGCGACGCCGAACTCGACCGCGCGATCCTCGAAGCCACGCGCCAGGAGATGGAACGCCTTCAGGACCATGTCGTCATGCTGGGCCGCAAGAGCGCCCGCGAGCGGGTGGCCTGCTTCCTCATGGCGATGGCCGAACGTCAGGCGGACGGCCAGGTGGAGCTGCCCATGAGCCGCCAGGACATGGCCGACTACCTGGGCCTCACGATCGAGACCGTGTCGCGGATGCTGACCCAGCTCCAGGGCGAGTCGATCGTGGAGTTCCCCTCGACCCGCCGCTTCCAGATCCGCAAGTGGACCGCGCTCGAAGCGCTGGCCGCCTGAATCTCGATCCAGCCTGAGCGGCCGCAGGCATGAGCGCCGGCCGCCCCCTCGAGACGTGGAGCCTTCCCATGCAGAAGACCGAGGATCGACCCGCCGGCCAGGTCGCCGCCTGCACGCCCGGATATGCGACGATCATGGTCCACGCCGAGCCCGAAGCCGGCGCATCCGCCCGCGTGGCGGCCGCCGCCCAGCTCGCCCGCGACCTCGGCGCCCGCCTCATCGGCCTGGGCGCGGAGACGTTCGACCCCTTCCCGACGCCCGACCCGTTCTCGGGTTACGCGGCCGGCGAGTGGGTGGCCCTCATCCAGGAACAGATCGCCAAGGACCTGAAGGCCGCCGAAGCCGCCTTCCGCCGCGATGCGGCCGGAGCCGATGTCGAATGGCGCACCGAGCAGGCCTATCCGCACGAGGCGCTGGCGCACCATGCCCGCGCGGCCGACCTCATCGTCGCCAGCGGCCGCCAGGCCGGAGGCCGGGCCCGCTCGGCCGATCCGGCCGACGTGGTGATGACGGCGGGGCGTCCCGTCCTGATCGTCCCTGAAGGCCGCCGCCGACTGCGGGCCGATGTGATCGTCGTGGCCTGGAAGAACACCCGCGAGTGCCGCCGCGCCCTGGACGACGCGCTTCCCTTCCTGTCGGCCGCGACCGACGTGATCGTCCTGGCCGTCTGCAAGCCGGACGCTGCCGACGCGGCCGAGGCCGAGGTCGCGGACGTCGCCACGAGCCTGCGCCGCCACGGCGTTCCCGCCCGTGGCCAGGTCTCGCCCCTGGACAGCGCCGCGGTCAGCGAGGAGATCCAGCGGGTCGCCGACGCCGCCGGGGCCGACCTCCTCGTCTGCGGCGCCTTCGGTCACAGCCGGCTGCGAGAATGGGTCTTCGGCGGCGTCACCGACGACTTCATTCATCGGCCCGGCCGGTTCATCCTGATGAGCCACTGAACCGACGGCGAGGTCCCATGCGAAGACCGGCGATCATCCTGGGCCTGTTCGCCCTCGGCCTTCCCCTTCTCGGCGTGGGGGCCTGCGCCACCACGCCGGCGGCGCCGGCCGTGGCGGGACTGGACCCCGCCGCCGAACGGGGGGCCGCCTTCGCGGCGCGCCGCTGCGCCGGGTGTCACACCGTCGGCCTCGACGACGGCGGGGCGCAGGACGGGCCGTCCTTCCGGGACCTGGCGCGCCGCTATAACGCAATCTCCCTCCAGAAACGCTTCACCGAGGTCGCCGAGCACGGCTTCGACCGCATGCCCCCGGTCAGCTTCACGGCCTCCGAGGCCGAGGATCTGATCGCCTATCTTCAGACCTTGCGCCGGGAGTGAGCCGGCGCGGAGATCCTCGACATGCCGTTCCGCGACATCCTTCTGACCGCCCTCACCTATCCCGACGCCACCCCCGACCGGGCGCTGCGCAGCGGCGTGGCGCTGGCGCGCCGGCTCGGCGGCGACCTGACCCTGCTGGTCCCGAGGATCGACATCCCCCAGGTGGGCAATCCCCTGGCCCGCGCGCTGATGGACTTCGATCGCATCGCAAGCCTGGAGGAGGCGCGCAGCGCGGCCACGGCCCACCTGGAGGCGACCTGCGCCGCGATCGCGGCCGAGGAGTCGGGCGTGGCCTTTCGCACCGAGGCGCTTTCCGTGACGCTGTACGAGGAGGCCGACGCCATCTGCCGCGTCGCCCGCACCCATGACCTGGCGCTCACGCCGATCGGCCCCGAGGTCGCCGCCGACCGGAGCCTGGCCGAGGCGCTTCTGTTCGGCTCGGGACGGCCGGTGCTGGTCTACCCCGAGACGGCGGAGGTCGCGCCGGCCGACGGCTTCCGGCACGTCGCCATCGCCTGGGACGGAAGCGCCCGGGCCGCTCGGGCGACCGCCGACGCCCTCCCCGCGCTGGCGCGCGCGGCCCGCGTCACGATCTTCGCCGCCCTGGGCGAGAAGGCCGAGGTGGCCGCCGGCGCCGCTGCGCCGCTGGTCCGCCACCTGGCGCGTCACGGGATCGACGCCGTCGTCGACGAGCGTGGCGGAGAGGGCCGGCCGATCGGCCGGCGCCTGGGCGATTTCGTCGCGGACGCCGCGCCGGACCTGCTCGTGATGGGGGGCTTCGGCCATGCGCGGCTGCGCCAGTTCGTCCTCGGCGGCGCCACGGCGGCCATACTGGAAGCCCCGCCTTGCCCGGTCCTGATGTCCCACTGAGCGGCGCGGAACGCCGCACGACGGCGGAGATCGCCGCCGGCTTGTCACCGGCGCCCGTCGGCCGTAGGGGTGACGGTGTGGGTGCGGAGTCGACACTTCGCGGGGGGCGCGCGTTTCCGGGCCGGGCCGTGGGCTACGGTGTCGCCATTGCGGCCGGCGGCGCCTGCGCGGCCGTCCGGATGTTCCTCGACGGCGCCTACGACGGCCGGCCCGACTTCCTGCTCTTCATCCCGGCGGTCCTGGCCGCCGGCGCGTTCGGCGGGGTCGGCCCCGCCCTGCTGGCCACGGCCCTCGCCCTCTTCTTCTATCTCCTGACCCTGGGCTCCGCCATCGCCGGCGATCCCCAGAGCGTGATCTCGATGGTGCTGTTCATCGCCATCGGCGGGGCCTGCGGCTTCGCGGGCCAGGCCATGAACCGGTACGCGCGCGCTGCGGCCGCGGCCGTCGAGGACCTCGCCGCGCGCGAGGCGCATCTCCAGTCGATCCTCGACACCGTGCCCGACGCCATGATCGTCATCGACGAACACGGGATCATGCAGTCGTTCAGCAGCGCCGCCGAGCGCCAGTTCGGCTGGGTCGCCGACGAGGCTATCGGGCGGAACGTCAGCCTGCTGATGCCCGAACCCTATCGTTCGGCGCACGACGCCTATCTGGGCCGCTACCTCCAGACCGGCGAGCGGCGGATCATCGGCATCGGCCGCGTGGTGGTGGGCGAGCGCAAGGACGGCACCACCTTCCCGATGGAGCTGGCGGTCGGCGAGATGCACTCGGGCGAGCGGCGATACTTCACCGGCTTCGTCCGGGATCTCAGCGAACGCCAGGCGGCCGAGCGTCGGCTGCAGGACCTCCAGGGCGAACTGGTCCACGTCTCGCGCCTGACCGCCCTGGGCGAGATGGCCTCGGCGCTGGCGCACGAGCTCAACCAGCCGCTGACCGCGGCCACCAACTTCATGAAGGGCTGCCTGGTCCTTCTGAAACGCCAGCCCACCGACGTGGCGCGGCTGGAGGACATGATCTCCCAGGGCGCCGACCAGGCCCTGCGCGCCGGCCACATCATTCGCCGCCTGCGCGACTTCGTGGCCAAGGGCGAGGCCGAGCGGCGCATCGAGAACCTGCCCACCCTGCTCGAGGAGGCCGGGGCCCTGGCGATGGTGGGCGCCCGCGAGCGCAACGTGCGCCTGCGCTTCGAGATGGACCCGGGCGTGAACCTCGTCCTGGCCGACAAGGTGCAGATCCAGCAAGTGGCGCTCAACCTCATCCGCAACGCCGTGGAGGCCATGGACGGCGCCCAGCGCAAGGACCTGGTCGTCGGAGCGAGGCCAGTGGCCGACGACATGGTGGAGGTCTGGGTCTCCGACACCGGCCACGGAATCAGCGACGAGGCGGCGAAGCAGCTCTTCCAGCCTTTCATGACCACCAAGGCGCATGGCATGGGGATCGGGCTGTCCATCTCCCGGACCATCATCGAGGCGCACGGGGGACGGATCTGGGCCGAACCCAATCCCGCGGGCGGGGCGGTCTTCCGCTTCACGCTCCGGGGCGTGCGCGAGGAGGAGCTGACGGACGATGAGTAGTGAGCCGGTCGTGCATCTGATCGACGACGACGAGGCCGTGCGGGTGTCGCTGAGCTTCGTCCTCGAGATGAACGACCTGCCCGCCAGGGCCTATGGCTCGGCGCCCGAGTTCCTGGAGGTGTCGGGGTCCCTGACCCACGGCTGCATCGTCACGGACGTCCGCATGCCCGAGATGAGCGGCCTGGAGCTCGTGCGTCGGCTGAAGGAGCGCGGCGTCACCCTGCCCGTCATCGTCATCACCGGCCACGGCGACGTGCCGCTGGCGGTCGAGGCCATGCGCGCGGGTGTGGTCGACTTCATCGAGAAGCCGTTCGAGGACGAGACCCTGATCCGCTCGATCCGCACCGCAATCGCCGAGCAGCAGAAGACGGGCGTGCAGGATCAGGAGCGGCAGCGCTTCGAGCAGATGCTGGCCACCCTCTCGCCCCGGGAGAAGGACGTGCTGCGCGGCGTCATCGCCGGCAAGATGAACAAGGTGATCGCCCATGAGCTGGGCATCAGTCCCCGCACCGTCGAGGTCTACCGGGCGAACGTCATGAGCAAGACCCACGCGAACGGCCTCTCGGAACTGGTCCGCATCGCCCTCCTGGCCGGGTTCTAGGGCGCAGGCGTCAGGGCTGCGGCCCGGAAATGTTGCGGCATATCAAGGCGCGCGCCGGACCGCCGCCGCATCCTGGCTCCATGCTCGCGCCCGTTCCGGACCCGCCCATCGTCTTCGTCGTCGACGACGACGACGCCGTGCGGCGCGCGCTGGCCTTCACCCTCGACCTCGAAGGCTTCCGGGTCGAGACCTTCGAGTCCGGCGAGGCCCTGCTGCTGACGGCGCCGGACGCCCCGGTCGACTGCCTGGTCATCGACGAGCGCCTGCCGGGCGCCTCGGGCCTCGAGACCCTGCGCCTCTTCCGCGGTCGGCGCGCGGGCGTGCCTGCCATCCTCATCACCAGCCATCCCAAGCCGGCCTTCCGCGCCGCCGCCGCCGAGGCGGCCGTCCCGATCCTGGAGAAGCCGCTGACGGGCGACCTGCTGGCGCCGGCCATACGCGACGCCATCGCCACACGCGCGACCATAGAAAGAGCGCCGCCCAGCCGGAGCTGAACGGCGCTTACAGGGGGGGTACGGCGGAGACCATCCCCTCGCCGGACGCGAGCCTGCGGCTGCTAAGGTCGGAAGTCGCCCAGCCTCTCCTTGACCCACACGTACAGCACCACGCCGATGAAGGCGGCATAGCCGGCGAGGACCATGCTCAGGAACGGGGTGATCATGGATCGGTCTCCTTTCGCCTTGGAGAATGGTCCCGGCGCGGGGCGCCCACCTTGATCCCGATCAAAGGCCCTACAGCGCACGCGAGTGCCGACCGGCCTCGGGCGCGAAATAGGCGTCGAAGGCGGCGCAGATCGAGCGGACGACCAGCCGGCCGTCGCCCGACACATGGAGCCGGGCGCCTTCCAGGCGCACCAGGCCGTCGGCCAGGAACGGGGCCAGGGCCTCGACGCTCCCGGCCAGGTCGGCCAGCACGCGCCGATGTTTCCGGCAGACCGCCTCCAGGTCGACGGACAGGTCGCACATCAGCCGCTCGATGATCTCGCCCCGGAACCGGTCGTCCGCCGTCAGCTCCGCGCCGCGCGCCACGGGCAGCCGCCCGGCGGCCACCGCGGCCCGCCAGGCCACCTCCTGCGCCGCGTTCTGGACGAAGCCCTGCGGCAGCCGCCCGATCGCCGAAGCGCCCAGGCCCAGCAGAACCTCGGCGTCGTCGGTGGTGTAGCCCTGGAAGTTGCGGCGCAGCCCCCCGGTCTCCAGCGCGCGGGCCATCGGGTCGTCGGCGCGGGCGAAGTGGTCCAGGCCCACGCGGACGTAGCCGGCGTCGGCCAGTCGGGCGGCGGCCTGCTCGGCCTGGTCCAGCCGCGCCGCAGGCCCCGGCAGGGCGGCCTCGTCGATGAGCTGCTGGTGCGCCTTCATCCAGGGCACGTGGGCGTAGCCGAACAGGGCGATGCGCTCGGGCGAGAGGCCGAGGATCGCCTCCAGGGTCGAGAGCGTGTTGCCCACGGTCTGGTGGGGCAGCCCATACATGAGGTCCACGTTCACCGAGCCGACGCCGGCCTCGCGCAGCCAGCCGACGGCGTCGGCCACCTGCTCGAAGGTCTCCTGGCGGTTGATGGCCTGCTGGACCGCCGGGTCCAGGTTCTGCACGCCCAGGCTGGCGCGGTTCAGGCCGTGGAAGGCGGCGGCCTCGACCCAGTCGCGGGTGAGGTGCGCCGGGTCCAGCTCGGCGGCCAGTTCGACGCCGGCCGGGATGTCGAACGCGCGCGCGAGACCGGCGAAGAGGCTGTCCAGATCCTCGGGCGTCAGCATGTTCGGCGAGCCGCCGCCCAGGTGGACGTGACTCACCGCCAGCCGCCTCGGCAGCGCCTCGCGCAGCAGGGTCGCCTCGCGGAGAAGGAGGTTCAGGTAGTCCGCCACCGGCTCGTGCCGGTTCACCGCGCGCGTGTTGCAGCCGCAGTACCAGCACAGCCGGGCGCAGAACGGCACGTGGACATAGAGCGAGACCGGCTTGTCCGTCGCGAGACCGGCCAGCCAACCGCGATAGGCGGCCTCGTCCACATGCGGGCCGAACTGTACGGCCGTGGGATAGCTGGTGTAGCGCGGCGCGCGACCATCGTAGCGCGCGACGAGGTCGGCCTGGCGGCGGGCGCGGGCGGTGATGATCGGATCGATGCTCATGCCGACCCATCGCCCGGCCCGCGGCGCTTCGCCCTGATCCAGATCAACGGCCGTCAGGCGGCCGGACGGTCTTCGGGATCCTCGGCCAGGATGCGCGCGGCGTCGCCGGCGGGATCGTCGTACTGGTTCGCCTTCATGGTCCACCAGAAGGCGCCCACGGCCATCAGGCCCAAGCCGAGGGAGAAGGGGGCGAGGAACATCAGGATGTCCATCTGCGGGCTCCCGTGCGCAGGGCGTTCAGCGTCACCACCAGTGACGACACCGACATGGCGATGGCGGCCACGAACGGATTGACGAACCCCAGCATCGCCGCCGGCGCGGCCAGCAGGTTGTAGATCGTGGCGAGGCCGAAGTTCTCGAGGGCGCGCGTCCGGGCGCTGCGGGCGATGTCGAGGGCCTCGACCACCGCGCCCAGCCGATCGCCCGAAAAGACCAGGTCGGCGGCGTTCTGACTGGCCTCCAGCGCGGTTCCGGGCGCCATGGCGGCGTGCGCCTTGGCCAGCGCGCCCGCATCGTTCAGGCCGTCGCCCACCATCAGCACCTTGCAACCCCGGGCGGTAAGCGCGTCGACGGCGGCCGCCTTGTCCTGCGGCGTGCAGGCCGCCCGCCACTCCGCGACGCCGACGGCTCCGGCGATCCGCGCCACGGGCCCCTCCAGATCGCCCGACAGCACCTGCACGGCCAGCCCACGGGCCTTGAGCGCCGCCACGGCCTCGGCGGCGTCGGGGCGCAGGCTGTCGGCGAAGCGGAAGCGGACGCGGGTGTCGCCGTCGAAGCCGAACCACAGCTCGGTCTCCTCGCCGTGGCTCTCGACGCTCAGGAAGCGGGCGCGGCCGAGGCGGGCGCGGCGGCCGTCGATCACGCCCCCGACGCCCTGGCCGGCGACCTCGGCGACGTCGCTCGCCATCGGACCGTCGCCCGCCGCCTCGGCCAGCGCGCGGGCCAGCGGATGGCGCGAGGCCCGCGCCAGCGGCGCGGCCATCCGCACCACCTGGGGCGCGGCGTCGATCAGGCGGGGGCGGCCCAGGGTGAGCACGCCGGTCTTGTCGAAGACCACGGTGTCGGCCTCGGCCAGCCGCTCCAGCGCCGCGCCCGACTTCACCAGCACGCCGCGACGGAACAGGCGCGCCGAGGCGGTGATCTGCACGGCCGGCACGGCCAGGCCCAGGGCGCAGGGACAGGTGACGATCAGCAGCGCGGCGGCCCGGATCAGCGCCTCGCGGGGGCCCAGGCCCACCATCCAGCCGCCCGCGAAGGTGAGCAGCGCCAGGCTGTGGACCACCGGCACATAGACGGCGGCGGCCTTGTCGGCGAGCCGCACGTAGCGCGACTTGGACTGCGCCCCCGCCTCGACCAGGCGCGCGATCGCGGCGACGGCCGAATCCTCCGAGCGCGCCATCGCCACCAGGGTCAGCGCCCCCGACAGGTTCAGCGCGCCGGCCCGGCATTCGCCGCCGATGGCGACGGCGGCGGGCCTCGTCTCGCCGGTCAGCAGGCTGTTGTCGAGCTCGGAGGCGCCGGCGACGATCCGGCTGTCGACGGGAATCCGTTCGCCGGGGCGCACCAGCAGCCGGTCGCCGGGCTGCACGTCGGCCAGCGGACGGGCCGTCAGGCTCTCGTCGCCCAGGATCACCGTGGCGGTGGGCGACTGGAGCGCCAGGAGGTCGGCGGCGGCGCTGGACGCGCGGGCGCGCAGGCGATGCTCCAGCCAGCGGCCGATGAGCAGCAGGAACAGGAGCGAGACGGCGGCGTCGAAATAGGCGTCGCGGCCTTGAAGCACCGTCTCGGAGAAGCTGACGCCCAGGGTCAGCAGCACGCCGATCGAGATCGGCACGTCCATGTTCGCCCGCCGCGCCTTCAGCGAGCGCCAGGCCGAGCGGAAGAAGGGCATGCCGGCATAGAGGGCGCAGGGCGCGCCCACCAGGCCCGAGAACCACATCATCAGGGTGCGCGAGGCGGGCCCCAGCTCCTGGCCGAACAGCCCGGCCCACACCGGCACCGAGAACATCATGGTGTTCATGACGCCGAAGGCGGCCACGGCCATGGCCAGGATCAGCTCGCGGCCCTCGCGGTCATGGGCGTCGCGCGCCTGGCCGGGATCGTAGGGCGTCGCCGGATAGCCCAGCCGGCCCAGCGTCCGCACCACCGCCGCCGGATCGCCGCGCGGCCCGGCGAACTCCACCGCCAGCCGCTTCTGCGTCAGGTTCAGGCGCGCCGAGGCCACGCCCGGAACGGCGGCGACCTCGCGCTCGATCTTCGACAGGCAGCCGACGCAGCGGGCGTCGGGCACGAGCAGGTCGAGGCCCGCCCGCCCGTCGGCCCGCCGGCGCAGGAAGGCCGAAAGGTCGGGAGTGTCGCGCTCCCAGGTCACGGCCATGTCAGCCTCCGCTCGGCCGAGAACCGGCCGCCCGAGGGCCCCTGGGCGGCGGCGGTCAGATCCCACGCGCCGCTCAGCCGGCCGACCGGGGCGACGTAGCGGCCCGGCTGGGCCTCGACGAAGACGAGATCGACCGCCCCCGCCGCGGTGGCCGGGCGTTGGAGCCGGCCGGCCACCGTCAGGCCCGACAATGGACGTCCGTCACGATCCACGACGGTGAGGGCCACTTCGCCCGGCGCGGCTTCGGCCGCCGCACGCCAGCCCAGACGCTCCTGCGCCTCGAGGTCGGCGATCCGGCGATTGTAGAGCAGCCCGTCCTCGTAGGGCGTCACCGACACCTGCCCCGGGAAGGTCCGGTAGGCCAGGATCAGGAACGCGACGTCCACGGCGATGATCACGCCGAAGAACGCCGTCACCGACGCCAGCACGTGCCAGCCGCGGATCTCGAACGGCCGCCGGGCGGCCCGGTTCTGCAAGCTCATGGGGACGCCTCCGCGCCGGTCAGGAACGTTGTCTTGGCGACTGCCGCCTCGCCCGCGCCACGGACGATGAAGCGCGCGGCGGGCTGGTCGGCCTGACCCGGCGCGCCGGTGACGAACACGCGGACAGCCCGCACCTCGTTGGGGGGCGCGACGGCGTGCAGCACCTGGCCGGTCTCGCCCCCGGGGATGCGCAGGCTGGCGCCGGGCACGCCCTCCAGCGAGATCACCACCGCCTGCGGCTCGAAGGTGCGGTTGGCGATCTTCAGCGTGTAGCCGTTGCGAACCGAGCCGTCGTGGAGGCGGATGAAGGTGGGGTTCCTGTCGCGGAGCGCATGCACCTCCAGCGCCTGGCGCGTGGCCAGGCCATAGACCACCAGCGCCGACACGACGACCAGGGCCAGGCCATAGTAGAGGGTGCGGCTGCGGATCAGCTTGTAGACCGGCCGCTGGCCCTGGCTGCGCGCAGCGACGGCGGCGTCGGTGTCGTAGGCGATGAGCGAACGGGGCCGACCGACGCGGTCCATGATCTCGTCGCAGGCGTCGATGCACAGCGCGCAGTTGATGCACTCCATCTGCGCGCCGTCGCGGATGTCGATGCCCATGGGACACGCGACCACGCAGGCCTGGCAGTCGATGCAGTCGCCGCGCCCCTCCCAGCCCTGGTTCTTCTTGTGCGCCCCGCGGGGCTCGCCGCGATCGAACCGGTAGGTCACCTGGAGCGAATGCTCGTCCAGCATGGCGCCCTGGATGCGCGGCCAGGGGCACATGTAGGTGCAGACCTGCTCGCGCATGTGGCCCGCGAAGACATAGGTGGTGGCGGTCAGGAGGGCGCACGAGATATAGGACTGGATGGGCGCGCGGCCGGTCCAGAACTCCACGAAGAGCGTGGGCGCGTCGCGGAAGTAGAAGATCCAGGCGCCGCCGGTCCCGAAGGCCACGCCCAGCCAGACCGCGTGCTTGCCGGCCTTGCGCCACAGCTTGTCGAACGACCACGGCGCGGCGGCCAGGCGCATGCGCGCGTTGCGGTCGCCCTCGAAGAAGCGCTCGATGTAGATGTAGAGGTCGGTCCACACCGTCTGCGGGCAGGCGTAGCCGCACCACAGCCGCCCGAAGAGGGCGGTGACCAGGAACAGCGCCAGCGCCCCGATCACCAGCAGGCCGGTGATGAAGTGCACCTCCTGGGGCCAGAGCTGGATGCCGAAGACGTAGAAGCGGCGGCCGAAGAAATCGACCAGCACCGCCTGGTCGGGCAGCGCGCCGGGCCGGTCCCAGCGAATCCACGGCGTCACATAGTAGACGGCGAGCATCAGGATCAGGAGGATCCACTTGATCCGCCGCCAGTGGCCGTGGACCAGCTTGGGATAGATCGGGACGCGGGGCTTGTAGAGGCTGCCCTTGTCGCGGGCCTTCTCGCGCACGCGGCCCGCGGCCGAGACCGGGCCTTCCGCGCGACGGGCGGCGTCGCGCTTCACGGTGTTGATGACGGTGGTCACCTCCCGGCGGCGCGGGCGTCCGCGCCCTCCCCGGCCGGGGCAGGCGGCGCCACCGGCTCGGGCTCACCGCCCGCGTTGGCGTGGACGTAGACCGCCAGCGCCTTGATGGTCTCGGGCGAGAAGCGGGCTTCCCATGACGGCATCACGCCGTTGCGGCCGTTCCAGATCTGGTCGTGGATGTCCTCGCGGGTCGAGCCGTACAGCCACTCGGCGTCGGTCAGGTCCGGGATGCCGCGGGCGGCGTCACCACCGCCTTCGGGCCCGTGGCAGGCGCCGCACTGATCGATGTAGGTCTGGCGCGCGCGCGTCACCGCGGCGGAGTCGGCCTTCCGGCCGGACAGGGCCATGACATATTCGGTCAGGTCCGAGACCTGGGCGCCGGTCAGCATCTGGTCCCGGCCGAAGGCGGGCATCACCGCCTCGCCCAGCGCCCCGGCGTGGTCCGAGCGCACGCCCACGCGGATGGTGTGGGCGATGGCGTCCAGCTTGCCGCCCCACAGCCACACGTCGTCCCGCAGGTTGGGATAGCCCTTGGCTCCCGCCCCGCCGGCCCCGTGACAGGTGGCGCAGTTGTCGCCGAACACGGACTGGCCGACCTGCATCGCATAGGCCTGAAGCTCCGGATCGGCCTCGATCTGCTGGAGCGACGCGGTCTTCAGCCGGCTCTCTCCCGCCCGCCGCAGATCCGCCAGGCCGTCCAGTTCCCGCGCCACCTGGGCGCGGTCGGAATGTCCCAGGAAGCCCTTGGTGTATCCGGTGATCCCCGGCCAGGCGGGCATCAGGACCCAGTAGACGACCGCCCAGGCGATAGACCCGTACCAGACCCACAGCCACCAGCGCGGCAGCGGGGTGTCCAGTTCCTTGATGCCGTCCCACTCGTGGCCGGTCGTCTCCGTGCCGGAATGCTCGTCGCGTTCGCGCTCAGACATGGTCGTCGTCCTCGAGGGGAAGCTTGGCGAGGCGGTCGAAGTCCGCCTTGTGGCGCGGCCAGAGCGCGTAGATCAGGCCGCCCAGGAAGATCAGGCCGAAGTAGAGGGTGCCGCCCTGCTGGGCGAAGGCCGCCACGGCCTCGTAGCTGAAGCCGCTCATCGCAGGTTCTCCGGGTCTTCCGCCTTGTAGGTGCGGAAATCGACCATGGTCCCCAGCACCTGGAGGTAGGCCACCAGGGCGTCCATCTCGGTGATCTTGGAGGGATCGCCGTCGAAGTCGCGCTGGGCGACCTTGGCGCCGTAGCGCTGCTTGAGCCCCGACCTCTCGCCCGCGAAGGGATCGACCTGGGTCTCCAGGTCGGCCCTGGCGTTGTCGATCTGGTCCTGGGTGTAGGGGACGCCGACGGCCCTGAGCGCCTTCAGGTGCTTGTCGATCGCGCGATAGTCCAGCTCGGTCTTCGCCAGGAAGGCGTAGGGCGGCATGTTGGATTCCGGCACCACCGCCCGCGGGTTCCTGAGGTGATCGACGTGCCAGTTGTCGGAGTACTTGCCGCCGACGCGGGCCAGGTCCGGGCCGGTGCGCTTCGACCCCCATTGGAACGGGTGATCGTACATGCTCTCGGCCGCCAGGCTGTAGTGGCCGTAGCGCTCGACCTCGTCGCGCAGCGGGCGGACCATCTGCGAGTGGCAGACGTAGCAGCCCTCGCGGACGTAGATGTCGCGGCCGGCCTGCTCCAGCGGGGTGTAGGGGCGCACGCCCTTCACCCGCTCGATCGTGCTCTCCAGGTAGAAGAGCGGGGTGATCTCGACGAGGCCGCCGATCGAGACCGTGATGATGATCCCGATGACCAGCCACAGCGAGTGGCGCTCGAACTTCTCGTGACGCTTCCACATGGGAGGGCCCCTACTCGGCCGCCGCGAGGGCGGGGGTGGGCGTGGCGACCGGCGTGGCCAGCGGCGCGGGCGCGGCGCCCGGCATGCGGATCGTCCGCCACAGGTTGAAGGACATGATCACCGCGCCGGCGAGGTACATCAGGCCCCCGACCGTCCGGATGACGTTCTCGACGTGCTTGGCCGCGACGGTCTCGACGAAGGCGTTCGCGAGGTAGCCCTGCGGCGTGTACTCCCGCCACATCAGGCCCTCCATGATGCCGGAGACCCACATCGCGGCGATGTAGAGGAGGATGCCGGTGGTCGCGATCCAGAAGTGCCACTCGACCAGGGCGTTCGAGTACAGGCGGTCCTTCTTCCACAGCCAGGGGACCAGGCAGTAGATCGCACCGAAGCTGATGAAGCCCACCCAGCCCAGGGCGCCGGAATGGACGTGGCCGATGCCCCAGTCGGTGTAGTGGCTGAGCGAGTTGACCGCCCGGATCGACATCAGCGGGCCTTCGAAGGTGGCCATGCCGTAGAAGGCGATGGCCACCACCATCATCCGCACCACCGGGTCGGTGCGCAGCTTGTCCCACGCGCCCGAGAGCGTCATCAGGCCGTTGATCATGCCGCCCCAGCTCGGCATCCACAGCATGATCGAGAAGGTCATGCCCAGCGTCTGCGCCCACTGCGGCAAGGCCGTGTAGTGGAGGTGGTGCGGGCCGGCCCAGATGTAGATGAAGATCAGCGACCAGAAGTGGACGATCGACAGCCGGTACGAATAGATCGGCCGCTCCACCCGCTTGGGCACGAAGTAGTACATCATCGCCAGGAAGCCGGCGGTGAGGAAGAAGCCCACGGCGTTGTGGCCGTACCACCACTGGATCAGGGCGTCCTGCACGCCGGCGTAGGCCGAGTAGCTGCGGGCGTGGAGCAGGCCCACCGGCACGGCGGCGTTGTTCACCAGGTGCAGGATGGCGATGGTGACGATGAAGGCCAGGTAGAACCAGTTGGCCACGTAGATGTGCGGCTCTTTCCGCTTCCAGATCGTGCCCAGGAACACCAGCAGGTAGGCGACCCACACGATCGTCAGCCACAGGTCCACGTACCACTCGGGCTCGGCGTACTCCTTCGACTGGGTGATCCCGGCCAGGTAGCCGGTGGCCGCCAGCACGATGAAGAGCTGGTAGCCCCAGAAGACGAACCAGGGCCAGGCGCCGCCCGCCAGCCGCGCCTTGCAGGTGCGCTGGACGACATAGAAGGACGTGGCGATCAGGGCGTTGCCGCCGAAGGCGAAGATCACCGCCGAGGTATGGAGGGGACGCAGGCGACCGAAGTTCAGCCACGGCGCCTCGGGCCAGTAGAAGACGTCGGGCCAGCTCAGCTGGGCGGCGATGACCACCCCGGCGGCGAGGCCGGCGACGGCCCAGAACATGGTGGCGATCACGCCGGCGCGGATGACGCCGTCGGCGTAGCGCGTCGGATCGGCGCGCATCCGGCCGCTGGCGATGGCGACCGACATGACGACGAACGCGCCGACGAAGCCGGCGATCATCACCCAGCCGTGGAACCGGAAACTGGGATCGGGGCTGAAGGCCGTGGCCAGGATGGCGGCCAGGGCAGCGAGCCCCGTGAAGACGTAGAGGACGACGGCGTCGAACGGCGTGTCGTCGCGTAGGGAAAGAGCCTGGGTCATGGAGTCCACGGGCGTGAGCTGAGAGACGCCGGCCTCATCCCGCACCGCAACAGGAGTCGCCTTGATCCAGGTCAAGGTCGCCCGGCGCGCCCTGCGGCATTCTCGCTTCGCTATCGGAGACCGACGATGCGCCGCACGACGCGCTTCCGCGCCACCTTCACCGAAGACCGCCTGTTCCGGACCGCCGCCGCTCTCACGGGCGCGACGCTGACGGCCAGCGCGGTCCTCGCGGCGGATCTGGCCCGGATGCACATGGCGTCGATCGGCACCGTCTGTGGCGCCGGCCCCCACCCCCATTGTGGTTGGTGCCTCGGCGCGGCGAGCCTCGTCCTGGCGGGGCTCGCCGCGTTCCGCCTGGCGTTCGCCCCGCTCCGGGCGCGGGCGGCTTGACGCCGATCAAGGCGGGCGCGGGCCGCCCGCCTTCCGATGGCCCCGGATCATCCCGGAGGCTCAGATGAGCGTGATCGACAACAGACTGGAATCCGGTGCGGCGCACGCGGCGCTGGAAGCTGCGGCCCGAACCTTCGCCGAGGGGCCACACCGGGTCGACGTCACATGCGACCCGGGGCTCGACCTGCCGGCCGGCGACGTCGCGGCGCTGGCCGAGATCGCGGCCGTCGCCGTGGCGTTGACGGCCGCCCGCGCCTTTCCCGACGGCCGCGCGGGTCACGTCTGGATCCGCCTCACCCGCGACGGCGGACGCATCAAGCTCAGCGTCAGCAACGACGGCATGGGCGCGCCCGAGGAAGCCCCCGAGGGCTTCGAGCGGATCGAGGCGTTGGCCGCCCGCCTCGGCGGATTCGCCCGCGTGGGCGCGCGCCTGTTCGGCGGCAGCGAGATCGCGGTGGTCTACCGCGCCGGCCAGGACCTCCCGCGGGCCTGAAGCTCGGCCTCCAGGGCGGCGCGCTCTTCGGGCGTGTTCGCCCCACGCAGGCGCAACGCCGCGGCCTCGGGCGCCGGAAGCCGCCTGAGACCCGCCCGATCCAGCAACCGGCCCAGCGCGCCACCCGCCTCCCCGCCCGACGGCAGGGCGCCCAGGTCGGCGACGAACGGGAGGTGCAGACCCTCATAGGCCGCTCCGGGTGGCGGCGCCGACACCAGGGGCGCCAGGTCGGTCGCGCTCAACGTGGGCGCGTCCACCGCCAGCACGAGCATCCGCGCCACGCCCCGCGCCGCCAGCGCCCGCGCCCCGGCGGCGACGCCGGCCGCCGGCCCCAGTCCGGGCGCGGGATCGGGCGTGCTGGGCAGGCCGTGATCGCCGCCGCCGACCGTCAGGACGACGGTGGCCCCCGCCTCGCGCGCAGCCTCGGCCAGGCGCTCCACGGCCGGTCGGCCGCCCCAGACCAGGTTCGCCTTGTCCACACCCATCCGCGTGGAGCGGCCCCCGGTGAGGATGATGGCGCCAAGGCTCATGCCCCTACTTGCCCCAGCCGCCGGTCTTCGGGCAATCGCGACGCCGCGACACACCTCATCCCCGCCGCCGGAAGCGCCGGAGAATGGCCCGGAAGATGGCGAGATTCAGCGCCATGGCGGCGGCGCTCATGACCAGGCGCCCGACAGGCCCGGCGCCGGCCACCTGATGCGCCAACAGGCTCCACGGCGCACTGAGGCCGAACACGGCCACGTTGGCGGCTCGTCTCAACCCAGGCTCCATCCACCCGGCCGCCGCGACCGCACCCGCCATGAGAGCCGCCGCGCAGGCTGCGACGTAGACGATGCATGCCAACCGGCCGGTCAAGCCAGGGGCCCGCAGCAGCGGCGGTGGATCATTCCTTCCTTCCCGAACAGCGTTTGGGAAGTTGCACCCGCCTTACAGAGCCCGCCAGCATTTGTTGCATGAGACGCGCAAAAGTTGTGGGCGGATGGGGCGCCTGCCCGCTACTCGTCGTTCGGGATGTTGAGCTGCTCGCCGCACGCCTTGCAGTGCACGGCGTCCGGGTCGTGGCGCAGGAGACCGCAGGTCGGGCACGGGAACCGCACCTTGTCGGGCCGCATCAGCGTCTGGGCCAGCCGGACGAACAGGGTGATCCCCGAGACCATGATGACGATGGTGAGCAACTTGCCCCATGCGCCGGGGAGCACGATGTCGCCGAAGCCCGTCGTCGTGATGGTGGCCATGGTGAAGTAGAGCGCGTCCACATAGGTCTGAATGCCGGGATGCTCGCGGGCGAAGCCGGCGTAGACGAAGCCCGTCACCACGAAGACATAGGTGACCAGCGTCGCCAGGGTCTTGGTCACATCCTCCACGCGGGTGTCGTCGTAGCGGCGCCCGACCGTCTCCCAGAACAGGTTGCTGTGGAACAGCGACCACAGCCGCAGCACCCGCAGGAAGGCGAGGTTGAACAGCCATAGCGGGAACAGCAGGGTCAGCAGGACGAACAGGTCCACCCAGAGCACGGGCCGCCGGACCAGCGTCTTCACGCTGGTGTCGGCCAGCACCCGCGCGCCCAGGTCCACCGCCAGGATCAGCGCCACGGCGTAGTCCACGACGAGATACGCGGGCGATCCGCGCAGGAACGGCGCGGCGATGAAGAAGGCGATCAGCAGGAAGTCCAGCGCGATCACCGATAGCCGGAAGCGCACCGCGCCGGGGGTCTTGCCATGGTACAGCTCGCGCAGCTTCACGCGCAGGCGCGGAAGCCGGCGCCGCTTCGCCATGTCGGCCGCGTGTTCCGTCACGCCGCGACTCCGTCCGCAACAATGAACTCCAGGCGAGTGTGGGGGTTGATCCTGCGTCGGCGCAATCCGGCGCCGGCGGAAAGTCCAGGAGGCTCCCATGCCCGCCAAGTCCGCCGCCCAGCAGAAGGCCGCCGGCGCGGCCCTCTCCGCCAAGCGCGGCGACACCCCCAAAGGCAAGCTGAAAGGCGCGTCGAAGTCGATGCTCTCGATGTCCGAGGCCGAGTTGGAGCGGATGGCCTCCACCCCCCGAAAGGGCAAGCCCGAGCACGTCCGCAACTGAGGCCTTGCCGTTCGCCGCCCGAACCGGCCAACCTGCCGCGATCAGGCCCGCCATGAGAGCGGGCCACGGGAGGGAAGATGGATCGGATCACGCGGCGGGCGTTCGGCCTTTCGGCCGGAGCCCTTTCGTTCGGGACGCTGGCGGCGCAGGCTCACGCCAAGGCGCCGGCCGTGCGCAGCGCATGGCCCGACGCGGTGGAGACCGCCCAGGCCATCCGGTCGGGGCGGACCAGCAGCGCCGAGGCGGTCAAGGCGGCCATCGACGCCACGGTTCGCCTGCAGCCGCGGCTGGACTTCCTGGTGGCCTCCGACTTCGACCGCGCGATCGCCAAGGCCGAGGCGCGCCCCACGTCGGGACCGTTCGCGGGCGTGCCCTTCCTCATCAAGGACCTGGACGACTATGCGGGACTGCCGACCCGATCGGGATCGCGCATCCAGCTCGGCCAGGCGCCGGCCACCGCCAGCACGCCCTTCGGCGAGGCCTATGACCGCGCCGGATTCGTCGTCATCGGGAAGTCCTCGACCCCGGAGTTCGGCTTCCTTCCCACCACCGAGCCGGTCGCCTTCGGCGCCACGCGCAACCCCTGGGACACCGCCCGCTCCAGCGGCGGGTCGTCGGGCGGCGCAGCCGTGGCGGTGGCCGCCGGCGTCGTGCCCATCGCCCACGCCAGCGACGGCGGCGGCTCGATCCGCATCCCGGCGTCATGCTGCGGCCTGTTCGGGCTGAAGCCGTCGCGCGGCCGCATGGTGGGGACCCGCGGCGAGCAGCAGGTCTCGGACATCAGCGTCGAGCACGTGGTCAGCCGAAGCGTCCGCGATTCGGCCACCGCCTTCGCCGCCACCGAGGACGCCGGGCCCGGCGCCCGGTTCGCGCCCGTGGGGCTGGTCACCCGGCCGCTGCGGCGGCGCCTGCGCGTGGGCCTGATCCTCGACGGCGGCGCCGGAGATGCGCCCGATCCCGAGGTGCGCGCCGCGACCGAGAGCGCCGCCAGGCTGATGGAGAGCCTGGGCCACCGGGTCACGCCGACGAGGTGGCCGATCGCCACCACCTTCATCCAGGACTTCCTGCTGCTGTGGGCCTCGGGCGCGAAACAGATCGCCGACGCCTACGCCCAGGCCGCGGGACGTCCCGCGGACGACACCGTACTGGAGCCGTTCAGCCTGGGGATGGCCGGGATGGCGGCCAGGGCGGCGCCCGACGCCCTGCCCGCGGCCATCGGGCGGCTGGCCGAGGCGGTGCGCGCCTATGACGCCTGGTTCGCTGACGGCGGCTTCGACGTCGTCCTGTCGCCCGTGCTGGCCGCGCCACCGCCCCCGCTGGGCTACGTCGGGCCCGACGTGGCCTTCGACACCCTGATCGAGCGCCTGATCCGCTACGTGGGCTACACCACCCTGCACAACGTGGCGGGCGCGCCGTCGATGAGCGTGCCGCTGCACTGGACCGACGCGGGCCTGCCGGTCGGGACCCAGATCGCGGCGCGGGCCGGCCAGGAGGGCCTGCTGCTGCAACTCGCCTATCAGCTCGAGGCCGCGCGGCCCTGGGCGTATCGCAAGCCCCCGGTCAGCGCCTAGCTGATCCCGAGCGCCGCCCACATGGCCATCGCCAGCCCGAAGGCGCGGGTGTCGCCCTGGGTCGTGCCGACCATGCGGTTCATGGCGTAGGCGAAGGTGGTCCGGGCGTCCATGTCGATGATGATGAGCGAACCGCCGTAGCCGCCCCAGTACATCGAGTTGGGGTTCGGCAGCGGGACCGCGCCGCCCGCCAGGCCGAAGCCCAGCCCGAAGCGCGCGGGGCCGGCCAGGCAGAGGTCCTCGCCCTCGATCTGCAGCTCCAGCGCCTTGCGGCAGCCCGCCTCGCTGAGGAAGCGCCGGCCCTGGGCCACGCCGCCGTTGGCCAGGATGGCGTGAATCTCGGCGACCGAGCGGGCGTTGCCCGTGCCGCCCGCCGCCGGGATCTCGGCGCCGCGCCAGGCGCGGGTCTTCGTCTCGTCGACGTGGATGCCGGGGTTGTTGGCCATGTTGCGCTGGATCTCGGTCTGGCCGCGCACCTCGGCCTGGGTCGTGCCGGGCGCGGGCGGGACCAGCTCGGCCACGCGGCCGTCCTCGGACGCCGGAAGCCCGATCCAGAAGTCGGCGCCCAGGGGCTCGGCGATCTCCTCGCGGAAGACCGTTCCCAGCGACTTGCCGGTGATCCGCCGGATCACCTCGCCCACCAGATAGCCCTGGGTCAGGGCGTGGTAGCCGGGCGCGGTCCCGGGCGGCCAGAAGGGCGTCTGGGCGGCCAGCAGGCGGGTCATCTTCTCCCAGTCGTAGAGGTCCTCCCTGGCGATCGGCTCCTTCCAGCCCGAGAGGCCGGCGGAATGGCTCATCAGGTGGCTGACCTTGACGTCCGCCTTCCCGGCCGCGGCGAACTCGGGCCAGTAGCGGGCCACGGGCGCGTCGAAGTCCAGTTCGCCCCGGTCGGCGACCAGCAGCGCGGTCAGCGCCGTCATGGTCTTGGTGGTGGAGTAGACGTTGACGATGGTGTCGCGCGTCCACGGCCGGGTCCTGGCCGGGTCGGCCCAGCCGCCCCACAGGTCGACCACCGTCTCGCCCTCGACCGTGGCGCAGAACGCGGCGCCGAGGTCGGCGCCCGACGCCAGGTTGGCCTCGAACACGTCGCGCACCGCCGCATACCGATCGTGGGTCACGCCCTCGACGACACCGTCCGCCATAGCCCCTCCCCTCGGCCGCGCGGGCGGCCTGTTGCCTTGCCGTGGAGCACACCGCCTTTCCGAGGTGGACGCAATGGCCGACGCGCGGCAGCGTCGCGCGGACGACGACCGGAGACGCCGATGAGCCCCTCTCGAACGACGAAGATCGCGCTGGGAGCCGCCGCGGCGGCCGCCTGCGCCCTGCTGCTGGCCGGCTGTTCGTCGCCGGGCTCCAGCGACCCGTTCGCCGGCTTCGGCCCCGACCCCACGATCCCGCCGCCGCACAAGGGCCTGCTGCCGCAGATCGGCGTGCCCGAGGTGGTGGGCTGGTCGGGGACGGCCAAGCCCGTGGCGCCCGACGGCTTCACCGTCACCCGCTTCGCCGACGGCCTGGACCACCCGCGCTGGCTGCTGGCCCTGCCCAACGGCGACGTGCTGGTGGCGGAGGCGGCCGCCCCGCCCAAGGCGATCAAGGAGGGCGGCTTCCGCGCCTGGGCCGCGAAGCTGCTGATGTCGCGGGTGGGGGCGACGACGCCCAGCGCCGACCGCATCACGCTGCTGCGCGACGCCGACGGCGACGGCGTGGCCGAGACCAAGGCCACGTTCGCCCAGGGCGCCGCCCACGGCCTGAAGTCGCCCTTCGGCATGACCCTGGTGGGCGAGACCCTGTACGTGGCCAACGCCGACGGCGTCGTCAGCTTCCCCTACCGGCCGGGGCAGACGTCGGTGACGGGCGCCGGGACGCCGGTGTTCAGCCTTCCGGGCGGCCCGCGCAACCACCACTGGACCAAGAACGTCATGGCCAGTCCGGACGGCGCGAAGCTGTACGCGACGGTCGGCTCGGACTCGAACATCGGCGAGAACGGCCTGGAGACCGAGACCGGCCGGGCGGCCGTCTGGGAATACGACCTGGCGACGAAGCAGGCGCGGGTGTTCGCCAGCGGCCTGCGCAACCCCAACGGCCTCGACTTCGAGCCGGCGACCGGGGCGCTCTGGACCGTGGTCAACGAGCGCGACGAGATCGGCCCCGACCTGCCGCCCGACTACCTCACCAGCGTCAAGGACGGCGGATTCTACGGATGGCCCTACAGCTACTGGGGCACGATCGTGGACAAGCGGGTGACGCCCGAGCGGCCAGACCGGGTGGCCACGGCGCTGAAGCCCGACTACGGCCTGGGCGCGCACACCGCCTCGCTGGGCCTCGTCTTCTATCGCGGCGAGGCGTTCCCCGCCGCCTATCGGGGCGGGGCGTTCATCGGCCAGCACGGCTCGTGGAACCGCAAGCCGCTGGCCGGCTACCGGGTGGTCTTCGTACCCTTTGCGGGCGGTCGGCCGCAGACCCCCGCCCAGGAATTCCTGACCGGCTTCCTGGACGCGGACGGCAAGATCCAGGGCCGGCCGGTGGGCGTGGCCGTCGATGGCCGCGGCGGCCTGCTGGTGGCCGACGACGTGGGCGACGTCATCTGGCGCGTGGCCGCGACCGGCGGCTGAGCGGGGACGCCGCCTTTCGGATCGCCGCGAGGGGTGTTCGGGCTGGCGTGCCTGGGCGAGGTCTCCCCTCCACCATGCGGCGCATGGTTCCCCTCCCCGAGTGGGGAGGAGGCGGCTGGGGCTTCAGCTCGAGTTGAAGGGGTGGTCCGGGACGATGCGCCTGGGCCAGTGGGCGAAGGGGTCGGGGCTGGGGGGTGAGGCCGGCTCGTGCTTCGCACGGTCCACGGATGCACACGGAGACACACGGATAGGGGCGTCGGCGTCATCCGTGGGGATCGGTGTGCATCCGTGGACCGACTGAGGGGGATGTTCGGGCGCCTGCGGCGGCTGGGGTTCGGACGGCGAAACCTCGCGGGCCTCGCCTTCGATGAGGTCGCCGTTGCCTTCGGGGCCGCCTTTCGGGTCG
>NZ_JBBCIT010000005.1:0-87343 GCF_037189685.1 Phenylobacterium sp. | reverse complement strand
CCTTCGCCTTCCGCGCCTTTCCGCGTCTTCCGCGGTTCCTTCAAATTCGAGAGGCGCCGCTTCGCGGCCTCGCAGAACCAGTCGCCGAGCCCTACGCCGCCCGTTCGTGGTTTTCGCGTGGGTTCGTGGCCGAGACCTTCGTCGCCAGCGGCGCGACCAGTCCAAGCCGCCTAGAGGCCCACCATCGCGAGGCCGAACTCGTCGTAGCGGGCCCCTTCCACGGCCGTTTCGGGGACGGCGGCTTCGATGGCAGCGATGTCTTCGGGGGTCAGGGCGACCTCGGCCGCGGCGACGTTCTCCTCCAGGCGGGCCGCCTTGGTGGTGCCGGGGATCGGGACGATGTCGTCGCCCTGGGCCAGCAGCCAGGCGAGGGCGAGCTGGGCGGGGGTGCGGCCCTTCCGGCCGGCGAGCGCGGTCAAGGCCTCGACCAGGCCCAGGTTCTTCGCCAGGGCCTCGCCCTGGAACCGTGGCTGGAAGCGGCGGAAGTCGGTCCCGGCGGGCTCGCCGGCCCCATAGCCGCCGGCCAGGAAGCCGCGGCCGAGCGGGCTGTAGGGCACGAAGCCGATCCCGAGCTCGCGGCAGACCGGCAGCGCCCCGCGCTCGGGATCGCGGCTCCAGAGGGAGTATTCGCTCTGCAGCGCGCTCACCGGATGCACGGCGTGGGCGCGGCGGATCGTCTCGACGCCCGCCTCGGAGAGGCCGAAGTAGCGCACCTTGCCCGCCTTCACGAGCTCGCCCACCGTCCCGGCCACGTCCTCGATGGGCACGCCGGGGTCCACGCGGTGCTGGTAGAAGAGGTCGATAACCTCCACGCCCAGGCGCTTCAGCGAGGCGTCGGCCACGGCGCGGATGTTCTCGGGCCGGCTGTTCACGCCCGAGGGGCGGCGGGTGCGGATCGCGGCCTCCACGTCGAAGCCGAACTTGGTGGCGATCGCCACGCGGTCGCGGACGGGGGCCAGGCCCTTGCCCACCAGCACCTCGTTGGCGGTGAGGCCGTAGATCTCGGCCGTGTCGAAGAAGGTGACGCCCAGGTCCACGGCCCGGCGCAGGAGGGCGACGGCGTCGGCCTCGCCCGCCGCCTGGCCGTAGGTCCCCGAGAGGCCCATGCAGCCGAAGCCGATGGCCGAGACCGAGAGGCCTTGGGTTCCGAGTTTGCGCGTCTGCATGGCGACCTCCCTATCGGTGTCTGGCCTGTCAGTGCCTGGCCTGTTCACGTCCAACCTGTTCGCATCCGATCCAGAGCACAGGTGGCGCGCGCGGCGGCCGTGGAGAATGGCTTGCCGGCTCAACGCTTCATTGAGCAGAGTTCATCAATGGACCCGTCCACCCTCACCCGCCGCGACCTGCCCGACCTCGTGGCCTTCGCCCTGCTGGCCGAGCTGCGCAGCTTCCGCCGCGCGGGAACGGCGCTGGGGGTCTCGGCGTCGGCGCTCAGCCACCGGCTGCGCCGGATGGAGGCGGCCCTGGGCGTGCGGCTGCTGAACCGCTCCACGCGCAGCGTCGCGCCCACCGAGGCCGGCGAGCGGCTGCTGGCGCGCCTGCGGCCGGCGCTGGCCGACATCACCGCCGGGCTGGCGGAGGTGGCCGAGTTCCGGGCGCGGCCGGCCGGGCGGCTGCGGATCACCGCGCCGCGGTCGGTGGCGCGCATGGCCATCGCCCCGCGCCTGGGCGGCTTCCTGAAGGCCTATCCGGACATCCGCGTCGAGCTGGTCGGCGACAACGCCCTGGTGGACATCGTGGCCCAGGGCTTCGACGCGGGCGTGCGCTTCGACGAGACCCTGCCGGCGGACATGGTCTCGGTGCGCCTGGGCCGGCCGCTGCGGATGCTGGTGGTGGGCGCGCCCGCCTACCTCGCCGAGCATGGCGTCCCGCCGACCCCGGACGACCTCGCCGGCCACGCCTGCCTGCGCACGCGGTTCCCGTCCGGCGTCATCTACGACTGGGAGCTGGAGAAGGGCGCCGACGTCCGCCGCGTCGCCGTGGACGGCCCGCTCATCGTGGACGACGCCCAACTGCTCGTGGACGCGCTGACGGAGGGCGCGGGCCTGGGCTTCGTGGCCGAGCCGCTGGTGGCCGCGGAGCTCGCCTCGGGCGCCCTGGTCGCGGTGCTGGAGGACTGGTGCCCGCCCTTCCCGGGCTGGCGGCTCTACTATCCCAGCCGCCGCCAGGTCTCGCCAGCGCTCCGGGCCTTCATCGAGTGGATGCGGGTGGAAGCCGAGGCCACCTGACCCGGCCTCATGACGCGCCGCATTACGAAGGTTTAATCGGCCCAGCCGCATCCGCCTCGCGTCCCTCGGGGCTCCTTGGGGGTGAACGCGTCGTGTCGCAGCGGTCTCCACCCCGCCTTACGGGGATTTAACTGGCCCGGTCCCGGGGAGACGGCGACACCCGCGCTCGAAGGTGAGGGCTGTCGAACCCATGTCTCTGGCGCTGGCGACACTGTTCTACGAGTGGCGACGCTACACGGCCGCGGTCGTGGCGCTGGCCTTCTCGGGCCTGCTGATCCTGGCCCAGGTGGGCATGTTCACCGGCATCGTGAAAGGGGCGACAGCCACCATAGAGCGCAGCCGCGCCGACATCATGATCCTGCCGGCCCGGATGGAGAGCCTGATCAACTCGGGCGGCGGTTCCCTGCCCGAGCGCCTCCAGCCGCAGTTCTACCTGCATCCCGAGGTGGTCGAGGTGGCCGCCATGGGCGGAGCCGGCGCCCGCTGGATCAACCGGCCCACCGACGGCCGCAAGACCGTGACCACCTTCGTGCAGGTCAACATGGTGGACACGCGGCCGGGGGCGGTCACGCTGCCCGTGGACTACTCCGAACAGACACGCCTGGCGCTGATGGAGCCGTATGCGGTGGCCATCGACCGCAGCCAGCTTGCCCGGCTGGGCGTGAAGCTGGGCGACTCCGCATCCCTGAACGGCAAGACGGTGCGGGTGCGCGCCCTCCTCGACGGCTATCCCGACGTGAACAACGCCTCGGTGACCATGTCGCGCGACACGATGCGGCTGATGGGAATGCTCGCCAAGGATGGGAAGACCGGCCCGCTCATGATCCGCCTGGCCGACCCCGCCCGGGCGGCCATCGTGCGCGACCAGCTCAACGCCACGGCCAACGGCGCCTACCGCGCCTGGACCCGCGCCGAGCTGTCCGAGGCCAACGAGGGCGCGCTGATGAAGGAGCAGATCATCGGCGTCCTCCTGGGCTTCTCGGTCTTCCTGGGCTTCCTGATCGGGGTCGGGATCACGTCCCAGACCCTGCGCGGCGCCATCCTGTCGTCGATCAAGGAGTTCGCCTCGCTGCGCGCCCTGGGCGTGGGCATGGGCTCTCTCCGCCTCATCGTCATGGAACTGTCGGTGTGGGTCGGGCTGGTGGGCCTGGGCGCGACCGCGCTCTTCACCTCCGGCGTCTACCTGCTGGCGACCAACGGGGGGCTGCCGATGGGCTTCCCCGTCCCGTGGGTGGTCGGCGTCGCCATCCTCCTGCTCGTGATCTCGGCGGCGTCGGGCCTTCTGGCCCTGGGCGTCCTGAAGAAGAGCCAGCCCGCGGACCTGCTGCGATGAAGAGCGGACAATCGGCGATCGTCGCCCACGGCCTGTACAAGCGGTTCAAGACGGGCCGCAGCCACATCGAGGTGCTGAAGCGGGTGGACTTCGACGCCGCCCACGGCGAGGTGACGATGGTCATGGGCCCGTCGGGCTCGGGCAAGTCGACGCTCGTCGCGGCGCTCTCGGGCCTGCTGAAGCCCGACGAGGGGACCGTCACCTCGCTGGGCGAGGACATCTGGTCGATGCGCGGCGGCCGCGCCGACCGGTTCCGCCTGGACCACTGCGGCTTCATCTTCCAGGGCTTCAACCTGTTCTCCGCGCTCACCGCCCTCCAGCAGGTCGAGATCATCCTGAAGTACCAGGGCGTCGCGAAGCGCGAGGCGCGCGAGCGCGCCGCCGCGGCGCTGGAGGAGGTGGGCCTGGGCGCGCGGCTGAACCAGCGCCCGGCCGAGCTCTCGGGCGGCGAGAAGCAGCGCGTGGCCATCGCCCGCGCCCTGGCCAAGGCGCCGCAGTTGCTGTTCGCCGACGAACCCACCAGCGCGCTGGACGGCGAGAACGGCCAGGTGGTGATCCGCCTGATCCAGCGCGCGGCCAAGGCACACGGCGCGGCGGTGATCTGCGTCACCCACGACCCGCGCCTGGAGGCCTTCGCCGACCGCGTCATCCATCTGGAAGACGGCCGCATCCTGGACGACCGGCGCACGGCGCCGGCGCCTCCGGCCGCGCCCGAGACCCACCGCCCTCGACACCCTGAGCTCATCGGAGCCTGAGATGCCCGCCCTGTTGAAGAACCGCCTCGTCTGGATCCTGGCCGCCGTCCTGGTGCTGGGGGGCGGTGGCTTCGTCGTCCTGAACGGCCAGGCCCAGGCGAAGAAAGCGGCCGCCGCCAAGGCGGCCGCCGAGGTGAAGCCGAGCCCCTACGCCGCCATCGCCAACGGCAAGGCCGACGTGGAAGGCGGGATCATCCAGGTGGCCGCCCGGCGCGCCGGCGTCATCGCCGAGGTTCTGGTCCAGGAGGGCGACGACGTGACCCGGGGCCAGGTCCTGGCCCGGCTGGAGGACGACGAGCCGAAGCTGGCCGCCCACCGGGCCTCGGCCGAGGTGCGCCAGGCCCGCGCCGCCCTGGCCCTGCTGCAGGTGCAGCTCTCGGCCGCCCAGCGCGAGCAGCGGCGGCTGGAGGGGCTGGCGCCGTCCAACTTCGTGGCCGCCCAGAAGCTGGACCAGGCCCGCGACGCCGTGCGCGAGGCCGAGGCCCGCATCCTGGCCCAGCAGGCCACCGTGGCCACCGCCGAGGCCCGCGCCGCCGAGGCCCGCTACGATCAGGAGCTGTCGATCATCCGCGCCCCGGCCGACGGGCGGATCGTGCGCCGCTACGCCAACCCGGGCGCGGGCGCCTCGACGCTGAACGTCTCGAACATGTTCGACCTGGAGCCGCAGGCGGGGCGGATCGTGCGGGCCGAGATCGCCGAGGGCTCGCTGAGCCACGTGGCGATCGGCCAGGCCGTGCAGATGTCGCCCGAGAGCGATCCCTCGAAGGTCTATTCCGGCAAGGTGTTGCGCCGCGCCGCGGTCTTCGGCGCCCGCAAGCTGCAGTCCGACGATCCCACCGAACGCACCGACGACCGGGTGGTGGAGGTTGTGGTCGATTCCACCGGCGCGCCCTTCCTGATCGGCCAGCGCATCCTGGTGAAGTTCATGCGCCCGCAACAGGCCCGGGGCCCCGAGGCGACGCCCGGAAGCTGAGCGCCGGGGGTCGAACCCCGAAAGACACGAAAGCACACGAAAGGCCGGTTCGCGCTCCGAGCCTCCGCGCGAGCGGAGGCTCCGTCACGCAAATCACGGAAAACGCGGAAGGGCGCGGAATCGAAAGCGTCGCCTTCCGCGTCCCTCCGCGGTTCCTTGATTTTGGAAGCCGCCGCTTCGCGGCCTCGCCAGGACCGGACGCCCTTTCGTGTTCTTTCGTGGTCGACCTGTCGCGGCGCCGGCGTCCGCCCTGCCCCTCGTCAGCTTGACGCCCAGGCGCGTGCGCCGCACAACGCCCGCCGAATTTGCGACAGGTTCTGAGGAAGGAACACGAGATGGCGGACATCCGCTTCGACGGCAAGGTGGCGATCGTGACCGGCGCGGGCGGCGGCCTCGGCCGACAGCACGCCCTGGAGCTCGCCCGGCGGGGCGCCAAGGTGGTCGTCAACGACCTGGGCGGTTCGATGGACGGCTCGGGCGGCGGCTCGGATGCGGCCAACAAGGTCGTGGACGAGATCAAGGCCGCCGGCGGCGAAGCCATCGCCAACGGCTCGTCGGTCACCGACGACGCCGGCGTGGCCCGGATGGTCAAGGACGCGATGGACGCCTGGGGCCGCATCGACATCCTCGTCGCCAACGCCGGCATCCTGCGCGACAAGACCTTCGCCAAGATGGAGATTCCGGACTTCTCGGTCGTGGTCGACGTCCACCTGATGGGCACGGTGAAGCCCGCCAAGGCCGTCTGGGAGATCATGCGCAACCAGAACTACGGGCGCATCGTGGTGACGACCTCGTCGTCGGGCCTGTACGGCAACTTCGGCCAGTCGAACTACGGCGCCGCCAAGCTGGGCCTGATCGGCTTCATGAACACGCTGAAGCTCGAGGGCCAGAAGAACAACATCCACGTCAACGCCATCAGCCCGGTGGCCGCGACCCGGATGACCGAGAACCTGGGCATGCCCGCCGAGGTGCTGGCCCAGCTCAAGCCCGAGTTCGTCACGCCGGGCGTGGTGTTCCTGTGTTCGGAAGAGGCGCCGACGGGCGCCATCCTGACCGCCGGCGCAGGCGCCTTCGCCGTGGCGCGCATCGTCGAGACCGAGGGCGTCGCCATCGGTGCGGGCGCCACCGTGGAAGCTGTCCGCGACAACTGGGCCAAGATCGCCGATCCCGAGGGCCAGAAGGCCTACGTCAACGGCGGCGAGCAGACCGCGAAATTCTTCCGCAAGCTCCAGGGCGGCTGAACCGCCTCGCCGACGTCCCGTCCGGGGGACCGATACAGGGCGTGACTGATATGGAGGGCCGTGCGGCGACGCACGGCCCTCTTTCAGAATTGTAACCCGAATCCGCTTGCGCGAGGGTTGGTGAACGCGCGTAACCTACGCGGCGCGCTCACGAGAGGCGCGAGGCGGAGGAGAAGCGCTCGGTGTCGCAAGGTCAGATGACGTCCGGGTCCGGACAATTGTCGCTCCCGGCCGTCATGGTCTTCGCCAGCGCCAGTATCCCCATCGCCGCCCTGGTCCTGGCGATCACGGTCCACCTGCCACGCTATTTCGCCAGCCACCTGGGCCTGTCGCTGGCGGTGGTGGGCGGCGCCTTCGCCCTCGTACGATTCGTGGACATCCCGCTGGACGCCGGCCTTGGCCTGGCGATGGACCGCACGCGGACGCGATTCGGGCGCTACCGCGTCTGGCTGGCCCTCGGCGCGCCGGTGCTGATGCTGGCCATGTACATGCTGATGATCTCGCCCGAGGGCGTGGGCCAGGGCTACCTGATCGGCTGGCTGCTGGTGATGTACGTCGGCTACTCGGGCGTCTACCTCTCGCACCTGGCCTGGGCCGGCCGCCTGGCCCCGACCTACGAGCAGCGAAACCGCGTGTTCGGCGCGATCACGGGCCTGGGGGTCATCGGCGCCATGGGCGTGCTGCTGATCCCTGTCGTCATGACCGAGTACGCGGGCGCCACCGACGCCGAAAGCGTGCGGGCCATGATCTGGTTCATCATCGGCGCCACGGCGATCACCTCGCTGCTGGTGGTCTTCGCCTCGCCCGAGGTCATTGCGAAGGACCACGGCACGACCTTCCGCCTGAAGGACTACTGGAGCCTGCTGACGCGGCCCAACATCCTGCGCCTGCTAGCGGCGGACCTGTTCGTCACCCTGGGGCCGGGCTGGATGGCCTCGATGTACCTGTTCTACTTCACCGACAGCCGGGGCTTCACGATCGCCTCGGCCAACCTGCTGCTGATGATCTACATCGCCGCGGGCTTCGCGGGCGCCCCGTTCGCCGCCTGGCTGGCCAACAGGCTCAGCAAGCACCGCGCCCTGATGGTGACGACCACCATCTATTCGCTGGGCCTGGTCACGGTGCCGTTCCTGCCCGCCGGGAACTTCTTCATCTTCGCCCCCGGCATGTTCCTGCTCGGCGCCATGGCCGCGGGCTTCACCGTCCTGATCCGCGCCATCACCGCCGACATCGCCGACGAGATCCGGCTGGAGAGCGGGCGCGAGTGGATGGGCCTGATGTACGCCATGACCACCGCCACCTCGAAGCTGGCCACGGCGGGCGCGATCTTCCTGACCTTCAACGTGCTGGCGGCCGTGGGCTACCAGGCGCAGGAGGGCGCGGCCAACACCGCGGAAGCGATCTTCGGCCTGGAGCTGGCCTACATCCTAGGCCCGATCGTGTTCGTGATGATCGCCGGCGCCTGCTTCATCGGCTACCGCCTGACCGCCGAACGCCACGCCGAGATCCGACGCCTGCTGGACGAGAAGGACGCCGCCCTGGTCGACCCGGCCGCGGCCATGGAGTCCCTGACCGGCACGGACATCGCCCACCGGGAGCTCCCGGAGAAGACCTGATCCGAAGGCATGCGGAGGCCGTCCGTCAGAGACGTCCCCGCAGGGAGGACCAACCGCTTGAACGCCCGAACCGGACGCGACGCCCGTCTGCCCCTCGCCCTCGCGCTGGCGTTCGCCGCGACCAGCCTGCCGCTCCAGGCGCTTGGCCTGGCGGTCTCGGTCCACCTGCCGGCCTACTTCGCCTCGACGATCGGGCTGGAGCTCGCGGTCGTGGGCGCGGCCTTCGGCCTCGTGCGGATGATCGACGTTCCAATCGAGCCGGCGCTGGGCCTGGCCATGGACCGCACCACCACCCGCTGGGGCCGCTACCGGTTCTGGACCCTGCTGGGGGCGCCGTTCGTGATGATCGGCCTCTTCATGCTGCTGCAGGCCGACGAGAGCGTCGGGATCGGCGGCCTGATGACCTGGCTGCTGGTGATGTACCTGGGCACCTCGATCCTGCTGCTCTCGCACGCGGCCTGGGCCTCGACACTGGCCAAGTCGTACGACGACCGGGCGCGGCTGTTCGGCGTGATGACGGCCGTGGGCGTGGTGGGCGCGGTCGGCGTGCTGCTGATCCCCATCGTGATGGAGCAGATGGGCTACACCGACGCCGAGGGCGTCCGGGCCATGATCTGGAGCCTGATCGTGCTCGCGCCCGTGGCGGTGGCCATCGTGGTCTGGCGGACGCCCGAGACGGTGATGCCCGATGCGCCGGGCGCGCGGTTCCGCCTGCGCGACTACGTGGAGCTGGTGTTCGACCGGAACATGTTCCGGATCATCGTCGCCGACCTGGCGCTGGGGATGGGCCCGGGGTGGATGGCGGCGCTCTACCTCTTCTATTCGCGCGACTACATGGGCTTCACCTCGGGCCAGGCGAACATCCTGCTGCTGCTCTACATCCTGGCCGGCATCGTGGGGGCGCCCAGCCTGGCCTGGCTGGCCACGCGGATCAGCAAGCACCGGGCGGTGATCGTGGCGGCGGTGGCCTATTCGCTGTTCGTGCTCACCCTGCCCTTTCTGCCGAAGGGCAACCTGCTGGCAGCCGCGCCGACGCTGTTCTTCACGGGCTTCATGGCCGCCAGCTTCAACGTCCTGACCCGCGCCATGACCGCCGACGTCGCCGACGAGATGCGGTTGAGGCAGGGCAAGGAGCGGGGCGGCCTGCTCTACGCCCTGACCACGCTGACCAACAAGATCGCCGCCGGGGTGGGGATCTGGCTCACCTTCCTGGTGCTGGACCAGACCGGCTACGATCCCAAGCTGGCGTCCGGCAACTCGCCCGAGTCGGTCCAGGCCCTGATGCTGGTGTTCCTGGCCGGGCCGATCGTGTTCGTCTCGCTGGGGGCGTTCAGCCTGCTGGGCTACGGCCTGACGCCCGCCCGCGCCGCCGAGACCCGGCGCCAGCTCGAGGCGCGCGAAGCGGCGCTGCTGGCCGGCGCGGGCGTGGAGAGCCTGACAGGCGAGGAGCACCCGCCGCCGCGGCAGGCCTGACGCCCGTTCCGCCGCCGAGAGGTCAGCCCACCGCCTTCGCGAGCTGGAGGAAGGCCTGCACGGCGGGGCCGTCGTCGGTGGTCGCGGCCAGAGGCCGGCCGGCGTCGCAGGCCTCGCGCAGCGCGACCTCGATGGGGATCTCGGCCAGCAGGGGGACCTTCAGCCGCTCGGCCTCGGCGCGGGCGCCGCCCGAGCCGAAGATCGGCACCTTCGCGCCCGAGCTGTCGGCGAACCAGGCCATGTTCTCGACCACGCCCAGGATCGGCGCGCCGGTCTTGTCGAACATGGTGGCGGCGCGGCGGGCGTCCACCAGGGCGATCTCCTGAGGGGTGGAGACGATGACCACGCCGTCGATCTTCAGCTTCTGGACCAGGGTGAGCTGGATGTCGCCCGTGCCGGGCGGCAGGTCGACGACCAGGACGTCCAGGGGCTCGTCCGCCGTCCCCCAGTTGGAGTTCATCAGGCTGCGCAGGGCGGACGACGCCATGGGCCCGCGCCAGATGTTGGCCGTGCCCGGCTCGACGATGAAGCCGATGGACATGACCTTCACGCCCCAGGCCTCCATCGGATTCAGGCGCTTGTCGGCGTCGAAGGTGGGATCGCCGTCCAGGCCGAACATGGTGGGCGCCGAGGGGCCATAGATGTCGGCGTCCAGCAGGCCCACGCGCTTGCCCAGCCGCGCCAGGGCGGCGGCCAGGTTCACCGAGACCGTCGACTTGCCCACCCCGCCCTTGCCGCTGGCCACGGCGATGATCCGGCGCACGTGCGGCAGGGGCTGGGCGTCGACCATCGGCTGGAGACGGGCCTGAGGGTCCTCGGCCACGCGGGCGCGTCCTCCGCCCTCCCCGCCCTGTCCCGCCGCCGGCGAGGCCCGGCGCGGCGTCACCTTGAGCTGCGGCGCCGAGGGCGCCTGGATCTCGGTGGTCAGCACCACCTGGGCCGCCTCGACGCCGTCGGTCTCGGCCAGCACTTCCTCCGCCCGGTCCCGGACGGGACGGTAGAGGTCGATGTCGGCGGGCGCGACCTCGAGCATGAAGGCGGCCCGGCCCGAGCGCAGGACCAGGCCCCGGACGAGGCCCGCGGAGGTCAGGCCCCGCCCCGATTTGGGATCGACGATGGCGTCCAGCGCCTGGAGGATCGCGGTCCGGTCGGGGACGTCGCTCATGCCGCTCTGTCTTGCCTTTATGGGGTGTGGAAACTCATATCCGGCTGACCGCGCCGGTTTACAAGCCCGCCAGGGGCTTTATGGAACAGGGTGGAATGGACTGGACAGAGGGTCCTGCTTGAGCACCGCGAAAATCGCCTGATGCCCTGGAACGACAACGCCAACCCCGGCCCATGGGGTTCGCCCTCGGGCGGAGACGACAAGCGGGAGCAACCGCGACGACCTTCCGGCGGCGGACCCCGCCGGCCGGGCGGTCCCGACTTCAACGCCGGCTTCGAGGATATCAGCCGCCGCATCCGCGACCTGCTGGGCGGCGGTGGCGGTGGTGGCGGCGGCCCGCCGAACCGACGCGTCATCGCCATCGGCGCCGGCGTGGTGGTGGCCCTGTGGGCAGCCTCGGGCTTCTATCTCGTGCAGCCCAACGAGAAGGCCGTGGTGCTGACCTTCGGCGCCTACTCCCGCACCCAGGACCCCGGCCTGCACTACCACCTGCCCGCGCCGATCGAGCGGGTGGAGAAGGTGCCGGTCACCAGCCTGAAGCGGACCGAGGTTGGCGCGGGCTCGGGCGCCGAGACGGAAGGCCTGATGCTCACCGGCGACGAGCAGATCGTCGATATCGCCTTCAGCGTGACCTGGCGCATCGCCGATCCCGCGCGCTACCTCTTCGCCACGCGGGACCCGGAATATGCGGTCAAGGCCGTCGCCGAGAGCGCCATGCGCGAGGTCGTCGGGCGCAGTGAACTGGAGAGCATCATCTCCCAGGGCCGCGGCCAGGTGCAGGTCCAGACGGCCGATGTGATCCAGCGGACCCTGACCGCCTGGGGAACCGGCGTCAGCGTCGTCGAGGTCCAGATCAGCAAGGCCACGGCGCCCGCCGACGTCGCCGCCGCGTTCCGCGACGTTCAGAGAGCCTTCCAGGACGCCGAAGCCCTGGAGAACGAGGCCAACGGGTATCGCAACCGGGTCATCAACGAAGCCAAGGGTGACGCTGCACGCATCACCCAGGCCGCCCAGGCCTATCGCGAACAGGCCGTCCGCGAGGCCGCCGGTGAGGCCGCCCGGTTCGACCAGATCTACACTGAGTATCGCCGTGCGCCGGGGGTCACCCGCGACCGGCTCTACATCGAGACCATGCAGCGCATCCTGCAGTCGTCCAACAAGGTGATCGTGGACTCCAAGGGCGCCTCGGCGCCGATCATTCTGCCGCCCGACGTCTTCCGGCCACGGGCCCAACCGGCGGCGGCGCAACCGCGGGTCGAGGCCGAACCCGTCGCCCCCGCGCAAGGGAGGGCCGCCCAATGACGCCCCGCCAGATCGCCCTGGCCGTCGTCGCCGTCGTCGTGGCCATCATGCTCGCACAGACGCTCTACGTGGTGGAACAACGCGAACAGGCCATCGTGGTCCGCCTCGGCGAACCCGTGCGCGTGGTCAACGCGAACGGCCGGCAGGCCGGGCTGCACGTCAAGGTCCCCCTGATCGAGGACGTCCGGCGGCTCGATCGGCGAAACATCGCCATCGAGACGGACCAGGAAGAGATCGTCACCGCCGGCCAGGGCCGCCTGGTCGTGGACGCCTTCCTGCGCTACCGGATCACCGATCCGCTGGAGTTCTACCGGACCCTCCGCGACGAGGCGACCGCAGCCGACCGCATCGAACGCCTGCTCAACTCCTCGCTGCGCGAGGTGCTGGGTTCGGCGACGCAGGACGACATCGTCTCGAAGCGGCGGGGGCAGATCATGCAGCAGGCCCGCGCCGACATGGCCCGTCGCGCCAAGTCGTCCGGCCTGGGCATCGAGGTGATCGATGTGCGGATCAAGCGCGCCGACTACCCCGACGCCACCCGCGAGAGTGTCTTCCGCCGCATGGCCACCGCCCGTCAGCAGGAAGCGGCCCGTATCCGCGCCGAAGGCGAACAGCGCAAGCGCGAGGTCATCGCGGGCGCCGACCGCGAGGTTTCCGTCACCCTGGCCACCGCCCGCGAGGAATCCGGTCAGATCACCGGTGAGGGCGACGCCCAGCGGACCCGGATCTTCGCCAACAGCTTCGGCAAGGATGCGTCGTTCGCGGCCTTCTTCCGCTCGATGCAGGCCTACGAGCAGAGCTTCTCGGACGGCCAGACGACGATGGTCCTGTCGCCCGACAGCGCCTTCTTCCGCTACTTCGAGCGCGGGCCGACGGCCGGGTCGCGGTAACTTCGACGTCCCTCCCGCGCGGCGGGAGGGCGCGTCAGCCCAGCCAGCCCCGCACCTCGTGCAGGTCGCGGGCGATGCGGACGCAGAGGGTGTGCATCTCCTCGGTCGGGTCCAGCATGTCGGGGACCATCACCGTCATCATGCCGGCCGCCGCGGCGGCGCGGACGCCGTTGTGGCTGTCCTCGAGCGCCAGGCAGTCGGCCGGGTCGACGCCCAGGGCGTGGGCGGCCTTCAGGAACGGCTCGGGATGCGGCTTGCCGTTCACCTGGACGTCGCGGGTGATCAGCGCGTGGAAGCGGTCCACCAGGCTGTGAGGCCCGAGGCTCGCGCGCACGCTCTCCAGGCTGGACGAGGTGGCGATGGCGCGGGGCATGCCGATGTCGTCCAGGGCGTCCAGGATTTCGGCGGCCCCCGCCTTCAGCGCGATGCCGGCGGCCAGCTCCTCGCGGAAGTGGCCGCTGACGGTGAGCGACCAGGCGTCCAGGTCGAAGCCCGCGCCGAAGTGCTCCACCAGGATCAGGTCGCTGGCCGCATGCTGGAGCCCCACCATGCGCTGGAAGGTGGCGAACGGCATCTCGCCGCCGATCAGGCCCGCGGCCCGCTGCATGGCGCGAAACACCACCGTCTCGGTGTCCACGAGCAGACCGTCCATGTCGAAGACGACGGCTTTCGGACGACGCGGAAGGGCCATGCGCCGATCTAGCCGACTCCGGACCCGAGATGAAGCCGGCCCAATCTTCTCCGGGCCCAGTCTTTTCCGGCCCTGTCCTTTTCCGGCCCTGTCTTTTCAGCCGACCTTGCCCTCGCGGACGACGGGCTACCGCGGCGCGCGCTTGGCCAGGATGCGTTGCAGCGTCCGGCGATGCATGTTCAGGCGCCGCGCCGTCTCCGAGACATTGTGGTTGCAGAGTTCGTAGACCCGCTGGATGTGCTCCCAGCGCACCCGGTCCGCGCTCATGGGATTCTCGGGCGGGGCCGGCGCATCGTCGCCCTTGGCCAGGAGGGCCCGGACCACGTCGTCGGCGTCGGCGGGCTTGGACAGGTAGTCCACCGCGCCCGCCTTCACCGCCTGCACCGCCGTCGCGATATTGCCGTAGCCGGTGAGCATGATGATCTTGGCGTCGGGGCGGGCGTCGCGCACCGCCTCCACCACCTTCAGCCCCGAGCCGTCCTCCAGGCGCATGTCCAGCACGGCGTAGGCCGGGGGCTTCGCCCGCACGGCGGCGACCGCTTCCTGGACGCTGCCGACCAGCGTCGGCTCGAAGCCGCGCTGCTCCAGGGCCCGGCCGAGGCGGGTCCTGAGCGGCGCGTCGTCGTCCAGCACCAGGAGGCTCCTGTCGGGCAGGGCGGCGACTTCGGCGGACAGGTCGGTCATGCGGGCGTCCCTTCCTCTGGCTTGCGGCAGAATGTCGCACCTGAGGCCGTTTCTGCAAGCCGTGCTGCGGGCAACTCAAACAGCCTCAACCAAAGCGCGAGGCCAACGCGCCGATACGACCGCGCCCCGTGGCTTCGCATTGTGGAACGTCACGACCGCCCCGGTTCGTTCCAGAAGGGTCTTCGAAATGAAGAATCCCAGGCCCATTCCGATGTGGCCGGTGCGCGATCCCTCGGCGCCGGGACGACTGGTCACATAGGGCTCGCCCAGCTTGGCCAGGATCTCGGGCGCGAAGCCCGGCCCGTCGTCGCGCACCTCGATGGTCACGCTGTCGGCGTCGAAGCGCGCCGACACCAGGATCTCGGAGCGGGCGAAGTCCACCGCATTCTCCACGAACGAGGTGAAGGCGTGGGTGATCTCGGGCAGGCGGCGGATGTCCGGCGTCTTCACATCCTTGGCGCCGGTGACGATGGCCTCGACGCGCACCTCCTTGCTGGCATTGGCGTGCGGCTCGATCACCTCCTGCACGAGCTGGCGCAGCGACAGCCGCTCGTGGACCTCGTCGGACGCCGCGTCGGGCGTGGCGGCCAGCCGGCGCAGGATCTCGCGGCACCGCTCGGCCTGGGCGATCAGGAGGTCGGCGTCCTCCTTGACGTTCGGCGTGGTCGCCTCGCGCGCCATTTCCTTGGCCACGATGGAGATGGTCGCCAGCGGCGTGCCCAGCTCGTGCGCCGCCGCCGCCGCCAGCGCCCCCAGGGCCGACAGCCGCTGTTCGCGGGCCAGCACCTTCTGGGTCACGTCCAGGGCCAGGGCCATGCGCGAGGCCTCGGCCACCGACTGGCGGACATAGCTGGCCACCAGGGCGATCCCGGCCACGTTGGCGAGGCCCGCCACCAGCCGGAATTCCAGCGTCAACCGTGGCTCGGGCTGGGCCGACGGGTAGGGTAGCGCCAGCACGGCGAGCAGGATCGAAGCCGCCGCCGCCAGCAGGCTGAGCGCCCAGACCGGCCGGAGCGGCAGCGTCGCGGCGGCCAGCGTGGGCGGCGCGATCAGGATCAGGATGAACGGGTTGGCGGTCCCCCCGATCAGGGCCAGCAGCGCCGACATCTGCAGGATGTCGAGCGAGAGATGGGCCATCGCCTCGCGGTCGCCCATCACCCTCTGGAGCGGCGAGGAGAGCGCCGTCAGGCCGTTCACGGCCGCCCCCACCGCCACGACCAGGGCGCAGGCCAGGTACGGCGCCTCGTGGCGCAGCCCGAAGCCCATCGCCAGCAGCAGCAGCGCCTGGCCGGCGATCACCACCCAACGCAGGGTGACCAGCGTCCGCACCCTCAGGTGTCCGCGGCGGATCTCGGCCGAGTCCCACACGTCTTGCGCGCCGGCGCCGGCGCCCTTATCGAGACGCGCGGCCTGGAGGGCGCGGTCGCTCACGCCCTCAGCCTCGTCCGGCGGCTCGGCCGCCGCCAGCAGGGAAGGCTTCCATGTCCAGGCGCATCCTGGCCCTCATCGCGGTCCTGGCGCTCGCACTCGCGGTCCTCACGGGCCTTGCCGTCCGCAGGGGGGTTCTGGGGCCAGGACCCCAGGCCGCGCTCGTGGGCGGCCCCTTCGAACTGCTCGACACCTCGGGGCGCACGGTCAACCAGGATGTGCTGAAGGGCAAGTGGAGCGTGGTGTTCTTCGGCTTCACCCACTGTCCCGACATCTGCCCGACGACCATGTTCAAGCTGGGCCAGGTTGAGCCGATGCTGGGCGCGGCGACCAAGGACTTCCAGGCTGTCCTGATCTCGGTCGATCCCGAGCGCGACACCCCCGCGCAGATGAAGCAGTACGTGGAGAACGACGCCTTCCCGAGGAATGTCGTGGGCCTCACCGGTTCGCCCGAGCAGGTGGCCGCCGCCGCCAAGGCCTATCGGGTCTTCTATCAGAAGTCCGGCGAAGGCGACGCCTACACGGTCAATCACGCCGCCTACAGCTACCTGATGAGCCCGCGCGGCCGTTACGTCTGCGTGCTTCCCTACGAGCTGACGCCCGAACAGACGGCCGAGAAGATCAGGGCCGCCATGAAACAGGGCGCCGGCGCCGAAAGCTGCTGACCTGCGGGCGGCCTGACGCAGCGGAGTCTTGCGGAGCCCGTTAACTGCCCGCATGTTATGTTGCGGCGCACAAACGCGGGGTCCGAATGCTCTACGCCCTCTATGAAGCCGGCTACTATGCCGCCTCCCCCATGCGGTGGGGCGCGCTCGCCGCGCGCGATTTCTGGAGTTCGCCGCTCAACCCGGCCGCCGAAAGCGACCTCGGGCGCAGGCTCTACGCCACCTCGGACCTGTTCGCGAACCTGACGCGCCGCTACGGCAAGCCCGACTGGATGGTCGACCAGGTGACCATCAACGGCCGCGCCGTGCGCGTCCGGCCCCAGACGGTCTGGTCGACCCCCTGGTGCAAGCTCACCCACTTCGCGCGCGACATGAGCGACCTGCGCCGCGCCGGGAAGACCGAGCTGGAGCCTGCGGTGCTGATCGCCGCGCCGCTCAGCGGCCACTACGCCACCCTGCTGCGCGGCACGGTGGAGGCCTTCCTCCAGGACCACGAGGTGTTCATCACCGAATGGACCAACGCCCGCGACGTCCCGATCGTGGAGGGTCGCTTCGACTTCCACGACTACATCGACCACATCCGCGAGATGCTGCGCCAGCTCGGCCCGCGCCCGCATGTGGTCGCGGTCTGCCAACCCGGCCCGCCCGTGCTCGCCGCCGCCGCCCTGATGGCCGAGGACAAGGAGGAGTGCCGCCCCGCCTCCATGACCTTCATGGGCTCGCCGATCGACGCGCGCCTGTCGCCGACGGTCACCAACAAGCTGGCCGAGGACCGCCCCTTCGCCTGGTTCGAGACCAACATGATCTACAACGTGCCGCCGCCCTACCTGGGCGCGGGCCGGCGCGTCTATCCGGGCTTCGTCCAGCTCGCCAGCTTCATGTCGATGAACCTCGACAAGCACCAGGAGGCGCATCGGCGCTACCTGGCCCAGCTGATGGCCGGCGACGGCGACAGCGCCGAGAAGCACCTGGAGTTCTATGACGAGTACCTCTCGGTCCTCGATCTGACCGAGGAGTTCTACCTCCAGACCATCGACGTGGTGTTCCAGCGCTACCTGCTGCCGAAGGGCGAGCTCGTCCACCACGGCCGCCGCGTGCGCCCCGAGCGGATCACCGACATCGGCCTGCTGACGGTCGAGGGCGAGAACGACGACATCTCGGGGATCGGCCAGACCCAGGCCGCCCACCGCCTCTGCCTCGGCCTGCCGGTCGAGCTGAAGGAGGACTACATCCAGCCCCACGTCGGCCACTACGGCGTCTTCAACGGCAAGCGGTTCCGCGAGGAGATCTATCCCCGGGTGCGCGCCTTCGTCCGCCGCATGGAGCACGACATCCCGCGCCTGCGCGACACGCCCCGTTCCGCCGACGTCGTGCCCATGCGGGCCAAGGGCGGGAAGGCCTGAGCCCGCCTCCCCTTCGCGAAACGCCGCCCAGCCCCTAGATTCGCCGGCGATGAGTCTGGTGCGATGAATCTCCTGGGGCGTTCCGTTCTCACGGACGGCGACCGGCTGGATGTGGACGGCGCGTCCGTGCGCCTGAAGGTGGACCGCCGCGCGCGCCGCGTCTCGCTGCGCCTGGACAGGACCCGGCGCGAGATCGTGGCCACCGCCCCCTCGATCCGCCGACTGCCCGAGGCCGCCGCCTTCGCCCGCCAGCGGGCCCAGTGGATCGCCGAGCGGCTGGCCGAACTGCCCGACGCCGCGCCGCTCGCGCCGGGCCTGCTCATCGAGGTCTTCGGCCGCCCCGTCCGGCTGGAGGCCGGCGCCGGCCGGGCGCGCTGGATCGAGCCCGCCGACGGCTCCACGCCCCGTATCGCCGCCATGGGCGAGGGCGAAGGCTACGCCCGCGCCGTCGTCCTCGTGCTCCGGAAGAAGGCGCTGGAGGTGCTGAGCGCGCGCACCGCCCACTACGCCGCCCGCCTGGGCGCGCCCATGCCGAAGGTGAGCGTCGCCGACGCCAAGAGCCGCTGGGGCTCGTGCCGCCCCGGCCTGCGGGGCGCGCCTGGCGTCATCCGCTATTCCTGGCGCCTCGCGCTCGCGCCGTTCGAGGTGGCCGACTATGTGGCCGCCCACGAATGCGCCCACCTGCTCGAGCTGAACCACGGCCCGCGTTTCTGGGCCCACGTCCGCGCCCTGGTCGGCGATGAACGCCGCCACCGCGACTGGCTCCGCGCCGAAGGCGCCCGCCTCCACGCGTTCGGACGATAGTGAAGAAGGGCTCTCAGAAGGCGGGGCTCACCCGAAGGCCTCGCGGCACGCCCGGTTCATGACCTCCGCCACGGTCTCCGGCGCATGCGGCAGCACCTGATGCCCCGCGCCTCGCACCAGGTACAACCGCACGCGCGGATGAGACTGGAGGTCCGCGCGGGTGAGGTCGTCCACGACGCTGGGGCCCGTCTCCGCGCCGGGTTCCGGCGGCCCCCCGATCAGGACATGCGCCGGCGGACCCAGCGCCGCCAACAGATGGGAGTAGTCCCGCGGCGTACTCTCCCGGGGGCCGACGCCGAAGATGTTGTCGATGAACGCGCCCTGGTTGAAACGCGGATCGCCGCGCATGGACTCGAAAGGCCCGCCCGGCGTGATGCGCAGCGGCGGCTCGATCAGCACCAGCCGCCGGATGTTGGGGGCCTTCAGCCCCATGGCCACCAGCGCCCCGGTGGAGTTCCCGGCAGCCACCACGGGGCGGTCGCCCAGCGCGGCCCGCACCGCCGCATCGAAGGCGGCGACGAACAGTCCGACGCTCTCGCCGATCAGGGGCGGCGCGTGATTCCCCGGCAGGTGCGCCCGCCAGACGTCGGCGCCGGGGATCAGGTCCTGCAGGTTGGCGACATTGTCGACGGGCGCGAAGGCGCCGCTGACGAACAGCAGGACGGGCCGGCCCGTGTCGCGCGCCCGGAACCAGACGGGTCCGAAGGGGGTCTGCGCCTCGATCCGGGTCTCCCGGCCGGCGGGCATCAGTAGACGGGTTCCTGGGTCCGTGTGCGTTCGGGCGGCGGACCGCCCCGCAGGAAGTCGGTCACCCCGTCCAGGATCTGGTCGATGGGCCCTTGCGCCTCCTCGGGCGGCGGCGGCGGCAGGCCGCCGGGGATCGGCGCCACCTTCAGCCGCGGCAGGGCGGCGGTCATGTAGTCGCGCCAGACGCCCGCCGGCACGTTGCCGCCCGTCACCCGGCGCATCGGGGTGTTGTCGTCCTTGCCGACCCATACGGCGGTCACGAAACCGCCCGTGAATCCCACGAACCAGGCGTCGCGATAGTCGCTGGTCGTGCCGGTCTTTCCGGCGAGGTCGTAGCCCGGCACCCGCGCCCGCGTCCCCGTGCCGTGGGTGACCACGCCCCGCATCATGTCCACCGTATAGGCCAGCGCCGGCTGCGGGACGACCTGCGCCCGGGGCGGCGGCGCCATGCCGTGGTCGTACAGCATCCGGCCGCTGGCGGTGCGGATACGCTCGATCCCATAGCCGCGGGCCAGGAAGCCGCCGTTCGAGAACGGCGCATAGGCCTGGGCCATCTCCAGCGGGCTCACCTCCACCGCGCCCAGCGCCATCGACGGGTCGAGCTGGATCGGAGAGGTGATCCCCAGCCGGCGCGCCGTCGCCGCCACGTTCGCCGTGCCCACCTCGTTGGCCAGCCGCGCGGCCACGGTGTTCACCGACTGCGCCAGGGCCGTCGAGATGGTGATCGGCCCCAGGTACTGGCCCGTGTAGTTGCGCGGCTCCCAGGTCCCGATCTTCACGGGCTCGTCCACCACCGGCGTATACGGCGTCCGCCCCAGCTCCATCGCCGTCAGGTAGACGAACGGCTTGAAGGCCGAGCCCGCCTGCCGCTTGGCCATGGTCGCCCGGTCGTACTGGCTCTGGAGATAGTTCACGCCCCCCACATAGGCCCGCACCCGGCCCTCGCCGTCGATCGAGACCAGGGCGCCCTGCTGCACGCCCTGGTCCTTGGCGGCGGCGACGCCCGCCTGGAGCGCGCGCTCGGCCCCGGCCTGCAGCGGCAGGTCCAGCGTGGTCTCCACCACCAGGTCCTCGGTCGGTTCGCCCACAAGGGACCGGACCTCGTCGTCCACCCAGTCGACGAAGTACTGCGCGCGCTGGTTGGCCAGCACGGGGTTGACCCTTACCTTGTTCTTGATGGCCTCGGCCCGCTCCTGCGCGGTGATGAAGCCGGCCTCCTGCATGGCGTCCAGCACCAGCGTCGCACGGCGGGCGGCGCGGTCGGTCGAGGCCATGGGCGAGTAGCGCGAAGGGCCCTTCATCAATCCGGCCAGGAGGGCGCTCTCGCCCAGGGTCAGCTCGGCCGCGGGCTTGCCGAAGTAGCGCTGCGACGCCGCCTCGATGCCGTAGGCGCCGGCGCCGAAATAGACGCGGTTCAGATAAAGTTCGAGGATCTGCTTCTTCGAGAACCGGGCCTCCAGCCAGACGGCCAGGATCAGCTCCTGCGCCTTGCGGCGATAGTTCTGGTTGGGGGTCAGGAACAGGTTGCGCGCGAGCTGCTGGGTGATGGTCGAGCCGCCGCGCAAGGGGCCGCCGTCGTCCTGGTTGCGCATGTTGTAGATCTGGCTGCGGACGATCCCCCAGGGATTGAAGCCGAAGTGCCAGTAGTACCAGCGGTCCTCGATGGCGACGAACGCCTCGGGCACGTGCTCGGGCAGCTTGTCCAGGTCGACCGGCGGGGCGTACTGGCTCCCGCGCACCGCGATCAGCGCGCCCGAGCGGTCCAGGTACGAGACCGAGGGCTGGCGCTTCACCTCGAACAGCTTCGAGGTGTCGGGCAGGTCGACCGCGAACACGGCAAAGAACGCGACGAGGAAGATGACCCCCCAGACGCCCAGAACCAGGGTCCAGTAGGCGAGGCGCTGCAGGAACGAGCGCCGGGGTCGGTCGCCATCGGGCGACTTCGTGTTGGCCATGAAGAACCGTGGTCCTGTCGTTCTGCCGCCGCCCGCGCGGCCTATAACAAAACCCTAACGAACCCCAAACAGGGTTGACGGGACATGAACGACCGGGGCATCCGACGCCCTCGCCGGACGAAACACGGCGAACTCCCGCCGTCGACGCCATCTTTGCCGCACAGCTCTGCATTTCTGCATAGCGGCATGCGCTATTTTACGGTTGCGCCCTCGATCTTAACACCGTTATCTTAGCATTGCTCAGTTCGCAGTGCGCCAAGGGAGGGGATAACCCGAGGCGATCCGACGCAGCGGGCGGGGCCGGTACTCAAATCGTTGACGCCGACATCTCCCCGAACGCTGGAGGGCTCGATGAAGCTCCAAATCCTTGCGGCCTGCGCCGCCCTCGCCACCCTGACCGCCGGCCAGGCCTTCGCCGCCGATGCGATCACCGCCAAGCTTTCCGCCCCGATCGCCGAGAAGACCAAGTTCATCGCCGGCGGCGCCATGTTCAACTGCGAAGGCGACACCTGCGTCGCCGCGGCCCCGACCTCGCAGACCTTCGCCACCGCCACCTGCAAGACCGTCGCCGACAAGGTGGGCGTGATCGCGTCCTTCGAAGGCCGCAAGGCCCTGGCCGAGGACAAGCTGGCCGCCTGCAACGCCAAGGCCGTCGCCAAGGCGAACAGCGGCGCGACCCTGGCCGCTCAATAGGCCTCACAAGTCTCCCAGCAGCTCTGTCGAGCTTCTGTCACGCCTGGGCCGCCAGCCATGCTGGCGGCCCTCTTTTTTTGGACTCGGGGGGCCGCGTTCTTCGACCTGCGGACCGCTCAGAAACCCCGGCGGCCGAGCGGCGGAGGCTCGCAGGCGAAACCGTCGCCATCACCGTCCTGCTGCGGCCTGTAGGCCGGCGATCCGGCCGGAATATTGTAGATTCCGGCGGCGTGGGCCGCCGCGCAGTTCGGGAACGGCCCGACCCGCGCCCAACGTCCCGGCAGGGGCGTCGACCATCCCTGGAGAGACATCCCGGCGCTGGGGTTCGCCTCCACGCTCGGCGTCACCAGGGCCTGCGCCCCGGCGCGCCAGCCCGGATAGAGTCGGTCCAGGCCCAGGCCGATGACCGCCAGGCACCCGATCCAATAGGCCGTCAGCAACGCCCTGCCCGCCCGCGCCAGCCGGTTGCGGCGCTCCCAGCCGCCGGCGAGGCGAAGCCGGGGGTTCAGGCGCGACAGCCGCGCCGCGGCGGCGGGCCCCTCGAGCGGGCGTTCGATCTGCGGAACGCGGGTCATGCCCCACGCTCGACGCCGCGCCCCTAACCGACACTCAACACATGGGGTTAATGCGCACATCACTCCCTTTCAGGTTGTTTTTCCGTCAGCACTCCGCCGGCAAACCCGCCTCTGGCCATCGTCGGCGAAATCGGACCAGATCGGCGCCGTCCCACCTCGCGCGAGAGGCCATCCATGCCCCATTCCCCCGAGTCCGCCACCGACCTCGATCCCGAGGCCGTCGTCGTCTCGGAGACCGGCGCAGGTCGCTTCCAGGTGGCGATCCGGGCCGCGGGGACGACCTTCGTCGCCGACGAGCCGGTCGAGGTCGGCGGCCTGGGCTCGGGGCCCAATCCCTATGACCTCCTGGCCTCCGCCCTGGGCGCCTGCACCGTCATGACCATGCGCCTCTACGCCGAGCGCAAGGGCTGGCCGCTGGAGAACGCCACCGCTCGGGTGCTGCACGCGCGCAGCGGGCTGGACGGCCGCGACCGCTTCGCCCGCGAGATCACCCTGATCGGACCCCTCGACGCCGGCCAGCGCGCCCGGCTCCTGGAGATCGCCGAACGCTGTCCCGTTCACCGAAGCCTGGAGCGCGGCGCCGAGATCATCACCATCGCCGCCCAGCCGCCGTCGCTGCACGTCCCGGCGCCGCAGGTCTTCGAGGCCGCGGGCGTGGAGATCGCAGGCGACGACCACAAGCGCGACATGGACGAGGCGTGCTGCGACTGACCCGCGGCGGCGCCCGAGAGGCTCGCGCCCTCAGCGTCCGAGGGCGCTGCCGCCCTCGACGTAGAGCACCTGCCCCGTCGTGTAGCCGGCGCGCATCAGATAGAGATAGGCCTCGGCCGCTTCGGTCGGCTCGCCGATCCGCGGCAGGAGCTGGTGCGAGGTCAGGCGCGCGAACTCGGCCGCGCGCTCGCCCTCGGGAATCCGGTCCCAGACGCCCGTCCGGATCAGTCCGGGGCAGACGCAGTTCACCCGCACCGGCGCCAACTCCACCGCCAGGCCGCGTGTCAGATGCTCGACCGCCCCGGCCATCGCCGTCGAGACCGCCGAGCCCTTGGTCGGGCGTTGCGCGATCATCCCGTCGGTCAGGGTCAGCGAGCCGCCGGGCGCCAGGCTCGGCGCGGCGTGCTTGGCCACCGCCAGCGCCCCCCAGAAGCGCACGCGGAACAGGGCGGCCGCCGCGTTGAGGTCGAGATCCGCCAGGGGGCCGCGCCGCGGCCCGCCCCAGTCGCCCGCCGTGAACGCGATGTGGTCGAAGGCCTCGGCCCGGCCCGCGAAGAACGCCGCCACCGCCGCCTCGTCGGTCACGTCCAGCACGGCCGCCTGCGCACCCCCGCCCAACCGGTCGGCGGCGCCGCGCACCTTGTCCGCATGGCTGGACGCCACGGTCACCTGCGCCCCGTCCTTCAGGGCCGCCTCGGCCACGGCGTAGCCGATCCCCGATCCGCCGCCGATCACCAGCACCCGCTTGCCGCCCAACGTCATCGCCGCCTCCTGCCCCATCTCGTTCCGCGTTGTCTGGCCGGAATGGCGCGCCGCCGACGCGATGGGAGTCAAGCGTCGGGAGTCGAGCGTCGTCGGGCTTGCCCCGCCGACGCCCGCCGCCCAACATCGTCCGGTCATGCCGACCTACCGCGCCCCCGGCGTCTTCGTCGAAGAAACCTCCTTCCGGACCCGGACGGTCACGCCCGCGCCCAGCGGCGTGACCGCCTTCGTCGGCCCAACCCTCGCCGCGCCCGACGATCCCCAGGCCCTGCCGGCGCTGCGGTCGTTCACCGACTTCGAGCGCCACTACGGCGACGCCTCCGACCTCGCCGGACCGGACGGGCCCGTCACCAACTATCTCGCCCACGCCGCCCGCGCCTTCTTCGACAACGGCGGCGGGGTGCTGCACGTGGCGCCCGTCGCACCCGGCGACACGTCCGCCCAGGCCTGCGAAGCGGCGCTGGCCCGCCTCGACGCCGAGCCCGACATCGAACTGGTCGCCGCGCCCGCCGCCGCGGCGGGGCCGGACGACACGCCGCATCGGATCGCCAGCGCCCTGGTCGCCCACGTCGAGGCGGCCGGCCGCCACCGCTTCGCCGTCCTCGACCCGCCGCCCGGCCTCTCGATCGCCCAGGTCCGCGCCTTCCGCGCGCCCTACGACAGCCGGCGCGCCGCGCTCTACTATCCGTGGGTCGAGATCGCCGCCCCCGCGCCCCCCGGGGAAGCCCAGGGACAGGGCGAGATCCAGGGACAGGCCGCGCCGTCCGGACGCCTGGCCCTGCCGCCGTCGGGATTCGTCTGCGGCGCCTACGCCGCCACCGATGTCGAGCGCGGGCTGTGGATCGCGCCGGCCAACCGCGTGGCCAAGGGGGTCACGGGCCTCCAGGCCGAGGTGAACGCCGACGGGCAGGACCTGCTGAACCCGCTGGGAGTCAACTGCATCCGGCGCCTGTCCGGCCGCGGCATCCGCATCTGGGGCGCGCGCACCCTGAGTTCCGACCCCGAGTTCAGGTACGTCAACGTCCGCCGCCTGGTCGCCCATGTGGAGGCGTCGCTGGCCCGCAACCTCGCCTGGACGGCGATCGAGCCCAGCGCGCCCGCGCTGTGGACCAACGTCGCCGCGATGACCCGGGACTTCCTCGTCGAGCTCTGGCGCGCCGGCGCCCTGCACGGCGACTCCCCGGACAAGGCCTTCTTCGTCCGCTGCGGCTCCGACACCATGAGCCCCGCTGACGTCGCCGACGGGCGGCTGGTCGTCAGCCTGGGCCTCGCCGTCGTCCGGCCGGCCGAGTTCATCGTCCTGCGGATCGTCGCCGCGGCTCAGCCGGCAGGGCCGCCCGCCGGCCGTGTCGCGGGTCCCCCTACCGGCCCTGCGCCTTCCGGATCTCGAGGACGACGGCAGCGTTGAAGGCGCGGTAGGCGTCCCGGACCAGCGCGGTCCAGGCCGCCGGGTCCGCGATCACCGCGTCGCCGCGGGCCGTGTCCTGTTCGATGTAGTAGGGGTTGGTGACGCTGGTCACCGACAGCGCCCGCACCGCCCCTTCACCCGTGGCCAGGGTTCCGAACGGCGCCGGCGTGGTCAGGTCCTTGGTCATCCGCATCATGCCCGGCGTCGAGGCGCGGCCGTTGTTCATGCTGGTCGACAGGGCGGCCATGCTCACACCCATCAGCCCGAACTGCAGCTTGTTCGACACGCTCGCGCTCTCGCGGCCCATGAAGTCGCGCCCCGCCGCCGCATCGGTCCTGGCGAAATCGATCACCAGCGAGGGCATCACCAGGATCGACTGTTGCGACCGGGCCATCGTTCCCAGCCGGCCCTGCACCGCCAGCGCGCCCATGCCCGCGAAGCCCGTGGGGTTCCCGGGCGCATGCAGCCCCTTGATCATCGGCGCCCGTTCCGCGCCATAGGCCGCGTAGGCCTTCTTCACGCCCGCCCCGATGGTGATTCCCGCGCCGATCCGGGTGACCTCGGCGTTGCCGGGCGTGAGGTCCGCCCCCGAGGCCGCCAGGGCCGCCCGGGTCTCGGCCTCCGGGACGACCGGCACGCCCGCCGCGGTGAGTTGCGTCACGAGGTCGGCATAGGCCTCGTCGGCCAGGCCGCGCATCGTCTCGGCGCTGATCCCCGTCAGGGTCGTGGTCAGGCGCGACTTGGCCAGCACGCCGCCCGAGGCCGTCCCCTGCTGCTGGGTGAAGAACGTGATCTGGTAGCTGGGCACGGCCACCGGCCCGCCCCGAAGGTTCTGGCCCGAGAAGCCCGACAGCTTCACCGGGAAATTCGCCTGCGCCGCCGCCGGCTGCGCCGCCGCCAACGCCAGGGCCGCGGCGACCGCCGCCCACACACGCCTCATGTCCATTCTATCGAGCCCCCATGCTGACGGGGACATAGAAATCACCGCCCGGGGCCGGCGCCCTCCCCCGATCAGGGGGCCGGCGGGGCTGTCCACGTCCGCTTCTGACGCAGGCCGGCGCCAGCCTGGCCCGACGCCCGCCTACAACCCCGCCGCCGTCGCCCCCGCATCCCGCCTGCGCGACGCGCCGGGTCCGGCCGGCCTTTTACGGCCCGTTCACGCCCTCCCCGCCATGGTCGCCATGCGTGTGAAAACCAATAGACACGCGCATAGGGGGAAATCCATGACCGGCGTCGAAGTCGTGCTGGTGGTCAACATCGCGGTGGGCAGCCTCTTCGCCGCCGGCTACGCGATCATCGCCGCCGGCAACGCCTCCCAGCGCGCGGCGCTGTGGTTCGCCCTCAGCTACATGATCGGCATGCTGGCGCCGGTCAGCGACATCCTGGGCCCGGTCCTCGGCGCCTCCGAGCTGGGCGAGGTGCTCAGCTACTCGGCCTTCCTGCTGGCCTCGCTGTCCATTTCCGCCAGCCTCGCCATCTTCCACCGCCGCCGCCCGCCCTGGGCCGCCATCCTCGCGATCCTGGTCTACGGCCTGGGCGTCCGCGCCTGGATCTGGGAGCACGAGCGCGACACGGCCTCCTACGGCTTCGCCTATCAGTCGGCCTATGTCCTGGCCTCGCTCCTGGCCGCCCGCACCACCCTCTCCATCGACCGGCGCGGACCCCTGCACCTGGCGCTCGCCGCCGTCTTCTTCGTGATCTCGGCCCACTTCCTGCTGAAGCCCTTCGCCGCCATGACCTTCGGCTCGGGCCGCACGTTCGCCGACTACACCAAGACCACCTACGCCATGATCTCCCAGTCCAGCTCGGGCATCCTGCTGGTGGCCGCCGGCCTCCTGCTGCTGCTGATCGTGGCCCAGAAGGCGATCGCCGAGTCCCAGCTCGCCTCCGAGACCGATCCCCTGTCGGGCCTCGCCAACCGCCGCGGCTTCGACCGCCGGGCCGAGGCCGCGCTGGCCCGCGCCCGGCGCACCGGCCTGCCGATGGCGGTGGCCCTGTTCGACCTCGACCGCTTCAAGCGGGTCAACGACACCTTCGGCCACGCCACGGGCGACGGGGTGATCGCCGGCTTCGCCGCCGTCCTGCGCGACACCGCCCCCGGCGCCGCCATCACCGCCCGCCAGGGCGGCGAGGAGTTCGTCATGCTGATCGAGGGCGCCACCGCCGGAACCGCCTGGCTCGCCGCCGAGGCCGTCCGCATCCGCACCGCACTCGGCCTGGGCGAGGGCCTGCCGGCCATGACCGTCAGCGCCGGCGTCGCCCAGCTCCGCCCCGGCGAAAGCCTCTCCGACCTGCTGCGCCGCGCCGACCAGGCCACCTACGACGCCAAGCACGCCGGCCGCGACCGCATCTGCCTCGCCCCCGAGGCTCCCTCGCCCGCGGCGGTCCGCCTGGCGAGCTAGGCGGCGGGCCAGCATCCCCGCAGACGCGCCGACACAGGCCCTCCTCCCCCGATCAAGGGGAGGACGCCGTCCGGCGCGGCGGAAGGGGGCGCAAGGGGCGGCGGATAGCGGCCCGCGGGCGAGAGGCGATATGTAGAGCGTGGGTCTGCGCCGACACTGGACGTTGGCGTCGGTCCGGAATCGGACATCCAGCGTTCGCTGGACGGCTTGACGGCGCCCTCTTCGATGTGCGCGTGCTCCATCGCCGTCCGGAGGATGCTTTCTGCTGGCGAGGCTTTGTCATCTGGACTGGCCAGACGGCCTTCCGAAAGGATGCGACAGTTTGCGCATCTCCCTTCAAGGTCGGGCGGCGTCTCTGCATCGCGCGCTGGCGGTCGTCGCGGCCAGTCTGTTGATCGGCGCCTGGGCGCCCGTCCCGGCGCAGGTCGAGGCGCTGTCGAAGGTCTACCTCGAAGCCCGCGCCGCCGGGCGGTGGGACGACGCCGAGCGCGCCATGCGCCAGGCGCTGGCCTACGAGGAGCGGGCCTATGGCGCGAGCGATCCCCGGGTGGCCGTGTCGCTCAGCCTGATCGCCGACGTGGTCGGGGAAGCCGGACGCTACGATGAGGCTGAACGGCTGCTGCGCCGCGCGCTGGAGATCCGCCGGGCGAAGCTCGGCGAGCACGACGCCTCGACGGCGCTGAGCTACAGCAATCTCGCCTACGTGCTGGACGGCCAGGGACGCTACGCCGAGGCCGAGCCCCTGCTCCGGCGCGCACTGGAAATCAGTCGGGCGACGCTGGGCGAGCACGACGCCGCGACCGCGACCAACTACAACAATCTGGCGGCCAACCAGAGCGCCCAGGGCAAGGCCGCCGAGGCCGAGGCCCTCTATCGCAAGGCCCTGGAGGTTCGCCTGGCGGCGCAGGGCGAGCACGCGCCCGAGACGGCCACCGCCTTCGCCAACCTGGCCTCGGTCGTCAATGCACAGGGCCGCCACGCCGAAGCCGAGCCGCTGTTCGCCAAGGCCCTGAAGGTTCGCCGCGCCGCGCCCGAGCCCCGCGAACTGGGCGTCGCGACCGGCCTCAACGACCTGGCCTTCAATCTCGCCGACCAGGGACGCTTCGCCGAAGCCCAGCCGCTGCTCACCGAGGCCCTCGAGATCCGCGTGGCGGTGTTGGGGGACCGTCACCCGGACACCGCCGCCAGCCGCAACAACCTCGCCGCCAACCTCAACGCCCAGGGCCGGTACGCCGAGGCCGAGCCCCTGCTGCGCGGTGCGCTCGAGGTGTTTCAGGCCGCGCTCGGCGCGCAACATCCCACCACGGCCTTCGGCGCCAACAACCTCGCGGTCAACCTGAACGCCCAGGGGCGATACGGGGAAGCCGAGCCGTTCTACCGCAAGGCGTTGGAGATCCGGCGGGCGGCGCTGGGCGAAGCGCATCCGACCACCGCCAGCAGCTACAACAACGTCGCGGTGAACCTCCAGGACCAGGGGCGCTTCGCCGAAGCCGAGCCGCTGCTCGACAAGGCGCTCGCGATCCGTCAGGCCGCCCTCGGCGACGACCATCCGGAAACCGCGCGCAGCTACGGCAATCTGGCGGCCGTCCTCAACGCGCAGGGACGGTACACCGAGGCCGAGCCGCTGTTCCGAAAGGCGCTGCAGATCCGCAGGGCCGCGCTGGGCGAGCCGCACCCGCTGACGGCGGCCAGCGAAGACAGTCTGGCCGCGAATCTGGACGACCAGGGCCGTATTGCCGAGGCCGAATCGCTCTATCGCCAGGCGCTGGCGGGCCGACGCGAGGCTCTGGGCGACCGGCACCCGCTGACGGCGACCAGCCTGAACAACCTTGCCTACAACCTCGACTCCCAACGCCGCTATGCCGAGGCCGAGCCGCTCTATCGCCAGGCGCTCGAGATCCGGACCGCAGAACTGGGCGCGCGCCACCCGCACACGGCCACCAGCATCAACAATCTGGCCGCGGTTCTGGAAAGCCAGGGGCGGCTCCAAGAGGCCGAGGCGCTGTACCGGCAGGCGCTGGACGTCCGGCTGGGCGCCCTGGGCGCGGAGCACCCGGACACGGCGGTGGGCTACGCCAACCTGGCGTTCAATCTCAACGCCCAGGCCCGCTACGCGCAGGCCGAACCCTATGCCGCCCGCGCGGCCGCCTCGACGCGGCGGCTGAGGCTTCGCGAGCGCGGCGTGGCGAGCGACCGGGGCGACGAAGGCGCCGTCCGCGTCGGCGACAGCGCCTCTTTCCGCATCTACCTGGCGGCCGCCGCCGGCCTGGCGGAAGCCGCCCCGCGCAACCTTGCCGCCGTGCGCGGCAAGGCCTTCCTGGCCGCGCAGGACCTGGACCAGTCCGCCGCGGGCGAAGCGCTGGCGCAGGCGGCGGCGCGGGTGGCCGCCGGCAGGGCGGGGCTCGCCGACGTCGTGCGGCGGCGACAGAACCTCTCGGTCATCGTACGGGGCGACGACACCCGGCTGCTCGCCGCCCTGGGCCAGGACGACGCCGCCAACATCTCCGCGATGCGCCAGGCCCTGGCCCGGTCCACCCAGGAACTGCTGGAGCTTCAGGCCGAGATCCGCGCGCGCTTTCCACGCTACGCCGAACTGGTCTCGCCCGAGGCCTTGGGCATCCAGGCCGTGCAGGCGCGGCTCGGCCCCGGCGAAGGTCTCCTGCTCGTCGTCCCCTCGAACGCGGACCTGCATGTCTTCGCCGTGAGCCGGTCGAGGGTCGCCTGGCGGCGCGTGGCGGGCGGCGCCGGGAGCGTGGCCGCCGCCGTGTCGACGCTGCGCTGCCAGACCGATCCGGATACGTGCCAGGCGCCGCCGCGCGCCGCGGAGGATGGCGACGACGACCTGCCTGGCTTCGACCACCACGCCGCCTACGGCCTCTATCGCGACCTTGTGCGGCCGGTGGAGGCCGCGCTGGCCGGCGTCCGGACGCTCTACGTGGTCTCGACGGGTCCACTGAGCGGACTGCCGCTCGGTGTGCTCCAGACCGCGCCGCCCCCATCGGGCGCCCGGGGTGCGCGTGCGCTGGCCGACGCGCCCTGGCTCGCCGATCGCTACGCCCTGGTCACCCTGCCCTCCGTCTCCAGCCTGCGCGCATTGAGCGCCGCCAGGCCCGACCCTGGTCGCCACCCGCTCGCGGCCTACGGCGACCCGGTGCTGTCCGGCTACGAGGCGCCTGGCGCCACGCGCGGCGCGTTGCGGGCGTTCCGCGGGCTCAGCGCGGAAGGCGCCGCCCTGGCCGATCCGACCGTCCTGCGCCAGGGGCTGGCCGCCCTGCCGGGCACGCGCGTCGAACTGCAGGCCATGGCCCGGGCGTTGGGCGCGCCCGCCTCGGCGCTCCACATGGGGCCGCAGGCGACCGAGGCGGCGGTGAAGGCGTCCCCCGATCTGGCGCAGGCCCAGGTCGTGATCTTCGCCACCCACGGCCTCCTGCCCCGCACGCTGGAAGGCCTCGAGGAGCCCGGACTCGTCCTCACGCCGCCCGCCGTGCCGACCGCCCAGGACGACGGCCTGCTCACGGCGTCGGAAGCGGCGCGCCTGCGGCTGTCGGCGGACTGGGTCATCCTGTCGGCCTGCAACACCGCAGCCGCCGACGGGACGCCGGGGGCCGAGAGCCTGTCCGGACTGGCCAAGGCGTTCCTCTATGCCGGCGCGAGCGCGCTGATGGTCTCCCACTGGCAGGTCGGCGACGACGTCACCGCGGCCCTGACCGTCCAGACCATCGCCCTGCAGCGCGCCGACCCGAGCCTCTCGAAGGCCCAGGCGCTGCAGGCCGCCATGCGCGCCGTCCGGACCGGTCGATCGCGCGATGGCCGGCCCCTGCCGGGCTGGTCTCCCATCTGGGCTCATCCCGGCTCGTGGGCGCCGTTCGTGCTGGTCAGCGCCGGGGACTGAGCGGGCCGGACCGTCCCACGAGCGGCCGCCGCAGGAAGGCCACCAACGCCAGAAGACCCATGGCGCCGAACGCCGTGGAGGCGGCAACGGCGGCGCCTACGTGGCTGGCAGGGCCCGCGGCGAGCGCGCAGCGGCGATACGGGAGGCCAACCTCTTCGACACGCCGCTCGGGCGATGGCGGTCGCTTCACGGGGCTCAATGGGCGTTGGCGAGCAGCCAGGCGCCGATCCGTGCGTTCGCCCGCCCCGGCGCCTCGAGATGCAGGAAGTGGCCGACGCCAGGCAGGACGTCGACCTCGCGTCCGCCCCGGAAGATTTCGGGGGGCAGCGCCTGCCGGAACAGTTCGGCCGACACGCAGCCGTCGCGGGCCCCGGCAAGGCCGAGCGTCGGCGCCAGGATCGGCGCCGACAGCAAAGTGGCCGCTTCGGCCCAGCGCCGACCGTCCGCATCGAAGGCGCGGCGGTAGTAGGCGAGCGTGCTGCGAGCCACGGACGGGTCGGCGAACGCCTGCTGCATCGACGCGATCGCGTGGGGGTCCGGTTCCCATCCCGGCGACCAGCGGCGCCAGAAGTGCTCCAGAAGCCCATGCTCGGCGATAAGCAGTTCCGGGAGGTCCGGGCGCTGGAGCAGGAAGATGTACCAGGAGCGTTCCACCTGCTCGAGATCGGAGGGCAGCAGTGCGGCGAAGGCGGCGGGGTGGGCGACGGCCAGGACCGTCAGGGACACAATCCGGTCGGGCGCCTTCGCCGCGGCGAGCTGGACGAGGCTGGAGCCCCAGTCGTGGCCGATCAAGTGGGCGCGCTCGGCGCCGAGGGCGTCGAGCCAGCCGATCACGTCGTCCACGAGCGCGGCGAGGCCGAAGTCGCCGTCGGCCGGGATCGAGCTGGCCTCATAGCCGCGACAGGTGACGGCGACCGCGCGGAAGCCCGCCGCCGCGAGGTCCGGCATCAGACAGCGCCAGGTCGCCGGCGTGTCGGGGAAGCCGTGGACGAGCAGGACCGGCGGCCCCTCGCCCATCTCCCAGGCGGTGAACGACAGCTCGCCCACCGTGAGGACGCGGCGGGCCGCCCCCGGGATCAGGTCGCCCACGGCCGGACCAGGATCTTGGCGTGGCGCTCGGGATCGCTGAGGTCGGCGAAGGCCTGGGTGACGTCCTCCAGGCCGACCGAGCCGGTGAGCAGCGGACGCCAGTTCACACGGTCGGTCCGGATCAGCTCCAGCGCCTCGGCGAACTCCTCGGCCGTGTAGTAGATCACGAACTGGAGCTTCAACTCCTTGGTGATCGCCAGCATCGGCACGAAGCTCTCGTCGCCCGCCGCGATGCCCGTCACCAGGATCTGCGCGTCCTTGGGCGCCTCCAGCACCAGGCGGTGCAGCATGCCGGGCGCGCCGGTGTTCTCAAAGATCACCACGGGCCGGCCGGGAGCCTCCGCGGCGGCGCGGGTCAGGAGGCTGCCGGTCCGGGCGTCCACCACGGCGGTGGCCCCGAGGCGGGTCGCCAGTTCGCGACGCGTGGGCGACAGGTCCCCGGCGACGATCGTCTCGAAACCGCGGGCCCGCAGCACCGCCGTCACCGCCAGCCCTATGGGGCCGCAGCCCACGATCACGCACGCCTCGTCGCCGCGCAGGTCGGCCTTGTTGACCGCATGGACGGCGATCCCGAACGGCTCGGTCAGCGCCGCCGCGTCGTCGCTCACCTCATCCGGCACGAGAAGCAGGAAGGCCTCGGTCAGCTCCATGTACTCGGCGTAGGCGCCCGGCGTCTCCGGCCGCGAGCCCACGAGCACCGGCGCGCCGTCGCGCATGACGAACGGCATCGAGGCCACGCGTTGGCCAGCCGGCAGCGCCCTTTGCGTGCCCGGGCCGAACTCGACGATCTCGCAGACGAACTCATGGCCCAGCACCGGCCCGTCGCGCAGCGCCTGCTCCATGTCGCTGGTGTCCGCGCCCAGCTCGCGCGCCCGGCCGATGATCTGCGGCGCGTGATGGAAGTAGTGCAGGTCGGACCCGCAGATCCCGCAGGCCCGCACCTTCGCCAGCACGTTGCCCGGCCCCGGCTTCGGGATCGGACGGTCTTCGACGACGAAGCGGTCGCCCCGCATCACGGCCGCGCGCATGGTCATTCGCCCACCACGATCAGCTTCGAGCAGTCGAGGTCGAGGGCCGCGCAATAGCCGCGGTAGATCTCCAGCACTGCGCGGGCGTCGAGGACCGAGGTGATCGCCCCGTCGTCGTCGAGGTTGATGTTGGCGCCGTAGATGGCGAACCACGCGACCATGCGCCCCTCCATGTCGGCGGGCGTGCAGAGGGTGTGGCGCGAGCCGGCGGGCTCGAAGAGGTAGGACCCGGGCCGGTTCACCTCGTCCGGCGTCTCCCGGTAGTACCAGGCGCCTTCCAGCGTCACCGCGAAGACCAGGCCCGTGTGGTAGTGCGTCGGAACCTGGTGGCCGGGCGGCAGGCGGGTCTTGGAGATCCAGAGCCCCTGGGTCAGGTCCACGTGCAGCAGCTGCAGCGCCGAGGCGTTGCCCGCCTCCATCCAGGGCAGGTCGTCGGCGCCCAGGTGCAGGGTGGGCAGGAGGCCGTCGGCGGGCACCACGGGGCGGGCCATGCGGTCGGCGAAGAAGGCGGCGAGGCGGGCGTCCGGCGCGGAAGCGTCGTCCATGGTTCGGGTCTCCGGAAGGGCTACTGGACGCTGGCGGCCTGCGCCGTGAAGTCGGCGCGCGCGGCCTCGAAGCCGCGCGGCAGGCGGACCTTGGCGGGGTGGTACCAGGGCATGAAGGTGCCGAGCAGGCGCGGCAGGTAGTCGGCCTTGTAGGCGCGCATGCGGGCCTTGCGCACGGCGGCCCACTCGGGGGTGTCATAGCGGGCGATGGCGGCCGGATCGGCGGCGATCATCTCGGCCGCGAACCGGCGACACCAGGCGTAGTAGTGGCGCTGGAACCAGAGGCTCATGCGGGTGCGGTAGACGTAGTCCCCGACCACGGCTTCATAGACGTCGAAGCAGACCGTGCGGTGCTCGATCTCCTCCAGGATGTGCCAGTACATCAGGCTGCGGATCGGCTCGGCCATCCAGTCGAACATGCCGGTCTCGATCTGGGTGCGCGCCCCGGCGCAGGTCATGGACTCGAAGCCCTCGCCGTAGGCCAGGTTGAACTTCAGCGGCCGCTCGCGCGACCAGCTCTCGAACTCGGCCGCGACGTCCTTTTCGAGCTCGGCCAGGCGCGGACCCGAGGGATGGATGCGGCGGACCACCTCGTTCAGCCGGGCGTGCTGGCGGAAGTGCTGGCCCTCCTGGGCGCAGAACCGCTTCATCTCCTCGCGCAGCCGCTCATCGCGGATCTGTGGCGTCGCCGCCTGGATCGTGCGGATCAGGTAGGGCTCCAGGTAGGGCAGCATCATCCAGGCCCCGACGAAGAAGTACGACATCGCCGGGTCGCCCTCGATGAACACGAGCTCCAGGTCGTCCGGGAACTCGAAGTCCATGCGCCGGACGGGGATCGCTTCGGCGACGTTCAACGGCGCTCTCCTCTGCTCGCGTCGAACGGAACCTAATCACTGAACATTTGATTAGTCCAGCCCGTCGAAATATGGTGGCCATACGTTCAGCGGCGGCAAGTCGCGGGCGAAGGGAGACGACATGGCGGATTCAGCGCCCACCATCACCGACAGCGCGCCGGGCGCGGCGAGCGTCAGCCTCGGGACCTGGTACGCCATCGGCATCCTGACCGCGGTGTCGTTCTTCAACTACATGGACCGCATGGTGCTCGCGGTCCTGCTGGAGCCCATCAAGGCGGAGCTCGGGCTGACGGACAGCCAGCTCGGCCTGCTGTCCGGCCTGGCGTTCGCCGCCTTCTACGCCACCCTCGGCATCCCGCTCGCGCGCCTCGCCGACCGGGCCTCGCGGGTGCGGCTGCTGGCGGCGTGCCTGGCCCTGTGGAGCGTGATGACGGCGCTCACGGGCATGGCCCGCAGCTTCGGCCACCTGTTCCTGGCCCGGGTCGGCGTGGGGATCGGGGAGGCCGGCTGCGTCCCGGCGGCGCACTCGCTGATCGGGGACTATCTACCCCCGGAGCAGCGCGCGTTCGGCATCTCGATCTTCCAGGCCGGAGGTCTGGCCGGCCTCAGCGCCGGCCTGGTGATCACCGGTTTCCTGGCGGACGAACTGGGCTGGCGCGCGGCGCTTTGGATCGTGGGGCTGGCCGGCGTGCCCCTGGCGCTGCTGATCTTCCTCACGCTCAAGGAACCGCCGCGGCGGGGTCATGTGGCCGAGACGGCGGGCGAGCCGGCGCACGTCGCCATCGGCGCCCTGCTCCGCCGCCCGGCGCTGCGCCACCTGGTGCTGGCGCTCTCGGTCGGCGCATTCGGAACCTACGGCCTCACGCAGTGGCTGCCGGCGTTCTTCATGCGGATCCACGGCCTGAGCCTGACCCAGATCGGGCTGTGGTCGGGCACGGCCAGCGGCGTCGGCGGGATCATGGGCGTGATGCTCGGCGGCTGGCTGGCCATGCGCCTGATCCCGCGCGATCCGCGCTGGGAGTTGTGGCTCCCGGCCATCGCCTACGGCGGCTCGGCCCCGCTCTATGCGGCGGTGTTCCTGGCGCCGTCGCCCTGGCTGGCCATCGGCATCAAGGTGTTCGCGACCTTCCTGGCCGCCTCGGGCGGCGGCGTGGCGCTCTCGGCCATCCAGTCGTTCGCCGAGCCGCATCGCCGGGCCACCGCGATCTCGCTCACGCTGTTCCTGTCGTCGCTGCTCGGCCTGGGGCTGGGACCCTGGCTGGTGGGCGCGGCCAGCGACGCGCTCGCCCCCACGCTGGGTCGCGAGAGCCTGCGCTACGCGCTGCTGCTGTCGACGGTCGCCCTCGTCTGGGCGGGCCTGCATTTCCTGCTGTCGTCGCGCCGCGCGGTGCGCGACCGCGTCGCCTGATCGGAGACCGCCCGATGCCTTACGACCCGCCGCTCCAGACCGAGGCGGAGGTCCGGCGCGACCTGGCCGCCGTCTATCGCCTCGTCGCCCTGGAGGGCTGGGACGACCTGATCTTCACCCACATCTCGGCGCGCGTGCCGGGACCGGAGCACCACTTCCTGATCAACCCGTTCGGCCTGCGGTTCAGCGAAGTCACCGCGTCCAACCTCGTGAAGGTCGACCTCGAGGGCCAGCCCGTGGAGCCCAGCCCGCATCCGGTCAACCCGGCCGGCTTCGTCATCCACTCCGCCCTGCACATGGCGCGCGAGAACGCCCACTGCGTCATCCACCTGCATACCGACGACGGCGTCGCGGTGGCGGCCCAGGCCGACGGGCTCCTGCCGCTGTCGCAGCACGCGATGATGGTGCTGGGGGAAGTCGCCTACCACGACTACGAGGGCATCGCCTTCGACCTCGACGAGCGCGAGCGGCTGGTCGCGGACCTAGGCGACCGGAACCTGATGCTGCTGCGCAACCACGGCACCCTGGCCGTCGGTCCGAGCTGCGCCGGCGCCTGGCTGGCCATCTATTTCCTGGAGCGCGCCTGCACGATGCAGGTCCGCGCGCAGTCGACCGGCGCGCGGCTGGCGCAGCCCAACCAGGGCGTGCCGCAGAAGGTGACGAACCAATCCCGTTCGCTCTTCGACGGCTCGGCTGGCGCCTTCACCTGGCCTGCCCTGCTGCGGAAGCTGGACGAGGAATCGCCAGGCTACGCGAGCTAGGTTGTGTACTCATAAGCCCGCGGCGCGCCGGCGCTCGTACAAGTGGGCCTTGGGACGTCGGTGATCGGTGGCTAGCGGACATCCGCTTCCCCCTCTCTCACATTGCTCGTCATCCCCGGGTCCCGTCCCGGGGATCCATTTGTCGGCGGCGAGGCGGTGGGTGCGGACCGCCAGGGGGCGGTCCGCCGCAGGGCGTGGCAGCGGCGGAACCATGGATCCCCGGGACGGCGCCCGGGGATGACGTTCCAATTTTGTGGATGTGAATGGAACGTCTGCAACGGGTCGAAGTCATAGCGTCCCGGCCCAAGCCGGACGCTGGCTGAACTTATGAGTACGCGGCCTAACCCAGCTTCTCCTGCTGGACTGAGAAGATCGAGCTGTAGTCGCCCGCGCCCCAGTCCGGCGGCATCGGACAGGGCTCGGCGTCGAAGCGCGCGTAGGCGGGCGGGCCGCCTCGAACGATCACGTTCCCGAACTTCACGGGGTCCATGATCCGCGTCAGCGGAATGGCGTCGCACGGCGCGTAGGTGTGCAGCAGCAGCGGACGCATGCGGGGCGACAGGTTGGCGCGCGAGCCGTGGACGACGCGGCAGTTGTGCACCGTGACCGTGCCGCGCGGACCGCTGAGCCAGCGCAGTTGCGCGCCATCCAGCCGCGCCGCCTCGTCGTCCGAGAGCGCGCCGGTCCAGACACCTTGAGCGTCACGCAGCGTATGCAGCGGCCCGCGATGGCTACCCGCGAAGACGCCCATCGGCGCCATGTCGGCGTCCACGTCGCAGAGATAGACCCCGATGGTCAGCGGCGCGTAGTTCGAGTGGGGCCAGAACGGGATGTCCTGGTGCCAGCGGATCTCCTCGCCGCCGCCGGCCGACTTGAAGTTCAGCTTCGAGTGATGGAACCGCACGTCCGGCCCGAGGAGATCCTCGGCCAGGTCGACGAGAGGACCGCGCAGGCCGAAGTCCTCGAAGAGCGGATCGAACGCCACCGTCTGCGGAATGCGGCGCAGCATCGGCCGGTCCGGCGTATGGCCCGGCCCGAGCAGGATGTCCGGCGTGCTCGCGGTCAGGCTCCGGCTTCGCTCCACGAAACGGTCGGCCACGGCCGACAACCGGTCGACCCAGTCGGCCGCCAGCCAGCTCTCCAGGCAGAGGTAGCCGTCGCGCGCATACGCCGCGCGGTCGAGGTCGGTGAGGCGCTGCATGGCCGTTTCCCCTGAACATCTGACACTAAACATTTGCTCAGTCCCGGCGCGGCGTCTAGGGTCGAAACGACATTGGGGAGAGGTAGAGCGTGTCCTTCATCGAGCTGAACCGCGACGGCCACCTGGCCACCGTCACCATCAACCGTCCCGAGCGGCGCAACGCCGTCACCCTGGAGATGATGCAGGACCTGGAGCGGATCAGCCGCGAGTTCCTGCACGACGAACAGACCCGCGTGGTCATCGTGCGCGCGGAAGGAAAGGACTTCTCGGTGGGCGCCGACCTTTCCAACTCCCCCAGCCAGCGGCTGGAGGCCTCGATGCTCATGCGTCGGCGCGGCGCCGAGTTCGGCGCCCAGCTTATGCGCTCGATGCAGGAGATCCCGCAGCCGACCATCTGCGCGGTGCAGGGCATCGCCACCGGCGCCGGCGGCTGCATCACCTCGGCCTGTGACTTCCGCGTCGGCGCCGACAACGCCCGCGTCGGCTACGGCGAGGTGAAGCTGGGCATCAACCTGATGTGGCACGCCGTGCCGATCTGCGTGCACCTGGTCGGCCCGGCGCGCGCGAAACAGATGATCATGACCGGCAAGCTGTTCGACGCCGCCACGCTGGAGCGCTGGGGGTTCCTCGACCAGGTCGTTCCGCTGGTCGACCTCGACGCCGCGGCCCGCGAGATGGCGGAGGTCTACGCCGCCCTGCCCCCGAACTCGGTGCAGATGATCAAGAAGAGCATCAACCACGTGGCCGGCGCCCTCGACCGGGCGGTGATGCACATGGACGCCGACCAGTGGCTGCTCTCCAGCCTGACCGAGGACTACAAGGAGGCGGTCTCGGCCTTCTTCGCGAAGCGGCCGCCCAAGTTCACCGGCAACTGACGCGCCGGCGTCAGTCCAGCGCGCCGGCGACACCGTCGGCGACCAGGCCCTCGATCTCGTCCGGCGCCAGCCATTCGGCCAGCAGAGACGCGGTGTGCTGGCCAAGGCGCGGCGGCGGGGTCGGCGCCGGCGGCACGGCGTCCGCGAAGCGCCACAGCCGGCCGCCGTGCCGACAGATCCCCAGACCCGGCGTCGGCAGCGCCATGAACCAGTCCTCGAGGCGCGGATCGGCCAGCGCTTGCCAGGTCGTGGCCACGTCTGGCGGCGAGATCGGCGTCGGCGGGCGCTCGACGTCCGCGCCGGCCCCGGCCAGGGCCTCGGCCAGCAGCGCATCGGCGATGTAGCCGGCCGCCGCCTCCATCATCGAGCCGTCGACATGGGCGCCGACGCCGGTCCGCAGGCGCCGGTAGAGCGCCACCAGCGTGCAGGCCGCCATCTGCAGCCCGCAGATCGGATCGGCCGGATAGCCGCCCATCAGGACCGGCCGCCCACCGGCGTCGAGGTTCATCGCGTCCCATCCGGCCAGCGCCTCGATCGACGCGCCGTTGGCCTTGAAGCCGGCGTGCGGGCCGAAGGCGCCGAAGCCGCTGAAGGAGGTGAGGATCACATCCGGGCGCGCCGCGCGCAGGCGTTCGTAGTCCAGTCCGAACCGCGCCATGACGTGCGGCGTGAAGTTTTCGAGGACGATGTCGGCGTCGGCGACGATGCGGCGGAAGACCTCGGCGCCGGCGGGCCGGCTCAGGTCCAGCCCCAGCCCGCGTTTGCTGCGGTTGGCGCCGTTGAAGTACCAGCTGCGGTTCTCGGGCGCCGTCGGGGCGTCCGGCGCGGCCGCGGCCTGGCCCAGGAACCGCCAGATGTCGGGCCGGGTCACGCCCTCCACCTTGATGACTTCGGCGCCCAGGTCGGCCAGAGCAATGGCGGCCATCGGCCCGATCCACGCCTGGGTCAGGTCCAGAACGCGAACGCCGGCCAGCGGCGGCTTCCCGTCCGACGCCCCGGCGCCGGCGCGCGCCGTCCAGCCGAGGCCCGAGGCGTCCGTCGACGCCGGCGGCGGAGCGGGTGTCGGCGACAGCGACGGTGCGCCGGTCATCAGCGCCGGTCGCCCCGGGAGGGGCATGGCCCCCGCGGCGTGGCGCAGCGTCTGGAAGAACGCGCGGTCCTCCAACTGGCGGTCGGCCAGCACCTCGCCCAGCGACTGCACCTTGCCGCAGGCGACGCCGCGCACCTGCAATCCCAGGAACACTTCCTCGACGCCGAGCCTGGCGGCGTACGGCGCGAGCGCGGCGGCCACCCGGTCGGTCGCTTCGAGCCGGCCGCCTTCCGCAAGCGCCTCGAGGTCCACCGTGTCCGGCACGCTCAGCACTTCGCGGTAGACCGGCAGGTGCGGGATGACGGCCGGCGCCACCGACACGTGGCCGTCCTGGCAGCGAATGAGGCGCGCGCCCTCGGGCGTCCCGCCGTTGCGGATCGTGGGCGCATCCTGATGCTGCTCGCGCAGCCACATGACGAAGCTGGCGATGGTCTCCAGGCCCGACACGGCGACATGGTCGCCGGCGCCGCTGCGCGCGCGGCCGATCAGGGCGCCCATGGCGCCCAGGAACGCGTTGGCCCCGATGGCGTGCGCCATGAGGTTCCCGGGCGCCGGCAACGGCGGCTCGCCAGCCGGGCCGTTGAGGCTGAGGTAACCGCAGATCGCTTCGAGTTCGGCGATCGCCGCCGACGCGCCTTCCGGATCGCCGAAGGCGCTGACCGTCGCCACCACCAGGCCTGGATAGGCGCGGCGCAGGCCGGCCACGTCGGCGCCCAGCCGGCGCGCCAGCGCGCCCGGCGGCCCGTCACAAACCAGCACGTCGGCGCCGGGCAGGAGCTGGCTGGCCTGGCGGAGGTCTACGCTCCGCTTGCCGCAGGCCAGCACGTCGAACGCGGCCGATCCGCTCGCGCCGTCCGTCGCCCAGCGAGGCCCCGCGTTGCGCAGCGGGCCACCGTTCGGCGGCTCCAGCATGACCACCTCGGCGCCCCAGGCGGCGAACTGCCGGCCGCAGAACCCGCCTGAAGGACCGTCGGCGAGCTCCAGCACGCGCAGGCCGTCGAGGGGCTGGCCGGCCATGCGCTAGACGCCGACCGAGGCGAGGAACCGCAGCAGGAGGCGCTCCCGGCCCGGCTCGTCCTCGAAGGCGGTGCGCGCATGCAGGGTGGTGTGGTTGTAGAGCACCTGCACGTCCCCCGGCCGCATGTGGAAGGCCAGGCCGATCCCCGGCCCGGCCGCGATCTCGTCGTAGAGATCCAGGAGCTCGACGTCGGCCGGCGGCAGCGCCACGTGGCGCGCCGCGGTGCGGAAATAGTCCGACAGGTAGGCGGTCCGCAGCAAGGCGCCGTCGTAGGCGCACGGGACGAGGGGCGCATAGGCCGCGGCGCCGGCCTGCTGTTCGTTGCGCAGGTCCAGCGCCAGGGGTTCGAAGAGGCGTGCGGCGAGGTCGGGCCGCCGCTTCAGAAGCTCGTTGTAGACGGTGACCGAGCTGGCGATCCGGCTTTCCCCACCTCGCGCCGCCGGCCGGATACAGAGCAGGCCGACCACGTCCGACGCATCGCAGTGGAACCGGAACTCGCCCGCCGTCGCGTAGATGCGCGCGTAGGGATCGCGCTTGGCCGCTCCGGTGTCGCGGACTTCGCCGATGATGTCGCCCTGCGGGTTCTGCAGGCCCAGACGGCCGAACTGCAGTCCCAGGCCGCGCATGAACAGCTGCTGCATGGCCGGCGACCATCGCTCGACAGGCAGGCCGCGCAGGACGAGGAAGCCGCGGCCCGTGAGCAAGGTCCGGCGCCACCGGTCGAGTGTCGGCGCGATCGCTTCGAGCGGAAAGTCGGCGGCCGTCAGGTGGTCGGGGTCCCCCGCCGACGCCGCGGCGGCGAGCGCCTGCTCGAAGGCGGCGATCACGTCCGGCGTCAGCGCCTCGGCCCAGGAGCCGTCCGCCACGACGTCGCGGCCGTACCACGCAGCCTCGCCCGGGACCGCGCCGTCGGGCGGGCCGCCGTGCTCGCGCGTCAGGAAGTGCGCGGACTGCTCCGCGATGGAAAGGGGACCGGCGCCGTGGGTCATGTGCAACCTCGATCGCGGGCCGCGACAGCGTCGCGCCGCTGAAGAATGCGACGGCCGCGACGCCAGTTCGCCGCGGCCGTCAGTCAGACTAGGACGGGGAGGAAGACGCCCTAGAACCGCAGGCCCACCTGCACGCCATAGCGGCGGGGATAGAGGATCTGCACGGCGGTCGAACCCAGGGCGACCGGGTCCTTGTCGTCGAGGCCGTTCAGCATGAAGCCCTCGATCCGCCAGTTGTCCTTCTCGACGCCGAGGCGGACGGTCAGGTCGTTGAGCTCGCCGGCCTTCAGGTTCTTCACCGTGGCGTCGATCACGTCGTCGCGGAACGAGTAGCCCAGGTAGAAGGTGCCGGTGACGCCGCCCAGGGCCGCCATCTCGCGCTTGTAGTCGGCCGAGACGGTCAGGCTCATGTCGGGCACGTTCGGCACCTTGCCGCCCTTGCGGATGGCGGTGCCGACCGAGAGGTTGCCGACCACGCTCTTGAACCGCGCGTCCTGGATGTTGCCCGTGGCCGCCAGCGTGAGGCCGGGGACGCCGGCCGGGCGATAGGCGAGGCCGAAGTCGGCGCCCTTGATCTTCGCGTCGCCGCCGTTGGCCAGCGAGATGACCGCCGCCGTGGCGAACTGGACCAGCACGTCGTCCCAGTCTGTGCGATAGACCGAGGCCTCCGCCAGAAGCTGGCCGTCCGCGAGTTCCCAGCGGGTGCCCAGCTCGTAGGTCCACAGCTTGTCGGGCTGCACGCTGGTCTGGATCGTGCCGGCCGGCAGCCCGAGGGTGGTGTTGGCGGCGGTCGCCTGGGCCGGCGTCTGGAGCGCGCCGGAGCGGAAGCCCTTGGCGGCGTTGAAGTAGACGGTGCCGTTCGGAGCCGGCTTGATCTTCAGGTTGAAGCGCGGGTTGAAGCTGTCGAACTTGAGCTGGCCGATCCGCGGCGCGCCATTCGCCCGGTCGACGCCGTCCACACGCCGGTCGTCCTTGAAGTAGGAGAGGCCGAACAGAGGCTCCACCAGCCCGCCGAACAGCGGCATCGAGACCTCGCCGAACACCGAGTACGAGTCGGTGTCGATGGTGCCCAGGGTGTTGATGATGCCCACCTTCGCCGCGGTCGGCGTGGCCTGCGAGTAGTAGAAGATGTCGGAGCGGATCTTGGCGTTGCGGGTGTAGCCGCCGACGATCCAGCGCACCGGGCTGTCGGCCTTCGACGAGAGCCGCACCTCGTTCGTGTAGGACTTCGTCTGGAAGTTCGACTCGTTGACCAGGATGGTCAGCAGCGGGGTGATGAAATCGAGTTCGTGGTCGACGTAAGAGGTGTTGACCGTCAGCTCGCCGATCCCCAGCGACCAGTTCAGCGTCGCCGAATAGATGTTGGCGTCGACGTCCGTGTAGCCGCGGCGGCCGCCCGTGCCGACGATGCCCGGCAGGTTGAACGGCGTCGGGGCCAGCGCCGACGTCGTGGCGTTCTTCGGCGTCAGGCTGTTGGAGAAGTCCTGCTTGTTGCGGATCAGCCAGACGAAGCCGGTGAGCTCCACATCGTCATTGGGCGTGTAGCCCAGCGTGAGGCGGGCGTTCCTGCCGGTGAAGTCGTTGACGTTCTTCTCGCCGAGTTCAGGCGCCTCGGCGTAGCCGCTGAGCCGCTCGTAGCCGACCGACAGGCGCGCCGCGAGCTGGTCCCGGACGAGCGGAATGTTGACCACGCCGTCGACGTTGTAGTTCGTGCCGCCGCCCTCGGTCGTGGACAGCTCGGCCTGGGCCTTGCCCGAGAAGCCGGTGGGGTCGGGCCTGGCGGTGATGAGCTTGATCGTGCCGCCCATCGACCCCTGGCCATACAGGGTGCCCGACGGGCCGCGGATCACCTCGACGCGCTCCAGGTCGAGCAGGCGCGCGGGCGGGGTCAACTGCAGGTTGGGCACGCCGAACGGCGTGTCGTCGATATAGTAGCCGACGAGGCCGTCGCCGGTCGTGCCACTGCTGACGCCGCGGATCTGGACGGTCTCGAAGCCGGGGGTCGTGCTCGACACCACGCTGGCGCCGGGGATCAGCTTGGTGAGGTCGGAGACCTTGGCCGCGCCGCTGCGCTCTACCGCCTCGCCGCTCAGCGACTGCACCGAGAGCGGCACCTCGATCAGCCTCTCGGCCCGCTTCTGGGCGGTGACCACCAGTTCGGCGACCGTGCCGTCTTCATCGGCCGCGAAAGCGAGGCCGGGAAACGCCACCGCGACTGCGCAGCTGGCCAACAGCATTGCACGTGCGTTCATGATCATTAGACTTCCCCTCGGGCCTCCTTGGAGGCCGCTTGCGTTTCCTTTTACGAGGGCGCTTCGCAAGTTTGAGCGCCGCATCGCTGCGTTGTCGCAAACTAAACACTTGTACAGTCACATGGCAAGCGGCATCGTGATCGTGGCATCAGGGCGGCCGAACGCTGCATGCTCAAGCGGTCGCCCAGGGTTAGGATGAACAAACGTATGGTCGATTCGAACGCGCCGCGGCTCATCGCCGATCTGCTGGGCGCCGCGCTGGCGCGAGAGGCCGGCGCGCCGGCGGCGTCCTCAGAGGACCGCCGGCTCACCTATGCGGAGCTGGCGACCGAGGTGGATCGGTACGCGAAGGCGCTGCTGGCCCAGGGCCTGCGCCGCGGCGACCGCCTGGCGATGCTCACCGCGCCGTCCATCGACTTCTGGGTGGCGTTCCACGCGGCGACCTCGATCGGGGCCACCTGGCTGGGGATCAATCCCCGCTACCAGGCGCGCGACTTCGAGCACGTGCTGGCCGACGCCGATCCAGCCCTGGTCGCGGTGATGTCGCCCTTCGACGGCCGGGACTACTGCGCCGAGCTCGCGGCCATCGCGCCCGGCCTGCCGATGATCTGCCACGGCGAACCCTCGGCCGGCGCCCTCGCGCTGGAGACCTTCCTTCGCGCCGGGGACGCCGTCTCCGACGACGCGCTCGCCCAGGCGCGGGCGCGGGTCGTTCCCGAGGACGTCGCGCTGATCGTCTACACCTCGGGCACCACCGGTAAGCCCAAGGGGGCCATGCTGTCCCAGGCCACGATCACGGCCTCGGCCTGGGCCAATCTGGCGTGGATGGGTGAAGCGGGGCTCGCGAGCTCGGTCTGCGCCGCGCCGGTGAATCACGTAGGCGCCATCAACAACCTCTGCATGCCGGTGCTGGCGGCGGCGGGACACATCATCTTCCACCCGCGCGTCGACGTAGCCGCCATCGGCGAGATCAGCCGGCGCGAACGCCCCACCTACCTGGTCTCCTCGCCCACCGGATTCGCCATGATGCTGCAGCAGCCGCAGGGCATGGCCGAGCGCCTCGGCGCGACCCGCCTGATCGTGTTCGGTGGCGCGGTGACGCCCGAGCCGGTGCTGGAGAAGTTCGCCCGTCCCGGGCTCCGCCTGGCCAACGTCTACGGCCAGACCGAGACCTGCGGGATCATCACCCGGACCGGTGCGGATGCGAGCCTGAAGGTGATGTCGGAGACCATCGGCGAGGTCCTGCCCGGCGCCGAACTGCGCGTCGTCGACCCCGCCACCAACGTCCCCGCGGCGATCGGCGAGTTGGGCGAGATCCAGGTGCGCGGCCCCTACGTGATGAGCGGCTACTTCCGCAATCCGGAGGCGACGGCGGCGGCGTTCACGCCCGACGGCTTCCTGCGCACCGGCGACCTCGGGGTGCTGCGCGAGGACGGCAACGTGGTGTTCGGCGGGCGCCTGAAGGAGATGTTCAAGTCCGGGGGCTACAATGTCTATCCGGTCGAAGTGGAGCAGGCGATCTGCGAGCACCCGGCCGCGGCCCTGGCCGCCGTGGTGGCGACCCCGCATCCGACATACCAGGAGGTCGGCCACGCCTTTGTCGAGGTGGCGCCGGGCGAGGCGCTGACCGACGGCGAACTTCGGGTGTTCCTGCGCAGCCGGATCGCCAACTACAAGATCCCCAAGAGCTTCACCCTGACCGCCGAGCTGCCGCGCCTGCCCAACGGCAAGGTCGACAAGCTGGCGCTACGGTCGGACGCCCTCGCGTCGGCGGATCTCTCTTGAGCGGCCGATCGTGGCGGAGGCGGACAGCTAGAGCCCCTCGCGGCTGGGCGACGCGCCGCGGCGGATCAGGGCCATGTAGGCGCGGTGGCGGCGCTGCCACAGCTCGCGATCGTAGCCCGAGCGACCCAGGACGCGCTTGATGTAGGGGTCGAACACCATCGTGCCGAGTTCGAGGTACATCATCAGGAACGGCAGCCACAGCCGGTCGACGTCGGGCCCGAGCTGGCCGGAGGCGTCCATCCGGTTCACCGTCGCCTGCACGAAGCCGTAGAACCGCTGGAACAGCGAGAAGCCCCAGTCGCTTTCCTCGAGCAGCGCGCGCCGGAAGTAGGCGACGATGGTCGGCCAGTCGGCCTCGTGGCGCGCGATCCAGGCGTCGATCACGGTCGCGTAGTCTTCCGGAGTCGATGGCGTCTGCTGCGGCGCCGCCCCGGTGATCGCATCCTCGAACTGGGCGATGAAGAATTCGTCCACCGCCTCGCGCAGACCGTCCTTCGATCCGAAGTGGTGATTGATCAGCCCGACGCTGACGTTCGATGCGCTCGCCAGGTCGCGGACCGTCACGCTGTCGAAGCCCTTCTCGGCGAACAGGACGAATGCGGTCCGCACCAGCCGTTCGCGCCCGTCCGGACTGTCCTTCTGCGCCTGACTCACACACGCTCTCCCGTCGACCACGTCAAACCTTGGCGAAGCGTTCAGTCCGAATCCAGGATTTTCGAGCCTGTTTGGAAAATCTGTTCAGCGTGGGCGCAAAACCGAGCATCGCGCCGCAGGCTCCCTCTTGCACCCCAGCGCATCACTGAACTATTGTTCAGTCCAACAAGGGAACTCAGAGCATGCGCGAAGCCGTCATCGTCTCCACAGCCCGGACCGGGCTGGCCAAATCGCTGCGCGGCAGCCTCAACGCCACGCATCCGATCACCTATGCCGGCCACGCGCTGCAGCACGCGATCGCGCGCGCCGGGATCGACCCGGCCGAGGTCGAGGACGTGGTGCTGGGCTCGGGCCACCCGGAAGGCGCTACAGGCTACGACATCGCCCGCACCGCGGCCCTGAAGGCCGGCTGCCCCGTCACGACGTCGGGCGTCACGATGAACCGCTTCTGCTCCTCGGGCCTGCAGGCGGTCGCCGCCGCCGCGGCCCGCATCCGCACCGAGGATGTGCCGATCGTCGCCGCCGGCGGCGTGGAGAGCATCTCGCTGGTCCAGTTGGGCGGCCACATGAACACCTTCCACCTGCAGGAGCCGGACCTCGCCAAGGTGAAGCCCGAACTCTGGATGTCGATGATCGAGACCGCCGAGGTGGTCGCCGACCGCTATGGCGTCAGCCGCGAGTATCAGGACGCCTACGCGCTCGAGTCCCAGCGCCGGACCGCCGCGGCCCAGGCCGCCGGCCGCTTCGCCGACGAGATCGTGCCCCTGGCCGTCCGACGCGCGGTCGTGGACAAGGCCACCGGCGCGACCAGCCTCGTGGACGCCGTCCTCGACGCCGACGAGTGCAACCGGCCCGACACCACCGCCGAGGCCCTGGCGTCGCTCAAGCCCGTGCTGAAGAACGGCCAGCGGTTCGCCGAGGGCCGCACCGTCACCGCCGGCAACGCCTCGCAGCAGGCCGACGGCGCCGCCGCGCTGATCCTCATGGACGCGAAGGAGGCCGAACGCCGGGGCCTCGCGCCGCTGGGCGCCTTCCGCGGCTTCGCGGTCGCCGGGTGCGAGCCCGACGAGATGGGCATCGGCCCGGTCTTCGCCGTCCCGCGCCTGCTGGAGCGCCACGGCCTGACCGTCGACGACATCGACCTGTGGGAGCTGAACGAGGCCTTCGCCTCGCAGTGCCTCTATTCCCGCGACCGCCTGGGCATCGACCCGGCGAAGTACAACGTCAACGGCGGCGCCATCGCGGTCGGCCACCCCTATGGCATGACCGGCGCGCGGTGCGTGGGCCACGTCCTGCTGGAAGGCCGCCGGCGCAAGGCGAAGTACGGCGTCGTCACCATGTGCGTCGGCTCGGGGATGGGCGCCGCCGGACTGGTCGAGATCTTCCATTGATCCCCGTCGAGGACCACACGTTCGAGCACATCGCGGTGCGCCGCGCGGGCCGCGTGATCGAGGTCGCCCTCGCCCGGCCCGCGGCCCGCAACGCCCTGCAGGCCGTCACCATCCGTGAGCTGACCGAGGTCGCCCGCGGGCTGCGTCTGCGCAGCGGCATCGCCGCCGTGGTCCTGACCGGCGGACCCGACATCTTCTCCGCCGGCGCCGACGTGGCGGACTTCGAGAACCGCATCAGGGCGCCGACCCTGCTCGAGACGCGCGAAGTCGTCATGGCCGGGCCCGACCTCTGCCGCGCCTGGGAGGAGATCGAGGCCGTCACGATCGTCGCCGTGGAGGGCTACTGCGTCGGCGGCGCCTGCGCGCTGGCGCTGGCCTGCGACTTCCGGATCCTGGGGGCCGGAGCCTTCCTGCGCCTGCCCGAGGTGGCGCTGGGCGTGAACATGAGCTGGCGCACGGTGCCGCGCGTCACCGCCCTGGTCGGCCCCGCCCGCGCCAAGCGCTTCGTGATCTTCGGCGACCGCACCGACGCCGCCACCTGCCTCGACTGGGGCCTCGCCGACGAGGTGGTGGACGACGGCCAGGCGCTGTCGACCGCGCACGCCTGGGCCGACCGGATCGCGGGCCTGCCGCCGCTCCCCGTGCGAATGACCAAGGAGCAGGTCAACGCCACCGCCCACGCGCTGTCGGCCGCCACCAGCTACATGGACCGCGACCAGTATCTGGTGACCAGCCGCACCCGCGACTTCGCCGAAGGCCGCGACGCCTTCCTGCGGCGCAGGACGCCGGAGTTCCGCGGTGACTGAGGTCGAGACCCGGGTCGCGCAAGGCCTCCTCGTCGGCCGCAGGGCCGACGGCGTGGATCGCTACTTCGGCGTCCCCTTCGCCGCACCGCCCGTGGGCGAGCGCCGCTGGGCGGCGCCCCAGCCGCCGTCGCCCTGGACCGGCCGGCGGCCGGCGCTGGCCTTCGGCCCGGATTCGCCGCAGCCGCCGTTCGAGGGCTGGGGCCAGTCGCGCGCGGCGCGGATGGACGAGGACTGCCTCTATCTCAACGTCTGGGCGCCCGCGGGCGCGGACGGCGCGCCGGTTCTGGTGGTGGTCCACGGCGGCGGCTTCCAGCTCATGTCGGGTGCGCACCCCATCTTCGACGGCGAGACCCTCGCCTCGGCCGGGATCGTGGTGGTCACCTTCAACTATCGCCTCGGCGTCCTGGGCTTCGCCGGCGGCTCGAACTGGCTGCTGGACCAGATCGCCGCGCTCCGGTGGGTGCGCGACAACATCGCCGCGTTCGGCGGCGCGCCGGATCGGGTCACGGTGCTGGGGATGTCGGCGGGCGGCGTGAGCGTCAACGCCCTCAACATCGCGCCGGCCGCCGCCGGGCTGTTCAGCCAGGCGGTCAGCATCTCGGGCGGTGGAGACACGCTCTTCACGTCCGGCGACCACCCGCCCCTGCCCCCGGCCAGCGCCGGTGACCCGCCCGTGCACGCCTCCGCCTTCTCCGCCGGCGCGGGCGAGATGCCCGTGGTCGACGGCGCACGGATTCCCGGGTTTCCGACCCGGGTGCTGGCGGCGGGCGGCGCGCATGCCCGGCGGCTGATCGTCGCCTTCTCCACCTTCGAGGCGATCATCCTCGACCTCATGGGCCTGCCGGCCGACGCTATGGCGGCCGCCCTTGCGCCCGGCGCGGCGCTGGCGGCGGACGATCCGGCGGCGCGCGACGGACACGCCCTCTACGACCACCTCGTCTTCCGCCAGCCGGCGCTGGACGTCGCCGACGCCGCCGCGGGCGCGGGGATCGAGACCTATGTGCTGGACTACGGCTTCGTCCTGGCTGCGGCCCGCCCGCACCTGCGCGGCTCGCCGCATGGCGCGGCCATGTTCGACACGCTGGGGACGCGGGACCCGACCTATGCGACGCTGAACGCCGAACCGACGCCGCAGGACCTGGCGGTGGCCGCATCGCTTCGGCGACGGCTGCTGGGCTTCCTGCGCGGCGAGGCGCCCGACGACGGCCCGCTCGCCTGGCCGCGTCACCGCCCCGGCGCGCCGGACGCCCTGCGCGTCGCCGCCGACGGGCGCGAGAGCGTGGGCCGGCCGCTCGACCTCCATGAACTGGCCGCGCTCGGCCGCCGAACCGAACCTCGAGGACAGGCAGGAACCATCAGATGAGCATCCGCTTCGACGGCCGCGTGGCCATCGTCACCGGCGCCGGCGCCGGCCTGGGCCGCAGCCACGCGCTGGGGCTCGCCGCCCGTGGCGCCAAGGTGGTCGTCAACGACTTCGGCGGCGACGTGAGCGGCGCCGGCGCCTCGTCCGAGCCGGCCGGGCGCGTGGCCGCCGAAATCCGCGCGGCGGGCGGCCAGGCGATCGCCCACGGCGCCGACGTCACCAATCCGGACCAGGTCGCCGACATGGTCGCCCGGGCCATGGAGACCTGGGGCCAGGTCGACATCCTGATCAACAACGCCGGCATCCTGCGCGACGCCAGCTTCGCCAAGATGAGCCTCGCCGACTTCCGCAAGGTGGTGGAAGTCCACCTGATGGGCTCGGTCGCCTGCACCCACGCCGTCTGGCCGCACATGCGCGCCGCGAACTACGGCCGCATCCTGATGACCACCTCGTCCAGCGGGCTCTACGGCAACTTCGGCCAGGCGAACTACGGCGCGGCCAAGACCGCCCTGGTCGGCCTCATGAACGTGCTGCAGATCGAGGGCGAGAAGAACGGCATCCGCGTCAACACGCTCGGCCCAGGCGCCGCAACCCGCATGACTGAGGCCCTCATCACGCCTGACATCCTCAAGCTGATGACGCCGGAGTCCGTCACGCCCACCGCCCTGTTCCTGGTTTCGGAAGAGGCCCCGCGCCGCACCATCCTCAACGCCACCGCCGGCGGCGTCTCGCGCACCTATCTGCACGAGACCGAGGGCGTCTTCCTGGCCCCGGCCGACAACACGCCCGAGAACGTCGCGGCCCTGTTCGACCGGATATCGGACACCGCGGGCCAGCATCTCTATGAGACCGGCGGCGGCCAGGTCATGAAGTTCGTCGGCAAGGCCGCGACCTCCGCCGCGCGCGCGGCCGGCGTCGAAGCCGGGCCTGGAAGCTGACTCTGCGCACGGCCCCCCGCGACCCACGCGGGTGCAGGCCAAGCGCTTCCCGGCCTGTACGGGCGCCTTCCTCCGTGCAGCCGCCGCCATACCGCCCCGCCGGCATCAACTCGAGCACGCGGTTCGACAGCACCCCAAGGACGTGGCGGTCGTGCGAGACGAACAGCCTCGCGCCCTCGGAGTCCGCGAGGACGGCGACCAGCATCTCCCTGATCACCATGTCGACGTGGTTGGCCTACCCGCCGAGCACCAACAGGTTCAGCGGGTCGAACAGCATTTCGGCCATGACCAGGCGCGCCTTCCCGCCACCCGACAGGGCGCGGCCGAGCTTCTCGACCTCGTCGCCGGAAGTCGGCGCGGGAAGAGAGAAACCGCAGAGGGCGCGGAGATCGCAGAGAGGCCGCGCCGACTTCGAATCTCTGCGTCCTCCGCGGTTCAAAATCCTGAGGCCGACGCATTTCTGCCGTTCATGGCCGATCATCCTGCGGGACGAGGGAGAGCGCGCGAGGACGACTCCTAAAGCCGCCGCCTACTGAGGACCTCGCCGCACGTTCAGCCACTCCCTATCGTTCCAATGTGCATCCGTTGCACCCAGCCCATCGCAGGAATAGGTCGCGTCGTTGGTCTGCACGAGCGCAAGCAATCGCCGGCCCCGGAGCAGATATCTACGGTGCGCGCGGGCGATGATGTCGAGCAAGCAGCCCGCGAACTCGCCGCGCCCCTCGCGGGCCAGGACGTGAAAATCGCCAAGACAAAGCGCCACGTCGCGGGCTTCTCCGAACCCCCAGCTCCAGAACGCATCGTCCAGCGCATTGAGGTTTCCCGTCCAAGGCTCGTATCCGAAAAGCGCCTTCCACCCGAGCGCCTCCGAAAGCGCCAGGATGAACTGTTCTTCGGACCGACAGGTTATCTCCGGGAGCAGGTATCCCAACGCCCGCAGATCGGCCTTGGCCGCGTCGAACAGCGCAGGTCGCCAGAACAGCGTGACCGGGCCGTCCTTCAGAAACGGCCAGTCTGCCCGCGCCAAGGCGTCGTCCGCTCCGAACATCGACCATCCCCTCTCGTCACCGCCCGACCTCGCGTCAGCGATCCAGACACGTCGCCTTCGCAACTTGCGCCCTGGACGCGCGCGCTATCGCCGCTCCACCCTCAGCGCCTCGATGGCGGCCACGGCCCCTGCGAGATCGAGCGGCGGCGCAAGCGCCTGGAGCCGCGTCAGCGACAGGTTCTTCCCGGTCGGCAGGTCGCTCGTGCGCAAGACGAAGAACCGCCATTGCCTGGGGTCCCGGTGATCTGCGGTGTCGTCTTTCGCCGGGTGATACGCAAAAGCGTAGATATGCGCGTGCCGGCCGACACCCGGAAACCACGTCGCCCCTTCCCACCAACCGGTGCGTTCACGGATGTCGAATGTCGGCGGCGCGGGACGCCTCGGGGCGGGCCAGGTCTGCCGCGCCGCAGACTGCTTCACCTCCAGCCGGGTTCCGTCCTCGTGCGCGAGGTCCCAGCCAGCCCAGTCCTCTCCGCAGCAGGCCCATCCAGCGGGGAGCGACAACGCCAGGATCGTCTCCACCACCATGGAACGCAGATGGTTGCTGACGAGCGCCCGGCCGAAGGCACGGGCGCTGACATCCGCCAGGACATCGACCACCGCCGGGACCACCGGTTCCGTCATCGGTTTCTCCCCCTTGCCCGCCGTAGACCGCACCTTACCCTTAGGCTCCTCACGTCAGCCGGCCCGACCCCAGCCACCCTACCCCCGCCGTTGACTCTGCCCCGGCCCTCTGTATAACCGCGCCTCCTCGTCCCCGGGCCCGCCTCGGGGGCGCGAACACGCTTTCAATCAAGAAGAAATACAAAGGCGCGAACGATGTACGCGGTGATCAAGACCGGCGGCAAGCAGTACCGGGTCCAGCCCGGCGACCTGCTGGTGGTCGAAAAGCTCGATGGCGAACCCGGCGCGGACGTCGCGTTCGGCGAAGTCCTGATGCTGGGCGACGGCGAGGCCGTCACGGTCGGCGCCCCCACGGTGGCCGGCGCCAGCGTGGCCGCGACCCTGATCGAGACCCGCAAGGGCGACAAGGTGAAGATCTTCAAGAAGATCCGCCGCCAGGGCTATCGCCGCACCCGGGGCCATCGCCAGCACGAGACGGTCCTGCGCGTCATCGGCATCACCGCCGACGGCAAGGAGACCAAGTGGGACGGCAAGGTCGACCTGACCACCAAGGCCGAGCTGGACGCCCGCGCCCGTGGCCTGGACTTCGCCACCCTGAACAAGCCGAAGAAGGCCCCCAAGGCCGAGGCCGCGGCGGAAGCCGCGCCGGCGCCGAAGGCCAAGGCCGCGCCGAAGAAGGCCGCCGCCAAGGCCGACGCTCCGGAAGCCGCCCCCAAGGCGGACGCCGAGGCCAAGCCCGCCAAGAAGCCCGCCGCCAAGAAGGCGGCCGCCACCAAGGACGACGCCGCCGAGTAATCGGGCGGCGAACAGGTAAGGACAGGAGCACACCATGGCTCACAAGAAATCCGGCGGCTCCTCGCGCAACGGTCGCGACTCCGCGGGCCGCCGTCTCGGCGTGAAGAAGTTCGGCGGCGAGGCGATCAACGCCGGCAGCATCATCGTACGCCAGCGCGGCACCAAGTTCTGGCCGGGCGAGAACGTGGGTATGGGCAAGGACCATACCCTCTTCGCCCTCGTCACCGGCGCGGTGAAATTCGTCACCAAAGCCAAGAACCGCACCTACGCCACCGTGGTGCCGGCCAACGAGAAGGCGATCGCAGCCGAATAGGCGGAACCCTCTCCCAACCGGTTCCGCCCTGTCGAACAAGGCGAACCGGACAAGACGACCTTCGCGGGGAGTCCGGTCAGCCGGGCTCCCCGCAGTCGTTTTGGGCCCCGCGCGATCGCGAGAGGCCGGGAGGTAGAAGAAGATGTGCGCTCTGGACGTGAGGCCCGCGATAGGGACCGATCGCCTGATCCTGCGGGGCCTGGCCCGCGCCGACGCGCCCGTGCTGGCCGAACTGGCCGACGATCCGGGCGTGGTCGGCATGACCTCGCAGATGCCTCACCCGTACGCCCCGGCGGACGCCGAGGGGTTCATCGACCGCGCCCGCCGCGCCGATCCGCGCGTCGAGGCCAGCTTCGCCGTCGAGCACCGCCAGTTCGGCCTCATCGGCGTGCTGGCCTTCGACGAGATGGCGCCCGGCAAGACCGAGGTCGGCTACTGGCTGGGCCGCCCCTTCTGGGGCCGCGGCTACGCCACCGAAGCCCTGACCGCAGCCCTGCGCTGGGCGCGGGCCGACTGGCGCCGCAACGTGGTGTGGGCCGGCCACTTCGCCGACAACCGCGCCTCGGGCCAGGTCCTGGTCAAGGCCGGCTTCCTCTACACCGGCGACGTCGAATGGCGCCCCAGCGCCGCCCGCGGCGAACCGGTCGCCACCCGCATGATGGTCTGGCTGGCGTAATGTTCGGTCGGATGTGTGCGCTCAGCTATGGCTGAGTCTGTTGAGACCATGGGACGAAGGGGCTGACGCGCGCCTGAGGAGCGTGGCTCCGGGCGTTCATGCGTGTCATCGCCGACCCGTCAGGCTCGGCGGCAGCAGACTGTCGAGATCGCCGAAGACGCCTGCGGATCGCCACAGGGTGCGATTGCCCACAACATAGACCACCTCCTTGGCGCGCGTCATCGCGACGTTCAGGAGGTTGGGTTCCTTGCCCGCCCACCCCCGGGCGCCGGTCTGGTCGGCGTTGGGCGCACCGAGAACGAAGATCACGGCCTCGGCTTCGCGGCCCTGGACGGTGTGGATCGTACCCACCCGCTCATAGGCCCAGCGGTCCAACGCCGGTATGGCGGCCGCGAGGGTGGCGCTCTCGCGGATCATGGTCCGCAGGCCATCGGCGACCTGCACGAACGGGGTCACCACATAGAGGTCCGGCGTCAGGCCCGCCGCGACGATCTGTTCGATCATGCCGAGCGCTTCGCGGCCTTCAGCAGCGCACCATTTGTCCGAGCCCGCCCCCGCGATGTCGATCCAGCGGGACGGCCCCAGGAGATCGCGGATCGCCGAGGTTCGCGGCGCCTTGGCCTGCACCATCAGGTTTTCATAGGCCACGCGATTGGCGATCCCGAACATCGGTTCGGAGCAGCGGCGGTGGACGAGGAGCGGCACGCCGACCGTGCGGCTGCCGAGGCGCGCCGGGAATTCGGCGAACCACGCGGTGGCGTCGTCGGCCAGGGTCTGCACCGACGCCGCCGGGGCGGCGAAGCGGTCGGCCTCGACACCGAAGGTCCGGCAGACCGCCGCCGTCAGCCTGTCCGGCAGCAAGACCACCGGCGGCACCTGGATCGGATCGCCGACCACGATGGCGCGGCTCGCCCGCAGGAGTGCGCCGACCGCCTGCTGGGGGGCGGCCTGTCCGGCCTCGTCGACCAGCAGCCAGCCGAGTGAGGCCGGCGGCAAGCGGCCGAGCATGGTCCCGACCGACGCGAACGTGGTCGATAGCACCGGCACGACGAGGAACAGGCTCGACCAGAGATCGGGGATCAGCGCATCCTTGGACGGCTCGCTGAACCCCTTGCCGTCCAGAACCTGCAGCGCTGCGCCGAGATTTTGCCGCAGCGGCTTGGCGGCGGCGTCGATGAACGCCCGGTGCAGATCGAGCGCGGCCTGAAACAGGTCGTCGCGTTGCCGGTGTTCTTCCGGTGCGAACCACGGGGCTGCGGGCTGAATGCGTTCCCGACCGCTGGCGAAGAAGTCGTCGTCGACGACCGTCCCGGTTCGTTGTTCGCGGTCACGCTGGAGTTCGCTGAGCAACGACTGAAGCGCGGCTTCGACCGCGGCGCCGCGACCTTCCGCTCCGAACCCCAGCCACGGTGATCGGGCGACCCAGCGAGCAAGGGACGCGGGCAGCAGCTTGGCTTCCGTCGCTTGGAGACCGGCGGCGGCCAGCGCGGCCGACAACGGCTGATGCTTGGCTTTCCAGCTGCGGTATCGGCTGAGATGGAACATCCGCTGGATGAGCCCCGGCCGCTCGGCGCCATGCGCGCGAACGTTCTCGAAAGCGCGCGCCAGCGGCGGCAGATGCCGGCAACGCAGGCGGAACAGCTCGACGCGCGCGCGGGTCTCCGCGACCTGGTCTTCGAGCGTCAGATAGGCCGCGCGCGCCGCTCGCCAGCGTCCCAGCGCTTCGCGCCGCTCCACCGGCGGGTCGAGTTCGGCGACGATGCGCGGCGGGCGCTTGCCGCCGCCGGGCAGATCGATCTCAGGCTTGCGGCCATCGACGGCCTTCAGATAGCTGAAGAGGCCGGTGTCGGGCGTCCACCAGAACCGGTCCTTGAAGGCGGCGCGGTTGCTGGCGTTGCCGAGCACGCCGGCGATGGCCCCCCAGTTCTCCTGATCCAGCAACCCGTCGGCCAGCGGCTTGAAATATCGCAGCCGCGTTGCGTCCTTGGCGACCGCATTCAGCGCCGGCAGCTCGCCACTGACATTCTCGACGGCCTTGTTGTTCGAAGATGCGACGAGCATCTCGAAACCCTTGAGGCGTGGATCGAGCCGGTAGAGGTGCACCCACGCGCCGCCGGGCTTGAGCTTCTCGCCGGATACCGAGAAGGCCGTCTCCGGGTCGTCGAACGCCGCCATCGCGCTGGCGCGCTCCGTCACCAGGGCCGCCACGACGTCGCGCAGAAGGGTCGTCTTGCCGGTGCCGGGCGGTCCATTGACGGCGAGGATCTCGCCCGGCGCCTGGGCGGTCGCGAGATTGACGGCCGCCTGTTGCATGAGAACGAGCGGGTGGCGATCCGGACCCGGCCAGCGACCGGCCGGGAACAGCGCCGGCGCGACCACGGCCTCGACCGCCGCCTCGTCGTGCAGCAGGTCCCGCCGCGACCTTGGCGGCATGTCGCCGAGGAACCGCCGCAGGGTGTCCGGCGCCGCGTGATCCTTGAACAGCCTCCGCGCCTTCGCGAGGTCCTTCAGGAAGAAGCTGTTGAGCAGCAACGGTTCGGGCGGCGCGGTCGACTTGAAGGGGACCGTGCTGCGGACGGCGAAGGACGGCGGCTTCAGCATCGCGCGGTCCAGGCCGAACTCGGCGACTAGCCAGTCGTAGGCCGACAGGATCGCCGCCTCGTCGAGCGGAACGACCCTGCCATCCCGGCCCTCGCGACAGAGGCGGTCGTGGAGCGCCCCCTCGATACGGTTCTCTTCGTCCTGCCATTGGCTGAGCAGTGCGGGATCATCGGCGAGCGCCAGCGGAAGTCCCCAGCCGAAGCTGGACACCACCGCGCACTCCTCGGGGACCGGCCGGCCGTCGCGGTCGACGATGATGACCGCGAGCGGCGTCTCGCCCCGCGCCTGCGGCCGTTCGGGACGAGCGTCCGAGAAGCGCTCGAGCAGTTGATCGATCGCCGGCCGCATTTCGATCGAGCCGAGCACCACCTGGAAATAGAGTCGCGCGCCGGGCGGGCCCTTCGCGTCCCCCTGCGCCCAGGGCAGACCACGCTCGAACCGCGCCACCCGCCGCAGGTCGCCACCGGCCAGATCGGCCGGCCTCCGGAAGGTCGCCGGCGACAGCACCTCCAGCACCGTCCAGGCGCTGAGGATGTCCTGCGGCGCATTGGTGACCGAGGCTCGCCCGGGAAGCGGCGCGGGGCGGCGGTGCGGAGGCGGGACCTGCGTGGGTCGAGCGCTCGGCAAGCCACCCAGCGACGCTGGTTTGGTTTCGGACGGTGGCAGCGCCGCGAGATGTCGTTCGACGATGCGCTGGAGGGCCTGTGCCCGCGCCACTTTCCGATGCTTGAGTTCCGCCAGAACGCCTTCGATCACCGGGCGATAGCCAGCCTTCTCCTGAACGAGCCTTTCAAGGTCGACGATGCCGAGTTGCGCATAGGGTCTGTTGGCTGCCATCGATCGGACCCTAGTGGCTTCCGAGGGCTCGCCAATAGGTGTCCTCAGGAGCGGGACCAAATTGACCCTTCGGCTGACCGCTGCAGACGCGCGCTGGCGGCGCAACCGTCTCGGCCCCATTTTCAGGCCCATTTTCAGGCCTGTCGTGCCCCCCAATCCACACGCGCCCCGCGCCAACTGTGCTATCGCCTCGCCCATGACCGCCGCCGCCTCGCGCAAGTCCGCCGCCGCCCACGCCCCGCCCGTCCAGGCGGCGATCGTGGTCGCCGGCGTGGTGGCCATGTGGGGCGCCTCGTTCGTCTCGATCCCCATCGGCCCCGTGCCCATCACGCTCCAGACCTTCGCCGTCTGCGTGCTGGCGGGCCTGTTCGGCGGGCGGCTGGGGCTGGCCATCGTGCTGGCCTGGCTGGTCGCGGCCGCGCTCGGCGCGCCGGTGCTGGCGAACGGCGCGGGCGGCTGGAAGGCGGTGACGGGCCACACCGCGGGCTTCCTGGCCGGCATGGCCGCGGCGGCCTGGGTCTGCGGCGAAGGGGCGCGGCGCGTGTCGGGCTGGCTGCCGCTGACGCTGGTCTTCCTCGGCGGCCACGCGATCGTGCTGGTGGCGGGCTGGGCGGGCCTGGCCGGCTTCATGAGCCCCGGCCCCGCCTTCCAGAGCGCGATCCTGCCCCTGCTGCCCGGCGCCGCCGTCAAGTCGCTGGCCGCCGCCCTCACCGTCCGGCTGGTGTCCCGATGAAGTTCCTCGATCAGGTCAAGGTGTACGTCCGCTCGGGGAACGGCGGCGGCGGGGCCGTCTCGTTCCGGCGCGAGAAGTACATCGAGTACGGCGGCCCCGACGGCGGCGACGGCGGCCGCGGCGGCGATGTGTGGATCGAGGCGGTGGAGGGGCTGAACACCCTGATCGACTACCGCTACCAGCAGCATTTCAAGGCCGGCACGGGCGTCCACGGCATGGGCCGGAACCGCCACGGCGCCGCCGGCGAGGACGTCGTCCTGAAGGCGCCCGTCGGGACCGAGGTCCTCGACGAGAACAAGGACCTCATCGTCGACCTGGACCGCGCCGGCAAGCGCGTGCTGCTGGCGAAGGGCGGCAACGGCGGCTTCGGCAACACCCACTTCAAGGGTCCGGTCAACCAGGCGCCGCGCCACGCCAACCCCGGCCTCGAAGGGGTCGAGCTGGCGATCTGGCTGCGGCTCAAACTGATCGCCGACGTCGGCCTCGTGGGCCTCCCCAACGCGGGAAAGAGCACCTTCCTCGCCGCCGCCAGCGCCGCCCGCCCCAAGATCGCCGACTACCCCTTCACCACCCTCGCGCCCAACCTGGGCATGGTCGACCTGTCGGTCGGCGAACGCTTCATCCTCGCCGACATCCCCGGCCTGATCGAAGGCGCGCACGAGGGCGCGGGCATCGGCACGCGCTTCCTGGGCCACATCGAACGCACCGCCGTGCTGATCCACCTGGTCGACGGCACGCAGGACGACGTCGTCCAGGCCTGGCGCACCGTCCGCCACGAACTGGAGGCCTATGGCGAGGGCCTCGAGGACAAGCCCGAGCTGCTCGCCCTCAACAAGATCGACGCCCTCGACGAGGCGGCCGTGGCCGGGAAGGCCGCCGCGCTGGAAGCGGCCTCGGGCGGCGCCGTGCGCCGCGTATCCGGTTTCGCCGGCCAGGGCGTCACCGAGCTGCTGCGCGAGGCCTACGCCCTGGTCCGCGAACGCAAGCAGGCGGCCGCCGCCGAAGAGAGCGGCGCCGAGGAATGGCGGCCTTGAGCGAGCTTTCCGCGGCCCGCCGTGTCGTCGTGAAAGTGGGCTCGGCGCTGCTGGTCGGTCCCGACGGCGCCGCCCATTCCGCCTGGCTGGCCGACTTCGCCGCCGATGTCGCCCGGCTGCGCAGCCGCGGCCAGCAGGTGCTGGTGGTCTCGTCCGGCGCCGTGGCGCTGGGCCGCCGCCGCCTTGGCCTGGGCCGCCGGGCGCTGAGCCTGCCCGAGAAACAGGCCGCCGCCGCCGCCGGCCAGTCGGCCCTGATGCGCGCCTGGGAGGAGGCCCTGGGGCCGCTCGGCCTCACCTGCGCCCAGGTGCTGCTGACCCGCGACGACACCGAGGTGCGCCGCCGCTGGCTGAACGCGCGGGCCACGGTCGAGACGTTGCTGGGCCTGGGCGTGATCCCCGTCATCAACGAGAACGACACCGTGGTCACCGAGGAGATCCGGGTCGGCGACAACGACCGCCTCTCGGCCCGCGTGGCGCAGCTCGTGGGCGCCGAGGCCCTGGTGCTGCTGTCGGACGTGGACGGCCTCTACACCGCCGATCCGCGACGCGATCCCGCCGCCGTCCACATCCCCCGCGTCGCGCGCCTGACGCCCGAGATCGAGGCCGTGGCCGGCGGCGCCAACGCCCAGGCCGGCGTCGGCACGGGCGGCATGGCCACCAAGCTGGAAGCCGCGCGCATCGCCAGCCAGGCCGGCTGCGCCACCCTCATCACGCTGGGCACGCGCGCGGGCCCCCTCGCGGCGGTGGAGGCCGGCGCCCCGGCCACGGTGATCGAGCCCGCCACCACGCCGCGCGCCGCCTACAAGGCCTGGATCGGCGGCTCGCTCTCGCCCGCGGGCGCGCTCACGGTGGACGCGGGCGCCGCCGCGGCGGTGCGCAGGGGCAAGAGCCTGCTGGCCGCGGGCGTCCGCGCCGTCGCCGGCCGCTTCGACAAGGGCGACTGCGTGCGCGTGCTGAACCCCGAAGGCGCGGAGGTCGCCCGCGGCCTGGTGCGCTACGAGTCCGGTCACGCATCGCGCATCTGCGGCCTGAAGTCGGACGCCATCGAGGCCGAGCTGGGCTACACGTCCGGCCCCCTGATCCACGCCGACGACCTGGCGCTCTCGGCCCACGCGCCCGCCTAGGCCCGGTCGACGCGCTGCGGGCGGGCGATCGGGACCGTGAAGCCACACGAAGAATACGAACGGGCGGGATCATACCCCGAGCCCTCGCGCGCGGAGGCTCCGTCACCCACAACCCGTGGAAAATGAAATCGCAGCTTCACCTGCCGCCGACCCGGGACGCCACGAAGATCCCGTGGAAGCCCGCAGGCACGCGGTGGGGCAGGTCGGCTCGGGCGATCGGGCCGGCCTCCGCCGCGCCCGCGTCGAAGACGCCCAGCCAGCTCCGGTCCTCCGCGGCCTCGTAGACCACCGACAGCAGCCAGCCGTCGCCTTCCCGGTCGGATCCGGGCCGCGCCGCGAACACCGGCTCCGAGACCGACTGGCCCGGCCCGGCGCGCCATAGGGCCATTCGTCCCTCGGCGTGGTCGAAGACGCCGATCGCACGATGCAGCAGGTCGCCGGTCCCCGGCCCACCGCCGGCGCCCAGGAAACCATAGCGGCAGGGCCAGCCCAGGAACCGCTCGTCGATGCGGGGATACTCGCAGACCTCGTCGGAGAGCCGGCGCGTCGCGACCTCGCCACCCTCGGGCGCGAACGACCACCGGTACAGCCGCTGCCGAAGGTCGGCCTCGGGCGTCGTCGCGCCATCCGCCCACGAACCCGCCCCCGAATCCGCCCCGGAATCCGCCAGGGGGAACGCCGGCGCCGCCTGCAGGCAGAGGTCCAGGTGGATCGCCCCGTCCGCCTCGAAGGCGTTCAGGGTGTGCCAGGCCATGCCGGGCGGCGCCGGCCGCCAGGACGCCTCGCCGCCTGCGCGGGGGATCAGGCCCAGCCAGCTTCCGCGACCGGGCTCCCACGCCACGGGCGGCCGGCCGGCCCGCAGGCGTTCCAGCGAGAGCGTCAGCGGGCAGACCACGAACACGACCCACCGCGCGGTGATCGCGAAGTCGTGGACCAGCGCGGGATAGGGCCCTGCGATCCGGGCGCTTCGGACCAGCCGGCCGGCCGCATCCGCCATGTGCAGCGCCAGGGCGCCGTCGAAACGCCGGTCGGGGAAGTTGCCGAAGAACACCATCTCGCCGGTTCGAGGGTCGAGCTTGGGATGGGCGGTCATCGGCCCCTCGAGAGCGCCGCCGAAGTCGTAGGGTCCGATGGGGTCCAGCGTGCCGGGCGCCACCTCGAACGGCGGATGGCCCTCCTCCAGCGCCAGCAGGCGGCCGGCGTGGAAGACCATCTGGGTGTTGGCCGCCCCCTGCCCATCCACGCCGGCGACGGAGGCGTCGCCGAGGCGCGGGTCGCCGGTGGCGAACAGCGCGCGGCCGGCCGCATCCTCCAGCCGCCATCGCCGCGTGCGGACCCAACGGTTGCGATAGGCCACGCGCCCGCCGCCGATCCGGAAGGCGTGGATCATTCCCTCGCCCTGCAGCGGGTTGTAGGGGCCGAGCGGCGGGAAGCGCGGATTGGGGCCGATGCGGTAGAGCGTCCCCGAAAGGGCAGGCGGCAGGTCGCCCTCCACAGGGACGTCGGCCAGGTCGTATTCGGCGCGCAACGGCGCGAAGGCGCCACTGAGCAGGGGATCGGAGACGTCTTCAGCGGCCATCGCGCAGGCTCCCGGTCGAGGGGCGGACGGCCGTCCAAACTATGCCGGAAAATCTTCGGCGGTAGACTTGTCTTTCGTCCGCGCCTGGACCGGCCGCCCGAAAACCGTTCCCCTGGCGCGTTCGGGAGACTAGGTAAGGCTCAACCTGAGCATATGGGGTCCGGAAGGGTGGACGACGGCGGCGGAACGAGGGACGCGGGGCGGCTGGAGGCGCTGGCGCCGGGCCAGGCGATTCCGTTCGGCGGCGACCGTGTGGCCTATGTGACGCCCGAGCTGTCGGCCGCGTTCCGGCCCGGCGACCGCCTGGTGGTGGTGCAGGACACCGGCGACCTGCTGCATATCCCCGCCACCGAGCATGACGCCGCCTCGAGCGCGGTCGCGCGCGCCGCCGCGGCCTTCACCCGCATGGGCGAGGTGACCGACGCGGCCATCACCGCCTTCTTCGAGGCTTTCGCCCGCCGGCTGGAGGACGACGGCGCCTGGAGCCGGATCGCGCAGGCCAACGCCGCCGACGTCGAGCGCGCCCGCGCCCGGGGCCGTTCCACCACCCGGCTCGCCGTCTCGGACGCGATGCGCCGGGACATGGCCGCCGGACTGCGCGCCTGGCGCGACGCCGAGCCCCCGCGCGGCCGCCGGCTGGAACGCGTGACGCATGAAGGCTGGACGGTCGATCAGCTCATGGCGCCGCTGGGGGTGGTGGGTTTCGTGTTCGAGGGTCGGCCCAACGTCTTCGCCGACGCCACCGGCGTGATCCGCGCGGGCAACACCGTGGTCTTCCGCATCGGCTCGGACGCGCTGGGCACGGCGCGGGCGATCGTGGCCGAGGCGCTGGACCCCGCCCTCGCCGAGGCGGGCCTGCCGGAAGGCGCCGCCGTGCTGGTGGACTCCGCCGCCCACGCCGCCGGCTGGGCCATGTTCGCCGACCCGAAGCTGGCGCTGGCGGTGGCGCGTGGGTCGGGCCCGGCGGTCGCCCAGCTGGGCGCCATCGCCCGGCAGGCCGGCACGCCGGTCAGCCTGCACGGCACGGGCGGCGCCTGGATCGTGGCCGACGAGGCGGCGGATGCCGACCGCTTCTTCGCCGCCGTGTACCACTCGCTGGATCGCAAGGTGTGCAACACGCTCAACACCTGCTGCATCGTGGAGAGCCGCGCCGACGACCTGTTGCCCGTTTTCCTCGAAGCGCTGGAGCGCGCCGGTGCGCGCCGCAAAGGCTGCAAGCTGCACGTGGCCGAGGCCGACCTCCCCCGCCTTCCCGAAAGCTGGCGCTCCGCGCGGACCACCGTCGTCCGCGCCGAAGGCCCTGTGGAGGAACCCCTGGTCGAACCCATCGCCGACGCCGAACTCGGCCACGAATGGGAGTGGGAAGAGACTCCCGAAGTCAGCCTGAAGGTCGTGGCCGACGTGGGCCAGGCCGTCGCCCTGTTCAACGCGCTCAGCCCCCGCTTCGCCGCCGCGCTGATCTCGCAGGATGCGGCCGCCCAGGCGCGGTTCTTCGCCACCATCGACGCGCCGTTCGTGGGCGACGGCTTCACCCGCTGGGTCGATGGCCAGTACGCCCTGAACCGGCCCGAACTGGGCCTGTCCAACTGGGAGAACGGCCGCCTGTTCGCCCGCGGCGGCGTGCTCGCCGGCGACGGCGTCTTCACCGTTCGCACGCGCGTCACCCAGGCCGACGTCCATCTGGACCGCGCCGGCGCGCCGACACCGCCCCGCGCCGGGTAGCTTCCGGGGATGTGGTTCGCAGGACCGGCGCGCCGCGCGCCCCTCGCAGGCCGTCCGCAGGCGCTCCGCCCCGGCTTCAGCCTGGAGCCCGGCATGCGGGTCGGCCTGTTCGGCGGCTCGTTCAATCCGGCGCACGAAGGACACGCCCACGTCGCCGAGACGGCCCGCCGGCGCCTGGGCCTGGACCGTGTCATCTGGCTGGTCTCGCCGCAGAACCCGCTCAAGTCGAGCCACGAGACCGCCAGCCTCGCCGCCCGCATGGCCGGCGCGCGGCGACTGGCCCACGGTCCGGCGATGCGGGTTTCCGATCTGGAGACGAAGCTGGGCTCGGCCTACACCGTCGACACGATCCGCTGGCTGAAGGCGCGTTATCCGGGGGTGCGCTTCGTCTGGATCATGGGCGCCGACAGCCTGGCGTCCTTCCACCGCTGGCGTGGCTGGACCCAGATCATGCGCGAGGTCCCCGTGGCGGTGGTCTCGCGGCCGTGGATTTCGCTCCGGAGCCGGTTCTCGCCCGCAGCGCGGCGCTTCGCCGGCGCCCGTGTCTCGTCGGCCCAGGCGTCCACCCTGCTGAACCGGCCCCCGCCGGGCTGGGTATTCCTGCGCGGTCCGCTGAACTTCCAGTCATCGACGCTCCTGCGGGAACGGATGCGGCGGACGGCCTCTTGAGTCCGAAGGAAGGGCGCCTGACCCGCGCCCCGGCATGTGCTAGGATGGACGTAGCGAGGCATCAGAGGAGCAACCCCGCTGAACCGTAACCCCGCGCCGAAGCCGGCGCACGAGGCCCCGGCCGACGCCGCGACCTCCCCCCCAGGTCCGGGGCTCGACCACCCCGGTCGCATCACGTCGCCGGATCGCCTGACCGGCATCGAGGACCTGATCCTCGGCCGGCTGGACGACGACAAGGCCCAGGACGTCGTCTTCATCGACCTCAAAGGCAAGAGCCCCGTCGCCGACGGGCTGATCGTGGCGTCCGGCCGCTCGCAGCGGCACGTCGGCGCCATGGCCGACCACCTGCTGCGCGCGCTCAAGGAAGCGGGCTACGGCAAGTGCCGGGTCGAAGGGATGCCCAACGCCGACTGGGTGCTGATCGACGCCGGAGACGTGATCGTCCACCTGTTCCGGCCCGAGGTCCGCAGCTTCTACAACATCGAGAAGATCTGGTCGGTCGAGACCGGCGGTCACCGCGCGGCGATCTGACGGCCGGGACGAAGCCCGACACCGTTGTTTCGAGCTACGAACCCACACGAAGAACACGAACGGGCCGGCCGTCTCCGAGACTCCGCGTGAGCGGAGGCTCCGTCTTTTGTCCACGGATGCACACGGATGGCTCGGCGACCATCATCCGTGTGCGTCCGTGGACCTCGAAATCGGAGGATCGCCGCTTCGCGGCCTTTCAGATCGACGCCGACGACCTCTAACCCGTTCGTGTTTTTCGTGTGGGTTCGTGGTCGAATCCCTACAGCGGCCGCAGCGACGAGATGCGGTTCAGCATCCCGATGCGGCTCACGTCGCGCACGTCGTCGCGCACGGTCACGCACCGGCCGCGGTAGTTGGCGTTCTCGCAGACCAGCCACGGGCCAGAGCGCCGCGGAAGCTGGATCGAGGCGACGCGGTCGTTGAAGCGGGTGCCGTCCAGATTCGGCGTCGCGCCGTGAATCTGCATCGCCCGCCCGCGGAAGCCGAAGCGATCGTAGATGGTGACGGCGTAGCGGTCCTGGCCCGGCGGCCTGACGCCGGGCGGAGGGTATCCGCCGGGTGGGCGCCCAGGTCCGACGCCGGCGCCCGGCCCGAAGCATGCCAGCCCGCCGTCCGGCCCCACGCCGATGTCGCTCCGGCAGCTCGCCAGGTTGATCGAAGAATTGGCCCAGCGCCCGCGCGCGTCGCGGCATTGGGCATGCAGGAACTGCCCCTGGACGCTGACGTTGCGGCACTGGTCGAGGTAGCTGCCCTGCGGCGGTCGCTGCGCATGGGCGGTTCCGGCGACGGCCACCGTCGCCAGTGCGATCATTCCGACGGCGATCTTCATGTCCTGGGCCTCTCCCTCGTCTGCTCCGGCGCGGCCGGACGCTAGTCCAAGCGCGGCGGCAGGGCCAAGGTTCCTTCAGGCTCCCTCCCCGCGCCCGGCGCACGGCAAGGCCGCTGGACTTCCGCCGCCGGCGGGGCGCATCGTCGCCGCGGGCGGCAAGGGCGCGCAAGGCGCCGGGCCGGGATCACGCCGGCGCGCCCTGGAGGAAATCCGATGTCCGAGACCCTGACCGGCGACCTGCTGGACCTGAGCGCCGGCGAGATCGTCGCAGCCCTGGCCGCCGGACGCGCCAGCGCCGCCGAGCTGGCCGACGCGGCGATCGCCCGCATCGAGGCGCGCGACGGCCCGCTGAACGCCGTCGTCGTCCGCGACTTCGAGCGCGCGAGGACAGCCGCCCGCGCCGCAGACCAGGCCCTGGCGCGCGGCGACCGCCGGCCCCTGCTGGGCCTGCCGATGACGGTCAAGGAGAGCCACGAGGTCGACGGCCTGCCGTCCACCTGGGGCAGCCCCGCCTTCAACGGCTGGACGGCGTCGAAGGACGCCGTCGCCGTCCAGCGCCTCAAGGCGGCCGGGGCGATCATCCTGGGCAAGACCAACGTGCCGCCGTTCCTGGCCGACTGGCAGTCGACCAACCCTGTGTATGGCCGCACCTGCAATCCCTGGGACCTCTCCCGCACGCCCGGCGGCAGCTCGGGCGGCAGCGCCGCGGCGTTGGCGGCGCGGATGACCCCCCTGGAGGTGGGCTCGGACATCGGCGGATCGATCCGCGTGCCTGCCGCCTTCTGCGGGGTGTTCGGCCACAAGCCGTCGTACGGCATCGTTCCCCTTCGCGGCCATTCTCCGCCCGGCCTGGACGGCGGACCGATCGCCCTGGCGGTCGTCGGCCCGATGGCCCGCACGGCGGCCGACCTCGACCTGGGCCTGGGCGTACTGGCCGGTCCGGAACCCGAGGAGGCCCGGGGCTGGTCGCTGCGCCTGCCCCCGCCCCGCCACACCGCGCTCGCCGACCATCGCGTGCTGGTGCTCGACCACCACCCCTCGGCCGCCACCGACGACGCCATCCGCCAGGCGATCGACCGCGTCGCCGCGCGGCTGGAGGCCCAGGGCGCACAGGTGGCGCGATCCAGCGACCGCCTGCCCGATCTCGCCGCACAGCACAGGGTCTACACGGGCCTGCTCAACGCGGCCATGTCGCGCGGCTCGCCCGCCGGCACCACGCTGAACGCCCACGACTGGATGAACCTCCAGGACGCCCAGCTCGCCTATCGCCGGCAGTGGGACGGCGTGTTCGAGGCCTTCGACGTCGTGCTGACGCCGGCGTTCGGCACGGTCGCATTCCGGCACGTCGACGAGCCCGACAACAGCAAGCGAGTCCTGCGCATCGATGGCCGGGACACGGGCTATTTCGACCAGCTCGCCTGGCCGGCCCTGGCCCTGCTTCCGAACCTGCCGGCGACCGTGGTTCCGGTCGACGTCTCGCCCGAGGGGCTGCCCGTCGCCCTCCAGGTGGTCGGCCCCTACCTCGAAGACCGCACCGCCATCGCCTTCGCCGGCCACCTGGAGCGCGAGTTCGGCGGCTACCGTCCCCCGCCCGGCTACTGAGCCGATCGGGCGGCGGCCGACCGGACGCCGGCGCCCCTTGCGGGTCCCGCGGCGCTTTACTTTCGCGCCCGCCGCCGCTACACGCCGGGCCGATGTTCGCGGCCACGCAAAAAATTACCCGCAAAATGACCCGCTCCGGCGGGGCGTTTGCGGCTGCGCGCGGGTAGAACCGCACCTTCCGCGAAAGCGCTCCGCCCGATGTGCGGGGCGCGCTCTTCAAGCCGGCAAACCGCACTTCGGGCCTCATCGAAAAGAGGACCCAGATGTTGACCCAACCTTCCTACCGATCCCTGCGAAACCCCACGGTCGCCGTGGTCGGGGCGACCGGCGCCGTGGGCGCCGAACTGATCCGCTGCCTCGAGGACCGCGACTTCCCGGCCTCGGGACTGCGGCTGCTGGCCTCGGCGCGCTCGGCCGGACGGACGCTGACCTACCGTGGCCAGGACCTGACCGTCCAGGAAGTCGGCCCCGAGAGCTTCGCCGGCGTCCAGCTCGCCCTGTTCGCCGCCGACTCGGAGACCTCGCGCACCTACGCGCCTGTCGCCCAGGCCGCCGGCGCCGTGGTGGTCGACAACTCCTCGGCCTTCCGCATGGACCTGGACTGTCCGCTGGTGGTCCCCGAGGTGAACCTGGAGACGCTGGCCGGGCACCGCGGCGTGATCGCCAACCCCAACTGCACGGCGATCATCCTCTGCATGGCGGCCGCCCCGCTCCAGCGCCGCTTCGGCCTCCGCCGGCTACAGGTGGCGACCTACCAGGCCGCCTCGGGCGCCGGCCAGCCGGCCATGGACGAGCTGGTAGCCTCGACCCGGGCCTATCTGGAAGGCCGGCCCTTCCAGCCCCAGGTCCTGCCGCATCCCTACGCCTTCAACGTCTTCAGCCACAACGACACCGTCGACCTCGCCAGCGGCTACAACGGCGAAGAGCTGAAGGTCATCGCCGAGACCCGCCGCATCCTGAGCACCGGCAACCTGCCGATCGGCGTCACCTGCGTCCGCGTGCCCGTGCTGCGCGCCCACACCCTCGCCGTCACCGCCGAGCTGGACGCCCCCGTGCCGCCCGGCGCGGTGCGCGAATGCCTGGAGGCGGCGCCGGGCGTCCGCGTCGTCGACAACCGGGAGACCAACCACTTCCCCATGCCCGTCGAGGCGCAGGGCCAGGGCGACGTGCTGGTCGGCCGCATCCGGCGCGACCTGGGCGACCCGTCGGGGCGCTCGGTGGCCCTGCTGCTGGCCGGCGACCAGCTCCTGAAGGGCGCGGCGCTGAATGCGGTGCAGATCGCCGAACAGCTCCTGGTGGCGTAGAGGAGGGGTGTGAAGATCGCCATCGTCGCCATCGGCCGCCTGGCCCGCTCGCCCGAGACCGAACTCGTGAAGCTCTATGCCGAACGGGCCACGGTCGCGGGCCGGGCGCTGGCCCTGGGACCGGTGGAGGTGGTGGAGGTCGAGGCGAAGAAGCCCGGCAAGGCGGCCGAGGCCGAGGCGCTCTCGGCCCACCTGGTCGACAGCCATGTGATCGCCTGCGACGAACGCGGGAAGCCACGCGCCAGCCGCGCCTTCGCCGCCGAGATCGAAGGCCTGCGCGACCGCGGCGTGCGGCGGCTGGTGTTCCTGATCGGCGGGGCCGACGGGCTGGACCCCGGCCTGGTCGCGCGCGCGGGCGGGGTCATGGCCTTCGGGCCCCAGACCTGGCCGCACGCGCTGGCCCGCGCGATGCTCGCGGAACAGATCTACCGCGCTGTCTCCATTCTGGGCGGATCACCGTATCATCGGGATTGATGCGGCGTTTTCTGATCTTCGGCGGGACGTTGGGCCTGATCGCGGGTGGCCTGATCTCGGGGGGCGTGGTCGCGGGGGGCGCGCTCCTGGCAGGCGCGTTCTTCGCGGGCGGGGGCGCCTACGCCACCACCCCGCCGCGGCTCGAGCGGCTGCACGCCGAGGAAACGGCGCTGTCGGTCGACCAGGGGGTCAACATGCACCGGCTCTCGCGCCTGCTGTCGGTGCTGGAGCAGCTCAAGCGCGACCCGCCGCCGGCCCTGGTCGTCTCGCCCGACGACGCCAAGTCGGCCGTGCGCGCCGCCATCCTCGTGAAGGCCATCACCCCCGAACTGGAGGCCCGCGCCCGCGGCTACGCCCGCGACGCCGGGGAGGTGATGCGCCAGCGCCGTCTGGCCGCCGTCCAGAGCGCCGCGCTGTTCGAGGCCGACAGCCTGGCCGCCGAAGCGCTGCCCGAGGCGCGCGACGACGCCGGGCTGGCCCTGCGCGGAAGGATGGCGAACGACACGGTCGTCCTCGTCCCCCCGGCCCGGTTGGCGCCGCCCGTGGACGGGGCGGTCCAGCGCCGCTTCGGCGAGCCGATCGCCGGGGGCGGGCGGGCCAACGGCCTCACCTTCGCCGCAGAACCGGGCGCCCGGACGGTCAGCCCCGCCACCGGCGTCGTCCAATACGCCGGCCCGGTAAAAGGCTGGGGCGTCATCCTGATATTAAGACTAGCCGGGGGATACCATTTGGTGCTTGCTGGTCTCGAGCGAACGTCGGTTCAGGTCGGACAATCCGTCGCGGAAGGTCAACCTGTCGGCTGGGCCCCGGATGGCCGACAATCGGCCGCCGAGATCTACCTCGAGGTCCGCGAGCAGGGGTCGCCTGTCGATCCGATGAAATGGATGCGTAAGCGTGTGGGCTGAAAACGGCCTCAAAACCGTCCACTCAGTCTGCTCCAAGGGCGGTCCCAGGCCGCGTCAGGGAGTTTGAGCCAGGCTATGAAGAAGTACCTTCTGATCGGTGCGTCGGCGTTCGTGCTCGGCGCCGGATCCATGGCCTACGTCAGCCAGCAGGCGATCGCCTCGTCCCAGCCGCGCGCCAAGACCTACCGGATGCTGGGCCTGTTCGGCGACGTGCTGAACACGGTCGAGAACCAGTACGTGACCGAGGTGGACGACACCAAGCTGATCCAGTCGGCGATCGACGGCATGCTGACCTCGCTCGACCCGCACTCGGGCTACCTCAAGCCCGAGGACTTCGACGACATGCGCGACCAGACGCGCGGCGAATACGGCGGCCTGGGCATCGAGGTCACCAGCGAGGACGGCGTGGTCAAGGTGATCTCGCCGATGGACGGCACGCCCGCCTTCCGCGCGGGGATCAAGGCCGGCGACTACATCACGTCCGTCAACGGCCAGAGCGTGCTGGGCCTCACCGTCACCGAGGCGGTGAAGCAGATGCGCGGCCGCCCGGGCGAGCCCGTCACCCTGACCATCGCGCGCGAGAAATCCGACCCGTTCGACGTGAAGCTGGTCCGCGAGGTCATCAAGCCCAAGTCCGCCACCGCCCGGCTGGAAGGCGACTACGGCGTCCTGCGCGTCGGCAGCTTCAACGAGAAGACCACCGACGAGACCGAGAAGGCCTTCGCCGAGCTCAAGGCCCAGAACCCCAACATGAAGGGGCTGATCCTCGACCTGCGGAACAATCCCGGCGGCCTCCTGGACCAGGCCGTGGGCGTCTCCGACCTGTTCCTGGAGAACGGCGAGATCGTCAGCCAGCGCGGTCGCGACCCGCGCGACATCGAGCGCTACAACGCCCGCACGGGCGATATCACCGGCGGCCTGCCGATCGTGGTGCTGATCAACTCGGGCTCGGCCTCCGCCTCCGAGATCGTCGCCGGCGCGTTGCAGGACCGCAAACGCGCCGAGGTCGTCGGCACCACCAGCTTCGGCAAGGGATCGGTGCAGACCGTGATCCCGCTGCGCGGCGGCATCGACGGGGCGCTGAAGCTGACCACGGCGCGCTACTACACGCCGTCGGGACGCTCCATCCAGAAGACCGGAATCGAGCCCGACCTCGAAGTGGCCCTGACCCGCGAGGAGGCCCAGCTCATCGCCAACCGCGCCTACCAGTTCTCCGAGGCCTCGTTCCGCAACGCGCTGAACGCCGACGAGGGCAAGGTCCGCCGTGGGGCGCACGAGCCGGCCGAGGCGCCGCCCGAGGACTTCGACGAGAAGAAGGACTTCCAGGTCGCCCGGGCCATGGATGTGCTGAAGCACGGTTCGGTCGCGGCCACGCCCAAGCTGCCCAAGCCCACGGCGCGGATGGCCGAGATCGTCAACAAGTCCCGCGTCGCCGAAGCCAAGCCTCCTGCGCCGGTCGTCGCGCCGAAATAGGCGCCCGGCGATCGCGGCCCCAGTATCCGCCGACTTGGTGTAACGCGTTCGCCGAACAGGGCATGTCGATGGCCGGGCTCAAACCCGGCCGGCCTGTCGGGGAAACGCCAGCCGGCCTCGGCGGAGGGCATGCCTCCTGGCGATGCGCGATCGCACCTGGCGAGGGGACCCGGCATCCGGGCGCCACGTCAGCCTGTCCGAAAGCCCGCGTTAACCCTGTTGGCCCAGGCTCGGCGGCGAGGAGACTTCCCCCTTGGCCACGATCGCCCTGCCACGATTGAAGACACCCAAGCTCCCCCGGCCGGATCTCGCCGCCCTGGCGAAGAGTCCCGTCGCGGGCCTGGGCGCGGCGGCGGTGGTGTTCGCGGGCGCCCTGGCGGCCGTCGTCCATCTGCTGGCGGCCCCGGGGGACGACGGCGTCTCGGTGCGCATTCCGCTGGCCCCCGCCCTGAGCGCCGCCCCCGCAGGCTGGCGTGAAACCCTGAAGACCGCCCCGGCGGTCCCCCTGATCGCCAAGGACGTGGTGAGGCTGTCCGAGCGCCCGCTGGCGCCCGACTCCGCGGCCGGCTGGAGCGAGCCTACGGGAGAGGCCGCCGCCCCGTCGCACGCCGGAACGGCGCTTCCGGCCGCGCCGATCGCCGGCTTCTTCGCGCCCGGCCCCGCCGGGCGGCTCCCGATCATCGCCCAGGACGGCCGCACGCCCGCCCAGGCCTATGCGCGGCCGTTCGCCCCCAATGGCCGGCCCAAGGTGTCGCTGGTGATCGGCGGCCTGGGCCTGAACGCGCGCGCCACCCGCCAGGCCATCGAGACCTTGCGTCCCGAAATCACGCTCTCGTTCGTGGTCTACGCCGAGGGCCTTCAGGGCTGGATCGACATGGCCCGCGCCCGTGGCCACGAGGTGCTGATCGAGACGCCGATGGAGCCGGTGGACTATCCCGACAACGATCCCGGCCCCTATACGCTGATGGCCGACGCCCAGCCCCCCGAGACCGTCAAGCGCCTGGAGTGGATCCTGTCGCGCGCCACCGGCTACTTCGGCCTGACCAACTACCTGGGCTCGCGCTTCCTGGCGAGCGAGCCGGCCTACGACGCCTTCGCCAACTCGGTGCGCGGCCGGGGGCTGGCCTTCATCGACGACGGATCGGCCGCCCGGCGCGGCGGCGGCATGCCGCGCGCCAGCGCCGAACGGGTGATCGACGACAAGCTCTCGCCGGCGGCCATCGACCAGCAACTCCTCGCGCTCGAAGCCGGCGCCCTGCAGCGCGGCCAGGCCCTGGGAGCCGGTTTCGCCTATCCCGTCACCCTGGAGAAGGTGGCGACCTGGGCGGCCGAAGTCGAGCAGCGCGGCTACCAGCTCGCACCCGCGTCTGCGCTGACGACCCGCAGATGATGGATGCGCCCGGCTACAGGCCGAATGTCGGCATCGTCCTGTTCCACCCCGACGGCCGCGTCTGGCTGGGCCGGCGGAAGGCGACGCCGCCGCCTCACAACTGGCAGTTCCCGCAAGGCGGAGTCGATCCGGGCGAGGACCTGGAAACGGCCGCCCGACGCGAACTCGCCGAGGAGACGGGGGTCGACCGAGCGACCTATCTGGGCCGGACCGACGGGTGGATCCTGTATGACTTCCCGCAGGACTACGCGAGTTCGAAATCCGCGCGCGGGTTCAGGGGCCAGAAGCAGGTGTGGTTCGCCTTCCGGTTCGACGGCGTCGAGGCCGACTTCGACCTCGAGGCGCACGGTGAGCCCGAGTTCGAGGCCTGGCGCTGGGCCTATCTCGCCGAAGCGCCAGGCCTCATCGTTCCCTTCAAACGTCAGGCCTACGCCGCGGTGGCCGAGGCGTTCGCGGCCTTTGCGGCCAAACCGCCCAAGGGTTGAATCCTGCATCGACGCGCAGCCGATCGCGGTAAGATGACCCCTGGGGCCAGGGGGAGCTCCAGGGGCCGCGGGAGCTTTCGATGTCGACCATCGTCATGACGCATGGCGCCTTCTGCGGCGGATGGGCCTTCGACGCCTTCCGGGAGCCGTTCGAGGCGCGCGGCTGGACGGTGCTGAGTCCCGACCTCCCGGGTCACGCCGAAGGCGGATCGGTGGCGGGCCTCTCGATGTCGGACTATGCGCGCGACCTCGCCCGCCTGGTCGCGGAACTCCCCGAGCCTCCGGTGCTCCTGGGTCACTCGATGGGCGGACTGGTGACCCAGCTCGCGGCGCGGCGCGTGGCCGCCCGCGCCCTGGTCCTGCTCGCCCCGTCGCCGCCCTGGGGAATCACGGGATCGACCCTCGAGGAAGCGATCACCGCCTTCGGCGTGCATCTGGCCGATCCGTTCTGGGCCGGGAGCGTTTCGCCGGATCGCCACCTGATGCGGCACCACAGCCTGGACCGCACGCCCAAGGCGCGGCGCGACGCCATCCTCGCACGCCTGCGCCCCGAAAGCGGTCGCGCGGTGCGCGAGGTGCTGAACTGGTGGCTCGATCCCTTCATGACCACCAGCGTCGGCGTCGGCCCCCTGCCCATGCCATCGCTGGCGATCGCCGGGGACCGGGACGTCGTCCATCCCGCCCTCACCGTCCGCCAGACCGCCACGCGCATCGGCGCGACCTTCCGCGTCATGCCCGGCATGAGTCACTGGCTGATCGGCGAAGAGGGCTGGGAGGACGTGGCCGCCATCGCCCTGGACTGGCTGGATCAGGTGCGGGTCAGTTCGGCGTCGACAGCTTCATGAGGACCAGGCCGCCCACGATCAGGGCCGCCGCCGCCATCCGCATCGCACCCGCCTGCTCGCCCAGCACCATCACGCCGACGATGAAGGCGCCCACGGCGCCGATCCCGGTCCAGATCATGTAGGCGACCCCGAGCGGCAGGCTCCGCATCGCCGCCGCCAGCAGGCCGAAGCTGGCGATCATCGCCACCAGCGTGATCGCGGACGCACCGGGGCGCGTGAAGCCCTCGGACTGCTTCATGAAGTAGGCCCAGACCACTTCCAGCAATCCGGCGATGAAAAGCATGACCCAGGCCATCCGGCCCTCCTCTCGAAAGGGCCGGGCCGTCCCGGACTTGAAGCGCGTCGGATGTACGCGGCGAGGACGTGGCCTCGCGGATGAAGGTCGCCCCGGCTTTCGTCAGGGCGACCACAGCGTCGGTCAGGACGTCAGAACGAACGTTCCTGGTACTGGACCGTGGCCAGGTCGTAGTTCTTGTTGACCTGGGAGTCGTCCGGGTTGCGGACCGTCGAGAAATTCAGGCCGATAGACTGAGTGGCCGTCAGGTACTCCCAGGAGCGACGCACGCGCTTCAGGCCGTCGGGGTCCTGGGGCTGGGTGTAGTTGGCGGTCGGGTCCAGGGGCGGTTCCTGGACGAAGGCCCAGACGTTGAACGCCTTGGCGATTTCCTCTTCCTTCCCGGTCGGGAAGCGGAAGTCGGCCATGCACACCGACTTGTTCGAGCCGGAAGGATACAGGATCACCTGATAGTTCCGGCCCTCGCCGCCGAACGGCTTGGCCCAGGTCTGCTCGCGCCGGTTCAGCTTGAAACCCTGCGACTTGGCCAGATCTTCCAGGGACTGGCCGCGGACGGCGGGCCGGCAGATCTTCTCCACCACCTGGATCGCCTCGAAGCCGTAGCCGCTGGTCGGCAGGGGCGGCGGCGGCTCCGGCGCCGGGGCCGGCTCCGGGGCGGGTTGCGGCGCCGGTTCCGGGGCGGCGGCGGGAGCCGGCTCGGCGGCCGGAGGCGGCGCGGGCTGCTCGACGGGATCCTGTGCCTGCGCCGCAGTCGCAAGACCCGCGGCGACGATCAGACTGGAGAGAGCAAGACGCATCAACTTCGATCCCCTGGCGACTTTCGGCCGGCATGAAACTTGACCGAGGCGCCGGAGGCAAGGCCTCCGGGCGGCCAAATTACGGCGGTGAATTCACGTGCCTGTTAGTTGGCCCGTCAGATGGCTTCCACGGCATGCTCCGCGAGGATGGTCAGGCCCTCCGGGGTCACGTCGGCGAAGCCGCCGCGCACGTCGTAGGTGGTCACCGCACCGCCGTTGTAGACGCGGACCGGTCCCTCCTTCAGCGCCGTCATGAACGGCGCGTGGCCCGCCAGGACCCCGAAGTCGCCCTCGGAGCCCGGTGCGTCCACCTGGTCCACGAGCCCGTTGAAGAGCTCGCGTTCCGGCGACACGAGGGAGAAGTTGAGTTTCCCGGCCATCGCCTCAGGCTTCCGCGGCGAGCTGCTCGGCCTTGCGGACCGCGTCTTCGATGTTGCCGACGTTGTAGAAGGCCGGCTCGGGCAGGTGATCGTACTCGCCGTCCACCAGCGCCTTGAACGAGCGGATGGTGTCTTCGAGGCTCACCAGCACGCCGGGCGTGTTGGTGAACTGTTCGGCCACGTGGAAGGGCTGCGACAGGAAGCGCTGGATCTTCCGGGCGCGGGCCACGATCAGCTTGTCCTCTTCCGACAGCTCGTCCATGCCCAGGATGGCGATGATGTCCTTCAGCGCCTTGTACTGCTGCAGGGTCTCCTGCACGCGGCGGGCGACGTTGTAGTGCTCCTCGCCGATCACCAGCGGGTCCATGATCCGCGAGGTGGAGTCCAGCGGGTCCACGGCCGGGAAGATGGCCTGGGCGGCGATGTCGCGGCTCAGCACGGTGGTCGCGTCCAGGTGGGCGAACGACGTGGCCGGCGCCGGGTCGGTCAGGTCGTCGGCGGGCACGTAGATGGCCTGCACCGAGGTGATCGAGCCCTTCGAGGTCGAGGTGATGCGTTCCTGCAGGTTGCCCATCTCGGTGGCCAGGGTGGGCTGATAGCCCACGGCCGAGGGGATGCGGCCGAGCAGCGCCGACACTTCCGAACCCGCCTGGGTGAAGCGGAAGATGTTGTCGATGAACAGCAGCACGTCCTTGCCTTCCTGGTCGCGGAAGTACTCCGCCTGGGCCAGGCCGGTCAGGGCCACGCGGGCGCGGGCGCCCGGGGGTTCGTTCATCTGGCCGTAGACCAGGGCGCACTTCGAGCCTTCGGTCGAGCCGTTGTTCTCCTTCGGGTCCACGTTCACCTTGGACTCGATCATCTCGTGGTAGAGGTCGTTCCCTTCGCGGGTCCGCTCACCCACGCCGGCCAGCACGGAGTAACCGCCGTAGGCCTTGGCGATGTTGTTGATCAGCTCCTGCATGGTCACCGTCTTGCCCACGCCGGCGCCGCCGAACAGGCCGATCTTGCCGCCCTTGGTGTAGGGGCAGAGCAGGTCGATGACCTTGATGCCGGTGACGAGCACTTCGGCCGAGGTCGACTGCTCGGCGAAGCTGGGCGCTTCGCGGTGGATGGCGCTCGTGTGCGTCAGCGCGATCGGGCCGGCTTCGTCGATGGGGTCGCCCACAACGTTCATGATCCGACCCAGGCAGGCCGGGCCGACCGGCACGGTGATCGGCTTGCCGGTGTCGACCACCGGCTGGCCGCGGGTCAGGCCCTCGGTGGTGTCCATGGCGATGGCGCGGACGGTGTTCTCGCCCAGGTGCTGGGCCACTTCCAGCACGAGACGGAAGGTCTCGCCCGTCCGCTGGTCGGTGTTGGTGGTCTCCAGCGCGCTCAGGATCGCGGGCAGGTGGCCTTCGAACTCGACGTCGACGACGGCGCCGATGATCTGAACCAGCTTGCCGGTGGCGGCGCCGGTGGTGACGGTCGCCTTGGGCGCGGCGGCGGCCTTGGCGGGCGCGCGCTTGGCGGGAGCCTTCGCGGGGGCCTTGGCGGCGGGCTTCTTCGCGGTGGTGGTGGCCATGTCCAACTCTCTCGTAAGGCTAGATCGCTTCGGCGCCGGAGATGATCTCGATCAGCTCCTTGGTGATCTGCGCCTGGCGTGCACGGTTCATCTGCAGGGTGAGGCTGGCGATCATGTCGCCGGCGTTGCGGGTGGCGTTGTCCATCGCCGTCATCTGGGCGGCGAAGAAGCCGGCCTGGTTCTCCAGCATGGCGGAGAAGATCTGGGTCGTGATGTTGCGTGGCAGCAGGTCCGACAGGATCGCGGCCTCGTCCGGTTCGTATTCGTAGGCCGCGCCCTTCAGATCGATGGGCGGCGCCCCGACGGCCACTTCGGCCGGGATGAGCTGGCGCGCGGTAGGCGTCTGGGTGACCACCGACTTGAACTCGCTGAAGAACAGCGTGACCACGTCGATCTCGCCGGCCTCGAACAGGGCCTGGACCTTCTGCGAAATCTCTTCGGCGACGGTCAGCGAAGGGTTCGCGCCCACCTCATAGGTCTCGACCAGCCGCTGGGCGTGCAGCCGGCGGAGCTGGTCGCGGGCCTTGCGGCCGGCGGCGATGATCTTCACGTCCTTGCCGGCGGCCAGCAGACCGTCGACGTGCTGGCGCGCCGCCCGGACGATCGAGGTGTTGAAGCCCCCCGCCAGACCCCGGTCCGATGTGGCGATGATCACCAGCTGCCGCTGGTCGGATCCCGTGCCGACCAGAAGCTTGGGCGCGCCGTCGCCGCTGACGCCGGCGGCGAGGTTGGCGATCACCGACGCCATGCGCTGGGCGTACGGGCGCGAATCCTGCGCGGCGTTCTGCGCGCGGCGCAACTTGGCCGCCGCCACCATCTGCATCGCCTTCGTGATCTTCTGGGTGGATTTCACCGCAGAGATCCGATTGCGCATCTCCTTGACGCTGGCCATACGCCTCTCAGGCCTTCCTAAATAACCACCAGGTGCTGTCGTCCATTACGGTCGTCCGTCTCCAGAAGAACCCGTAATCGACCAGCTTCAGGTCGGGAAAATTGTCGAGATAGAGCGAACCGAAGTCGTTCTTGAACAGAAGGTCCGTTTCGCCACGATAGGTGATCGTCTCGGGCTTCGGCGAGAAATACTCGGCGCAGAACACGTACTTGGACGAGACGCGATGAATCTCGCGCATCGTCCTCTCCAGCAGGCTGGGATCGACGTGGATCAGGACACCGGCCGTGAAGGCCATCTCGACCGCGCCGTCGGCCAGCGGGATCTCGTGGCCGAAGCCCTCGATGACGCGATCGGCCGGCAGGACGCCGTCGGCCACCAGGCGCTCGCGGGCGGCCGGGTTCGGCTCGATGCCCCACAGCTCCATGTCGGCGAGCGCGCGGATGCCCCGCAGGTTCAGGCCCACGTTGGGGCCGACCTCGATGGCGCTCGTCGGCATGTCGCCGACGATCGAGCGGAACACCTCGCCCCAGACGCGCGCACGGCCGCGAACGGCGTCGGCCGAAGCGGCGTTGCGCTCCGTGTACCGATCGCCGAAGTCGCCTGACCAGGCTCCCAGCGCCTTGGGGTTGGAGGAGTCGGCCACCGATCGTCCCTAGGCGAAGGTGTCCGCGAAGGCGGCCAAGGCCGACTTGAGGCGATCCTCAACCGGCCCCAGGTCCTTCTTGGTGCGGATCTCGTCCAGCAGGCCCTGGTGCTTGGCGTGCAGGTGCGCCAGCAGCTCGCGCTCGAAGCGGCCGACCTGGGCGGTCGGGACCTTGTCGAGGTAGCCGCGGGTGCCGGCATAGACCACCGCCACCTGCTCCTCGACGGCCAGCGGCGCGTACTGGGGCTGCTTCAGCAGCTCGGTCAGGCGCTCGCCGCGCGCCAGCATGCGCTGGGTGGCGGCGTCCAGGTCCGAACCGAACTTCGCGAAGGCGGCCATTTCCCGATACTGGGCCAGCTCGCCCTTGATCGGGCCGGACGCGGCCTTCATCGCCTTGATCTGCGCCGACGAGCCCACGCGGCTCACCGAAATACCCACGTTCACGGCGGGGCGGATGCCCTGGAAGAACAGGTCGGTCTCGAGGAAGATCTGGCCGTCGGTGATCGAGATCACGTTGGTCGGGATGTAGGCCGACACGTCGTTGGCCTGGGTCTCGATGACCGGCAGCGCAGTCAGCGAACCCGCGCCGTTGTCCTCGTTCAGCTTCGCCGCGCGCTCCAGCAGGCGGGAGTGCAGGTAGAACACGTCGCCCGGATAGGCTTCGCGGCCCGGCGGGCGGCGCAGCAGCAGCGACATCTGGCGGTAGGCGACGGCCTGCTTGGAGAGGTCGTCGTAGATGATCACGGCGTGCATGCCGTTGTCGCGGAACCACTCGCCCATGGCGCAGCCAGCGAAGGGGGCCAGGAACTGCAGCGGGGCCGGCTCCGACGCCGTGGCCGAGACCACGATGGTGTAGTCCAGGGCGCCGCGCTCCTCGAGCGTCTTGACGATCTGGGCCACGGTCGAGCGCTTCTGGCCGATGGCGACGTAGATGCAGTAGAGCTTGGCGCTCTCGTCGTCGCCGGCGTTGATCGCCTTCTGGTTCAGGATGGTGTCGATCGCCACGGCGGTCTTGCCGGTCTGGCGGTCGCCGATGACCAGTTCGCGCTGGCCGCGGCCGATCGGGATCAGGGTGTCGATGGCCTTGAGGCCCGTCTGCACCGGCTCATGCACCGACTTGCGCGGGATGATGCCCGGCGCCTTCACGTCCACGCGGCGGCGTTCGGCCACGTTCTGGATCGGGCCCTTGCCATCGATCGGCTCGCCCAGCGGATTGACGACGCGGCCCAGCAGGCCCTTGCCCACCGGCACGTCCACGATCTCGCTCAGGCGGCGGACCTCGTCGCCTTCCTTGATGGCGCGGTCCTCGCCGAAGATCACGACGCCGACGTTGTCGCGTTCGAGGTTCAGGGCCATGCCCTTCACGCCGGCGGCCGGGAACTCGACCATTTCACCGGCCTGGACGTTGTCGAGGCCGTACACGCGGGCGATGCCGTCGCCCACGCTCAGCACCGAGCCCACGTCCGAGACGTCGGCTTCCTCGCCGAAGTTGGCGATCTGGGACTTGAGGATGGCCGAGATTTCGGCGGCGCGGATGTCCATGGGTCTTACGCTCTCTTGAGGGCGAATTTCAGGGAGTCGAGCTTCGACTTCAGCGAAGCGTCGAAGAGGCGGGAGCCGACCTTCACCTTGATCCCGCCCAACAGGGCCGGATCGACGCGGGTCGAGATTTCGGGGTCCTTGCCCAGCGCCTGGCGCAGGGCGGCGGCCACGCCCTTGGCCTGGGCGGCCGAGAGCGGAACGGCGGTGGTCACCTCGGCCGACACGGCGCCGCGGGCCTCGGCCGACAGCTTCTCGTAGGCGGCGATCACGGCCGGCAGGGCCGAGCCGCGGCCGTTCGAGGCCAGGAGGCCCAGGAACTTCAGCGTCGTCATGCTGAACTTGGCCTTGGCGCCGATGCCGACGAGGCCCTTGGCCTTGTCCTCGGAACCGAAGGCCGGCGAGGCCAGAAGCGTCCGCAGATCCTTGGAATCCGCGATCGCGGCCTTCAGGGATTTCAGGTCGCCCTCGACGGCCGATACCTGATTCTGTTCGGTCGCCAGATCGAACAGGGCCTGCGCGTATCTGGAGCCCACATTCGACAGAGAAGAGTCGTCCGCCACTATAATCCGCCCGGGTCGCGTTGCGTAACGCCGCAAGCGAGGCGCCCCGCTGCGACTAAAGGCTTGAAAGCGCTTGAAAAAAGCACACAGGCTCGGGGCTCGAAAGAACCCCCGATCCAAAGCCGCGCGCCTACTAGCACGCGATGTTGTGCGTCGCAACCGACGGCGGAGGCTGACGCCGCGTCGGGGCGGCGCAGAGATGACGTTTTGTCAGGCATGGCCTTGGGAATGGCGACGTCACCCCAAGCCTCTCGGAGAACTCTGCCAATCCCCGCGGCCGTGCCGAACGCGGAGGACGACCACATCGCCCTCATCGATCTCGTAGACGATCAGATGCGCCCTATATGCGCCCTGTAAGGGTGAAGCCTCACCGGGGGGCCGATATCCCCGCGCTCCCGTATAGCCCAATCAGGCAGCGATCGGCCGTTGGCAAAGTTTGTCAACCGCCGGGCGCGCGCAGACGGCGCCGTGCGCGCCCATCGAACGGACGCGAACGAACGCGAAGAGGCGCGCCGCAGGCGCGGAAGACCACCGCCAAGACGCCAAGGCCGCCAAGAGGCCCCGCGGGGTCGGCGCCGACGCCTTAGCGCTCTTGGCGTCTTGGCGGTGGTCTTCGGGGCGCTGGCGCGCCGCACATGCCTTTCACGTCCGTTCGCGGTTCCAGAGACAGCTCTCCCACGGCGCGGGAGAGGAAGCTAAGCGCTGCGGGCCTTCAGGGCGCGGGCGGCGGGGCTGTCGGCGGCGGCGAGCGCGCGCTTGCCGGGGCGGTTCCTGACGGCGCGGTTGACGGCGGCCTCGTGCGGGGCCATGCGCCGGCGAACCTCTGTCACGGCGCCCGGGACCGCCGTCTCGGCCAGGGCCAGCATCCGGTCCATGTGCCAGTCGTCGCGATCCAGGCATCCTCGCCAGACGGCGTCCGCGAACTCGGGATGGCGGTCGATCCAGCGGTAGAGGGAGCTTCGGCCCGGCGTATCCGGCTGGGCGGCGACCTGCGCCAGCGAGAGCCCGTGGGCGGCCATGCGGAGGCCGACCTCCCCGGCGGCCGCCAGCATGCGCCTGCGCTCCCGCTCGGCCGGGCGCAGGCGGCTCCAGGCCCGGACGAGGCCGCGCACGCTGCGGTCGAACTCGGGATTCTGGCGGCGCCAGCGCCGCAGGATCGCATAGCAGGGCGCCTCCGCATCCGAGGCCAGGATGTCACCGAGCCGCTGGCCGCGATGCAGGCCCACCAGGATGCGGTCGGCGATGCGGCGGTCGAAGTCGCGGCGGCGATGCCGCAGCCGCACGTCGCGGTCGCCCGCCCGGGCCTCCACCACCCGCCAGACCGCCGCAGCGAAATCAGGGTCGGCCGACCGCCAGACACGCAGCCTTGCCCGGCTCGGCATGCGCGGGTCGCGGCGCAGGCTCGCCACGGTCTCGCCCGCGCTCAGCCTGTCGACGTATTCCTTCGCGACCGCCGGCTCGAACATCCATCGCCGGCGGTGGCGGCAGACGATCTTGGCGCTGGCCATCTCGTCCCGGAACCACGGGTCCTGCCTCTGCCACACCCCGACCAGCCGCGTGCAGGGCATGTGGCCGTCGGCGCAGATCGCCTTCAGCGTCTCGCCGGCCCGATGCCGGTCGAGGACCTCGAGCTTCAGCCAGGGTGCGCGGGCGGGATCGTAGGGCATTCGGAACATATAGGGAACATCATGGATGAGCGAAACGCCCGCGCCGGGGAGTACGTCCGATTCTGACGCAGGCGCCCTGGGGCGTCTCTCACAGTGATCGAGCCACGCGCCCCTCCCCTTTGCGGGCGGGGTGATCGCCTATGGCCTGATAGGCGGCGGAGCCGCCGCCATTCATGAACCGCGGAGATCGCAGGGATGCGCAGAGAGCTCGCGCGGCCTCGGCATCCTCCGCGTATCTCTGCGATCTCCGCGGTTGAACGCCCCGCCCGAAGGAAGGGGGACGCCAGGGTCGCGCCTCACAGCAAAGAGGCCGCCTTGACTTCCGCTCCGGCGCCGGCCGTGGATCGCAGGCGAAGACGCGCTGCAACAGGGACGATCCGCCATGACCTCGAAGCTTGTCGCCGACCCGCGGATCGACCCGCGGATCAAGGCCATATTCGGCCTCCCCGACGCCGCGCCCCTGGGCGACATCGAGAGTCGCGAGGCCCTCATCGCGGCGGCCAACACGCCCCAGGCGCTGGCGGCCGAGCAGGCGCTGGCGGCCCTGTTCCAGGCCTGCGACAACGAGCAGACTGCACCCTCGGCCGGCCTCAGGACCTGGACCGAGACGATCACATCCCAGCCCGACGGCAATGCGATCCGGCTGCAGGTCATCCGGCCCGACAGCGAGGCCGTGCTGCCGTGCGTCTACTACATCCACGGCGGCGGCATGCAGACCATGTCGTGCTTCAACGGCCTCTACACCGCCTGGGGCCGGATCATCGCGGCGCGGGGCGTGGCGGTGGTGATGGTGGACTTCCGCAATGCGTTGAGGCCGTCGTCCGCGCCCGAGGTCGCCCCCTTCCCCGCCGGGCTGAACGACTGCGTCTCGGGGCTGAAGTGGACGGCGGCCAACGCGGCGGCCCTCCGCATCGACCCGGCGCGCATCGTCGTGGCGGGCGAGAGCGGCGGCGGCAACCTGGCCATCGCCACCACCCTGAAGCTCAATCGCGAGGGCGACATCGGCCTGGTGAAGGGCCTCTATGCGATGTGCCCCTACATCGCCGGCGCCTGGCCCGCGCCCGACTGCCCTTCGTCGGTCGAGAACAACGGCATCCTCCTCAACCTGCACAACAACCGCGGGGCGATGGCGTACGGGATCGGCGAGCTGGAGGCCCGGAATCCGCTGGCGTGGCCCGCCTTCGCGGTGGAGGCCGATGTGGCCGGCTTCCCGCCCACCGTGATCCACGTGAACGAGTGCGACCCGCTGCGCGACGAGGGCGTGAACTTCTACCGGCTGCTGGTGCGGGCGGGCGTGGCGGCGCGGTGCCGCCAGGCGATGGGCACGATCCACGGGACCGAGATCTTCTCCATCGCCTGCCCCGACCTCAGCCGCGACACCGCCGCCGACCTGGCCCGCTTCGCGACGGAGTAGCGACCCTTCCCATGCCATGGGAAGGGGGACCGCCTTACCTCCCCCGTCGCGGCAGCGACGGGGGAGGTAGGAGTCTCAGGCCTCGACCAGGTTCCGCTCCGTCGCGGCGGCGCGCATCGACTTCTGGAGCTTCTCGAACGCTCGGACCTCGATCTGGCGCACGCGCTCGCGGCTGACGCCGTATTCGGCGGCGAGCTCCTCGAGGGTGGTCGGCTCGTCCTTCAGGCGCCGCTCGGTCAGGATGTGACGCTCGCGGTCGGTGAGCTCGGTCATGGCCTCCTCGAGGAGGCTCATGCGCAGGTTCATCTCCTGATTGTCGGCGACCACGCTCTCCTGGCTGGGGGTCTGGTCGTCCACCAGCCAGTCCTGCCACTCGGCCTCGCCATCGACGCGCAGAGGCGCATTCAGGCTGGCGTCGCCGCCTGCGAGGCGGCGGTTCATGCTGACCACCTCCTCGTCCAGAACGCCCAGCTTGGTGGCGATCTGGCTGACCTGGTCGGGCCGCAGATCGCCTTCCTGGAGGGCGGCGATCTCGCTCTTGGCCTTCCTCAGGTTGAAGAACAGCTTCTTCTGCGCCGCCGTGGTGCCCATCTTCACGAGCGACCAGGACCGCAGGATGTATTCCTGGATCGAGGCGCGGATCCACCACATCGCGTAGGTCGCCAGGCGGAAACCCTTGTCGGGGTCGAACTTCTTCACCGCCTGCATAAGGCCCACGTTGCCCTCGGAGATCACCTCGCCGATCGGCAGCCCGTAGCCGCGGTAGCCCATGGCGATCTTCGCCACGAGGCGCAGGTGACTGGTGACGAGCTGATGGGCGGCCTCGGGGTCCTGATGCTCCTGCCAGCGCTTGGCCAGCATGAACTCCTGGTCCTTGGCCAGCATGGGAAACTTACGAATCTCAGACAGATACCGGCTCAGACCGCCTTCCGGCGACATCACGGCGATCGCGTTCGCGGCCATGGACTATCCCCTCGAAACCCTGGTTCTACTCTCCGGGACGATCCGGCCCGCCGATGCGCCCGGATCGTTGCGGAACCGGCGCAAGAGCGGCCTCTCCAGCCCCCGCAGGCTTCAGATAGGTATCCGGCTGCGGTTGCGGTAGGCCGCGGGGAGGACGGCGGCCCGAAAAGTCCGACTGCTATGGTGGGACTTTACGCCTGGCCCATGGCGACAACAAGGCGCCGTTTCTCATACGTTCGATAGATGCGCTGCAATGCTGACACCACGGTGGCCATAGCCGGGCGCCGTGAGCCGGCGGCGTGGAGTTCAGTGGAAGTCGATGTGGAGATGGTCGTCATGCCGGGCGACCGCACAGCCGGCGAAGCGGACCTTGGGATCGGCCGCGAACCCCAGGCGCTGCTTCAGGTGCGGCTCCACGAAGATGCGCCGGACGCGCGGATCGGCCGAAAGCGACCGGATGAGTTCCGCCGTGCGTTCGTCGTCCAGCCGCCAGGTCCGGTCCGCGGGCGGGTCCGGCCGGTCGTGATGGCCCCCGTCCGGGACGCAGACGCGCTCGGACTCGCGCCGCGGCGGCTCGAAGGCCCCGTAGCCGGACGCCGTGGGGGGTCTGGCCAGAGGCCGCCCGTCGAGGGTTTCGTAGAAGAGCGCGAGATCGATCTGGCGGCCGTCACCGTGGCTCACGTGGGGCGGCATGGGCTTTTCACCCCGCGGCCACGAGGCCTCCATGTAGAGGATCGCGGCGTCCGGGTGACGGCGGTTCAGGCGTTCGGCCGCCTCGCGAAGCACGGCCGCCACCGTTCCGGTCACATAGTGCCGATGGCGGGCGCAGTAGGTTCGGTGGACCGGGCGGAGCGCACCCCGGCCATCGCACGGCAACGCCACGAGGCCGGCGGCGGGTGGCTGGGCAGGCTCAGGCATGGGGCCCGGCCCGCATGCCGCCAGCAGGATCGCCGCCGCGGCCACCACGGCGAATCTCACAGCGCCTCCAGCAACGCTTCCAGCCGGGCGAGGTCGGGCGGCAGGGGGCTTTCGAACCGCAGCGCCTCGCCGGTGACGGGGTGGACGAAGCCCAGGACGGCGGCATGCAGGGCCTGGCGGGCCAAGCCGGATTCGGCGACGGCGGCGCGCACGGACGCCGCTGGCGCGCCCGAGCCATAGACCGGATCGCCCAGGATCGGCGCCCCCCGCGA
>NZ_JBBCIT010000004.1:0-90272 GCF_037189685.1 Phenylobacterium sp. | reverse complement strand
CGACCCTGCCAGTTCAACCGCGCCCGCGATCCCGCCTGCCGCCCGGAGACATGGTCGCGCGACCGGTTCGGGCCGGCGGCGTTCGCCGCCCTCGACGCCGGCGTCGATGCGCGGAAGGCCGCGACCGGCGCGCGGCAGGTGCGGCTGGTGGGATGGTCGGGCGGCGGCACGATGGCGGCGGCGCTGGCGGCGGCGCGCGACGACGTGGCCGGCCTCGTGACCTTCGCCGCGCCGCTCGACCTCGACCGCTGGACGGCGACGCACGGCCTGTCGCCCCTGCCCCAGGCCGAGGCCGTGCGCGGCCTCGGTGCGGCGCGAAGCTCGGTTCCACAGGTCCACCTGCTGGGGGCCCGCGACCGCACCGTGAGGCCTGGCGAGGGCCTGGAGACGGCGCGCCGCCTGGGCGTCGAAGCCCGGGTCTCGGACGAAGCCCACGATTGCTGCTGGCCCCGACGGGTCGGGGAGGCCGTCGCGGCGCTGGAACGCCAGACGCAGCCTTAGTCGAGGTTGCGAATCGGAGATATGCCTGGGGCGTGAGGAACGCTCGCCGCCTGTTTCCGGGCCTCGTCGCCGGCGTGGTCGCCCTCGCCTGGGCGAGCCTGGCCTGGACCAGCCTGGCCGCCGCCCACGACATCGGCGGGACCGACGCGGCGTTCGTGGCCGCGACGCGGGGACCCGACCCGATCCCCTTCGCCTACCTGGGCGCCAAGCATATGGTCACCGGCTACGACCACCTGCTGTTCCTGGTGGGCGTGATCTTCTTCCTCTACCGGCTGCGCCAGATCGTGCTCTACGTCAGCCTGTTCTCGCTGGGCCATTCGATCACCCTGCTGGCCGGCGTCTTCTTCGACATCCACGCCAACGCCTTTCTGGTGGACGCAGTGATCGGGCTCTCGGTCGTCTACAAGGCGTTCGACAACCTGGGCGGCTTCCGGACCCTGTTCGGCGTCCAGCCCGACACCCGCGCCGCCGTCCTGGGCTTCGGCCTCATCCATGGCCTGGGCCTGGCCACCAAGCTGCAGGCGATGTCGCTCGATCCCGACGGCCTGCTGGTCAACCTCGTGGCGTTCAACGTGGGCGTCGAGCTGGGGCAGGTCCTGGCCCTGTCGCTGATCCTCGCGGCCATGACGCTGTGGCGGCGCACCACCCTGTTCGGGCGGACGGCGACGGCGGCCAACGTTCTGCTGATGCTGGCGGGCTTCGTCCTGACCGGCCAGCAGCTCGCGGGCTACGTCCTCATCGGAGACACGGCATGACCGAGACCCCGAATGGGCCACTGGGCCGGCCGCTTGGCCCACCTCTGGGCCGACCTCTGGGCCGCGGCGCCCTGATCGCCTCCACCCTCGGCGCGGCCGTCCTGGGCGCGCTGATCGTGCTGGGCGCGATCCTGCCCGCCGAATTCAACCGCGATCCCCTGGGCCTGGGCCGGCTGAGCGGCCTGTCGCGCCTGTGGGCGCCCGACCAGGAGGAGGTGGGCGCGACCTCGGGTTCGGCGCCTCGCGCCCGCGAGTACGACACCGCCTTCCGCACCGACGTGGTCGAGATCCCTCTGGGCCACTTCATGGCCGGCGCCGACCGCTCCAGCCTGGAATACAAGGTCCGCATGCGGAAGGACGCCACCCTGGCCTACGCCTGGGAGGTGGTGGGCGAGACGGATCCGCGCGACTTCACCTTCGACCAGCACGGCCATACGACGCCCAAGCCCGGCGAGGGCATGAAGGTGTCGTCCTTCCGCCGGGGCTTCGGCCTCCGCCAGCAGGGCGCGGTCACGGCGCCCTTCGACGGCATCCAGGGCTGGCAGTTCTCGAACGCGGGCGAACGGCCCGTCGTGGTGCGCCTGCGGCTGGCCGGCTTCTACGAGCTGGTCCCGGCGGGCCAGCCGGGCAACGAGGCCGGAATCGTCGCCAACGTCCCGGCGGCGCAGGCCCGGCCCTGACTGCAACACCTTCGCCGCAATTGGCGGGCTTCATGGCGGCGATGGAGTTCCGCATGCGCCTTCCCCTCGCCCTGGCTCCGGCCCTGATTCCAGCAGCGGCTCTGGTCCTCGTCGCCACGCCGACCCTCGCCGCCGACGCGGACGATGCTCCAGTCGCCACGGCCTCCGCCCAGCCGGCGCCCGAGCCCACCGTGGCCGAGCAGATCGACGCCTATCTGAAGAGCTCGCCCGTGCTCGAGGCCGACGAGGCGGACGCCTTGCCGGGCGTCGTCCCCCGGCGCGACCGGCGAATCCATGGCGAGGTGGCGGTGGGCGTGGGCACGGGCGGCTATCGCAGCGTCTATGCCCGCGCGGACATGCCCGTGGGCGAGACCGGCCGCGTCAGCATCGCCGTGCAGGAGGCGCGCGGGCGCTTCGGCCCGGTGTGGGCCGGCGGCCTGGACCGCCAGCGCTGCGACCTGGAGGGGCTCGGCCCGCCCCGCCCGCTGGACATGATCGGCGGGCCGCACGGCCGCTGCGTGGGGTCCGTCCCCTTCCGCTGACCTATTTCCCGGCCGGCGGATCGTGCGACGGCAGGGGCGCCTCGGCCTCTTCCTGCGGCGCGATGACGAACTGCTCGTGGCAGGCGACGCAAACCTCGTAGACGCGGCCGCCCTCGTCGAACACGGCCTGCTTGTCACGCTTCTCGGCAGCGTCGCGGGCGACCAGCGCACGCTCGGTGAGCATCCGGGCGTACTTGTTCCAGTCGGCTTCGGGCGCGCGGGTGCGGCCGGGGATCTGCATCAGGTTGCCGGCCTCGACCAGCATGGTGGCGCCGGTCACCAGCGTCTCCCAGCCCTCGTCGGTGGTGGGCGACAGGTCGCGCTCGCCGGCCTCGGTGATCTCCACCCCCGACCCGCGCCAGTACATGAAGGCCGCGGGGTCCACGAAATGGAGCATGAACTCGCTCATCGGCAGGTCGGTGTTGAAGTCGGGCCGGGCGCCTCCGCCGGGCGCCTGCGAGCAGGCGCAGATGAGGGCGGCGGTCGCCGCGAGCGTCACGAAATGTCTCAAGGGCCGGCCTCCGGGGCGTCCAGGTCGCGCCGTCTTAGCCGTGCGCGGCGCCGCTTGCACCGTACGGAACGGTAGCGCGGGCGTTACATGGGGGTTCGACGGCCGACCGCCACGGCGTGGAGGCCCGCTTGCGTCGGATCGGCGCGTCATGCGTTCCTCCTGGCAGCCTCGCGGCGCCAGGCCGCGCAGCGAAACTCGGGCGCCCCATGACCGACCTGCCCCAATCCCCGCCCTTGCCGCCGCCGGCGGCCTCGACCCTCGACCTCATCGGCCGCACGCCGATGGTGGAGCTGAGCGGCTTCGACACCGGCCCCTGCCGCCTGTTCGTGAAGCTGGAGAGCGCCAACCCGGGCGGCTCGATCAAGGACCGGATCGCGCGTTCCATGATCGAGGCGGCCGAGGCCGACGGCTCGCTGAAGCCCGGCGGGACGATCGTGGAGGCCACGGCCGGCAACACGGGCCTGGGCCTGGCCCAGGTGGGGATCCTGAAGGGCTACCGGCTGCTCCTGGTGGTGCCCGACAAGATGGCGCGGGAAAAGATCCAGCACCTGCGCGCCATGGGCGTTGACGTGCGGATCACCCGCTCCGACGTGGGCAAGGGCCACCCCGAGTACTACCAGGACATGGCCCAGGCCCTGGCCGCCGGGATCGACGGCGCGGTCTACATCAACCAGTTCTCGAACCCGGCGAACCCGCGGGCGCACGAGACGACCACCGGCCCCGAGATCCTGGCGCAGATGGGCGGCGACGTGGACGCCGTGGTGGTGGGCGTGGGCTCGGGCGGCACCCTGACCGGCCTGGGCCGCTACTTCGCCAAGGCCTCGCCGAAAACGAGGATGGTGCTGGCCGATCCGGTGGGCTCGATCCTGGCCCCGCTGGTGGAGCGCGGCGAGCGGATCGAGCCCGGCTCGTGGGTGGTGGAGGGGATCGGCGAGGACTTCGTGCCCGACAACTGCGACCTGACCCTGGTGTCCAAGGCCTATGAGATCCCCGACTCCGAGAGCATCGCCGCGGCGCGGTCGCTGCTGACGAAGGCCGGGATCCTGGGCGGGTCGTCGTCGGGTACGCTGCTGGCCGGCGCGCTCCGCTACTGCCGCGAGCAGACCGAGCCGAAGCGGGTGGTCACCCTCGTCTGCGACACGGGCAGCCGCTACCTCTCCAAGGTCTACAACGACAGCTGGGTCGCCGAGCAGGGGCTGGCCGACCGCGAGCTGCACGGCGACCTGCGCGACCTGATCGCCCGTGGCGCGGGCGACGCCGTCACGGTGGGGCCGGACGACACCCTGCTCACGGCCTACAAGCGGATGCGCGACGCCGACGTGAGCCAGCTCCCGGTGCTGGACGACGGCCGCCTGATCGGCCTGGTCGACGAGAGCGACCTGCTGGAGGCCGTGGGCGACCGCCGCGACGGCCAGCGGTTCGGCCAACTCGTCTCCGCTGCCATGACCGCCAGGCTGCACACGTTGCAGGCCGGCGAGAAGCTGGACGCGCTGCTCCCCATATTCGAGCGTGACGAGGTGGCGATCGTGATGGAGGGCCGGGACTTCCTGGGCCTCATCACCCGCATCGACCTGATCAACCATCTGAGGCGCCAGGCTTGACCGACACCCCCTCCCACGGCCGCAACCGCCTGGACTTCGCCACCCGGGCGATCCACGGCGGCCAGGAACACGACCCGACCACCGGGGCGGTGATGCCGCCGATCTACGCCACCTCGACCTACGCCCAGGCCTCGCCGGGCGTGCATACCGGGTTCGAATATTCGCGCAGTCAGAACCCGACGCGGTTCGCCCTGGAGCGCGGCCTGGCCGACCTGGAGAGCGGGACCAAGGGCTACGCCTTCGCCTCGGGCCTGGCCGCCATCGCCACTCTGCTGGAAGTGCTGGACGCCGGCGACCACATCGTCGCGAGCGAAGACCTCTACGGCGGCTCGTTCCGGCTGTTCGACAAGGTGCGCCAGCGCTCGTCCGGCCTCCAGGCGACCTATGTCGACCTGGCCGATCTGGCGGCTGTGGAGGCGGCGATCACGCCCAGGACGCGGATGGTCTGGGTCGAGACGCCCACCAACCCCCTGCTGCGCCTGGCCGACCTGGAGGCCCTCGCCGGGCTCTGCAAGGCACGGGGCCTGATCGCGGCGGCCGACAACACCTTCGCCAGCCCCTACGTCCAGCGTCCGCTGGAGCTGGGCTTCGACGTGGTGATGCATTCGACCACCAAGTACATCGGCGGCCATTCCGACGTGGTCGGCGGCGCCCTGGTCGTGGGCGACAACGCGGCGCTGCGCGACCAGCTCACCTTCCTGCAGAACGCCATCGGATCGGTCGCCTCGCCCTTCGACAGCTTCCTGACCCTGCGCGGCATGAAGACCCTGGCGCTCCGGATGCAGCGGCACTGCGAGAACGCCCAGGCGGTCGCCGAATGGCTGGCGGCGCGGTCCGAGGTGGCCCGCGTGATCTACCCCGGCCTGCCCAGCCATCCGCAGCATGCCCTGGCGAAGCGGCAGATGGCGGGCTTCGGCGGCATGATCACCGCCGTGCTCGACCGCGACCTGGAGGGGACGAAGCGGATGCTGGAGCGCACGCGCCTCTTCACCCTGGCCGAGAGCCTGGGCGGGGTGGAGAGCCTGATCGAGCACCCGGCGATCATGACCCACGCCTCGATCCCGGCCGAGACCCGCGCCCGCATCGGCATCGCCGACGGCCTGATCCGGCTGTCGGTGGGCGTGGAGAACGCAGCCGACCTGATCGCCGACCTGGAGCAGGCGCTGGCGCCGAAATCGTGATCCGCGGGCGCGCCGGCGCGGTCGAAGCTCCGGTATGGCGCGATTGACGGGTGGCCCGATCTCGGCTTCGCTCCCGGGAAAGCGCCAGAGAGCGCAGGGAGGAACTGCATGACGGCCGCATCCGCCGGCGCCGCGCCCGAACGGCTGCCCCTGCGCACCAAGCTGGGCTTCGGCCTGGGCGGCGCCGCCGAGACGGTGGTGCTCTACTCGGTCTCCAGCTTCGCGCTGCTGTTCTACAGCCAGGTCCTGGGCGTGCCCGCCCATCTCGTCGGCCTGGCCCTCTCGGCGAGCCTGATCCTCGACGCCCTTTCCGACCCCATCGTCGGCTCGATCTCGGACCGCACGCGATCGAAGTGGGGCCGGCGGCATCCCTACCTGTTCGCCGCGGCGATCCCGATCGGCGTCGCCGGATGGGCGATCTTCAGCCCGCCGCCCGGCCTGGACGACACCGGCCTGCTCATCTGGCTCACCGTGTCGGTCATCCTGATGCGCCAGTTCATGACCTTCTTCTACGTGCCGCATCTGGCGCTCGGGGCCGAGCTGTCGCCCCATTACACAGAGCGGTCCAAGGTCATGGGCTACTTCAGCTTCTTCAACTGGGCCGGCGGGTCGCTGACCACGATCATGGCGCTCCGGCTCTTCTTCCCCAGCACGCCCGACTATCCGCGCGGCCTGATGAACCCCGCGCCCTGGCCGTCCTACGCCCTGGCCATCGGGGTGATCACCACCGTCTGCCTCTTCGCCTCCGCCTGGTTGACCAAGGACAGGATCCCGTTCCTCCCCAAGGCGGCGGAAGGGACGAAGCTGTTCAGCTTCAGCGAGTTCTTCGGCGACCTGGGCAAGGCGCTGCGCAACATCAACTACGTCTGGCTGCTGGCGGCCTATTTCTTCGTGGCCCTGATGATCGGCCTGCGCGAGGGCCTCAGGCTCTATGCGGCGACGTTCTACTGGGACCTTTCCAGCGAGACCCTGAGCTGGTTCGTGCTGGGCAGCCTCGCCGGCTATCTGAGCGCCTTCATCTTCGCACCGCGCCTGCATGGGCGGATCGACAAGAAGCGCACCATCATGATCTCGGCGCTGGCCTATGCGGTGATCCCGCCGATCCCGCTGGTGCTGGGCATGATGGGCGTCCTGAGCCCGACCACGCCGGGGCTCGCACCGATCCTGATCGCCTTCGCCGCCGTACAGTACGGCGCGATCAGCGTGCTGCAGATCAGCGTCATGTCCGCCCTCGCCGACATCGCCGACGAGAACGAGCTGAAGTTCGGCGTCCGCCAGGAGGGCGTGCTCTACGCCACCCGCACGCTGGCGGGGAAGATCGACCTGGCCATCGGAACCGCCCTGGCCGGGGCCGTGATCACGCTGATCCAGTTCCCGCGCGGCGCGAAGAGCCATGCCGAGGTGCCCGCCGACGTGCTGTTCGACCTGGCCCTCTGGGACAGCGTCCTGGCGGCGATTCCCGGCGTCATCGCGGTCGGCTTCTACGCCCTCTACGGCATCAACCGCGAAAGCTACGAGCGCACCCGCGCGGCGCTCGAGGAACGGCGCGCTGCAGCCGCGGCGGAGAGGCCCAAGACGTCTCCGGACGGCGGCCTGGCCCCCGCTCCGGCCGAGTAGCCGTCAGGCGGGACGCAGCGCCTGGATGAGGCTGCCGGTGTAGGCCGCGTGGCCGACGTGGGTCAGGCGCGCGGTCACGTCGGCCCAGATCTCGCCGCCCAGGTCCCGCCAGCGGCGGCAGAAGGCGTAGTCCTCCGACAGGTACTGGCCCGTCTCGGGCTCGATCATGGTGTCGAAGACCATGACCGCCTCGGGCGCCAGCTTGTCGGCCATGTCGCCCATCCGAGCCCGAAGCTCGGGATGGGCGTCGCAGATGCGCTGCATGGCGTCGCGCGAGATCAACAGGAAGCCCGTGCCGCCGTAGGCGACCTTCGCGAAACCATCGTCCACCTCGACGCTGTTCTGCGGGTTGGGCAGGAAACGGACGACATAGCCGATGGCCACCGACTGCAGGTCGGCCACGTCGGCCTTGGCCGCGGCGCGGGCCTTCTCCCAATCGATGTGCTTCAGGGGACAGACGGCGGCGACCACGTCCCGCTTCGCGTCCAGCAGCCGGAAGACGTTCTCGGGCGCGAAACCGATGTCGGCGTCCACGAACAGGATGTGGGTCGCCTCGGGATGGGCCAGGAACTGCGCCGCCAGGCGCGAACGGCCGCGCGTGATCAACGCTTCCCCGCCCATCATTTCCACGTGCAGGCCGATGTCGCGCTCGCGGCAGGCCTCCTGGAGGCGCAGCAGTGAACTGACGAAATGCAGGGTGAGTTGCCCCCCGTAGCAGGGCACGGCGAGATACAGGAACGGCCTGGGCGCATCTGACATGGCGGTGACCATAGGGGCGTCGGCGAAGGCCGTCGATTGCCTCGGTGTCAGGTCGCGCCGACCCACCTGGGCGCCAGTCGCCGGACCGCGACGAACGCCAGGACGCCGAGGCCCACACCGATCGCATCCGCTGCGAAGTCCGGCAGTTCGGCGTGGCGGCCTATCGGCGCCATCCCCTGGGCGATTTCCACGAACGCCCCCAAGGCAAGCGCAAAGGCGGGAATCGCAAACCGCCGCTCCGGCGCCAGGGCATAACCCGTGACGGTCAGGGTGAACCACGCGATGACATGATGCAGCCGGTCGCCGCCGGGCGCATCGGGCAGTTCCGGCGAGGGGAGCAGGCACAGCGCGAGAAGGATGAGGCACGCCAGCGCGTAGAGCCCGATCCGGAGCGGGCGAGGAAACCGATAGGGAAGCATCGTCCCTTACTTGCACGTCCGATTGCGTCTCTCTAGCGTCCGCCGTCCTTAAATCCGGTGCAGGAGCGGTGTGTTGGCGATCGAGGCGGTGATCTGGGATTTCGGCGGGGTGTTCACGTCCTCGCCCTTCGAGGCCTTCAACCGCCTGGAGGCCGAGCGGGGCCTGCCCAGGGACCTGGTCCGGCGGGTGAACGCCACGAACCCCGACACCAACGCCTGGGCGCTGTTCGAGCGCAACGAGATCGACGCGGCGCGCTTCGACCAGCTCTTCCTCGAGGAATCGACCGCGCTCGGCCACCCGCTGCGAGGCGCCGACGTGCTGCCCCGGCTGTCGGGTGAACTGCGGCCGCGGATGGTGTCGGCGCTGAAGGCCTGCAAGCAACACTTCAAGGTGGGCTGCATCACCAACAACGTGGTCTCCGAGCACTCGCCCGGCCAGGCCGGCGCGCAGCGGGCGGCCGGCGCCATGGGGCAGGTGATGCCGCTGTTCGACGCCATCATCGAAAGCTCCAAGGCCGGTGTCCGCAAGCCCGACCCGCGCATCTACCTGATGATGTGCGACCTCCTGGGCGTGCAGCCCGAGGCCTGCGTCTACCTCGACGACCTGGGCATCAACTGCAAGCCGGCCGCCGGCCTGGGCATGAAGGCCATCAAGGTGGTGGACGTGGACCAGACCCTGGCGGATCTCGCCGCCGCAACCGGCCTGGCCTTCGAATAGGAAACCGCCATGACACGCCCCGCGAAGATCGGCGCCGACGCGGCCCTGGCCCGCCTGGACGGCTGGGCGAAAGCCCCGGGCGACCGCGACGCGATCTCGAAGACCTTCCGGTTCAGGGACTTCAACGCCGCTTTCGGCTTCATGACGCGGGCGGCGATCCGGGCCGAGCAACTGGACCATCATCCCGAATGGTTCAATGTCTACAACCGGGTCGAAGTCCTCCTGACCACCCACGACGCCGACGGGGTCACCGAACTGGATGTGACCCTGGCGTCGTTCATGGACCAGGCGGCGGGCTGATCCGCCTCAGTTCACGATGATCGAGCCCAGCAGCACCCTGGCGCCGGGCTTGCCGAGGATGGCGTCGGTCTGCCGCTGGAGCGTCTGGGCGATATAGTCCGGATTGGGCACGGCGCCCTGGGCCAGGCCGGCCGCATACGACTGGACGACCTGCAGATAGGCGGCGCGCAGGCGGGGGGTCGATTGCTCGGCGCGGGCGCGCAGCGCGGCGTCCGGCACGTCCAGCCCCAGATCCACCGACAGCACGCCGCGGCGGCCGCCGGGACGTATCGTGGCGCCCAGCAGGCTCTGGACCGGAAGGTACGAGCCGCCGCCGGACTTCTTCTTCTCGCCCCCGGCGGCCCGCGCGGCGGCGGGGACGACCACGGCGGCCAGGGCGACCAGGGCTGCGATCAGGGGGCGGACCATGTGCGACACCATGCCCGATCATGGTTAGCGGTCCATTTACGCGGATCTGCGACGAAGGGAGCCGATTCGAAGACCGACCGCGGAGCGCCCCTTGGGCCGATTTGCGCCGACCAACCTCGACCTCGACGGCAAGGTCATCCTCGTCACCGGCGGGACCGGCTCGTTCGGACGCCAGTTCATCGAGACGGTGCTGAGCCGGTATTCGCCGCGCAAGCTGATCGTCTACTCGCGCGACGAGCTGAAGCAGAGCGAGATGCAGATCGACCTCGCCGAGCGCTTCGGGGCCGAACGCTTCGGACCGGAGAAGCTGGGCGCCATGCGCTTCTTCCTGGGCGACGTGCGTGACCGCGAGCGGCTGAGCCTCGCCTTCCGCGGCGTCGACATCGTGATCCACGCCGCGGCGCTGAAACAGGTGCCGGCCGCCGAGTACAATCCCTCGGAGTGCATCCACACCAACGTGCTGGGCGCCGAGAACGTGGTGTGGGCCTGCCTGTCCAACCGCGTGAAGCAGGTGGTGGCGCTTTCCACCGACAAGGCCTGCAACCCGATCAACCTCTACGGCGCCACCAAGCTGGCGTCCGACAAGACGTTCGTGGCCGCCAACAACCTGTCGGGCGATATCGGCGCGCGGTTCGCCGTGGTCCGCTACGGCAACGTCGTCGGCTCGCGCGGCTCGGTGATCCCCTTCTTCCAGCGGCTGATCCAGCGCGGGACCCCGGACCTGCCGATCACCGATCCGCGGATGACCCGATTCCTGATCACCCTGGACGAGGGCGTCGACTTCGTCCTTTCGTCGCTCGACCGGATGCATGGCGGCGAGGTGTTCGTCCCCAAGATCCCCTCCATGAAGGTGACCGAGATCGCCGCCGCCCTCGCGCCCGGCCTGCCGACCCGGATCATCGGCATCCGGCCGGGCGAAAAGCTGCACGAGATGATGATCTCGGCCGACGACGCGCGGAACACGGTGGACCTGGGCGACCGCTACGCCATCGAACCGGCGTTCGTGGAATACACTCGCGAGCCCCTCGCCGGGGTGAGGCTGGCCGACGATTTCAGCTACGCCAGCGACACCAACACCGATTGGCTGGACCATCCGGGCCTCATGGACATGCTGGCCGCGGACAGGCCGCGCGACCGCCGCCGGCGCGCCGGCGACTGACCGCCATGCTGCCCTACGGCCGCCAGACCATCGAGGACGACGACATCGCCGCGGTGGCGGCGGCGCTGAAGGCCGATTTCCTGACCACGGGCCCCACGGTGGAGGCCTTCGAGCGCGCCTTCGCGGAGACGGTGGGCGCAGGCCATGCCGTCGCCTGCTCGAACGGCACGGCGGCCCTGCACCTCGCCATGATGGCGCTGGACGTGAAGCCGGGCGAGACGGTGATCGCGCCCTCGATCACCTTCCTGGCGACGGCCAACTGCGCCCGCTACGTCGGCGCCGACGTGATCTTCGCCGATGTCGACCCCGAAAGCGGCCTGATGACGCCCGCGACGCTCGCCGAGGCGATGGGACGTCTGGGCGCCCGTCGCCTCCGGGCCGTGCTGCCGGTGCACCTGCGGGGCGACGCCTGCGATCTGCCGGCGCTAGCGCGACTGGCCGGCGAGGCCGGGGCGGTGCTGGTGGAGGATGCGCCGCATGCCGTCGGAACGACGATGAATTTCGGCGATACGACGGAAGCGGTCGGCGATACACGCCATTCGGCGATGGCCACCTTCTCGTTCCATCCCGTGAAGACCATCGCGACCGGCGAAGGCGGGATGGTGACCACGGGCGACCCCGCCCTGGCCGAGCGTCTGCGCATCCTGCGCTCGCACGGCATGGTGCGGCCGCCGGGCCGCGAGCCGTGGTGGTACGAGATGCCCGAGCCGGGCTTCAACTACCGCCTGCCCGACATCCTCTGCGCGCTGGGCCTGTCGCAACTCGCCAAGCTGCCGCGGTTCGCGGCCCGCCGCCGCGCCCTGGCGACGGCCTATCACGAGGCGCTGGCGCCGCTGGCCCCGGCGGTGCGCCTGGCCGCCCGGCCTCCCTGGAGCGATCCGGTCCTGCACCTCATGGTGGCGCTGATCGACTTCGAGGCCCTCGGCCGAACCCGGCTGGACGTCGTCGAGGGCCTGCGGGCCAGGGGCATAGGAACCCAGGTCCACTACATCCCGGTCCACCGCCAGCCCTACTACCGCGGCCTCTACGGCCCCCTGGACCTGCCCGGCGCCGAGGCCTGGTACGCCCGATGCCTCTCGCTGCCCCTCTACCCCGGCATGGCCGACGATGACGTGGGCCGCGTCGCCGAGGCGCTCCGAGACGTGCTGGGGCTCTAGAGGCGCGTCGGCGCCTTTGAAGAACTGCCCACGAACCACACGAAAAACACGAACGGGCGGCAGTGGCCCGCCCGCGTCCGGTCCTGCGAGGCCGCGAAGCGGCGCCTTCCAGATTTGGAGAACCGCGGAAGGACGCGGAGAGACGCGGAAGGCGAAGCTGCGATTTCCGCGTCCTTCCGCGTTTTCCGCGGTTCCCTGACAGAGCCTCCGCTCGCGCGGGGGCTCAGGGTTCGCCTCGAACCGTTCGTGCTTTTCGTGTGGTTTGTGGACGAATAGAGGACGCCTGCGGCGCGCGAAGGTCCGAACGACCTCGGGGTCTCAGCCCCGCAGCTTGCGCAGCAGGACGTCGACGTCGCGGGCGAGGGCAGGGTCCTCGGCCTTCAGCGCCTCGATGCGGCGCACGGCGTGCAGGACCGTGGTGTGGTCGCGGCCCCCGAAGCGGCGGCCGATGTCGGGCAGCGAGCGGGTGGTGATCTGCTTGGCCAGCCACATGGCCACCTGCCGCGGGCGGGCGACGGCGCGGGCGCGGCGCTCGGAGATCAGGTCCGCCTGCTTCAGCGCATAGTGCTCGGCCACGGCCTTCTGGATCATGTCGACGGTCACCTTGCGCTCGGTGACGGACAGATGGGGCCGCACGATGGCCTGGGCTTCGTCCAGCGTCAGGCGGGCGATGTCGCCGCCCACACGGGCCACCAGGGTGTTGAGGGCGCCTTCCAGCTCGCGGACGCTGTCCGTGAAGCGGTCGGCCAGGAACTGCAGCACGTCGGGCCGGGCGCCGGGCAGGAAGCCCTGGGCCTGGGCGAGAGTGTTCAGCTTCCGCTCCAGGATGCCCAGGCGCAGGCTGCGGTCGGCAGGCTCGATGCCGCAGACGAGACCGGCCTGGAGGTGCGAACGCAGCCGCGGCTCCAGTTCGGACAGCTCGGTGGGCGAGCGGTCGGCGGTCAGGACCACCCGGCGGCCGTCCTCGACCAGCGCGATCAGGGTGTGGAACAGCTCTTCCTGGGTCTGGGTCTTGCCGGCCACGAAGTGGACGTCGTCGATCAGCAGCAGGTCGGCGTTGCGCAGGTCATCCTTGAACGCCTGGGTCTGGCGGGTCTGCAGCGCGTTGACGAAGGTCGAGGTGAAGCGCTCGGCCGAGAGGTAGACCACCCGCCGGTCGGGCGCCGTGCGCATGGCCTCCCACGCCAGGGCGTTCAGCAGGTGGGTCTTCCCGAAGCCGTAGGGGCCGTGGAAGACGACGGGGTTGAAGTGACCGTCGGCCCAGGAGGCCACGCGGCGGGCGACGGCGAAGGCGAACTCGTTGGCCGGGCCGGAGACGAAGGTGTCGAAGGAATAGCGCTCCTGCAGCCCCTGGAGGCGGCCCTGCCGGGCGGTCGTCGGCGCGACGGCCTCGACAGCCTCGACCTCGTAGACCGCCGGCGCGGCCGAGGCGGCGGCCCGGCCCACACTCGCGTTGGCAGCCACGGGCGGGGCATAGGCGACCTCGACGTCCAGGCGGCATTTCAGGTCCAGGCGACGGCCCAGCGGGTCGTTCTGGGCCCACAGCTCGCCGATGCGGCGCCAGGCGTTGTTGCGGATCCAGTCGCGCGCGACACCCGTCGCGGCCACCAGGCACACTTCGTCCCCGGACTCGCGCAGCGCCGCCTGGCCGAGCCACGACCCGAACGTCGCATCGCCCAGTTCGCGCTTGAGAACCTGGCAGGTCTTGCTCCACACGGCCATCGCCGGCGCGCTCGCCATAGCTCCCGCAGCCCCCCCGCTCGTCATTCCTCGAAACCCCATCGCACCACTGCCGACAGGCCGGGGCCCCGAACCCCCCAACCAACATGAAATTTAATACAAACAAACCCTTATCCGGCGAACACATGTGCTACGCCGCTGCCCCGGTTGGACCGGGATCGAAGGGAATGAACCTGTAAGAGGGCTGACACTAATGGGGGGGTTCGGGGGGTCAACGGTGATTCTTTTCCTCCGCCAGACATATTTCTGTTGACTCGGCGGGGACCCTTTTCGGTCCAAGGGAAAGGCTGAAAACCGGGTCCAGAGGCTGAGCAAATCGGTCGCAGGCGGCGCATCGGAAGCCCTTTTCCGAAGCACAAAAAAACAGCGCCCGAACGGGCGCTGCCTGTCAGAAATCCTAGCGGCGAAGACGGAGTGCGAACCCCGTCGACGACGGCCTCAGGCCGCCGACATCTTCTTCAGGCGGGCGGCCAGGCGCGAAACCTTCCGCGAGCCGGTGTTCTTGTGCACGACGCCCTTCGACACCGCGCGCATCAGTTCCGACTGGGCCTCGACGAAGGCGGTCTTGGCGGCGCCGGCGTCGCCCGAGGCGATGGCCTCCTCGAACTTGCGCAGATAGGTGCGCACGCGCGAGCGGCGGGCGGTGTTGACAGCGGTGCGGCGAGCGATCTTGCGGACCGCCTTCTTGGCGCCGGGCGTATTGGCCATTCGGGACTCTTCTCGAAACGGGAAGCACCCGCCGGTTGCCCGGCAGGCGAAATTGGAGGCGCGGATATACTGAAACCGACCTTGCGGGTCAATGCCGCCCGGACGCTTTCCCGGCGCCTCAGCGGCCCTTGAAGTCGGGCTTCCGCTTCTCGATGAAGGCGGCCATGCCTTCCTTCTGGTCGTCGAAGGCGAACAGCGAGTGGAACAGGCGCCGCTCCATCGCCACGCCGGTCGAGAGCGTGGTCTCGAAGGCGGCGTTCACCAGCTCCTTGTTCATCATCACCGCCAGCGGCGACTGGCCGGCGATCTTCGCCGCCGCCCCCAGGGCCTCGTCCAGCAGCTTGTCGGCCGGGACCACCCGGCTCACCAGACCCGCGCGCTCGGCCTCGGCGGCGTCCATCATCCGGGCGGTCAACACCATGTCCATCGCCTTGGCCTTGCCCACCGCCCGCGGCAGGCGCTGGGTGCCGCCGATCCCCGGCATGACCCCCAGGTTGATCTCGGGCTGGCCGAACTTCGCGGTCTCCGACGCGATGATGACGTCGCACAGCATGGCGAGCTCGCAACCGCCGCCCAGCGCGAAACCCGAGACCGCAGCGATGATCGGCTTGCGGAACCGCTCCACCCGCTGTCCGGCCTCGCCGAAGAAGTTCTGGGCGAACATCTGCGCGTAGCTCTTGTCCGACATCTCCTTGATGTCGGCGCCCGCCGCGAAGGCGCGCTCCGAACCCGTCAGCACGACGCAGCGCACCGCCTCGTCGGCCTCGGCCGCGTCCAGCGCCTTCCCCAGTTCGCCCAGCAACTGGCTGTTCAACGCGTTCAGCGCCTCGGGCCGGTTCAACCGGATCAGGGTCACGCCCGCGCTGGGCGTCTCGACGATCAGGGTTTCATAGGCCATGGGGCGCTCCGGTTCCTCGCGAGGCTGTTTCTCCGCGAGCCAGGGACTTACGGCCCCGTGACCGAATAGCCAAGCGCACGCAGGCGCCCGGGCACGCCGCCCTCGCCCACCAGGTGGCCCACGCCCACGACGACGACCGTGCGGCCCGCGCCCTTCAGCCGCGCGTCCAGTTCGGCCGTCCAGCGGATGTTGCGGGCCTCCACCAGCCGGTGGAACGCCTCGGGCGAGGCTTCGCGCAGCGGCTGCAGCGCCTCGCGGTCGAGGGCCTCGGCGTCGCCGGCCAGCCAGGCGCGAACCAGATCCAGATAGCCGTCGGGGTCGGTCTCCAGCTCCGCCAGCGTCCGGGTCAGCGAGGTGATCTGGACGTCCTCTGGCGCGCCATCGAAGAAGCCGATCTGCTCGGCGGGCGTCTCCAGGGCGCGGCGGTTCAGGCCCTCGGGCAACCGCGCCGCCACCTGGGCCTCGACGCCGTCGGCGCTCGTGGCGCCCGCCTTCGCATAGGCGGCGGTAGCCAGGGCCACCTCGGCCAGCCACGGCTCCAGCCGGTCGAGGTTGGCCATCGGCACGCCGAGCCGCCCGGCCATCCCGATGAGGCGCGTCTGATCCGCGGGCTCCAGCATGGCGAGCAGCGAGCCGCCCGGCGGCAGGACGCCGGCCTCGGCCGCCAGGCGCGCGACCTCCCGCTCGGCTTCGGGCCCCACGTCCAGTTCGAACCAGATGTCGTCGGCGGCCACGATGGCCGCGTCCAGCGCCCGCGGCCGCCAGTCCAGGCCGGGCGGCAGCAGGTGGACCGAGCCGAACAGCAGCATCTCGGAATCGGCGTCGCGCACGATCCAGACCGGCGGCTCGGCCCGGGCGGCCGGGACGAGGCCCAGGAACGCGCCGGCCAGGGCGCCGAGGAACGCCAGCACGCGCCGCATCGCGGGCGTCCTCATCGCTGACATGCCGGGCAGTAGAAGGTGGATCGGCCCGCCTGGACCTCGCGCCCGATCACGCCCCGGCAGCCGTCGTTGCGGCAGGGCTGGCCCTCGCGGTCGTAGGTGCGGAAGCTGTGCTGGAAATAGCCCAGGGCGCCGTCGGTGCGGGCGAAATCGCGCAGGCTCGATCCGCCCGCCTCGATCGCTTCCGCCAGCACCGCCTTGATCTCGGGGACCAGGCGCTCCAGCCGCGCGACGCCGATCGACCCGGCCGGCTTGAAGGGCGATATCCGCGCCCGGTTCAGCGCCTCGCACACATAGATGTTCCCCAGGCCCGCCACGACCCTCTGGTCGAGCAGCAGCGTCTTCGGCCCCTGCCGGCGGCCCGCGAAGGCGGCCTTCAGGTGGGCGGCGTCGAACGCGTCGGAGAGCGGCTCGGGCCCCAGCCCTGCGAACCACGGATGCAGGTCGAAGGCCGCGGTGTTGACCAGGGCCATGTAGCCGAACCGTCGGGGATCGTAATAGGTGACCCGGTCCCCGGCCTCGGTCTCGAAGACGACGTGGGCGTGCTTCGGGTCGGGATCGGCGGCGTAGTGGAACCGGCCCGGCCGCTCGGAGCCCTCGGGCCTTTCCGGCCCCTCAGGCCGGGCGATCTCGAAACGCCCGCTCATGCCCAGGTGCATGACCAGGGTGTCCTCGCGATCCAGGCGCGCGAGAAGGTACTTCGCGCGGCGCTCCAGCGCCACCACCGTCGCGCCGGTGAGGATCTGCACGAAATTGGGCGGCAACGGGAACCGCAGGTCGGGCCGGCGCGCCTCCACCCGCGCGAGGCGCCGACCCTCCAGCACGGGCCGCAGGCCCCCGCGCACCGTCTCGACTTCGGGAAGTTCGGGCATAGGCCCCCGCTTGGCACGGCGCGGCGCCTGCGCCAAGGCGGAATGGCGGCGCTCCCGCGGCGCCCTCTCGGCTCGTATCGCGGTCTTCTCCCGGGCGCGCCGCAAGACACGCCTTTGCGGACGGGCGGCCGGCCCGCTATGAGCAGCCGCATGACGAGACCCAGCGCCACCTTCGGCTTCCGCGACGTGGACGCCGCCGAGAAGCCCGGCCTCGTGCGCGGCGTCTTCGACAGCGTCGCCCGCCACTACGACCTGATGAACGACCTCATGAGCGCGGGCGTGCACCGGCTCTGGAAGGACGCGACGGCCGCGCGCCTGAACCCCCAGCCGGGCGAGGTCATCATCGACTGCGCCGGGGGCACCGGCGACATGGCCCGGCGGTTCGCCAGGATGGCGCGGCGGGCGCAGGAACGCCGGGGCGGCCCCGACGCCACCGTCTTCGTCCTCGACTACAACGCCGAGATGATCGCCGCGGGCGTCGAGCGCGGCGGCCTGCCCGAGATCTGCTGGGCCGTGGGCGACGCCCAGCGCCTGCCGCTGCCCGACGCGACCGCCGACGCCTATGTGATCAGCTTCGGCATCCGCAACGTGACCGACATCCCCGGCGCCCTGCGCGAGGCGCGCCGCGTGCTGAAGCCCGGCGGCCGGTTCCTGTGCCTGGAGTTCTCGCGGCCCGGCAGCGCGGCGATCCGCGCGGCCTACGACGCCTATTCGTTCAAGGTGATCCCCGAGATCGGCGCGCGGGTCGCCAACGACCGCGAGAGCTACCAGTACCTAGTGGAGAGCATCCGCCGCTTTCCCGACCAGAAGTCGTTCGCGAGGATGATCGGCGAGGCCGGCTTCTCCCAGGCGGGCTGGACCAACTTCTCGGGCGGCGTGGCGGCGCTCCACACCGGCCGGGCGATCTGAGGGCATGGCCTCGGCGGGCGCCTTCTTCCGGCTCATGGGCGCCGGCTGGACCCTGGTCCGCAACGACGCCCTGCTCCCCCGGGAACTGGACGCCTTCTATTCGCCGGGCGTCCGCGCCGTGGGCAATGGCCTCCGCCTGTTCGCGGGCCGCCGCGACGGGCGGCCGGGCGAGCGGCTGGCCCGGTCGCTGGAAGGCCTGGGGCCGGTCGCCATCAAGCTGGGCCAGCTCCTCTCCACGCGCGGCGACATCTTCGGCCGGACGTTCGCCGAGGACCTGAGCCGGCTCAAGGACAAGCTGCCGCCCTTCCCCACCGCCCTGGCCCGCGCCCAGGTGGCCCAGGAGATCGGCCGGCCGGTCGATGAGCTGTTCGCCACCTTCGGCGAGCCCGTGGCCGCGGCGTCGCTGGCCCAGGCGCACGAGGCGACGCTGAACGACGGCGAGCGCGTGGCGGTCAAGGTCCTGCGGCCCGGGATCGAGCGCCGGGTCGCAGCCGATTCGGCCGTCCTGGCCCTCGCTGCGGGGCTGATCGAACGGCTCGCGCCGCCCCTGCGCCGCCTCGAGCCCGTGCAGTTCGCCCGCACGGTCATCCGCGCCACCGAACTGGAGCTGGACCTGCGGATGGAGGCCGCCGGCGCGGACGAACTGGCCGAGGTGATGGGTCGCGACGGCTACATGAGCGCGCCCAAGGTGATGTGGGAGGGCGTGGGCAAGCGCGTGCTGACCATGGCCTGGGCCGAGGGCATGCCCCTGTCCGACCCCGCGGCGCTGGAACAGCCGGGCCTGGACCGCAAGGCGCTGGCCGACAACCTGACCCGGGCGTTCCTGGCCCAGGCGCTGGACCACGGCGTCTTCCATGCCGACCTGCACGAGGGCAACCTGTTCGCCGCCGCGCCCGCGAAGATCTCGGCCGTCGACTTCGGCATCATCGGCCGGCTGGGTCCGACCGAGCGGCGCTACCTGGCCGAGATCCTCTGGGGTTTCCTGCAACGCGACTACGAGCGGGTGGCCAAGGTGCACTTCGACGCCGGCTACGTGCCCGCGCGGCACAGCGTCGCCGCCTTCGCCCAGGCGCTGCGGGCGGTGGGCGAGCCGGTATTCGGCCGCAGCGCCAGCACGATCGCCATGAGCCGGGTGCTGACCCAGCTCTTCGAGATCACCGCCCTGTTCGAGATGCACCTGCGTCCCGAGCTGGTCCTCCTCCAGAAGACCATGATGACCGTGGAAGGCGTCGCCCGCCGCATCGACCCCGATCACGACATCTGGGGCGCTTCCGAGCCGGTGGTGCGGCGCTGGATCGCCCGCGAGCTTTCCCCCGCCAGCCGGGTGAAGCAGCTTGCCGGCGAGGCCGAGACGGCGCTGCGCAACCTCGCCCGGCTGACCGAGCCCCGGGACGTGGCGGTGGTCGAGGCCGACCCGCCGTCCGGCTCGCGACTGCTGTGGTTCGCCCTGGGCGCGCTGGCCGCCGGGGCGGCGTTCGTGATCGGGGCGCTGCTGTAGCGAAGCCGTCCTGTAACCGCGAGAGAACGCGAAGAGGCGCCGCAGGCGCGGAAGACAACCGCCAAGACGCCAAGACCGCCAAGAGGCCCGCGGTCAGCTTCGGACGCCTTGGCGCTCTTGGCGTCTTGGCGGTGTCCTTCAGGGCGTTGACGCGCCGCACACCCTTTCGCGTTCGTTCGCGGTTGGAGACATCGGCGGTCGGCGTCGCGGTGGCGGTGAATGTGCCTCAGCCGTCCTCGTCGTCGAACGGGGCATCGTCGGGCCCGGGCTCGTAGACCAGGAGGTCGCCAGGCTGGCAGTCCAGCTCCCGGCACAGGGCCGACAGGGTGGAGAATCGCACGGCGCGCGCCTTGCCGGTCTTGAGGATCGAGAGGTTGGCGATGGTCACGCCGACGCGGTCGGCGAGCTCGGTCAGCGACATGCGCCGTTCGAGGAGGACGCGGTCCAGACTTACGCGGATCGGCATGGTCGTCTCGCCCGGCCCCTCAGATCGTCAGTTCGGCTTCGCGGCGCAGGCGCGCGCCTTCGCGGAAGACCTCGGCCAGGACGAACACGACCAGCACCGAGAACCAGGCGGTCAGGCCGATGTTCGGCTGGCTGCGCTCCACGCCCGGCAGCAGGGCGCCCACGGCCCAGACCGCATAGCGTCCCAGCTCCAGCCCCGCCAGCATCAGGCCGATCAGGCGCAGGCGCGCCACGTTGTCGGGATGGAAGGGGTCGCCGGCGGTGAGCGTGGTGAAGATCCGGCGCAGCGAGCCCACGATGACCAGGATGCCGGCCAGGTAGAGCGCCGCGGCCGCGAGGCCCGCGGTGAGCAGGGGGCCGCGCCGGGCGACTTCGGCGGCTTCGCCTTCGAGGCGGATGGCGCCGAGAAGATCGGGATTGAAGCTCAGCAGCAGCGCCGCGAGCGTGATGAGGGCGAGGATCGCGACGCCGATCCAGAGGGCGGCGAAGACCACGTCGAGGATGATCTTCAGGAAGCTCGAAACCGAGCCCGGACCCAAGGCGCGCATCTGTCCTTTCGCTCCCCCTCCTGCGTCGTGACCCGCCGCGGCCGGCGTTCAGCCCTGGGCCGTATGCAGCCGGACCGGGACGGGTCGTTCGACGAAGCGCATCGATCGCACGCGAGCTTAGAGGACGACGGCGCGCGCGGCGATGCTCAGGATCGGCATGGCGGCCAGGACGACCACGAAGCCCATGGCGGTCCGGTCGAGGGTGTTCATCAGGTTGGCAAGCATGAGAGGCTCCAATGTCTTGCTGCGTTGCAGCAATTTCGCGGCCGGGACACCGCGCCCCGACGGGATTGGAGATACAGCCGCATCGATTTTCGATCACGTGAATATCGAGTAACGATATTAAACTTTTGCAATGCAACAACCCACGGCGGGAGCTAGGGTCCGCGGCCTCTGGAGACGGGAGGAACGACATGGCCCTGCGGCTCGAACCCGGCCTGCGCCTGGTGGTGGCGACCCACAACCCCGGCAAGGCCCGCGAACTGGTCGAGATCCTGGACGGCCGGTTCCAGCTGGTGTCGGCCGGCGAGCTGGGCCTGCCCGAACCCGAGGAGACCGAGGCCACCTTCGTCGGCAATGCGCTTCTGAAGGCGCGGGCGGCGGCCGACGCTTCGGGCCTGATCGCGCTCGCCGACGACTCGGGCCTCTCGGTCGCAGCCCTGGACGGCGCGCCGGGCGTCTATTCGGCGCGCTGGGCCGGGCCGGAGAAGGACTTCCGCATGGCCATGGCCAAGGTCGAGGAACGCCTGGCGGAGACCGGTGCGGACGACGTCTCGGCCTGGTTCACCTCGGCCCTGGCGGTCGCCTGGCCCGACGGGCCGGCGGTGGTGGTGGAAGGGCGGATCGACGGGACGCTCACCTTCCCCCCACGCGGCGACCGGGGGTTCGGCTACGATCCCATCTTCACGCCCCAGGGCCTGGATCAGACCTTCGGGGAGCTGGAGCCCGCGGTGAAGGACGCCATGAGCCATCGCGCCCGCGCCTTCGAGAAGCTGAAGGCGGCGCTGTTGTGAACGACACGCCGCCCGGCCCGCCGCTGGGCGTCTATGTCCATTGGCCGTACTGCGCGCGGATCTGCCCCTATTGCGACTTCAACGTCGTCCGGGCGCGCGGCCGCGAGGCCGAGGCGGCGGACCTGGCGCGCGCCATCGTCGCCGACCTGGAGGCCCAGCGGGCGCTGACCGGCCCCCGGCCCCTGGTGTCGGTGTTCTTCGGTGGCGGCACGCCCTCGCTGATGGCGCCGGACCAGGCGGCCGCGATCGTGGAGGCGGCGCGCCGGCTGTGGTCGCCGGCCGGCGACCTCGAGGTCAGCCTGGAGGCCAATCCCACCGACGCCGAGGCCGGGCGCTTCGCCGCCCTGGCGGACGCGGGGATCGGCCGGCTTTCGCTGGGGCTCCAGTCGCTGGACGACGCGGCCCTGCGGTTCCTCGGCCGCAACCACGACGCCGCCGAAGGGCGCCGGGCGGCCGAGGCGGCGGCGCGCGCCTTTCCGCGCCTGTCGGTCGACCTGATCTACGCCCGGCCCGGCCAGACGGTTCAGGCCTGGGTCGACGAACTGAAGGCGGTGGTCGACCTCGGCGCCGAGCACGTCTCGCCCTCTCAGCTCACCATCGAGGAGGGCACGGCCTTCGACCGGGCCGTGCGGCGCGGCATGTTCGTCCCGCCGGACGACGAGGCCGGCGCCGACCTCTACGACGCCACCCAGGCCGTGCTCGGGGCCGAGGGCTTCGAGGCCTACGAGGTGTCGAACCATGCGCGCGGCCCGGCGGCGCGCTCGCGGCACAACCTGGTGTACTGGCAGGGGCTCGACTACGTGGGCGTAGGCCCCGGCGCCCACGGCCGCATCACCCGCGACGGCGTCCGCGAGGCGACCCGCGCCCACGACCGGCCCGCGGACTACATCCGTGCGGTGGCCGCCGCCGGCGCCGGCTTCGCCGAGCGCGAGGCGCTGACGCCCGTCGAGACCGCCGAGGAGCGGCTGCTCAGCGGCCTGCGCATCGCTCGAGGCGTCGGGTTCGGCGAGATCGCGGCGCTGGGCCTCGCGCCGGACCGTCCCGTGGTGCGGCGGCTGGTGGGCCTGGGCCTCCTGGCCGACGATCCCCTGCGGCTACGCGCCACGGCCGACGGCCGCCGGCTGCTGGACAGCGTGACCACCGAGCTCGTCACGGCGAACACGGCGTAGGCCGGGCGGCTAGGCGCCCGCCATCTCCGCGGCGATCCGGCGGGCGGCGTCTGCGGGGTCGTTGGCGGCGGTGATCGGGCGGCCACAGACGATGTGGCTGGCGCCGGCGGCCAGCGCGTCGCGCGGCGTGGCCGCACGGGCCTGATCGTTCTTCGCCGACCAGTCCGGCCGCACGCCCGGCGTCACCACCAGGAAGTCCTTGCCCCCCAGCGCACGGGCCAGCGCCGCCTCGTGCGGGCTCGCCACGACGCCGTCGCAGCCGGCGGCGATGGCCTGATGGATGCGGCGCTCCACGAGCTGGCGGGCGGTCTCGTGATAGCCCACCTCCTCCAGGTCCTCGTCGGACAGGCTGGTCAGGACGGTGACGGCCAGGATCTTGAGGTTGGACGCGCCGCGTCCGCGGACCGCCGAGACCATGACCTGGGGCTCGCCGTGGACCGTCAGCAGGTCGCAGCCCGACTGCGCCAGCACGGCCGCCGCCCGTTGCACCGTCGTGCCGATGTCGTGCAGCTTCCAGTCCAGGAACACCTGCTTGCCCGCCGCCTTCAGCTCGCGCGCCAGCGCCATGCCGTCCGAGGCGAACAGCTCCAGGCCCACCTTGTAGAACGACACCGAGTCGCCCAGCGCCTCGGCCATCGCCCGCGCCTCGCCGGCGGACGGCAGGTCCAGGGGCACGATCAGCCGCGGATCGGCCTTGACGGGCGGTTGCGCGAGCGCGGCGGCGGCCATGACGGGGCTCCGTTGGGGGCGGGGGGTTCCGCCGTTGCAGATTTGGGCTAAGCACCTTGCATGAGCCAGGCCGAGTTCGCGGTCAACTTTTTCGTCGCCCTGTTCGCCCTCATCGACCCGGTGGGGAACGTGCCGCTGTTCGCCGCGGCGACGGTGGGGGCGACATCGCGCGACCGGGCCTGGATCGCGCTCTACATCTCGCTGTTCGCGCTGGGCTTCCTGACGTTCTTCTTCTTCTCGGGCCTCAGCCTGCTGGAGTTCTTCGGCATCTCGCTGCCGGCGTTCCGGATCGCCGGGGGGATCATCCTGTTCCTGCTGGGCCTGGAAATGGCCCGCGACGACTTCACGGCCACCTACGCCGACGCCGCCGACGCCTCCGAGGGCACCGGCCGCGCCGTGGCCCGCAAGCGGTTCGAGCGGATGATCGTGCCGTTCGCCATGCCCCTGCTGATAGGGCCGGGCGCCATCTCCAGCGTCGTGATCTACGCCAGCCAGGCCCGCAACTACGGCCTCCAGGGCGCGGCGGTGGGCGTGGGCGTCATCGCGGCCGTGGCCCTCTCGACCCTGCTCGCCTTCCTGGCGACGCCGATCATCACCCGGCTGCTGGGCCGGATCGGCCTGACCATCGTGGTGCGCGTTCTGGGCCTGATCCTCTGCGCGCTGGCCATCCAGTTCATCCTCCAGGGCTTCGCCGAGAGCACCAGCGGCTTCATCGTCCCGGCCGTCGCCAACCCCTACGGCCACTGAGGAGTCGCCCTCAGGTCTTGCGGACGCGGCCGCCCTGCCCGGCCATGAGGCCCAAAGCCCAGCTCTCCGGGATCAGCCGCGAGACCCCGGTGATCGCCTTGTAGACCACGCCCGGCGTGCAGACCGGACGGTTGGCCTCCACCGCCCGCCAGCCGTCGGCGACCACACGGTCGGCGTCCAGCCACAGCCAGCGGGGCGTCGAGGCGTCGGCCAGTTCGCGCGTGCCGTTCACGTCGTGGAATTCGGTGTAGGTGAACCCTGGGCACAACGCGCTGACGTGGACGCCGTCCGCGCGGCCTTCCAGGTGCAGGCTCTGCGAGAAGCGGATCAGGAAGGCCTTGGAGGCGGCATAGAGCGTATGGCCGGCCGCGGCCGGCAGCAGGCCCGCCACCGAGGCCACGTTGACGATCCGGCCATAACCCCGCGCGCCCATCGCCGGCCGCACGCGGTGCGCCAGTTCGCACGGCGCCGTCACCATCACCTGCACGAAGTCGGCCTGGTCGGCCCACCGCGTGTCGGCGAACGTCCCGGACAGGCCGTAGCCCGCGTTGTTGACCAGCACGTCGACACGGCGGCCGGCGGCCGCGATCTCGCCCAGGATCGCCGCGGGCGCCTCGGGCCGGGCGAGGTCGGCGGCCACGGTCAGGACCTCGACGCCGTGGCGGTCCCGCAGGTCGCCGGCCAGCGCCGACAGCCGGTCGGCCCGCCGCGCGGTCAGCGCCAGGTCGAAGCCCCGCGCCGCCAGATGGCGCGCGAACGCCGCCCCCAGGCCGGCGGAAGCCCCCGTCACCAGCGCCAGACGCCTTGTCATCGAACAACTCCTCTTCCCGCCCCCGGCCCCGACCCGGCCCGCGGGGGGGTGCGACACGCCGGCGCCCCGCCCGCGATTGAACGGCGCCGGGATTGGGTGTATTCGCGCCCGCCGCGACGGCATAGGGCCGCCTTGGAGTCCCCGCCCGGGGATCTCCGGAGACATCGGATGGCTGAACAGGCCGTCGACGCTCAGAAAGCGTCCGAAGACACGTCGCCCAACGGCAACGGACATCCCCGCAAAGAAGGATTCTGGGCGCTCGCGCTCGGGTCCATCGGCGTGGTGTTCGGCGACATCGGGACCAGCCCGCTCTACGCCATGCGCGTCGCGCTCGCGAACACCGAGAGCGGCGGCGCCGAGCGCGAGACGGTCCTGGGGGTGGTCTCGCTGATCACCTGGGCGCTCATCGTGATCGTGACGATCAAGTACGTCGTCTTCCTCATGCGCGCCGACAACAAGGGCGAAGGCGGCACGCTCGCGCTCATGGCGCTGGCCCAGCGCGTGACCGAGGGCCGGCGATCCTTCGTCCTGCTGGTCCTGGGCATGCTGGGCGCCGCGCTGTTCTACGCCGACGGGGTGTTGACCCCCGCGGTCTCGGTGGTCAGCGCCGTCGAGGGCCTCAAGCTCGCGCCGGGCATCGGGCCCTCGATGGCGCCCTATGTCTTGCCCATCTCGGTGGCCATCCTGATCGCCCTGTTCGCGGTCCAGTCGCGGGGCACCGCCAGCGTGGGGAAGTTCTTCGGCCCCATCACGCTGCTCTGGTTCCTGACGCTGGGATGGCTCGGGGCCATCCACATCTCGGACGATCCGACGATCCTCTACGGCCTCCTGCCCCACTACGGCGTGCTCATGCTGATCGACAACGGCCTGCTGGGCTTCCTGATCCTGGGCGGGGTGTTCCTGGCCGTGACGGGCGCCGAGGCGCTGTACGCCGACATGGGGCATTTCGGGAAGGCGCCCCTCAGGGCGGCCTGGGCCCTCGTCGTCCTGCCCTGCCTGCTGCTGAACTACTTCGGCCAGGGCGCGCTGGTGCTGGCGCATCCCGAGGCGCGCGTGAACCCCTTCTTCGAGATGATCCCCGAGGCGGCCTTCTGGCCGGTCCTGGCGCTGGCCACCGCCGGAACGATCATCGCCAGCCAGGCCGTCATCACCGGCGCGTTCTCGGTCACCCAGCAGGCGGTCCAGCTCGGCCTGTTCCCCCGCATCGACATCCGCCGCACCAGCGAGACCCAGGCCGGCCAGATCTATGTGCCCCAGGTCAACATCATGATGCTGGTGGGCGTTCTGGTGCTGGTGGCGCTGTTCCGGACCTCCGACCACCTGGCGGCCGCCTACGGCATCGCGGTCACCGGGGCCATGCTGGTCGACACCCTGCTGTTCTTCTTCATCATCCGCCACATGTGGAAGCGCCCCGTCTGGCAGGCGGCGCTGGGCGCGGGGGCGTTCGGCCTCGTGGACGTGGTGTTCGTCGGCGCCAACCTGCTGAAGATCCCCCAGGGCGCCTGGGCGCCCCTGCTGATCAGCGGCGGCCTCGTGCTCGTGATGTGGACCTGGACGCGCGGCGCCCAGATCCTCGCCGACAAGACCCGCCGCGACTCGGTCTCGCTGGTCGAGCTGGCCGACATCCTCAAGGCGCGCGCGCCGCACCGCGCGCCGGGGACCGCCGTCTTCCTGACGTCCGATCCCGACACCGCCCCGGTGGCGCTGATGCACAATCTCAAGCACAACAAGGTGCTGCACGAGAAGAACATCATCCTCACCGTCCATACCGCCGAGACGCCGCGGGTCCGCGAGGACGACCGCGTCCGGATCGAGGCGGTGAACGACGACTTCAAGACGCTGGAGATCCGTTACGGCTTCATGGAGAGCCCCAACATCCCCAAGGCCCTGGGCCAGTGCCGCAAACTGGGCCTGAAGTTCGACATCATGGCCACCTCGTTCTTCCTGGGACGGCGCTCGGTCGTGCCATCGGCCCAGTCGGGGATGCCCCTGTGGCAGGACAAGCTGTTCATCTTCCTGATGAAGAACGCCGCCAACCCGACCGACTTCTACAAGATCCCCCCCGGCCGCGTGGTCGAGATGGGCGCCCAGGTGACCGTCTGACATGTCGCTGGATCTCCTGGCCATCGTCGGCGACGCCGTCTGGATCTTCGTGATGGCGAGCATCGCCTCGGCGACCCGCCGCGCGGCGAAGACGATCCCCGCCGACGCGCGGCTGCCGATGCAGTGGGGCGCGGGCGGCAGGCCCGGCTGGCGCGCCCGCCGCAACGCCGCCTTCACCCTCACCGTGGGCCTCCCGCTGATCGTCGGGCTGGGCCTCTCGGCGGCCGCCCGCACGCCGGGCCTGGACGCGAGCGATCCGCTGGTCCTCTTCCTGGTCCGGATGGCGATCGCGCCGGTGTTCGCCCTGGTCCATATGCTGTGGCTGCGCGCCGCCATGCGGACGCTGGACGCCGAAGGCGCGCTTAGGCCTTGAACCCGCCCGCCGCGTGCCCTTAAAGGCGCGCGACCGATCACCCCTCGTCCGAAGGCATCCGCACGCTCATGGCCGATCAGCCCGTCAAGAAGGTCGTCCTCGCCTATTCCGGCGGCCTCGACAGCTCCACCATCGTCAAGTGGCTCCAGACCGAGCTGGGCGCCGAGGTGGCGACCTTCACCGCCGACCTGGGCCAGGGCGAAGAGGTCGAGCCCGCGCGCCACAAGGCCATCACCCTGGGCGTGAAGCCCGAGTACGCCTTCGTCGAGGACGTGCGCGAGGAGTTCGTGCGCGACTACATCTTCCCGATGTTCCGGGCCAACACGGTCTATGAGGGCCAGTACCTGCTGGGCACCTCGATCGCCCGGCCGCTGATCGCCAAGAAGCAGATCGAGATCGCCCGCAGGATCGGGGCCGACGCGGTGGCGCACGGCGCGACCGGCAAGGGCAACGACCAGGTGCGCTTCGAGATCGCCTACTATGCGCTCGAGCCCGACATCCGCGTCGTGGCCCCCTGGCGCGAGTGGGACTTCAAGAGCCGCGAGGCCCTGCTGGACTTCGCCGAGAAGCACCAGATCCCCATCACCAAGGACAAGCGCGGCGAGGCGCCGTTCAGCGTCGACGCCAACCTGCTGCACTCCTCGTCCGAGGGTAAGGTGCTGGAGGACCCGGCGGTCGAAGCGCCCGAGTTCGTCCACATGCGCACGATCTCGCCCGAGGCCGCGCCCGACAAGCCCACCGTCTTCACGATGGACTTCGAGAACGGCGACCCCGTGGCCATCGACGGCCAGAAGCTGTCGCCCGCCGCCCTGCTGACGAAACTGAACCAGCTGGGCCACGACAACGGCGTCGGCCGCCTCGACCTGGTCGAGAACCGCTACGTCGGCATGAAGTCGCGCGGCGTCTACGAGACGCCGGGCGGCACGATCCTGCTCCACGCCCACCGCGGCATGGAATCGATCACGCTCGACCGGGGCGCCATGCACCTGAAGGACGAGCTGATGCCGAAGTACGCGTCGCTCATCTACAACGGCTTCTGGTTCGCGCCCGAGCGCGAGATGCTCCAGGCCGCCATCGACCTGTCGCAGAGGAACGTCACCGGCCAAGTGCGGGTGAAGCTCTACAAGGGGAACGTCACCGTGATCGGCCGCACGTCCCCCTACTCCCTCTACGACCAGGAACTGGTGACCTTCGAGGAAGGCAAGGTCGCGTACGACCACCGCGACGCCGCGGGCTTCATCAAGCTCAACGCCCTGCGCCTGCGCGTCGCCGCCAAGCGCGACAAGCTGTCCCTCCCTTAATGGAAGGGAGAGTTCAGCTCTCCAGTCGGTTGTAGGGATAGCAGTCGCGGATCTCGGCCTGGAAGAAACGGCCCTTCGAGTCGGCGTCGAGGAACGAGCGGCACACCTCGTGCGGCACGCCGACGTAGACGTAGCGCTCGCCGCTGGTGAAGCGCACGAACAGCTTCGCGCGCTCGCCGTCGTAGTCGATGGTCTGGATGGCGGTCGAGTCCACGTCCATCTGCGTGTCCTCCTTGCGACGCCCAGGAAACCCGGGGCGGCGGCGACCGGTTCCCAGCGCGCCGATAAGGCGCCAAGGTCCCGCTTGCAAGGCGGCGTGCGTCCGCCCGATCACAAGGGACCACGGGGGAACCATGCCGTCTCACGCCTACGTCGCCATCGTCACGCTGCTGGCGTTGCTCACCTATTTCTGGATGGGTCTCCAGGTCGGTCGGGCCCGGGGCAAGAGCGGAATCGCCGCGCCGGCCATGACCGGCGATCCGGTTCTCGAGCGCGCCATCCGCGCGCATGTGAACACCCTGGAATGGCTGCCGCTGTTCCTCGTGCCGCTGTGGCTGTTCGCGATCTACTGGAGCGACCTCGTGGCCGCGATCGTGGGCCTCGTCTGGATCGTCGGCCGCATCCTGTATCAGCGGGGCTATGTGGCCGACCCCAAGAAGCGCGAACTGGGCTTCATGATCCAGGCCCTAGCCGTCGCGGTCCTGCTGTTCGGCTCGCTGGGCCGGCTGGTCTATGTGCTGGCGGTGACGGGGGCGTGAGGGCCGCAAGCGCAACCACAATTGCGGCCAGGTGTTTTGATGATTACGTCGTCCTCCATAGGGACGCCTCCGGAATGCCCTTGAGGGACGTGCGAGTTCGAGAACTGAAGATGTCCAGGAAATCCATCGTCGCCGCCGTCGCCGTGGTCCTCGCGGCCGGCCTCGCCGCGTGCGCCACGCCCACGCCGTATCAGCCCGCCGCGCCGGGGTCGTCGACCGCGGGCGGCTATTCCGAAATCCGGCTGGAGCCCAACCGCTTCCGCGTGAACTTCGCGGGCAACACGCTCACCAGCCGCGAGACGGTGGAGGGCTACCTCCTGTTCCGCGCCGCGGAACTGACCGTCCAGAACGGCTACGACTGGTTCTCGGTGATCGAGCGCGACACCGACCGCAAGGCGCGGACCTATGTCGAGCCCGATCCCTTCTACCGGCCCTGGTACGGCAGCTACGGCTTCTGGCGTCCGTCGTGGCGCTACTACGGCCGCGGCTACGGCTGGCGCGGCTGGGACCCCTTCTGGGGCGACCCCTTCTGGGCCGACCGGGTGGACGTCCGCACCGTCGAGCGGTTCGAAGCCTCGGCCGAGGTCGTGATGGAGCGGGGCGCCAAGCCGCAGGGCGAAGCCCGCGCCTTCGACGCCCGCGCGGTGATCGAGAATCTCCGCCCCCGCGTACAGTATCCTGCCGCCAAATAGGCGTTCACCGCGCCTCCGAACGGCTTCGCCGCACGAATAACCTTGGTGACCGTCGCACGCTTGATCGCGCCGCGGCGGTCATGCTTGGCTATTTCGGCTATGATGCCGGCGTTCGGCTGGAGGGTGACAGTGATGCGTTTGGCGGTGCGGCCCCGCCCTGACCGGAGTCGGGGTCAACGGTCCTCGGGCGTACGCTGGACGGCGGTCGTGATCGCCGTGGCCCTGAACGCCGCCGCAGCGGGCGGGGCGTGGGCGGCGCAGAAGGTCGCCCTGGTGATCGGCGTCTCCAAGTACGACAAGGTCCCGAGCCTGGCGAACCCGGCCCGCGACGCTAGGCTGGTGCAGCAGACGCTCCAGAAGCTGGGCTTCGAGGTCAAGGTCCTGATGGACCCCGGCCGCCTCCAGCTCATCGAGGGCCTGGGCGACTTCGAGACCGCGGCCCAGGGCTCCGAGGCGGCGATCATCTACTACGCCGGCCACGGCGCCATGATCGACGGCGTCAACTACCTGCTGCCCAAGGACGCCATCATCAACAGCAAGACGGCGCTCACCTCCAGCTCGCTGGAGTCGTCCAGCCTGGGCCGTTCCCTGACCGGGGCGAAGTCGGTCCGGCTGATCATCCTGGACGCCTGCCGCAACAACCCCACCGCCACCCGCAGCATCGGCGGCGGCACGCGGGGCCTGGCGCGCGAGAGCAGCAACGCCAACGTCCAGGTCGTCACCCTGATGGCCGCCGGGCCCGGCGAGGTGGCTCAGGACGGCGCCACGGGCAACAGCCCCTTCGCCATCGCGCTGACCCAGGGCATGACCCGTCCCGGCATCACGGTCGGCGAGCTGCCCAGCTACGTCCAGGCCGAGGTCGAGCGGATGACCGAGGGCCAGCAGACGCCCGACCTCCAGGGCATCTGGCCCAACGTGCACTGGAGCTTCGATCCCAGGGGCCGCACCCAGCTCGCCGCGGCGCCGGCCGCCGACCTCACCAAGATCAAGTGGGAGAAGGACCAGGTCTTCTGGACCTCCATCAAGGATTCCGACGACCCCGCCGACTTCAAGGCCTATATGGACGCCCAGGACCGGGGCGAGATCACCGGCTCGTTCCGCAAGCTGGCCTCCAACCGCATCCGGGCGCTGGAGCGTCAGCCCGCAGGCTCGTTCCAGGTGGCCTCGCGCTCGGCCGCGCCGGGACAGGATCTCGTGACCTCGGCCCGCGACGCCTTCGCCCGGGGCGACTACCGCGCCGCCGCCCGCGACTGGAACGCCGCCGCCGGCCTGGGCAACGGCGCGGCGATGTACAACCTCGGCGTCATGGCCCTGACGGGCCGGGGTGCGGCCAAGGACGTGGCCGCCGCGGCGAAGTGGTTCAAGGCCTCGGCCGACGCCGGGCATCCGGGGGGCATGGTCAACTGGGCGCTCTGCCGGCTGAACGGCTTCGGCACGGCCCGCGACGAAGCGGACGGCGTCCGCTGGCTCCGGACCGCCGCCGAGCGGGGTTCGGCCACCGCGATGGGCATGCTGGGCGAGACCTATCTGCGCGGCCGCGGCGTGAACACCGACGCCCGGCAGGCCGCGGGCTGGCTGCAGAAGGCGGTGGACGCCGGCGACGGCCCCGCCATCGCCCAGCTCGGCGACCTCTACGAGCGGGGCCAGGGCGTGTCGCGCGACGCGCGACGGGCGTTCGCACTCTACCAGCGCGCCGCCGTCGCCGGCGACACCGACGCCATGGTGCGCCTGGGCTATGCCTACGAGGACGGCGAGGCGATCGCCAAGGACGAGATCCAGGCCGCCACCTGGTACCAGCGCGCCGCCGAGCTGGGGAACAGCGAGGGCATGTCCAGCCTGGCCGTCATGCTGGAAACGGGCGCCGGCCTGCCTCAGGACTATGGCCGAGCTGCGGAGTACTATAGGCTGGCCGCGCAGGCTGGCGATGCGCGCGGTTATCTCGGCCTGGGCAGCCTGACGGCGCGGGGCGCCGGCGTGTCGGCCAATCCGGGGGAAGCGGTGCGCCTGTTCCAGGCCGCGGCCGACCGGGGCAGCGCGCTGGCCATGCGCAACCTGGCGATCATGTACGAGTCCGGCCAGGGCGTGCGCGCCGACCGGAAACGTGCGGTCGACTGGTACCGCAAGGCCGCCGCCGCCGGAGACGACGTCTCCAGGGAGGAATTGGCGCGTCTCGGCGTGCGATAGGGGGGTTTCGATGGATTACTCGCGCAGGTTCCGGCTCGCCGTCAGCGTGGTCGCCCTTCTCAGCATGAACGCCCAGCCGTCATGGGCGCAGCGGGGCGGGCGCGATGCGGTCCTGAACGCCTGCGACAGCCAGCGCGCGCCCCTGGTGAGGCTCGACAAGGAATACGATGACCTCAAGCGCTCGAAGATGAGCGCGGCGATCGGCGAAGGGCTGAAGACCGGGGCCATGGTTCTGGCCAAGGGCGTCATGAGCGGGCAGATCGGCGGCCGGGCCACCGGCGGCGGCTTCGGCGGCCTGGGCAGCGGCTTCGGCAGCATGGGCAGCATCATGGGCGCCGTGGGCGGCATGGCGATGCAGAGCGCCGCCCAGCAGCAGGCCGGCGCCCCGGCCGCCGCGCCCAACGCCGGCATGATGTTCGGCCAGGACATGCTGACCGGGGCCATGGGCCTCAACGTCCCCGGGATCAGCAACGTGGGCTTCAGCGGCGGCGACAACACCAAGGCCTACGCCGCGCTGGCCGTGCTGGTGGCCATCGTCGCGACGGCCGACGCCTACGCCAAGCTCAAGGAGCAGGAGGCCGGGGGCGACCTGAAGAAGGCCTCGTTCAACATCGACCAGGACGCCGGACGCCAGCTCGCGGTCAGCCGCGAGATCGCCAGCAGCGGCCAGGCGCTGGTGGAATGCCGCGCGACGCAGCTCGAGGACATCAACACCCGACTGGCCAGCGCCAGCACCGACAAGGACCGGCGCGCGATCCGGCGCGAGCGCACCGACCTGATCGGCGCGCTGAAGAAGGACATCGACGTCACCGGATCGGTGGTCGACCAGCACACCGGCATGGCCAAGACCTTCACCCAGGGCCGGGCCATGACCGACAACGCCTCCGAGGCCGACGTCCTGGGCAATCAGACGCCCGCCTATGCATCGGCGGCCGCCACGACCCGGCTGTCGATGCAGGCCGGCCCGGCGCCTGCCGGCGGCCAGCAGGCGGCGCCCCCGCCCGCCGCGCCGCCGCCGGCCCTGGTGACCGTCCGCGCCGCCGTGCTGCGCTCGGCGCCCGTGGCCTCGGCCGCGCCCGTGCGCAACCTGCCGGTCGGCACGTCGATCCAGGCCAAGGCGTCACAGGCCGAGGGCGGCTGGTGGGAGGTCGACGTGGCGGGGGCCACGGGCTTCGTCCGCGCCGCCGAGGTGGGTCCGCCGGGCTCGGCGCCGGTCCAGCAGGCGGCCGCGGGGCGCAACGCCCGCGGCAAGGCGACGCCCGCGGCGAAGGCCCCGCCGCCGCCGCCCGCCGTGGCCGGCCCCACGAACATCCGCGCCTACAACCAGTCGGTCATCGCCGCGCGCACCGACGGCAAGGACCGGCTTTCGGCCCTGATGACCGACATCCAGAGCGCCCAGCGCCGCGAGAGCGTGCTCTACGCCATGCTCGCGAACCTGGGCCGGAGCTAGGCGAGGATCGCCCTTCCTTGCGGCCGCGGGGCGAACTAGGGTCCGGCCATGACCTGGTCGATGCCTCGCCCCGTGCTTCAGCTCGTCGCGTGCCTGCTGGGGCTCGCGTCCGTGGGCGCCTTCGCGATGGGGATCGTCACGGCCCAGCCGCCCGGCCGCCTGCCCGGCGAGACCGCCGGCGGGGTGGACGCCGAGGTCATCCAGGCCCAGGACGCCACGCCTCTGGTGGACGAGCGCATCGAGGGCCGGCCCGAGCCCGAGGAGCTGACGCCCGAGGAGAAGGCCGCGCTGGAAGCCGAGAAGAAGGCCAAGGCCGAGGCCGAAGCCCTCGCCAAGGCCGAAGCCGCCAAGGGCGCGCCGGCCGGCCCGGAATCGGTGGTGACGCCGATCGTCCCGCCGCCGCCGGTCGCCAAGGCCGAACCCGTCGCCCCGCCGCAGCCCAAGCTGGAAGAGCCGGTCTTCTGACCGAGCCCGCGACGGATCACTCCGCCGGGAGGACGTTCTCCCCGCGCCGCGACATCATGCGGTCGAACTCGGACCACACGCCCTCGCCGCCGTGCCACTGGCCGCGCGTGGCGGCCTTGGAATATTCGGTCGACCGGGCTTCGAAGAAGTTGGCGTGCTCCACGCCCGACAGCATCGACTGCAGCCAGGGCAGCGGGTTCTCCTTCACGCCGTAGACCTCGGGCAGGTCGAGCTGGCGCAGCCGCCAGTCGGCGATGAAGCGGATGTACTGCTTGATGTCTTCAGGCGTCATGCCCTGGACCTCGCCGGCCTCGAACGCGAGGTCGATGAACTTGTCCTCCAGGCCGACGACCGTCCGGCAACAATCGACGATGTCGTCCGCGACGGCCTTGGTGACCGCGCCCGTCTCCTTGTTGAAGGCGTGGTACAGCTTGATGATCCCCTCGCAGTGCAGGCTCTCGTCCCGCACCGACCAGGAGACGATCTGGCCCATGCCCTTCATCTTGTTGTGGCGCGGGAAGTTCATCAGCATCGCGAACGACGCGAAGAGCTGCAGCCCCTCGGTGAAGCCGCCGAACATCGCCAGGGTGCGGCAGATGTCGGCGTCCGAGTCCACGCCGAACTGCTGCATGTAGTCGTGCTTGTCGCGCATGGCCTGGTAGTCGAGGAAGGCCGTGAACTCGGAATCGGGCATGCCGATCGTCTCGAGCAGCAGGGCGTAGGCGGCGATGTGGATCGTCTCCATGTTGGAGAACGCCGCCAGCATCATCTTCACCTCGGTGGGTTTGAAGACGCGCCCGTACCGCTCCATGTAGTTGTCGTTCACCTCGACGTCCGACTGGGTGAAGAAGCGGAAGATCTGGGTGAGCAGATTGCGCTCGCGGTCGTTGAGCTTGGAGGCCCAGTCCTTCAGGTCCTCGCCCAGCGGGATCTCCTCGGGCATCCAGTGGACCTGCTGCTGCTTCTTCCAGAAGTCGTAGGCCCAGGGATACCGGAACGGCTTGTAGGCGTAGGACGGGGTCAGCAGGCCGGGAAGCTGGCGGATGTTGGGATCGGACTTCACGGTCATCGAGTCGCCTGCCACGTCTGGAGTTGGGGTTAAGAGTGGATCAACATCTTGTGGTCGGCAAGCGCCATGACCACGGCATTTAGCGGTTTTCCAGAGGAAGTCGGATGGACGGTGGATATCTCCTCTACTCCGCCCGGGGCTCGGGCGGGGTGGCCGCCGAGGCGGCGCTGGCGCTGATCGGCGCGCCCTTCGAGGTGGTCGAGGCCTCGACCTTCGATCCCGGCGACGTCGAGAGCGGCGACCGGGTGCTGGCGGCCAACCCGATGCGGCAGGTCCCGGCGCTGGTCCTGCCCTCCGGCGAGACGATGACCGAAAGCGCGGCCATCCTGATCCGGCTTGCGGAACTGCACCCCGAGGCGCGGCTGTCGCCGGGACCGGACGACCTGGCGCGCGGCGCCTTCCTGCGCTGGATGAGCTTCGTCTCGGCGGCGATCTATTCCCACTATTGGCTGAAGGACGATCCGTTCCGCCTCGTGCCCGACGCCGCCCTGCACGCCGAAGTGGACCGCCGCATCCAGGACCGCATCTCCGAATGCTGGGCGATCATGGAGACTGCGACGGCGCCCGGCCGCTTCATCCTGGGCGACACGCTGAGCGTGCTGGACCTCTACGTCGCCGTGGTCAGCCGCTTCCGCCCGCGCCGCCAGCGCTTCTACGCCGCGGCGCCCCGCCTGGGCGAGGTGGCGCGCCGCGTGGACGCCGACCCCCGCCTTTCCGCCCTGTGGGCCGAGCGCTACCCGTTCGAGCCGGGCTGGGACCGCCTTTGACCTACTGGCAGGCCAGGCATTCCTCGTAGTCGGTCTTGCCTTCGATCCTGAGCTCTCCGACCGCCACGGCCTCGCCGCCGGCGTGGGCGGCGCGCTGCACCGACTTCGAGCGCAGGTAGTAAAGCGACTTGCAGCCACGCTCCCAGGCCTGCCAGTGCAGCATGTGCAGGTCCCACTTCTCCACGTCGCCGGGCAGGAACAGGTTCACCGACTGCGACTGGCAGATGTCGGGCGTGCGGTCGGCGGCGAGTTCCACCACCCAGCGCTGGTCGATCTCGAAGGCGGTCTTGTAGACGTCCTTCTCGTCCTGGCTCAGGAAGTCCAGGTGCTGGACCGAGCCCTCGTTGGCCAGGATCTGGTCCCAGACGGCCGAGGTGTTCTGGCCCTTCTCGTCCAGCAGGCGCTCCAGGTAGGGGTTCTTCACCGCGAAGGTCCCCGACAGGGTCTTGTGGGTGTAGATGTTGGCCGGGATGGGCTCGATGCCCGCCGAGGCGCCGCCGCAGATGATCGAGATCGAGGCCGTGGGCGCGATGGCCAGCTTGTGGGAGAAGCGCTCCATCACGCCGCGCTCGGCCGCGTCGGGGCAAGGTCCACGCTCGGCCGCCAGCTTGCGCGAGGCGGCGTCGCACTGGCGGCGCAGGGTCTTGAAGAGCCGCATGTTCCAGCTCTTGGCCATGGCGCTCTCGAACGGCACGTTCTGCGCCTGGAGGAACGAGTGGAAGCCCATCAGGCCCAGGCCCACGCTGCGCTCGCGCCGCGCGGCGTAGACGGCGTTCTTCATCTCGGGCGGCGCCCGGCCGATGAAGTCCTCCAGCACGTTGTCGAGGAAGCGCATGACGTCCTCGATGAACGTCGGATGGTCGCGCCATTCCAGGAAGGTCTCGGCGTTGACCGAGCTGAGGCAGCAGACGGCGGTGCGCTCCAGCCCCTGATGGTCCTTGCCGGTGTGCAGCATGATCTCGGAGCACAGGTTCGACTGCCGCACCGACAGGCCCAGCTCGCGCTGGTGCTGCGGCATGGCGCGGTTCACCGTGTCGGAGAAGATCAGGTAGGGCTCGCCGGTCTGGAGCCGGATCTCCAGGATCTTCTGCCACAGCGAACGGGCGTCGACCTCGCGGATCACCTCGTCCGTCTTGGGCGAGCGCAGGCCGAACATGGCGCCGTCGCGGACGGCCTCCATGAAGGCGTCGGTGATGTTGATCCCGTGGTGGAGGTTCAGGCTCTTGCGGTTGAAGTCGCCCGAGGGTTTGCGGATCTCGAGGAATTCCTCGATCTCGGGATGGTGGATGTCGAGGTAGACGGCGGCCGAGCCGCGGCGCAGCGAGCCCTGGCTGATCGCCAGGGTCAGCGAATCCATCACGCGGATGAAGGGGATGATGCCGCTGGTCTGGCCGGCGCCCTTCACCTTCTCGCCGATCGAGCGGACGCCGCCCCAGTAGGTGCCGATGCCGCCGCCGTTCGAGGCGAGGGCGACGTTCTCGTTCCAGACGCCCTGGATGCCCTGGAGATTGTCGGGCACCGCGTTCAGGAAGCACGAGATCGGCAGGCCGCGGTCGGCGCCGCCGTTCGACAGGACCGGCGTCGCCGGCATGAACCACAGGTTCGAGATGTAATCGTAGATGCGCTGGGCGTGGTCGGCGTCGTCGGCGTAGGCCGTCGCGACGCGCGCGAACATGTCCTGATAGCTCTCGCCCGGCAGGAGGTAGCGGTCTTCGAGAGTCGTCTTGCCGAAATCGGTCAGCAGCGCGTCGCGCGACCGGTCGACCTCGACCTTGCGGACGAGCTGGAGCTGCGGGCGCGCCTTCTCGGGCGCAACCCGTTCAGAACTCTCGGCAATCCCAACTTTCGCCGCTTCACTCATGTCCCTGCCTTTGCCCCATGACCCGGCCCCTTGCCGTGTCAGCCCTACATGTTGTGGTTCTGCCCCCCGAACCAGCCCACATATGGACACATGAGCCCCCCGGACTCGTCAATGAGGCGAGCCCGGCGTCCCCAAACTTTTTCGCTAACGAGGGATTAACGCGCCGCCGCCGCCCCTCGGGGGCGCCCAAAGCATCGGCGCCGGACTCACGAGAGTGTGAACGGCGGCAGGGCCAGAGACCGGCGCAGGCCAGAAAGGCGACCTTGCGCCGATGCGCTTCAACCCCCTTCCCCGGTAGGGGAGGAAAGCCGCGGCGGTCTGTGTGAGGCGGCGTGGAGCTTGAGCTTGAGTTGAAGGGGTGGTCCGGGGCGATGCGCCTGGGCCAGTGGGCGAAGGGGTCGGGGGGTGAGGCCGGCTCGTGCTTCGCGCGGTCCACGGATGCACACGGAGACACACGGATAGGGGCGTCGGCGTCATCCGTGTGGATCGGTGTGCATCCGTGGACCGACTGAGGGCGATGCTCGGGCGCCTGCGGCGGCTGGGGTTCGGGGCGGAAGACCTCGCGGGCTTCGCCTTCGATGAGGTCGCCGTCGCCTTCGGGGCCGTCCTCGGGGTCCTCGTCTTCGAGGTCCATGAAGGAGCGGGCGAGGCCGCGGTAGGCCCTGGAGAGCTAGGGAATGTCCTTGGGCTCGGCGGCCATGAGCGCGCCGTGGGCCTTCTCCGCGGCGGAGAGGTCCAGCGCGGCCGACCGGTCCAGCGTGGCCAGCGCCACGACGTCGGGTCCCTCGGGCATGAGGGACATCCCATCACCCCGCTACCTCAGAATCGAACGTAGGTTTGGGGGTCGAGTGCGATTTCCGCTTGTCCGGCCGACGCGGCAAGACAGACCACAGCGTCGCGCACCTTGACCGGAACGCCGGCGGCCGCCACCCTCCCCGGCATCGTTCACCGCGCCTTGCGGTGAGCCGCGGGAAATCAGTACCGCGGTGGACTGGACGCCTTGCGTCGGGAAACCCCGGCGCCCGAGGGTGTCGGGGTCCGCCGCGGGGCGCCGTCAGAGGAGACGGCCATGTCCCGGCCTCTTAACGCCCGTCCAGCGTTCGGCATCACCCCGGAGAGGATCGCGCAGTTCGAACGCGACGGTGTCCTGCGCCTCGACGGACTCATATCCGAGGACTGGGCGCGGCGGGCGCGCGAGGCGGTGCTTCGCCCCCTGTCGGCCCTGGGCCTCCGGGTGGACGGCGCCTGGCGGCTGGAGGGCCGCCCCCGCCCCGTCTGGCCAGCCACGGGCCTGAAGCCGGCGCGCGACATCGGCCATCGCCACCCCGAGGTCGAGGCGTTGCTCGATGAGCCCGGCGTGGCCGCCTGGACCGACGCCCTGCTGGAGGGACGCGGCCATGACCGCACTGTCTACCGCCGACCGCAGATCCTGGCGTCACTGCCGAATGGCGACACCTGGTCGCCGCCGCAGGGCTGGCACACCGACCTCCCTCGGCTGACCGGCGGCATACGGCCGGGCGTGCAGATCTTCACCTTCCTCGAGCCCGTGGCGCCCCGGGGCGGCGGAACCCTGGTCGTGGCCGGCTCGCACCGCGTGCTATCCGGCGAAGCCCTGCGGCCCCGGGACGTAGCGCGGCGCTTGCGGGCGGCGCCGTTCTTCCGCGACCTGTACGCGGGCCGTCCTTACGGTGACGCCCTGCCCGCCGGCGAGACCGAAGGCGTCCCGCTGAAGGTGGTGGAGCTGACGGGTAGGCCGGGCGACGCCTGGATCATCGACCTGCGCCTTCTGCACGCCGCGGCGCCGAACGCATCGGACACGCCCCGGCTGATGGTCACCCACCGGTTCCTGCGCGCCGACCTGCTGCCCGAGGTGGCGGCGGCGCTGGGGTGGGCGGTTTGAGCCGCCCCGTTCCAACGACAGCCAATGCCGGCCTTGGCGTCGGGCGCGCGGATGCGGCAAGGCTGGCGCGCCGGTGGACACGGACGGGACGGTGCGGACCTGGACGTCCTGAGTCCTTACCCCTCCAGGTTCAGCAGGGCCGGGTCGCCGCCCTGGGCGGCGATGTTGACGCTCAGGGCGCGCTCGACGGCGTAGCGGAGGAGGGCGTGGGGGCCGCCGGCCTTGGGGCCAGTGCCGGAGAGGCCTTCGCCGCCGAAGGGCTGGACGCCGACCACGGCGCCGATCATCGAGCGGTTCACATAGGCGTTGCCGGCCGGGACCGTGCGGCGGACCGCCTCGGCGAAGGCCTCGATGCGGGAGTGGACGCCGAGGGTGAGGCCGTAGCGGGCGGCGACCAGGGGCGCGGCGGCTTCGGCCAGCCGGGCCGGGTCGTAGCGGACGACGTGGAGGATGGGGCCGAACACCTCCTTCTGGAGGAAGGCCGCGTCGGGGATCTCGGCCAGGACGGGCGGGAAGAAATGCCCGCCCTCGGGGACGTCGAGCCGCGCCAGGATCCTGGCTTCGGCCTCCAGGCGGTCGAGGTGGGCGTCGAGCGCGGCCTTGGCCTCGGCGTCGATGACCGGGCCGATGTCGGTGCGCGGGTCGGCGGGGTCGCCCACGACCAGGGCCTGCATGGCGCCCTTCAGGCCGTCGATGAGGGCGTCGGCGGTCTCGTGGGGCAGGAACAGCATGCGCAGCGCCGAGCAGCGCTGGCCCGCCGAGCCGAAGGCCGAGGCGAGCACGTCGTCGATCACCTGCTCCCGCAGCGCCGTGGTGTCGACGAACATGGCGTTGAGGCCGCCCGTCTCGGCGATGAAGGGGACGATGGGGCCGTCGCGCCCGGCCCGGGCGCGGTTGATGGCCCAGGCGGTGTCGGTCCCGCCGGTGAAGGCCACGCCGTCGCAGCCGGGATGGGCCGTCAGCGCCGCGCCCACCGTGGCGCCGTCGCCGGGCAGGAGATGCAGGAGGTCGGCCGGGACGCCCGCGGCGTGGAACAGCTTCACCGCCTCGGTGGCGATGAGGGGCGTCTGTTCGGCGGGCTTGGCCAGCACAGCGTTGCCGGCGGCGAGCGCGGCGGCGACCTGGCCGGTGAAGATGGCGAGCGGGAAGTTCCAGGGGCTGATGCAGACGAAGACGCCGCGGCCGCGCAGCTCGAGCCGGTTGGTCTCGCCCACCGGGCCGCGCAGGGTCTCCGGGCTGGCGAACTGCCGCTCGGCCAGGAGCGCGTAGTAGCGGCAGAAGTCGACGGCCTCGCGCACCTCGGCGACGGCGTCGGCCAGGGTCTTGCCGGCCTCCAGCACGCAGATGGCGATCAGGCGCTCGCGCGCGGCCTCCAGGGCGTCGGCCATGGCGCGCAGGGTGCGGGCGCGGCCCTCGCCGCCTCGGGCGTCCCAGGCCGGCTGGGCCTTGCGGGCGGCGGCGAAGGCGGCGTCGATGTGGGCGGGTGTGGCGGGCCAGGCGCGGCCGATGACGCGGCGCGTGTCCGCGGGGGCGACGGCGTCCTGACCCGCGCCGTCGGTCATGGGCCGGCCGGAGACGATGGGCGCGCCTTCCAGGGGGCCGAGCTGGGCGACGGCCGCCGCCAGGCCCTGGCGGACGGCGGCGACGGAGAGGTCCAGGCCCTCGGAGTTGCGGCGGGCGGGGCCGTAGAGGTCGCGCGGCAGGGGGATGCGCGGGTGCGGCCCGGCGCCGGCGGCCTCCACCGCGGCGATGGGGTCCATGACGACGCGGTCCACCGGCGTCTTCTCGTCCAGCAGGGCGTGGACGAAGGAGGTGTTGGCGCCGTTCTCCAGCAGGCGGCGGACCAGGTAGGGCAGGAGGTCCTCGTGGCTGCCCACGGGGGCGTAGACGCGCAAGGGGAAGGGGCCATAGCGGTCGTGGGCGGCGGCGTAGAGCGCCTCGCCCATGCCGTGCAGGCGCTGGAACTCAGGCGCGAGGCCCATCTGGCCGGCCATCAGGCGCACGGCGGCCAGCGTGTGGGCGTTGTGGGTGGCGAACTGGCCGTAGAGGTGCGGCGCAGCCGCCAGCAGGGCGCGGGCGCAGGCCAGGTAGCTCACGTCGGTGGCGGCCTTGGTAGTGAAGACGGGATAGCCGGGTAGGCCGGCCACCTGGGCGCGCTTGATCTCGGAATCCCAATAGGCGCCCTTGACCAGCCGCACCATCAAGCGGCGGCCGGACGCGCGGGCGATGCCCGCCACGGCCTCGACTGCCTGGATCCCGCGCTTCTGGTAGGCCTGGACGGCCAGGCCCAGGCCACGCCAGGCGCCGAGAGACGGCTCGCGGGCCAGGCGGTCCAGGATCTCCAGCGAGATCGCCAGGCGATCGGCCTCCTCGGCGTCGAGGGTCAGGTTGATGTCGGCCTGGGCGGCCAAGGCGGCCAGGCGGGCGATGCGGGGATAGAGGTCGGCGAAGACGCGGCCGGCCTGGCGCGCCTCGTAGCGGGGCGATAGCGCCGAGAGCTTGACCGAGACGCCGTGGCCGCGCTCGGGACCTTCTCCGCCGGCGTGGCGGCCGACGGCGCGGATGGCCTGGGCGTAGGCGGCTTCGTAGCGGTCGGCGTCGGCGTCGGTGCGGGCGCCTTCGCCCAGCATGTCGAACGAACAGACGAAATCCTCGGACGCCGCCCGGCGCAGGGCCCTGTCGATGGTGGCGCCCAGGACGAACTGCTCGCCCATGATGCGCACGGCGGCGCCCACGGCGCGGCGGATGACGGGCTCGCCCAGGCGGCCCGCCAGGCGGCGGATGAAGCCCGGCAGGTCGCGGCGCGCATCCTCGTCGGGGTCGATCAGCCGGCCGGTGAGCATCAGGCTCCAGGTGGAGGCGTTGACCAGCACCGAGTCCGAGCGGCCGGCATGGCTGGCCCAGTCGGCCGAGGCGATCTTCTCGGCGATCAGGCGGTCGCGGGTCTCCTCGTCGGGCGTGCGCAGCAGGGCCTCGGCCAGGCACATGAGCGCCAGGCCCTCGCGGGTGGAGAGGCTGAATTCCTGGAGGAAGCTCTCGACCACGCCCTGGCGGCTGGCGGCCTTGCGGGCGGCCCGGACCAGGGCCTGGGCCTCGCCCTGGACGGCGTCGCGATCGTGGCGGCCCAGCGGCGGCGGCGACAGGAGGGCGGCCAGGGCCGCACGTTCATCGGCGAACTTGCCGTCGTCGAGGTGATCGAAGGCCATCGGACGCTCCACGGGGCCCCACCCCCGACTCTGCCCCATCCGGCGGACAAGAAAAGGGCCCGGCGTCGCCGCCGGGCCCCGATCTCAGTCACCGTCAGCGATCGACTTAGAAGTTGATGTCGATCGTCGAACGGCGGTTCAGCGGTTCCTTCACGCCGTCGCCGGTGGCGACCGCGGGCATGGTCTCGCCCTTCCAGTCGACCGACAGGGCCGTCTGGTTCACGCCGGCGCCGACGAGGGCGTCAGCCACGGCCTTGGCCCGACGTTCCGACAGGCGGACGTTGTAGGCCGGCGAACCGGAGGTGTCGGTGTGGCCCACCACGACCACGCGGGTCGCGTTGCCCGCGCTGGCGTAGTTCGCCGCGTCGTTGATCACCGCCTGGGCTTCCGGCGTGATCACGTACTGATCGAACGGGAAGTAGACGATGAACTGACGCGCCTCGTAGGCCGGCGGCGGAGGCGGCGGCGGAGGCGCGTCCGCGGCGAAGATGTAGCGCAGGCCCAGCGTCACCGACTGGTCCTTGTACTTGCCGCTGAAGACGCCCGGTTGCAGCGCGCCCGAGCCGGTCGAGACGAAGTCGATGTCGCCGCCGCTCAGGTAGCGGTAGGTCAGGTCGACGCGGAGCTTGTCGGTCACCCGCCAGGCGAGGCCGGCGATGCCCTGGTAGGCGAAGGCCGTGTCCGAGTCGTCGATCGTCAGGTTCTGGATCGCCGGGTTGGCCGCCGTGATGGCGCCCGTCACGTTCGAGAACTGGCCGACCACGTCCACGCTGACGTGGTTGGCGCCGATGCCGGCGCCGAGGAAGGGGCTGATCGTGGAGCCGGGCAGGAAGTCGTAGATGATGTTGCCCATGAACGTCCACGACGAGATGTCGCCGTCGGGCGCGCCGCAGCCGGGCGCCGCCGCCGTGCGGACAACGCCGGGCGTGCAGAGGCCGATCACGGCCTGGTTGACGCCGTTGACCGAGTCGAAGTCACCACCGCGGTAGCCGACTTCGAGTTCGACGCGCCAGTTGTCGGTCAGCTGGTAGCCGACGCGGGCGAAGCCGGCCCAGTCCTTCTCCTGGTTGAAGTCCCACTCGTAGGGGGAGCCGTTCGCGGCGTTGTTCGACGACGTCGCTTCCAGGGATTCCGGCCAGTGGTAGCCAAGGTCGACGGCGCCGTACCAGCCCGTCTGGGCGGAGGCGGCGCTCGCGGCGAACGCCGCGGCCATCGCGGCCCCAGCCAGCAATTTCAACTTCATATCTCGAGCCCTCTCGTTGCCCTCAGGTGGTGCGGCCGTTTGACCCAGCCGCGGTTATAACAGGGACCGACGGTTGAGAAAGTGTCGCCAGGGACACACCCCTGCGCCATTTTCCACCGCCAAGCCCAAGCTTCGCCAGGAAGACATGCCGGCCGCCAGCCCGAATCCAGGGCATGGAAAGGTCGCCGGACCACATCGTCCCGTCATCGGGCCGCCGACTCACGCCAAGCCGCCCATGACCCCATCGTCACAACCTCCGCATTTCTGCAAGCCCATCCCGGGGCCGGACGTCCAGTTCTGACGCAAAACCTGAATATTGTTTGTAAAGGCGCGGCGCGGACGCAGAGGCCGGGCCGGGACGACCGCTTCCGGCTCCCAAGGTCCGCCTTGCGAGGCTCCACGCCCATGAACGCTCCCCGAATGAAAGGCTCCCCGGATACGCCCAACCCGGCGCTTCTGCGCGACAACGGATCAAGGCGACGCTTGGTTCCGCGAACGCTCGCGCGAGGCGGGAAATATTTCGGCGGGCGCCCTATCCGCCCCGCTCGCGCTGGAACCGGCGCACGCGACCGCCCAGGGATTCGGGGCGGTTGAGGGCCCTGCGGAACTCGTCCCGCCGCTCGTGGATCGAGGCGATCACCAGGCCCATCGGCACCCCGATCTCGACCAGCACTGCCTCGGAGAGCTGGAGACTGGCCTCGACGGTCTCGGGCACGGCGTCGGTGGCGCCCAGGTCGTACAGCCGCTGGGCGTGTCGCGCGTCGCGGGCGCGCGCCACGATGGTGAGGTCGGGGCGCAGGCTCCGGGCGACCGCCACCACGCCCTCGGCGGCCTCGGGGTCGTCCATCGTCACCACCAGGGCCGGCGCCTCCGCAAGGCCGCAGCGCATCAGGAAGTCGGGCCGCGCCGCATCGCCGAAGTAGATGCGTTCGCCCGCCCGCCGCCCCTGCTCGACGATGCGCGCGTCGTGATCGGCGCCGACCCAGGCGATCCCGTGACGCCGCAGCATGTCGCCCACCAGCCGACCGACCCGGCCGTGGCCGACCACCAGCACCGCGCCGGCGGCGTCCGACGCCCGGCCATCGGCGCCCCTGCCGCCGGGCTCGTCGGAACGATCCGCGGCCTCGGGCGGCGGCTCGGCCGGCTTCACGGCCCGTCCGCTCAGCCGGAGGCCGAACTGGGCCAGGAGCGGGATGCAGAACATCGACAGCGTGGCCGCGACCAGCACCGTCTGCCCCACAAGGGGCGGCACGAGCCCCTGGGTCATGGCCTGGCCCAGGATCACGAAGGCGAACTCGCCGGCGCCGGCGAGCAGCAGCGCCGCCTCGACGGCGCTGCGCGCCTTGAGCCCGAAGACCCGCGCCAGGGCGAAGACCACGGCGGTGTTGAGCGCCATCAGCCCCGCGGCCGCACCCAGGATGGTGAGCGGCCGGTCGAGCAGCAGGGGCACGTTGAGCCCGATGCCGACCGAAATGAAGAACAGCCCCAGCAGCAGGCCCTTGAACGGCTCGACCCGGCTCTCGACCTCGTGCCGGAACTCGGTCTCGGCCAGCAGCAGGCCGGCCACGAAGGCGCCGATGGCCATCGAGAGGCCCGCGAGCGCGCTGACGAGGCCCGACCCCACCACCACCAGCAGACAGGCGGCGACGAACAGCTCCTCGCTCCGGGCCCGCGCCACCGACCGCAGCATGGGGCGGAGAAAGAGGCGGCCCAGGACGAACAGCGCCGCCAGCCCGGCCACCGCGGGCAGCAGGGCGAGGAGCGCGGTGGGCGAGAAGGCGTCGGCCGAACGGCGGCTCATCAGTGTCAGCGTGATCAGGATGGGCGCGACGGCGAGGTCCTGGAACAACAGGACCGAGAAGGTCGCGCGGCCAGCCAGGGTGTGCTGGCGCTTCTGCTCGGCGAGGATCGGCATGACGATGGCGGTCGAAGAAAGCGCGAGCGCCGCCCCGATCGCGATGGCCGCCGCCGCCGGGAGACCGGCCAGCAGGGCCGCCCCCGCCGTCACGCTCAGGCAGACCCCCACCTGGAGCGCGCCCAGGCCGAACACATAGCGCCGCATGGCGCGCAGCCGCTCCCACGACAGCTCCAGCCCGATCATGAACAGCAGGAAGACGACGCCGAGCTGGGCGAACTGGTCGAGCTGGGCCGGGTTGTCGATGGTGAGGGCCGACAACCACTCCACCTCGCGGGAGAGGCTGCCCAGGCCGTACGGACCCAGCAGGACGCCGGCGCCCAGGAAGCCCAGGATGGGGCTCACCCGCCATCGCCGGAAGAGCGGCACCACGACCCCCGCGGTCGCAAGGAACAGCACCACGTCCTTGTAGTCGCCAGGCTGGACGTGGCCTTCCATCAGGTCTCCGGGGATATGGCGACGACCACTATGACCCACCCGCGGACGTTGCGGAATCCCGCGATCGGGGTAAGACGGCGCCCATCGTGAAGCTGCCGACACCCGTCGCGATGACCGCACACGCCGAACGCCGGGCGATGCTCGCCCTGGTGCTGGCCTTCGCGTTCGTCGTGCAGATGCTGGCGCCGGCGCTGGCCACGGCCGCCCCGACGCCCGACGGCGGCGCCACGATCTGCACCACCATGGGCCTCCAGACGCTGGGGGCGGACGCGGATTCCGGCGACACGCCGGAGCGTCCGCACCATTGCCAGCACTGCGTCTGCCCGGCGCCGACCGCGCCCGCCGACCCGCTGACGGCCGCGACCCGCGTGGTCTATGCGACCGGCGTCGCCCCGGTGGCGGACACGCCGCGCGGGCTGCGGCCCCAGGCCCGCGCCCCGCCGCGCCCGCCCGGCCAGGGACCTCCAGCTCCGAACGCCTGATCGATCCGCCGGCGCGCGAGCCTTCGCGCGTCCGTTTCATCACGTTCGGAATCCCGGAAAATGCCTTTCATCACCCGCGCGCCCGGCTGCGCGCTGCTGCTGGGCGCCTGCGCCTGGCCGGCTCTCGCCCTGGCCGAAGCCCCACCCCCTCCGCCTTCCACCACCGTCGACAGCGTCATCGTCACGGGCGCCCGCAACCCCGAGGACCCGCCCGTGGTCCGGGACGCCCGGAAGCGGCTGTCGGAGACGCCCGGCGGCGTCTCGGTCATCTCGCAGGAATCGTACGCCGACCGCTTCGCCCTGGCGCTGGACGACGTGTTGCGCGACGCGCCCGGCGTCTATGCGCAGAAGAAATGGGGCGGCGATATCCGCATCTCGATCCGCGGGTCGGGCATCGGCAACGCCAACCACAACCGCGGCCTGCTCATCGCCCAGGACGGCGTGCCCCTGAACGAGGCCGACGGGTACGGCGACAGCCAGATCGCTGATCCCCTCATCACCCGCTTCACCGAGGTCTATCGCGGCGGCAACGCCCTGCGCTTCGGCGGCGCCCTGCTGGGCGGAGCGGTCAACATGGCGACGCCGACCGGCCGCAACGCCGGCTTCGACAATCGCCTGCGCATCGACGGGGGAAGTTTCGGGATGCACCGCGAACACGTCGCCGCGGCCCGCGCCTTCGGCGACTGGGACCTGTTCGTCGCGGCCACCAACCAGCGGGGCCAGGGCTGGCGGCCGCAGAGCCAGCAGAACATCCAGTTCGGCTCGCTGAACGTCGGGCGCAGCTTCGGCGAGGACCGCGAGGTGCGGCTCATCGTCAACGGCTCGAACATCGACCAGGAGATTCCCGGAGCCCTGACCCGGGCGCAGTTCGACGCCGATCCCCGGCAGGCCGCCGTCGGCGCCTACGCCAACGACCAGGGCCGCAACTCGCGCGGGGTTCGCACCTCGCTGCGGACGACCTGGCGGCTGAACGACCAGGCCGTGTTCGAGGGCGCCGTCTACGGCGTATGGAAGGACCTGGACCATCCGATCTTCCAGGTGCTCGACCAGGAGAGCCGCAACTTCGGCGCCTTCGGGCGACTGGACTGGGACGGCGACCTGGGTGGGCGGCGGGCCGACGCCTACCTGGGGGCCTGGCTGCGCCGGGGCGACCTGGACTCCAACTTCTACGTCAACCTCCGCGGCGCGCGGGGCGCGCAGACCTCGAAGACCCGGCAGAACGCCCAGGCCGTCGACCTGTTCGCCGAAGGCCGGCTGTTCGTCACCGACCGGCTGGCGCTGGTCGCGGGGGGAACGTTGGGAACCGCGAAGCGGGACTACCAGCAGTCCGCCCTGCCCGGCGTCGGGACGACGTTCGACCTGACCGCGTCGAAGACCTACGACTGGATCGCGCCCCGGATCGGCGTGCTCTGGGAAGAGGCGGACGGCGTGCAGGCGTTCGCCAACCTGACCCGGTCGGTCGAGCCGCCGAACCACGGGTCGCTGTCGCCCACGGGCGCCGGATTCGCCCCGGTTCGGGCGCAGTCGGCCTGGACGGCCGAGATCGGGACGCGGGGCCGCCGCGGGCCGTTGACCTGGGACGTGACGCTCTATCGGGCGTGGCTGGAGCGCGAGCTGCTCCAGTTCACGGTGGGGCCCAACATCCCGGCCTCGACCTTCAACGCCGGCGACACGATCCACCAGGGCGTGGAGGCGGCGCTGGACTGGGAGATCCGCCGCGGCCTGCGGCTGCGCCAGACGTGGACCTGGTCGGACTTCCGGTTCCGGAACGACGCCCAGTACGGCGACAACCGCCTGCCGATCGTGCCGCAGCATCTCTACCGCGCGGAGCTGCGCTACCGGCATCCCGCGGGCTGGTTCGTGGCCCCGTCGCTGGAATGGTCGGCGTCGGACATCTGGGTCGACTACCGGAACACCGCCAAGGCGCCGTCCTACGCCGTGTGGAACCTGTCGGCCGGCTACGCCGTGAACGACCGCGTCAGCCTGTTCCTCGACGCGCGCAACCTGGCCGACAAGGCCTACATCTCGAACGTCCAGGCGCAGATCGCGGCCACCGCCGCCAGCGCGGCCTACTGGCCCGGCGACGGCCGCGCGATCTTCGGAGGCCTGACGTGGACATTCTGAAACACCCCCCTCACCCGCCCCGGCCGGCGACGCCTTCACAGGCGGCCGGCGAACACCGACATTGGACTCCATGATGCGACACCTCCGCTCCTCGATCGCCCCCCTGGTCGTCGGCCTCTCGCTCACCGCGGCGCCGCTCCAGGCCCTGGCCGCGCCCCAGGCCGCGCACCCGGCCGAGACCCGGGGGGCGCCACGGGTGGAGCAGGCCTGGAGCCGTCCGGCCGCCCAGGGCGGCGCCGGGGCCGGCTTCATGCGGCTGGTCAATCCCGGCGCCCGGCCCGACGCCCTGGTCGGCGCCGAGACGGGGATCGCGCGCGAGACCCAGATCCACCGCACGACCGTCACCGACGGCGTGGCCTCCATGCAGCGCCAGGCCGCGGCCACCGTGCCCGGGGGCGGCCAGCTCGTGTTCGCGCCGGGCGGCTACCACCTGATGTTCATGGGCCTCAAGCGGCCACTGAAGGCCGGGGAGCGGTTTCCGGTGACCCTGGTGTTCTCGAGCGGCGCGCGGGTGAAGGCGGACTTCGTGGTGGCCGTCGCGCCACCCGCCGCCGGCGGCCACGACCACCACACCCACTGAGGCCGGCGCGCACCGGAGCCTCCCCGCCCCGGGGCAGGACGATCGCCTATGGCGTGATGGGCGGCGCAGCCGCCGCCCGCCTCCCCCCGAGATCAGCCGGGGATTTTGACGAAGGAAGATTTTTGACGAAAACGTCGAAAAGTGTCGACGGACGGGCGCACCGGAAAAGAGATTGGCGCGCCGGAAAAAGAAACGGCCCGCAGCGGGGGATAATCGCTGCGGGCCGCCTTGAGCAGTCGCTCTGAATGAGCGGGCGTTTCCTCCCCGAAACGCCGGAGACTTCAGGACTAGGCGCCTTCATGTCTCTCGCCACATGACAGAACGGCAATTTTCTGCCCGAGTCAACGGGCCAAACCCCCGCCAAAGGCACGTCAGGAGCAGAAATTCGCGATCCGGTGGAAATTTTACGCCGTTTTTTATCTGTTACGTCAATTTATTCTCGCGCTCAGCGTGTCGAACGCCGGGCAACTCACGTCAAAGACGAATTCCGGGCGGGATACCGTCACGGGGCCGAGCCCCGCCCCGGCCAAGGTGATTCCCGCATCCGACACCTGAGTCGAATCCACCAGCAGGCCGTTCGGGCGGCGCGAGGCGCCGGCCGCCACCAGAGCCTCGATCGCCGCCGCTTCCGCCGCATCCCCGCGCCCCGGCCACGACAGCGTGGCGCTGCGCAGGGCCGCGGCGCGGGCCTCCACGATCCGAAGCAGCCGCTCGGCCGACGCCAGCGCCCCAGCGCTCCAGTCGGCCCGGAGCGAGGCGGCGAGCTGGGCCTGGCTCTTCAGCATCACGCCGTCGGACAGCACCTTCAGCCCGTTGGCCTGGAGGGTCGCGCCGGTGGTGGTGATGTCGACCACGATCTCGGCCGAACCGGCGGCGGGCGCGCCCTCGGTGGCGCCTCCGGACTCCACGATCCGATAGTCGGCCACGCCGTGACGGGCGAAGAAGCCACGGGTCTGGACGAGGTACTTGGTCGCCACCCGCATCCGCCGGCCGGTGCGGGCCAGGATGTCGTGGGCCACCTCCTCCAGGTCGGACATGGTGTCGACGTCGAGCCAGCTCTTGGGCACGGCGGCGACCAGGTCGGCGCGGCCGAAGCCCAGGGCGCGCAGCAGCAGGACGCGGGCGTCCAGGTCCTCGCCCCGCTCGCGCAGCAGATCCTCGCCGGTGACGCCCAGGTGGACCTCGCCGGCGTCCAGGGCGTCGGCGATGTCGGCGGCGGACAAGAGGCGCACCTGGGCGCCGGGCAGGCCGCGCAGGGCCGCCAGATAGCCGCGCGCGCCGCCGGTGACCTCCAGCTTCAGGCCGCCGTCGGCCAACCAGCCCTCGACCTGCTCCTTGAGGCGGCCCTTCGAGGGGACCGCGATGACCAGCCCGCTCATTGGACGCCTCCGCTGCCGGCCGCCCCGCCCGCGCCGTCTTCACCGCCTATCCAGGCGCGCCACGGGCGCACCATGCAGCCTACCGCCCGGCCAACGCCGTGCTGGCCGCCCAGGCGCGCCAGCAGGCCGTCGTAACGGCCGCCGACGGCCACGGGCCGCTCCGGGCCCACCGCGTCGCTGCGCACCTCGAAGGTCAGGCCGTCGTAGTACTCGAAGGCGTGGCCCAGGGCCGGGGTGAAGCGGATGCGGTCGGCGGGCGCGGCGCGGGCCAGGTCGCCCAGCCGCTGTTCCCACCCGGCCAGAGCGGCCTTCAGCGCCGCGTCCCTGGGCCCGGCCAGCGCTCGCATCCGGGCGAAGGCGTAGGCCGGGGAATCGTCGATGGCCATGAAGGCGCGCACGGCTTCGGCCTGGGCGTCGGACAGCGCGGGCGCCTGGGCGGCCTCGGCCTTGCGGACCAGGCGGGCGGCGATCTCGGCCGGGCCGCGGCCGCCGACCGGCTCGACGCCGGCGAGGCTCCACACCTCCTCCAGCAGGGCGCCGGCCTGCGCCTCGGAGAGACCTGCCAGCAGCCCTGCAAGCGCGCCGCCCTCGGGCGGCCGTCCGGTGGTGCGGGACAGCTCGGACCACAGCAGGCGCGGCCGGCCCGCCACCCGCTTGAGCCGGGCGGCCAGGGCGGCGGGCAGGTCCAGGCTGTCGACGAAGGCGCCGAAGAGGGCCACGTCGCCCAGCCAGAGCGAGAGGTCGTCCCGGCCGCCCGCGGACGCCGCCTGCCAGGCCAGGCCGGCGATCTCGGCGTCAGCCGCCTCGACCGCTCCGCCGCCGGGCGAGAACATCTCAAGCCCGACCTGGACGAACTCCTCGGGCCGGTCGTCCCCGGACGCGGCGCGGAAGGCCGCGCCCTCGTACCAGTAGGCGCCCGCCGCGCGGCCGCCCTCGATGTGCCGGCGGGCGATGGCCACGGTGAAGTCGGGGCGCAGGCAGCTCTCGGCGCCGCCCTCGGCCTGGACCACGAACAGGCGGGCGCGCATGGCCTCGCCGGCCAGGTCGAGCAGAAGGTTCAGCGGTTGCAGCAGCGGCGCGTCGGCGCGGGCGGCGCCCGAGCTTTCCAGCGGCGCGCGGATGGCGGCCAGCACCTCGGCGGGCACGGGGGGTTCGAGGCGCATCAGCCGGCGTCCAGGATGCGGCGCAGCGCCGGGATCAGCTCGGCGCGCGGGATCGTCTGCTGGCCGGGACGCTCGGTGCGCCAGGCGGCGTTGTCGGCCACCTTCGAGGCCAGCGCGCGACCGAGGTCGAGGTCCTTCACCGTCACCGTGCCGGCGGCCAGCTCGTCGTCGCCGACGATGATGGCGGCGGGCGAGAGGCGGCGGTCGGCGTACTTCATCTGGGCCTTCATGCCCGAGCCGCCCAGGTACACCTCGGCCGGGACGCCGGCGGCGCGGATCTCCCTGGCCAGGGCGAAATAGTCGGCCATGCGCTCCTGCGAGAACGCGATCACCACCACGGGGCCGCGCGTGGCGGCGCCCAGCTCCCGCCCGGCGGCCCGCAGCGCCGCGGCCAGGCGCGAGACGCCGAACGAGAAGCCGGTGGCCGGCGTGCGCTCGCCCGTGAAGCGGGCCACGAGGTCGTCGTAGCGCCCGCCGCCGCCGATGGAGCCGAAGCGCATCGGCTGGCCCTTCTCGTCGGTGGTGGAGAGCAGCAGCTCGGCCTCGAAGACCGCGCCGGTGTAGTATTCCAGGCCGCGCACCACCGAGGGATCGAAAGCCGCCCGGTCGGGGCCGACGCCCAGGCCGGAGAGGGCCGCGTCGATGGCCGCGAGTTCGGCCAGGCCCTCGTCGCCCTCGGCGGACCCGCCGATCACCTCGGCCAGCTTCGCCAGCGTGTCGCCGCGCCCGCCTGCGCCCGCCGCGGTGAAGGCCAGCACGCGCTCGGCGCCCGAGGCGTCGAGGCCCGCGCCCCTGGTGAAGTCGCCGGACTCGTCCTTGCGCCCCTCGCCCAGCAGCAGGCGCACGCCGTCGGGACCCAGGCGATCCAGCTTGTCGACGGCCCGCAGGACGGCGAGCTTCTGGGCGTCGCTGTCGACGCCGATGGCGCTCATCAGGCCGTTCAGGAGCTTGCGGTTGTTGATCCGGATCACCGCCGAGCCGGCGGGCAGGCCGGCGGCCTCCAGCGCTTCCACCGCCATCGCGACGATCTCGGCGTCGGCCTCGGGGCGGGCCGAGCCCACCGTGTCGGCGTCGCACTGGACGAACTCGCGGAAGCGGCCGGGGCCGGGCTTCTCGTTGCGCCAGACCGGGCCGTAAGCGTAGCGGCGGAACGGCTTGGGCAGGGTCTCCCAGGTCTGGGCCGCGAACCGGGCCAGGGGCGCGGTGAGGTCGTAGCGGAGCGCCATCCACTGGTCGTCGTCGTCCTGGAGCGCGAAGACGCCCGCGTTCGGCCGGTCGGCGTCGGGCAGGAACTTGCCCAGGGCGTCGGCGTATTCGAACGCCCCGGTCTCCAGCGGCTCGAAGCCCCAGCTCTCGTAGACCTTCGAGACGGCCGACAGGATGGCGCGCTCGGCGGCCACGTCGCGGCCACGACGATCGACGAAGCCCCGCGGCGCGCGGGCTTCGGGGCGGTTCTGTTCGCTCATGGGGGCGCGCTTATCGGCTGGCGGGGCGCCGCTCAAGCCGGGGATCGCGGCAGGGGTGTCTTTCATCGGTCGTCTCTCAGGGAAGGAGGGCGACGGACGAAGCTCGAAAGTCAAAGCCCCGTCCGCTTCGGCGGGGCTTCGGAACGGGTCGCGTCAGGCCGCGCGCACCCGATCCGGACCCGCCAGGGTCGGATGGTGGTGGTGGCCGTGAGGGTGCGCGATCCGCGTCATGACGGCGGCGCTATAGAACCGTGACGCGCCGGAGTCACGGCCGAACTTCCGCCCCTTCGCCTGCGGGGCCGGTCGCGGCGGCCGCCTCGTGCGGGACGACCAGGGCGCGGAAGGCCCGCCGGCTCGCCAGGCCCAGCCACGGCAGGACGACGATCATGGCGACGAACCCGGTGGCGACCGAGCCCAGCACCAGGGCCGCCACCACGAACGCCCACAGCATCATCGGCCCCGGGTTGCGCAGCACGGTGCGCACGCTGGTCACCGAGGCCATGAAGACGTCGTACCGCGGATCGAGGAGCATGGGCGCGGAGACCACGACCAGCGTATAGGCCGCGAACGCGATCACGCCGCCCGCGAGGCCGCCAGCCACCAGCATGCGCCGGCCCTCCCCGGTCCCGAGCGCGAAGGCGAGGAACTCCGGAAGGGTGTCGTGCAACTGGTAGGTGGACAGGCCGTAGACGATCTGGGCCGCCTGCAGCCAGATCGAGAAGATCAGGAACAGCGCCACGCCCAAAAGGAAGACGTCGGGCCGCAGAGCGGTGCGCACCAGCACGATCCGGCCCAGTCGCACCGGCTCGCCGGCCTCGATCCGCCGGCCGGCCTCGTACGGTCCCATCGCCAGGATCGGCGCGACGAGGACCAGGCCCAGCGCCGCGATCACGGCCCAGAACGCGAGGCTGGAGGCGTAGAGGCCCCAGGCCGCCGCAGCCAGCAGGGCCGAGACCCCGAAGCCATAGGCGAGGCACGGGCCGGGCGTCCGCCACAGATCGGCCCAGCCGCCCGCGAGCCAGCGGAAGGGCGCGTCGAAGCCGACGTCCGCCACGTCGGGAAGCCGCCACGGCGTGCTCATCGCAACCCCTCCCGCCATCGGGCGCGTCTGCGCGCGCCTGCCCGCCCTGAACGCGGCGCCGGCCATGCCCGGGCAATGCACGGAGGCCGCGTCGCGGCTACGGTCGCCGCAGAGCGGGCGACGCGCCTTGCGCGAGATCAAACCGCGCCCGGCGGGAGACGTGGGGCGATCCTGGCCTCAGGCGAGGTAGCCTCAGGCGAGGTACTGGTCGGCGACCCAGGCGGTGACCTCGGCGCCGTCGGACAGCCGGCCCTTCACCTGCGCCCAGGGGCCGGGGGAATCGTAGATCACCTCGACCTGCGTCCCCTGGGTGAAGACGCCCAGCACCTCGAAGTCGAGCCCGGCGCCGCCGCGGGCGTTGAGCCGGCTGGCGGTCACGCGACGGGTGATCGGCGCGCGATCGCCGCGCCCCTCGACCAGGGCGACGAAGCGGCCCATCGGGAAGGCGGGGCCGGGATCGGTCTTGCGGCCGGGGGCGATGTCGTCGTGACCGACGATCTCGGTGATCGACGGATAGGCCGCCAGGATCGCCCGGGTCACCTGCACCACCGCCTGGAGCTGGGTCTCGTTGTAGGTCTCCCAGAGCGAGCGCGACGTCTCGTTCTTGTGCGTCAGCTCGGCGGCTTTTCCGGGATCCACCACCGCGTTCGTCCAGCTCCGCACCAGCCCGTCGGCGGTGCGCGTGAGGCGGCCCCAGTTGTCGATCTCGATGCCGATGGAGAAGTCGTTGCAGTTGGACTGGCCGCGCCAGACTGAACGGCCAGCGTGCCAGGCCTTCACGTTGAACGGCACGACCTGGAGGACCCCGCCATCGCGGCCGACGACCACATGCGCCGACGCCTTGGCCTCGGGGCGCAGGAAGTAGTCGGCGACCCCCTTGGGCCCCGATCCGCCGCCGGCCGTGAAGTGCATGACCAGCAGGGTCGGCCTGTTCAACGCGCCGCCGACGTTGGGGGACGGTTTGTACCAGCCCGGCTTCAACCTGTGGTCGACGATCTGCATGGCGTCCTCCTCCGTCGCGCCGGGCGGCGTCGGGCATTACACCCGAATAGCGGGCGCCAGACAAAGGTTTCCCTCTTAAGGTGAAGCTTGACCATGCAGCGCCGCCTTGCGCCGGCGCGCCGGCGCGGATAGGCGACGCGCATGGCCTCCTCCCCGAAATCCGGCCTGCAAGCCGCCTATGACGACCGGGTCCGCTCGGGCGAGATCCGGCCCGACCCCGCCCAGGCGGCCGCCTTGACCCCCCTGATCCGCCTGGAGGCCGACCTCGCGGCGGCGCGGCCGGGCGGCGGCCTCAGGAAGCTGTTCCACAAGCCCGAGAGCCAGCGGGGCGTCTACCTCATCGGGCCGGTGGGCCGCGGCAAGACCATGCTGATGGACCTGTTCTTCGAGACGGTCCCGGTGGCGGCCAAGCGGCGCACCCACTTCCACGTCTTCATGGGCGAGGTCCACCGCCTGATCGACGCCTGGCGCAAGGGCGACGCGGCGGCCCGCAAGGCCCGCTTCGGCCAGCACAAGGGGGACGATCCCATCGCGCCCGTGGCCGACGTGGTGGCCGGGGAAGCCCACCTTCTCTGTTTCGACGAGTTCCAGGTCACCGACATCGCCGACGCCATGATCCTGGGGCGGCTGTTCGAGGCGCTGTTCGCGCGGGGCGTGACCCTGGTGACCACGTCGAACCGGTTGCCGGACGAGCTCTATCGCAACGGGATCAACCGCCAGCTCTTCCTGCCGTTCATCGACCTCCTGAAGCGCCGGGTGGAGGTGGTGACCATCGCCGGGCCGCACGACTATCGCCTGGATCGCCTTCGCGCGGTCGGCACGTGGTTTTCGCCCCTCGATCCCGACAACCAGCGGTCCTTCGACAGCCTGTGGCGCGAGATGCTGGGCCCCGAGGAGGAGACCGGCGAGACGGTCGAGGTCCTGGGCCGCAAGGTGCACTTCCCGCACGCGGCGGGAGGGCTCCTTCGGGCGAGCTTCGCCAGCCTGTGCTCGGTGGCCCTTGGGCCGAACGACTACATCGCCGTGGCCCAGCGGTTCCATACGGTGTTCCTGGAGGGCCTGCCCAAGCTCACCGCCAACCGACGGGAGGAGGCGCGCCGCCTCGTGATCCTCGTCGACGCGCTCTACGAGGCGAAGACGCGCCTCATCGTCCTGGCCGAGGCCGAGCCGGTGAAGCTGTATCCCGAGGGCGACGGCGCGTTCGAGTTCGAGCGCACCGCCTCGCGCCTGCAGGAGATGCGCTCGGCCGACTGGCTGGAAGACCGGTAGCTGTGAAGGCCCAGCTACGCTAAAGGCGGCGCTCCGCCACGGACAGGAGGCAGCCATGCGCAAGCCCCGCAACATCTCCGACCTCGCCTGCTTTCGAGGTCACCTCTAAGCGCCGGAGGTCCTTTCCCCTCCGAGACCCACGTCAAGCGTGGCGTGCGGTTCGTGCACGGGGACGTCCAGCTCGTCGAGAAGCTGGGCCGTAACGATCCCTGTCCCTGCCGCTCCGGGAGGTTGTTTCAAGCGCTGCTGCCTGACGTCCCGCCGCCATGACGGCGCGAACCGACATGACTATTGGCGGGAGTGAGAGCGCCGTTTCACCGGTGGCCGGGCGGGCGGCCAAGCAGACGGCCCGAGCGAGTCTTAAAAGCCTCGCGGACATCCCCGGGCTCCATGACGAGGCTATCTACCCCGTTCGCCCGCCGGCGCGTCAGGTCACCCCCGCAGCGCGTCGGCCAGGGCGCGGGCGTAGGGGCGCAGGCCGTCCAGGGAGCGGACCACGATGTTGAGATCGCGGCGCGCCCAGTCGTCAGCCAGCTCGATGACGTCCAGGGCCATGGTGCGGGCGGCGCGGTAGGCGGTGGTGGCCGGGGCCACGCCGACGCCGACGCCGGCCTCGACGAGGCGGCAGACCGCGTCGAAGCTGCGGAGCTGGACGCGCGCGCGGAAGGGAACGCCCGCGCGCGCCGCCTTGGCCACCAGGAACCGCTGGAGCGAGCTGGACCGCTCCAGCCCCACGAGGTCGTAGGCCAGCACCTCGGCGAAGCTCACCCGCGTACGGCCCGCCAGCGGATGGCCGCGCCCGGCCACCACCACGAAGCGGTCCGAGCGGAAGGGGAAGGTCTCGAGCGCGCCCACCTCGACCGTGCCGGCCACGATGCCGATGTCGCCGACGCCCTCGGCGATCAGCCCCACGATCTCGTCCGAGAGCCGTTCCTCCAGGTCGACGCTGACGTGGGGGTGGGCGGCCAGGAACGACGACAGCGCCTCGGGCAGGAATTCGGTCAGGGCGTTGGTGTTGGCCAGCAGCCGCACCTCGCCCGAGAGGCCGCCGGCGAAGGCCGACAGGTCCTCGCGCATCCGCGCCGCCTGGCCCAGGATCGTTCGGGCGTGCATCAGGAGGGTGCGGCCGGCGGGCGTCAGCGTCACGCCCTGCCGGGACCGGGTGAGCAGCGACGCTCCCAGCGCGGCCTCCATGTTGCGGATGCGGGTGGAGGCCGCGGCGAGCGCCAGGGCGCTCTTCTCGGCGCCCGCGGTGATCGAGCCGGCGTCGGCCACGTCGGAGAACAGCCGGAGGTCGGTGAGATCGAAGCGCATCCTTCGCCTTTCGCGAAGGAAACCTACCGTGATCGCGCATTGCCTCCAAGCGGGACGCGAGGGAGACTTCGGGCGACGCGAACGTAAAGGCCGCCGCCCAGACTTCGGATATTGCGAAGCATTCGCAACTGGAGGCGCCTCACGTTCCATCACAAGGCACGGCGAAGGCGGAACGCCCGGGCCGTTCGTTGACACCGTTCGCCCGGCGCCTAAAACCCGCGGGGCCGAAGGCTTTTGGGGAGGCCGGCTCTAGCCATGTCCACCGTTCCACGCGGTCCCGCCGACCGTCCGATGTCGCCGCACCTGCAGATCTGGCGATGGCACATCACCATGGCCACCTCGATCCTGCATCGGGCCAGCATCTTCGCCCTCTACCTGGGCCTCCTCCTGCTCGCCGGCTGGCTGGTGGCGCTGGCGGCCGGGCCCGACGCCTCGGCGGCCTACGAAGGCGTGGTCGGATCGCCCCTGGGCCTGCTGGTGCTCTTCGGCATCACGGTCATGGTGTTCTTCAACCTGGCCTACAACGTCCGCCAGGCCTTCTGGGACCTTGGCCACGGCTTCCAGATCAAGACCGCCGAGGCCACCGCCTGGGCCACCATCGCCTTCGGGATCGCCGCCGCGGTCGCGTTCTGGGCCGGCCTCGCGATGCTGGGGGCCCTGTGATGGCCGATCAACGCTTCCGCACGCCGCGCTCCGTCGCCGCCGGCCTGGGCTCGGCCCACCACGGCGTCCATCACTTCCTGGTCGAGCGCGTCTCGGCCCTGGCGCTGGTTCCCCTGGTGATCTGGGGCGGCTTCGCCGCCGCGGGCCTGGTGGGCGCCGGACATGCCGCGGCCCTCGAGTGGATCGCGCACCCGGTCAACAGCGTCCTGCTGGGCGCGCTGCTGATCTGCGGCCTGATCCACGTCAAGAACGCCATGCAGGTGGTCATCGAGGACTACATCCACCGCTTCGTCACCAAGGCGGCCCTGCTGTTGCTCAATCTCACGGTCTGCATTCTCGCGGGCGCCCTCGGCGTCTTCGCGATCCTCAAGGCCGCCTTGACCGGAGGCTTCTGATGTCGACCTACCAGTTCATCGATCACAAGTTCGACGTCGTCGTCGTCGGCGCCGGCGGTTCGGGCCTGCGCGCGGCGCTGGGCTGCGCCCAGGCGGGGCTCAAGACGGCCTGCATCACCAAGGTCTTCCCCACCCGCTCGCACACGGTCGCCGCGCAAGGCGGGATCTCCGCATCCCTGGGCAACATGGGCGAGGACGACTGGCGCTGGCACATGTACGACACCGTCAAGGGGTCGGACTGGCTGGGCGACCAGGACGCCATCGAATACCTGTGCCGCAACGCGCCGGCCGCCGTCTACGAGCTGGAGCACTGGGGCGTGCCGTTCAGCCGGACGCCCGACGGCAAGATCTACCAGCGCGCCTTCGGCGGCATGACCAAGAACTACGGCGAGGCCCCGATCCAGCGCACCTGCGCGGCGGCCGACCGCACCGGCCACGCCATGCTGCACACCATGTATGGCCAGAGCCTAGCGCACGACACCGAGTTCTTCATCGAATACTTCGCCCTCGACCTGATCATGGACGAGGGGACGTGCCGGGGCGTGACCGCCTGGAAGCTGGACGACGGCACCCTGCACCGCTTCCAGGCCCAGCTCGTGATCCTGGCCACCGGCGGCTATGGCCGCGCCTACTTCTCGGCCACCTCGGCCCACACCTGCACCGGCGACGGCGGCGGCATGATCCTGCGGGCGGACCTGCCGCTGCAGGACATGGAGTTCGTGCAGTTCCACCCGACCGGCATCTACGGATCGGGCTGCCTGATCACCGAGGGCGCCCGCGGCGAGGGCGGCTATCTCACCAACTCCGAGGGCGAGCGCTTCATGGAGCGCTATGCGCCCACCGTGAAGGACCTGGCGCCGCGCGACATGGTGAGCCGGGCCATGACCATGGAGATCCGCGAGGGCCGCGGGGTGGGTCCGAAGAAGGACCACATCTTCCTGCACCTCGACCACCTGGACCCGAAGATCCTGGCCGAGCGCCTGCCGGGCATCTCGGAGAGCGCCAAGATCTTCGCCGGCGTCGACGTGACCAAGGAGCCGATCCCGGTCCTGCCGACGGTGCACTACAACATGGGCGGCATCCCCACGAACTTCTACTCCGAGGTCGTGACCAAGGCCGGCAAGGACCCCGACAAGGTGGTTCCCGGCCTGATGGCCGTGGGCGAGGCGGCCTGCGTGAGCGTGCACGGCGCCAACCGCCTGGGCTCGAACTCGCTGATCGACCTGGTGGTGTTCGGCCGCTCGGCGGCCCTGCGCGCGGCCGACACGGTCAAGGCCGGGGCCACCCAGCCCGAGCTGAAGCCCGCCATGACCGACGGCCACCTGGCCCGCCTGGACCGCTTCCGCAACGCCGACGGCGGCACCTCGACCGCCGCGCTCCGCCTGGAGATGCAGATGGCGATGCAGGAGGACGCCGCCGTCTACCGCACCTCCGACGCCCTGAAGTCGGGGGTCGAGCGGATGAAGGCGGTGAACGCCAAGCGCCCGGACCTCAAGGTCTCGGACCGTTCCATGATCTGGAATTCCGACCTCATGGAGACCCTGGAGCTCGACAACCTGATCGGCCAGGCGCTGGTCACGGTGACGGGGGCCGAGAACCGCACCGAGAGCCGCGGCGCCCACGCGCACGAGGACTTCCCCGAGCGCGACGACGCCAACTGGATGAAGCACACGCTCGCCTGGCTCGACGACGCCTCGGGCAAGGTGAAGATCGATTTCCGCCCGGTGCACGACTACACCATGACCAACGAGATCGCCCCGTTCCCGCCCAAGGCGCGGGTCTACTAGGCCGGAAGGACAGCAACGCAGATGGTCCAGCTCACCCTTCCCAAGAACTCGAAAGTCACGGGCGGCAAGCACCACCCCGCGCCGGCCGGCGCGGGGCAGGTGAAGACCTTCAAGGTCTATCGCTACGACCCCGACAACGGCCAGAACCCGCGCTGGGACACGTATGACGTGGACATCAGCCACTGCGGGCCGATGGTCCTGGACGTTCTGATCCACATCAAGAACACCATGGACCCCACCCTCACCTTCCGGCGTTCGTGCCGCGAGGGGATCTGCGGGTCGTGCGCCATGAACATCGCCGGGCGCAACACGCTGGCCTGCATCCACGGCCACGAGGACTGCCCGTCGGGCACGGTGGCGATCAGCCCCCTGCCGCACATGCCGGTGGTCAAGGACCTGGTGCCGGACCTGACCCTGTTCTACGCCCAGTACGCCTCGGTCGAGCCCTGGCTGCACACCGAGACGCCCGAGCCGCAGAAGGAATGGCGCCAGTCGCCGGAGGACCGCGAGAAGCTGGACGGCCTCTATGAGTGCATCCTGTGCGCCTGCTGCTCGACCTCGTGCCCCAGCTACTGGTGGAACCAGGAGAAGTACCTGGGCCCGGCGGCGCTGCTGCACGCCTACCGCTGGATCATCGATTCCCGCGACGAGGCCACGGGCGAGCGGCTGGACGACCTGGAAGACCCCTTCAAGCTCTACCGCTGCCACACCATCATGAACTGCGCCCAGGTCTGCCCCAAGGGCCTGAACCCGGCCAAGGCCATCGCCGAGATCAAGAAGAAGCTGGTCGACCGGGTGGTGTGATTCCGAAGCGGCCGGCCGCACCTGTCAGACTGGCGGCCTGGATCGCCGCCGGCCTCCTGCTGGCCGGGTGCGCCACCCTGCCTGAGGCGCGGGCGGTGGATTGCGGGGGCGTCGCGGCGCCGGACATCGCGCTCTCGGCCGACGGGCGGACGGCGAGCACGACGCTGGACGTACTGACCTACAACGTCGAGGGCCTGGGCTGGCCGGCGCGGCGGGGGCGGGCCTCGGAGCTAGGCGAGATCGGGGCTCGGCTCTCGGCGCTGCGCGCGGCGGGCGAGGGCCCCGACGTGGTGCTGTTCCAGGAGGTGTTCTCGAAGGCGGCCGTGGGCGCCGTGGACACCGCCGGCTATCCGGCCCAGGCGGCGGGGCCGGGGCGGCGCTCGCGGCGCGACCTGCCGGCCGCCGGCTCCACAGGGCGGCGGAACTGGATGCGGGGGGAACTGGGCCTCAGGTTCACGACCGGCGGCCTGGCGGTCTCCAGCCGCTATCCCATCCTGGAGGCCGAGGGCGAGCCGTTCAGCCGGCGCGGCTGCGCGGGGCTGGACTGCCTCAGCAACAAGGGCGCGCTCTTCGCCCGCATCGCGGTGCCCGGCGCGCCGGCGCCGGTGGACGTGTTCAACACCCACATGAACTCGCGCAAGGCCTCGCGGGCGCCGCGGGGCCGCACGGCGGCGGCGCACGCGATCCAGGCGGTGGAGCTGTCGGCCTTCATGGCCGTGCGGCGCAATCCGGACCATGCGGCGATCCTGGGCGGCGACTTCAACATGCGCGGCTCGGAGGCGCGCTTCGAGATCTTCGACTTCCTGCTGCCCCTCACCCTGGTGCACCGCTACTGCGTCGACGAGCCGGAACTCTGCACGGTGAAGGCGTCATGGGACGGCGACGAGCCCTGGATGGACACTCAGGACCTCCAGCTCTTCGAGGACGGCCGGCGAATGGCGATCCGGCCGGTGCGGGTGGAGACGATGTTCGACGGCCGGCCCGACAGCCCGGCCCTCTCGGACCACGACGCGCTGCGCGTCGTCTACGAACTGAGCTGGCCGGCCGAACTCACGCAGGCGGCGGGCCCGGGGTGCCCGGCCGGAACAGGGCTTCCAGGCCGAAGGTGAGGGCGGGCTATTCGCCCGGGCCGAAGCCGCGGCTCTCCCGGCAATGCCACAGACGCAGGACCATGATGGTTCCGGCCGCGATCTCGTATCGCAACTCGTAGTCGCCGACGACGATCCGCCGGACCTCCCGCGGCGCATAGGCGTCCAGCTTCTCGCCGATGCGGGGATGATCGATCAGCCGGCCCGGCGCCTGCGCGAGCTGACGAACGACGCGCGTCGCCGCCTGCGGGGCGACGGGGCGGAGATGCTCATGGAGGCGGGCGAGGTCGGACGAGGCCTTGCCGGTCCACCGGACATTCATGCCGTGGGCGGAGGTAGCGGATCTTCGGTTGCGAGACTGTCGGCCCAGGCCAGGATCGCTTGATGTTCGATCAATCGCCCGGCATCCACGTCGGCCAGGGCCTCGAGCGTCATCCGGTGACGCTCTTCCTCCTGATCGACCCAGGCGGCCAGCGCCTGCTTCATCACCCATCCGCGCGAGCGCTCGAGACGCGCCGCCATGGCGTCCACCTTCTCTGCAAGGCCCGCCGGCACGTGTGCTGTCAGAACCCTCGTTTCCGCGGCCACGCCAATCCTCTACAATCAGTTCGATTGAATGTTAATCACCCTACCGCCTCGCCGCAAGCAGAGCCCTCAGGCTGCCTGCGGCCGGAACAGGGCTTCCAGGCCGGCGATGACGTCTTCGATCAGTTCGGGATCGCCCGCCGGCCCGGCGAGGGAGGCGGCGCCGTGGGCCGCGGCCCAGACGGCCAGGGTGATCTTGTCGACCGGCGGGTTCTCGCGGCCCAGCACCTCGGCCACTTCGACCACGGTGCGGCGCAGCACCGACAGCACCTCGCCCCGCGCGCCGGCCACCCGGGGCAGGTCGGCGACCTCGGGGTCGAACATCAGGGCGAACATGGCCGGCTCGCGGCCGGCGAAGGCGAAGTAGCCGGTGGCCCAGGCGCGCAGGCGCACGCCCTCCGCCGCCGCCTGGTCGCCCTGGTCCAGCGACCGGCGCAGTTCGCCGAAGCCGATGGCGGCCAGCTCGCCGAGCAGCGCCGCCTTGCTCTCGTAGTGATGATACATCGAGCCGGTGGTGATCCCGGCCCGTGACGCCAGGGCGCGCAGGTTGAACTGCTTGAGGTCGCCCTCCTCCAGCATCGCCCGCGCCTCGCGGATCAGGCGGCCGGGCAGGTCGCCCACGTGATAGCGGCGTCCGACGGACATGGGGGACAGTGTACGCCGCAGGGCGGCGGCGCCTAGAGCGCAGGCCCGTCAGAACGCGCCCAGCATGGAGCCGAGGGCGACCACCGCCGCAAGGGCCGCGAGCGCCGGGAGGATGCCCGAGATCGCGATGTCGACGTAGCTCTCGCGGTGGGTGGCTCCGCAGAGGGACAGCAGCGTCACCACGGCGCCGTTGTGCGGCAGGATGTCGAGCGTCCCGGCGCCGATGGCGGCCACCCGGTGCATCAGCGCGGGATCGATCCCCCGGGCCTCGGCGATCTCGCGATAGGTGGCGCCCAGCGCCTCCAGCGCGATGGACAGCCCGCCCGACGCCGAGCCGGTCATGGCCGCCAGCAGATTCGTCGCGACGGCCAGCGAGACCACCGGGCCGCCGTCGAACCCCAGCACCCAGTCGCGGATGGCGTGGAAGGCCGGCAGGGCGGCGACCACGCCGCCGAAGCCCACGAGGCTCGCCACGCTGAGCGCCGGTAAGGCCGCCGCGTTGGCGCCCGCGCCCATGCTGTCGCGAAGGCTCTTGAGACGCCGGCGGTTGAGGGCCACGACCGACACGATCGCCAGCATCAGCGCCGCCGCGACCGACCAGACGCCCGCCACGCGTGCGATCGTGGTGGCGCCCCACTCGGGCCGCGCCAGCAGCGGCATCTCGATCCGGGGCAGGACCAGGAGCGAGAGGACGAGGTTCGCCGAGATCATCACCGCGAACGGCGCGAGCGCGATCCAGGCCGGGGGACGATCCGCGTCGGCGGCGCCGGTGGCCACCTCCGCCGGGTCGAAGTCGGCGCCGCTGATGGCATGCTCGCGCACGGCGGAGGCGCCCGGCCCCCGGGCGGCGGCCTCGAACGTCTCGCCGCGCAGGCGGGCGCGGCGCTCGGCCAGTGTCAGCCACCCCATCCCCAGCCCGAGCATGATCACGGCCGCCATGATCCCCAGGCCGGGCGCCGCATAGATCGTGGTGTCGAAGAACGGCATGGGGATCACGTTCTGGATGGCCGGCGTCCCCGGCAGCGCGGTCATGGTGAAGGTGGAGGTTCCCAGCATGATCGCCGCGGGCGCCAGGCGCCGGGGTATCCCGGCGCTGCGGAACAGGGCCAGCGCCATCGGGGCGAGGACGAAGAAGGCGACGAACAGGCTGACGCCGCCATAGGTCATGAGCGCGCCGGCGAGGACCACCGCCAGCAGGCTCCGCCGCGCGCCCAGCCGCCGGGTCACGAGGTCGGCGATCGCCTCCACCGATCCGCTGTCGTTCATCAGCTTGCCGAACAGGGCGCCCAGGACGAACAGCGGGAAGAACTGGGCGAGGAAGGTGGCGGCGCTGGGCATGAAGACCTGGGTCCAGCTCGCCAGCAGGGGAAAGCCCGACAGGGTCGCGGCCAGGCCCGCCGCCATCGGCGCCAGGAGGAGGACGCTCCAGCCGCGGAAGGCCAGCCACATCAGGAGCGCGAGGGACAGCAGTATGCCCAGCAGGCTGAACGCTTCAGGCATTCCGGGCGCTTCGGGCATTCGGGGACCTTCCCTTGCGGACGCCGGTCCCTGGTCGCCGTTGCGGCGCGCGGGATCAAGCCCCGCCGCGCAGGCAACCTGTCCTACAGCCGGTCTGCCTCTCGATCGGCATTTCGGCCACGGCGCAAACCTCTGGGCGGGAAGACCGCGGACTCCGAGCCACGCCCGGACACGAAGCCGTCCGGGCGCGCCCCAGTCGGATGGCGCCTGAGGTGGATGGCCCCTAGAGGCTGTTAGGGACCGGTGTCCCGATGCAGCGTTGAACCACCTGAGATCGTCATCGCCGGGCTTGTCCCGGCGACCCATCCCTCGGCCGCAATGCCGTGGGGGCGGACCGCGTCGCGCGGCCCGCCGCAGAAGGCTATGGCAGCGGAACCCTGGGTCCCCGGGACAAGCCCGGGGATGACGACCTGGAAGAGAGGGGCAAACCCCCACTCCCGACAGCGCAGGCCCTGACAGCCTCCAGGGAGTCGGGGCGCGACCGTCAGTTCCGCGTCGGGATGATCACCGGCAGGGTCTCATAGCCCTTCACGAAGACCGAATGCGTGCGCTCGGGCTCGCGGACCAGGCGCACCTCGGGGAAGCGCTTCAGGATCTCTTCCCAGATGATGGTGAGCTGGAGTTCCGCCAGCCGGTTACCGACGCAGCGGTGGATGCCGAAGCCGAACGACAGGTGGTTCCGCGGCCGCTCGCGGTCGATGATGTAGGCGTTCGGGTTCTCGATCTGGGCGTCGTCGCGGTTGCCCGAGACGTACCACATGACCACCCGGTCGCCGGCCCGGATGGTCTGGCCGCCCAGCTCGAAGTCGCTGGTCGCGGTGCGGGCCATGTGGGCCAGCGGGGTCTGCCAGCGGATGGTCTCGGACACCATCGAGGTGACCAGCGACGGGTTGGCCCGCAGCTTGTCGCACTGGTCCGGGTGCTTGTTCAGCGCGTAGACCGAGCCCGAGATGGTGTTCCGCGTGGTGTCGTTGCCGCCGATGATCAGCAGCACGACGTTCGAGTGGTAGTCGTGAGGGCCCAGATTCCGGGTGGCCTCGGCATGGGCCATCATCGAGACCAGATCGAACCGGGGCTCGGCGTTCACCCGTTCGGCCCACAGCGCGTCGAAGGCGGCGAAGCAGGCGTCGGCCTGCTCGCGCTTGTGCTCCCAGCTCTTCGCCGGACCGTGGCCGGGGGCGTTGGTGAACATGTCGGACCAGAAGGTCAGATCGCGACGGCGTTCCTGCGGATAGTCGAAGAGCGTGGCCAGGGTCATGGCCGTCAGCTCCTTCGAGACCAGGTCGACCCAGTCGAACTCCCGGCCGATGGGAAGGCCGTCCAGGATGGCGCCCGCACGCTCGCGGATCAGGGGCGCCATCGCCGCCAGATTGGCGGGCGCCACGGCCGGGCTGACCGCCTTGCGCTGCACGTCGTGGCCCGGCGGGTCCATGGCGATGAAGCTGGAGCCGCGGGGCCGCTTGTCGCCCTCGATCTTGGACTCGATCGTCTGCAGGACGATGTTGTCCGCCGAGGAAAACACCTGGTGGTTGGTGTCCACCGTCATGATGTCGGCGTAGCGGCTGATCGACCAGAAGCCGTCGTACTCGCCGTTCGGCGCCGCCCAGTGGACGGGGGCCTCCTTCCGCAGCCGCTCGAAGACCGGCCACATGGCGTCGGCGGCGAACAGGTCCGGCTGGGCGGGGTTGAGCGCCTCGATCGGCACGCTCCAGGCCTCGGCCGCCGCAGCCTGCTTCAGGTCGATGGAACCGTCGTCCATGGCTTTTCCTCCCGGGCGCTGACGGCCCTTTGGGAGCATGGGGCCGATCCAAACGCTGTTCGGCAAGGCCTTAGGCGGAACCCGCGCGAAGGGCGGGGCCTTCCCGTCAAGGCATGGGCGTGTGAGGACTATCGACGATCTTCACCAGGCGTCCGTCCACGAAACTCAACTGCACAAACCGGGACATCACCAGGCAGGCCTTTCCCCGATTGAGAGTCCACGACTGCTCGTCTTCGGAGATCGCCAGGAGTTCCGCCGCCGAACGGGGATAGACTTCGGAAACGGGGGGCCAGACTTGGCGGCCGTTCCGCATCTCGGCGTACCCCGGCCTTTGCCGCGCCAACCTCTGAAGTCGAGGAAGTCCAACGATGAGCAAAGATTGTTCAGGGCGATTCCAGTTCAGCCTGCTGCTCGCATCGATCAGCGTCATACCAATCTGGAAGCCAGCATGATCTCCAGCTTGAAAAGTGCGTTCCCGGCACGCCGGGATCGTGTAGCGCGCAGTCGCGACTACCACCAAGTTGATGGTCATCAGCGCAAGGGGATTCAACAGGAAGAGTGTGAGGACGAACGCGACCGCCAAGCCCTTCCAGAGCGCGCTGTAGCGTTGGTTCTTCAGCTTCATCGCCGAAACGGTAGCCTGAAGGCGCGCCGTGGTTAAGCTGGCCCCGGCGTCGGACGAAGCCGAAGTCTGGCCCGCTATCGCACGATCTGGTCGCTGACGATCGTCATGCTGAGGACCGGCGCGCCGCCGTCGAGCGTGGCGTCCTCGAACTCGGCCCGGGCCTCGGGGTCGTCATAGGCCATGCCGTCGTCCATCGCCGCCTGCCAGGTGGCCTCGTCCGGCCATTCGGCGGCGCCGACGTAGCGGCCGTCGGCGGTGCGGCCGAGGCGCGAACCATAGCTGCCGTACTTGCGCGTGATGGCCAGGGTGCCGCGGCGCCACGCGTCTTCGAACTGCGCCTCCTTGCCGGGTCTGGCGCGCCATTCGTACAAAACCAGGAACATTTGCCCTCCGCGAGGTCAGCCTGCAAAGAGGGGGAAACGTCGGAAACGGCGCGGAGAGCCCGCGCGAGGGAAGTTGACGCCAGTGTCACTTTTGGGCATCGGAGAGATATGAGCGGCGCGAACGCACATGTGGTGATCGTCGGGGCGGGCCACGCCGGTGGGACGGTGGCGGCGCTCCTGCGCCAGTACGGCCATGACGGGCCGATCACGATGGTGGGCGACGAGCCCATCCCGCCCTATCAGCGCCCGCCGCTCAGCAAGGCCTGGCTGAAGGGCGAGGCCGACGCCGATTCGCTGGCGCTCAAGCCGGCCGAATTCTACGCCGAGGCGAGCATCGACTTCCGCCCGGGGGTGACCGCGACCGCCCTGAACCGGGGCGAGAAGACCGTCGCGCTGTCGGACGGTTCGAGCGTTTCGTACGACGCGCTGGTCCTGGCCACCGGCGCGCGGGCCATCGCGCTGCCGATCGCCGGCGCCGACCTGTCGGGCATCCTCTTCCTGCGCACGGCCGCCGACGCCGAGGCGCTGAAGGCCGCGGTGGGGCCTGGCAAGAGGCTGGCCGTGGTGGGCGGCGGCTACATCGGCCTGGAGGTCGCCGCGTCAGGCCGCGCCCTGGGCGCGGAGGTGGTGGTGCTGGAGCGCGAGAGCCGCATCCTGGCCCGCGTGGCCTGCCAGGCGCTCTCCGACTTCTTCCAGGGCTATCACGAGACGCACGGCGTCAGGTTCGAGCTGGGTTGCAGCGTCGTGGGCTTCGAAGGACGCGACGGCCGGGTCACCGGCGTGAAGCTGGAGGACGGCCGGATCCTGGACTGCGACGCCGTGGTCGTGGGCGTGGGCGCGACCCCCAACGACGAACTGGCCCGCGACGCCGGCCTGGACTGCGCCCGCGGGGTGGTGGTGGACCTGGACGCCCGCAGCGTCTCGGACCCCAACGTCTTCGCCATCGGCGACGTCGCCCACAGGCCCATGCCCATCTACGATCGCATGTTCCGCATGGAGAGCGTGCCCAACGCCCTGGAACAGGCCAAGCAGGCCGCCAGCGCCATCATGGGCCGCCCGCGCCCGTCGGGGGAATGCCCGTGGCAGTGGAGCGACCAGTACGACCTGAAGCTCCAGATCGCCGGCTACGCGTTCGACGTGGACGAGATCGTGATCCGCGGCGATCCGGCCAGCGGCAAGTTCGCCGTCTTCCACCTGAAGGGCGACCAGCTCCAGTCGGTCGAGGCCATCAACGCCCCGCCCGAGTTCATGATGGGCAAGCAGCTCATTCTCAACCGCAAGCCCATCGACAAGGCCAGGCTTGCCGATCCGTCCGTTTCCATGAAAGAGGTCGCCGCGCAGACCGCGGCTCATTAGGGGGCTCCATTGGCGAAGATCACTTACGTCGAGCACGACGGCACCGAGCACACCATCGACGTGAAGTCGGGCCTGTCGGTGATGGAAGGCGCGGTGAAGAACAATATTCCCGGTATCGACGCCGACTGCGGCGGCGCCTGCGCCTGCGCCACCTGCCACGTCTATGTGGACGACGCGTGGCTCGCGAAGACCGGAACCAAGTCGGCGATGGAGGAATCGATGCTCGACTTCGCCGAGGGCGTCGAAGAGAACAGCCGCCTCTCCTGCCAGATCAAGGTCACCGACGACCTCGACGGGCTGCGCGTCACCATGCCCGAGAGCCAGCACTGACTGACGGCCGGCGCCGGGCCGGGCGTTGAGCCTCGCCTGGCCGCCCCTCAGGCGTAGCCGACCCAGCCCCGCCAGGTGAAGGCGGCGTAGAACATCGCCACGTCCCGGAAGCCGGCCGCCCTCAGGACGGCCTCGTCCGCCTCTGGATCGAGAAGATCCAGGGTGGCGCGCACGGCGTCGCGGGCGCCATACGCCTTGTCGGGCTCGACGCCCGAGGCGACGGCGTAGGCCGCGTAGCGCCCGAGCCAGGCCTCCCGGGCGGCCGGTTCCTGCGGGAAGCTGCTGTGCGCGGCGACGAAGGGCGCCCCCGGCCGCAACCGGCGGCGGATCTCGCCCGCCGTCCGCCGCCGATCGTCCGCGTCAAGGAAGTGCAGCGTCAGCAGGCAGACAGCGGCGTCATAGGGCCCCTCGGGCGCATCTTCGACGTAGCCCTTCACCAGCTCGACCCGGCCGCTCAGCGGCCCCAGCGTGCGCCCGGCCAGCCGCAGCATCGGCTCGGCCGGGTCAACGCCGGTGAAGGTCCAGCCTGGGTGGGTCTCGGCCAGCGCCTTCAACTCCAGGCCGCCCCCGGCGCCCAGGACCAGCACCCTGGCGTCGTCCGGCGCGCGTTCGGCCAGCAGCACGCCCGTCATGCGGTGCAGCGCGTCCAGCCCGGGCACGAACCGGCGGGGCCCGTCGGCATAGGCGGCGACCGCCTCGGGGTCTTCGAAATTGGCCAGGAAGGGTTTGGCGCGGGGGTCAGCGGTCATGGCTCACCTGGGCCCTGGGCCGGGCGGCGTAGCGGACGTGGAAATCGGCGCTGAGCACGGCCAGGGACACCTCGCCCAGGCGCGCCAGCAGCACCGCCTCGGCCTCGCGGAAGGCCGTGTCCAGGGCCGCATTGACCGCCTGTTCCACCAGGCAGTCGGGCGCATCGCTCCGGTGACCCAGGGCCAGCAACCGCGGCGAGCCCAGGGCGCGGTAGATGTCGCGCAACGTGACGGATGCGAGATCGCGCGCGAGCACCCAGCCTCCGCCATGCCCCTTGGCCGAGGATACGAACCCCTGCTCGCGGAGGCCCGCCATCGTGCGGCGCACGACCGCCGGATTGGTCCCCATGGCGACGGCCAGAGTCTCGGATGTGACGGGTCCCTCCTGCTCGGCCATATGCAGCAGCACGTGCAGGACGCCTGAGAGGCGGCTGTCCATTCTCATGTATCTTTTGATATTACGTGAAAGCGCGCGCGGTCAATACGGAAGCCGGACGCGGGAAGCGGCCGCGGCGGAGTCACGAACATGTCGCGAAAGGTTCATCCCCGGCCAAGCCGCCGTTAGGGACCCGTCGGCCATCCATGGCGCGCCAGGGGCCGACAGGCCCGGCCGGGGGAAGGCATGACGCTGCTGTTCGACATCGCGCCCTACATTCCGCCGGCGCCGCCCGATGCGACGGGGGCGGAGCTGTTCGACCGCTTCCAGACCGAGCCCGACACCCTGGCCGTCGCGGTGGTCGAGGCGGACGGCCGTCCCGTGGGCCTGGTGGAACGCAACGCCTTCCTGGTGAAGATGGCCGCCCAGCACGGGTACGCGCTGTGGTCCCGGCGTCCGGTCAGCCACTTCATGAAGCCCGACGCCGTCATCGCCGACGGCGACGTCACCGTGGCGGCGTTCTGCGGCAGCGTGCTGGCCGAGCGGCCGTCCGAGCTGCTGCACGGCTTCATCGTGACCCGCGCCGGGCGCTACGCCGGCGTGGGGACGACGCTGGCGCTGCTCCAGGCGTCGGCGGCCGCGGCGGCCAGCCATGCCGAGGCCATGAGCCGCCTGGCGGACGAGGCGAACGAGGCGCTGGCCACCAAGGGCCGCTTCCTGGCGGTGATGAGCCACGAGATCCGCACGCCGCTGAACGGGGTGCTGGCCGTGGCCGAGATCCTGCGCCGCAAGTCGCGCCAGGCCGACCTCGCCCCCTTCATCGACGCCATCCTGGAATCCGGGGGCACGCTGCTGCGCCTGCTGAACGACGCCCTCGACCTGTCGCGCGCCGAGGCGTCGGGCCTGGAGCTGGACGAGGCGCCGCTGGCGGCCGCCCACATGCTCGACGAGGCCGCCAGCCTCTGGGCGGCCCAGGCCGAACTCAAGGGCCTGGAGCTGTCCGCCCGCTACGAGGGCCCGCCCGACCTGTGGGTGCTGGCCGACGCCGTTCGCCTGCGCCAGGTGCTGGACAACCTCGTGGGCAACGCCCTGAAGTTCACCGGGGCCGGCGGCGTCGCCGTGTCGCTGCGCGCCGAGTCCGAGGGCGATCATGTCCGCCTCCTCGGCGCGGTGACCGATTCGGGGCCGGGCATTCCCGAGGACCGCCTGGAGGCGGTCTTCGCGCCGTTCCTGCAGACCGAGACCGGATTGCGCCTCGGCGGCGCGGGCCTGGGCCTGGCCGTGTGCCGGCAGATCGTGGCGCGGATGAACGGGTCGATCTCCGCCCGAAACCGTCCGGGGGGTGGCGCGGAGCTGTGCTTTGAGACGCGGCTTCGCCGCCTGCCGCCGCCGGCGGCGGCGATCGAGACGCCGGCCACGATGGAGGCCGGCGGCGGCGTCCACGTCCTCATCGTCGACGACAATCCCACGAACCGCATGGTCGCCCGGACCCTGGTCGAGATGTTCGGCTGCTCGGGCGAGGCCGTCGACAACGGCGAGGACGCGGTCCGGGCCGTGACCGAGGGTCGCTTCGACCTGGTTCTCATGGACATCAAGATGCCCGGCATCGACGGGGTGGAGGCCACGCGGCGCATCCGCTCGGGCGGCGGGCCGCTGTCCCAGACGCCGATCCTGGCGCTCACCGCGAACGCCGATCCGGCCGACGCGGCGTTCTATCGCCTCTGCGGCATGAACGGGGTGGTCGAGAAGCCCATCAAGCCCGAACGCCTGCTGGCCGCCATGAACGCCGTCCTGCAGATCGACACCGCCGAGACTGTCGAAGCCGCGGCCTGAGGATCGACCTCAGGCCCGGACCGCATGGTCCTTGAGGACGCCCAGGGGCACGATGGCCAGGGTCTCCTCGTGGGTGCTCTCCAGCACCACCTGCGGCGCGGCCCCGGCGTCCAGCGCCTCCTTCCAGCGCGGCGCGCACAGGCACCAGCGGTCGCCGGGTTTCAGGCCGGGGAAGCCCAGGTCCGGCCTGGGCGTCGACAGGTCGTTGCCCACCGCCTTCGAATAGGCCAGGAACTCGGCGGTCATCACGGCGCAGACCGTATGCATGCCCACGTCATGCGGGCCGGTCTCGCAGCAGCCGTTGCGGAAGAAGCCCGTCACCGGGTCGAGCGAACAGGGGACGAGTTCCCGGCCCAGGACATTCCGGGCTCCGGCGTCGTAGCGGATCGGGCGTGTGGCCATGCGCCCATCCTAAACGCTAAGACTCGGTCGCCGCCAATGCGCGACGGAGCCCAGGCCTCGATGAATTCGCCCGCGTCCGCCCCCGGTCTCCCTGTGCGAGAGGCTCGCTCCGCGCACGGGAGCTGCGTGCCGGGCGCATGGATGATCGGCCGAGCCGTGCCGCTGGCGCTGGCGCTCGTCTCCTCTCCGGCCCACGCTCAGCCCGCCGGGATCATCGACGCGCTCCTCGCGCCGCGGACGCCGGCCGAGGCTGAGCGCTCCCCGCCGCCCCGCCCGCCGGATGTCGGCCCCGTGTTCGTTCACGAGACCGGGAGATCGCCCGGCGGGCCGCCCACGGCGGAGGAAGCCGCCTACGACGCCCGCCTGAAGTCGTCGGCCGAGGCGATCCGCGCCTTCCAGGGGCCTATGGAGGGCGCCTGGGCGCTGTCGGCCGGCGGACACGAGCTTTACCTGCTGCAGCTCGTGGATCGCGACGGCTGGATCGACGGGGCCTGGCGCGATCCGCGTCGGCCGGGCGCGCCGGACGCCTCGGGGTTCATCGCCGACGTGCCGCGCGGCGCGGAGCTCACGCTGCGCTTCACCGAGAACGCGGTCGCCGTGCTGCATCCGTCCGGCGGCCATTGGACAGGCCGCCTCACCGAGGCCGGTCATTCCCGATCGGTGACCCTGTCCCGGCGCGCGCGCTGAAGACCGCCCCTCCGGCGGCCGGTCAGGACCCGGCCTCGCGGCCCGCAGCCCGCGCCCGCCGGGCCCGGAGCGCGGCGGTGACCTCTTGCTGCCGCGCCCGGTCGATGGCGTAGGGCAGGAAGATGAAGGCGCCCGCCAGGCTGAGCAGGGCCGGCAGCGGCCCCCAGCCGAAGACCAGCCCGGCCAGGACGTCCTCGGGGATCGCGGCATGGACCTCGCGCCCCATCTCCTTCGGGAATCGCAGCAGGTCCAGGGCCAGGCCGCCCAGCAGGGCGCCGACGCCGGCCGCCGCCTTGCCGGCGAATCCCAGCCCCGAGAAGAACAGGCCCTCGCGCCGCGCCCCGAACAGGAACTCGTGCTCCTCGGCGGCGTCGGCCATCATCGCGGGGAAGGCGATGAAGATGATCCCCGAACCCAGCCCCACCACGAGGTTGGTGGGCGTCAGCCAGGCCAGCGCCTCCTGTCCCGTCGGCGTGAACAGGCCGGCCGCGCGCGCGCCGGGCAGCAGGATGAAGGCGCAGATCACCAGGGCGAACCCCACCAGCACCGCCGCCTTCTTCTCGATGAACCGCAGCAGGAACGGCGTCAGCGGCACGCCCAGCAGGATGCCGAACAGGTAGGTGTAGCTGAGGATCTGCATGACCTCGGGGCGCAGCTTCCAGACGAAGACATAGGTGTGGTTCTGCAACGCCGCGTGGATTCCGGCGGCGCTGGCGAAGACCAGCATCGAGCCGAACAGGATCAGGAACGAGCGGTTGCGGAAGATCTCGGCGATCTCGCCCGGCAACCGGCGGAACATGGACGACGGCCGGCCCGTGGGCTGGGGCAACGTCGCGGCATAGCGCCAGACGCCCGCGCAGCAGATCAGCGACCCCGCCAGGACGACCGCGCCGATGGTCCAGCCGAAGGCCGGATAGCGGTCGGGGCGCTGGAGGCCGCCCTCGCCGGCGAAGAAGACCGAATAGGCCAGGGCGGTGACCGTCACGCTGGCCAGGATCCCCGCCAGCAAGCGGTACGAGACGATTCGGGACCGCTCCAGGTAGCCGTCCGCCATCTCGCCGCCCAGGGCGAAGTAGGGGATGTTGTACATCGAGGCGAAGGCCCGCACGGCCATCTTCGTCAGGGTCAGCCACACGAACAGCAGCACCACCGACATGCCGGCCGGGGGCGCGAACAGCAGGCCCATCGTCACCATGGTCAGCGGGCCGCCGACCAGCATGACAGGCAGACGCCGGCCCAGCCGCGAACGCATCCCGTCCGACCATGAGCCGATCAGCGGGTCCAGCGCGGCGTCGAGGCACATGCTGATCGCCACGGCGGCGCCCACGAGGCTGCCCGACAGGCCCAGCACCGCGGTGTAGTAGAAGAAGACGAAGGTGTTGACCGCGAGGTAGCTCGACTCCACCACCTGACCGAAACAGTAGAAGAACTTCACCGACACAGGGGGTTTCAGCTCCCCCTCGGCAGGTTGCACGGGCGGCGCGCCGGCGCCGCTGAAACCTTCTGCGACCGCCACCTGGTTCCTCCCGCGCGGTTCTCGTTTGGCGGGGACGCTACGCCGCTGATCGGCGGTGGCAACTCTGACGCCACGTCATTCCGCGGGGGCGGCCTCGCGCCGGGCCCTGAGCGCCGCCGCCACCTCGGCGTGGCGACGCCGGGTGATGCCGTAGGCCGCCAGCGCGACCATGGAACCGAGGGTGAAGATCGCCGCGCCCGGCCCCCAGGCGAGGACGATCCTGTCCAGAAGCGGTTCGGGCAGGACCACGCCCACCTGCCGGCCCACGTCCTTGGGGAAGCCGATGAGGTCCAGCGCCATGCCCGAGACCAGCATGCCGGCGCCCTGCCCCGCCTTGAAGGCGAAGCCCAGGCCCGCGAAATAGAGACCCTCCCGCCGCCGGCCGAAGAGGTGCTCGTGCTCGTCGGCGGCGTCCGCCATCATCGAGGGATAGGCGATGGCGCAGAAGCCCGCGCCCACCCCGGCCACGCCGATCAGCACCGCCAGCGGCAGGACCGCGTCGGAGCCGGTCGCCGTGAAGGCGCCGGCCAGGCGGGAGAACGCGATGGTCATCCAGGCCATGACCACCAGCCCCATGCCGATGAGGACGGTCGTCCGCTTCTCGACCACGCGCGAGACCAGGGGCGTCAGCGGCACGCCCGCGAGCAGGCCGCCCAGGAACGCGAAGACGACGACCTGGATCAGTTCGGGCCGGAGCTGCCAGACGAAGACATAGGCGTGGCTGTTGAACGAGGCGTTCACCCCCACGCCCACGTAGGACAGCACCGCCGAAGCGAAGAGCACGCGGAACGACCGGTTGCGGAAGATCTCCACGATCTCGGACGGCAGGCGGCGCAGGAGATGCTCGTCCACGGGCGGCACGCCGGGCAGGCGGGCGGCGTAGGGCGCGCTGCCCGCCGCGCAGAGGCCGGCGCCGAACAGCACCAGCGCGGCCACCGCCCAGCCGAAGGCGGGGTAGCGTCCCGCCTGCTGCAACCCACCCTCGCCCGCGAAGAAGACGGAATAGGCCAGGCCGTTCACCAGGAAGCCGGCCAGGATCAGGAACAGCGTCCGCCAGGCCACGATGCTGTTGCGCTCGTGGTAGTCGCCCGACATCTCGGCGCCCAGGGCGACATAGGGCACGTGGAACATCGAGAAGAAGGTCCGCACGGCCACCGCCCAGAAGGCCAGCCAGACGAACATCACCGGCTCCGCCAGACCCTGGGGCGGCGCGAACAGCATGCCGACCGAGAGCGCCAGCAGCGGCCCGCCGGCCAGCATCAGCGGGATGCGGCGCCCAAAGCGCGAGCGGATGTTGTCGGACCAGGAGCCGAAGAACGGATCGACGATCGCGTCGGCGCAGAGGCCCAGGAACAGCGCCGCGCCCACCATGCTGCCCGAGAAGCCGAGCGCGGCCGTGTAGTAGAAGAAGACGAAGCCCATGGCGGTCGTGAACGCCGCCTCGCCCAGCGCGCCCAGTCCGTAGACGACCTTCACGGGCGCCGAAGGCCTCGCATCCGTCACCGCCACGCGGTCCTCCCGAGCGGTTGTTTCGCGAACGGTCATCCTTTGCGGCCCGGCTGGCAACGGTGACGCAGCGTCAAAGCCGATGCGGCGCGTGAAACCCGGGCCTCAACCCAGGTCGCGGAGCCCGATCAGGCGGCGAACGCGGGCGGTCTCACGCCGGGCCACGGGAATCTCGGCGCCCGAGCGAAGCACGACGGCGGTCGGGCCGCCCGTCCGGCGGGCCAGGCGGACGATGCCGTCGCGCCGGACGAGGGCGCCCCGATGGACGCGCACGAAGGCCTGCGGGTCCAGCTCGCCCTGCAACGTGCGGATGGGCTTGCGGATCAGGAAGCTCCGGCCGCGGGTGTGGATGCGCACATAGTCCCGCTCGGCCTCGATCCAGTCGATCGCCTCGACCGGAATCCGCACCCGGTCGCCACGGTCGGGCGCCCACAGCTCCTTCACCCACGTCCGCGGCGGGCGGACGGGCGAGGCGGCGGCGGACGGCGGCGGACGGGCCTCGGCGGCGCGCAACGCGGCCTCCAATTCGGCGATGCGGCGGCCCGCCGTACGGGAGCCCAGCCGATGGCGCGCGCGCTCCAGCGCCGCCTCCAGCCGCTGGAACTCCACCGGCTTCAGGAGATAGTCCACGGCCGCCAGTTCGAAGGCCTCGGCGGCGAACCGGCTGTAGGCGGTGACGAAGATGAACGCCGGCGCCCGGGGCGACTCGACCGCGCGGGCCAGTTCCAGCCCCGAGACCCCCGGCATCCGGATGTCGAGCAGCACCACGTCGACGTCCCCACGGGCGATCAGGGCCCGGGCCGCCTCGGCGTGAGCCGCCTCGCCCACCACGACGGCGCCGCCGACCGTCTCGACCGCCAGGCGAAGCCGCCGGAGCGCCGGCGGCTCGTCGTCGACCAGGGCCACGCGCAGGGGCCGGGTCGGTCCCGGGGCGTCCGGGAGGCCGCCCGCCGCCCTCATGTGCGCTCCAGGGGGATCTCGACCGCGGCCAGGAAGCCGCCCGACGGCCGCGGGCCACAGGTGAGGGAGCCGGCGCGCCCGTAGATCAGCTCCAGGCGTCGCCGCACGTTCTCGAGGCCCAGGCCCAGCCGCGGCGGCGCCGGGTCCGCCACGCCCCCGCCATCGTCGGCGACGGTCAGCCGGAGCCGGCCGCCAGCGGCCTCGGCCCGGATCTCGATCGTCACCGGCGCGCTGGAACAGGCCACGCCGTACTTCACGGCGTTCTCGACGAGGGGCTGGAGGATCAGGCTGGGCGCCAGGGCGTCCGCCAGGTGGGGCGGAATGGCCTCGACGTAGTTCAGCCGGTCCTCGAACCGGGCCTGCTCGATCGAGAGGTACTGACGCTGGGCGTGGATCTCGTCGGCGAGCGGCGCCTTGTCGGGCAGTTCCGCCTCCAGGGTGTGCCGCAGGAAGCTGGAGAGCGACAGCACCATCCGCTCGGCGCGTTCATTCTCCCGCGCCAGGATCAGCGACGACAGGGCGTTCAGGGTGTTGAACAGGAAGTGGGGGTTGATCTGGTAGCGCAGCATCCGGTTCTGCGCGTCCATGGCCAGCGCCTGGGCCTGGACGAGGCGCAGGTCGCGGTCCCGGAGGTCGGCCTCGTAGCGGATCGCGAAGTAGAGGGCGCACCAGGCCAGGAAGGTCCAGAAGAAGACCGTGGCCATATAGGTGACCCGCCAGATCTGGAACGGCTGAGCGCCCCAAAGGGGGTGGACCACGTAGAAAGCGGCGTAGTTGAGCAGCGCGTACGCGAAGCCGCCCACCATCGACAGGCCCACCGCCGCGGCGATCCGGCGCCAGAGCGGCCGGTCGGCCAGGGCCGCCAGCACCTGCGAGACGCCCAGGCACGCCACGAAGCCGAAGAGGGCCATGCCGGCGCGGCGCAGCGCCATCTGGCCCGCGTGCGGCATGGGCTCGGTCGCCATCTGGGCCGAGAGCACCAGGAACGTCAGCGTCCACAGGACGACGTTGGCGATCAGGTATTTGCTGGGCCGGCGCACGCGCAAGGCTCTCCCGTCCGCCGCCATTCTGTCGCAAACGCCGGCCGGGGCCAGTCCGCTCGTCGTCCCGATCACGCCGTTCGCTGCAAAGCCGGGCCGCCGGCGGCGGCTTTCCGCCCGTTCGCCGGCCAAGCGAGAGGCGCCGGCCAAGCGAAAGGCGCCGGCGAGGCGAGGCGCGCCGCGGGTGGGAGGAACCCGGATCGACCGCACGCCCGCGTCCGAACAGGCGGTCAGGCCCGGGCGCTGAAGCCCTCGGCCAGGACGCCGATCTGCCGATCCATCGCGGCGATCAGTTCGGCGGCGCCGGCCCCCTGGGTGATGGCGAGCTGATAGGTCCAGGCATAGGCGGCCAGCAGGAGGCCGACCACCTCGTCCAGGTCGATGTCGGGCCGGACGTCGCCGGTGGCGACCCCCTTCTCGACCGTGTCCCGCAGGATCGCCTTGAGACGCGGATTGCGCCCGTAGGGCCGTGCGGCGGGGCTGAGGGTCCAGTCGTAGGCCGCCGCGATATGGGCCAGGAACAGCCGCAGGTGCCGGTTCTCGAACTCGAAGTGGATCGCGAACAGCGTCCGCAGCCGGTCAACGGTGGAGCCCCGAACATGCGGCATGACACGGTTGATCTCTCCGTAGAGCGGATCGAGCCGGGCCTGCATCACCTCGGAGAGGATTTCGCCCTTCGACGCGAAGGTCGTGAAGACGCTGCCGACCGCGACCCCCGCCCGACGGGCGATCTCACGGATGGTGGCGCCGTCGTAGCCTTCGGCGTCGAACAGCTCGCGCGCTGCGGCGAGGACCCGGGCGCGCGTCGCTTCCTTCTGTGTCCGGCGGGGACCCACCGCTTCGGGCGTGTGTTCGGCCTCGGCGCCCACAGCGGTGTCCGGCTCAGCCCCGACGGGCGCCGGCCAGCACGATCCGGATCTGATCCCGTGCGCGCGTCTGCAGCGCCTCCAGGCTCCAGCCCTCGAAGATCGCCTGAGGGAAGTTCGACAGGTAGGTGTCGAACAGCATCTGGGCCCGCAGCTTGACTTCGGCCTCCTGCGAAAGCTCGCCGCGTTCCACCGCGCCGTTCAGCAGTTCGGCGAAGACGTCCTGGAGCGCGAGGGAGGACGGCAGGCCGCGCAGCACCGGGCCGCCTTCAAGATCCCAGGACACCGAGAAAGCCGCGCGGGCCAGTTGCAGGCGGCTCTTATAGAAGGTGTAGCCGGCCATGAAGACCTTGAGCAGGGCGTCCTCGACGCCGCGACCCCGGGCCGCCGCATCGCGCATGGCGGCCAGAAGCGCCTCCATGTCGTCGGTCATGATCTCGCGGAAAAGGTCCGACTTGTCGGTGAAGTTGGCGAACACGGCGCCCGTCGACATGCCGGCCGCGGCGGCGATGTCGCGAATGGTGGCGCCTTCGTAGCCCTGTTCGCTGAACAGGCGGCGGGCGGCGGCCAGGACCTTGAGGCGCGTCTGTTGCTTGGCCAGCGCGCGGCGGGTGGGGGCGCGCGCCGGGATGTCGACGGCGACCTGATTGGGGGAGATGTGCTTCATGCCACTCTTGATCTTGCTGGGCGCACGCCCGTCAGCGGGGGGAGCTGGCGCGCGACACAGGTTGGGGGAGGAAGGGCCGGTCTAGCGCCGGCTATGAACGCGTTCAACTAACCTGGTATTCGACTTGATTGCAGCTTTGAAATCCGGGTCGGAAAACCGACCCGCGCGCCGCTTCGGGCGCCACGGAACTCCTTATGCCACAAGGCCCGGGAGGTCACGTCAAATCTCGGCGTTCGGCCGGGACCTGCGCTCGATGAACGTGATCACGTCACGCCGGGTCAAGTTTTGATTGGACAGGAGCGTAGCGTGTTTCCACCAGCGCGCGACGGGCCTAAGTTCCGCATCATGGACGTGTTCGACTATCTCATCTTCGCCGCGCTGGGGGCCGTCAGCCTCGTGCTCGCGCTGGGCATCTATTCCCTCTTCCGGGGCGGCGACTTCGGGCGCTCGTGGTCCAACAAGCTGATGCGCCTGCGGGTGCTGACCCAGGCCGTGGCCGTCGCCGTCCTGGTGGCCGCGGTCTGGTGGCGCGGCCAGCACGGCTGATCGCGGCGAATGGTCACCCTCAATCGCATCTACACCCGCACGGGCGACGCCGGCTCCACCCGCCTGGCCACGGGCCAGCCGGTCAGCAAGTCGGACCCGCGCGTCGAGGCCTATGGCGCCGTGGACGAAACCAACGCCGCCATCGGCCTCGCCCGTCTGCACACGCAGGCCGACCCTGAACTCGACGCCATGCTGGGCCGCATCCAGAACGACCTGTTCGACCTTGGCGCCGACCTCGCCACGCCCGAACGCGACAAACCGCTGGGCTGGACGCCGCTGCGCATCCTGCCGGAACAGGCGACCAGGCTGGAGCGCGAGATAGATGCGCTGAACGCCGACATTCCCCCGCTCGACAGCTTCATCCTGCCGGGCGGTTCCGCCCTCGCCGCCAATCTGCACCTCGCCCGCACCGTGTCCCGCCGCGCGGAAAGGCTGATCGCCCAGCTTGCGGCTACGCCAGACGAAAAAGTGTCCGCCGCCGCGCTGGTTTTCGCAAACCGCCTGTCGGATTTCCTGTTTGTCGCCGGACGGCGGGCCAACGCCAATGGCGCGGACGATGTGAAATGGGTTCCCGGCGCAAACCGTTCCGCCTGATCTCGCTGGTGCTGTTTTCTCCCGGTCCTGTTTCCCAAGGCGGTCGCGCCGCAAAAAAGACTTAACCGTATTGCGGAATGGATGACTGCGCCGTCCGCGACCTCGGGGGTTTCTCGCACCTTGAAGCACCTGTTCGCCGCCCTTCTCTCGCCCCTGCTGGCGCTGCTGCTGCTGGCCGCCCCGGCGTCGGCCCAGCTGACGCGCGAAGCGCAGGCGCTGCGCGATTTCGAGGCCCTGCTGGATGAAGCCGCCAAGGCGCCCGATTTCGTCGGCCTCGCCGTGGCGGTGGTGTGGGACGACCAGATCCAGTTGCTGAAGACCTAGGGCGTCACCGAAGCCGGCACGAGACACCGCGTCACGCCGGACACCGTCTTCCGCCTCGCCTCCGTCTCGAAAGGCTTCGCAGGCGTGCTCGCCGCGATCGAGGCGAAGGCCGGCCGCATCTCGCTGAACGATCCGGTGTCGCGTGTCGTGCCGGGCTTCCGCCTGCGCACGCCGGCCGCGACATCCGCCGTAACCGTGGAGGATATTCTCAGCCACCGCACCGGCCTGCCGCCCTTCGCCTATGACAATCTGCTGGAGGCGGGTGAAAAGCCGGGCGCGATCCTGTCGAAATATTCCGGCGTGAAACTCACCTGCCAGCCGGGCGCGTGCTTCACCTACCAGAACACCCCGTTCGACATGATCACCGACGTGATCCGCACCGCCACGGGCGTCGAATACACCGAGGAGCTGCGCCACCGCATCCTGACGCCGCTGGGCATGAAGACCGCTTCCTTTGGCCTCGACGGGCTGGTCGCGACCGGCGACTGGGCGCGTCCCCATGTGCGCCGTCAGGGCGTGTGGCAGGCGACGCAGGTGAAGCAGCCTTATTATCTGGTGCCGGCGGCGGGCGGCATGAACGCCAGCATCAGCGACCTCGCTCTCTGGCTGTCGGCGCAGATGGGGTCGCGCCCGGACGTGCTGCCGCCCGAAATCGTGGCCGAAGCCACGCGCCCGCGCATCCGCACACCGTCCGAAAGCCGTCGTCAGGGGGCGCTGCAAACGCCGGTGACCCGCACCGAATACGGCCTCGGCTGGCGCATCTATGATTATGCCGGGCACAAGCTGGTCAACCATTCCGGCGGCGTGGAGGGCTATTTCGCCCACATCGCCTACCTGCCCGACCGCAAGCGCGGCATCGTTATCCTGTCGAATACACGCGGCGCGCGCGCGGGAAAGATCATGCCCGCCTGGCTCGACCATGAACTCGGCCTGCCGCGTCAGGACTGGTTCCAGCTTGAAGAACTGCGGCAGCTGACCATCGGCGACCAGCTGACCGGAACCGGCCCCACCAACTAGCGTCCGGTCTGTTAGCCCCGCGCCGCCACACGCTGCCGCGCCAGCGCCGAGTCCATCGGCGACAGACCCAGCCGGTCGACGATCTGGCGCATCAGCGCCTCTTCATGCGGATCGCGCTCGGCGTCCGACAGGATCACGCGCCACAGCGTCTCGACCAGCGCCACGCGATCTTCCAGCGGCACCGCCACCTTGATGGCGCGCGTGAACTGATAAAGGTCGATCGCCTCCGCTTCCGCCGTCTCGCCTTCCTCGCGCAATTGCGCGGCGGCCGCGGGATCCAGCTTGAACCGCTCAGCCAGGGCGTGCTCGATCACGTCGATCTCGTGCTGGGTGTAGTGATCGTCCGCGCGCGCCGCCATGACCAGCAGCGCGGCGATGGACGCCCGCGCATCCTCGGGCTGCAACTCGCTGGTGGACGTCGTCGCCAGAAGTTTCTTCAGAAAGCCTACGGGCATCAACGCCGCTCCGCTTACTCGCGCCGTTTCATATAGTCGTCGAAATTGGCGATGTAGGCGTCGAGATTGCCTTCCAGCATCTGACGAAAGCCATTCATGAAGAACTCGACCGTTTCTTCCCGCTTCGCCTTCATGGACTCGCCGCTGACGAAACCGCTCGCCGACGCCCAGGCGCAGAACCGCGCGGTCGAGAACATCATGGACGCATAGACCCCTTCGCGCGGGGCATGATCGAGCTGGTCGTTGGAGAGGTTAATGTGCGCTTCCGCTCGCTTGTAGAACGCATCGTCGAAGAAATCGGACATCCATCTCGTTCCGTTTTGTCTGCTGTGATCGACCACCGATAGCCCGCAGCGCCCCGGATCGGAACACGCAACGCCCGTTCACGGCGCGATCTGGCGCCGTTTTGACCGCTGCGGACGCGATCATGCCCGCCCGCAACCGGTCTTGCGCATGTCCTTTCCCCTGGCGCCCCGCCTGTTTGCGCCAAAACGACGCTTTTTGCCCCCGCCGGCGCCGGGAAACTTGATTTGGGCGCGGGTGCTGCATAACAGGGAGCCGCTGGCTCGCAGGCGCACCATCAGGGGCGTCCGGGCCGGATTCTGTCCGCTCAAGACTGAAATGTCCGGAGAAACGCCGATGAAGGTGCTGGTGCCCGTCAAACGGGTGATCGATTTCAACGTCAGGCCCCGCGTCAAGGCGGATCAGACCGGCGTGGACCTCGCCAACGTGAAGATGGCGATGAACCCGTTCTGCGAAATCTCGGTCGAGGAAGCGGTCCGCATCAAGGAAACCCGCGCCAAGGCCGGACAGGAAACCGAAATCGTCATCGTCTCGATCGGCCCCGCCCAGGCGCAGGAAACCATCCGTATCGGCCTCGCCATGGGCGGCGATCGCGGCATCCTCGTGCAGACGGATGAAGCGGTGGAGCCGCTGGCCGTCGCCAAGATCCTGAAAGCCATCGTCGACGCCGAACAGCCCGGCCTCGTCATCGCCGGCAAGCAGGCGATCGACGACGATTCCAACCAGACCGGCCAGATGCTGGCCGCCCTGCTGGGCTGGCCGCAGGGCACGTTCGCCTCGGCCGTGGTGTTCGAGGGCGACAAGGTCAACGTCACGCGCGAAGTCGACGGCGGCCTGCAGACCGTCGCGCTGCAGCTTCCGGCCGTCGTCACCACCGACCTGCGCCTGAACGAGCCGCGCTTCGCCTCGCTGCCCAACATCATGAAGGCGAAGAAGAAGCCGATCGACACCAAGACGCCCGCCGATTACGGCGTCGACGTCACGCCGCGCCTGTCGGTCGTGAAAGTCACCGAGCCGAAGAAACGCGAAGCCGGCGAGAAAGTCGCCGACGTCGACACCCTGATCGCCAAGCTCAAATCCGCGGGAGCCATCTGACATGGCCGCTCTGGTCCTTGCCGAACACTCGAACGACGCCGTGACTGACGCGACGGCCAAAGCCGTCACCGCCGCAAAAGCCTTCGGCGGCGAAGTCGACATCCTTGTCGCCGGTCACAATGCTGGCGCCGCCGCCGCAGCCGCCGCGAAGATCGCCGGCGTCCGCAAAGTGCTGCACGCTGACGCCCCGGCGCTGGAAAACGCTCTCGCCGAAGCTGTCGAAGCCGTGGTGGTTCCGCTGATGGCGAATTACGACGCCTTCGTCGTGCCTGCGACGACATCGGGCAAGAACATCGCCCCGCGCGTGGCCGCCAAGCTGGACGTGATGCAGCTTTCCGACGTCACCGCCGTCATCGACGCTTCGACCTTCGAGCGCCCGATCTACGCCGGCAACGCCATCCTGACCGTGAAGTCCTCGGACGCGAAGAAAGTGCTCACCGTGCGCGGCACCGCTTTCGCCGCCGCGGGCGATGGCGGTTCGGCTGCGGTCGAAACCGTCTCGGCCTCCACCGGCGACGGCAAGTCAGCCTTCGTCAGCGCCGAAATCGCGAAATCGGACCGCCCGGAACTGGCGTCCGCCAAGCGCGTCGTGTCGGGCGGCCGCGCCCTCGCCTCCGCTGACCAGTTCAACCAGTTCATCCTGCCGCTTGCCGACAAGCTGGGCGCGGCTGTCGGCGCCTCGCGCGCTGCGGTCGATGCGGGTTACGCTCCGAACGACTTCCAGGTGGGCCAGACCGGCAAGGTCGTCGCGCCGGAGCTTTACGTCGCCATCGGCATTTCAGGCGCGATCCAGCACCTCGCCGGCATGAAAGACTCGAAGATCATCGTCGCCATCAACAAGGACGAGGAAGCCCCGATCTTCCAGATCGCGGATTACGCGCTCGTCGGCGACCTCTTCAAGATTGTCCCGGAGCTGACGGAAAAGCTGTAAGCTGGTCTGTAAGCGACAACGAAAGGCCCGCCCTCACCGGCGGGTCTTTTTGTTTTCAGCTTCCACGTTACTTGGCGTCCCGGCCGCGGCGTGCTCATCTCGCCGCACACGCCGGGGATCAACCAGATGCGCTTCACCTTTCTCGCCGCCTGCGCCTTGGCGCTGGCGGCCTGCAGCCCGACCGCCATCAGCGACATCGCCATGGGCGCCGCGCCGGAGTCCGTCGAGGCGCTCGTGCAGGCTGAACGTAATCGCGCGCAGGCCCCGGGGATCTCTGTCGCCGTGGTGAAAGATGGCGAGCTGCTGTTCGCGCAAGGCTATGGCCTCGCGAATGTCGAACACAACGTCCCCGCCACCGAACACACGATCTTCCAGTCCGGCTCCATCGGCAAACAGTTCACAGCCGCAGCCGTCCTGCTGCTGGTCGAGGACGGCAAACTTGAACTCGATGCGCCCCTGTCCAGCTACATGCCCGAAACGCCGGCGTCATGGAACGACATCACGATCCGCCGCCTGCTGACTCACACCGCAGGCCTTCCGGACTACGCCGAGGACACGGTCGACCTGCGGCGCGACTACAGCGACGATGAACTTGCACAGATCATTTTCGCCATGCCGCTGATATCGGAGCCCGGCACGGCATGGAGCTACTCCAACACCGCCTACGCCCTTCTCGGCGTGCTGATCCACAAGGTTTCCGGCAAGCACTATCTCGATGTTCTCAAGGAGCGCGTGTTTACGCCGACCGGCATGACGACGGCGCGCGGCATTTCCGAAGCCGACATCGTGCTGAACCGTTCAGCCGGCTATCACAGCGTCGACGGCATTCTGAAGAATCAGGACTGGGTGTCACCCTATTTCAGCTCCACGGCCGATGGCGCGCTCTATCTCACCGCGCTCGATCTTGTCGCCTGGGACACGGCGATCCGCGAGGGCGCGGTGCTCAAACCGGAAAGCTGGCAGGAGATGTTCACGCCGGCCACCTTCAAGGACGGAAGCGCACGTGGCTATGGCCTCGGCTGGTTCCTCGACGCTCCGGGCGGAGAGCCGCGCCAGTCCCACAGCGGAAGCTGGCAGGGTTTCACGTCCGCCATCGCACGTTATCCGAACCGCGACCTCACCGTGATCGTCCTTGCCAATCACGCCCACGCTAAACCGACAACGCTCGCCGCCGCCATCGCCCGCGCTGTCGAGCCCGACCTTCCGGAAGAAAGCCTGGTCTGGGCCAAGTAGACCGACTTTTGCCGCCGCTATTTCCGCTTCATCACATTCACCACGGCGGTCGTCATCGCCGTCACGCCCGTGCGCAGCGTGGGTTCGGGCGCCGGCGCAAAGAAAGGTGAGTGGTTCGACGGCGTCGTGGATGGGTCGATCGCCTTTCCGTCCGCGAACAGCGCCGGATCATAACCGCCGATGCCGAAATAGACCGACGATTTGAAGTCGCGCAGGAACTCGCCATAATCCTCGCTGGCTGTCCCCGGACCCGAATAGGTCACCTTGCCCGGCATCACCTTCGATATCGCCGCATAGGTGCTCTCGATCAGCTTGTCATCGTTGACGACGGCCTTCGATCCGCGCCGGATATTGATGTCCGCCGCCGGCGCCGCCGCCATCGCGACAATCGCTTCGGCGGTGCGCTGCACGCCCGCCAGCAGCCTGTCGCCGACGCTTTCATCGTACCAGCGGATTGTTCCGCGAACGAGCGCGGTATCCGGAATGATGTTGCCGGCCGAACCGCTCTGGATTGCGCCGACGCTGACGACGCCGAACTGCTGCGGGTCTTTTTCGCGGCTGATCACGCCCTGCACGTCGACGACGAACCGCGCGGCCATCATCACAGGATCTATCGTGGTGTGTGGACGCGACCCATGCCCGCCTGCGCCGTTGAAGGCGATCTCGAACGCGCCGGACGAGGAGTTCATCGTCCCTCTCGTCATCGACACGGAATCCCACGGCCCCGGCCCGACATGCAGCGCGAAGGCGTGCGTGGGCAAGCCGAACCGCTCGAAGATACGGTCGTCCATCATCGCCTTGGCGCCGCCCAGCCCTTCCTCGGCAGGCTGCGCCACGAACATCAGCGTGCCGCTCCACTGGTTGCGCAGCGACAGCAGCGCTTCCGCCGCGCCCAGCCAGGCGGTGATGTGAATGTCGTGGCCGCAGGCGTGCATCACGGGCGTCGGCGCGCCGCGCCAGTCCGTCACGACCTTGCTGGCGTAAGGCAGCCCGGTCTTCTCCTCCATCGGCAGCGCATCCATGTCGGCGCGCACCATCACGACAGGGCCCGGTCCGTTCCTGTAAATCGCAACAACACCCGTATTGCCGACGCCTTCCGTCACCTCAAAACCGAGATCGCGCATATGCTTGGCCAGGATGCCCGCCGTGCGCACCTCCTCCATGCCGAGCTCGGGGTGGGCGTGGAAATCCTTGTAGATCTCCACCCATTCATCGATCCGCCCGTCGATGAAGCGCGACACGGATGTCTTGAATTTCGCGTTGATCGCCGCCGGATCAGCCAAGGCTGCAGGCGAAAACGCCATCGCCGCCGCCAGCACGATCGCGCTCACCGCATAACTGCCGCTTCTCATGATTTCCTCCCGCCGCGCTTCACCCGCAAACCCTGTCCGAGGAATCACGCGAGGGCAATCACCGGGCGATCACGACATGCCGCCAACACATGACTGGTTCAGGTTTGTGCGATGCGGCGGCTCAGGCGGCGTCTTCCAGTTCTTTCAGCCATTCGAGGATCAGCGGCGCAGCTTTCAGCATCGAAGGGTCATGGCCGACCGGCCCCACATCGATTGCGGCCGCATCCGCGCCCAACTGCTGCAGGCGTTGCGCGAGCCTGCGCGATTCCTCGGGCGAAACATCCTTGTCTTCCGCGCCATAATAGAGCCGCACGGGCGCACGCGGCCGGAAATCGGCGACACTGGCCTCTGCAAAAGCGTCCAGCATCCAGTGCGTCCCGCCCGTATCGAACGCATCGAGAAAGCGCGCGTTGAACATGTCCCGCGGCTTGTCTGGAAGGCCTTTCTGAATCTCCTGCGGTGATGCGCCCGAAAACAGTCTGTCCACGGTGTCCGCCATATCCGGCGTCAGCACGCTTTCAAGTTCATGTCCCAGATAGGCCGACTGGCCCCACGCCGCATACGCCAGATACAGCGAATGCGAAGCGGCGTCGCCCTTCATCGCCACTGGCAAAGACAGGTTGCGCAGATCGAACGCCCCTGCGACCGGCGCCGCCGCCAGAACCCTGTCGCCGCGCGCCTCCAGCGCGTGCAGGGTCTGCATCGCCGCCCACCCGCCCTGCGAGAAGCCGGTGAGGAACACCGGGGCGTCGCCTACGCCGCTAAAGGGGCGCACCGCATCGATAATCGCCGTGATCGAGGGAATGATGCTGTCGGTGATGTAGTAGGGATGCCGACCTTCCGAGACGCCCAGCCCCGGATAGTCCGGCGCGACCAGTGCGTAACCATTTCCGGCGAACACGATGGCGGCGGCGAGCCCGCCCGTGTCCGGCGTGGACGGC
>NZ_JBBCIT010000003.1:0-170366 GCF_037189685.1 Phenylobacterium sp. | reverse complement strand
GCAGGCCGACCTGGCGGCGAACGCCGGGGACCGGGTGTTCTTCGGCTTCGACCGCCACGACGTGGACGGGGAGGCCCGCGCCACCCTGGCGCAGCAGGCGGCCTGGCTGGCCCGCTATCCCGACGTGCGGGTGCGCATCGCCGGGCACGCGGACGAGCGCGGCACGCGGGAATACAACCTGGCCCTGGGCGCCCGCCGGGCCGGCGCCGTCCGCGCCGCCCTGATCGGCCAGGGCGTGGCCGCCGGCCGGATCGAGACCATCTCGTACGGCAAGGAGCGGCCGCTGGACGCCGGGTCGACCGAGGCGGCCTGGGCCCGCAACCGCAACGGCCACACGGTGGTGATCGGCTTCGGCGAGCCGTAGGGCCGGCGGGGATCGCCCGCTCCGCGTCAGGCGGGGCGGGCCTGGAGACATGAGGCGCGCGTCCGGTCCCGGGCGGGCGCCTTCGGTCGTGAGCACGGGCCGGACCGCGGCCGGGCTGCCGTCGCGCGGCCGCGGCGAGGCGCAGGCCGCCGTCGGGCGCAGGCTGGCGGGCAGGGGCGGGCCGTCGGCCTATCGCTAGGATTCTGGGGATTTCTTCTGGGGATTTCTTCTGGGGATTTCGCCGCCGGACGTGGCGCGAGTGACGGGGCTCGAACCCGCGACCTCCGGCGTGACAGGCCGGCGCTCTAACCAACTGAGCTACACCCGCGCAGGGCCGTCCGGCGCTGCGAAGGCGGCCCTCATATGGGGCTGTCGGAATCGTGTCAACGACTGAGTGCCGGCCGGACCCCCGGCCACACGGAATTGCGATCTAGCCCCCCGTGCGGACCTCGCCCGGCCCCGCCACGCCCGGCCCGGCGACGCCTGGCGGCGGCGGGACCTTGGCGGCCTCCTCGACGAGCCAGGCGCGGAACGGCTCGACGGCGGGCCGTCGGGGACCGGCCGGAGTGAGGAACCAGAAGCGGGACGGGGTGGGGGCGAAGCCCAGGGGGGCGGCGAGGCGGCCGGCGGCGACGTCGGCGGCCACGTACACCCAGGGCGTGAGGCCGACCCCCAGGCCGGCGGCGGCCGCCTCGAGGGTGTAGAAGATGTGCTCGAACTCCTGGCTGTCGGGCGGCTCGGGCAGGGTGATCCCCGAGTGCAGCTCCCATTCGGCCCACGCGGTCTGGCGCGACCCGGTGGTGAGGCGGGTGAGGCCCTCCAGCCCCGTCGGCCCGTCGCCGAGCAGGGCAGGGGCCACCACGGGACCGTGGAAGTTCTCCAGGAAGGCGGTGGCCTCGGCGCCGACGATCGGGGCGGTCTCGTTGACGCGGATGGCGGCGTCGAAGCGGTCGCGGGCGAAGTCCACCGGCGCATAGGACTCGGTGACCTTGACCCGCACCGTGGGATGGCGGGCGTGGAAGGCCGAAAGGCGCGGGATCAGCCAGCGGATGGCGAGCGTGCCCACGCACGACAGGCGCAGCTCCGTGTGGGTATCGGCCCGGAGATCGGCGACGGCCGCCTCGACCTGGCCGAACGCGCCCGAGAGCGCGGCGGCCAGGCGCGCGCCGGCCTCGGTGAGCCGCAGGCGGTGGCGGGGGCCTTCGGTGAGGTCGAGGCCAAGCGTGGCTTCCAGGCTGCGGATCTGGCGGCTGACGGCGCCGTGGGTGACGCAGAGCTCGTCGGCGGCCAGCGTCATCTGGCCCAGGCGGGCGAAGGCTTCGAAAGCCCTGAGCGCGGTCAGGGAGGGAAGCGGGCGCCTCTCTGTCCGGACGGTCACCAGCGACGGCCTCCTGTGACGTCAGCTCACAAGAAAACCGCGGTTATATCGTTTTGCGGATCGCGGCAATCCGCCGATGGTCCGGGACGTCGAACGCGAGGTCTCCCCACCAATGCCCGACGCCGTCGCCGCCGCCGCAATCGCCCTCCCCACCCCGCGATTCCGGCCCCCGGCGCCGGAGCCGCTCGAACGCGATCCCGGCGTGATGATGCTGTTCAACCCGCGCATGACGCGCAATCCGTTGACGGCGATCCCCCGGGAGGCGTTCGAGCGGCCTTACCGCAAGGCGCGGTTCCTCCACCTGACCTATCACGGCGTCTACGAGCCCGACGCGATCAAGCGGGTCCTGCTGGACCGGGCCGACGCCTATGTGAGGCCGGGGCTGGTGCAGAGAATCCTGCGGCCCCTGCTGGGCGACAGCCTGCTGAGCGCCAACGGCGAGGACTGGCGGCGCCAGCGCCGGCTGATGGCGCCGGCGTTCGCGCCGCCGGCCGTGGCCGGCGCGGCTCCGCAGATCGACGCCGCGGCGGGCCGGAGCTGCGCCCGGATGGCGGACGGCGGGGGGACGGTCGACGTGGCCGTCGAGGCCACGCGGGCGACCTTGGAGATCATCGACGCCACGCTGTTCTCGGGCGCCAGCGGGATGCCGTTCGAGGACACCGCCAGCGACGTGCGCGACCTGCTGGCGGGCGGCGGCGAGCTGCGGCTGTCGCAGGTGTTCGGCCTCCAGGCGCTGGACTGGGGCGTCGCCCAGCGGCGCGGCCGGCGCGCGCAGACGCGGCTGAGATCGCGGATGGCCGCGATGATCCGGGCGCGGGCCGAGGCCGACGATCCGCCCGACGACTTCGTCACCCGGATGCTGCGGGCCTTCCTGGCCGAACATCCGCGCGAGGCGGCCGAGCGCCTGACGCTGGACAACGCCATGACGTTCTTCGTCGCCGGCCACGAGACCACGGCGAACGGCCTGGCCTGGGCGCTGTACCTCCTGAGCCGGGACCCTCAGGCCCAGGCCTGGGCGCGGGAGGAGGCGGTCGAGGCGTGGCGCGGCGGCGATCCCGCCGCCGTGGCAGACCGCCTGATGTACCTGCGCATGGTGTGGGACGAGACGCTCAGGCTCTATCCGCCGGTGCTGCGGATCGACCGGCAGGCCACCGAGGACGACGAACTGTGCGGCGAGCCGGTGAAGGCCGGCGACATGGTGACGATCTGGCCCTGGGTGCTCCACCGGCACCGACGGCTGTGGGACGAGCCGGACGCCTTCAACCCGGAGAACTTCGACCCCGAGGCGCGGGCCGGGCGCCATCGCTACCAGTACCTGCCGTTCGGGGCGGGGCCGCGGATCTGCATCGGCATGGGACTGGCCAACACCGAGGCGCTGATCCTGCTGTCGCGGTGGCTGACGGCGTTCCGCTTCGAGCCCGCGGGCGGCGCCGAACCCTGGCCGCGCGCGGACATCGCGCTGCGCGCCGACGGCGGAATTCCGCTCAGGGTCAGCCGCCTCTGAGAACGGCATTCTCCGGTAGTTGCGAAGCGTTCGCAAGTATTCGGAACCGCGTCATTTCGCGTCGCACAAGGGCTGTTTGAAACCCCGGGATGATCGGTCTAGAAGGGCGCCGCGACTCCCGCCGGAGACTCCATGGAAGCCTATCTGACAGAGTACCTGCCCATCGTGATCTTTCTCGGGATCGCGGCGGCGCTGGGCGTCATCTTCATCGTCGCGGCCCTGGTGCTCGCGCCGAAGGCGCCCGACCCGGAAAAGCTGTCGTCGTACGAATGCGGCTTCAACGCCTTCGACGATGCGCGGATGAAGTTCGACGTCCGGTTCTACCTGGTGTCGATCCTGTTCATCATCTTCGACCTGGAAGTCGCGTTCCTGTTCCCGTGGGCGGTGTCGCTGATGAAGCTGCCGGCGGAAACGGCGCAGTTCGCCTTCTGGTCGATGATGACCTTCCTGGGCGGGCGGACGGTGGGCTTCCTTTACGCCTGGAAGAAAGGGGCGCTGGACTGGGAGTGATCGTTCCGGCCGGCCACCCGTCTCCGGTCGCGCCCGCCGGCGCCGCCGGGCGCACGGGCGTCGAGGGCTACGACCCCAAGCTCCACGACCCGTTCTTCGACGGCGTCTCGCAGCGGCTGGCCGACAAGGGCTTCGTGACCGCCAGCGTGGACGACCTCATCACCTGGGCCCGCACCGGCTCGCTGATGTGGATGACGTTCGGCCTGGCGTGCTGCGCGGTCGAGATGATGCAGGCCTCGATGCCGCGCTACGACCTGGAGCGGTACGGCTTCGCGCCGCGCGCCAGCCCGCGGCAGAGCGACGTGATGATCGTGGCCGGCACGCTGGTGAACAAGATGGCTCCGGCCCTGCGCAAGGTCTACGACCAGATGCCCGAGCCGCGGTACGTGATCTCGATGGGCTCGTGCGCCAACGGCGGCGGCTACTACTACTTCAGCTATTCGACCGTGCGCGGCTGCGACCGGATCGTGCCAGTGGACGTCTACGTGCCCGGCTGCCCGCCGACCGCCGAGGCGCTGGTCTACGGCGTGCTCCAGCTCCAGAAGAAGATCCGCCGCACCGGGACGATCGTCCGATGAGCTGGCCGACGACCCCCGCCGAGCTGGACGCGCTGGGCCAGGAGATCCTGGCCGGCGCGCCGGGCGTGATCACCGGCGCCGAGGTGGCGTTCGGCGAGCTGACGCTGACCGGGCCGGCGGCGACGGTCGTCGAGGCTCTGACCTACCTGCGGGACGCGCAGGGCTTCCACCAGCTCATCGACCTCTCGGGCGTGGACTATCCCGAGCGGGCGAAGCGGTTCGACGTGGTCTACCACCTGCTGTCGATGACGAAGAACCGGCGCGTCCGGATCAAGGTGCAGACCGACGAGGACACCGCCGTCCCGTCGGCCGTTCCGGTCTTCCCGGCGGCCAACTGGTACGAGCGCGAGACGTTCGACATGTACGGCGTGTTCTTCGACGGGCACCCGGACCTGCGGCGTATCCTCACCGACTACGGCTTCCACGGCCATCCGCTGCGGAAGGACTTCCCGATGACCGGCTACGTCGAGGTCCGCTACGACGAGGAGCTGAAGCGGGTGGTCTACGAGCCCGTGAAGTCGGTCGAATGGCGCAACTGGGACTTCCTGTCGCCGTGGGAGGGCGCCGAGCGCGGGTTCGCCGCGATCCTGCCCGGCGACGAGAAGACCGCCGAAGAGGGCGCGAAGTGATGGCCGAGACCGCGATCATTCCGTCGGACCCGTCTTCCCTGTTTGGGGGCGAGACCCCGGTCCGCAAGTTCAACATCAACTTCGGCCCGCAGCACCCGGCGGCGCACGGCGTGCTGCGCCTGGTGCTGGAGCTGGACGGCGAGGTGGTGGAGCGGGTGGACCCGCACATCGGCCTGCTGCACCGCGGCACCGAGAAGCTGATGGAGGCGCGGCCCTATCAGCAGACGATCCCGTACATGGACCGCCTCGACTACGTCGCGCCCATGAACCAGGAGCACGCCTACTGCCTGGCGATCGAGAAGCTGCTGGGCGTGGAGGTCCCGTACCGCGGGCTGCTGATCCGCACGCTGTACGACGAGATCGGCCGCATCCTGAACCACCTGCTGAACGTGACGACCCAGGCCATGGACGTGGGCGCGCTGACGCCGCCGCTCTGGGGCTTCGAGGAGCGCGAGAAGCTGATGATCTTCTACGAGCGTGCGTCGGGCGCCCGGATGCACGCCAACTACTACCGCGTCGGCGGCGTGCGGCAGGACCTGCCCGAGGCCCTGGTCCGCGACATCGACGACTGGTGCGACCACTTCCCGAAGATCTGCGACGACATCGAGACGCTGATCACCGACAACCGCATCTTCAAGCAGCGCAACGTCGACATCGGCGTGGTGACGCGCCAGGAGGCGATCGAGCATTCGTTCTCGGGCGTCATGGTGCGCGGCTCGGGCATCGCCTGGGACCTGCGCCGGGCGCAGCCTTACGCGGCCTATGACGAGATGGAGTTCGACGTCCCCCTGGGCGTGAACGGCGACTGCTACGACCGCTACCTCTGCCGGATGCAGGAGATGCGGGAGTCGACGAAGATCATGAAGCAGTGCTGCGAGCGCCTGCTGAAGACGCCGGGACCGGTGCTGACCGAGGATAACAAGATCGGCGCGCCACGGCGGGGCGAGATGAAGCGCTCGATGGAAGCGCTGATCCACCACTTCAAGATCTTCACCGAGGGCTACCGGACGCCGCCCGGCGAGGTGTACGCCGCCGTCGAGGCGCCCAAGGGCGAGTTCGGCGTCTTCCTGGTCTCGAACGGCACGAACAAGCCGTACCGGGCCAAGATTCGCGCGCCGGGGTATCCGCACCTCCAGGCCATGGACTGGATGAACCGCGGCCACATGCTGGCGGACGTCTCGGCCATCCTGGGTTCGCTGGACATCGTGTTCGGGGAGATCGACCGGTGAGCGCGAACGCGACCCTCCAGCCCCTCGATATCATTCAGGGCCAGCTCGACGCCTACAACCGCCAGGACCTGGACGCGCACTGCGCCTTCTTCGCCGACGACGTGGTGGTGGCCGACCTGAACGGGGCCGTGACGATCCAGGGCGCCCAGGCCTATCGGGCGAAGTACACGCAGGTCTTCGCCGACTTCCCCCGGAACCGGGCCGAACTGGTCAACCGGATCCGGGTGGGGAACACCGTGATCGACCACGAGCGCGTCTTCCGCCAGGGCGAAGGCGAGAGCTTCGAGGTCATCGCCATCTACACCCTCGCCGGCGGCCGGATCGCCCGCGTGGACTTCGCGAAGTGAGGCCGGCTTGAGCGTCCGCAGGCTTTCCCCGAACCAACCCGCCAGCTTCGCCTTCAAACCGGCGACGCTGAAGGCCGCGCAGGGCTGGATGGCGAACTTCCCGCCCGGCAAGCAGCAGTCGGCCGTGGTGCCGGTGCTGTGGCTGGTCCAGAAGCAGGACGGCTGGATCAGCGAGCCCGCGATCCGGGCCGTGGCCGAGCTGCTGGGCATGCCGGTGATCCGGGTTCTGGAGGTGGCGACCTTCTACACCATGTTCATGCTGGAGCCGGTGGGCACGCATGCGCTGGTGCAGGTGTGCGGCACCACGCCGTGCCAGAGCCGGGGCGCGGAAGGCCTGATGGACGTCTGCAAGCGCCGCATCGGGCCGCAGAACCACAAGAGCCCCGACGGCAAGTTCTACTGGCAGGAAGTGGAATGCCTGGGGGCGTGCTCGAACGCCCCGATGGCGGCCATCAACGACTACTACTATGAGGACCTCACGCCCGAGAGCCTCGAGAAGCTGCTGGACGACTTCGCCGCCGGCAAGGCGCCCAGGCCGGGCTCGGCGATCGGCCGCCAGGGGGCCGCGCCCGAGGGCGGGCCGACCACGCTGACCGATCCCAAGCTCTACGACGGGTCGCTGGGCAGGAAGATCAAGATCCCGAACCTGCCGCCCAAGGCGAAGAAGGAGACGGCGTGATGGCGGGCATCCTCGCCGACAAGGACCGTATCTTCCTCAACCTCTACGGGGTCCACGACTGGACGCTGGAGGGCGCGAAGGCGCGCGGCGCGTGGAACGGGACGAAGGACATCGTCGCCCAGACGCCGGAATGGATCTGCGACCAGATCAAGGCCTCGGGCCTGCGCGGCCGGGGCGGGGCGGGGTTCGCCACCGGCCTGAAGTGGACCTTCATGCCCAAGCAGGAGAGCGAGCGTCCGCACTACCTGCTGGTCAACGCCGACGAGTCCGAGCCGGGGGCGTGCAAGGACCGCGAGATCCTGCGCAACGACCCGCACCTGCTGATCGAGGGCTGCGTGATCGCCTGCCGGGCGATGCGGTCGCACCAAGCCTACATCTACATCCGCGGCGAGTACGTGCACGAGCGCGAGCGCCTGCTAGCCGCGATCCGCCAGGCGTATGACGCGGGGCTGCTCGGGAAGGGCAGCGTCCTGGGCTACGACGTCGACGTGGGTGTCCAGCACGGGGGCGGGGCCTACATCTGCGGCGATGAGACCGCCCTGATGGAGAGCTTCGAGGGCAAGAAGGGCCAGCCGCGCCTGAAGCCGCCGTTCCCGGCCGGCGCCGGCATCTACGGCTGCCCCACCACGGTGAACAACGTCGAGACGATCTCGGTGGTGGGCACGATCCTGCGCCGCGGGGCCGACTGGTTCGCCGGCTTTGGCACCGAGAAGTCCACCGGCACCAAGCTGTTCGCGGCCTCGGGCCACGTGAACACGCCGTGCGTGGTCGAGGATGCCGTCGGCATCAGCGTGAAGCAGCTCATCGAGGACCATTTCGGCGGCGTGCGCGGCGGCTGGGGCAACCTGAAGGCCGTGATCCCGGGCGGGATCTCGGTGCGGATGATCCCGGCCGACCAATGCGACGAAGCCATCATGACCTACGAGGACCTGGCCGCCCGCGGCTCGGGCCTGGGCACCGGCACCCTGATCGTGTTCGACAAGGACGCCGACCTCGTCAAGGCGATCGCCCGCGCGGCCTATTTCTACAAGCACGAGAGCTGCGGCCAGTGTACGCCGTGCCGCGAAGGCACCGGCTGGATGTGGCGGGTGATGGAGCGGATGGTCACCGGCGAGGCCGAGATGTCCGAGATCGACCTGCTGCTGGACGTGGCCAGCCAGGTCGAGGGCCACACCATCTGCGGCCTGGGCGACGCGGCCGCCTGGCCGATCCAGGGCCTGTTCCGCCACTTCCGCCACGAGGTGGAGGACCGGATCAACAGTTACCGCGCGCGCAAAGGCGTCTACGCCGGCGCCTCCATCGCGGCGGAGTAAGCGGCATGCCTATCGCCAAGGTCGACGGGGTCGAGGTCGAGTTCGAGCCGGGGATGAACGTCCTCCAGGTGTGCGAGCTGGCCGGCAAGGAGATCCCGCGGTTCTGCTATCACGAGCGGCTGAGCATCGCCGGCAACTGCCGCATGTGCCTGGTCGAGGTGAAGCCCGGCCCGCCGAAGCCGCAGGCCAGTTGCGCGCTGCCGGCCGCCGAGGGGCAGGAGATCTTCACCGACACGCCGATGGTGAAGAAGGCGCGCCACGGGGTGATGGAGTTCCTGCTCATCAATCATCCGCTCGATTGCCCGATCTGCGACCAGGGCGGCGAGTGCGACCTGCAGGACCAGGCCATGGGCTATGGCCGCGACGACAGCCGCTACGAGCTGAACAAGCGGGCCGTCGAAGAAAAGCACATGGGTCCGCTCATCAAGACGGTGATGACCCGCTGCATCCAGTGCACGCGCTGCGTCCGCTTCATCACCGAGGTGGCGGGCGTTCCGGACATCGGTCTCATCTCTCGCGGCGAAGATGTTGAAATCACGACCTATCTCGACAAGGCCGTGGCGTCGGAGCTGTCGGCCAACGTGATCGACCTGTGCCCGGTGGGCGCGCTGACCAGCAAGCCGTACGCGTTCAACGCGCGGCCCTGGGAGCTGAAGAAGACCGAAAGCGTCGACGTGATGGACGCCCTGGGCTCGGCGATCCGGGTGGACGCCCGCGGGCCGGCGGTGCTGCGCGTGCTGCCGCGCACCCACGAGGCGGTCAACGAGGAGTGGATCTCGGACAAGACCCGCTATGCGGTCGACGGCCTGGCGCGCCAGCGCCTGGACCGGCCGTTCGTGCGCGAGAACGGCAAGCTGCGCCCGGCGAGCTGGGCCGAGGCCCTGGACACGGTGGCGGCGAAGATCAAGGCGGCGTCGCCCGACCGCATCGGCGTGATCGCCGGCGACCTGCAGGACGCCGAGTCGATGAAGGCGGCCAAGGACCTGTTCGGCGGCCTGGGCGTGACGAGCCTGGACTGCCGGCAGGACGGCATGGTGCTGGGCGACGGCGCGCGCGAGAGCTGGCTGTTCAATTCCTCGATCCAAGGCATTGAAGACGCTGACTTCATCCTGTTCGTCGGCGCCAATCCGCGGCTGGAGGCGCCGGTGCTGAACGCCCGCGTCCGCAAGCGCTGGATGGCCCAGGCGACGCAGGTGGGCTTGGTCGGCGAGGCGGTCGACCTGACCTATGGCTACGAGCACCTGGGCGCCGGGCCGGCCTCGCTGGCGAACCTGGCGAAGTCCAAGTCCGAGTTCGTGAAGGGGCTGAAATCGGCCAAGGCGCCGGCGATCGTCGTGGGCGCGGGCGCGCTGAACCGGCCCGACAGCCTGGCGGTGCTGGCCGCCGCGGCCGGGGTCGCCAAGGCGTTCGGCATGACCTGGAACGTGCTGCACACGGCCGCGAGCCGGGTCGGCGGCCTGGACCTGGGCTTCGTTCCCGGCGAGGGCGGCCGGACGGCGGTCGAGCTGGCGGCGAAGGGCGGGGCCGAGGTGCTGTTCCTGCTGGGCGCCGACGAGATCGACCTGTCGAAGACCGACGCCTTCGTGGTCTACCTGGGCACGCATGGCGACGCGGGCGCGCACCGCGCCGACGTGATCCTGCCGGGCGCGGCCTACACCGAGAAGAACGGCCTCTACGTCAACACCGAGGGCCGGGTGCAGATGGGCTTCCGCGCCGTATTCCCGAAGGGCGAGGCCAAGGAGGACTGGGCGATCCTGCGCGCGCTCAGCGAGCGCCTGGGCGCCAAGCTGCCCTACGACACCCTGGACCAGCTTCGCAGCCGCCTGTTCGAGGAGCATCCCACGTTCGGCCGCATCGACTATGTGGCCGAGGCGCCGGCGGCGATGGACCTCGCTGCCCTGGGCCGCAAGGGCGACCTGTCCGACGCGCCGTTCCGCAGCGCGGTCTCGAACTTCCACCTGACGAACCCCATCGCCCGCGCCAGCGTGACGATGGCCGAATGCGCCGCGCTCGCCTCGGGCCCGGCCAAGATCGCCGCGGAATAGGGGGCGGGCGTGACGGATTTCTGGACCACTCCCGCAGGCTGGACCCTGATCACCGTCGGCCAGATCCTGGCCGTCACCATCTGGATCCTGCTGTCGCTCGCGTTCCTGCTGCTGGCCGACCGGAAGATCTGGGCCGGCGTGCAGATGCGCAAGGGGCCGAACGTTGTGGGCCCCTTCGGCCTGCTCCAGTCGTTCGCCGACTTCCTGAAGTTCCTGCTGAAGGAGGTCGTGGTCCCGGCCGGGGCGGACAAGAGCGTCTTCCTGCTGGCCCCGCTGATCACCTTCATCCTGGCGTTCGGCGCCTGGGCCGTGGTGCCGCTGGCGCCGGGCTGGGTGATCGCCGACCTGAACGTCGGCATCCTCTACCTGTTCGCCGTCAGTTCGCTGGGCGTCTACGGCATCATCATGGGCGGCTGGGCCTCGAACTCGAAGTATCCGTTCCTGGGGTCGCTCCGCTCGGCGGCGCAGATGGTCAGCTACGAGGTCTCGATCGGCTTCGTCATCATCACGGTGATCCTGCTGGCGGGGTCGATGAACCTGACCGCGATCGTGGACCGGCAGGCCGGGGGCTTCTGGAACTGGAACGTCCTGGGCGGGGGCGGCGGCCTGGGCGGCCTGCTGGGCGCGGTGGTGATGGTCCCGATGACGGTGATCTTCTTCATCTCGGCGCTGGCGGAGACGAACCGCCCGCCGTTCGACCTGCCGGAAGCGGAGTCGGAACTGGTGGCCGGCTACCAGGTGGAATACAGCTCCACGCCGTACCTGCTGTTCATGATCGGCGAGTACGCGAACATCGTGCTGATGTGCGCGATGATCACCATCCTGTTCTTCGGGGGGTGGCACGCGCCGTTCCCGACCGGGTTCACCGACTCGTGGGCGCCGACGGCGGCCAGCTTCTTCTACTTCCTGTGGTTCTTCGGGAAGGTGATCTTCTTCTTCTTCATGTTCGCCATGGTGAAGGCGATCGTGCCCCGCTACCGCTACGACCAACTGATGCGGCTGGGCTGGAAGGTCTTCCTGCCGACCTCTCTGGCGGCGGTGTGCCTCGTGGCCGGCTGGCTGGTCTACGTCCGGGGGCCGGTGGCATGAGGACGCTCGCCATCGCCTGCGCCCTGATGCTCACCGCGTGCTCGAGCGGCGCCGGCTACGGCCGGAGCGGCGGCCTGGCCACCTACGACGACCTGCGCGCGGCGCAGGCGGCGTGCGAAGCCCGCGGCGGCGCGCTGCGCCTGAAGCGCAACGGCGACGCCAAGTACCTCGACGACTACGCCTGCGAGACGAAATGATGTTTGACCGGATCGGACAGGCGCTGAAGGGCGCCGCGCTGCTGGACTTCGCGGGCGCCTTCGGGCTGGGCCTGAAGTACATGGCCGCGCCCAAGAAGACGGTGCAGTACCCGCACGAGCGGGGGCCGCAGAGCCCGCGCTTCCGCGGCGAGCACGCGCTGCGCCGCTATCCCAACGGCGAGGAGCGCTGCATCGCCTGCAAGCTGTGCGAGGCGATCTGTCCCGCCCAGGCGATCACCATCGAGGCCGAGCCGCGCGCCGACGGCAGCCGCCGGACGACCCGCTACGACATCGACATGGTGAAGTGCATCTATTGCGGCCTGTGCCAGGAGGCCTGCCCGGTGGACGCCATCGTGGAAGGCCCGAACACCGAGTTCGCCGTGGAGACCCGCGAGGAGCTCTACTACGACAAGGCCCGGTTGCTGGACAACGGCGACCGGTGGGAACGGGAAATCGCGAAGAATCTGGAACTGGACGCACCGTACCGATAGGACGTGCGGCGCGATTCCGCGCCGCCACGACGCACGTCATGGCCGGGCTTGTCCCGGCCACCTATGAACACCCTGGAGAGGCTGGTGTTCATGGGTCCCCGGGACAAGCCCGGGGATGACGATCCGAGCAAATGGATTGAGGGGTTGAACGAAGGCCCAATGGCCCTGCAGGCGATCGCATTCTATCTGCTGGCGGCGGTGACCGTGGCGTCCGGATTCTGCGTGGTCTCGGCCCGCAACCCGGTGCATTCGGTGCTGTGGCTGATCCTGGCCTTCTTCTCGGCCGCCGGTCTCTTCGTCCTGATGGGCGCGGAGTTCCTCGCGATGCTGCTGGTGGTGGTCTATGTGGGCGCCGTCGCGGTGCTGTTCCTGTTCGTCGTCATGATGCTGGACGTGGACTTCGCCGCCCTGCGGCAGGGCTTTGCGCGATACATGCCCGTGGGCCTGCTGATCGCGGGCTTCCTGGCCGCCGAGATGGTTCTGGTGTCGAGCACGGTGGCGGCGCGGGGCGCGGCCGGGGCCGACGCCGTCCCGATGGCGTCGGGCGGGGCCGACGTGACCAACGCCGAGGCGATCGGGCGGGTGCTCTACACGGACTACGTCTACTTCTTCCAGGCCGCGGGCTTGGTGCTTCTGGTGGCCATGATCGGCGCCATCGTGCTGACGCTGCGCCACAAGCCCGGCGTGAAGCGCCAGTCGGTCATGGAGCAGATGCGGCGGACGCCCGCCACGGGCATGAAGCTCGTCAATCCGAAGCCGGGCGAGGGGATCGGGGAATGATCCTCCTTCGCCAGGGCTTCGGAGGACACGCCCTCCACACCGCTCTCCAACTCGCCATAGCGGCCGAACGCCTTCGGAGGACCGATCCTTCGAAGCTCCAACGGAGCGTAGAAGGATGATCATCGGCCTTTCGCACTATCTGGCGGTCGCCGCGATCCTGTTCACGATCGGCGTGTTCGGGATCTTCGTGAACCGCAAGAACGTCATCGTCATCCTGATGTCGATCGAGCTGATCCTGCTGGCGGTCAACATCAACCTGGTGGCCTTCTCGGTCTATCTCGGCAACGTGGTGGGGCAGATCTTCGCCATGTTCGTGCTGACCGTCGCCGCCGCCGAGGCGGCGGTGGGCCTGGCGATCCTCGTCACCTTCTTCCGCACCCGCGGCGACATCGCCGTGGACGACGCCTCGATGATGAAGGGCTGATCCGGTCGTGAACGCAGAAGCCCTCGTCACCATCATCCTGTTCGGGCCGCTGATCGGCGCGATCACGGCCGGCCTGTTCGGCAAGCTGATCGGCGACAAGCCGGCCATGGCCGTCACCACCGGCTTCCTCTTCCTGTCGGCGATCCTGTCGTGGGTGGTCTTCAGCCAGTGGACCTGGGGCGGCCTGCAGCCGTTCACGCTCACCTATGCGCCCTTCATCCATGTGGGCGACTTCGTCTCGAACTGGTCGTTCCGCCTGGACGCGCTGTCGGCGGTGATGCTGGTGGTGGTGACCACCGTCTCCTCGCTCGTGCACCTGTATTCCTGGGGGTACATGGCCGAGGACCCCAGCAAGCCGCGGTTCTTCGCCTACCTGTCGCTGTTCACCTTCGCCATGCTGGCGCTGATCAGCGCCGCCGACTTCATGCAGCTCTTCTTCGGCTGGGAAGGCGTGGGGCTGGCCAGCTACCTGCTGATCGGCTTCTGGCATCACAAGGATTCGGCCAACGCCGCCTCGATCAAGGCGTTTGTGGTCAACCGCGTGGGCGACTTCGGCTTCGTGCTGGGGATCATGACGGTGTTCTGGGCCTTCGGGACCATCGAGTTCGCCAAGCTGTTCCCGCTGATCCAGGGCGCGGTGGGCGAGGGCTGGGACTTCGCCGGCGGCCATTTCTCGCTGATCGACCTGGCCTGCGCGCTGCTGTTCGTGGGCGCGATGGGCAAGTCGGCGCAGTTCTTCCTGCACACCTGGCTGCCCGACGCGATGGAGGGCCCGACGCCGGTGTCGGCCCTGATCCACGCCGCCACCATGGTGACGGCCGGCGTCTACATGGTCTGCCTGCTGTCGCCGATGTTCGAATACGCCCCGGTGACCAAGACCATCGTGACCGTGATCGGCGCGGTGACGGCCCTGTTCGCCGCTACGGTCGGCCTGACGCAGAACGACATCAAGCGGGTGATCGCCTACTCGACCTGCTCGCAGCTCGGCTACATGTTCTTCGCCGCCGGCGTGGGGGCCTACCAGGCGGCGATGTTCCACCTGTTCACCCACGCCTTCTTCAAGGCGCTGCTGTTCCTGGGCGCCGGCTCGGTGATCCACGGCATGGCGCACGAGCAGGACATGCGCCGCTACGGCGCGCTGCAGAAGTACCTGCCGATCACCGCGGTGGTGATGATGATCGGCACCATCGCCATCACCGGCCTGGGCATCCCCGGCGTGGGCCTGGGCGCGCCCGCGCTGGAGCTGGGCTTCGCCGGCTTCTATTCCAAGGACGCGATCATCCACGCCGCCTACGAGGCCGGCGGGGCGGGCCATGCGGTAGGCTACTTCGCCTTCTTCATCGGCGTTCTGGTGGCGGGCCTGACGGCGTTCTATTCGTGGCGGCTGGCGTTCTTCACCTTCAACGGCCACGCGCGCTGGACGCCCGAGGACCTGGAGCACCACTGGCACAACCGCGACCACCACACGCACGACGACCACGCGACCGACGCGCAGCACGAGACCCACAGCGAGCCGCTGCCCGACGCGCATGATCACGGCCATCACGGTGCGCACGGCCACGGCGAGCACAAGCCGCACGAGAGCCCGTGGACGATGCGCATCCCGCTGCTGGTGCTGGCGGCCGGCGCGATCTTCGCCGGCTTCGTGTTCCACCACGAGTTCATCGGCAGCCATGCCGGCGACTTCTGGCGGGGCGCCATCTTCAACCTGCCCGCGGAGCATGCGGGCGAGGGCGGCCACCATGCGCCGCTATGGGTCTACCTCGCCCCGCTGGTCGCCTCGGTCGGCGGCCTGCTGGTGGCGGCCTACATGTACATCTGGAAGGAAGGCCTGGGGGCCAAGCTCGCCGCGCGCGAGGGCATCCTCTACGTCTTCTTCTACAACAAGTGGTTCTTCGACGAGCTGTACCAGGCCACCTTCGTCCGCGCGGCGAAGTGGCTGGGCGACCTGTTCTGGAAGGGCGGCGACCAGAAGATCATCGACGGGCTGGGCCCCGACGGGGTCTCGGCGCTGTCGGTCCGGGTGGGCAAGGGCGCCGGGCGCCTCCAGTCGGGCTACGTCTACCACTACGCCTTCGTCATGCTGCTCGGCGTCGCGGGTCTCCTGACCTACGCGATCTGGGCCTGGTCCGCCTGAGGGGGATGACCACTTAAGATGCCGCTTCTCTCCCTCATCACCTATGCGCCGCTGGTGGGCGTGCTGGGCATCCTGGCCCTGCGCTTCGGCGGGCGTGCGGACGATCCGAAGTCGGCCGAGACGGCGCGCTGGATCGCGCTGGTCACCACCCTGGCCACCTTCGTCCTCTCGGTCCTGCTGGTCGCGCAGTACGACTCCTCGAACCCGGGCTTCCAGTTCGTGGAAGAGACGGCCTGGTTCATGGGCCTGAGCTACCGGATGGGCGTGGACGGGATCTCGATCCTGTTCGTGCTGCTGACGGCGTTCCTGATGCCGCTGTGCATCGCCGCGTCGTGGCGGTCGATCGACAAGCGGGTCCACGAATACCTGATCGCCTTCCTGGTGCTGGAGACGCTGGTGATCGGCGTGTTCTGCGCGCTGGACCTGGTGCTGTTCTACATCTTCTTCGAGTTCGGCCTGGTCCCGATGTTCCTGATCATCGGCATCTGGGGCGGCGCGCGGCGGGTGTACGCCGCCTTCAAGTTCTTCCTCTACACCCTGCTGGGCTCGGTGCTCATGCTGGCGGCGATCCTGTTCATGATCGGGGTCAGCGGGACCAGCTCGATCCCGGCGCTGATGCAGTACGCCTTCACGCCCGAGGCCCAGACCTGGCTGTGGCTGGCGTTCTTCGCGTCGTTCGCGGTGAAGATGCCGATGTGGCCGGTCCACACCTGGCTGCCCGACGCGCACGTCGAGGCGCCGACCGCCGGCTCGGTGATCCTGGCGGGCATCCTGCTGAAGATGGGCGGCTACGGCTTCCTGCGCTTCTCGCTGCCGATGTTCCCGCAGGCCTCCGACCTGTTCACGCCCCTGGTCCTGACCCTGTCGGTGATCGCGGTGATCTACACCTCGCTGATCGCGTTCCGGCAGACCGACGTGAAGAAGCTGATCGCCTATTCGTCGGTGGCCCACATGGGCCTGGTGACCATGGGCATCTTCGCCGGCAACGCCGAGGGCGAGCAGGGCGCCATCTTCCAGATGCTGAGCCACGGGGTGATCTCGGGCGCGCTCTTCCTCTGCGTCGGCGTGATCTACGACCGCATGCACACCCGCGAGATCGCGTTCTACGGCGGGCTGGTGAAGCGGATGCCGTTCTACGCGGGCGTGTTCATGCTGTTCACCATGGGCAACGTGGGCCTGCCGGGCACCAGCGGCTTCGTGGGCGAGGTGCTGGCCATGGTGGGCGTCTACGAGGTGTCGACCTGGGCGGCCATCCTGGCGGCCAGCGGCGTCATCCTCTCGGCGGTCTACATGCTCACGCTGTACCGGCGCGTGGTGTTCGGCGAGATGACCAATCCGAAGCTTTCGGCCATCGAGGACCTGGACTGGCGCGAGATCGCGATCTTCGCGCCGCTCGTGATCGCCACCCTCTACATGGGCGTGCAGCCCAACTCCGTGTTCAACGTGACCCAGGCGTCGGTCGACCAGCTCGTGCAGGTCTATCGTGCGGCCATCGGCGGGTAGGGACGTTCGATGACCTTCACCGACAATCTGGCGCTGGCCCTCCCTGAGATCGTCCTGGCCCTCGGCTCCCTGGGCCTGCTGGTCGTGGGCGCCTTCGCGCCGAAGCAGACCCGGCTGGTGGGCGGCGGCGCGGTGCTGGTGCTGCTGGCGGCGGCCGTGGCTTCGGCGACGCAGCCGTTCGGCGAAGCGTTCGGCGGCGGGCTGATCTCGGACGCGGCGGCCAGCTTCGCCAAGGTGGCGATCTACCTGGCCTCGGCCGTGGCGATCCCCCTGGGCCTGCCGTGGTTCGAGCGGCGGGGCGTGCGGGTGTTCGAGTTCCCGGTGCTGGTGCTGCTGGCCGCGCTGGGCATGGGCATGATGGCCTCGTCCGGCGACCTGATCTCGCTGTACGTGGGCGTCGAGCTGTCGTCGCTGTCGCTCTACGTCCTGGCGGCGATGCACCGCGACAACCCGAAGGCCTCGGAAGCCGGCCTGAAATACTTCGTCCTCGGGGCGCTCTCGTCGGGGATGCTGCTGTACGGGGCCAGCCTGGTCTACGGCTTCTCGGGCTCGACGCTGTATTCCGAGATCGCCGCGGCGGCCGGTTCGGGCGCCGACACGGGCCTCCTGTTCGGCCTCGTCTTCCTGATCTGCGGCTTGGCCTTCAAGGTCTCGGCGGCGCCGTTCCACATGTGGACGCCGGACGTCTACGAAGGCGCGCCGACGCCGGTGGTGGCCTTCTTCGCCGCGGCTCCGAAGCTGGCCGCGATGGTGCTGTTCGCCCGCGTGCTGGCTGACGGGTTCGCCGGCGCGGCCGATCAGTGGCAGCAGGTGCTGGTTGTCCTGGCCCTCATCTCGGTGGCGGTCGGGGCCTTCGGCGGCCTGGTGCAGAAGAATCTGAAGCGCCTGTGGGCCTATTCCTCGATCGCCAACGTCGGCTACGCGGTCCTGGGACTTTCGTCGGGTACGTCGGACGGCGTGCAGGCGATGCTGATGTTCATGATCCTGTACATGATCGACGTGACGGGCTTCTTCGCCTGCCTGGCCGCGCTGTCGCGCGACGGGCGGCCGATGGAGACGATCGACGACATGGCGGGCCTGATCAAGGAACGGCCGGGGCTGGCGCTGGCCATGACCGTCTTCGCGCTGTCGGCGCTGGGCCTGCCGCCGTTCTCGGGCTTCTGGGCCAAGGTCTTCGTCTTCAAGGCGGCGATCGACGCCGGACTCTGGGTGGCGGCGGTGATCGGCCTCGTGGGATCGGTCGTGGCGGCCTTCTACTACCTGCGGCTCATCAAGGTGATGTGGTTCGACGGCAGCCCCGGCGCCACCGACAAGCCGCCGGCCGAGGCGCGGGCGATCGCGGCCGTGACGGCGATCTTCGCCTTCCCGGTCGTGCTGGTCGCCCTGGTCTGGCTGACCCCGCTGGCCCAGCGCGCGGCGCTGTCGCTGGGCCTGGCCTAGGGCTTGGTCGCGACCCCGCCCATCGAGGCCTACGAGGAACTCGACTCCACCAACGCCGAGGCGCGACGCCGCGGCGAGGCGGGCGAGGGCGGCCCCGTCTGGATCACCGCCGCCGTCCAGACCGCCGGGCGCGGGCGGCGGGGACGGGCGTGGTCGACGCTCCGCGGCAACCTGGCGGCCACGCTACTGGCCACCACGGACCGGCCGCCGGGCGAGGCGGCGCAGCTTTCCTTCGTGGCCGCGCTGGCGGCGTGCGACCTGGCCGACACCTGCCTGGGGCCCGGCGCGGCGCGGCTGAAATGGCCGAACGACGTGCTGGTCCACGGGCGCAAGGCCGTGGGCATCCTGGTGGAATCCGGCACGCGGCCGGACGGACGGCTGTGGCTGGCGGTGGGGATCGGGGTGAACCTCGCCCATGCGCCCACCGACGTCGAGCGCCCCGCGACGGCGTTCGCCGACCATATGGCGGGGCCGCCGCCGACCCCGCGCGCGGCCCTGGACGTCCTGGCGCCGGCCTTCGAGCGCTGGCGGGTCGCGTGGACCACGCAGGGGTTCGCGCCCATCGCCGCGGGCTGGTCAGAGCGGGCGACGGGCCTGGGACAGCCGTGCGAGGCGCGGTTGCCGAACCGGACCCTGCGGGGCGTCGCCGAGGGCCTGGACGCGGACGGGGCGCTCCGGCTGCGGCTGGACGACGGCGGGCTGGAGCGGATAACCGCGGGCGACGTGTTCTTCGGGGAGGCGTGACATGCTGCTGGCCATCGAGCAGGGCAACACCAACACCCTGTTCGCCGTTCATGACGGCGAACGGTGGACGGCGCAGTGGCGGGCCGGCACCGACTCCACGCGGACGGCCGACGAATACGCCGTCTGGCTTTCGCAACTCCTGGGCATGGCCGGCCTGGCGCTGGGGGCTTTCGACGCCTGCATCATCTCCAGCGTGGTGCCGCAGTCGATCTTCAACCTGCGCAACCTGGCGCGGCGCTACCTGCACGTCGAACCGCTCGTGATCGGCGAGAACGTGGACCTGGGCATACCGGTCCGCATCGACAAGCCGTCCGAGGCCGGCGCCGACCGGCTGGTGAACGCGGTGGGCGCACACGCCGCCCATCCCGGCGCCCTGATCGTCATCGACAGCGGCACGGCGACCACATTCGACATCATCGCCGCGGACGGCGGCTTCGAGGGCGGGGTGATCGCGCCGGGCATCAACCTGTCGATGGAGGCGTTGCACTCGGCCGCCGCCAAGCTGCCGCGGGTGGCGATCCAGAAGCCGCAGCGGGTGGTCGGCACCGATACGGTGGGCGCCATGCAGTCGGGCGTGTTCTGGGGCTACATCGCCCTGATCGAAGGCCTGATCTCGCGGATCAAGGCCGAGCGCGCCGAACCCCTGACCGTCGTCGCGACCGGCGGTGTCGCCTCGCTGTTCCACGGCGCGACGACCAGCATCGATCACTTCGACTCCGACCTGACCATCCGTGGCATGCTGGAGATCTGGCGGCGGAACACGAAGAAGGCCTGATGGCGAAATCCAGAGACGACGAACTCGTCTTCCTGCCGCTCGGCGGGTCGAACGAGATCGGGATGAACTTCAACCTGTACGGCTTCGGCCCGGCGCACGACCGCAAGTGGATCGTGGTCGACCTGGGCGTGACGTTCGGCGACCAGACCACGCCGGGCGTCGAGGTGATCCTGCCCGACCCGACGTTCATCGAGGCGTACGCCGACCGCATCCTGGGCATCGTGCTGACGCACGCGCACGAGGATCACATCGGCGCCGTGGCCTGGCTGTGGCCACGGCTCCAGGCGCCGATCTACGCGACGCCGTTCACCGCCTTCATCCTGCGCGAGAAGCTGCGCGAGGCCGACCTACTGGACGAGGTGGAGATCACCGAGGTCCCGCTGGGCGGGCGGATCGAGCTGGGGCCGTTCACGCTGGACCTCATCACCCTGACGCACTCCATCCCCGAGCCGAACGGCCTGGCGATCCGCACGCCGCTGGGCACGATCCTGCACACCGGCGACTGGAAGATCGACCCCGACCCGCTGCTGGGGGACGTCACCGACGCCGCCGCGATCCGCCGGCTGGGCGACGAGGGCGTGTTGGCGATGGTGTGCGACAGCACCAACGTCTTCGTGGACGGCCACGCCGGGTCCGAGGCCGACGTGCGCGAGGCCATGACGTCGCTGATCGGCGGCCTGAAGGGCAAGGTGGCGGTGGCGTGCTTCGCGTCGAACGTGGCGCGGATGGACAGCGTGATCCGCGCGGCCGAGGCGGCGGGGCGCCGCGTCTGCCTCGCCGGGCGCTCGATGCACCGGATGGCGGCGGCGGCGAAGTCGGTCGGCCTGATGCAGGACATCCAGCCCTTCCTGGACGACACCGAGGCCAAGCACCTGCCGGAGAACGCGGTGCTCTATCTCTGCACCGGCAGCCAGGGCGAGCCGCGGGCCGCGCTGGCCCGGATCGCCGAGGGCACGCATCCGCACGTGAAGCTGGCCTCGGGCGACAGCGTGGTCTTCTCCAGCCGGGTGATCCCGGGCAACGAGATCCCGATCCGCAACCTGCAGAACAAGCTGACCGAGCGCGGCGTGCGGCTCTACACCGAGCGCGACCATCCGGGCATCCACGTCTCGGGCCACCCGTGCCGCGACGAGCTGGCCGAGATGTACCGCTGGGCGCGGCCGCAGGTGGCGGTGCCGACGCACGGCGAGCGGCGCCACCTGATGGAGCACGCGGCCTTCGCCCGCGACCTCCAGGTGCCGCAGCAGGTGACGCCCCGCAACGGCGACCTCGTGCGGCTGGCGCCCGGCCGCGCCGAGGTGATCGACGAGGTGCCCGCCGGCCGCCTGTTCGTGGACGCGGGCGTGCTGACGCCCGAGAACGGCGATGCGCTGCGCGAGCGCCGCCACGCCGCCTACAACGGGATGATCGCGGTCTCGGTGGCGCTGGACGGCCGCAGCCGGATCGTCAGCGGCCCGCAGGTGCGCGTCCTGGGGCTGCCCGCCGACGGCGAGAGCGCGCTGGACGACATCCTCGACGAACTGGCCGACGAGGCCGAGCAGGCGCTCAAGCGCCTGAAGGGCGAGGACCGGGATCTCGACGACACCATCGAGACCATGATCACCCGGGCGGTGAAGAAGGCCAGCCAGCGCATCTGGGGCAAGCGGCCCGTGGTGGAGACGACGGTGCTGCGGATATAGATCCTTCCGCTCATCCCGGCGAATGCCGGGACCCAGATCATATGGTTCGGCGTGGCGAAATCAGACGCCCGCCATAGGCGCTGCGTCTCTGCGATCCAACTCGGCCAGCCAGGCTTCCACATCCACGTCCGCCCCACAGACCTCCTCGAACAGGTCCCGCCAAGTCGGGTTTCGCTCTTCGATCAGCAGCAGCTTCCATGATCGGCGCCACTCTTTGATTCGCCGCTCTCGGCGGAACGCCTCTTCGCGCGATCCATGCTCTTCGAACCATACGAGCCGTTTGACCCCATACTTCATGGTGAAGCCGCCGTAGATTCCCTCGCGGTGCTCCCAGATACGCCGCGCCAGATCGTTCGTGTGACCGACGTAGGTCGTTCCATTGCGGTGGCTCGCAAGGATGTAGACATGGAACATGTTCTTACAATGTTCCATGATGCCGTACTTGTCGAGATGTGACTGCCGACGAACTGAGCCATACGATCTGGGTCCCGGCATTCGCCGGGATGAGCGGAGTTGTTTTCGGTTCGCGCCGACGCCAGCCCGAGCCCGTCGAATCTCGCCCATGCCGCTTGCCGCGCGTTCGAAGGGCGGGTTTGATGGCCTTAGCGAGACGCGGGCAGCCGCGCGATAGGGTAAGGGCAGGGGAGGCCGGCTGCGCATGTCCGCGTACAGGGGCGTTCGGATCGTCGACTTCACGCAAGGGGTGGCCGGGCCGATGGCCGCCATGCTGCTGGGCGACCTGGAGGCCGAGATCGTCAAGGTGGAGCCGCCGGGCGGCGACCGGGCGCAGCGAACGGCCGGCTATCAGACCTGGAACCGCAACAAGCAGGTTCTGACCCTGGATCTCGGCGACGGCCAGGGGCTGGCGGCCGCGCGGACGCTGATCGCGGGAGCGGACGTCGCGCTGTTCGACCACGCGCCGGGACGCCTGGAGGCGCTGGGACTGGACGCCGAGACGCTGACGGCGGCCCATCCCGGACTAGTCCACGCCTGGATGCCGCCCTACGGGACCACGGGCGAGTGGAGCGACCTGGCGCCGCACCACCTGCTGCTGGCCGGCCTGACGGGCGTCGCGTTCCGCCAGGGCGCGTGGAGCGACCAGCCCGTGCATCTGACGCTGCCGATCGCCTGGTATGCGCAGGCCGTGCTGGGCGCAGGCGCGATCGGGGCGGCGCTGTTCGAGCGGACCCGCAGCGGGCGGGGCCAGGGACTGGTGGTCACCGGACTGCACGGCGCGGCCGAGGCGGCGCCGCCGTCCAAGGTCTTCGTCGAGCCGCCGCTTCCCCGGCCCGTGCCGCCGGGCGGCAACCCGCGCTACCGGCTGTATCAATGCGCGGACGGGGAATGGTTCTTCCTCGGGACGCTGTTCAACAACTTCTATCGCAAGGCCTTCGAGGTGCTGGGCCTGGAGGACGCCTTCGACGCGCTTGAGGCCGACATGCTGGCGGCGCGCGACCTCCTGGAAGGCATGTTCCTGACGCGGACGCGGGACGAGTGGCTGGAGGCGCTGCGGGCCAACGACGTGCCGTGCGGACCCATCGGCCGCCGCGAGGCCTGGTTCGCCAGCGAGGTGGTCCGGGACGCGGGCCTGAGGCTGGAACTGGCGCATCCGACGCTGGGCGTGGTGGCCACGCCCGCGCCCTCGGTGAAGTTCGCGACGACCCCCGCCTCGGTGCGCGGACTGGCGAAATCCATCGCCGCACCGCCAGCCTGGTCCCCGCGGGCGGCGCCTGAGTCCGGCGCTCCGGACCCAGGCGCTCCGGACCCAGGCGCTCCGGACCCAGGCGCTCCGGACCCAGGCGCTCCGGACTCAGGCGCTCCGGACTCAGGCGCTCCGGACTCAGGCGCTCCGGACTCCGGCGGGCCGCTGGCCGGCGTGAAGGTTCTGAACCTGGGCACGGTGATCGCGGGCGCCTATGCGGGCACCATCCTGACCCAGCTCGGCGCCGACGTGGCGAAGATCGAGCCGCGGGAGGGCGATCCCTTCCGGTCGGACGGCTCGCAGTTCATGGCCTACAACCGCGGCAACCGGGCGTTGGGGCTGGACCTCAAGACACCCTCGGCGCGGGCGCTGTTCCTGGATCTGGTCCGGCAGGCCGACGTCGTGATCGACAATTACCGGCTGGGCGTGCGGGGGCGCCTGGGCATCGACTACGCGGCGCTGAAGGCCGCCAACCCCCGGATCATCTCCTGCTCGATCAACGCCTATGGCGAGAGCGGGCCGCGGGCGGCGCTGCCGGGGTTCGACCCGCTGCTCCAGGCCGAGGGCGGGATGATGGCGGGACAGGGGGGCGCGGGCGACCCGGTCCTCTACACGATCGCCGTCAACGACATCGCCACGGCGGCCACCGTCGCAGGGGCCGTGATCGCCGCCCTGAACGCGCGCGAGCGAACCGGCGAGGGCCAGGAGGTGCTGACGAGCCTGATGGCCCAGAGCCTGCTGTTCCAGAGCGGCGAGGTGACCACCTACGACGGCCGGCCGCCGAACGTGGACGGCGACGTCGACTGTATCGGGGTCTCGGCGTTGCACCGCTTCTATGCGTGCGCCGACGGCTGGATCGGCCTGGTGGCCGAGACCGGGGCCGAAGCCCGCGCGCTGGGCGAGGTTGTGGGGCTGGACCTGGACGACGGGGCCCTGACCGAGCCTCGCGACGGCGCGCTGGCCGACGGGATCGCCACAGCCCTCGCGGCGCGCCCGCGGGGCGAGGCGCTGACGGCGCTCCGGGCGGCGGGCGTCGCCGCCGCGCCGGCGATCCGCGGCGCCGAGGCCCTCGAGGACGCGTTCCTGGCGCAGAACGGCTTCGTGGAGGCCTGGACGCATCCCCGGCTCGGGCCGGTGGTCAGCACCAGGGCCTTCTCGGCCTTCTCGCGGACGCCGACGGGCTTCTCGCGGCCCACGCCGGACCTGGGCGAGCATTCCGCGGAGATCCTGGGGGGGTATGGCGTGCCGGCCGACCGTATCGCCGAACTGGTGGCGCAGGGGGCGGTGTTCTGAAGGGCCGGTGCGCCTCGTTCCGCAAGGTGATCTCGCCCCGGCGCGCGAGGCGGCGTATAGGCGGGGCATGATCGGGAAACTGAACCACGTGGGCGTCGCGACGCCCTCCATCGAGCAGTCGGTCGCGCTGTATCGCGACGTGCTGGGCGCCACGAAGATCGGCGAGAAGTTCGCCCTGCCCGAACAGGGCGTGTGGGTGTGCTTCGTCGACCTGCCGAACAGCCAGATCGAACTGATCGAGCCGCACGGCGACGCCTCGCCCCTGAAGGGCTTCCTGGAGAAGAATCCGGCCGGTGGCCAGCATCACATCTGCTTCGAGGTGGCCGACATCGAAGCGGCGCGCGACGACATGGTCGCCAAGGGCGCCACGGTGCTGAACGGCGGCAAGCCGCGGATCGGCGCCCACGGGACGCCGGTGATCTTCGTGCATCCGAAGAACATGGGCGGGGTGCTGGTCGAGCTGATGGAAACGCCGAAAGAGGCGCATTGATGGGCCCGTTCACCTCGATCGCCGTCTTCCTGACGATCTGGTGGACGGTGCTGTTCGCCGTGCTGCCGTTCGGGGTGCAGTCGCATGCCGAGGCCGGGATCGACAAGGGCGACGGCGGCGACCCCGGGGCGCCGGTGGATCCGAAGCTGAAGCAGAAGTTCCTGGTCACCACGGGGATCACCGCGGTGATCTTCGCCGTCCTGTGGGTCGTGCTGTGGCTCGGCCTGATCAAGCTGCCGCCGCTGCCGCGGACGCATTGAGCCGGGCCGGCCGGGGAACCCGCGTCGTCGCCTCATCGTTGCCAAGGTTCGCGCGGCAAGGCTATCACGGCGCCTTCGCCTGACCGGACGGGAATCCCATGCGCCTTTCGCGATACTTCATGCCGACGCTTCGCGAGGCGCCCGCCGACGCGCAGATCGTGTCGCACCAGCTCATGCTGCGCGCGGGGCTCATCCGGCAGGAGGCGGCGGGCATCTATGCGTGGCTGCCGCTTGGGCTGAAGGTGCTGAAGAAGATCGAGCAGATCGTGCGCGAGGAGATGAACCGCGCCGGCGCCGTCGAGATCCTGATGCCCACGCTGCAACTCGCCGACCTGTGGCGCGAGAGCGGCCGCTACGACGACTATGGCGAGGAGATGCTGCGCATCAAGGATCGCCACGAGCGCGACCTGCTGTACGGCCCCACGGCGGAAGAGGTCGTGACCGATATCTTCAGGAGTTACGTCAAATCCTACAAGGATTTGCCGAAGAATCTTTACAACATCCAGTGGAAGTTCCGCGATGAGCGGCGGCCCCGGTTCGGGGTGATGCGCGGGCGCGAGTTCCTGATGAAGGACGCCTACAGCTTCGACATCGACGAGGCGGCGGCGCGGCGCGCCTACAACCGGATGTTCCTGGCCTATCTCAACATCTATTCGCGCCTGGGCCTGAAGGCGATCCCGGTGCGGGCCGACACGGGGCCCATCGGCGGCGACCTCTCCCACGAGTTCATCATCCTGGCCGAGACGGGCGAGAGCCAGGTCTTCGCCCACCGCGACCTGGTGGAGATGGGCGCGCCCGGCCCCGACATCGACTGGGACGGCGATCTCCAGCCGCTGGTCGAGAAGCGCACGACGCTCTACGCCGCTTCGGACGAGATGCACGACGAGGCCGCCTATGGCGCCCTGCCCGAGGACAAGCGGATGACGGCCCGCGGCATCGAGGTGGGCCACATCTTCTACTTCGGCGAGAAGTACTCGGCGCCGATGGGCGCGAAGGTGACGGGGCCGGACGGCAAGGACGTGGCCGTCCAGATGGGCTCGTACGGCGTGGGCGTCTCGCGGCTCGTGGGCGCCATCATCGAGGCCAGCCACGACGACGGCGGCATCATCTGGCCCGACAGCGTGGCGCCCTTCGGCGCCGCGGTGCTGAACCTGCGCGCCGGCGACGCGGGCTGCGACGCCACGTGCGAGGCGGCCTACAAGGCGCTGTCCGAGGCGGGGATCGATCCGCTGTACGACGACCGCGACGACCGGCCGGGCGCGAAGTTCGCCGCCACAGACCTCGTGGGCATCCCCTGGCAGCTCATCGTCGGGCCCAAGGGCGTGGCCGAGGGGGTGGTCGAGCTGAAGCGACGCGGTACGGGCGAGCGCCAGACGCTGTCGCTCGACGCCGCGATCAAGGCCATCACGGGTTGACCGTCTCCGCCCAGGACGTCTCCGCCCAGGACGTCGCAGGTCAGGGCTTCGCGGGCCGGGCCCGGCCGTTCGGGCTCTGGGAGCGGATGGTGGCGTGGCGCTACCTGCGGGCGAAGCGCCAGCAGGGCGGCGTGGCGCTGATCTCGGTCATCTCGTTCATCGGCATCATGCTGGCCGTGGGCGTGCTGATCGCCACCATGTCGGTGATGAACGGGTTCCGCGCCGAACTGCTGGGCCGGATCCTGGGCTTCCAGGGCCACGTGTTCGTCACCGGCGGCGTGCTGGACGGGCCGGGTCGCGACGTGGCCGCCGACGCCATCGCGAAGGTTCCGGGCGTCACCCTGGCGGCGCCGGTCATCGAGGCCCAGGCCATCGCCATCGGCCCCAGCCAGATCACCGGGGCCCTGGTGCGCGGCATCCGCGCCGGGGACCTGGCGAAGACCCGGCTGGTGTCGGGCAACATCGTCCAGGGCCGGCTGACCGGGTTCGGCCAGGGCGAATACGGCGGCGACATGATCGTGGTGGGCGAGCGCCTCGCCCAGTCGCTGGGGGTCATGCCCGGCGACACCCTGACCCTGATCTCGCCGGCGGGCGGCGCCACGGCGTTCGGCGGCACGCCGTTGCAGAAGCCCTACACGGTGGCCGCGACCTTCAGCGTCGGCATGAGCCAGTTCGACCAGGCCTACATCTACATGCCCCTGGAGCAGGCCCAGCTCTTCTTCGGCCGCGAGGACAGCGCCGACGCCATCGAGGTGAAGGTGGTCGATCCCGACAAGGCCCCGGCGCTGCGCGCCGACATCGCGCGGGCGGCAGGGCCCGCGGCCATCGTCACCGACTGGACCCAGCGCGACACCGCCTTCTGGGGCGCGCTGGCCGTGGAGCGGGTCGCCATGCGGCTGATCCTGGGGATGCTGATCGTGATCGCGGCGCTCAACATCATCTCGGGGCTGGTGATGCTGGTGAAGAACAAGACCCGCGACATCGCCATCCTGCGCACCATCGGGGCGGGGCAGGGCTCGGTGCTGCGCATCTTCTTCATGACCGGCGCCACGATCGGCGCGCTGGGCACGATCGCGGGCGTGACGCTGGGCGTGCTGTTCTCGGTCTACATCGGACCGATCCAGAGCTTCGTGGAATGGGCCACCGGCACGCAGGTGTTCGCCTCGGACGTCTACTACCTGTCGCGGCTGCCCGCGAAGGTCGATCCCGTCGAGGTGGCGGGGATCTCGGTCTTCTCGCTGGGCATGGCGTGCCTGTGGAGCCTCATTCCCGCGTGGCGGGCGTCGCGCCTCGATCCCGTGGAGGCGCTTCGCTATGAGTGACGCCGTCCTCTCGATCCGCGGCCTCGAGCGGACCTATGTGACCGCGGCCGGGGCGCTGCCCGTGCTGACGGGCGTGGACCTGGACGTGCGGCCGGGCGAGATCGTGGGGCTGGTGGGCCCGTCGGGGTCGGGCAAGTCGAGCCTGCTGCACGCCGCCGGACTGCTGGAGCATCCCGACGGCGGTCGCATCGCCATCCAGGGGCGGGACTGCACCCACCTGAACGAGCGCGAACGCACCCGCGTGCGGCTGGCGACCATCGGCTTCGTCTACCAGTTCCACCACCTGCTGCCCGAGTTCTCGGCCCTCGACAACGTGGCCCTGCCGATGATGATCGCCGGCGCCGGGCGTCGGGCGGCCGGCGACCGGGCGCGCGAGCTGCTGACCAGCCTGGGCCTGGGCGAGCGGACCCACCACCATCCGCCGCAGCTCTCGGGCGGGGAGCAGCAGCGCGTGGCCATCGCGCGCGCTCTGGCCAACCGGCCGCGGCTGCTGCTGGCCGACGAGCCCACGGGCAACCTGGACCCGACGACCTCGGGCGCCGTGTTCGACAGCCTCTATGCCCTGGCCCGCAGCCAGGGCGTGGCGGCCGTGGTGGCGACCCACAACCTGGAACTCGCCGGGCACATGGACCGGGTGCTGGCGCTCCGGGAGGGTCGCCTGGAGCCCTGGACCCCGCCGACTGCGGCCTGAGCCGGCGGAGGTCCGGTCGGGCGGGACGGGTGCGGCTGGACAGGCCGGATCGCGCCGATAGGCTGCGGCGCCTGTCATCGGGGGACTCCAGTCATGCGCCTGTCCGTCGCCGCGGCCGCCGCCGCGCTCTGCCTTGTCGCCGCGCCGCAGGCGTCGGCCCAGACCGCGCCCGTCACCACCGTGATCCACGCCGGCGGCCTGCTGGACCGGCCGGGCCAGGCGCCGCGGGGGCCCTCGACCCTGGTGATCCGGGACGGCCGGATCGCCGCCGTGCAGGACGGCCATGCCGACCCGGCGCAGGCCGGCGGACCGGGCGCGCGGCTGATCGACCTGAAGGACCAGTTCGTCCTGCCGGGCCTGATCGACATGCACGTCCACATCTTCAGCGACGACGACAAGCTGAGGGGCCGCATCGAGGGGCCGACCCGCGACATCGAGGACGTGGTGATCCTGGGCGCCGACAACGCCCGGCGGACGCTGGAGGCCGGGTTCACGACCGTGCGCGACCTGGGCAGCGACGTGCGCAGCGTCACCGCCCTGCGCGACGGGATCGCCGCGGGCCTGCTGCCGGGGCCGACCATCGTCGCGGCGGGCGGCGCGATCTCGGTCACCGGCGGTCACGGCGACGGCTCCAACAACCTCAACCGCGACCTGACCGCGGCGGCCCACGTGCGCCAGGCCACCGTCTGCAACGGGCCGGAAGACTGCCGCCGGGCGGTGCGCTCGCAGATCTCGCAGGGCGCCGAGGTCATCAAGTTCATGGCGACCGGCGGCGTGAACTCGAACGTCGCCGGCGGCCTGGGCCGGCAGATGTACGACGACGAGATGAAGGCGGTGGTCGAGACGGCCCACATGTTCGGCCGCAAGGTGGCCGCCCACGCCCACGGGACCGACGGGATCGAGGCGGCGCTGCGGGCGGGCGTGGATTCCATCGAGCACGGCACCTTCGGCACGGCCGGCACCGACGCGCTGTTCCGCAAGACCGGCGCCTGGTTCGTGCCGACCATGCTGGCGCCCCAGGCGGCCCTGGCCCAGGCGCGGGCCGGTTCGCGGTCGCGCAACACCCTGGACAAGGCCGAGGTGGCCGCGAAGGCGGCGATGGAGAACCATCGGCGCGCGATCGCCTCGGGCGTGAAGATCGCGTTCGGCACCGACACCGGCGTGTCCAGCCACGGCGACAACGCCAAGGAGTTCGCCCTGATGGTCGGCGTGGGCATGACGCCGGCCCAGGCGATCAAGGCCGCGACCGCGGACGCCGCCGAACTGCTGGGCCGGCGCGAGACCCTGGGATCCCTGGAGCCGGGGAAGGACGCCGACATCGTCGCGGTGGCCCGGAACCCGCTGGCCGACGTGACCGAGCTGGAACGGCCGACCTTCGTGATGCGCCGCGGGGTGGTCCACAAGCTGGGCGGCCAGCGCCAGCCGTTCCCGCCGGCCGAACGGCCGTGACGCCTTTCAGTCTCCGCGCCGCCACGGCTGGCCGAACAGGCTTTCGACGAGGCTGACGACGTCCGCCTCGGCCTCGGGCGTGAAGGTCGCGCGCGCCTCGATCAGGTCGTCGCCCCGGCGGTGGAACCACAGCGCCTGCTGCTGGCCGGAACTGTCCTCCCACCGATGGCCGGCGTCGGCCGAGCGAAGGCGTTCCGTCGTCGTCCGGCGGCCTGAAACGCCGGTCGAGGCCTTCGAACCCGCGATCTGTTCGGCGATGTAGGCCCGGTCGGTCCTGGGGTCGGCGAGGCGCTGGCTGAAGACGGTGATGTAGCTCTCCCCGGCCTCGAACACGCAGGCCAGGTCCAGGTGGTCGGGACGCGTGTCCATCACGATCAGGCGGGCGCGCTCGAACGCGCCATGGCGGGCCGGACACTCGAGGCCGGAACCGTGGAGCCGTATCGCGTCGCCGGCCATCGGAACGAAGTAGCGGCCGTCCGGCCCGTAGAGCGTGGCCGTCCGGCGGCGATCGAGCAGCGCCGGACGGTAGAGGTCGGCCTGCACGCCGCTGCGGCTGGTGGCGGCCACGGTGACCGCCGCGCCGGGACGGTCGAAAAGCGCGATCGGCGCGGCGTCGCCCTCCACGACGTTCACCACGTCGTCGGCCAGTTGCTTGGTTCCGGGCGCCGAGTCGTAGGCCGCGAAGACGAAGCGCCGTTCGCCCGTCGCGCCGACGAGGAGATAGACGGGCGGCTTCGTGCGCGGGACGAGCGGCGTCATCGCCGCCGCCCACCGGCCGGCGTCGTCCAGCGCGGGCGCTTCCGCGACGAAGAAGTAGTCGGAGGTCCCAGGCCCGCGGATGACGCGCGGCGGGGCAGGGGCGACACCGCCCGAGATCGTCCAGGTCACGCCGTCGGCCTGGAAGCGCGCCAGTTCGCAGGGCGGCGCGTCCTCGATCGCGCCGGCCGGCCAGTCGGCGGCGCCGGCCGGATCGTCCAGGGCCAGGAAGACGGCCGCGCTCAGCGCCCGCCGCTCGGCCTCGGCCATCCCGTCGCGAAACCGCAGGGGCCGGCCTTCGCCGCTCCAGGCCCCGACGCAAGGCGAAGGTGCGGCCCCAGGCGTCAGGGAGGTGTCCGGCGCGGGGGTGGCCAGCGCAGAGGCGCCCAGCATGGGGGCGGCCAGCGCGAAACCGCCAGCCGCCAGGACGGCGAGCAGCGGCGACGGCCCGGCCGTCCGTCTGTGTCGTGTCGCCCTCAAGTTCCCGCCCCCACGTTCCAGCAACGGGCGCCAGCCTAGCGGCTTGACCTATGGAACAAAAGGTGAAAAGGAACGAAAACGGAACGCGCCTACAGGTTCTCCACAGGCGCCCCACAGGAGGATGCGGAAGATGGTTCGCTTGGCCCGGGAATCGCTGGCGTTTGCGTCGGTGGCCAGCTTTGTCTGGATGGTCTGTTCGGTGGCCGGCCTGGTGGGCTGACCGCCATGCGCATGGGGGAGGCCGCGATCGTGCAGGGCGTGGATGGCGGCGGGGGCGACGGGTTCGTCCACCTTCGGGTCCGCTCGGCCTACTCCCTGCTGGAAGGCGCCATCAAGGCCGACAAGATCGGCGCCCTGGCCAAGGCCGACGGCATGCCCGCCGTCGCCATCGCCGACCGCGCCAACCTGTTCGGCGCGCTGGAGTTCTCGGTCGCGACGAAGGGCGAGGGCGTCCAGCCGATCATCGGCTGCGCGCTGCCGGTGCGCGGGGTGGGCGAGGCGCCGCCCGAGCGCTGGGCCAAGATCCCCACGGTGACCCTGCTGGCCCAGACCGAGCAGGGGTATCTCAACCTCTGCGAGCTGTCGTCGCTGGCCTATCTCGAGATCGAGGCCAGCGACGAGCCGCATGTCCCCTGGGCGAAGGTCTGTGACCTGTCCGAGGGCCTGATCCTGCTGTCCGGCGGCCCCGACGGGCCCGTGGACCATCTGTTCGCGGCCGGGAAGGCCGACGAGGGCCGGGCGGCGCTGACCGAGATGAAGCGGGCGTTCGGCGACCGCTTCTACGTCGAGCTGCAGCGGCACGGGGCGGCGGCCGAGGCGGCGGCCGAGGGCGGGCTGGTGGCCTTCGCCTACGACGAGGACGCGCCGCTGGTCGCCACCAACGACGTCTATTTCAGGAACGCCCAGGCGCATGGCGCGCACGACGTGCTGCTGTGCATCGCCGACGGGGCGTTCGTGGGCCAGGACGAGCGGCGGCGGGTCACGGCCGAGCACGGGTTCAAGTCGGCGGCCGAGATGCGCGCCCTGTTCGCCGACCTGCCCGAGGCCTGCGACAACACCCTGGATATCGCGCGGCGCTGCGCCTTCATGGTGGGCAAGCGCGACCCCCTGCTGCCCCAGTTCACCGACGGCCGGATCTCGGAGGCCGAGGAACTGGCGCGGCAGGCCCGCGACGGGCTGAGGGCGCGGATGGCGGCGGGGCGCGCCAACGTGCGGCCGGTCGAGGAGTACGAGGCCCGCCTGGAGCGCGAGATCCAGGTGATCACCCAGATGGGGTTCCCCGGCTACTTCCTGATCGTGGCCGACTTCATCAAGTGGGCGAAGGCGCGGGGGATTCCGGTCGGGCCGGGGCGTGGCTCGGGCGCGGGGTCGCTGGTGGCCTATTCGCTGACCATCACCGACCTCGACCCGTTGCAGTACGGCCTGCTCTTCGAGCGCTTCCTCAACCCGGAGCGGGTCTCGATGCCCGACTTCGACATCGACTTCTGCCAGGAGCGGCGGGAGGAGGTGATCACCTACGTGCAGCAGCGCTACGGCCGCGACCGCGTGGCCCAGATCATCACCTTCGGCACGCTCCAGGCCCGCGCCGTGCTGCGCGACGTGGGCCGGGTGCTGCAACTGCCCCTCGGGCAGGTGGACCGGCTGGCCAAGATGGTCCCGGCCAACCCGGCCAACCCCGTGACGCTGGCCCAGGCCCTGGAGATCGAGCCCCGGCTGAAGGAGGAGGCGAAGCGCGAGGAGCCGGTGGCGCGGCTGCTGGACATCGCCCAGGAGCTGGAGGGGCTGTACCGCAACGCGTCCACCCACGCGGCGGGCGTCGTGATCGGCGACCGCCGGCTCACGGAACTGACGCCGCTCTACCGCGACCCGCGCTCGGAGCTGCCGGCCACCCAGTTCAACATGAAGTGGGTGGAGAGCGCCGGCCTGGTGAAGTTCGACTTCCTGGGCCTGAAGACGCTGACGGTCATCGACCGCGGGGTGAAGTACCTGGAGAAGCGCGGCGAGCTGGTCGACATGGCCCGGCTGCCGCTGGACGACGACAAGACCTACGAGCTGATGAGCAACGCCCAGACGATCGGCGTCTTCCAGTTCGAAGGGCAGGGCATGCGGGACGCCCTGCGCCAGCTTCGGCCCAACTCCATCGAAGATGTGACCGCCATCGGCGCGCTGTATCGCCCGGGGCCGATGGACAACATCCCGACCTTCGTCGACTGCAAGTTCGGCCGCAAGGAGATCGACTACCTGCACCCCATGCTGGAGGAGGTGCTGAAGGAGACCTACGGGATCATCGTCTACCAGGAACAGGTGATGCAGATCGCCCAGATCCTGGCGGGCTACAGCCTGGGCGAAGCCGACCTCCTGCGCCGCGCCATGGGCAAGAAGAAGAAGGAGGAGATGGAGCTTCAGCGCGCCCGGTTCGTCTCGGGCGCCGAGGCCAAGGGCGTGCCGGCGGTCCAGTCGGGCGCGATCTTCGACCTCGTCGACAAGTTCGCAGGCTACGGCTTCAACAAGTCGCACGCCGCGGCCTACGCGTTCCTGAGCTACCAGACGGGCTGGCTGAAGGCGAACCATCCGGTCGAGTTCTTCGCCGCGTCGATGAGCCTCGACATCGCCAACACCGACAAGCTGGCGGTCTTCTACCAGGACGCCAAGCGCTTCGGCGTGCGGATCCGCCCCCCTTGCGTGAACCGCTCGATGGCCGACTTCGATGTCGAGAACGGCGAGGTGCTTTACGCCCTGGGCGCGATCCGCAACGTCGGCCTCCAGGCGATGCAGCACGTGGCCGAGGTGCGGCGCGAGGGCGGGCCGTTCCGCGACATCTTCGACTTCGTCGAGCGGGTCGATCCCAGGCAGGTCAACAAACGCACCTTCGAGACCCTGGTCCGGGCGGGCGCGTTCGACACCATCCATCCCAACCGCGCCGAGTTGCTGGCCTCGGCGGAAGCGCTGATCGGCCACGGCCAGGCGCTGGCCTCGGATCGCGCCGAGGGCAAGGTGAGCCTGTTCGGAGAGGACCTGTCGGGCGGTCACCGGCCACGGCTGACGCGGGCCGAGCCGTGGACGCCGACCGAACGCCTGGACGAGGAGCTGGCGGCGGTGGGCTTCTACCTCTCAGGACACCCGCTGGACGACATGGTGGAAGCGCTCAGGCGCAAGCGGACCGACCTGCTCACCGACGCCGTCGCGCGCGCCGCCGCCGGCGCCGAGGCGCTCAGGATGGCCGGCGTCGTGCGCCGCAAGCAGGAGCGGCCGTCGCGCTCGGGCGAGAAGTTCGCGTTCGTGACGTTCTCGGACCCGACCGGGGAGTACGAGGTGCTGTTCCCGCCGGAATCCCTGCGCAAGTGCCGCGACCTGCTGGAGCCGGGCAAGGCCGTGGTGCTGAAGGTGCGCGCCAAGGCCAGCGAGGGCGAGGTGCGCTTCTTCGGCGACGACGTCGAGCTGGTGGAGAAGGCGGTGGAGAACGTGGTCGCGGGCCTGAGGGTCCATGTCTCGCCCAGCGCCGAGATCGAGGCCATCAAGAAGCGCCTGGGCGTCTCGAACGGCCGGGGCGGGGAGGTGGTGCTGACCGCCCAGCTCGGCGGCGGCCGGGAGGTGGAGATGCGGCTGCCGGGCCGCTTCCCGCTGGACGGGGCGGTGCGCGGGGCGCTGAAGACCGCGCCGGGCGTGGTGTTCGTCGAGGAGCTGTAATGGCGCGTTGACGTCTTGCGTGCTTTCCTTAGTGCAGCAATTCGGGGGGTCGAAAATGAGAACGGCGCTGATATCGGCCGCGCTGACGGTCGTCCTGGCGGGGTCCGCAGCGGCTCCGGCGTTCGCTCAAGGGACCTACGGCGGCCGCCAGCCCTGGGCGCCGGCGGCCAAGCCGGCCGCCCCCGCAGCGCCTTCCGCGCCGAAGGCGCCGGCCGCCCCGGCGTTCAAACCCTACAAGGGCGTGTCCACTTACGAGCGCCCCGAGGGCCGCTCGCCCTATCAGGCTGCGCCGAAGCCCAAGGCCCCGACGACCAGCGTCTTCGGCCCGGACCCCAAGCGCAAGACGTGGTAGCCGCACCGACGGGCGTCGCCGCTTCGTCTTGATTTCCGGCCTGTTTCCCACTACATGCGCCGCTCCAATCCACACGCGGGTGTGCGGTCTTGGGCGGGGAGACATCCCGTCCTGTCCGTTCCGGTCCTCTTCGGAGGGTTTGCCCGCGGCGGTCCAACCGGAAGAAAGAGACGATACAGACGATGGCTCTGCCTGATTTCTCCATGCGCCAGCTCCTGGAAGCCGGCGCCCACTTCGGCCACCAGACGCACCGCTGGAACCCGAAGATGGACAAGTACATCTTCGGCTCGCGGTCCAACATCCACATCATCGACCTGTCGCAGTCGATCCCGCTGCTGCACCAGGCCCTGGTGAAGGTGCGCGAGGTCGCCGCCGGCGGCGGCCGCATCCTGTTCGTCGGCACCAAGCGGCAGGCCTCCGAGCCGATCGCCACGGCCGCGAAGCGCTGCGCCCAGTACTATGTGAACCACCGCTGGCTGGGCGGCACGCTCACCAACTGGCGCACGGTGTCGGGCTCGATCACGCGCCTGCGCGAACTCGACGGCGTGGTGACCGGCGAAGGCCAGGGCCGTTCGAAGAAGGAACTGCTGCAGCTCACCCGCGAACGCGACAAGCTGGAGCTCAGCCTGGGCGGCATCAAGGACATGGGCGGCATTCCCGACCTGATGTTCGTGATCGACACCAACAAGGAAGCGATCGCGATTCAGGAAGCCCGGAAGCTCAACATTCCGGTGATCGCCATCCTGGACACGAACTGCAACCCGGACGGTATCACCTATCCGATCCCCGGCAACGACGACGCCGCCCGCGCGATCCAGCTCTACTGCGACCTGCTCGCCGACGCGGTGCTCGATGGCCTGGCCGCCGGCCAGTCGGCCGCGGGCGTGGACCTGGGCGCCTCGGAAGCGCCGATCGAGCCGACGCTGGCCCGTGAGCTGACGCCGGAACCGGCGGCCGAACCCGAGGTCACCGCGCCGGAAGCTGCGGCCCTCGAAGCCGAGATGACCGGCGCCGAAGCCCCCGCGGCCGATGCGGCGGGCGAAGAACAGGCCGGCTGAGGCGCTCTCGGGCGCCTGGTCGGAGGACTGGCTGTCACAAAACCCTGACGACGGGCCCTCACACCGGGGGTCTGTCGTGATTCAAAGACCTTGAAGGAGCTGACCATGGCGGAAATCACCGCTGCGCTGGTCAAGGACCTGCGCGAAAAATCCGGCGCCGGCATGATGGACTGCAAGAAGGCGCTGCAGGAAACGGGCGGCGACGTCGACGCCGCGATGGACTGGCTGCGGACGAAGGGCCTGGCCAAGGCGGCCAAGAAGGCCGACCGGGCCGCGGCCGAAGGCCTGGTGGCCGGCAAGATCGCGGCCGACGGCAAGACCGGCGTGCTGGTCGAGTTCAACGCCGAGACCGACTTCGTGGCCAAGAACGAGTCGTTCCAGAACGCGGCGCGCGCGTTCGCCGAGGTGGCCCTGACCACCAGTGGCGACGTGGACGCGATCACCGCGGCCAAGACGGCGTCGGGCGAGGTCGTCAGCGACGTGATCACCAACCTGATCGCGACGATCGGCGAGAACATGCGCCTGCGCCGCGCGGCCAAGCTGTCGGTCGACCAGGGCGCGGTGTCGCTCTACCTGCACAACAAGCAGGGCGACGACGTGGCCCGCCTGGCGGTGCTGGTGGCGCTGGAAGGCCCGGGCGACCAGGCCGTCCTGGGCGAGGTGGCGCGCAAGATCGCCCTGCACGTGGCCGGCACGCCGACCCCGCCTCTGGCGCTGACGTCGGACGAGCTGGACCCCGCCGTGGTGGCGAAGGAGCGCGAGATCCAGACCCAGACGGCGATGGAGTCGGGCAAGCCCCGCGAGATCGCCGAGAAGATGGTCGAGGGCCGCATCCGCAAGTGGCAGGAGGAGGTCGTTCTCCTGAAGCAGCCGTTCGTCATGAACCCGGACCAGACCATCGAGCAACTCGTCGCCGAGACGGGCAAGCAGGTGGGCGGGGCCGTGTCGCTGAAAGGCTTCGTGCGTCTCGCCCTGGGCGAAGGCGTGGACAAGAAGGCCGACGACTTCGCCGCGGAAGTCGCTTCGATGACCGGCGGCGCCTGAGCCGCATCGCTGAGACTGCCGGGGCGCGGCGCGTTCGACGCGCCGCGCCCTTGCTGTATGTTCCGTTCGCCAATCAGGACTCGCCCATGCCCGCCGACAAGCCGCGCTACAAACGCATCCTCCTGAAGCTCTCGGGGGAGGCGGGCGTCGGCGGCGACAAGTTCGGCATCGATCCGGCGACCCTGGCCGCCGTGGCCGACGAGATCGCCCAGGTGACCCGTGCGGGCATCCAGGTGGCCGTGGTGGTCGGCGGCGGCAACATCTTCCGCGGCGCGGCCCTCGCCGAAGCCGGCATGGAACGGGCCAGCGCCGACTACATGGGCATGCTGGCTACCGTGATGAACGCGCTGGCGCTGCAGGCGGCGCTCGAAAAGCTGGGCGTCTTCACCCGCGTGCAGTCGGCCATCCCGATGGACGCGGTCTGCGAGCCCTATATCCGCCGGCGCGCCCTGCGCCACCTGGAGAAGGGCCGGGTGGTGATCTTCGCCGCCGGCGTCGGCGCGCCGTTCTTCACCACCGATTCCGGCGCCGCCCTGCGCGCGGCCGAGATGGGCGCCGAGGCGCTGTTCAAGGGCACCAGCGTGGACGGGGTCTATACCGCCGACCCCAAGGCCGACGCCTCGGCCACGCGCTACGAGACCCTGAGCTACACCGACGTGCTGGCGAAGAACCTGAAGGTTATGGACGCCTCGGCCGTGAGCCTGATGCGCGACAACCAGATCCCGATCGTGGTGTTCAACATCCGCGAACGCGGCAACCTGCTGAAAGTGCTGAAGGGCGAAGGGGTCTTCACGACCATCGCCTGACCCGAGTATTCCCGGACAACGACAAGAGACGGAGACGCCGACATGGCCGCGACCGAAAAGCCGGTGCTGTCGAAGTACAAGGACCGCATGGACAAGGCGGTCGCCGCCCTGAAGGAGGAGTTCGGCTCGCTGCGCACGGGACGCGCCTCGGCCAGCCTGCTGGACCAGATCCACGTCGAAGCCTATGGCGCGAGCACGCCTTTGAACCAGGTGGGCGCGATCAGCGTCCCCGAACCCCGCATGATCACGGTCAACGTCTGGGACCGCGGCCTGGTGGTGTCGGTGGAGAAGGCGATCCGCGCCTCGGACCTGGGCCTCAACCCGGTCGTGGACGGCACCACCCTGCGCCTGCCGATCCCGCCCCTGACCGAGGAGCGCCGCAAGGAGATCGCCAAGATCGCCGGCAAGTACGCCGAGCAGCAGCGCATCGCCATCCGCAACGTGCGCCGGGACGCCAACGACGACTGCCGCAAGGCCCAGAAGGACGGCGTCATCAGCCAGGACGAGGAGAAGCGCATGGAGGCGGAGGTGCAGAAGTTCACCGACGAAGCCATCAAGCGCGTGGACGAAGCCTTGAAAACCAAGGAACAAGAGATCATGCAGGTCTGATCTCCCGGACAGGATCGCACGCGCCTCATGGCCTCCGCCCACACGCCGCCGTTCGGGGACACCCCCGGCCACCCGCCCGGGAGCGAAGGCGAGGGCGTTCGGCCGCTGCACGTCGCGGTGGTGATGGACGGGAACGGGCGCTGGGCGAAGCAGCGGGGCCTGCCGCGGTCTCTGGGACATCGCGCCGGCGTCGAGGCGCTGCGCCGCACGGTGTCGGCCGCCCCGAAGCTGGGGATCGGCTGGCTCACCGTCTTCGGCTTTTCGACCGAGAACTGGAGCCGGCCGGCGGCCGAGGTGGCCGAACTGATGGCGCTTCCCAAGCGGTATTTCGAGACCGACCTGGCGCGGCTGGAGCGGGAAGGGGTTCGTGTGCGTGCGCTGGGCCGCCGGGAAGGCCTGTCGAAGGAACTGATCCGGCTTCTGGACGAGGCCCAGGCCCGCACCGCCGGCAACGACGCCTTCCACCTGAACATCGCCTTCAATTATGGCGGGCAGGCCGACATCGTCGACGCCGCCCGCCGGTTCGCCGAACAGGTGGCGGCCGGGACGGCTCGTCCCGGGGACCTGGACGAAGCGCGCTTCGGCGGCCTGCTCTCGTCCTCCGGCGCGCCGCCGCCCGATGTGATCGTGCGGCCGTCCGGCGAGCAGCGGCTGTCGAACTTCCTCCTGTGGGAGGCGGCGTACGCCGAGTTGGTGTTCCAGGACGTCCTCTGGCCGGACTATGGCGAAGAGCACCTGAGGGCCGCATTGGCCGAATTCGCGGCCCGGGACCGGCGCTATGGCGCAATCGTTGCCGATGACGTCCTCGCCGCCGGCTAAGCGGTTCGACTGGTCCAACCTCGGCTTGCGCGTGGCGTCGGCCGTGGTCCTGGTCCCGGCGGCGATCGCGGCGGCGTGGTTCGGCGGCTGGCCGTATCTGGTGCTGATCGCCGTGGGCGTGGCGCTGCTGGCCATCGAGTGGGGCGGCATGAGCGCCCCGGTCGCGCCGACGCGGGTCGCCGCGGCTGTCGCCGCCGCCGTTCTCATAGCTGTTTTCGTCGGTTATCGGGGTGACTTCATCTGGGCGTGGGGCGCGATCCTGGTCACGGCGGCCGGAGCCGCGGTGATCGCCCGGGGGGTGGCCGAGCGGCCGGCGGACGCCGCCTATGGCGTGCTCTACATCGCGCCCGCGGCGCTTTGCCTGGTCTGGCTTCGCTCCACGAACCAGGGCCACTGGTGGACGCTGATGCTGTTCGCCGCCACCTGGGCGGCCGACATCGGCGCCTTCGCCGTGGGCAGCACGCTCAAGGGCCCCAAGCTCTGGCCGCGCTTTTCACCCAACAAGACCTGGTCCGGCTTCGTCGGGGGCCTGGCGGCGGCGACGGGCGTCGGCGCGCTCATGGCCACGCAGTCGGCGTTCGAGCTCAACGTCTGGGCGGCGGCCGGCATCGGGCTGGCCGTGGGCCTCGCGACCATGGCGGGCGACCTCTGGGAATCGGCGCTGAAGCGACGATTCGGGGTGAAGGATTCCGGAGACCTCATTCCCGGACATGGGGGCCTGCTCGACCGGGTGGACGGCCTGATGTTTGCTGTGGTCGTGATGGCGGCGCTCCGGCTCGCCAACCATTGGGGATGGGGACATTGAACCTGCCGCGGAAGGTCAGCGTCCTGGGCTCGACGGGCTCGATCGGCGTCTCGACCCTGGATCTCTTCGAACAGGCCGATGTCGAGATCGACGTCGTCGCCCTGACGGCCGGCCGCAATGTCGCCCGCCTGGCCGAGCAGGCGCTGCGCTGGCGCCCGGCGCTGGCGGTGCTGGAGGACGAGGCCGGCCTACCGGAACTGCGTGAACGCCTGAGGGGCTCGGGGATCGAGACCGCAGCGGGCGCGGGCGCGGTCAGCGACGCCGCGGCGGCCGACGCCCAGTGGGTGATGTCGGCCATCGTGGGATTCGCCGGGCTGGCGCCCACCCTGGCCGCGGCGCGGGCCGGGGCGGTGATCGCGCTGGCCAACAAGGAGAGCCTCGTCTGCGCGGGCCCCTCGCTGCTCCGCACGGCGAAGCTGGCGGGCGGGGCCGTGGTGCCGGTGGATTCCGAGCATTCGGCCATCTTCCAGGTGCTGGACCCGGCGATCGCCGATTCGGTCTCGCGCCTCATCCTCACCTCGTCGGGCGGGCCGTTCCGCGACGCGACCTCCGGCGAGATGGCCGCCGCCACGCCCGAACGCGCCCTGGCGCATCCCAACTTCTCGATGGGCGCCAAGATTTCGATCGATTCCGCGACCATGATGAACAAGGGCCTGGAGGTCATCGAGGCCGCCTACCTGTTCTCCATGCCGCCCGAGCGGATCGAAGTCCTGGTCCATCCCCAGCAGATCATCCACAGCCTCGTCGAATACGCCGATGGCTCGACCCTGGCCCAGCTCGGCCCCCCCGACATGCGCCCGCCGATCGCCTGCGCCTTCGCCTGGCCCGACCGGTTGCCCTGGCCGGCGCCCAAGCTGGACCTGGTGACGGCCGGCCCGCTGACCTTCCAGCATCCGGATTCCAGCCGCTTTCCGGCCCTGGCCATCGCCAAGCAGGCCCTGGTGACGGGCGGGGAAGCCCCGGCGGCGATGAATGCGGCCAACGAGCGCGCCGTCGCGGCGTTCCTTGACCGGCGTATCGGCTTCCTCGATATCCCCCGGGTGGTGGCCGAGACGCTGGAGCGGATGGATCGTTCCTCGGAACTTTCCAGCCGGGACGGGGACGCCGTCGAACGCGCCCGCGGCACCGACGCGGCGGCCCGGCGGGTCGCCGACGCGGTCGTGAGCGGCCTCTGCGCCGCCTGATGGAGTAGACGCGCCCATGATCCCGTTCCTCCAGACCGCGCTGCTCTACGTGATCCCGTTCCTGCTGGTGCTGGGCGTGGTGGTGACGGTCCACGAGCTGGGCCACTTCCTGGCGGCCAAGGCGCTGGGGACCAAGATCGACCGGTTCTCCATCGGCTTCGGCCGCGCCATCGCGTCCTGGAAGGACAAGGGCGGCGTCGAGTGGCGCCTGGGCTGGCTGCCGATCGGCGGTTACGTCCGATTCGCGGGCGACGAGAACGCCGCCAGCATCCCCGACGCCGAGGATCTGGCGGACATGCGCCGCGAACTGGTCGCCCAGGGCCGGGGGCCGGAGATCGCCCGCTACTTCCACTTCAAGCCGATCTGGCAGCGGGCGACGATCGTCGCAGCGGGGCCGATCGCGAACTTCCTGTTGGCCATCGCGATCTTCGCCGCCCTGCTGATGTCGTTCGGCGAATGGGTCCTTCCGGCGCGGATCGCGGTAGTCGAGCCCGATACTCCCGCGGCGGCGGCGGGCTTCCGGCCGGGCGACCTGATCGTCCAGGCGGCGGGTCGGCCCGTCACCCGATTCGACGACATCCGCGAGGTCGTCACCGTGCGGGCGAACGTGCCCACGGAATTCGTCGTCGACCGTGGCGGCCAGCGGGTGACGCTGAACGCGACGCCGGCGTGGCGCACGACAGACGATCCGGTCGCCGGTCGCCAGCGCATCGGAACCCTGGGCATCCGGCCGGCTCAGGGCCGGGATGATTTCGTCCAGGTCCACTACGGCCCCATCGAGGCCGTGGTGCGCGGAACCGACCGTACGTGGCGGACGCTGCAGACCACGATCTACTACCTCGGCCGGATGATCACCGGACAGGTCCACGCCGACGAACTGAGAGGGCCGCTGGGCATCGCCACCGTGACGGGCAAGGTCGCGGCTCTCGGCGCAGAGGGTTCGGACGGGCTCGGTGACATGCTGCTCCGCTCCGGCGTCAACCTGCTCCAGCTCGCCGCCCTGATCTCGGTGAGCATCGGCTTCATGAACCTGTTGCCCGTGCCGGTGCTGGATGGCGGCCACCTGATGTTCTACGCCTACGAGGCGGTCGCCCGGCGCCCTCTTGCCGCCAAGGTTCAAGCGGCAGGGTACCGCGTAGGCCTTGCGCTCGTTCTCGGTTTGATGTTGTTCGCCACCTGGAACGATTTGCAGCGCCTGCGTGTGTTCAATCTGTTCGGCGGCCTATTCTCCTAGGCCCGCTCGTCCCTCAAACGGCTGATTCGATGCTCAGAACCCGCGCCTCCAGCGCCGCGCTCGCCTCCGGCCTTGCCCTGCTTTTCGGCACGACCGCGCTCGTCGCGCCCGGCGTCGCCGTGGCCCAGCAGGAGCAGGGTGGGGTCATCCAGCGCATCCTCGTCCAGGGCAACGAACGGATCGAGGCCACGACGGTTATTTCGTACCTGCCGGTGGCGGCGGGCGAAGCGGTGGACGCCCAGCGGATCGACCTGGCGCTGAAGGCGCTCTTCCGCACCGATCTGTTCTCGGACGTCTCGATCGACTTCCAGAACGGCGACCTCGTGGTCACCGTGGTCGAGAACCCGATCATCAACCGCGTCATCTTCGAGGGGAACTCGGGCCTCAAGGAGGACAAGCTCCGCGACGAGGTCACGGTGCGGCCGCGGGGCATCTTCACCCGCGCCAAGGCGCAGGGCGACGTTCAGCGGATCGTGGAGCTCTACCGGCGCTCGGGCCGGATCTCGGCCACCGTCACGCCCCAGATCATCGAGCTGCCGCAGAAGCGGGTGGACCTGATCTTCAAGATCGACGAGGGGCCGAAGAGCGGCATCCTCTCGGTCAACTTCCTGGGCAACCGGGCGTTCTCGGACAACGACCTGCGCGACGTCGTCGTGACCGAGGAAAGCCGCTGGTACAAGTTCTTCTCCTCGTCCCAGGCGAACTACGACCCCGACCGCATGGAGTACGACAAGGAGCAGCTCCGGAAGCACTACCGCAATCGCGGCTACTACGACTTCCGCGTCTCGTCGGCGGTGGCCGAGCTGTCGCCCGACCGGAACGGCTTCGTGGTGACCTACACCGTCGACGAAGGCCCCCGGTACCGGTTCGGCAAGGTCGAGGTGCAGACCGAGCTTCAGAAGCTGGACAAGCGGGTGCTGGAAGCCCTGATCCCGATCCGGTCCGGCCAGGGCTATCAGGACGAGGCGATCGAGCAGGCGACCGACGCGCTCACCTTCGCCGCCGGCGCTGCCGGCTTCGCCTTCGTGGACGTCCGGCCCCGCTATACCCCCGATCGCGAAAAGGGCGTCGTGGACGTGACCTTCCAGGTCGCCGAGGGGCCGCGGGTCTACGTCGACCGCATCGACATCGTGGGCAACACCCAGACCCTGGACTACGTCATCCGCCGCGAGATGAGCGTGGTGGAGGGCGACGCCTACAACCGCGCGCTGGTCGATCGCTCGAAACGCCAGATCCGCGCGCTCGGCTACTTCAAGGAAGTCGAGATCGAGGAGGTCCAGGGCTCGGCCCCGGACCGCACCGCGCTCCAGGTTCGGGTCGAGGAGCAGCCCACGGGCGAGCTGTCGTTCAGCGCGGGCTATTCCTCGGTCGACCAGCTCGTGCTGGACCTGGGCGTGACCCAGCGCAACTTCCGCGGCCGGGGCCAGGACGTCCGCGCGCGGATCTCGGTGGGCTCGCTGCGCCAGCAACTGGACTTCTCGTTCACCGAGCCGCGCTTCCTGGGCCGCGACGTGGCCGCGGGGATCGACCTCTACGGCTACCGGTACGACCTGTCCGAGTTCTCGGCCTACGAGACCACCACCTACGGCACGACCTTCCGGGCGAACTTCCCGCTGAGCATCGATAGCCGGGGCGCGATCCGCTACACGCTGCGCCAGGACGAGATCAAGATCGACGACTTCTTCTGCACGGCCACCACGAACGAGGACGGGTCGGTGAATCCGCCGGTCTATTCGGCCGTGCTGTGCGATCAGGTGGGCACCTTCCTGACGTCGCTGGTGGGCTACGGCGCGCGCCTGGATCGCCGGAACGACTTCCTGAACCCGACCCGGGGCTTCTACGTCGACTTCAACCAGGACGTGGCGGGCCTGGGCGGCGACGTGAACTTCATCCGCACCGACATCGAGGCGGCCTGGTTCTACGGCTTCACCAAGGACTTCATCTTCTCGATCACCGGGTCGGCCGGCTACGTGACCGGATGGGGCGGCGATCCCGTGCGGATCAACGACCGCTACTACAAGGGCGGCCTGACGTTCCGTGGCTTCGAGACCGCGGGCATCGGTCCCCGTGACGTCGGCCTCCAGCGCACCGACGCCCTGGGCGGCAAGGCCTATGCGATCAGCACGGTGGAACTCACCGTCCCGACCTTCCTGCCCGAGCAGTACGGGATCAAGGCGGCGCTGTTCTCGGACTTCGGCACGCTGGGCAAGCTGGACAAGCGCGACCTGCTGTTCCGCGCAGGCGATGCGGGCTGCACCGTGCTCGATCCGAACGATCCGACCCAGACGATCACGACGCCGGCCGTCGTGGGCACGCGCAATCCCTGCATCCGCGACGACCTTTCGCTTCGTGCATCGGCTGGCGTCAGCATCTTCTGGCGCTCGCCGATGGGGCCCATCCGCTTCGATTTCAGCCGCGTTTTGGCCAAGGAAGACTACGACAAGACCGAAACGTTCCGGTTCTCCACTTCAACCAGGTTCTAGGAAAAGCATGACCCTCAAGACCCTCGCCGCGGCCGGCTGCGCCGCAGCCGTCGCGCTCAGCGGCGCGGCTCCCGCCTTCGCCCAGGTTCCGCCGCCGGCCACGACCACAGCCCCCCAGGTGACCCACGGCGCCGTTGCGCCCGGCCTCTGCGTGGTCTCGGTCGAGGCCGCGATCGGAGGCTCGGCGGTGGGCAAGTTCGTCCAGACCCGGCTCCAGCAACTGGTCGGCCAGGTCAACGCGGAGCTGAACGGCGAGCGCACGGCCATCGAGAACGAGGGCAAGACCCTCGAGAGCCAGCGCGCCACCCTGGACCAGAACACGCTGGAGCAGCGGGCGTCCGCCCTCCAGGTCAAGGCCAACGCGCTGCAGCGCAAGGCCCAGCAGCGCGAGCGCGAGCTGCAGGTGACCGAGCAGAAGGCGTTCGGCCGCGTCGGCGAAGAGATGGAGCCCCTGATCCGTCAGGCCTACCAGGCCAAGGGTTGTTCGGTGCTCGTGAACCGCAACTCGATCATCCTGGCCAATCCGGCGGCGGACATCACGCCCCAGGTGGTCACGGCGCTGAACGCCAAGATCACCCAGTTCACGTTCGATCGTGAACGCCTCGATCAGCAGGGCAACCCGGTCGGCGCCGCCGCGCCGCGCTGACGGGGCGACGCGCGGGGCGAGTCCGCCTAGAAGACAGGTCATGCCCGATCCGCGCTTCTTCGAAGACCTGGGCCCGGTCACGCTCGGCGAGCTGGCCGGGCTGACCGGCGCCGCTCCGCTGGGCCCCGAGGCTGCGGGGCGACGGGTGAGCCGTGTCGCCGTGCTGGCTCATGCCGGCTCCGACAGCATCACCTTCCTGGCCGATCGCAAATATGCCTCCGCCCTGGCCGGTGCGGGGGCGGGCGCTTGCTTCCTGCCGACAGGGTCGGAGGCGCTGGCGCCCGAGGGTTGTGTCGTGCTGTCGGTCGCCAACCCGCACGCGGCCTATGCGCTGGCCGCCCAGCGGCTGCACCGTCCGCGCGAAGGCGGAGGGGAGCGCGTCGCCGCCGACGCCCGACTCGAAGCCGGCGTGGTCCTGGGCCCCGGCGCGGTCGTGGGGCCGGCGGCGCAGATCGGCCGCGACACCCGCATCGGCGCCAATGCGGTGATCGGCCCGGGGGTCGCCATCGGCCGCGACTGCGACATCGGCCCCGGCGCCACCATCGGCTTCGCCCTGGTGGGCGATCGGGTGCGGATCCTCGCGGGCGCGCGCATCGGCGAGCCCGGATTCGGGGCGACGGCCGGACCGAAGGGATTGATCGACATCCCCCAGCTCGGCCGGGTGATCATCCAGGACGGGGTGTCGATCGGCGCCAATACGACGGTGGACCGGGGCGCCTACGACGACACCGTGATCGGCGAGAACACCAAGATCGACAACCTGGTGCAGATCGCCCACAACGTCCGCGTCGGGCGGAACTGCGTCATGGCCGCGCACACGGGCATCTCCGGCAGCGTCGCCATCGGAGACGGGGCCCAGTTCGGCGGGCGGGCCGGGGTCGCCGACCATGTGACCATCGGCGCGGGCGCCCGCGTGGGGGCCGCCGCGGGCGTCATGAAGGACATTCCGGCGGGCGAGACCTGGGGCGGCATGCCGGCGCGGCCGATCCGGCACTGGTTGAAGGAGACGGCGTGGCTCGCCCGCATGGCGAACCGCCGAGGGGGGCAGAACGCATGACACGCAAGGCGCCGACAGGGGTCAGCCCCACGGATATCGACATCACCGAGGTCCTGCAGCGAATCCCGCACCGCTTTCCGATGCTGCTGGTGGACCGGTGCGAAGAGTACAAGCCGTCGGAATCCATCGTCGGCATCAAGTGCGTGACGGTGAACGAGCCTTTCTTCCAGGGCCATTTCCCGGACTATCCCGTCATGCCCGGCGTGCTCCTGATCGAGGCGATGGCGCAGACCGGCGCCGTCCTGATGTCGAAGTCGCTCGAGGTGGACACCGCCGGGAAGGCCATCTTCTTCATGAGCGCCGACAACTGCCGGTTCCGCGCCCCGGTGCGGCCGGGCGACGTGATCCGGATGCCGGTCCGCGTGGTCCGCCATCGCGGCGATGTCTTCAAGTTCGCGGGCCAGGCCCTCGTCGGCGACAAGGTCGCCGCCGAGTGCGAGTTCGCCGCCATGGTGGTGGAGACCTGATCCGTTGGCCGCAAACGTTCATCCCACCGCCATCGTCGGGGATGGCGCCGTGCTGGCGGACGGCGCCAGCATAGGTCCGTTCTGCGTCATCGGTCCCCAGGTTCGCATCGGCGCCGGCACGCAACTCACCTCCCACGTCGTGGTCGAGGGGCGCACCACGATCGGCGCGGGCAACACCATAGGGGCCTTCGCGGTCCTGGGCGGGCCGCCCCAGCATACGGCGTATCGCGGGGAGGACACGGCGCTGGAGATCGGTGACGACAACGTCATCCGCGAGCACGCCACCATGAACCTGGGCACGCCGAACGGCGGCGGGGTCACACGCGTGGGGTCCAACGGCTTCTACATGATCGAGTCCCACGTGGGGCACGACTGCCAGGTCGGCGATCACGTGATCCTGACGAAGCAGGCGACCTTGGGCGGGCATTGCCAGATCGGAGACTATGTCATCGTCGGCGGCCTCGCGGCCGTGCATCAATTCAGCCGGGTCGGGCGCCACGCGATGATCGGCGGCCTCGCCGCCGTGGTGAAGGACGTCATCCCCTACGGCTCGGTCTGGGGCAATCACGCACACCTCGAGGGCCTGAACCTGGTGGGCCTGAAGCGCCGGGGGTTCGATCGCGACACGATCAACACCTTGCGCGCCGCCTATCGCCTGCTGTTCGCCAACGAGGGCACCTTCCAGGAGCGGCTGGAAGACACCGCCGAGACCTACGCCGGCTCGCCGGAGGTGATGGAGATCATCGACTTCATCCGCGCCGACGCCAGCCGCCCGCTCTGCCTGCCCGAACGCGAGGTGTGATGGACCGGCTGGGCCTCATCGCCGGGGGCGGGGGGCTGCCGGTGGAGATCGCCGAACACTGCCGGCGCTCAGGCCGCCCGATCTTCGTCGTGCGCCTGAAGGGGTTCGCGGGCGAGGATCTCGCCGGCTATCCGGGCGCGGACGTGGGCCTGGCCGAACTGGGCAGGTGCATGAAGGCGCTGAAGGCGGCCGACTGCCGCGCCGTCTGCCTGGCCGGCAACGTGGCGCGCCCCGACTTCGCGAGCCTGGTCCCGGACCTGCGCGGCCTGGCGGTGCTCCCCCGCGCCGTCGCGGCGGCCAGGGCGGGCGACGACGCGCTCCTGCGGCTGCTCGTGGGCGAGTTCGAACGCGAGGGGTTCCGGGTGGAGGGCGCGCACGAGGTGATGGCGGACCTCTCGTTGCCCTGCGGCGCGCTGGGACGACTTCGTCCGGCGGACGAGGCGACGACGGCGGACGCCCTGCGCGCCCTGGACACCGCACGGGCGATCGGCCGGCTGGACATCGGTCAGGCGGCGGTCGTCGCCCGCGGCCTGGTGCTGGCGGTGGAGGCCCAGGAGGGCACGGACGCCATGCTGGCCCGCGTGGCGAACTTGCCGCCCCATCTGCGCGGCGTGGCGGGCGCCGGCGTGGGTGTGCTGGCCAAGGCGCCCAAACCGATCCAGGAGACGCGGGTCGATCTGCCCACCATCGGCGTCGCCACGGTGGAGGGCGTTGCGCGGGCCGGCCTGGCCGGTATCGCGGGAGAAACCGGCCGCCTGCTGGTGCTGGAGCGGGATGCGGTGATCGCGCGGGCCGACGAACTGGGCGTCTTCATCCTGGGCGTCGATACGTCCGCCGGCGGGCCAGGCGGCGCATGAGCGGCCGCCCGCTCACGGTCATGCTGGTGGCCGCCGAGGCTTCGGGCGACGACCGCGGGGCGAACCTGGCCCGGGCGCTGAAGGGGCGGCTGGGCGATGGCGTGCGGCTGGTCGGCGTCGGCGGCGCGCGGATGCGGGCCGAGGGGGTCGAGAGTCCCTTCGACATCTCCGAACTGTCGATCCTGGGCCTGCTGGAGGGCCTGATGGCCTGGCGCAGGGTGGTGCGGCGCGCCGACGAGGCGGCGGCCCTGGCCGAGCGCGAGCGGCCCGACATCGCCGTCCTGATCGACTCGTGGGGCTTCACCCTGCGCGTGGCGCATCGGCTGCGTCGACGGCTGCCGGACATGCCCCTGGTGAAGTATGTGGCTCCGCAGGTCTGGGCCTCGCGGCCTGGCCGGGCCAGGACGACCGCCGAGGCCTTCGACCTTCTGCTCACCATCCACGTCTTCGACGCTCCGGCCTTCCAGCGCGAGGGCCTGGAGACGGTGTTCGTCGGCGATTCGACTCTGGCCCTCGATTTCAGCGCCGCCGATCCGGCCCGGATGCGGGAACGCGTCGGTGCGGGACCTGATGAGCCGATCCTGCTCGTGGCGCCGGGGAGTCGCCCGTCCGAAATCCAGCGCGTGCTGCCGGCCTTCGAGGACGCCGTGCGCATCCTCAAGGCCGAGCGGCCCGGACTGCACGTCGTCGTTCCGGCCGCGCCGACGGTCGCCGCAACGGTGAAGGCGCAGGTGGCCGGCTGGCCGCAGGGATGCCATGTGGTGGAAGGCGAGGCCGCCAAGCGCGACGCGATGACGGCCGCGACGGTGGCCCTGGCCTGTTCCGGCACCGTGACCACCGAACTGGCGCTGGCCGGCTGCCCCGTGGTGGTCGGCTATCGCCTGGGACCCGTGACCCACGCGATCCTGAAGCGTCTCATCCGCACGAAGTACGTGACGCTGTTCAACATCGCCGCCCAGGATTTCGTCGCGCCGGAGCTGATCCAGGACGACTGCAACGGCCCGGCGCTCGCGCGCGAGGCGACCCTCAGGATGGACGATGCCGAGCTGCGTCGCCGTCAGGTCGAACGGCAGTCGGCGGCGTTGCTGAAGATGGGCCGCGGCGGGCCCGATCCGGGCGAGGCGGCGGCGGACGCGGTGCTGGAGCTCGTCACAAGCAAAGGGTGTCATCCTGGTTTCGCATAGCGAAGACCGGGACCCACGAACGAACGAGGCGTCGATCTCCCTGGAGGGGCGCGGCGCAGATGTCATGCGCATCCTGCGGCATCGACGCACGGCCCTGGGATGGGTCCCGGTCTTCGGCTTCGCCGAAACCGGGATGACAGCCGTTGTTTGATGACACGGAGTGTTTGATCACACCCGTTGTTGATGACACGGGGCGGTGATGGGGAGGCGGTCGGGCGAGCGCCAGCGCTCACCCGACGACCCTGGAGACCTAGCGCTTGTCGATCGCCGTGTAGCCGCGCAGCGGCGCGCCCGTGTAGATCTGGCGCGGCCGGCCGATCTTCTGGGACGGGTCCTCGATCATCTCCTTCCACTGGGAGATCCAGCCGACCGTGCGGGCCAGGGCGAACAGCACCGTGAACATCTCGGGCGGGAAGCCCAGGGCGCGCAGCGTGATGCCCGAGTAGAAGTCGACGTTCGGATAGAGCTTGCGCTGGATGAAGAACTCGTCGCTGAGGGCGATCTTCTCAAGTTCCATCGCCACCTTCAGCAGCGGGTCATTCTGGTGGCCCACGGCGGCCAGAACTTCGTGGCAGGTGGTCTGCATGACCGTCGCGCGCGGATCGTAGTTCTTGTAGACCCGGTGGCCGAAGCCCATCAGCAGGCGCTCGCGGTTCTTCACGCCCTGGACGAACTCGGGGATGTTCTCGACCGTCCCGATCTCCTTCAGCATGTTGAGCGCTTCTTCGTTCGCGCCGCCGTGCTTGGGCCCCCACAGCGAGGCGATGCCCGCGGCGATGCAGGCGAACGGATTGGCGCCCGACGAACCGGCGAGACGGACCGTCGAGGTGGACGCATTCTGCTCGTGGTCGGCGTGCAGGATGAAGATGCGGTCCATGGCACGGGTCAGGACCGGATTGGGCGTCCAGTCCTCGGCCGGCACCGAGAAGCACATGCGAAGGAAATTCTCGGCGTACGAGAGGTCGTTGCGCGGATAGACGAACGGCTGGCCGCGCGAATACTTGAACGCCCGCGCCGCGATCGTCGGCATCTTGGCGATCAGGCGGTGCGCGGAGATCATCCGCTGCTCCGGATCGTCGATGTCGGTGCTGTCGTGATAGAACGCCGACATCGCGCCGACGGCGCCGCACATGATCGCCATCGGGTGGGCGTCGCGACGGAAGCCCTGGAAGAAGCGGTCGAACTGCTCGTGCACCATCGTGTGGTACGTGATGTTCTTGTCGAACTCGGCGAACTGGGGCGCCGTGGGCAGCTCGCCGTGCAGCAGGAGGTAGCAGACCTCCAGGAAGCTCGACTGTTCGGCCAGTTCGTCGATCGGGTAGCCGCGATGCAGCAGCACGCCCTTGTCGCCGTCGATGAAGGTGATCTTGCTCTCGCAGGAAGCGGTCGACGTGAAGCCCGGATCGTAGGTGAAGACGTCCGCCTCGCCGTACAGCTTGCGGATGTCGACAACGGGCGGGCCGTCCGTGCCCCTCAGAACCGGCAGGTCGACCGACTTCCCGTCGATCTCGAACTTCGCCGTATCGCCCATGGGACCCCCTTCGCGGTTGCGAGATAAAACGATTGTTTGCGCTTATAGCGCTTTACGCAGCGAGAGAAAGCGCGTCGTCGATCCGGCCCAGACTCTCCTCGCGGCCCAGCGCCGTCATGGCTCCGGCCAGGTCGGGCGCGGGCGCGCCGCCCGAGAGCATGGCGCGCAGTAGCGGGCCGAACTTGCCCAGTCCTACCCCTTCGGACTCGCCGAAGGCCCGCAGCGCGGCCTCCAGAGGGGGAACCGACCAGTCCTCCACGCCGGCCAGGGCGGTGCGCAGGCGCGCCATGCGTCTGGCCAGTTCGGGATCGGCCAACTGCGTGCGGGTCTTTTCCGGCAGCTCCAGCGGGCGGGGCCTGAGGGCGAAGACGACCGCATCCGCCAGTTCCAGCGTGGTCCTGGCCCCGTCACGCACGAACGGGACGACATGCGCGATCAGGGCCTCGTCACCCGGGCGAAGCGCGACGTCCCGGCTCTCGAGGATCGCGACCACCAGGCCGGCCAGGCGGAGCGGGTCGGCCTGACGGATGTAGTGGTTGTTGAGATGGTTCAGTTTGTCCCAGTCGAGGCGGGCCGGGGCGCTGACCACGTCCTTGATGTCGAACCACTCGATGGCCTGCGCGTCCGAGAAGATCTCGTCGTCGCCGTGCCCCCAGCCCAGCTTGGCCAGGTAGTTCCGCATGGCTTCGGGCAGATAGCCCATGTCGTCGAACTCGCTCACGGCCTGGGAGCCGTGTCGTTTCGAGAGCTTCTTGCCGTCAGGGCCGTTGATCATCGGCAGGTGCGCCCAGGCGGGAACCTCCCATCCCAGACCCTGGTAGATCAGGGTCTGACGCGCGGCGTTGTTGAGGTGGTCGTCGCCGCGGATCACGTGGGTGATCCCCATGTCGTGGTCGTCGACCACGACGGCCAGGTTGTAGGTCGGCGTGCCATCCGTGCGCAGCAGGATCAGGTCGTCCAGCGTCCGGTTCTCGAACCGGATCGGCCCCTTCACCTGGTCATGCACGATGGTCTCGCCCGCCTGTGGCGCCTTCAGCCGCACGACGAAGGGCCGGTCGGGCGCGTCGTTCGGCGACAGGTCGCGCCAGGGCGAGCGGATCACGCGGCCCTCGGCCCGGGCGGCCTCGCGCTCGGCCTCCAGCTCGTCCGGGGTCATGTAGTCCCGGTAGGCGGCGCCACGGGTCAGCATCTCGTCCACGACGGCGCGGTGGCGGTCGGCGCGGGCGAACTGGAACACGGGCGCCTCGTCCGGCTCCAGGCCCAGCCAGGCCAAGCCGTCGAAGATGACCTGCACGGCCGCGTCGGTGGACCGCTCGCGGTCGGTGTCTTCTATCCGCAACAGGAACTGGCCGCCGGTGTGGCGGGCATAGAGCCAGTTGAAGAGGGCCACGCGCGCGGTGCCGATGTGCATCATGCCGGTGGGCGAGGGCGCGATCCGGGTGCGGACGGGGCGGGCTGCAAGAGGGGCGGACATGGCTCAAGTCTGGTCTTCGCGGGCGGGCCGGCCTCTTACCATGACGTCCCGAAAAGGAAACGCCGGGGCGCCCGCCGCCGCATTCTCCGACGACGCGGAGACTGCGTTCTGCGGCGTCGGGCTTGGCGTCGGCGGGGTCTTCGCGGCAAGGTTGAGGCCGGGCTCGGGGGGGACCTCTTGGACGCGCTTGGAACGGCGGCGGCGGATAGCGCCGGGCGGGAACCCGCCCTGGCGTCGGCGCGCGCCTGGCTGGGGGCGCAGGCCTGGGCCCAGGCCGACCGCTGGACGCTCTGGACGCCCGTCGCGTTCGGCGGAGGGTGCGCGCTCTACTTCACCCTTCTGCGCGAGCCCCAGGCCTGGGTGGCGTGGGCGCTGCTGCCGGTCGTCCTGGGACTGCTCGTGGCGACCCGATGGAGCCCGGCGCGGCTGGTCACGATCGCCCTGGTGCTGGGGGCCTGTTTCGTGGGCGGCTTCTCGACAGCCAAGCTCCGGGCCGAGGCCGTTAAGGCGCCGGTGGCCCGGGCCGGCGGCCAACCGCAGTGGGTCGAGGCCTGGGTGGTCGACATCGCCTCGCCGGGGCAGGGCGGCCCGCGGCTGCTGCTGGCGCCGGTCCGGATCGGCGACTGGCCCGCGCGGACGACTCCCATCCGGATGCGGGTGACCCTGCGCCCGGGAACCCCGCTGCCGCGTCCGGGCGAGGCGGTGCGCCTGTTCGCGATCCTCAACCCGCCACCGCCGCCGGCGAGCCCGGGCGCCTACGACTTCGCGCGCGACGCCTACTTCAGGAGCGTCGGCGCCGTAGGGTTGGCCCTGCGCCCGCCGGTCGCCGTCGAAGCCGAGGCGCCGGCGCCCTGGCGGCTGGGCCTCACCATGCGGATCAACGCGGTCCGCTGGAGTCTTACCGAGAAGATCGTCGCGGCCCTGGGAGCGGAGACGGGCGGCCTGGCGGCGGCGATGACGACGGGGCACGAAGCCTTCATCCCACACGAGCAGGTCGAGAACCTGCGCGATTCCGGCCTGGCCCACATCGTCTCGATCAGCGGGTTGCACATGGCCATCGTCGGCGGCTTCGTCTTCGCCGCGGTCCGGCTCCTGGTCGCCGCGTGGCCGTGGCTGGCGCTGAGGGCGCCCGGCAAGAAGGTGGCCGCCTGTGTCGGGCTGGCCGCCGTGGGCGGCTATCTGGTCCTTTCGGGCGCGCCGCCGCCTGCGGAGCGCGCCGCCATCACGGCCGCGGTCGCGTTCCTCGCCGTCTTGGCCGACCGGCAGGCGATCAGCCTTCACGCCCTCGCGCTGGCGGCGATGGCGGTCCTGCTCCTGCAACCCGAGGCCATAACGGGTCCGGGCTTCCAGATGTCGTTCGCGGCCACCGCCGCCCTGGTGGCCCTGGCCGAGATCTGGCCGCGGCCTGTGCGCGAGATCGACGTGCCCTGGCCGATCCGCTGGACGCAGACCGCGGCGACCTGGACCGCGGCCAGCCTGGCGGTGAGCTTCGTGGCCGGCCTGGCGACCGGGCCGTTCGCGATCCAGCATTTCAACCGGGTGGCCACCTGGGGGCTGTTCGCCAACCTGGCGGTGGCGCCGATTTCGTCCTTCCTGATGATGCCCGGCCTGGCGCTGGGGGCGACGCTGACGCCCTTCGGGCTCGGACAGGCGCCGCTCGAGGTCGCGGGCTGGTCCATCGCGCTGATGAACCGGGTCGCCGAGATCGCCGCCTCGGCGCCGCTGGCGCAGGCGGTGATCCCGAGCGCCCCAGGCTGGGTGCTGCCCGTGAGCTTCCTGGGGCTGCTGTTCGTCTGCCTGTGGGCGGGTCCGCTCCGGTGGACGGGCCTGCTGGCCGCGACAGCCATCCTCTGGGCGCCGCGCCCGTCGCCGCCCGACGTCTGGGTGGCCGCCGACGGCGCCGCGGTGGCGGTGCGCGATGGCCGCGAGGCGGTGCTGATGCGGCCGGACGTGAAGCTCTTCGGCGCCGAACTCTGGGCCCGGCGTCGCGGCCTGACCCCGCTGGTCAGCGACGCGGAACGGGACGCGCGATTCACCTGCGACCAGTGGAGCTGTGCGCCGGGCGCGGACGCCCCGGTCCGGGTGGCGGCGGCCTGGAACCTGCGCCGGCCGCTGAAGGCGGGGCGGCTGGAGGAGCTGTGCGCGGGCGCCGATCTCGTGGTCCTGCGCAACGACGTCCGGCCCGAGAGCTGCGGCGCACGCCTTGTGCTGACCGAGCGCGACTTCCTGGCCGGCGGCTCGGTGGAGCTCTGGCGGACGGGCCAGGGCTGGCGCGCCGCCTGGGCGCAGGCGTATCGGGGCCGGCGGCCCTGGACCTGGGGATACGATCCGCGGTGATGTTCGCCCGAAACCTCCGGTCCCGCGTGCGCTCGGGCGAGATCACCAGCAGCATCCGGTTCTGGCTGACGCCGCGTGTGCGCGTGGGCGGCCGCTACCCGCTGGCGGACGGCCACATCAAGGTGACGCGGCTCCAGGAGATCGACCTTTCCGACGTCACCGAGGCGACCGCGCGCGAGGGTGGCTTCGAGAGCCTCGCCGCCCTCATGGAAACCGCCCGCCATGGACGTGGCGAGCGGGTGTTCCGTGTGGACTTCGTCTTCAGGCCCGGCGCGCCGGGCGACGGGCTCAGTGATAGCGGCGGATGAGGCCGACCAGCTTGCCCTGCACCGACACGCGGTCGGGGCCGAAGATGCGGGTCTCATAGGCCGGATTGGCGGCTTCCAGCGCGATGGAGGCGCCCTTCTTGCGCAACCGCTTCAGGGTGGCTTCCTCGCCGTCCACCAGGGCGACGACGATGTCGCCCGAGACGGCGCTGTCGGTACGGCGGATCACCACGAAGTCGCCGTCCAGGATGCCGGCGTTGATCATCGAGTCGCCCGAGATCTCGAGCACGAAATGCTCGCCGGCGCCCAGGATCGTCTCGGGCACGGGGATGCGGTCGCGTTCCTGCTGGATCGCCTCGATGGGCGTACCGGCCGCGATCCGGCCCAGGATGGGCAGCTCGCGGCTGTCGTTGGCGGCGGCGGGCATGGCCGCGCCGGCCTCGACGAGCTGTGGCTTGAACGGCGCGCGGCCCTTGGGCGGGGCGGCCGCCGTAGCCTGCTGCGGCAGCTTCACCACCTCGAGCGCACGGGCCCGATGCGGCAGGCGGCGCAGGAAACCGCGCTCTTCCAGCGCCGTGATGAGACGGTGGATGCCGGACTTCGAGGCGAGGTCCAGCGCTTCCTTCATCTCGTCGAAGGATGGCGAGACCCCGGTCTCTTTGATCCGCTCATGGATGAACATGAGCAGCTCATGTTGTTTGCGGGTGAGCATCTGTGAACCTCGAAGAACAAAGCGCAAACGTCTGTGGATGTTCTCCAAGCGTTCTGGGTTAATGTCAAGCGATACTGTCAGCCGTTGAAAAGCTTGGCTTTTTGGGCGCCGGCCGCCGACTCAGCCCAGGAGGGCGCGAGTCGCGGCGGCGACGTCGGCCTGGCGCATGAGACTCTCGCCGACCAGCATGGCGCGGGCGCCGCTCGCTTCCAGCCGGGCGGCGTCTGCGGCCGTGAAGATGCCGCTCTCGGTCACGAGGAGGGCGTCCGCAGGCGCGAGGGCGGCCAGACGCTCGGTCACGGCCAGGTCGGTTGCGAAGCTGCGCAGGTCGCGGTTGTTCACGCCCACCAGGGTCGCGCCCAGACGCCCGGCGCGGGCCATTTCGGCCTCGTCGTGGACCTCGACCAGGGCGTCCATGCCATGCGCCGCGGCCTCGGACATCAGTTCGGCGGCGAGGCCGTCGTCCACCATCGCCAGGATCACCAGGATGGCGTCCGCGCCCAGGGCCCGGCTCTCGGCGACCTGCCAGGGATCGACCAGGAACTCCTTGCGCAGGCAGGGCAGGGCGGTGGCGTCGCGCGCGGCGGTGAGGAACGCATCGGCGCCCTGGAAGCTGGGGCCGTCGGTGAGGATCGACAGGCAGGCCGCGCCGCCGGCCTCATATGCCTGCGCCAGCGCGGGCGGGTCGAAGTCGGCGCGGATCAGGCCTTTCGACGGGGACGCCTTCTTGATCTCGGCGATCAGAGCCAGGCGGCCGGGGGCGTGCGCCCGCTCCAGCGCCGCCTTGAAGCCCCGCGGCGGCGAAACGCCGGCGGTGGGCGCCACGGGCCGGGCCGCGCGGCGCTCGGCGACTTCCTGGCGCTTGTAGGCGGCGATCCCGGCCAGGACGTCGCTCATGCCGGCTCCTGCGTCAGGGGTGCGATGGCCACCAGCTTTTCCAGGGCGGCCTTCGCGCGGCCATCGTCGATGACGCGGCCTGCGAATTCGACGCCTTCCCGCAAGGTCTCAACCTTGTCGCCGACGAGGAAGGCGGCGGCGGCGTTCAGGAGGACGATGTCGCGATAGGCGCCGGGCTCGCCGTCCAGCAGCCGGCGCAGGGCCTGCGCATTCTCGGCCGGGGAGCCGCCGGTGAGGTCGGCCAGCGCCGCGCGCTTCAGGCCCACGGCCTCGGGCGTGACGGTGAACAGTCGCACCTGGCCCTCGCGATACTCGGCCACGCTGGTCTCGCCCGTGGTGGTCATCTCGTCCAGGCCGCCACCGTGGACCACCCAGGCACGTTCCGACCCCAGCGCGCCCAGCACCTGGGCCAGCGGGGCCACCCAGCGCTCGGCGAACACGCCCACCACCTGCCGCTGGGCGCCGGCCGGATTGGTCAGCGGACCCAGGAGGTTGAAGATGGTCCGGTAGCCGAGCTCGGCGCGGATCGGCGAGACGTGGCGCATGGCGCCGTGGTGGGCCGGGGCGAACAGGAAGCAGATGCCGGCCTCGTCCAGCGCCTCGAGCTGGCGTTCCGGTCCCGCGTCGATGGCGACCCCCAGTTCCGACAGGACGTCCGCCGCGCCCGACTTGGACGACAGCGCCCGGTTGCCGTGCTTGGCCACCTTCAGCCCGCCGCCCGCCGCCACGAAGCCCACGGCGGTGGAGATGTTCAGCGTGTGCTGCCCGTCGCCGCCCGTGCCACAGACGTCGATCGTCGGGAAGGGCGGTTCGATATGCGCCGCCGCCCGGCGCATGGCGCGGGCGCAGGCGGTGATCTCGCCCAGGGTTTCGCCCCGCATCCGCATGGCCGTGAGCGCCGCGCCCACCTGGGCCGGCGTGGGCTCGCCGCGCAGGCAGGCCGCGAAGAACTCCCCGGCGTCCTCCTCGGACAGCGTGCCGCCGTCGGCGAGGCGCGACAGGAGGGGCTTGAAGGCGGCGGACATGGCGGGCGGGCCCGGACGGTCAGACCTGGGCCAGGCGCTTCACGCCAGCCCGGTCGAGGAAATTGGCGAGCAGCTCGTGGCCGCACTCGGTGGCGATCGATTCGGGATGGAACTGCACGCCGTGGATCGGACGGGTCCGGTGTTGCAGGCCCATGATCTCGCCGTCCTCGGTGCGGGCGGTGACCTCGAGCGCCTGCGGCAGATCGGCTTCCTGCACGGAAAGGCTATGGTATCGGGTCGCGGTGAAAGGGTTCTTCAACCCGCGGAACACACCTGTGTCGGTGTGATGGATGAGACTGGTCTTCCCATGCATGAGGGCGCGGGCGCGGACGACCGTGCCGCCGAACGCCTGGCCGATCGACTGATGGCCCAGGCAGACCCCCAGGATCGGCAGGGATTCCGGCGCTTCGCGGATGAGGTCGAGGCAGATGCCGGCCTCGTTCGGCGTACACGGCCCGGGGCTCAGCAGCACCGCCTCGGGCCGCAGGCCCACCGCCTCCTCGACGGTGATCGCATCGTTGCGATGGACAAGCGTCTCCGCCCCCAGCTCGTTCAGGAAGTGGACGAGGTTGTAGGTGAAGCTGTCGTAGTTATCGATCACCAGGATCATGGGCGTTCCATAGGCTTTGCCGGCGCGAGCGCCAAGTCGGATGCTGCGGATATGGCGCTGAGCGATTCTGCCCTGGATGTGGATGCGGTGGCCCGAGCGCGGAGTCTCGTGGCTCCGGCCCAGCGCCGCGATTCCCTCTGGCCGGTCCTGGCGGCGGCCACGGCCCTGGCGGCGACCTCGGTGGCCTTTGCGGCGACTATGGTGCTCGCGCCGCCGGTGACCACGGAGCCGGTGGCGCAGCGCGCGATGGATTAGGCTGTACGCGCCCGAGGGGCGGGGACAGGACGGGCTCGTGATCTGTCGAGGCGGTCATCCGCTCGTTGCGGGCGCTGCTCAAGCGCGTACGCTCGAAACGTGACGAACCGCCGGCCGCCCTGGTGTCTCCGGCGAGGGAACGCCGAGGGCGCAATGCAAAATGTGATCGTCTACCTCGTGGGCCCTCCCGGCGTGGGCAAGTACACGGTGGGGAAGCTCGTCGCGGAACGTCTCTCCGCCAAGCTCCTGGACAATCATTTCTGGAGCAACCCGATCTTCGAGGTGGTCGAGCCGGACGGGAAGACCCTTCCCGCGGGCGTGTGGGACAGGACCAACGACGTCCTGTCAGCAGTGCTGGAGACGGTCGCGCGCTTCGGGCCGCCGGGGCGGAACTATGTCTTCACCCATGCGGTCTCGGACCCGGGCGGACATCCGATCGACTGGGTCATAGCGGGTCAGCTTCTCTGGGTGGCCGAGCGGAGGCGGGCAAGCCTGCTCGTGGTCCGTCTCGCGTGTGACGAAGAACAGCTTCGGGAACGGATCGCCAGCGCCGGACGACGCGAAAGGTTCAAGACCACGGACGCCGGAAAGGCGCGTTCGCTGGCTTCCCTCGGTCCTTTCCCGATCCGCCACGACTGGATTCTCGACCTGAACACCAGCGGTCTGGGCGCAGCCGAGACGGCGGAGCGGATCGAGGGAGAGCTCATGTCCCGTTTGCATCCCTAGGAGCGGTCGGCGGACCACGAAACCGGGCCGTCCGCTCCGAAGGCCTCGGCTACACGAACCGCCAACTCTCCACGGCGGCGTCGCGAAGCGCGCGGGCCTTGTGCAGGGTCTCGTCGTATTCGGCGTCGGGGTCGCTGTCGGCCACCACGCCGCCGCCGGCCTGGACGTACATCATCCCGTCCTTGAACAGCGCCGTGCGCAGGATGATGCAGGTATCGACCGAACCGTCCGAGCCGAAGTAGCCGGCGGCGCCGGCGTAGCCCATGCCGCGCTTCTCGATCTCCAGCTCGTCGATGATCTCCATGGCCCGGACCTTGGGCGCGCCCGACAGCGTGCCGGCGGGCAGGGCGGCCATCACCACGTCCACCGGATCGAGTCCGTCGGGCGCGTCGCCCTCGACGTTGGACACGAGGTGCATGACGCGGGCGTAGCGTTCCACGAAGAAGCTGTCGGTGACGCGGACGCGCGGGACGTGGGACGCCTTTGGCGGCTCGTTGGCGCCGGCCTGCTTGAGCATCGCCACCCGGCCTACGTCGTTGCGGCCCAGGTCCAACAGCATCAGGTGCTCGGCCCGCTCCTTGGGGTCGGCGATCAGTTCTTCCTCGAGGCGCCGGTCCTCCTCGGGCGTGGCGCCGCGCGGGCGGGTGCCCGCGATCGGGCGGATCGTGATCTTTCCGTCGCGCAGGCGGACCAGGATCTCGGGCGACGAGCCCGCGAGCTGGAAGTCGCCGAAGTTCAGGTAGAACAGGAACGGCGAGGGGTTGGCCCGGCGCAGCGAGCGGTAGAGCGCGAACGGATCGTCCTCGAAGGGCGCGCGGAAGCGATGGCTGGGCACCACCTGGAAGATGTCGCCGGCGCGGATGTAGCCCTTCGCTTTCTCGACGATCTCCCGATAGGCCTCTCGGCTCACGGGCGTGGTGAAGCGGTCGGGCTCGGGGCGGGCGTCGCCGCGCAGCGGCGGCGCGGGCTTGCGGAAGTCGTCCGTGACGGCCTGGAGGCGCGCCCGGGCGGCCTCATAGGCGTCCTGCGCGGAGCCCTCGCCGGGACGCACGGGCGTCGCCAGCAGGATCTCCTGAGCGATGCCGTCGAAGATGGCGATCACGGACGGCCGCGTCAGCACGCCGTCCGGCAGGCCCAGGGGGTCGGGATTGACGTCGGGCAGGGTCTCGACCAGCCGGATGGTGTCGTAGCCCAGGGCGCCGAACACGCCGGCGGCCATCGGCGGCAAGCCGGGCGGCAGTTCGATCCGCGAGGCGGCCAGCACGTCGCGCAGGCTGTCCAGGGCGCCGCCGGGCTGGGGCGTGAATCGGCCCTGGGCGATGTCGTCGCCCGTGGCGATCTCGGCCCGGTCGCCGTGGCAGCGCCAGACGAGGTCGGGGTTCAGGGTGATGATCGAATAGCGCGCGCGGAACGCGCCGCCCTCCACCGACTCGAAGAGGAAGGCGTAGGGCCGGCCGTGGCCGATCTTCAGATAGGCGGAGACCGGCGTCTCCAGGTCGTCGATGAGGCGTGTCCAGACGACCTGGGGGGCGCCGCCGTCGTAAGTCGAGCGAAAGGCGTCGAACGGCGGCTCGGGCGTCACTTCTTCTTCTCCGCGTTCTTCCCGGCGGCCGCGTCGCCGCCCTTGGGCAGGGGCGGGAAGCCCAGGACCGTACGGGCCTTGTCGCGGTTGATGCGGACCTTCAGCTTGTTGCGCGCATAGACCTGGGCGGCCTCGCCCATCTCCCGGAACAGCACCTGGGTCAGTTCCCCGCGGCTGGCGTCGGCCAGGCGGGCGGTCGTGGGGCCGCCGTCGGCGCGGACGGCTTCGACCCGGCCCACGACGAGGCCCGTCGGCGCGCCTGCGGACCAGGCCTCGCCGGTCTTGGCGGAGAACGCCTGCGACAGCACCTGGCCGCCCAGCGCCTGCTGGTGCTGGCCGGCGTTCTGGCGCGTCAGGCCGGGCAGCCGCGACACGGACAGTCCGGACGAAGCCGCGACCGCCTCCAGCGTCTCGCCCTTGGCCATGCGATCGGTGAGCGACTTGGCCCTGGCCTCCAGGGCGCGGACCACCTCGCGCTGCATCCAGAACTGGGTGACCGGGCCACGGATGTCGTCCAGCGGCGGCACGCGGGCCGGGACGACACGTTCGACGCGCACGGCGAAGTACGAGCCGTCGCCGAGGTCGGTGAGGTCGCTTTCGCTGCCGGCGCCCAGGCCGAAGGCCGTCTCGAGGATCTTGGGTGGAAGGCCGGCGATGGGCTGGCCGTTCTCGTCCTGGCCCTGGGCCGTCACCGGACCGATCGCCAGGACGTTCACGCCGGCCTTGCGGGCCGAGTCGGCGAGGCTGGCGCCGCCCTGGTGGGCTTCCTCGTAGGCTTCGGTCTGGGTGTGGACCTTCTCGGCCACCATGTCCTTGCGGATCTCGGCTTCGAGCATGGGACGGGCGTCTTCCAGCGAAACCTCCCGGCCCGGGGTGACCGACAGGACCTTGACCACCGAAAGGCCCAGGTCGCCCTGCACCGCCGCCACCTGGCCGTCGGCCATCCGGAACGCGGCCTCGCCGACCTTGCGGTCGGACACCGCCGTCAGGGGCCGCTGGTCGAAGCGGACGGCCTCGACGCCGATCGACTTCGCGACCGCCGCGGGGTCCTCGCCCCGGGTCAGCCGGGCCGCGACCTGCTGGGCGCTCGCCTGATCCTTGACCGGCACCTGGACGATGGATCGCGTTTCGGGGGTCGAGAGCGTATCCTTGCGGAATTCGTAGCGCTTCTGCAGTTCCTCGGCGTCGATCGGGCCCAGGCCCGCCTGGGCGCCCGCCGTGGTGAACGGCGCCACGGTCAGCACGCGCATCTCGGGTATCGTCAGCCGCTCGGCGTTTTCCTTGATGAAGGCGTTGAGCTGTTCGTCGGTCGGCGCGGCCGGGCGCGGCACGCTGTTCGGATTCAGCGTCACATAGGCCAGGTCGCGCGACTCGGTCGCGAAGACGGCCGCCACGGCGCCGTAGGTGCGCGGCGCGGCCAGGCCGTTCTGGATCGCCACGATGAAGTGCTGGGCGGCCATCTGGTCGCGCAGTTCGTCGTCGAAGGCTTCCGGCGTGAGCCCGTTGTCCCTGAGCCTGGCCTCGAAGGTCTGGCGGTCGAACCGTCCCGAGACGGGATCGAAGAAGGCGGGGATCTGCTGGATCTGCTCGAGGATCAGCTTGTCGGACGGTTTTACCCCCATGCGCGAGAGGAGTTCGGCGAACGCCTCCCGGGTCGCGAGGCCGTTCAGCAGGTTGGCGTCGAGGTTGTTTTCCTGGGCGATCTCGGGGGTCACCGGCTGGCCGGACTGCTCCTCGAGACGGCGGCGGAAGTTGTCGTACTCGCGGCGGAACTCGAACGCGTTGACCGACCGGGAGCCGGCCTTGACGATCTGGTCGCCGTCCAGCGCCAGCAGGCCGCCCTGGTTCGCGCCCACTGTGACGAGGCCGAGCGCGAGGAGGATCAGCAGGATCCGGGCGGGCCAGGACTTCGCGAACTGGCGGGTGGCGGCGAGCATGCGGGTTCCTTCCCCGGCGACGACGTAGCGCGCCGGTATAGGGGAACGGGCTTCTGTCCCGCAAGCGCGCGACCGAGCGCGTGACAGGACGAGCGGCATGGCTTAACCGCCCGGCTCGACTGCGACCATTGCCGGAGGACCGATGACTGCGCCGACGCCCCTGATCGCCGGAAACTGGAAGATGAACGGCCTCGCGGCCTCGCTGGGCGAGGCGAGGGCGATCGCCGCCGGTCTGGCCGGCGCCCGGGCGCGCGTAGCGCTCTGTCCCCCGGCCGTACTGCTGCACCGCATGGCCGAGGCGCTCGCGGGAGGTCCGGTTCTCGTCGGCGGTCAGGATCATCATGCGGAAACGGCCGGCGCCTTCACGGGCGACATCTCCGCCGAGATGCTGGCCGACGCCGGCGCGACCCTGACGATCCTGGGGCATTCCGAACGCCGGGCGGGTCATGGCGAGACCGACGCGGTCGTGGCCGCGAAGGTCGGGGCGGCGTTGCGCGCGGGCCTGGAGCCCATCGTCTGCGTCGGGGAGACCCTGGACGAGCGGAAGGCCGGGGACGCCCTGACGGTCGTCACCGGGCAGGTGAGGGGTTCTCTGCCGGCCGACCTGGCCGGGCGGCCGTTCTCGGTGGCCTATGAGCCGGTCTGGGCGATCGGCACCGGCCTGACGCCCACGACGGCCGAGATCGAGGAGGTCCACCGGGCCATCCGCGCGACGCTGGTCGACCTGTTCGGTGAGGCGGGGCGGCCGGTTCCGATCCTCTATGGCGGTTCGGTGAAACCGTCGAACGCTGCCGAAATCCTGCATGCCGACGAAGTGGGCGGCGCCCTGGTGGGCGGCGCCTCGCTGAAGGCCGAAGACTTCCTGGGGATCGTGCGGGCGCTTTAGGCGGGCGGCCCCTTGAGTTCGACCATGTTGCCTTCGGGATCGAGGACGTACAGCGAGAAGCCGTCCCCCTCGGCCCCGTAGCGCAGGCCTTCCCCGACGACTTCGACACCGTGCGCGGCGAGATGGTCGCGGATGGCGGCCTCGTCGAACGGGCGCACCTGGAGGGCGAAATGGTCCAGGTTGCGGCCGCCGTCCGCAGGTTCCGAGCCGGGGTCGCGGACGACCAGGTCGATCATCTGGCCGCCCGCCCGGATATGGGTGAGGCCCAGTTCCGGCCGGTCGCGGTCGACCGACAGGCCCAGGACGCGCTGGTAGAAATCGAGCATCCGGGCCTTGTCGCGGATGCGCAGGACGATGTGGTCGAAGCCCGTGACGGCGATGGGATGGCTCATGGCCTCCACATAGGCGCCCCGGTCCCGAAGGGCCAATCGTCGTAGGGCGCGCGGGCGCCCTCAGGCCGCGAGTGCATCCTGTTTGTGCTTCGGGGTGCGACGCACTAGCTATGGCCTTGGGACGGTCGCGGTGATAGAGCGCCCGCTTCGTTTGCGTAGGATGTTGCGGCGTCAACTCGCCCTGGCGCGCCGGAAAGATGCAACCATGCTGTTGAACCTTCTGCTGGTGATCGAGGTCATCGTCGCCTTCTTCCTCGTGGTCGTGGTGCTGCTCCAGCGCTCCGAGGGTGGCGGCCTGGTCAGCGGCGGCGGCGGTTCGATGATGTCGGTGCGCGGCGCCGGCGACCTTCTGACCCGTACGACCTGGATCCTGGGTACGATCTTCTTCATCCTGGGCCTGCTGCTCACGATCCTGGCGGGCCGTGAACGGGGCGCCTCGTCGGTGGTCGACCGACTGAAGGTCAACGCCATCAACCCGGCCGAACTCACGCGTCAGCCGACCGAGACGCCCGCCCAGCCGCAGGGCCCTGCGCCGCTGCAGGCTCCGACCCCCACCATCAACAGCCCGTTCGGCGCCCTGCCTGCCGAATCCGCCCCCGCGCCGGCTCAGCCCGCGCAGAAATAGGCGCCGTCCAAGAAGACTGGGGACAGCGGCGATTCGCGCCGCGAAACGCGCGCGAATCGGAGCTAATCTGGACGCCCATGGCCCGGTACATTTTCATCACCGGCGGCGTGGTCTCCTCATTGGGTAAAGGTCTCGCGTCCGCCGCCCTTGGCGCGCTTCTTCAGGCGCGAGGATACAACGTCCGTCTCCGCAAGCTCGATCCGTATCTGAACGTCGATCCGGGCACCATGAGCCCGACCCAGCACGGCGAGGTGTTCGTCACCGACGACGGCGCCGAGACCGATCTGGACCTGGGCCACTACGAGCGGTTCACCGGCGTGAACGCCACCCGCGGCGACAACATCACCACGGGCCAGATCTACAAGACGATCATCGAGAAGGAACGTCGGGGCGACTACCTCGGTGCGACCGTCCAGGTGATCCCGCACGTGACCGGCGAGATCAAGGACTTCGTCCTGGCCGATCCCGGCGAGGGCGTCGACTTCGTGCTGGTCGAGGTGGGCGGCACGGTGGGTGACATCGAGGGCCTGCCGTTCTTCGAGGCGATCCGCCAGCTCGGCCAGGAACTGCCCCGCGGCCACGCCTGCTTCATCCACCTGACGCTGCTGCCCTACATCAAGACCGCCGGCGAGATGAAGACCAAGCCGACGCAGCACTCGGTGAAGGAGCTGCGCTCGATCGGCATCCAGCCCGATATCCTGCTCTGCCGCTGCGAGATCCCGATCCCGGAGAGCGAGCGCCGGAAGCTGGCGCTGTTCTGCAACGTGAGGCCCGGCGCGGTCATCCAGGCGATGGATTCGGCCAACATCTATGCGGTGCCGCTGGACTATCACGCCCAGGGTCTGGACACCGAGGTGCTGGACGTCTTCGGCCTGAAGGACACCGCGCCCGCGCCCGACCTGTCGCGCTGGCAGGACATCTCCCACCGTCTCAACCACCCCGACGGCGAGGTGAACATCGCCATCGTGGGCAAGTACACGGCGCTGACCGACGCCTACAAATCGCTGATCGAGGCGCTGGTCCACGGCGGGGTGGCGAACAACGTCCGGGTCAAGTTCGACTGGATCGAAGGCGAGGTCTTCGAGAAGGAGGAGGCCGTCATCGCCGAGCGGCTGAACAAGATGCACGGCGTGCTGGTGCCGGGGGCGTTCGGAGAGCGCGGCTCGGAGGGCATGATCCGCTCGGTCCAGTTCGCCCGCGAGCACGAGGTGCCGTACTTCGGAATCTGCTTCGGCATGCAGATGGCGATGATCGAGGCGGCGCGGAACCTGGCGGGCATCCGGCAGGCGTCGTCCACCGAGTTCGGCCCGACCTCCGAGCCCATCGTCGGCCTGATGACCGAGTGGGTGCGGGGGAACGAGAAGGAGTCCCGCAGCGAGGGCGGCGAACTGGGGGGCACCATGCGCTGCGGCGCCTATGACGCCGTTCTGACCCCCGGCAGCCGCGTCGCCGGGATGTACGGCGGCACCACGATCTCGGAACGGCATCGCCACCGGTACGAGGTGAACATCGCCTACCGCGAGGCCATCGAGAAGACGGGCCTGAAGTTCACCGGCCTGTCGCCCGACGGCGTCCTGCCCGAGGTGTGCGAACGCCAGGACCATCCCTGGTTCGTGGGCGTGCAGTACCATCCCGAGCTCAAGAGCCGGCCGTTCGACCCGCACCCGCTGTTCGCCAGCTTCATCGGCGCGGCGAAGGAACGCAGCCGGCTGGTCTGACCCGGGCTATACGAAGAACAGCACCCAGAAGGCCATCAGCGCCACGTTCGAGAGGGCGAAGGCTGTCAGACGGTGGATGACGTCGTTGTAGGTCAGGTGGATCACCGAGTGGATGGCCCGGAGCGCGACGTAGGTCCAGGCAAGCGTCAACGACGCCGGATCCAGGCGTCCGGCCACGTGGTACATCAGCCCCGCCACGTAGAAGAGCGTCGGCAGTTCCAGCAGGTTCATGTAGTTGCGGTTGGGGATCGCGACGTCCCCGGGCACTGAGGGTGATTCGCCGAACCTGAAGTCGTCGGCCTTTACGCGGCCGGCAAGCGCGGCCCCAAGCCGGCGGATCGGAATAAGGCCGAGGACTGCGAAGGTCAGAAGCGCCATCGCCGCCATCGGGCCGAAGATGAGGTCCTGCGACATGAGGGTCGCTCCCAGAGATAATGACGGCAGGCTATCCTAGTGTGGCGATTCAGAAATTCTCCGGCGCTCGTAGCGGGGCTCGGAGCGGATTTCCGGATCTTGAGCCACACCAGAAAGTCCATGTTTGCCAGTGTGCTTTCTGGACCTGAAGTTCGCTCCGCGCCCGATCCGACAATCAGGCGAACTTCAGATCCGGCCCACCAGCCGGCTTGATCGGATGCAGGGTTTCATGCATAAGCCCCCGCTCACGTGGCGGCCCCGTTTGGCCGCCGCTCTCGTTTTCACGCCGCAGAGATCCTCCGATGGCTGTTCCCAAAAGAAAAACTTCGCCGTCGCGGCGGAACATGCGCCGCTCGCACCACGCGCTCGGCCCCAACACCTTCCACGAAGACAAGGAAACGGGCGAACTGAAGCGCCCGCACCACGTCGACCTCAAGACCGGCATGTACAAGGGCCGTCAGGTCCTGACGCCGAAGGAAGACTGACCGCGCCCGTCGAGGGTTCGGAACTCCGGACGCCGGCCGCAAGGCCGGCGTTTTGCATTTCGCGCGCCGCGTTTTGTCATGCCCCCGAAACAGTCGCCGGGAATAAGGTGGCGCGCACGAGGGGATTTCCATGACGCTGTCTCGCCGCCACCTCCTGTCCGCCGCCACGGGCGTGGCCTTCGCCGGGCTCTCCCGAATGGCCGCCGCCCAGCCGCAGGCTCCGGCAGGTGATTCCTATCTCAACGAGGTCACGGGCTACGGCCCGCTGAGGGAGGACCCGCAGCGCATCTTCGACCTCCCGGAGGGGTTCTCGTACACCGTCGTATCGCGCGCGGGAGACCCGATGAGCGACGGTCTGGTCACGCCGCACAAGATGGATGGCATGGCGGCGTTCCCCCTGTCTCGCGGCCGGGTGGCGCTGGTGCGCAATCACGAGCTGCGCTTCACCGACTTCGACTATGGGCCTTTCGGCAAGGGCCAGGCGCTGGCCGGCAAGGTGGATCGCGCCAGGGTCTTCGACGCCGCCGCGGACGGCCGGCTGATGACCGGCGGCACCACGACCCTGGTCTACGACCCGAAGTCGAAGCGGCTGGAGTCGTCCTGGCTCAGCCTGACCGGCACGAACTACAATTGCGCAGGCGGCGCCACGCCCTGGGGGTCGTGGCTCACGTGCGAGGAGACCACCCGGGTCGGCGGCGCAGGTCCCGACAACCTCGACCTGGGCAGGTCGCACGGCTGGGTGTTCGAGGTGCCCGCGCGCCACAAGGGCCTGGTCGATCCGGTTCCCCTGACGGCGTTGGGCCGGTTCAAGCACGAGGCCGCCTGCATCGATCCGCGCACGGGGATCGTCTACCTGACCGAGGACGAACCCGACGGCCGCTGCCTGTTCTATCGCGTCCTGCCCGAGGACCGCCGTCGCCTGGAGCGGGGCGGGCGCATGCAGGTGCTGGGCTTCCCCGGCCGGGCCGACAGCCGCAACTGGACCGAGGTCACCTGGGCGCCGGGCGACTGGCGCGACGTGGTCTGGATCGACCTGGAAGGCCCCGAGAATCCCCACACCGACCTGCGCGACCGCGGCCACGCGAAGGGCGCCGCCTGGTTCGCCCGCGGCGAGGGCATCCATTTCGGCGACGGCGAGATGTTCTTCACCTGCACCAGTGGCGGCCCGAAGCGCCTGGGCCAGATCCTGCGCTATCGCCCCAGCCGTTTCGAAGGGGATGCGCGGGAGGCGGGCGAACCGGGGCGGATGCAGCTCTTCCTGGAGTCGTCGGACAACCGGGTGATGAACATGGCCGACAACCTCACGGTCGCGCCGTGGGGACACCTGATCGTCTGCGAGGACAAGGTGGAGCCGAAGGGCGTGAACTTCCTGAAGGGCGTGACGCCCGAGGGGAAGACCTATGCGCTCGGCCGGGTGGTGCGCTCCGAGACCGACGGGCCGCTCCTGCCCACGACCGAGCTGGCCGGCGCCTGCTTCTCGCCGGACGGCTCGACGCTGTTCGTCAACTCGTACTGGCCGGGGATGACCCTGGCCATCACCGGCCCCTGGAAGAGCTTCAGGACGTGATCTTCTCTCCCACGGCGTGGGAGGCTACTGACTGCGTCCCCGCGCCTGGACCTTCTCGCGGCGGGCGGCGACCATCTCGGGCGTGACCTCGCGGTTGTGGATGACCGATCGCTCGTGCTCCAGCTTCAGGCCGGCGCCCAGGGTCGTGTCGTAGCCGTCGTCGATCATGGCCTTGTAGGTGACCAGCATGTCGAGATCGATGTCGGCCATCTGGCGCGCCAGCTCCAGGGCGGCGGGCATCAGGTCTTCGGGCGCCACGACGCGGTTCACGAGCCCCCAGTCGTAGGCCTGCTGTGCGGACAGGAAGTTCCCGCTCAGCGACAGCTCCTTGGCGCGATAAGGGCCGATGCAACGGCTGAGCTTCTGGGAGAGGCCCCAGCCCGGCGTGATGCCGACGCGGGCGTGGGTGTCGGCGAAGCGGGCGTTGGTCGAGCACAGCAGGACGTCGCAGGCCAGGGCCAGTTCGAAGCCGCCCGTGATGGCCACCCCGTTGATCGCCCCGATGATCGGTTTGCCGCACGACAGCACCGCCTGGGCCGGGTTCTGCGCGGGATCGGTGGCGTTGGCCGCGCCCATGCCCAGCGGATCGGCGGACAGCTCCTTCAGGTCCAGGCCGGCGGTGAAGGCGCGCTCGCCGGCGCCGGTCAGCACGATGACCCTCACGGCGGGGTCTGCGTCCAGCTCGGCGATGGCGGTCTGCAAGGCCGCGCGCAGCGCGCGGGACAGCGCGTTCATGGCCTCGGGCCGGTTGAGGGTGACGACGGCGACGCCTTCGGACGGCTTCTCGACCAGGATCATGGAACGCTCCCTTTCAGCGGCCGACCGGATGGGCCGCTGACGCAGGGGGCGTCAAGATGGGTCGCCGCGACCGCCACGGCTCAGACCGTCGTTCCAGGCCGCCGTTCCAGGCCGCCGTTGCCCCCGGCGGGCGGCTTGCGCTAAGGCTCGCCCCCACTTCAGAGGAGCCCGCAGCCGCCGCCATGACCGAGATCGTCGATATCACCGCCCGCGAGATCCTGGATAGCCGGGGCAATCCGACCGTCGAGGTGGACGTGATCCTCGAAGATGGGTCGATGGGCCGCGCGGCGGCGCCGTCGGGCGCGTCCACGGGCGCGCACGAAGCGGTCGAGAAGCGCGACGGCGACAAGGGTCGCTATCTCGGCAAGGGCGTGCGCCAGGCCGTCGAGGCGGTGAACGGCGAGATCTACGACGCCCTGTCGGGCTCGGACGCCGAGGACCAGCGCCGCATCGACCGGCTGCTGATCGATCTCGACGGCACGAAGAACAAGAGCCGGCTGGGGGCCAACGCCATCCTGGGCGTCAGCCTGGCGACGGCCAAGGCGGCGGCCAGCTCGGCGGCGCTGCCGCTCTACAAATATGTGGGCGGCGTCTCGGCGCGGGTCCTGCCGGTGCCGATGATGAACATCATCAACGGCGGCGCGCACGCGGATAACCCCATCGACATCCAGGAGTTCATGATCCTGCCGACCGGCGCGGACACCTTCGCCGAAGGCCTGCGCATGGGCGCCGAGATCTTCCACGCCCTGAAGGCCCAGCTCAAGGCCGCGGGCCACAACACCAACGTCGGCGACGAGGGCGGCTTCGCGCCCAACATCGGTTCGGCCGAGGAGGCCCTGGCCTTCATCGTCAAGGCTGGCGAGAGCGCGGGCTACAAGGCCGCCAAGGACTTCCACCTGGGCCTCGACGTGGCCTCCACCGAGTTCTTCAAGGGCGGCAAGTACGTCATGGAGGGCGAGGGCAAGACGGTCGATCCCGCCGGCATGGTCGACTACCTGGCCGGCCTGGTGGCGAAGTTCCCGATCGTGACGATCGAGGACGGTTGCGGCGAAGACGACTTCGAGGGCTGGAAGCTGCTGACCGACAGGATGGGCGGCACGGTCCAGCTCGTCGGCGACGACCTGTTCGTGACCAATCCCGAGCGCCTGGGCATGGGCATCGGCAAGGGGCTGGCCAACTCGATCCTGGTGAAGGTCAACCAGATCGGCACCCTGAGCGAGACGCTCGACGCCGTCGATCTGGCGCATCGCAACAGCTACACGGCCGTGATGAGCCACCGCTCGGGCGAGACCGAGGACTCGACGATCGCCGACCTCGCGGTCGCCACCAACTGCGGCCAGATCAAGACGGGCTCGCTGGCCCGTTCGGACCGTACGGCCAAGTACAACCAGCTCCTGCGCATCGAGGAGGAACTGGGCGACCAGGCGATCTACGCCGGCAGGGGCGCGCTGCGGAACCTCTAGATTCCCCTCGGAAGGATGGCTGACGCGTCCAGGCCGGCGTCGCGGGCCAGCCGCTTCGCCGCCTCGGCTTCCAGCGCCGTGGGCCAGGGCGCGCCGCTCCGGGCGGCGAGCGCGCGGGCCCGCGAGAGGAACTCTATCGCATACCGCCGGTTGGCCTCGAGGATCTCGTTCCAGTCCGCGCGGGGGATCGGAAGCGCCGCCAGCAGGGCCACATCCTCCGCTGGAAGGAGCCGTGACAGGGACAGGGCGCCCATGGGCGCCGGCGGCGCCTGGGCCTCGACGAGCAGGTCCTGCAACAGACCGCGCAGCAGGGTCACGCCCGTCACCGCCAGCACCGGCTCGTCGCGGCCCATGGCCACCGGAAGCAAGCCGATGATGCGGAGAAACTCCTCCACCAGGCTCGCGATCTTCCGGGGATCGGGTTCCCGGGGCGGATAGGTGGCCGGCAGGCCGCCGATCAGGTCCTGTGGATCGTAGAGCGCCCGCACGCGGTCGCGCGCGCCCGTGACATGCCCGGGTATGGTGACGGTGACGTCCAGCCGGAGCCAGCCGGGCAGGACGGCCATGAAAAGGGGATGGGGCGGAAAGGTCTGTCGCCACAGGACGGGGCGCGCGATGGCCGACACCCAGGCCTGAAGGCCTTGCACAACGGCGGCGTGACGGTCCGGCGGGGTCACGAGGATGGTGTCCACGTCGCTCCACCGGTCGCCGCCGCCGGCGCCCAGGCTTCCGCCCAGCAACAGGGCGATCACGTCCGGATCGCGCGCGGCCGCCGCCTGGAGCGCCCGGATCAGTTCGTCGCGGGCCAGATCTTCGCGGGTCAAGAACGTGCCTCCGCCGATGGCGGGAGCAGCATGGCCCGGCGTGACGGCCGCCGCTAGCGGCGGATCAGCCCGGCGACCAGCGACACGAGCTCGGCCTGCCGGTGCGCGCCCGCCTTGTCGAGGATGCGCTTCAGGTGCGTCCTGGCCGTGGCCTCGGACATCTCCAGTTCGACCGCCGCCTCACGAGGGGAACGGCCCCGGGCCAGGACCGCGGTGAGCGCCGCTTCCCGTGGCGTGAGGCCGAAGGCGTCGGCCAGCGCGTCGGCGTCCGCCGCGAGGGCCGCGCCGGGGTCGTCGATGAAGATCCCCACACATGCGCCACCGGCCCGCAGGCCGGGTGTTTCCAGCCGCTCGACCTGCAGCAGGAGCGGGAAGGGGGACGTCGCGCGCGCGACGCGCAGGCGCAGCGGCCGGTCCGGAGGCGCCCGATCGCCGCCGGCCGCCAGCAGCATCGCCGAGAGTTCGCGCGCCGGCCGGGGCGACCGCAGCCGCAGGCCTCGCTCGTCGAGCGTGAAGACGTCCGACCTCTGCGCCAGCGCCAGCGCCTCGCGGTTGGCGAAGATCAGTTGCAGGCGACGGTCGAGAAGCACCACCGCACTGGAAAGGCGGTCGAGCATGCCGAACGCCGCGAAGAGGCCGTTCTCGGCCTCGGCCAGTCGCCGCGCCAGCCGGAAGGCGCGGGCCAGATGGGGCCGCACGCCTTCCAGCACCTGCATCGCCTCGGGCTCGTAGTCGCCGAGCCGCTCGGGCCGGAAGACGGAGAGGAAGCTGCGGGTTTCACCAAGGTCGACCGAGGTGAGGGCGGCGTGATGGCCGTCCAGGGGCTCGACGAAGTCGGCGTAGAAGCGGCTGGCGTAGAGCGCGCGGCTCAGCGGCGTCTGGGTGGGCACCAGCCGGCACATCCGGTCCCAGCCCGCCTGGGGGAAGCGGCTCAGCCAGACGCGCACCGGATCGCTGTCCAGGGCCCCGACCATCCGGCCGCTGAGCGCGGGATCCATGTTGCCGGCCACGGCGCCCCATCGGCCGTCACCATGCCCTTGCTGCGCCGTGACGGCGTGGTGGCCTCCCGCGGCGAGGGCCAGGGCCGTGAGGGCATGCGGCATGGCTTCAGGGTCCTCGACCGCCTCGTAGAAGCGGTCCGCCAGGCTGAAGACGACGTCGGCTGGGCCCATCGTTCCGCGCTCCACATCCCCTGATTGGGGTATTACCAACTTTAGATTGAGCTGTACGTCGCGTCATCGGGAGCTGCGCGGGCATCGCGCAAACTTGATGAACGGAGACAACCCATGCCCTCTGAAACCTTGACCCGCCCCGTGACCGCCACCCTGGCGCGATCGCCTTCACTCGTGGTCGTCGACCCCCAGCCGCCCGCGGCGCCAGAGGTCCGCGCTGTGCTCAACGACGTGGCCGACCGGCTGAAGCTGGGCTTCGCCATGGCCGCCGCCGGCGTGAAGCCCGCCGAGGCCACCGACGCGGATCGCCTGTTCCAGGCGATGGTGGCCAGCCGGCCGGCCGCCGCCCGCGAAAAGGGCCAGGCGCGGGCGCAGAGCATGCTGGCCGCCCCGGCCGCGACCCGCGCCAACTTCTTCGGGCGCTATGGGGTGATCGACAGCGCCCGTTACAAGGGCCTCGACGACGCCGGGCGCACCGTCGGCAAGGTCGCCGTCGACGGCGCCAGGCTGCAGGGCGCGCTCGCGAAGTTCGGCGACAACGACGCCGTGCGCATCGAAGGCGCGCCGAGCCTATTCAAGGCCCGCACGCTGAAGGCCATCGACCTCAAGGCCCTGCGCAAGCTGAAGGCCATCGACCCGGACGTCCTGGCGGGCGCGAAGTACAAGAAGCTGGGGCTCTTCCTGAACAGCGTCCACTGCCTGGAAGAGACCGACGAATGGTCGGCCTCGGACGAGATCGCGATGGGGGGCACGGCCACGGCTCCCGACGGGACCACCCGCAAGATCCCCGAGTTCATGGTCTCCAACGACTTCGACGCCGGCGAGAAGAAGGTCTACGGCGGGCGCGGGCGGCTGCTTCACGAATGGAGCATCTTCACCAACTCCAACTGGCCGCACGTCTATTCGGCGGTCCTCGTCATGGCCGAGAAGGACGAGGGCGGCTTCGGCAAGTTCCTCCAGGAACTCTGGGACAAGGTCGGCGCCGAGGTGAAGAAGGCGATCGCCGGGGCGGTCGGCAGCGCGATCGGCGCGGCCCTGGGCTCGTTCTTCGGTCCCCTGGGCGCGGGCCTCGGCGCTGCGGTGGGCTGGCTGGTCGGCCTGCTGGTCGACTGGATCCTGAGCTGGTTCAAGGACGACCTGATCGCCATGAAGGTGATCCAGCTCAGCCTGGGGGCGGCCACCAAGTCCTACTATGACTGGGCGGGGCTGACGGCCAATCCGGCCCGCCAGTTCAGCATGAACTTCAACGGCGACGGCGGCCGCTACCGGGTCTGGTGCAGCCTTTCGGTCTACCCGTAGCCGCCGGGCGGGTGGCGCGGCCGGCGGCCAGGTCGCGCCACCCTCTTTGCTGCAACGTTTCGTTAATCATGAGGGCCGCTATGGTCGGATGTCGGAAACCTTCGTGATTCCCGTGCTCGACCGCCTCCGCCCCTATCTCTCGACCGCGTTCCTGGCGCTCCTGATCGCCTATTTCGCCTATCACGCCTTCACGGGCGAGGGCGGCCTGCTGCAGTCCGACAGCCGGGACGCGGCCTTGGCGGCGAAACGCGCCGAACTGGCCGACCTGACCGAGCGGCGGCACGATCTGGAGGTTCGCGCCCGCCTCCTGCGCGACGAAAGCCTTTCCGCCGATCTCCTGGAGGAAAGGGCGCGCTCCCTGCTAGGCTTCGCCGACCCGAGGGACTATGTGATCCGCATGCAACCCTGAGGCTGGTTCGTCGGTCTTCAGGGGACGAATCAGGGATCACGGGAGCAACGCATGGCGCGCGGGCAGACCGCTTCGGCCGGTCGGCGGAAAACCACCAGCGCACCCCGCCGGGCCGGCGGGAAAGGGCACAATTCCAGCCCCGACGCCGGCAAGGACGAGCTGCTCGAATATTATCGCCAGATGCTGCTCATCCGCCGGTTCGAGGAACGCGCCGGCCAGCTCTACGGCATGGGCCTGATCGGCGGCTTCTGCCACCTCTACATCGGCCAGGAAGCCATCGCCGTCGGCTGCGAGGCGGCCAAGAACCCTGGCGACCAGTTCATCACCGGCTACCGCGACCACGGCCACATGCTGGTCGCCGGCATGGACCCGCGCGAGGTGATGGCCGAGCTCACGGGGCGCATCGGCGGCTCGTCCAAGGGCAAGGGCGGGTCGATGCACATGTTCTCGACCGAGGCGGCCTTCTACGGCGGCCACGGCATCGTGGGCGCGCAGGTGGCCCTGGGCACCGGCCTGGCGCTGGCCAACAGCTACCGCGAGGACGGCAAGGTCAGCTTCGCCTTCTTCGGCGACGGCGCCGCCAACCAGGGCCAGGTCTACGAGAGCTTCAACATGGCGGCGGTCTGGAAGCTGCCGGTCGTCTATGTGATCGAGAACAACCAGTACGCCATGGGCACGGCCATCGACCGGTCCACGTCCGAGGTCGAGCTCTACAAGCGCGGCATCTCGTTCAACATCCCCGGCGAGCAGGTGGACGGGATGGACGTGCTGGCCGTGAAGGCGGCGGCCCAGCGCGCCTGCGAGCACGCCCGCGGGGGCAAGGGGCCGTACATCCTGGAGATGAAGACCTACCGCTACCGCGGCCACTCCATGAGCGACCCGGCCAAGTACCGCACCCGGGAAGAGGTGGACGAGGTCCGCAAGACCCGCGACCCCATCGAGCATGTCGAGCACCTGCTGGAGACGAACGGCTGGGCCGACGCCGAGGCGCTCAAGGCCATCGACGCCGAGGTGAAGAAGATCGTCGCCGACGCGGCCGAGTTCGCCCGCACCTCGCCCGAGCCCGACCCGTCCGAGCTCTATACCGACGTCTACACGGAAGCTTCTGTCCAAGGAGTGGGCGCGTGACCGACATCCTGATGCCGGCGCTCTCGCCCACCATGGAGGAGGGCACGCTCGCCAAGTGGTTCGTGAAGGCGGGCGACACGGTGAAGTCCGGCGACGTGATCGCCGAGATCGAGACCGACAAGGCGACCATGGAGGTCGAGGCCGTGGACGAGGGCGTCGTCGCCGAGATCCTGGTGGCCGAGGGGACCGAGGAGGTGAAGGTCAACACGCCCATCGCCCGACTGGACGGCGAGGGCGGGACGGCCAAGCCCGCGCCCGAGGCCCAGGAGGCGCGGGCCGAGGAAGCGCCCGACGAGACTCCGGTCGCCGACGCGTCGCCCGGCAAGGGCGAGGGCAAGGCGTCCGCCGGCGACCCCGAGAAGAAGCCGCCGGAAGAGGCCGAGACCCGGCCGGAAGGCGAGGGGCCGGCCGCCGTCACGCCGAAGGAGACGCTCAAGGACCCCGAGCTGCCCGAGGGCGTGACCCTGGTGAAGACCACGGTCCGCGACGCCCTGCGCGACGCCATGGCCGAGGAGATGCGCCGCGACCCCGACGTCTTCCTGATGGGCGAGGAGGTGGCGCAGTACCAGGGCGCCTACAAGGTGAGCCGCGGCCTGCTGGACGAGTTCGGCGCCAAGCGGGTGATCGACACGCCGATCACCGAGCACGGCTTCGCCGGCCTGGGCGTGGGGGCGGCCATGGCCGGCCTGAAGCCGATCGTCGAGTTCATGACCTTCAACTTCGCCATGCAGGCGATCGACCACATCATCAATTCGGCGGCCAAGACGCTGTACATGTCGGGCGGGCAGATCCGGACGTCCATCGTCTTCCGCGGCCCGAACGGCGCCGCCGCCCGCGTGGCCGCCCAGCACAGCCAGGACTACGCCGCGTGGTACGGCCACGTCCCCGGCCTGAAGGTGATCGCGCCCTACGACGCGGCCGACGCCAAGGGCCTGCTGAAGGCGGCGATCCGCGATCCGAACCCCGTGGTCTTCCTGGAGCACGAGATGCTCTACGGCCAGGAGTTCGACGTGCCGGAGGTCGAGGACTGGGTCGTCCCGATCGGCAAGGCCAAGGTCCGGCGCGAGGGGAACGGCGTCACCCTGGTGGCCTACTCGCGGATGGTGGGCTTCTGCCTGGCCGCCGCCGAGGAGCTGGCGAAGGATGGGATCGAGGCCGAGGTCGTCGACCTGCGCACGATCCGGCCCATGGACATCGAGACCGTCGTCGAGAGCGTGAAGAAGACCAACCGCCTGGTGACGGTGGAGGAAGGCTGGGGCCCGATGGGCGTCGGCGCCGAGATCGCGGCCAAGGTGACGGAGCTGGCCTTCGACTATCTCGACGCCCCGCCGGCGCGGGTGCATCAGGAGGACGTGCCGCTGCCCTACGCGGCGAACCTCGAGGCGCTTTCGATGCCCTCGATCGAGCGGATCGTGAAGGCGGCGAAGGCGGTCTCGTACAGATGACCGCTCCACAAGATTCCGCTCATCCCCGCGCATGCCGGGACCCAGATCGCCGAACGCCGAGGCGGACTGGATATCTGCTGAGCCTCTCGAACCCACATCTGAGTCGTTCCATCTGGGTCCCAGCATGCGCGGGGATGAGCGGAGCTCGGGAATGACCGACAGCCCCTTCACCTGGCGCGCGGGCGGGTGCCACTGTGGCGGGGTGCGCTTCGAGGTGGCGTTGCCGCAGCGCGTCGAGGCCCAGAGCTGCAACTGCTCCATGTGCGCCAAGGCGGGCTTCGTGCACATCATCGTGCCGGAAAGCCGGTTCCGCATCACGCGGGGCATCGACCGGCTGGCCGAGTACACGTTCAACACGCGGGTGGCCAAGCACCTGTTCTGCTCGGAATGCGGGATCAAGAGCTTCTACCGGCCGCGCTCCAACCCGGACGGCTGGAGCGTCAACGCCCGCTGCCTGGATACGACCGACGGGCTGGACCTCGTCATCGAGGCCTTCGACGGCCAGAACTGGGAGGCCAACGGCGCTTCCCTCGCGCATCTCTCCAAGGAACACGCATGACGGACATCCTCATGCCCGCGCTTTCTCCGACCATGGAGGAGGGCATCCTCGCCAAGTGGTTCGTGAAGGCGGGCGACACGGTGAAGTCGGGCGACGTGATCGCCGAGATCGAGACCGACAAGGCGACCATGGAGGTCGAGGCCGTCGACGAGGGGGTCGTTTCCGAGATCCTGGTGGCCGAGGGAACCGAGGGCGTGAAGGTCAACACCCCCATCGCGCGGCTGGGGGAGGAGGGCGGTGCGCCGGCCAAGGCCGAACCTGCGAAGGCCGAACCCGCCAAGCCCGAGACACCGAAGGAGGCGCCGAAGGCCGGGCCCGAGACGCCCCGGAACGCCCCCGCCAGGGCGGAGGACAGCGGGAAAAAGCCGGCTCCGTCGGCCACGACGCATGACGGCGGCGGCCAGCGTATCTTCGCCTCGCCGCTGGCGCGCCGGCTGGCCGAGCAGAAGGGGATCGACCTGTCCGCCGTGAGCGGCTCGGGCCCCCACGGCCGGATCGTCAAGGCCGACATCGACGCGGCCAGGCCGGGGCAGGCCAAGGCGCCCCCTGCGGCCACCGCGGCGCCATCCGCCGCACCCGCGCCCCGCGAGCACAGGTCGCTGGAGCAGATGGGCATTCCGGCGGGCAGCTATGACCTGATCCCGCTGGACGGCATGCGCAAGACGGTCGCGCGGCGGATGACCGACAGCTTCCGCGACGTGCCGCATTTCCCGCTGACCGTCGACGTGGAGCTGGACGAACTGCTGGCCGCCCGGACCAAGATCAACGCCTTGCTGGAGAAGCAGGGCGTGAAGGTCAGCGTCAACGACCTGGTGCTGAAGGCCGCCGCCGTGGCCCTGATGCGCGTGCCCGAAGCCAATGCGTCCTACACGCCCGAGGGCATCGCCATGCACCACCACGCCGACATCGCCATGGCCGTGGCGGTGCCCGGCGGCCTAATCACGCCCATCATCCGGGCCTGCGAGACCAAGGGCCTGGCGCAGATCGCCACCGAGGCGAAGGACCTGGCCGAGCGGGCGCGGAGCAAGAAGCTGAAGCCCGAGGAGTTCCAGGGCGGCACCTTCTCGGTCTCCAACCTCGGCATGTTCGGGATCAAGACCTTCAGCTCGATCATCAACGAGCCGCAGGGCGCGATCCTGTCGGTGGGCGCGGGCGAGAAGCGGCCGATTGTGCGCGGCGACAAGATCGAGATCGCCACGGTGATGTCCGTCACCCTGACCTGCGACCACCGGGTGGTGGACGGCGCCACCGGCGCCCGCTGGCTGGCCGCGTTCAAGCCGCTGCTCGAAGATCCCATCACCCTGATCGTCTGAGGCCCGAAGCATGGATTTCGACGTTATCGTGATCGGCTCGGGTCCCGGCGGCTACGTCACCGCCATCCGGTCCAGTCAGCTCGGCTTCAAGACCGCCATCGTGGAACGCACGGAACTGGGCGGCGTCTGCCTGAACTGGGGCTGCATTCCGACCAAGGCGCTTCTGAAGTCGGGGGAGGTCTACGAGCAGCTCGACCACCTCAAGGATTATGGCCTTTCGGTCGAGAAGCGCGGCTTCGACTTCGACGCGGTCGTGCAGCGATCGCGGAAGGTGGCGGCCCAACTGAATTCGGGCGTGGCCTTCCTGATGAAGAAACACAAGGTCGAGGTGGTGGAGGGGGCCGCCCGGCTGGAGAAGGGCAAGGACGCCCCGACCGTGGTCGTCGGCGATCGTAAGCTGACCGCCAAGCACGTGATCCTGGCGACCGGAGCCCGCGCCCGGACCCTTCCGGCCATCGGCCTTGAACCGGACGGCGAGCGGGTCTGGACCTATCGCGAGGCGCTGGTCCCCAAGGCGGCCCCGAAGTCGCTGGTGGTGATCGGGTCGGGCGCCATCGGCATGGAATTCGCGAGCTTCTACAGAGCTCTGGGGTCGGATGTTACGGTTGTCGAGATGATGCCGCGCATCCTGCCGGTGGAGGACGAGGAAGTCTCGAAGGCGGCGCACAAGGCGTTCGAGAAGCGGGGCATCAAGTTCCGCGTGCCGGCCAATGTGAGGAAACTCTCGAAGTCGAAGACGGGCGTCAGCCTGGAGATCGAGGCCGGCGGCAAGGCCGAGATCCTGAGCGCCGATGTCGCCATCGTGGCCGTGGGCATCGTGGGCAACGTCGAGGACATGGGCCTTGAGGCCCTGGGCGTGAAGATCGAGAAGACCCACGTGGTCACCGACGGCCATGGCGCCACGGGCGTGCCGGGCCTCTACGCCATTGGCGACGTGGCCGGTCCCCCCTGGCTGGCGCACAAGGCCAGCCATGAAGGTGTCCATTGCATCGAGCATATCGCGGGGGAGGCGCCCACGAACCTGAGCGCGCCGATTCCCGGCTGCACCTACACCACGCCCCAGATCGCCTCGGTGGGCCTGACCGAGGCTCAGGCGAAGGAGAAGGGGCTGGAGCCCAAGGTGGGCCGCTTCCCGTTCCGCGTGAACGGCAAGGCCATCGCTGCGGGCGAGACCGAGGGGTTCGTGAAGACGGTCTTCGACGGCAGGACCGGCGCGCTCGTCGGCGCCCACATGATCGGGGCCGAGGTCACCGAGATGATCCAGGGCTTTGCCCTGGCCATGACCCTGGAGGCCACTGAAGCCGAGCTGCACGCCACCGTCTTCCCTCATCCCACCATGAGCGAGGCGATGCACGAGGCGTCGCTCGACGCCTACGGGAAAGTCCTGCACATCTGATCCCCCCATGAAGAGGGGAGGGACTACGCTCCCCGCTGCATCTCCGCGTCGACGATGCGCTGGAGCGCGACATAGTCGGTCTTGCCCGTGCCCAGCACCGGGATTTCGGGCACCTTGATGATCTTGCGCGGCACGGCGATCTCGGGCGCGCCGATGGTTTGCGCGTGCGCCAGCAACGCCGCGGCGTCAGCGTCGCGACGGTCGGTCACCAGGACGATCCGCTCGCCCTTCTTCGGATCGGGCAGGGCGATCACGGCGTGGCGCCCGTCCGGCCACACGGCGACGGCCAGGTCTTCGGCGGCGGTCAGCGACACCATCTCGCCGCCCACCTTGGCGAAGCGCTTCACCCGGCCCAGGATCCTGATCCAGTCGTCGTCGCCCAGCGAGACGACGTCGCCCGTATCGTGCCAGCCCCCTTCCGGCGGGTCGATGCCCCCGTCCGCCCGCAGATAGCCCGACATGATGTTGGGCCCGCGGACCAGAAGCTTGCCGCCGCCCGGAATGCCCTCCACCGGCTCCAGGCGGGCCTCGACGCCGGGCAGCAGGCCGCCCACGGTGCCGCGACGGTTGTCGGTGGGCGTGTTGACCGCGATCACCGGCGAGGCCTCGGTGGCGCCGTAGCCCTCCAGCAGCGGGATCGGCCCGAACCGTTCGTTGATCAGGTTGTGGGTCTCGTCACGCACCTTCTCGGCGCCGCAGACCACGAACGTCAGGCCCGATAGCTCGTCCGGCTCGGCCGAGCGCGCATACTGGTTGATGAAGGTGTCGGTGGCGAACAGCACGTTCGCCCGGGTGTCCTTCACCAGCGGCGGGATCTGCTTGATGTGCAGCGGGGAAGGGTACTGGAACGCCTTCATGCCCTCGAAGATCGGCAGCAGCGCGCCGCCGGTCAGGCCGAAGCAATGGAAGATCGGCAGCGGGTTGAAGAACACCCAGGTGGGGTCCAGCGGGATGTGCTGGGCCACCTGCCTGCAGTTGGCCACCAGGTTCGAGTGGCTGAGGACGACGCCGCGCGGCGCGCCGAAGCTGCCCGAGGTGAACAGGATCACGCCGGGGTCCGAAGGCTTCACCGCCGTCCGGAACGATTTTGGCAGGGCGCCGGCGGCGGCGGCGAACAGCTTGTCCGGGAGGCCGATCGTCTTGCGCACATCCTCCAGGTAGATGACCGAGGTCATGGTCTCGAGGGCGTCGATCAGGTCGTGGAGCTTGCCCTGCTCGACGAAGCGATGGGACGTCAGCACCGTCTTCACGCCCGCCAGTTCGCAGGCCGCCTTCAGGTTCCGGATGCCCGCCGTGAAGTTGAGCATGGTCGGGATGCGGCCGAAGGCGTGCAGGGCGAAGAACGTCACCACCCCGCCCGAGCTGGAGGGCAGCATCACGCCGACACGTTCGCCCCGGGCGGTGAAGGCCGCGATCTTCCGTCCCAGCGCGAAAGCGGCGCGGATCAGGTCGAGATAGGTGAGGGGGCTTCGTTCCTGGTCCTCCAGGATCGGCTTCTTGAGCCCGTGTTTCCGCGCCGACTGGATCAGGGCGTCGAAGATGGTGGACTGCGCCTTGGCGCTGTCGAACGCACGCAAGAGCGGCGCCTCCCTCTGTGTCTTGTTGGGGAAAGGGTATAGCCGCCCTCGGCTGCTGAAAAGATCGGTTACGGGACGTGACAGGCTTTGCCTTGGGCGTGCGGCGCGGCGACGGCTTGATCCGTGGCCGCGAAGGGACGATCTAGGGGCCATGGCCGTGGTCATCGACACGCTGGGCGGCAAACGCCCGCGGCACCCTGAGAAGCAGTCGCGTCCCGACTCGCCGATCCTGCGCAAGCCCGAGTGGCTGCGCGTCCGCGCGCCGGGCTCCCCCGGCTACAACGCCACCCGAGATATCGTGAAGGGCCACGGCCTGGTCACGGTGTGCGAGGAAGCGGCCTGCCCGAACATCGGCGAGTGCTGGTCGAAGAGCCACGCCACCATGATGATCATGGGCGAGATCTGCACGCGGGCCTGCGCCTTCTGCAACGTCGCGACCGGCAAGCCTGCCGCCCTCGATCCCACCGAGCCGGCCCGCGTGGCGGACGCCGTGGCGAAGATGGGCCTGCGCCACGTGGTGATCACCTCGGTGGACCGCGATGACCTCGCCGACGGCGGCGCGGCGCATTTCGCCGCCGTGGTCCGCGCGATCCGCGGGGCGTCTCCGGGCACGACGGTGGAGATTCTCACGCCCGACTTCCTGCGCAAGCCGCTGGAGGCCGTCCATGCGGTGATCGACGCCCGGCCCGACGTCTTCAACCACAACCTGGAGACCGTCCCGCGGCTCTACCTGTCGATCCGACCCGGCGCCCGCTACTACCACTCGCTCCGGCTGCTCGAACGCGTGAAGGAGCGCGATCCCGAACAGTTCACCAAGAGCGGCATCATGGTGGGGCTGGGCGAGGCCAAGGAAGAAGTCATGCAGGTGATGGACGACATGCGCTCGGCGGGCGTCGACTTCATCACCATCGGCCAGTACCTCCAGCCCACGCGCAAGCATGCGCCCGTCGATCGCTTCGTCCATCCCGACGAATTCCGCGCCTACGAGGAGATCGCCCGCGCCAAGGGCTTCCTCGTGGTCTCGGCCAGCCCGCTGACCCGGTCCTCGCACCATGCCGACGAGGATTTCGCCCGCCTGCAGGCCGCGCGCCGGGCGAGGGAAGCGGCGGCCTAGGCTTCCGCCCTTGCACCACCACGTCTCACGCGTGCTGCCCTACACGCCCGGCCAGCTCTTCGCCCTGGTGGGCGACGTGGCGCGCTATCCTGAGTTCGTCCCCTGGATCACCTCGATGCGGACCTGGAACGCCCGGGGGGCGGGCGAGGGTGTCGACAGCGTAGACGCCGAGGCCGGTGTCGGCTTCTCGTTCCTCAGGGAGCGGTTCGCCACCCGTGTGCGGCGCGACGCCGGCGCGCGGCAGATCGACGTGAACCTGCTGTCGGGGCCGTTCCGCAAGCTGACCAACCGCTGGCGGTTCCTGGACGATCCCGAAGGGACGCGGATCGAATTCGACATCGACTTCCAGTTCAAGTCGCGGCTGCTGGAAGGGCTGCTGGCCGCCAACTTCCACCACGCCGTCGACCGGCTGATGGGCTGTTTCGAGGATCGGGCGCGGACGCTCTACGGCTCCGGCGAGTTGGATCAGGCCAACCGGTCGCGCAGCATCTGAAGCGCCGCCTGCACCGCGGCGGCCTGGATTCCCTCGCGGGTGTCCTCCTCGAAGAAGAACTCCTCATGGACCAGGCGCTGGTTCGTGCGCGCGGTGGCGATGTGGACGGTGCCGACGGGCTTCATGGCCGTGCCGCCGCCAGGACCCGCGACGCCGGTGATGGCGACCGACAGGTGGGCGTTCGAGGCTTCCAGGGCGCCTTCGGCCATCATCCGCGCCACGGGCTCGGAGACGGCGCCCAGATCGGCGATCAGGTCGCCCGGCACACCCAGGAGTTCCTGCTTGGCGCGGTTGGAATAGGTGACGAAGCCCCGCTCGAAGACGTCGGAGGAGCCTGGAATGGAGCAGATCGCGCCCGCGACGAGGCCACCGGTACAGCTCTCGGCCGTGACGATCCGCAGCGACCGTTCCCGCGCCTCGTCGATGAGAAGCCGCGCCAGGGTCGTGATCTCCAGGTTGAACATCGGCTCGAAGGTCCCTCTACTCGCGCCGCTCACAGAGCATCGCGCGTCCGCTCCATCAAGGCGATTCGAGACATGACCACCGTGGCCGCCGTCGCACCGGCTCGCCAGGCGCCGCCGGCGCTGTTCGTCCTGACCGTGTTCACCAGCGCGGCGCTGGTGTTCATGGTCCAGCCGATGGTGGCCAAGCTGGTGTTGCCCCTGCTGGGGGGAAGCCCGTCGGTCTGGAACACCTCGATGGCGTTCTTCCAGATCGCCCTGCTGGCCGGCTACTTCTACGCCCATCTCCTTCAGCGCATCCCCTCGGTCCGGGGACAGGCGATCGCCCACGTCTCGGCCCTGATCGTCGCGGCCATCGCCTTGCCGCTGCGGGTGAACGGCCTCGCCGGCCCCCCGTCCTCCGAGCATCCCAACCTGTGGCTGCTGGCGGTTCTGGCCCTGTCCATCGGCGCGCCCTTCGCCGTCCTTTCCGCCACCGCGCCGCTGGTGCAGGCCTGGCACGCACGGACCATCGGGGTGGCGGAAGGCAAGGAGCCCTACGCCCTCTACGCCGCCAGCAACTTCGGCAGCCTGATCGCACTGCTGGCCTATCCCGTGCTGGTGGAGCCGCTGTCTTCGCTCGCTGGCCAGCGCTACGGCTGGAGCGCCGGCTACGCCCTGTTCGTACTGGTCATCGCGACGCTGGGCGTGGCCGTGTCGCGCGTCCGCGCCGCCGAAGTGGTGAAGGTCCGGGCCACGACGACGCCGCCCACATGGCGTCAGCGGGCGATCTGGGTCCTGCTGGCCGCGATCCCGTCCAGCCTGATGCTGGGCGTCTCGACCTACATCACGACCGACGTGGCGTCGGCGCCGTTCCTCTGGGTGCTGCCGCTGGCGCTCTACCTCACGACCTTCATCATCGCCTTCCAGGATCGGCCGCTGATCCCGCTGGGCGTCACCCTCGTGCTCCAGGCCGCGGCGGTAGCGATCTGCGCGGCGTTCCTGCCGTTCCGGGCCAGCTTCTTCGGCGTCCAGCTCTTCGTCCACCTCGCGGCCTTCTTCCTGACCGCGCTGATGTGTCACCAGCGGCTGGTGGCGCGGCGTCCGGACCCGGCGCACCTCACCGAGTTCTACCTCTGCCTGTCCCTGGGCGGGGTGGTCGGGGGCGCCTTCAACGCCTTCCTGGCGCCGGTGATCTTCAACGACGTCTGGGAATACCCGATCGTCCTGGCCCTGGCCTGCCTGGCGCGGCCGTGGGGCGACCTGAACCGGGTGCAGACCTGGACCTGGGCGATGCTGATCCTGGGCGTCATCGCGGCGGTCGCCACCCCGATCGCGGTCACCTTCGCCGGCTCGAGGATGACCACGGAATCCGTCGTGGGGTCGTTCGACCAGGCCGAACTGTTCGACATGGCAGTCAAGGGGCTGCTGGGTCTCGCGGTGATCGCGGCGTTCATGGTGCGTCGGCAGGCCCTGTTCTTTCTCGCCATCATCGCCGTGATGTCGTACGCGGCCGAGACCGCGGCCGACCGGACCGACACGCGCCAGAGCTGGCGCAGCTTCTTCGGCGTGCTGAAGCTCTCGCAGACCTATGTCCCCAGCCTCGACGGCCGGGTGAAGATGCTGGCCCACGGCACCACGCTGCACGGCGCCCAGGCGCAGAACCCCGAGTATGCGTGCCAGCCGATGGTCTACTATACGCCCAGCACGCCCATCGGGCAGGTGTTCGTCGCCCGGCAGAAGGAGAAGCCCGGCCTTCGCATCGGGACGGTCGGCCTGGGGACGGGCTCGGTCGCCGGTTACGTCCGCGAGACCGATCACCTGACCTTCTTCGAGATCGATCCGCTGGTGGTGCGGGTGGCGACGGATGCGGCGCATTTCACCTACACCACGCTCTGCGCCAAGAGCCTGGTCGACTATGTGATCGGCGACGCGCGCCTGACCGTGGCCGAGCAGCCGGACGCCAGCTTCGACATCCTGCTGATCGACGCATTTTCGTCGGACGCGGTTCCGGCGCATCTGCTGACCGTCGAGGCGGTGCGGGGCTACCTCAGGAAGCTGAAGCCCGACGGCGTGCTGATCCTGCACCTGTCCAACCGCAACCTCGATCTGATGAACCCCGCCCAGGCCGTCGCCCGGGCCGCCGGCGGCTACGCCATGGCCCAGAACTACCGGCCTGGCGAGGTCGATCCCAAAGGCACCTGGGAGTCGTCGGAAGACGCGGTCATCGTCGCGCGCAACCGGGAGGCCCTGGCCGCCTTCGCCGCCGACGGGCGCTGGCGGGACGCCGACCCCTTCAAAGCGCGCCCCTGGACCGACGACTACACCAATCTCGCCGGCTCGCTCTACGCCAACCTCAAGGGCCGGTGGACCTGGCTGCCCTAGAGGCCGGTCGCCCTAGAGAGGCGTCTCCACCGTCACGACGGCCTGGGCCATCAGGCCTTCGCCGCGGCCGGTGAATCCCATGCCCTCGGTCGTGGTGGCCTTCACGCTCACGCGATCGATCGGAAGCCCGAGGATCTCGGCGACGCGGGCGCGCATGGCGTCGCGATGCGGGCCGATCTTCGGGCGCTCGCAGATCAGGGTGACGTCGACGTTCAGGATCCGGCCGCCGCGCGCCGCCACACGCGCCGCGGCGTGCGCCAGGAAGCGGTCCGACGATGCGCCTTTCCACTGTGGATCGGACGGGGGGAAGTGCTGGCCGATGTCGCCGTCGGCGATGGCGCCCAGGACCGCGTCGGTCAGGGCGTGCAGGCCGCAGTCGGCGTCGGAATGGCCCACCAGGCCGTGGTCATGGGGAATCCGCACGCCACAGAGCCATACGGCGTCGCCGGGGCCGAAGCGATGGGCGTCCACGCCCTGGCCAAGCCGCACCATGCGCTGGCCGGCGGCGATATGTTCAGCCAGCAGGAAATCCTCCGGGTAGGTCAGCTTCATCAGGATCGGATCGCCGGACGCCAGGGCCACGCGGCCCCCCGCACGTTCGACGATCGAGGCGTCGTCGGTAGGCTCCTCGTCGGCCGGCCATGCGGCGTAGGCGGCGGCCAGGCGGCCACGCCGGAAGGCCTGCGGCGTTTGGGCGCGCCACAGGCCGGCCCGCGGCACGGTGGCCTCCACCACCGCATCCCCGCGCTTGAGCGTGTCCGCGACCGGCAGCGCCGGGACGGCGCCGTCCGCGTGGCTCAGGGCGTCGAGCAGGACCTCGATATGCCGGCGCGTCACGAACGGACGGGCGGCGTCGTGGACGAGCACCGGCTCATCCGGGCCGCCGTTGATCACTGCAAGACCGCAAAGAACGGATTCAGCTCGGGTTTTCCCGCCGGCCACGGCCTGCCAGCCGTTCAGCCCCGCCAAGGCTCCGGCCAGTGAATCGGCCCGATCCGGCGCCACCACCACCACGACCTGTCGCGCGCCCGAGGCCGTCATCGCCTCGACGGACCAGCGCAGGAGGGGACGCCCTCCCAGCGGTCGCCACGCCTTGGGCGCGCCCGGCCCGGCGCGCAGGCCTTCGCCCGCCGCTACGATCACGGCTGAGAACGTCATGCCCGCGCTAATAGGGAACTGCGGTTCGTTCCGCCAGCTTTCCCGCTTTACGGCGCCGCATCATTCTGCCTAGAAATACGGCGTTAGGATTGATTACAAAATGAGCAATACGGTCGACATCGGCGGTGTTCGGGTTGCGGGGCGGGTCTGGATCGCCCCGATGACGGGGGTCTCGGACCTTCCGTTCCGTCGCGCCGCCAGTCGCCTGGGCGCGGCGTACGTCTCGACGGAAATGGTCGCCTGCGCCGAGTTCGCGAAAGGGCGTCCGGACGTGGTGCGTCGCGCGGCGGTCGGCGAGGGGCTGCCTCTCACGGTGATCCAGTTGGTCGGCCGCGACCCGAGGGCGATGGCCGAGGGCGCGCGCCTGGCCGAGGCCGCCGGGGCGGACATCATCGACCTCAACTTCGGCTGTCCCGCGCGGGAGGTGACCGGGGGCCACGGCGGCTCGGCGCTGATGCGCGAGCCCGATCTCGCGGTCGAACTCATGGAGGCGGCCGTCGACGCGGTGGCGGCGCCCGTCACCGTCAAGATGCGGCTTGGCTGGGACGACGCCGCGCGCAATGCGCCCGGCCTCGCAGCGCGGGCCGAAGCGGCGGGCGTGAAGGCGGTGACGGTGCATGGCCGCACGCGCTGCCAGTTCTACAAGGGCGATGCGGACTGGGCGGCCGTGCGCGAGGTGCGCGAGGCCATCTCGCTGCCGCTGATCGTCAACGGCGACATCGTGGACGGCGGGACGGCCGCGCGCGCGCTTGCGGCCAGCGGCGCCGACGCCGTGATGGTGGGGCGGGGCGTCTACGGCCGGCCCTGGATCGCCGCCCAGATCGAGACGGAACTGGACGGGCGGACGTTCGCCGAACCCGACGCAGATGGGCGCCTGGCCATCGCCGTCGCCCATCTGCGCGACAGCCTGGAATTCTACGGCGAGCGCCTGGGCCTGCGGATCTTCCGCAAGCACCTGGCCGCCTACATCGAAAACGCCCCCTGGCCCGCCGATGCTCGGGCCCGGAGAGAAGCGCGTGCGGCTCTGTGCCGCCTGGAGGACGCCCGATCGGTCGAGCGGGGGCTCACCGCCCTCTGGACAACGCGGGACCACAGGCTGGCGGCATGACAGGAACGACCCGGTTACAGGCGAAGGGCGCGCAACTCGACACCCTGAAGGCCCAGGCCTTCGAACTCAGCCCCGACCCCTCGCTGGTCGTCAGCGCGGACGGCGCTCTGGTGGCCGTGAACGAAGCGGCGGAAGCCCTGTTCGGACAGGGGCTGGGCCTCCTGGCGCGGGGCCGGTTCCGCGCGGCGCTGCCGCCGGGTTCGGCCCTGGTCTCGCTTCTGAACCGAGCCATCGAGGAGGACGCCCGCGTGCGCGAGCGGGGGGTCCACATCAGCCTGTTCGGCCTTCCGCCGTTCGAGGCCGACGGCGCCGCCGCGCCTCTGAGCGATGGCTCGGTGCTTCTGACGCTCACGGTCCGCAACGGCCTGGGCGTGGAGCGCGGCGCGCACGAGGCGGCCGGCCTGCGGTCCCTGGTGGGCCTGGGCCGCATGCTGGCGCACGAGATCAAGAACCCTCTGGCCGGAATCCGGGGGGCGGCCCAACTCCTGAAGAGCGGCGCCAAGGCCGAGGATGCGCCCCTGGCTCAGCTCATCGTGGACGAGACCGATCGCGTGCGCCGTCTGGTGGATCGCATGGAGGCGTTCTCCGACGACGCCTTGCCATCGCTCACGCCGCTCAACATCCACCAGATCCTCGACCGGGTGCGGGCGCTGGCCGCCAATGGCGTGGCGGACGGCCTGGGCCTGAAGGAACGCTACGACCCCTCCCTGCCGCCCGTGATGGGCGACGAGGACCAACTGATCCAGATATTCCTCAACCTCGTGAAGAACGCCGCCGAGGCCGCCCATGCGCGCGGTGACGGCCGCGGCGAGGTCTCGATACACACGGCCTATCGGCATGGGGTGCGTGTGCGTTCGGCCAAGGGGCAGGCCCTGCGCGGGGCGCCGCTGGAGGTGCGCATCCAGGACAACGGTCCGGGCATCCCCGAGCATATCCGCGAAAGCCTCTTCCAGCCCTTCGTCACCTCCAAGGCCAACGGCGCCGGTCTGGGCCTGGCGCTGGTGGCCAAGCTGGTCACCGGTCACGGCGGTCTGATCGACTTCGAGTCCGAGCCGGGGCGAACCATTTTCCGCGTCCTCCTGCCGATCGCGGCCGGGGACGAAACCTTCACGTCAGGCGTCCACGCATGAATGCCGCTTCCAAGAAGATCCTGATCGCCGACGACGATTCGTCGATCCGGCTGGTCCTGTCCCAGGCCTTTACGAGGCTGGGGTATCAGGTCCGCGCGACGGGCAACGCCACGACGCTGCTGAAGTGGGTGACGGACGGCGAGGGCGACCTCGTGGTCACCGACGTCGTGATGCCGGACGAGAACGTGTTCGACGTCCTGCCGCGCATCAAGAAGAGCCGGCCCAAGCTGCCCGTCATCGTGATGAGCGCCCAGAACAACCTGATCACGGCCGTCAACGCGGCCGAGGTGGGGGCGTTCGAGTATGTTCCCAAGCCGTTCGACCTGGACGACATGACCTCGGCCGCGCGCCGGGCCCTGTCGCGTCCGGCCGACAGCGAGGCCGCCAAGGCCCAGGCCCGGGCGGTGCGCGACGACCGCCTGCCGCTGATCGGCCGCTCGGGGCCGATGCAGGACGTCTACCGGACGATCGCCCGCCTGGTCGGCGCCGACCTGACCGTGCTGATCACCGGCGAATCCGGCGCCGGCAAGGAACTGGTCGCCCGCGCCCTGCACGACATGGGCCGCCGCCGCGACGGCAAGTTCGTGGTCATCAACCTGGCCGCCACACCCCGTGAGCGTGTGGAAAGCGAGCTGTTCGGCAAGGAGGAGGGCGACTTCGGCAAGCTGATCGAGGCCGACGGCGGCACGCTGTTCCTCGACGAGATCGGCGACATGCCCCTGGACGCCCAGACGCGCCTGCTGCGGGTGATCGACGGCTCCGAACCGGCGCTGAATCCCAAGACCGGGCGGCGGCCGAACGTGCGGATCATCGCGGCGACCAACCGCGACCTTCGCGCCCTGATCCAGCAGGGGCTGTTCCGCGAGGACCTATTCTTCCGCCTGAACGTCGCGCCATTGCGCATTCCGCCGCTGCGTGACCGGGCCGAGGATATCCCGGACCTCGCCCGCGCCTTCCTGTTGCGCGCCAACCGCGAGGGCCTGCCCGCGAAGACCATCGATTCCAGCGCTCTCGAGCGGCTGAAGCGACACGCCTGGCCGGGCAACGTGCGCGAGCTCGAAAATCTGATCCGCCGCGTCTGCGCGCTCTACGGCGAGGACCTGATCACCGCCCGCATCATCGAGCGCGAACTGGCCGACCACCAGCCCGTGGTGCAGGGTCAGGAAGGACCGGCGACCCTGTCGCAGCTCGTGGAGCAGAAGCTGTCCGGCTACTTCGCCGACCAGCCCGACGGCATCCCGCCGCCCGGCCTCTACGACCGGGTCCTGGAGGAGGTGGAGCGCCCGCTGATCCAGCTCACCCTGGCCGCGACCCGTGGCAATCAGGTGCGCGCCGCCGAGATCCTCGGCCTGAACCGCAACACCCTGCGGAAGAAGATCCAGGACCTGGGCGTGGAGATGGCGCGCGGGCGTCGCTGAGCCTGTACAGCCCGTGCTGTGCAGGCGCGCCACATAGCTGTTGATTTCGGAGCACAGTCGCCTAGGCTCGCGGCCCCATGCCGTTGTCTGCGCAATCCGTGCTCAAACATCCGGTGGTCGCCCGGCTGCGGAGCGCCCTGAGGTCGCGCCTGGTGCTGGGTGTCGGCTATGGCGTGGCGGCCGCCCTGACCGGACTCGCGATCCTGCTGGCCGCCGCCCCGCCGGAAACGGGTCCGCTGGGGCCGGCCAGCCAGCTCATTCTCACGGTCCTCGGCCTGAATCTCGTTCTGATCGTCGGCCTGGTGGCGGCGGTGGGCCTGAGGGTCCTGGAACTGCTGAGGGCGCGCTCGCACGACGCCGGCGCCCGGTTGCACGTGCGTTTCGTCTTCCTCTTCGCGATGGCCGCCGCCGTGCCGGCGGCCGTGGTGTTCCTGTTCTACGGCGTGCTCGTCACCCGCGGCGTCGAGAACTGGTTCAGCGCCCGGGTCCAGACGATCGTCGAGAATTCGGCGACCGTCTTCCGCTCGTATGTGGAAGAACAGAACCGCTACATGGTGGACCACGTCCTGCCGATGGCGCTCGACCTCAACCGTGAGGCCGCCGCGGTGCAGTCGCGCGAACAGCAGGCCAATCAGTACCTGGGCGCCCTGGCGGCCTTCCACGCCTTCGACGCCGCCTACATCGTGAACCGCAAGGGCGAGGTGATGGCGCGGGCCGAACCCTCGGGTGCGCCGCCGTTCGTCACGCCCAGCCCGCGAACCTTCGACGCCGCCGACGAGGGCGACATCAGCGTTCCGGACTTCGCCGGCACCGACGTGATGCGGGCGGTCTACCGGCTCGAGGCCTATCCGGACGCCTACCTCTATGTGGTGCGGGAACTTCAGAAGGGCATCGTGGCCCAGCTCCGTGACGCGGAGGGGACGATCGTGTCCTACCGCGACGTGGCTACGAATCGCGCCCGCATCCAGACCATCTTCGCCCTGAGCTATGTCGAGACGGCGCTGCTGGTGGTCGTGGGCGCGGTCTGGCTGGGCCTGGCGGCGGCCAATGCGATCTCCGCGCCCGTGGCCCGGCTGGTTCAGGCGGCGGGCCGGGTGGCTGCGGGTGACCTCACGGCGCGCGTGGACGCCGAGTCCGATCCCGAGGAGATCGCGGTCCTGTCCCGGGCCTTCAACAGCATGACGCACGATCTCCAGGCCCAGCAGGAAGCCCTCAAGCGCGCCGGCGAGGAGGCCGAGGATCGCCGGCAGTTCATCGAGACGGTCCTGACCGAGGTCAGCGCAGGTGTGATCGGAGTCGATTCGGACGGGACGATCTCGGTGGCCAACCGGCAGGCCGAGACCCTGCTGGCGCTGCCGCCGGAGAGGGGCGTGGGCGACCGGCTGTCGGACATCGCGCCCGAATTCGTGGACCTCGCGGCCGCCGGCCGCGGCGGCGAGGCGGAGGAGGAGATCGAGATCGTCCGCGACCGCGACACCCGGCGCCTGCGCGTGCGGGCCCGCCAGAGCGAAGGCGGGCTGGTCCTGACTTTCGATGACGTCACCCGCCTGGTCGCCGCCCAGCGCAACGCCGCCTGGCGCGACGTGGCGCGGCGCATCGCCCACGAGATCAAGAACCCGCTGACGCCCATCCAGCTCTCGGCCGAACGGCTGCGGCGGAAGTACCGGAAGGACATCGCCGAGTCGGAACTGGAGACCTTCGATCGGTGCACCGACACCATCGTGCGGCAGGTCGGCGACATCGGCCGGATGGTGGACGAGTTCTCGGCCTTCGCCCGCATGCCGGCGCCGAAATTCGCGAAGATGGAGGCCGGCGAGCTCCTGCGCGCCGCGGCCTTCGCCCGCCGCGTGGCGAGCCCGGAGGTCGTGGTGGAGATGGAGGAGCCAGTCGCGGACGCCACGCTGTACGTGGACGGGCGGATGATCGGCCAGGCGCTCACGAACGTCCTGAAGAACGCGGCCGAGGCGATCGAGGCGCGCAAGGCCCGGGAGCCCCGGCTGGAAGGGCGGATCGCGGTGCGGCTGCTCGTCGATCCCGTGTCGGTGGTGTTCGAAGTCGAGGACAACGGCGTGGGCCTGCCCGACAAGGACCGCGACCGCCTGACCGAGCCCTATGTGACGACGCGCGAGAAGGGAACCGGCTTGGGGCTCGCGATCGTGAAGCGAATCCTGGAAGACCATGGCGGCGAACTGGAACTCACCGACGCCCGCAGCGGGGAAGGGGCGATGGCGATCCTGCGTTTGCCGGCCGCGCCCCCGCTGCGTGAAACGGGAGAGCGCGAGACGGCGGCGCCTGTGGCCGTGGCGGCCGAGCAGAGGTGATCGATGGCGTCTGATGTTCTTGTGGTCGACGACGAGGCCGACATCCGCGACCTGGTCGCGGGCATCCTTACGGACGAGGGGTACGACGTCCGCACCGCCAACGACAGCGAAAGCGCGCTGGCGGCCATCCGCGCGCGCAAGCCGGCGCTGCTGATCCTGGACATCTGGATGGCCGGGGGCGGCATGGACGGCCTGGAGCTTCTGGACCTGGTCAAGGGTCTGGACCCCGACCTTCCGGTGATCATGATCTCGGGGCACGGCAACATCGAGACCGCCGTCAGCGCCATCAAGCGGGGCGCCTACGAGTTCCTGGAGAAGCCGTTCAAGTCGGACCGCCTGATCCTGGTGGTCGAACGCGCGCTGGAGACCACAAACCTCCGGCGCGAGAACCGCCGCCTTCGCGCCCAGGCGATCACGCCCGAGGGCCTGCTCGGCAAGTCGATGGCGGCCCAGCAGCTACGCCAGATGATCGCCAAACTGGCCGGCGCGAACAGCCGCGTGCTCATCTCGGGGCCGCCCGGCTCCGGGAAGGAGACCGTCGCGCGCCTGATCCACGGCTCCAGCCACCGGTCGCGCAGCGAGTTCGTGCCGATCGGCGCCGCCGGCATGACGCCCGAGCGGATGGACCTCGAGTTGTTCGGCGAGGAGGGCGCCGGCGGACGCCCGGCGAAGATCGGCGTGTTCGAACGCGCCCACGGCGGCACGCTCTACCTCGACGAGGTGGCCGACATGCCGCGCGAGACCCAGGGCCGTATCCTGAGGGTCCTGGTGGAGCAGCGGTTCCGCCGGGTGGGCGGCGACGCCGACGTCCAGGTGGACGTGCGGGTGATCTCGTCCACCTCCAAGGACCTGCGCGCCGAAATCTCGGCCGGCCACTTCCGCGAGGATCTGTTCCACCGGCTGAACGTCGTGCCCGTGAACGTGCCGGGCCTGAGCGAGCGGCGCGAGGACATCCCGGAACTGATCGAGGATTTCATCGACCGCATCTGCGAGGCGTCGGGCCTGGCGCGGCGGCGCCTCTCGGACGACGCCCTGGCCATGCTCCAGGTCCGCACCTGGCCGGGCAACCTGCGCCAGCTCAAGAACAATGTGGAGCGGATGCTGATCCTGGCGTCCGGCGCGCCGGCGGACCCGATCACCGCCGACATGCTTCCCCCCGAAGCGGCGGTCAGCGAGCCCACGACGTCCCTGGGCGCCGAGCGGATCATCGCCCTGCCGCTGCGCGAGGCCCGCGAGGTCTTCGAGCGCGAGTACCTGAACGCCCAGATGCTGCGGTTCTCGGGAAACATCTCCCGCACCGCCGCCTTCATCGGCATGGAGCGTTCGGCCCTGCACCGGAAGCTGAAGTCCCTCGGCCTTTCCGGCGGCCGGTCTCCGGACGGCGAGGAGGTCTGAGACGTGGAAACCACACTCTTACCTCCCCCATCGCGGCAGCGATGGCGGGAGGGGGACCAGTCGCCGAAGAGCGACTGGTGGAGGAGGCAAGCCTCAAGCTCGGCGGACGGATCAAGCCGTCCCGAACCCACCGGAAGCGGCTTGCCCCCTCCACCCCCGCTCTACAGCCGGCTTGCGCCGGCTTCGGCGGGCGGTCCCCCTCCCGCCGCTTCGCGGGGGAGGTAAGATGAGCCGCATCGCCTACGTCAACGGCCGCTTCGTCCCGAAGGCCGACGCCGTGGTCCATATCGAGGACCGTGGCTACCAGCTCGCCGACGCCGTCTATGAGGTCTGGGCCCTTTTCGACGGCAAGCTGGCCGACCCGGAAGGCCATTTCGCGCGGTTGGAACGCAGTCTGTCGGAACTGCACATTCCCATGCCCATGAGCCGCGAGGCCCTGACCGTGGTGCTGCGCGAGGCCGTGCGCCGCAACCGCATCCGCGAGGGGCTCGTCTACCTCCAGGTCAGCCGCGGCGTGGCGCGGCGGGATCACGCCTTTCCGACGACGCCCACGCCGCCCGCCGTCGTCGTCACGGTGAGCCGCGTCGACCGCGCCGCCACCGAGGCGCGGGCCGCCGCCGGGGTGTCGGTCGTCACGACGCCCGAGAACCGCTGGGGCCGCTGCGACATCAAGACCGTCGGCCTGCTGCCGAACGCCCTGGCCAAGCAGAAGGCGCGCGAGGCGGGGGCCGCCGAGGCCTGGTTCGTCGACGACCTGGGTTTCGTCACCGAGGGCGCGTCGTCCAACGCCTGGATCGTGGACGGCGACGGCGTCCTGCGCACCCGCGACACCAACGCCAACATCCTTCGCGGCGTCACCCGGCTTTCGCTGCTGGACGTGGCGCGCGAGGCCGGGCTGAAGGTCGAGGAGCGGCCGTTCACGCCGGACGAAGCCGTCGCGGCCAGCGAGGCGTTCATCACGGGCGCCGGAACGCTCGTCCTGCCGGTCGTTGCGATCGATGGCCGAAATGTGGGCGACGGAAAGGTGGGTCCGGTGGCGATGCGCCTGCGCCGCCTCTATATCGAGCGTGCGAAGGCGACGGCGATCTGACGTCGCAAACGCGCGATTGCAACCGTCGCGGAATGCGGCATAGCGTGACCCTCGTGTGTGGGCGGATGGCCGCCCGAGCAAAATGAAAAGGCGGAAAGCCGTGAGTGACAAGAAACAGAACCTGCAGGACACCTTCCTCAACAGCGTGCGCAAATCGAAGACGCCGCTGACCATTTTCCTGGTGAACGGGGTGAAACTTCAGGGCGTGGTGAGCTGGTTCGACAACTTCTGCGTTCTGTTGCGCAGGGACGGGCAATCCCAGCTCGTCTACAAGCACGCCATCTCCACCATCATGCCGGCCCAGCCTGTGCAGCTCTACGAGCCGGCCGACGACGAGGCCGATTGAGTCCGACGAAATTCGTTGACCGCGAGGCGCCCGTACAGGGCGCCCTGGTGATCCATCCCGACCGGGAGGGTCGCGGCGGCGCGCGCCATCCGCAGGCGCGTCTGGAGGAGGCCGCGGGCCTCGCGCTCGCCCTCGACCTCGAGGTGCGGGAGACGCTGCTCGCGCCCCTGCGCAAGCTGACGCCGGCGACGTTGTTCGGCGCCGGCAAGGTGCAGGAGATCGCCACGCTGGTGGAGGTCGAGGACCTCGATGTCGTCGTCGTGGACGACGCGCTGACGCCGGTGCAGCAGCGAAACCTCGAGAAGGCGTGGAAGGCGAAGGTCATCGACCGCACGGGGTTGATCCTGGAGATCTTCGCCCGCCGCGCCCGCACGCGGGAAGGGCGGCTGCAGGTGGAACTGGCCCGGCTGACCTACGAGCGCTCGCGCCTGGTGCGGACCTGGACCCACCTTGAACGCCAGCGGGGCGGCTTCGGGGTCATGGGCGGCCCCGGCGAGACGCAGATCGAGACCGACCGCCGGCTGATCGCCGACAAGATCGGCAAGCTGAAACGGGAGCTGGAGGAGGTGCGCCGCACCCGCACCCTGCAACGCTCGGCCCGCCGCCGGGTCCCGTTCCCCAGCGTGGCGCTGGTCGGCTACACGAACGCCGGCAAATCTACCCTGTTCAACCGGCTCACCAACGCCGGGGTGGTCGCCCAGGACATGCTGTTCGCCACCCTCGACCCCACGCTGCGCAGCCTGAAGCTGCCCGACGGGCGCCCGGCGATCCTGTCGGACACGGTGGGCTTCATCTCCGACCTGCCGCACGAACTGGTCGAAGCCTTCCGGGCGACCCTGGAGGAGGTGCGAGAGGCCGACGTGGTGCTGCACGTCCGCGACATCTCCAGCGACGAGACCCATGCCCAGGCCGCCGACGTCCGCGAGGTCCTGGAGCGCCTGGGCGTCGACGTGGACGAACGGCGCGTCCTCGAGGTCTGGAACAAGGCCGACCTTCTGCCGTCCGAGGCCCGCGCCGAGGCGCTCAGCGACGCCCGCCGCGCCACCCCGCCGGCGGTCGTCGTCTCGGCTGCGACGGGGGAGGGGTGCGACGCCCTGCTGGCCGCCGTCGCCGCCCTGGTGGACGAGGCCCCGCCCGTGGACGTGGTCACCCCGGCCGGCGAGGGCGCCGCGCTGGCCTGGCTCTACCGCCACGGCCGGGTGATCGAGCGCGAGGAAGGCGACGACGGCCAGGTCCGCCTCTCCGTCAGCCTCACCGCCCAGGCCCTGGGCCAGTTCGAGCAGCTGTTCCCGCAGGCGCGGGTGGGCGGGCCCTGACCTCCGTTCGTCGCGGTCGCCGCGGGTTTCGTCGCACGACGGTCGCCGGCCGGCGTCACATCGGTGAGGCCCCGGAGCGCCGGTCCTGCGCCGGCCTGGGGGGCCAGGCTTGAAGATCGACTTCAATCGAAGCGCCACCGGCGTCGCGGTGGGGTTCGCCGTGCTGGTGTGGCTGATCGCCTTCGCCGGCTATGCGGCGCCCGGGGTGGCGGCGGGCAACTACGTGGGCCGCCACTTCGCATACCTGGTCGGGACGGTGGCGTTCGGCGCGCTGCTGTCGGTGGGCTTCTACGGCCTGATGACGGCCGTCCGGCGGCGTCCGATCGCCCTGCGCGTGGCCGTGGCCCTGGCCGCCGTTCCGACGCTGGCGGTCGTCCATTCGACCGCCGACCTCATCGCCATCCGGCTCTATCTGCGCGAGCTGTTCCAGGTGGGCCCCAACGCCCTGGTGAGCGGCGAGGGGATCATGTTCCTCAACAACATGATGATGCTGACGCCCACCCATGTGACCTACGCGGTCGGGGTGAGCCTGGGCTTCGCGTTGCGGGCCGTCGCCGAGCGCGAGCAGCGGCTGGCCGGGGCGCTCGCCGCCGCCCAGGAGGCCCAGCTCGCGGCGCTGCGCTTCCAGATCAACCCCCATTTCCTGTTCAACAGCCTGAACGCCGTGGTGGCGCTGGTGGGCGCCGGGCGAAGCCAGGAGGCCCGCGACGTCGTCACCCGGCTGGCCGAGTTCTTCCGCGCGACCCTGGCCGCCGAACCGAACGCGGTCGTGACCCTGGAGGAGGAATTCGACCTGCTGGCGGCCTACCTCGACATCGAGGCGGCGCGGTTCGGCGATCGGCTGCACGTGGCGATCGACCTGCCCTCCGACCTCGCCGAGGCGCGGACGCCGCACCTCCTGCTGCAACCGCTCGTGGAGAACGCGGTCAAGCATGCGGTGGCGCCCAGCAAGTCCCGGGTCACGATCCGCATATCCGCCCGGCGGGAGGGGACGCGGCTGGTGCTCGCGGTCGCCGACGACGGCGCGGCCGGAGGCGGGCCGGGGCGGAGGGGCCTGGGGGTCGGCCTGCGCAATGTCGAGGCGCGGCTGGAAACACTCTACGGCGACCGGAGCCGCCTGTCCGCCGCGCCGGGGCCCCGGGGCTATCGCGCGGAGGTGATCCTGCCGCTCGAACCGGACGGAGAGGCCTAGATGCGCGTCCTGGTGGTGGATGACGAACCCCTGGCGGTGGACTGGGTGATCCAGGGGCTGAAGGCGCTGGCCGACGTCGAGGTCGTGGGGTCCGCCACCGACGGCGACGCGGCGCTGGCACAGTGCGCAGCGCTGGCGCCCGACCTGGTCTTCCTCGACATCCAGATGCCCGGGCGCACGGGCCTGGAGGTCGCGCGCGTCCTGGGCGGGGAGGGCGGGCCCGACGTGGTCTTCGTCACGGCCTTCCAGGACTTCGCGGCCGAGGCGTTCGAGCTGGACGCCGCGGACTATCTCCTGAAGCCGGTCCGGCACGACCGCTTGGTCGAGGCCATGAACCGCGCCCGCCGCCGCCGCGCCGTGGATCGCGCCCACGAACGCCTGGCGCTCCTCGAAGCGCGCCTGGCCGCGGTGGAAGGGGACGGGGGGCCGGCCGCCGAGCCCTATCCGGCCGACTTCTGGATCAGCCACCGCACCGGTCGGGTCCGCGTCCCCGTCGCCGACATCCGCCGCATCGAGGCCGACAGGGACTATGCGCTGATCCACACCTCGGCCCGCACGCACATCCTGCGCACGACCATGCGCGAACTGGAGCGCCGCCTGAACCCGCGCCAGATCCTGCGCGTGCATCGGGGCGCCTTCGTCCGCCTGTCCTGCGTGGCGCGCGTCGAGCGGGCGGGGCGGGGGCTGACGCGCCTGCACATGGCGGACGGCGCCGTTGTGGACGTGGGCGCCAGCTATCTGGCCCGCGTCTCGGCGGCGCTGGGGCTGGAGGCCTCGGGCGACGACCGAGCTTTCCCCTGAGCCGGGAATCCGGAGACTTTCGACGCAGCGGCCGCAGGATTCGTCGCACCAGCTTTGCCGGGCGCGCCAGGCTTTGAGAGCTGGGGTTCCTCAAGTTCAGAGGAGCAAGACATGAAGAGCGTTCTTGGAGCCGCGTCGCTTGCGGCGGCCATTCTGGCGGCGGGATCGGCCCAGGCGGCGAAGATCATCGCCCCGGTCTCGGTGACGGCCAGCGCGGGTACGGCCGGCGCGCCCCTGTGGGTCCCCAGCCGCATGATCGACCAGACCGGCCTGTCGGTCACCTACATACCCGGCGTGACGGAGTTCGAGGACTTCATCGCCGCCGATCCGACCCATGCCTATGCGCCGGGCACCCCCTGGCTGAGCAGCGGGAACACAACGTCGGCGTTCCTGACCTTCGACTTCGGCCAGGTCGTCCGGCTGGGCAAGCTCGCGTACTTCGACGATCCGCGCACCACGGCGTCGACCTTGCGGCTGTCGGCCGCCGGCTGGACGGGCGCGGCCTTCGACGTGCTGGATCCCGACACGCATCCGGCCCGGGCGCAGGTCTTCGACTTCGGCTTCGTCGAGACGCGCTATCTCACGATCGAGATCACCGGGTGCAACCGGCCCGCCACGGGCGGCGGCCGCTGGACCGGCTGCGGTATCGGCGAGCTGGTGTTCGCGGAAGGCTCTCCTACCGCCGCCGTCCCCGAACCTGCCGCCTGGGCGATGATGATCCTGGGCTTCGGCGCCGCGGGCGCCGTGATCCGCCGCCGTCGCCCAGGCGCGGCGGCGCGGATGGCCTGAGCCCCAGCTCAGTCGGCGCTCTGGTCCGCGGCGGACTTTTCCCCGGCCTTCGCCTCGTCCCAGAGGGCGTCCATCTCCGCGAGGTCCGACTGGTCGGGCGTCTTCCCGCATTCGGCCAGCCGCCGCTCCACGTGCTGGAAGCGCCGCACGAACTTGGCGTTGGTGGCGCGGACGGCGTCCTCGGGGTCGATATCCAGCGTGCGCGCCAGGTTGGCCACCACGAACAGGACGTCGCCGATCTCGTCGCGCGCCTTGTCCAGGTCGCCGGCCTCCACCTCGGCCAGCATCTCGCCGACCTCCTCGTGCAGCTTGCGCACCACATCCTGGACGGTGGGCCAGACGAACCCGACGACGGCGGCGCGCTTCGAGAGCTTCACCGCACGGGTCAGGCCGGGCAGGCCCACCGGCACGTCGTCCAGGATGCTGGACGCCTTGCCCTTGCCGGCCCGCTCCTCGGCCTTCAGCGCCTCCCAACCCGCCTTCTGGGCATCGAGGCTGTCGTAGGATTCGTCGGCGAAGACATGTGGATGCCGCCGCACCATCTTGTCGTTGATCGCGCGGGCCACGTCGTCGAAGGCGAACACGCCCTGTTCCTCGGCCATCCGGCTGTGGAACACCACCTGCAGAAGCAGGTCGCCCAGTTCGTCCTTCAGGTCGGCGAGATCGTTCCGTTCGATGGCGTCGGCCACCTCATAGGCCTCTTCCACCGTATAGGGCGCGATGGTCGCGAAGGTCTGCTCTAGGTCCCACGGGCACCCGTCCTCGGCGTCGCGCAGGCGCGCCATGATGGCCAGCAGCCGATCGATGGGCCGCAGGTCGGCGGGCGGGGCAGGGCGGGGCATCCGGGCCTCGAAAGGTGGGAACTGGACCCGGAGCCGCCCGAGGGCGTCCCGGGAGACGACCGATCAGACCGCGCTGCGCCCCGCCGCGCAAGCGAGGCGATCAGCGCTGGGCCAGTTCGCCCCCTCGGGCCAGGCGGCGGGCGAACCGATCGAAGGTCCAGGTCGCGTCCGACCACACCCAGTTGCCATAGGCATTGCGCAGGTCGGTCTCGTACCACTTGTAGGCGACGGGCGTTTCCGTCCCGTCGGCGGCGACCACCCGGCCTTCGATGCTGGCGCCGCCGACACCGAAGCTCTCCATGGACAGGCCGGGCTTGTCCGAGAGCTGCTTGAACGTGGGCCGGTTGGGCTTGGCGTCCACGAGCGTCAGCTCGATCCGTGCGCCGTCGTAGGCGGGGGTCCGGGCGAGGGCCTTTTCCACCGCTTCACGCAGGTCGCTGGTCAGGAGGGTCGCTTCGCGGGTCCCGTAGGTCTTGTCGATCTTCTTCTGAAACTCGGGGCCGACGGTGATGTCGACCGAGGCGGGGGCCGCAAACACCGGGCCGGCGAGGGCCATGCCGGCCAAGGTCATGGACGCGACCGCCGTGAGAGCTGTCAGGCGCATGAGGAACTCCTCAAATCCAGTAATTACTTAACAGATAGTGCGCCGTTCCGGGAAGCACAAGGCGCCGAGATCGGCTCACCGGAGGCGATAGTTGATCGTCGTCACCACCCGGACCTTCTTGAAGACCTGGGACGATTCATCGCCGATATCGTCGCGCCCCAGAATCTCGAACGAGCCCTGGGTGGCCGAGCGGATGCCGCCCAGGTTCGCGCCGGAATCGCGGGCGAACTGCTGCGCGCCCGTGCGCGCGCTGGCCGTGGCCTGGCCGATCATCTCGGCCCGTACGTCGTTCAGCTTGGTGAACAGGTACGAAGGGCCGTTGTAGTCCTGGAGCACCACACCCTGGCGCAGCAGGGCGTCCAGGCTGCGGGTCGTGGCCTGCACCCGATCGACGTTCGTGGTCCTGACGATCACCGTCTGGGCTACCTGATAGCGCGCGCCGACGTTCGACGACTGGTACTCGCGCGCGTACTGATCGGTGACCTGCAGGCGGCCCAGGTCGATTTCGGCCGGGGTATAGCCTTGCTGGGCCAGGAACCGCCGGACGGCGGCCAGGTCCTGATCCACCTTGGCCTGGACCGTGGCGAGATCGTCTCCGGCCGACGCGAAGCGAAGCGGGAGCACAGCCAGGTCGGCTTTAACGATACGTTCCGAAAGTCCGCGGACCGTCACGCTGCGGTCTCCGACGTTGGCGTTCTCGACGCCGCGGCCGATCAGGAAGCCGGCGATCGCGACGCCCAGGGCGACGAGGACGGCGGGAACGAGGAAAGGAGGCGACGAAAGGCGCATGTTCGCCAAGGAATCGGGGACGAGAGGCGTGTGTCAAGCACAGCGGATGCCTGAGACGTTCTTCGCCTAAGGTACATTATCAGAAATCATGACGTCCACCTTCGTCGCGCGGGAGAATTAACCACCATCCCACTCGCCTGACAGGGGAAACTGCGGAAATATCGGGAGAATTGCTTTGCGCCGGCCGCCGCACTGTGCGCCTCTGTTAACGCTTACCCAGGATGCACGGACCTGGGACCGTGTTTCGAGTTCACAACCTGTGGGGCAATTTCATGCGGAAACTCCTTCTCCTGGCCGCGACCGCGGCCTTGGCCATGCCCGCCAGCGCAATGGCGCAGGCCATCATCACCAACGGCACCGTCGGCCTCGGCGTGGACAGAGGCGGTCAGCTCAACATCCCCGGGGGGCCGCTCAGCGCGGGCGGGGAAACGACCTACTATGGCCTGCGCGACATCGCGACCGGCTATGAATCCACCGCGCCCGGCTGCCTCTGCGAAGGCTGGGGCGCGGCCGTCCAGGGCTCCGGCGTCACGGTCTACGCCAACAACTCGTCGGGCAGCAGCTACAACGAGGTGTCGTTCGCCTCGACCGCTTCGACGGCCACGACGGTCGTCACGTCCGTGGGCGGCGAACTGACCGTCACGCATGCCTTCTCGCCGTCCTCGACGCCCTACCTGTACCAGGTCGAGGTGACCATCACGAACACCAGCGGGGCGGACTTCGCGGGATCGACCCTGTATCGCCGGACGATGGACTGGGACATCGAGCCCACCGCGTTCGACGAATACTCCACGATCCAGGGCACGACCGGCGCGACCAACGTCCTGTCTGCAAGCGCCGACGGCTTCTGCAACAGCAATCCGCTGGCCGCTTGCGACCCGTCCTATGCTCAGGGCGACTTCGTCGACGCGGGTCCGAACGACCACGGCGCCGAGTTCACCTTCATCTTCGATCCCCTGCTGGCAGGCGCCTCGCAGACCCTGACGATCTTCTACGGCGCGGCGCCCACCGAGGCCCTCGCCCTCGCCGCCCTCGGCAGCGTCGGCGCGGAAATCTATTCCTTCGGGCAGTCCGTGAACGACAAGCTCGGCGGCACGCCGGGCTACGCGACCTTCATCTTCGGCTTCAAGGGTGTCGGCGGGCAGGCCCTGCCCGATCCCACCGGCGGCATCCCCGAGCCGGGGACCTGGGCCCTGATGATCCTGGGCTTCGGCGCCGCCGGCTCCATGCTGCGCCGCCGGCGCGTCGCTTTCGCCTGAGACGAACAGGCTCCGTGAAAACCTTGCGCCGCCGGCCCTGCGCCGGCGGCGTTTTCATATTCGCGGCCCGAAGCTGGCTTCCCCCCAGCCGTCGCGCGCCGCGCGGATATCGGGAGGACGAGGGAAGATGCCGAAATTACTGCGCCACGGGCCGCTGGCGGCCATTGCCATCGTTGCGGCCATCACGCTCGGCGGGCTGGCGGGTTGCGGCCGGGCGGCAGACCCGGGCGGGACGCCGGATACCTCGGAGGTGCTGGCTCGGGTCCACGGCGAACCCATCACGATGAACGACGCGAAGGCCGAGGCGCCTAGCGCGGAAACCCAGGAAGCCCTGCGCGCCGTCGTGAACGGGATCATAGATCGCCGGCTGCTGGCCAAGGCGGGCGCCGACGGGAAACTCGGGCAGGAGCACCAGGTCGCCTATGAAACCGCCAGGGGCGGCGAGATCGCCCTGGCGAATGCGCGGGGGCGGCAATTGGCCCAGGGCGCCGCGCCGAGCGCCGAGGCCGTCGAGAGCTACATCGCCGCCCACCCGCAAGCCTTCGCCAACCGCCGGTTCCTCATCGTGGATCAGATCGAGCTGCGGGGCGGCGCCGGCCAGTTGGCGGGCGTCAAGCCGGCGAGGACGCTGGAAGAGCTGCAGGGGCAGCTCGATGCGGCCAAGCTCCTCTACCAGCGCTCGATGGGTGTCATCGACACCGCCAGCGCCTCGCCCGCGACCGTCCAGCGCATCCTGGCGACTCCGGCCGGCGGCGTGTTCGAGATCGACAACGGCCAGTTCAAGATCGTCGGCCGGGTTCACGAGATCCGCAGCGTTCCCTTCGGCGGGCCGTTCGCCCGGGAAGTCGCGTCAAACCTCCTGAAGGCGCAGACCCTGCGGGACGCCGTGCAGGGAGAGGTCCAGCGCCTGCGCACGGAAGCGGGCGACAAGATCGAGTATGTCGCGAGCTACGTCCGACCGGATGCGAAGTAGTCGTCAGCCTCCGGGACTCAGCCGTCTCCACGGCCCCGTCCCGGCAGCGTCAGGTCGCCTGCCGCCAGGCGTTGCAGCGTTTCCAGGAAGACGCCCGGCTCCAGCGCCTTGACGCGGGCTTCCAGCGTCTCGGGCGTATCGTCGCCTCGTACTGGCACCCTGCGCCGCGCGATCTCGGGGCCGTGATCGTACACCTCGTCCACCGCATGGACGACGATCGCACTCTCGGCCACGCCGGCCGCAATGACCGCGCGATGCACATTGATCCCGTACATCCCCTCCCCGCCGAACTCGGGCAAGGGACCGGGGTGGATGTTCAGGATGCGGCCCTCGTAGCGTCGCAGCGTCTGAGGGCCGAGCCGGCGCAGGTAGCCCGAGAGCACCACGAGCTCGACACCGTGCGATTCGAGGGCTTCGGTCAGGCGGAGGTCGGCGCCTTCGGGGTCGCTGGCCGTGGGAATGAACAGGCTGGGAATCCCCAGCGCCTCAGCCCACCCGAAGGCGGGGGTCTCGCGCCGGTTGCCCACCAGCACCCGTGCGTCCGCCGCCAGGTCCCCGGCCTGGATCGCGCGCACGATCGCCTCGGCGCTGGAGCCGTTTCCAGAGGCCAGGAATCCAATCTGAAGTCTATCTGAAATCAAATCTCTATAGCCGTAATTTCATGCTCGAACCGCATCCCGTCGTAAGCGGGTTCGACACCCGGCGGCAACTCGCGGACGAGCTGGTCGTAGTCCAGGTCGATGTGCAGGTTGGTGAGGATGGCGCGCCGGGGCCGCACGCGGGCGATCCACTCCAGGGCGAGGTCCAGATGGGCGTGCGTCGGATGCGGCCGTCGGCGCAGGGCGTCCACGATCCAGACGTCCAGGTCGGACAGCGCCTCGAACGCCGCCTCGTCCAGCCCCACCACATCGCTGGAATAGGCCACCCCGCCGAACCGGTAGCCGACCGAGCGGACTCCGCCGTGATCCTGGTCGAAGGTCCGGACGGGAATGGCGCCCGACGGCCCGTCGACGGTCCAGTCGATCCCATGCGCCGGAATCGCGCGCCGGTCGCAGATCGCCGGATAGCCCCCCTCGCCTTCGAAGATGTAGCCGAACCGGCGCATCATGCTGGCGTCGGTCGCCGCATCCATCCAGCAGGGGATCCGCGCCCGCTGGCGCAGGAAGAAGGCCCGCACATCGTCCAGCCCGTGGACCTGATCGGCATGGTCGTGCGTCAACAGCACGGCGTCGCACCGCGTCATGCCCGCCCGCGCGGTCTGGATGCGCAGTTCGGGCGAGGCGTCCACCAGCGCCGTCGTCACCTCGCCGCCCGCGCCGACCCGCCGGACGAGCATCGAGCACCGCGTGCGGAAGTTCTTCGGGTTGGCGGGGTCGCAGTCCCCCCAGTCGCCGTCGGCCCGCGGCACGCCCCCCGACGAACCGCACCCCAGGATGGTGATGTCGAGCCGCCCGCTCACGGCCGCGGGATCCGGTCGAAGAGGGCGAAGAAGGCGTCAGTGGTCCGCGCCTCCGCCTCGTTCGGCGACCATCCGCGGATATCCGCCAGCTTGGCCAGGACGTGGGCCACATAGGCCGGTTCGTTCCGCCGTCCCCGGTGGGGAACCGGCGCCAGATAGGGGCAGTCGGTCTCCACGATGAGACGCTCGGCCGGCATGTCGCGGATCACCGCGCGGACGTCGTCGGCCGCCTTGAAGGTGGCGATGCCCGAGACCGAGAACCAGGCGCCGAGCGCCGCGGCCCGACGCGCCAGCTCCGCGCCCGACGTGTAGCAGTGCATGAGCAGCCGGAACGGGCCCCGGGCATATTCCTCCTCGAGGATGGCCCCCATCTGCTCGTCGGCCTCGCGCGTATGGACCACCAGAGGGAGGCCCGTCTCTCGGGCGGCCGCGACATGGGCGCGGAAGACCCTGGCCTGGATGTCGCGCGGGCTGAGGTCATAGTGGAAGTCCAGGCCGCATTCGCCGATCCCCACCACGCGCGGATCGCCCGCCAGCGTGACGAGGTCGTCCGCGGACAGGCCAGGGTTCTCCTTGGCCTCGTGCGGGTGGGTGCCGACCGTGCACCAGATGTCGTCCGCCTCGGCCACCGCCCGGCAGGCGGCGAAGTTCGACACCCGGTCGCAGATGTTGACCATCAGCCCCACGCCCGCCGCCCGGGCCCGGGCGATCACCGCGTCGCGGTCCTCATCGAACTGCGGTGCGTGGAGGTTGACGTGGCTGTCGATCAGCATCGGCGGCGGCCGGACCTTCAGGCTTGGGCCGCCTGCTTCAGCTCCGCGAGGGCCGTGAACAGCGCGTCCGTTCGGTCGAGATTGAGCGCCTCCACCTCGCGCGGCAGGCGTTGCAGCGTCTCCCACGCCTCCGCCCAGCGATCAAGCGATCCGAATCCTTCGCGCGCCCGCGACGCCGCCAGCGCATGGACCCGCGTCGACAGGCGCTCGAAGAGCAGGGCGAATTGCCGGGGCCCCTCCCCGCCCCGGAAGGCGTCGGTGATCGCCAGGACGCGAGGTGCATCCAGGGCGGGCAGGCCGTCCAGGATCTCGCGGGCCGCATCGTCCATCGCCAGCGCGCCGGAGGCGGCCAGCGCCAGCGCGCGGCCCGGCGCACCGTCGGCCATGTGCGCCAGCCTGAGCGCCTCCTCGGGGTTCACGCCGGTCCGTCGCGACACGAAGGCGGTCGCCGCGTCCACCCCGGGCGCGGCGAAGGCCAGCCGCCGGCAGCGCGAGCGGATGGTCGGCAGCAGGCGTCCCGGCGCATGGGACGTCATCAGCAGCACGCCCCGCGGCGGCGGTTCCTCCAGGGTCTTCAGGATGGCGTTGGCGGCGTTGACGTTCAGGTCGTCGGCGGCGTCCACGATGGCCACGCGGTGCGGCGCGCTGGCCGGCGATTTCGAGAAGAACTCGGCCAGTCGCCGGGCGTCGTCCACGGGGATCACCCGCCGGGGCTTGCCGTCTGGCCCCTCGCGCTCCAGCACCAGGAGGTCGGGGTGACTGCGCGCGGCCACCTGGCGGCTGACCGGATGTCCGGGGTCGGCGCCCAGGACGCCATGTCCGGGCGAAGGCGGCGCGCCCAGCAGACGCCGTGCGGCGCGGTAGGCGAAGGTGGCCTTGCCGACCCCTTCCGGCCCGGTCAACAACCAGGCGTGATGCAGCCGGCCGCGCGCCCGCGCCGCCTCGAACGCCGTCTCCGCGGTCTCCTGGCCCTCCAGGTCGTAGACCTCCCGGGGGTGCGTGGGCGCGTCGTCAGGCATGGGCCGGCAGCCTGGCCTCCACCGCGGCCCAGACCGTGGCCTCGACCGCCTCGATGGAAGCGGTTGCGTCGATGACCGCGCATCGGCCGGGCTCGGCCGCCGCGATCGCCTGGAAGGCCTTCCTGAGGCGCTCATGGAACGCGAGCCCCTTGGATTCGAACCGCATCTCCGCGCCGGCCTCGACCTGGGCTCGCGCTTCGGCCCGCGCCAGACCTGCCTCGGCCGGCAGGTCGAACATCAAGGTCAGGTCGGGCCGGGTATCCTCCACGACGAAGGACTCCAGCGCCGAGATCAGGTCGGGGTCCGTGCCGCCGGCCGCGCCCTGATAGGCCCGCGTGGAGTCGGCGAAGCGATCGCAGACGACCCAGGCCCCGCGCGCCAGCGCGGGGCGAATCACGCGCTCGATGTGGTCCCGCCGCGCGGCGTACATCAGCAGCGTCTCGGTGACCGGGCTCCACCGGTCGGCCGACCCGCGCAGCACCAGGTCGCGGATGCTCTCGGCGCCGGGCGAGCCGCCGGGCTCGCGGGTGGCCACCACCTCGCGTCCCTGGGCCTTGAGGCGTGCGGCGAGCCGCTTGAGCTGGGTGGACTTTCCCGCCCCCTCCCCGCCTTCGAAGGTGATGAACCGGCCGCGCGTCACGTCGGCCAAATTGGCCGGTTCGCCGCGGAAGTCCAGCCGCCGCTGGAGCCGTCGCCCACCAGACGCCGCTAGAAGGTGCGGACGACCCGGGCTTCGGTGAAGCCGATCTCGGCCACGCGGTCGCGCAGGGCATAGGCCGCCGCCTCGTCCGCCGGCGCCGGCAGGACCACGCGGTAGAGGGTCCTGCCGTCCAGCTGCAGGGTCTCGATCGATGCGCTGCCCGCGGTGGAAAGCTGGTCGACCGCCCGCTGGGCGTTGACGGGATTCGAGAACGCTCCCGCTTGAATCCGCAAGGCGGACGACGCGGCCAAGCCAGGCGGCGCGGCGGCATACGCGCGATAGGGCGCCGGCGGGGTCGCGGGCGGGATCGGTGTGTCCGATATCGCCGCCCCGGTCACGGGCGGCAGCGCGTTCTCGGTGATCGCCTCGCGCGCCGGAGGGCGATAGGCTTGGGCGGGGGAAGGTTCCGCACGCGCCGTCGCCGCCCAGGGCGCCGCCGCGGGCGCGGCCGCATAGGGCGCGGCGCTGGCCACCCGCACGCCCTCGCCGCGGCCGGTCAGGGGCGCAGGCCCCACATATCGCACCCGCACGTTCGCCAGACCCTGGCGATGGAAGCCCAGCTGGATCGCCGCTTCCTGCGACAGGTCGATGATCCGGTTGTCGTGGAAGGGGCCGCGATCGTTCACCCGCACGGTCAGCCTGCGGCCGTTGTCGAGGTTCGTCACCTCCACCATCGAGGGCAGCGGCAGCGTCGTGTGAGCGGCCGACACGGCGTTCATGTCGAAGACCTCGCCGTTCGCGGTGGCCTTCAGATGGAACTGCTGGCCATACCAGGAGGCCACGCCGCGCTGGTCGTAGTCGGGCTGCTCGCGGGGCACGTACCAGATGCCGTTCACCTGATAGGGCTGGCCCACCTTGCGCACGCCCGTGCTCGCGACCGCGCCCGGTTTTCCGGCGCCGGCCTGGCTGGGATAGCGCGGCTGCACGCTGGCGCAGGCCGCCAGCGAGGCGCCGGCCGCCAGAATCACCGCCAGGCGCACATGCGGCGCCGCCTTCAGGCTCAAGATCATGCTCGCCTCCGACTCGTCATTCGAGGGTGGGCGCCTAACCTTGAAACAGGGTTAACCAGGCGTTGCCGGCGCAAAGGCGCGGCCCGCCCGCGTGGGTCGCGCCGGCCAATCCCCATTTGGGTGGAGGGGGCGGAGGGCGCAGGAGCGCGACTCTGCTCCCCTCCTCCACCTTGTCAGAGATGCTTCTTGTAGAACGAAGCCAGTTTCTCGACCGCCTTGGCGACCGGCTCGGGCTGGTCGTAGAGATCGTAGTGGGTCGCGCCCTCGACCACGAACAGGTCCTTCTCCCCCTTCACGCGGGCATAGAGTTCCTGTCCATCCTTCAGCGAACCGAACGCGCCCGGCGCGGCGCCGACGATGATCTGGATCGGCTGCGTCAGCAGGTCTTCCACAAGATGGAAAGCATCGAAGGCTATGACGCTGCCGACGCTGGTGAAGCGTAGCTTGTTGGGCGCGCAGGCGTTCTGCCCGCGGGGCGTGCGATAGTAGTCGACAGCCTGCGAGACATCGATATCGGTTATGCCGGCCGCGTCGCGTTCCTCCGTCGAGTTTGGAATCCAGTTGTTGATGAGCGGTTCGGCGCCCCGCGCCTCGGCGGTGCGCTGCTTGCCGATCGCATCGAGCGTGGCGATCACGTCGCCCTCGCGGTTCAAGCGGCCGATGTTCGCGCCGACCACCGTGCCCACGGCCTTGATGCGGCGCTCCGTCATGGCGGCGCTCACGGCATAGCCGCCGCCCGCGCAGACGCCGAGCACACCGATCTTCTCTTCATCGACATAGGGCAGAGTGACGAGATAATCGACGGCGCAGCGCACGTCTTCGACGCGGGTCGCGGGGTCTTCGATATAGCGCGGCTCGCCGCCGCTCTCGCCCTGGAACGATGCATCGAAGGCGATGGCGACGAAGCCCTGTTCGGCCAGCCTGGAGGCATAGAGACCAGCGGTCTGTCCTTTGCAGCTCGATCCGGGATGGACGCAGACGATAGCGGCGTACGTCTTGCTCTCGTCGAAGTCTGCGGGGACATGCAACTCGGCCGCAACATTCCAGGTGCGGTTCTTGAAGGTCACGGGTTTCACGTTCGATCTACTTTCCAAAGTGTCTTGGTTGGCGTCGAACCTAGGTAGCAAGACCGCATAATTTCGATTAGATGCCATAATGCGCATGCGCGGATTACCGAGGCTTATGAATGGTCGGCGAGAACCTGCGAGACCTGAACGCCCTCGTCCTCGTCGTCGAGGAAGGCAGCTTCACCCGCGCCGCCGCCCGGCTCGGCGTCTCGCAATCCGCGCTCAGTCAAACGATCCGGGGACTGGAGGAGCGCCTTGGCCTGCGCCTTCTCAACCGCTCAACGCGGAGCGTCTCGCCGACGGAGGCAGGAGATCGGCTGCTGGCCCGTGTCCAGCCAGCGATGCAGGAGATCCATGAAGGCCTGACGCAACTGACCGAACTGCGCGAGAAGCCCGCCGGCACGATCCGCATCACGGCGGACGAGTTCGCCGTCCACCACGTCCTCTGGCCCGCTGTCGAACGCTTCCTGCCGAGCTATCCGGATATCGGTGTCGAGATCATCACCGACTACGCCCGCACCGACATCGTCAGCGACCGCTATGATGCCGGCGTGCGCCGTGGCCGGCTGATCGCGCAGGACATGATCGCGGTGCCGGTCAGCGCGGATATCCGCATGGCGGTGGTGGGATCGCCTGCGTATTTTGCGAGCCGACAGCGGCCAAAGTCACCGCAGGATCTGATAGAGCATGCCTGCATCAACCTGCGCCTGCCCAATCATGGCGAGTTCTTCGCCTGGACGTTCCGGAAAGGCGGCAAGGAACATCGCATCAAGGTCCGGGGGCAACTCGTGTTCAGCACGTTGCCGGCGATTCTGACGGCGGCGATGGCGGGCTTCGGGCTGGCCTACATGCCGGAGCTGATGATCAGGCCCCACGTGGACTCGGGGCGGCTTGTCGAGGTTCTGGGCCCCTGGCGTCAGACCTTCGAGCGGTATCACCTCTACTATTCGAGCCGGCGCCTGGCGTCTCCCGCCTTTTCTCTGCTGGTGGATGCTCTGCGATACCGGGAGTAGGCCGGCCCCGGTCGCTGTACAGCTATCGGCGGCGCTCTCGCGCCGTGGAAAGCCCTGCGCGATGTCTGGTGGGCTGACGAGCATCGGCCTTTTCGAATGCCGCGACGTCGTGGGGTCAATGCGCTATGTGAAGTCGCGCGAGGACGCCAGGACATGCGCGTCGGCGTCTACAACCGCTGCATGGGCGCGAATCCCACGATCACCGCCGTTTCGAAATGGCCCGAAGAGTTCGACGATGTCGAAGCCTTCCTGTTTCATCAGCCTTGTCCGGGGCAGGGTCCGGTATTGCTTTCGGCGACGCGCGTCGCGGCCGAGGCGTTCAGCGCGAGAAGCGGTGCGAGCATATGCGTTTCCAGTTTCCCCACAGCCACGGTTATCCGAACGGCCGCGTCAGTGTCGAAGATGATGGGAAGGCCGCGCCGGATTGTCTGGTCGAGTTTGGTGATGGCGTCACCGTCATCGCGGAGTGGCGCCCCGACGGCGATGCGATCCGCCTTGCCGTTCCCGGCTATCGCACCGCACGCGGCGCCCTCGTTTCAGCGCGGACCTGGCGAGTGGCCAGGGGCAAGGACGGCCATTGGCGGTCAGGACCCACGACCTGAGGACGCACGGCTCTGGCGCTGAATCGCCACCGATTGAACCGTACATCGACGGCGTTCGCGCCATCGCGGAGGCGAAATCCTCGGCGACGATAGGGTCCATCGATGGCTTCGTCTCGAAAGAGGCGGCTATCGGCAGCAGCCAGCGTTCCCTGTTTGGGGCCGCAATGGCGGTGGGAGCAGTCCGTCGCCTACACGTCTCCAGTTTAGCTGTGAGGTGAAGCCTCAGCCAAAGGGATGAGTTCTCGTCGGATGAAGTCTATGCGGCTCAACAGCATCTCCGCATGCTCTCGAGTTGGCGCGACCTCGATGGGATAACTCTCCGATAAATCTCGCCCCTCCAAGACATTGTCGGCCCAATCTTGCGCGATTGCGCAGTAGAGCCGCAACGCGAGGGCTGGCGTCGGCGTATCGTCCGTCTCGAAATGCATGGGGGGCAGATCGCCAACGACCGCCCACCTCTCGGCGTCTTCGGGCTTTCGCGGTCGCTCGAAACGCACCAGGAAAAGCGCGAGGATGGACGCTACGCCGAATGCGAGCACAAGGTTCAAGATCGGCGCGTGGCTATCTCTCTCGACGAAGTCCCTGGCCTCCGCTTGCAGCGCCCAGAGGCCCTCGATCTCCTCATGGCTGTCGTAGTCGATGTTCAGACCTACGGGAAAGCGGGACGCATCAACAAGCATGGCTATGCTGTGATAGCCGAGGTGAGGCCCGAGAGGGAGAACAAAAAGATAGCTCTCTGATTGGCCACAGGAGGGCTTGAAGGGAACTCGACGCTATCATCTTGGACGTTAGCGAAGGCCGTCTCTCGGACGGGCGCAAGGAGCGCCCGCCCGGCCGAAGCGTTCTAAGCGACGAGGTCTCCAGGCTTTGAATTGGGAAAGTAACGCCGCCGAACTTCCTCGTTGCGATGCCTGATGTCTTCCTGACTCGGGTAGCCGAGCATGTCGCTTGTGAAGTTATCAAAGTTATCGGTGCGAACTCGTCCGCTCAGGATGCCTGTAATATTCGGAATCAGGCCAAGCACCCCAAGTCCTCTCGCCGTTGGACCGCGAACTGGCTTGGGTGCGTGAGCCGGCGGCTCGACTTTTCCCCCGAAGGCGCGGGCTATGCTGGAGCGCTTGCCCCAGCGCGAGGAGTCTTCCTTGTGGCTCGCTCGATGCTGAGAGGGCTCCATAGGCCGTATGTTGTCGAGGGTGTTGGTTCCACCGTCGGCGATAGCTCGTATGTGGGCGACATCGTAGGGCTGGCCATCCAGAGTCCGTGGCCAAGCCCTACCGTTAGCGATCTCCCATTCGCGCCGAAGCCGGGGATTATGTGGATTGCCGATCTCTTGGAATTCGGCCGCCTCCCGCGTTGCTGGATTGGCGGGCAGGTAGGAGGGTCGGGCGGGTTCCTCGATATCTGACCAGGCGGTGCCAGCGCCGCCTCGGATGGCGCGATAGCCGCCGCCTCCATTGGGCATCCAGAGGACGTCATCGTTGCGCGCGACCGCCGGCTGTGGCGTCTCGATGGGTGCAAAGTCTGACTCCACGTGAGGCCGATTGTAGAAGTCCTGATAGCGTTGGTCCGCAGTCGCCCTTCGCTCAGCATCGATCTCGTCTGGCGTGCGTAGGTACCATCTTCGGAGCGCCTCGCCCTCGAGGCTTGCGGGATCAACGGAGACTCGAGGCATGTGCGCTCTCCATAAGGGCGCGCCACCGCGCAGGCCCGGTGGAGGCGATGCGAGTTGGCGTCGGGTTCTGTGGGAAAACGGTCGCGTTGCAGTGGGCCGTAAGCCTCTGACCGTGACAGAACTCTACCAAACTCACACACATCTGTCAAGAACAAAAAAAGAACAATCGATGAGGAGAGATCTCGACATCGGGTGCGAACGGGGCGCCTCAATCGTTTCAGTCCGGCTCGTCGGCCCTGTAGCTAGTCTCGAGGGTGCAAGCGATACCCTGGTCGTCGCCGTTCGCAGATTCTAAGCGCAAAACATCCTGGAAACGGAATTATGCGAAGATGTCTGACTTGGATTGATTCAAATTTTTCTAATAAACTCAGTATATTACTGAATATCAAAAGGGCTTGGAGACAAGCTTCTACGTTCCAATGGCGGATGGGGTGGGATTCGAACCCACGGTGAGCTTCCACCCACGGCGGTTTTCAAGACCGCTGCCTTAAACCACTCGGCCACCCATCCGGGAGGCGGCCTTCTATCAGTCCTTGGGGACGGGCTCCACCGGCCCGTCGATCAATCCGATATCCGTTCGACCTTCACCGACAGGCGGGGCCGCGAATAGGCGCGGCGCGAGAAGCGGATGGTTTCGGGAAGGAACAGGCCGAACGTCGGACGGTAGTCATAGATGACGTCGGTCACGATCACGCTCTCGTTGGCGGCCAGATAGCCCGAAGGCGCCGTGGGCGCCGCGGACGAGCCGTAGTCGCGCCGCGCGGTCCAGTCGACCGAGACGCTGCCGCTGCTGTTGGCGCTGAGGCTCGCCACGCGCTGCTGCAGGCTGGCGGTGGGGAACGGATGGATCATCGACGTGCTGGCCTGGAGGACGTCCTGCAGTTCAGCGTCCGTGATCGTCCGCGCCTGGGCGGTGATGTCGGCCATGACCGCGGCGATGTGGGCCACGTTGCGCTGCACCTGGTAGACCTGAAGCGCTTCGGCGGCCGCGATGTTCAGGGCGAAGATGATGGGGAAGATCAGCGCGAATTCGACCGCGGCGGCTCCCCGCTCCTCGCCTGCGGCGCGTTTGAGAAGGCGGATCATTCGAACGGCTCGTTCTTGAAGGCGGCCCGCGAGGCGATGGTCACCTCCAGCGGACCCGTGCGCCCGTTGCTGGTCGCCAGGAACGGGGTCATCAGCGGCCAGCGGTAGTTGGCCTTCACGATGATGATGTCGCCGGCGGCGCCCTTGTTGAACGAGTCGTCCGGCTGCTGCGCCGCGACCGCGTTGGCGTCGGCGAACCGGCTGAACCGCTGGACGCTGGTGGTCAGGCGGTCGCGGCACCGCCCTATGTCGCCGCCGAGCCGCGCGCAGATCTGATCCTTGAAAGCGGCGGTCGAATTGGCGGCGTCGTCGCGGCCCGTGCGGATGCGCCGGGACGCCTCGAAAACGGCGCTGTCGACCCCGCTGGTCATCATCCCCAGCATGCCGATCTCGATCAGCGAGAAGAGCGCGAAGATCAGCACCGGCGCGACGAACGCGAACTCGACCGCCGTCGCGCCCGACAGGTCCCGGCGGAACATCGCGAAGGTTCGGAGACGCGAAGGCATGCGGCCAGATAGCCGCGGCGAGGCAAACAACTCGCGTGGAAAAGCGGTTAAGCGCGATTAACGGCTCGGGCTAATGGCCGATTAGCTGTCCGTGGCTACCAGTGTCCGCACGTCTGCTTGTGTCCGACAGGATGGTGCGAATGCACAGGTTTCGGCTCGCCGGTCTACGCCGTCTGGTCCGTCCGCTCGACAACCAGGGCAATGTGGCGGTCGTGGCGGCGCTCGCCATGGCCCCGATCTGCGTGGCGGGATTGGGCGCCATGGATCTCGCCCGGGTGACAAGCGCCAAGTCGCAGCTCCAGGACGCCCTGGATGCGGCCGCGCTGGCCGCGGCGCGCACGAACGCCACCACCAACGGTGAGCTGAAGGCCCACGGCGACCGCTATCTGGCGCAGAACCTCCGCGTCAGCAGCGACTTCGCCCTGGCGGCGTCCAGTTTCACCTTCGCCGAGAATGGGCGTGTGGTCGCCTCGGCCGAACTGCGCGTCACGCCCTTTGTCGCGGGCCTGGTCACCGGCGGCGCGATGACCGTGGGCGCGTCGGCCGAAGTCGTCCGCGCCTCCAGCAAGGTCGAGGTCGCCCTCGTCCTCGACACCACGGGCTCGATGGAGGAAGGCACCAAGCTGCGCGACATGAAGAACGCCGCAAGGGCCTTCGTCACCAAGATGGAAGAGGCGGCGAACAAGGCGGTCGAGCCCAATTCGGTCAAGATCTCGCTCGTGCCCTTCGCCAACACGGTGCGCGTCGACGGCTCGACCTACCGGCACGCCACGTGGATCGACCAGAACGGCGTTTCTCCGATCAACAACGAGATCTTCACGACGGCCACGGGCACCCAGTTCGCCAACCGCTTCGCGCTCTTCAGCACGGTCGGAACGAGCTGGCGCGGCTGCCTGGAGATGCGCCAGGCGCCGTACGACATCCAGGACAACGAGCCCAAGGTGTCGAACCCCGCGACGCTCTACACGATCCACTTCGCCGTGGACGAACCCGACGTGAAGACGACCGGCTACGGCGCCAGCTATCAGAACGACTACCTCGGCGACGGGACCTCCAGCGTGAACTGGCGCGTGCGCCAGGGCAGCGTCACGAAATACGGCAACGCGAAGAAGGGCTCGATGAGCACCACCTTCGGTCCGAACCGCGGTTGCGGCGTGTCGCCGATCATGCGCCTGACCACTGATTTCGCCGGTCTTCGGACGGCGATCGGCAACCTGGACGCCAACGGCAACACCAACATCCCGATCGGGTTGATGTGGGGCTGGAACACCCTGCTGTCCTATGCGCCGTTCAGCGACGGCGTCCCCTACGGCACGGCCAAGCACAAGAAGATCATCGTGCTGATGACCGACGGCGAGAACACCATCGCCCAGCGGGATACGCCGAACGACGGCACCTATGCGGCGACGGGCTACATCTGGCAGCGTCGTGTGCTGAAGGCCAACGGCCTGCCGCTGGAACAGGGCGCGTCCACAAGCCAGCGCACCGCAGCCCTGGACTCGCGGCTGTCGAAGCTGTGCGACAACATCAAGGCCAAGGACGTCGAAATCTATACGATCCGGGTCGAGGTCAACACAGGCGACAGCGAGCTGCTGAAGACCTGCGCGACGAACCGCGACTACTATTACGACGTGAAGAGCTCCTCGACGCTGACGGCCGTGTTCCAGAGCATCGCCGGCCAGATCGCCGCCCTCCACCTCGCGCGCTGACCGCGCCGCCGGATGGGACGTCTCTAGACGGGGCGAAGGGGTTCCACAGGCCCGCCGGGCGGCTCCACGAGGATGGGGTCGCCCGCCCTCACCTCCCCGCCCCGGACCACGACCGCCATGACGCCGGCCTTCCGCACGGGCTCGCCGTCGGCGCCGCGGCCGAGGCACGCGGCCATCAGACCGGGCGCAAGCGCTTCCAGCTGAAGGCAGGGATTGCGCAGGCCCGTCACCATCACGACGGCCGATCCGCCGAGCCGCAGGCGCGCGCCCCGCGACAACCCCAGCAGATCCACGCCGCGGGTGGTGACGTTCTCGCCCATCAGGCCCGGCGAAATGTCGAATCCGCGCCCCGCCAGTTCGGTGAACAGCTCCTCGTGGATCAGGTGGACCTGCCGCAGGTTCGGCTGGTCGGGGTTGGCGCGGACCCGGCTTCGGTGCTTCACCGTCACGCCGTGATGGGCGTCGCCCTCGACGCCGTGGCCCTCGACCAGCCGGATAAGGAGCTGGTTCGGCTTGTCCACGCCGTGGCTGGCCTTGCGGCTGACGGCGACGACACAGGGCTCGGGCGTGTCTATGGGGCGTCCTCGTCGGGTACGGCCGAAAGCGGCGTGGCCACATCTTCGAGCGATTTGCGCTCGGCCGCCACGCCCAGCCACAGTTCCACGACGGCGGCGACGAGCATCAGGCTTCCCCCGAGCAGGTAGCCGTAGAAGATCTGGACACGCTCGCCGGTGTCGATCAGCGCACCGAAGAGCGCCGGTCCCGCCACGCCGCCCAGCAGGGTGCCCGCGGCGTAGAACAGCGAGATGGTGATGGCCCGGGTCTCGATGGGAAACAGCTCGCCCACCGTCAGATAGGCGGCGCTGGCGCCGGCCGAGGCGAAGAAGAAGATCACCATCCAGGCCGCCGTCTGGGTCTCGGCCGTCAGCCAGCCCTGCGCGAACATCCAGCCCACGACGCACAGCAAGGCGCCCGCGACCGCGTAGGTTCCCGAGATCATCGGTTTGCGGCCGACGGTGTCGAACAGTGGCCCCAGGAGCAGCGGCCCGGCCACGTTGCCCGCCGCGAACGGGAGGATGAACCAGCCCACGTTCTCGGTCGCCACGCCGTAGAACTTGGTCAGGACCAACGCATAGGTGAAGAAGATGGCGTTGTAGCAGAACGCCTGCGTGGCCATCAGCACGAGCCCCAGGCCCAGCCGGCGAGGGTGGCGCCGGAACAGGGTGGCCGCGACTTCCAGCCAGCTCGTGTGGCCCCGGCGGATGTAGCGGATACGCCGCAGTGGCCCGCCATCGGTCGGCGAGAGGCCGGCGCGATGCTCGACGCCCGCGACGATGGCCTCGGCCTCCTCGGGTCGCCCGTGGGTCAGCAGCCAGCGTGGACTCTCGGGGATGTAGCGGCGGATGTAGAGCACGATCAGCCCCATCGCCCCGCCGATGACGAAGGCGAGCCGCCAGCCCAGCGCGGGATCGATCCGGGCCGGGTCCAGCACCACCAGCGAGCCCAGCGCGCCCAGGGCGGCCCCCACCCAGAAACTGCCGTTGATGGCCAGGGCCACGCGCCCGCGATGTCGCGCGGGGATCAGTTCGTCGATCGCCGAATTGATGGCGCCGTACTCGCCGCCGATCCCGGCGCCGGTCAGGAACCGGAAGAGGACGAACGACCAGAAGTCCCATGCGAAGCCGGTGGCCACGGTCGCCAGCAGATAGACCGCGACCGTGATCGTGAAGAGGCGCTTGCGGCCGAACCGGTCGGTCAACCGGCCGAAGAACACCGCGCCCAGCACCGCGCCCAGGATATAGGCGCTGCCGGTCAAGCCGATCTGGGTCGCGGTCAGGTTCAGCCCGTCCGGGCCCTGGATCGCCGGAGCCAGCGCGCCGACCAGCGTCACCTCCAGGCCATCCAGGATCCAGGTGATCCCCAGCGCGGCGATGACCAGCCAGTGGAAGCGGCCGAACGGCAGGCGGTCAAGCCGCGCCGGCACGTCTGAGGTGAAGGTGTCTCTCATGCGCCCTCATGCTCAAGCTGCGAGGCGGTGTTTTTGTTCCCGCCCGGCTCGTGTATCTGCCCCGTCCATGACGACGGACGAAATCCTGGTCGACGCGCGCGGCCACCGCTGTCCGGTGCCCACGCTCCGGCTCCGGCGGGCGCTGGAAGCCGCCGCGCCGGGGATCAGGGTCCGCCTGCTGGCCGACGACCCCCTCGCCCGGATCGATGTCCCCCACTTCGCCGCCGAGGCCGGCGCCGAACTCGCGGAGCGCTCGGAGGGGCCGGACGGGGAACTGGTTTTCGTCGTGGTCCGCCCCGTTCCGGACCCGGTCTAGGCGCGCGTCGAGACCGGCGTTCGCCGACTGTGGGCGGCGATCTCGATCTCGGTGGCCAGAGCGCCGCCGAAGAAGACCGCATTCACGTTCCAGGACAACCAGATCAGGAAGACGACCACCGTCGCGACCGAGCCATAGGTCGCACCGAGTTGCACGATCTGCTCCACATAGACCCCCAGGCCCCAGGAGGCGAAGATGCAGAGGCCCGCCGCCGCCGCGCCGCCCACCAGCGAGGCGCGCCACTCGACCGGCTCCCTGGACATGGCCCACCGGTAGATCAGCGCCATGCCCAGTGTCATGCCCACGCTGGCCCAGGTCCACTCGCTGTAGAGCCACGGCGCCCCGCGCAGGGGACGAAGGTCCAGGGTTTCGCCCAGGATCCGGAACGTGAAGAAGACGGTCGACAGGACGCCCAGCGCCGCCATGGCCGCAATCAGCACGGCCAGCGCAAGCAGGTTGAACCCCACGAAACCGCGGGGATCGTCCTCGTCATGGATGAACGACAAGCCGGCCAGCAGCGCCTTGAAGCCGCGGTGGGCCGCATAGCCGCCGATCAGCAGCGCCAGCCCGCTCTGGGTCGATATGGCGGCGGTGGGCGCGCTGGCCAGCCGCACCAGTTCGCTTTCGAAGATCAGTCGGGCGGCGTCGGGCATGATCCGGGCCATGGTCTCGGCCTGCCGCGCCATGACGGCCGGATCGGCCAGCACGCTGTAGAGGCCGATGGCGATGGCCAGCGCCGGGAAGATGGCCAGCATCACGAAGAACGAGACGCCGCCGTTGTACAGCATCACGTCGCGTCCCCAGAGGCGCGTCAACGACTTGCCCAGCACCGTGAGGCTGAGGCGGACCGCCATGAGGGGGTCGAAGTCGCGCGCCCGAAGGCGGCGGATCGGCTCGGGCAGTCTCATGCGCGCGGAACTTGGCCGCCGACTCGGCTTGAAGCAAGGGTGCGGCGGATCTGGATCGCCATAACGGCGCGCCGCCAGGGTAAGCAGGCGACGCGCCGCCGATGGGCGTGTCGTTCCATCCGGGCCGGTCGCCGCTTCGAGGGACGGGAGAGCGCGGTGACCGATCCGAGCGTCAAATTGCGCGCGAGCGGCTGAACCGCGCCTGAACGCGCCTTTCAGGTAAGTGTCGGCCGTGGCCGACCTCAGGCCAGCGCGCCCGCCGACTTCAGGGCGCCGATTTCGGCGTCGCTGAAGCCCCAGTCCGTCAGCGCCTCGCGGTCGTGCGCGCCGATGGCCGGCGGCGGCCCCTGGATGGCGCCCGGCGTGGCCGAGAACCGCGGCGCCGGCGCGGGCTGGGTCACACCCGCCACCTCGACGAACGTCTGCCGCGCCACGTTGTGCGGATGCTTCGGCGCCTCGTCCAGGTCGAGCACCGGCGCGAAGCAGACGTCGGTGCCGCCCATGATCTGGGTCCATTCGTCCCGGGTCTTCCGGGCGATCACCGCGGCCAGCTTCTCGCGCAGGTCCGGCCACATCGACCGGTCGTGCTGGCGCTGGAAGTCGGGATCGTCGATGCCGGTCTTCTCCAGCAGCAGGGCATAGAACTGCGGCTCGATCGAGCCGATCGAGACCCATTTGCCGTCGCTGCACTGGTAGGTGTCGTAGAAGTGCGCCCCGCCGTCGAGCAGGTTCGAGCGCCGCTCTTCCTTCCAGCCGCCGGCGCCCTTGAAGCCGTAGAACATGGCCATCAGCGAGGCGGCGCCGTCGCTCATGGCGCAGTCCACCACCTGGCCCTGGCCGGTCTCGCGCGCCTGGATCACCCCGGCCAGGACGCCGAAGGCGAGGTAGAGCGCGCCGCCGCCGAAGTCGCCCACGAGGTTCAGCGGCGGGACGGGCTTGTCCTGGGTGCCGATGGCGTGCAGCGCGCCGGTGATGGCGATGTAGTTCATGTCATGGCCCGCCGCGTGGGCGTAGGGGCCCGTCTGGCCCCAGCCGGTCATGCGACCGTAGACCAGCCTGGGATTGCGCTTCAGCGCCACGTCCGGCCCCAGGCCCAACCGCTCCATCACGCCGGGGCGGAAGCCCTCGATGATGGCGTCGGCCTTCTCCATCAGCTTGAGGCAGGTCTCCACCGCCTCGGGCGTCTTGAGATCCAGCGCCACCGAGCGGCGGCCGCGGCTGGTCACGTCGCTGGGCGCGCCGCGGCCCTGGCCCTTGCGGTCGATCCGCACGACGTCGGCGCCCAGGTCCGAGAGCAGCATGCCGCAGAACGGCCCCGGGCCGATCCCCGCGAACTCCACGATCTTCAGACCCGACAGCGGTCCCTGGCCCATGCGTCTCTCCCTGGCTTTCGGAGTCGATCTAGGCGCGTTTCCGCTTCGTCAGCCAACCGTTCAGCCGCCGCCGGGCAGCGACTGGCCGTCGTCCACGGTGATGATGCTGCCGGTGATGGCCCCGGCGGCGGGCCCCACCAGCATCAGGAAGGCCGCGTCGAGGTCCGACGCGTCCATGAGCCGCCGGCGGGGAAACCCCTTGAGCTGCTTCTGTCCGCCCTCGGTCGGCCACCACGTATCGTTGATCGCCGTCTCGATGTAGCCGGGGCAGAGCGCGTTGACCGCCAGGCCGCGCCGCGCCCACTCGCGCGCCAGGCTGCGCGTCAGCATCGCCACCGAGGCCTTCGAGCCGCAATAGGCCGAGAGTCCTGGCAGCACCGTATGGCTGGCGATCGAGGCGATGTTCAGGATTCGGCCCTCGACCCCGGCGGCGATCATCCGCCGCGCCGCCTCGCGGGCGGCGAAGAAGGTTCCGCGCACATTGACCGCGAAGGTGTTGTCGAAATCCTCGATGGAGATGTCGAGCGCCAGCCCCTCCCCGCCCACGCCGGCGTTGTTGACCAGGATGTCCAGCCCGCCCAGGTCCGCCTGGACCCGGTCCAGCGCCGGCGCGATCGCATGCGCTTCGGCGACGTCCAGGCCGTAGGCGACCGCGCGGCCGCCCGCGGCGTTGATCTCGTCCGCCAGCGCCTGGATCTTGTCCACCCGGCGCGCGGTGATCGCCACCGCCGCTCCGTTCTGAGCCAGCAGCCGCGCGAAATGGGCCCCGAGGCCCCCGCTCGCGCCCGTGATGACCGCCACCTTGCCCTTCAGATCCGCGCCCAACGCCGCTCTCCCTTCGATCTCTTCCTGGCTGCCTTTCCGGGCGGCCGACACCGTTCCGCAACGGCTGCGACAACGAAACGCTTCCGCAACCTGCCCGGAGTTATGGGACAACCTTCCGACCCCGCGCGATTCCGTGCTTAGGACAGACGGGGGCCGATTGGGATGGGGATATGACGGCAGGGGTCCAGGCGCGAGTGTTGATCGTCGCCCGTGACGATTCCACGGCCGGGCCGCTCGCCGAGGGGCTCGACCGTCTGGGATGGCGTACGGTGACCGCCCGCACGGAGGCTGCGGCGCGCGTGGCCCTGGCCGACCTCCAGGTCCAGGCGGCCATCGTCGACCTCTCCGCGCTCGACGATCCGGCCGCGGGCCTCGCCGAACGCCTGCGGACGGCCTGTGCGCCGCGCCGGCTTCCCGTGCTGGCCATGGGCGCGCCGGACGTGCTGCGCTCCGCCCCGCTCCACGACCACGGCGGATTCGACCTCACCCTCGCAGGACCGCTGCATCCCGCGCAGGCGGCCATGCGGCTGGAGACCCTGGTCCGCACCGCCGTCGCGGAAGAGGAACTCGAGATCCGGGTCGAGACCTTCGCCGAGCGCGGACACGCCTTCGACGCGCCGGCCGATGATCCCGCGCCCTTCCGCATCCTGGCCATCGGCGAGCCGGCGCCGCAGTTCCTGGCGCTCTCGAACGCGCTCGCCCGGCACGGCGCCGAAGTGGTCGGCGCCTTCACCGCCTTCACCGCCTTCGACTACCTGCATGAACGGCCTTTCGACGCCGTTGTGCTGTGGGCCGCCGACAATCCGCACGAGGCGCTCTCGATCGCCGCGGGGCTGCGCCGCAACACCCGCCTCTATCACACGCCCGCCCTGCTCTACATGCGGGCCGAATCGGCGGTCACGACGGCCGAGGCCTACCATCGGGGCATTTCGGACGTGGCCTCCCCCGAGACGCCCGAATCCGAGACCGCCCTCCGCGTCGTGGAACTGGCGCGCGCCTACCGGCGGCAGAAATCGGTCCGCGCCGCCCTGGAGCAGGCGCGCCATTCGGGGCTGATGGACGCGGCGACGGGCCTCTTCACCCGCGATCTCTTCGCCGCCCACCTCATGCGCCTGGCCCGCAGCGCAAAGGCGCGCAACCGGCCGCTGAGCGTGTGCATGCTCAAGGTGGCCGAGAAGGCCGACCTCCACGCGCCGCGCACGGGCGGCTGGGTGGCGCGCGCCATCCCGCAGATCGGCTCGATGATCGGCCGCCTGGTCCGCGTCGAAGACACGGCGGCCCGCCTGGCGCCCGAAGTGTTCGCCCTCGCCTTGCCCTCGACGTCCTTCCATGCGGCGCGGGCCGCCGGCGAGCGGATCGCCGCCGTCATCGGCTGCACCGCCTTCGAGGCGGGCTCGGGCGCCACGCCCTTCGTCGTCGAGTTCGACCTGGGCGTGGCCGAGGTCACGTCGCCGGACGGCGTGGGCTACGCTCTCGAACAGGCCGCCGCCATGGCCCAGTCGCGCATCGCGAGCTGAGCGCCCGGCGCCGGCGACGACTTGCCTACTTCTTGACGGGCGCCGAGGCGGGCCGTGCGGACGCGGCGAGCCGCGTGTTGACGTTGCGCAGATCCTGGGTGCGGCCGTTCAGCTCGGCGCTGCAACGCTGCAGTTCGGCCTGCGCCTGTTGCGGCGGCAGCTTCGCCGCTTCCGCCTTGATGAGGCCCTCGACGCGGGACACGGGCCCGCGCGCGGTCAGGCGCCCCAGGTAGAAATAGACGCCCTTGGCGGCCTGCTCGGCCTGCTTCGGATCGTTGCCGATCACCTGCAGAACCATGAGGCAGCGGACGTCGGCGGCGTCGGTGCTCTGGGCCATCGCCGGTGCGGCCGAGCCGCTCAGCAGGAGGGCCAGGATCGGGGCGGCCAGCATGGGGACGGCATGGCGCATGTGAAGACTCCTCGCGCCGGCGCTCAGGCGGCCAGCTTCGCCAGTTCGGACAACACCTTCTCAGCGGCGTCGAGCCGCTGCTTCGGCGTATCCCATTCCCCCTTTACGACAACCTTATGGTCGGGCCGCAGCCGCCAGGCGATGGGGTTCTTGGCCACGAAATCCACCAGGCTGCCCGGGTTCTTGAAGACGTCGTTGCGGAACGTCACGACGGCGCCCTTGGGTCCCACGTCGATCTTGGCGACGTTGGCCTCGCGGCAAAGCCCCTTGATCGCCACCACCTTGAGAAGCTGGTCGGCCTCGGGCGGCAGCGGTCCGAAGCGGTCGATCAGCTCGGCCGCCAGGGCCTCCCGGTCCTGCGCCTTCTCGGCGTCGGAGATCCGCCGGTAGAGCGCCAGGCGCACGTTCAGGTCGGGCACGTAGGCGTCGGGGATGAGCACCGCCGCGCCGGTGTTGATCTGTGGCGACCAGCCACGGTCGGCGAGCGCCTCGTCCGGCCCGCCGCGGGCCTTCAGCTCGGCGACCGCGTCCTCCAGCATCTGCTGGTACAGCTCGACGCCGATCTCGCGGATGTGCCCCGACTGTTCCTCGCCCAGCAGGTTGCCGCCGCCGCGGATGTCCAGGTCGTGGCTGGCGAGCTGGAAGCCGGCGCCCAGATTATCCAGGGATTGCAGCACCTTCAGGCGCTTTTCTGCGGAAAGCGTGATCTGTCGCTCGGCCGGCGTGGTGAGATAGGCGTAGGCCCGCGCCTTCGACCGGCCCACGCGCCCGCGGAGCTGGTACATCTGCGCCAGGCCGAACATGTCGGCCCGGTGGATGATCATGGTGTTGGCCGTCGGGATGTCCAGGCCGCTCTCGACGATCGTGGTCGACAGCAGCACGTCGTACTGGCCGTCGTAGAAGGCGGTCATCACCTCCTCAAGCTGGGTGGGGGCCATCTGGCCGTGGCCCACGACGAACTTCACCTCCGGGACCTGCTCGCGCAGGAAGCGCTCCAGCTCGGGCAGGTCGCTGATCCGCGGGGCGACGAAATAGGCCTGGCCGCCCCGATACTTCTCGCGCAGCAGCGCCTCGCGGACGACGACCGGGTCCCAGGGCGTGATGTAGGTGCGCACCGCCAGGCGGTCGACCGGCGGCGTGGCGATGATCGACATCTCCCGGATGCCGCTGAGCGACATCTGCAGCGTCCGCGGGATCGGCGTCGCCGTCAGGGTCAGCATGTGGACGTCGGCGCGCAGCGCCTTGAGCGTCTCCTTGTGCTTGACGCCGAAGTGCTGCTCCTCGTCCACGATCACGAGGCCCAGGGTCTTGAAGCTGACCTGCTTCGAGAGCACGGCGTGGGTGCCCACCACGATCTCGACCTCGCCCTTGGCCAGGCCGTCGCGCGTCTCGGCCTGCTCCCTGGCCGGGACCAGGCGCGAGAGGCGGCGCACCCGCACGGGCCAACCCTCGAACCGCTCGGAGAAGGTCTTGTAGTGCTGTCGCGCCAGCAGCGTGGTCGGCGCCACGATCGCCACCTGCTGTCCGCTCATGGCGACCACGAAGGCGGCGCGCAACGCCACCTCGGTCTTGCCGAAGCCCACGTCGCCGCAGATCAGCCGGTCCATCGGCCGCCCGGCCGCCAGGTCCTCCAGCACGTCGCCGATGGCATGGAGCTGGTCGTCGGTCTCCTCGTAGGGGAACCGGGCGCAGAACTCGTCGAACAGGCCCTGGGGCGGATCGACCGCGTCGGTGGATTTCGTCGCCCGCTCGGCCGCGATGCGGATCAGGCCGTCCGCCATCTCGCGCAGGCGTTCCTTCGCCCGCGCCTTGCGGCCCTGCCACGCCGCCCCGCCCAGGCGGTCGAGCTGCACGCCCTCGCCGTCGGCGCCGTAGCGGGTCAGGAGGTCGATGTTCTCGACCGGCAGGTACAGCTTGGCCTCGCCGCCGTACTGGAGCTCCAGGGTGTCGTGCGGCGCCCCCTGGACGTCCAGGGTCTTCAGGCCCAGGTAGCGGCCGATCCCGTGGTCGATGTGGACCACGAGATCGCCGGGCGTCAGCGCCGACGCCTCGGCCAGGAAGTTCGACGCCCGGCGGCGCTTCCGCGGCCGCGCCAGCCGGTCGCCCAGGATGTCGGTCTCGGAGATGACCGCGAGCGAGTCGGTCTCGAACCCGGCGTCCAGCGGCAGGACCACGCGCTGGGGCGTCTTCGGATCGGCGGCCTTCGCCGCGTCCCAGTAGGGCGCGAGCGGCAGGCTTCCCAGGCCGTGGTCGGTCAGCATGTGGCCCAGGCGGTCGGACGAACCCTCGGACCACGACGCGAACAGCACGCGCTTTCCGCCAGCGGACAGCCTGTTGGCGTGATCGACCGTGGCCTCGAACAGGTTGACGCTGTCCAGCTTGCGCTCGGCCGAGAAGTTGCGCCCGGCCCGCGCGCCCATGTCGATGACCGCCTCGCCCTCGGCTTCGTTGAAGGCCGAGAACCGCCGCGTCGGCCGCGCACGGAGCTGCTCGTCCCATTCGTCGGCTTCGAGGTACAGCCGCGTGGGCTCCAGCGGGTGGTAGTGGACGCGCCGCTCGGCGCTGGCGCGGGCCTCGTAGGCGTCGGTCACCATGGCCAGCCGCTCGTCGCGGGCGTCGCGGGCCAGATGGTCCAGGGCGATCGCCGTATCCGCCGGGAGGTAGTCGAACAGCGTCGCCAGTTCGGAATAGAACAGCGGCAGGTAGTGCTCCATCCCCGCGCGCCGGCCGCCCTCCGAGATCGCGGCGTAGAGCGGGTCGTCGCCCGGCGCGCCGAACGCCTCCAGATAGCCGGTGCGGAAGCGGCTGATGGCGGCCTTGTCCACCAGCGCCTCGCTGACGGGCAACAGCGAGATTTCCGAGAGCTGGCGCGTCGAGCGCTGGGTCTCGGGCTCGAAGGCCCGGATCGATTCCAGGATGTCGCCGAACAGGTCCAGGCGCACCGGCTCCTCGGCCCCGGGCGGGAACACGTCGATCACCCCGCCCCGGATGGCGAATTCGCCCTTCTCCGAGACCGTCGAGGCGCGGCTGTAGCCGTTGACCGCGAAATAGGCCTCGACCTCGGCCATGTCGACGGCGTTCCCCGTCCGCGCCGAATAGCTCGCCCCCTGGACCGCCGCCCTGGGCGGGGTGCGCTGGACCAGCGCCGGCACGGTGGTGAGCAGCAGCCGCGGTTTCGCGTCCAGTCCTGCGGCCAGCCGCGCCAGCGTCGTCATCCGCTGGGCCGCCACACCCGCCGATGGGCCGATGCGGTCGTACGGCAGGCAATCCCAGGCCGGGAAGGTCAGGACCTCCACGCCCTGCGCGAAGAAGGCGAAGGCGTCGGCGAAGGCCGAAAGGCGCGCGGCGTCGCGGGCGACGAAGACGGAGAGTCCCTTGCGGGCCTTCACGAGGTCGGCCGTCACCAGGGCGTCGAAGCCCTCGGGCGCGCCCACCAGGTCCAGGCGGCCGGGATCGTCGGCCACCCGACGCATCAAGGCGCGAGGATCGGGGCGATTCCCATCAGCCATCGGAACCGTCCCCGCCCTGGCGTTCGGCCTGCCCCTTCGGCGAGATGCCTTTATAAGCTTCGTCCCGGAACGCCTTGAGTTTGCTCATCAAGACACCGTCGAACTCGGCGGGCGTCGCCTTTCGTTCCAGAATCCAGTCGTAGAGGTCCTGGTCCGGCTGCTCCAGCAGCGCCTCGAACCAGTCCAGTTCGGCCGCGCCGAACGTCGGGACATGCCTGTCCGCGAACGGCCCCAGGATGAGGTCCGCTTCCCGGAAGCCGCGGCGCCAGGCGCGCAGCTTCAGCTTCTTCAGCCGTGCATCGTCTTCGGTCGTCATCGAGAGGGGCCGGATATAGAGCCGGGCGCGCCCGGACGCCAGTCGGCTATGCTGGAAGAATGCGGCCGCAGATTCTGTTCCCGCTCTTCGCCCCGGTCACGTCCCTCAAGGGCGTGGGCCCGCGCGTGGCTCCGCTGCTGGAGCGCGTGGCCGGCCCGATCGTGCGCGACGTGCTGTGGCTGAGGCCCCATTCGGTCATCCGGCGCACGCCGGCCATGTTGGCCCAGTCGATCGACGGTCAGGTCATGACCTTCGACGTGACGATCGACGCCTATGAGCGCCCGCGCGCCCGCGCCCAGCCGTGGAAGGTGCGGGTCAGCGACGACACCGGCTTCCTGACCCTGGTCTTCTTCGGGGCCTATGGCGACCAGCTCGAGAAGCGCCACCCGGTCGGCGCCCGCCGGATCGTCTCGGGCCGGGTCGAGGACGATCGCTACGGCCGCCAGATGGTCCATCCCGACTACATCCAGCCGCCCGACAAGGCGGGCGAGATCCCCGAGGTCGAGGCGATCTATCCCGCCACCGAGGGTCTGCCCGCCCGCCGTGTCCGCGCCTTCGTGGAGGAGGCCCTGGCCCGCGCCCCCGACCTGCCCGAGTGGCAGGACCCCGCCTGGCGGGCCCGCGAGGGCTATCCCTCCTGGCGCGAGGCGCTGGAGCGGCTTCACCATCCTGTCGGCGAGGCCGATCTGTCGCCCATGAGCCGCAGCCAGCGCCGGCTGGCCTACGACGAACTGCTGGCCCACCAGCTCGCCATGGCCCAGCGCAAGGCCGCCCGCCGCCGCGAACCGGGCGCGAAGATTCCGCCCAGCGCCCTCGCCGACCGGCTCCAGGCCGGCCTCCCCTTCGCCTTCACGGGCGCCCAGGCCCGCGCCCTCGCCGACATCCGGGCCGATCTCGCCGCCGGCGAGCGGATGAGCCGGCTGATCCAGGGGGACGTGGGCTCGGGCAAGACGGTGGTGGCCATGTGCGCGATGGCCGACGTGGCCGGGGCCGGAGGGCAGAGCGCCCTGATGGCGCCCACCGAGATCCTCGCCCGCCAGCACTACGAAACCATCTCCGAACCCCTGGCCGCCCTGGGCGTCGGTGTCGTCCTGCTGACCGGCCGCGACACGGGCGCCGCCCGCGCCGAGAAGCTGCGCGCCCTGGCCGCGGGCGAGGCGCGGGTGGCCGTGGGCACCCACGCGCTCTTCCAGGACGAGGTGGCCTTCGAGCGCCTGCAACTGGTGGTCATCGACGAGCAGCACCGCTTCGGCGTCGCCGAGCGCCAGCGCCTCCAGGCCAAGGGCCAGGCCGTCCACCTCGCCGCCATGTCGGCCACGCCGATTCCCCGCACGCTGGAGCTGACGATGTACGGCGACCTCGACGTCAGCCGCATCGACGAGAAGCCGCCCGGCCGGACGCCCGTGGCCACCCGCGCCGTCCCCATGCCGCGCCTGCCCCAGATCGTCGAGCGCCTGCGCGAAGCCGTGCGCGGCGGCGCCCAGGCCTTCTGGATCTGTCCCCTCGTTGCGGAGTCCGAGGTCAGCGACCTGGCCGCCGCGGAGACGCGCGCCGCCGAACTCCGCCGCGAACTGGGCCCCCAGGCGGGCGCACGTGTCGGCCTCGTCCACGGCAAGCTGAGCGGCGGCGAGAAGGACGCCGTCATGGCCGACTTCGCCGATGGCCGCCTCTCGGTCCTGGTCGCCACGACCGTCGTCGAGGTGGGCGTCAATGTGCCCAACGCCACCATCATGGTCATCGAACAGGCCGAGCGGTTCGGCCTGGCCCAGCTCCACCAGCTCCGGGGGCGGGTGGGCCGCGGCCATCGCGAGAGCGCCTGCGTCCTGCTGTACGATCCGCCGCTGTCCCGGATCGCCGAGCAGCGGCTCGACATCCTGCGCCGCACCGACGACGGCTTCGTCATCGCCGAGAAGGACCTGGAACTGCGCGGCGGCGGCGATGCGCTCGGCCTGCGCCAGAGCGGCCTGCCCGACTACGCCTTCGCCGATCCCTTCGCCCACCGCGACCTCATCGCCGTGGCCGGCGACGACGCACGCCTGATCGTCTCGCAGGACCCGGACCTGGCCTCCCCCCGCGGCCAGGCGCTCCAGGTCCTCCAGGAGCTCTTCGACTGGAAAGCCGGCCTCGCGCTGCGGGATGCCGGGTGACGCTGCTGCGCTCCCTGCGACCGCTTCGCGGCCACCTCCCTCGCTGGCGGGGAGGACTCATGAGCTTCAGCTCCTCCCCCGAAGGGAACACTTCGGGGGAGGTGGCCCCCGGACTTGTCCGGGGGACGGAGGGGGCGTGAACGCCCTACCCCGCCGCCCGCGCCAACCCCGCCAGGGCCTGCCGGCCGGCGATCAGCGACTGGCCCAGCACCATCCCCCGCCACACCTCGGTGTCGACGTAGAAGGCGTCGCGCACCTGGGCCTTGATCGCCTCGCCCTCCGCGCTCAGCGGGTCGCCGTGGGCGTGCAGCCAGTTGTCGGCCCGCAGGGCCTCCAGCACCTGGTTGCTCTCGACCGTGCCGTACTCCAGCGCGATCCCGGTCACGCGGGCGTGGGACAGGAGGCCCGGGGTGGCGTCCAGCCAGTCGCCCGCCAGCTTGGCCGAGACCGATTCGCCGCCGCTCTGGCTGGCCACGGCCAGCCCGTGCCACAGGGCCGCGCGCCGGTATTCGTCGGAGCCGGGCATGGCGCTGACGATCTGCTCGGCATAGCCCTCGGGGCCGAGGCCCGTGTGATAGTCGATGATCCCGACGTCGCGGGCCGCCGACAGCCGCTCGCGGAAGATCGCCGTCAGCGTCCGCCGCGACCAGGTCTCGGCCTGGCCGCCGTAGAAGATGCCGTCCGCATGCCGGTACTGGCCGCCCGACATCGCCTGGACCAGCGCCGGGAACCCGTGTTCCCGCGCATAGCCCAGCAGGATCGCCCGCGACTCGTTCCGCGCCGCCTCGGTCCAGGCCTGTGGCTTCACCGCGTGGTGGAGGGCGTCATAGGCGGGGTTCTCGGGCAGCGGCTTTCCGAAGTCGATGAAGTTGCGGTTCAGGTCGACGTTCTCGTGCGTCACCCGCCGGCTCCAGGCGAAGCCGTAGGGATTGATCGCGTGGACCAGCATCACGGCCACGTTCGCCGCCCGGCGCACGGCTTCGCCGCGCCGCAGCCAGTCCACCTGCGCGCCCGAGCCGCAGTGGCCCTCGACGCCGTGCGTGCCCGACACCAGCACCAGGACGCCGGCCGCGTCGGCCGGCCCGATCCAGGCCACGTCGGTGGCCAGTTCGCCGCCGTCCGGCCCCCGCTCGGGATGGGCATGGGCGCTGAGCGAGGCGCCGGCCGCCGTCGCCGCCGCCAGGAACTTCTCTCGCGCCTCGGCATAGGTCGCGCTGAACGGCGAACCCGGAGCCAGACTGGGCATCAGACGCGGACCATCCGCTTGCCCCGGTTCTCGCCGGCCAGCAGGCCGACCAGAGCCTGGGGCAGGTTCTCCAGGCCGTCGATCACGTCCTCCTGCACCTTGAGTTGGCCCGACGCCACCCAGCCCTGGAGGTCGGCCAGGGCCTTGTCGTTCTGGTCGGCGAAATCCATCACCACGAAGCCGCGCAGCGTCAGCCGCTTGGTGACGATCAGCCCCGGGACGCCGCGCGGCCCGTGTGGCGGCGCGGCGCCGTCGTACTGCGAGACCGCCCCGCAGCAGGCGATCCGCCCGTGGTTCTTCATCGCGAACAGGCAGGCCTCGAAGACGTCACCGCCGGTGTTGTCGAAGAACACGTCGACGCCGTCGGGCACGGCGGCGCGAAGCTGGCGCTTGAACTCGGGGCTCTTGTAGTCGACCGCCGCGTCGAACCCGAGCGTCTCGGTCAGCCAGCGGCCTTTCTCCTCGCCGCCGGCGATCCCCACCACGCGGCAGCCCTTGATCTTCGCGATCTGGCCCACGATCGAGCCCACCGAACCGGCGGCGGCCGAGATCACGACCGTCTCGCCCGCCTTGGGCCGGCCGCACTCCAGCAGGCCGAAATAGGCCGTCAGGCCCGCGATCCCGTACACGCTGAGCAGGTGGGTCTCGGGCTTCAGGTCGGGCAGTTTCGACAGCCTGGCCCCCGGCAGGACGGCGTACTCCTGCCAGCCGCCGTCGGCGAACACGAGGTCGCCGGGCTTCAGGTGATCGACGTTCGACTCCACGACCTCGTGCAGGCCGCCGCCCGCCATCACCTGGCCCGAGGCCAGGGCCGAGCGATAGGTGGCGCCTTGCATCCAGGCGCGGTTGGCCGCGTCCAGCGAGATGTAGCGCGCCTTCAGCAGCACCTCGCCCGCGCCGGGCGACGGCTGCTCGGCCACGTTCACGGCGAAGTGCTCGGGTCCGAGCCGCTCACCCCCGGGCAGGCGGTCCAGCACGATCTGGCGGTTGGCGGTCATGGCGGTCTCCCCGATGTCTTGTTCTGTCGTCAGCGTTTCACGAGCGCCGCCAGACGGCCAGCCTGCGTTTCGCGTCGGCCTCGAGGTCGGCGTAGAAGAGGTTGAATCCCGGAACCTTGCGGCGGTCGGCCCAGCCGCCCGTGGGCTTCAGCGCCGACGACGCCGGCCGGCTCACCCGCAGGACCCCGCCCTGGCAACGCGCCGAGACCTTCCGCGCCATGAAGGCCGGCCGCGCGCCCCATTCGAGGCCCGTGGCGTTGGCCGCCCCCAGGTGCATCCGGGCCGGCGCCGGCTGATCGGTGACCGCCCCCAGGATCGGATTGAAGCACAGCGCCGGCCGCGGGCTGAGGTTCACCAGTTCGCCCCGGACGTTCCACACCAGCGCGCGGTCCAGCAGGCGCTTCGCGGCGTCGAATTCGTCGGCGTAGACGCTCGCCCAGGCCGCCATGCACCGCGCCTGCTCCCGTTCGACGCAGGGCGCGACGGGCGGGGCTTCGGCCGGAGCGACGGTGTCGATCAGGTAGGCGGCCACCATCCGGGCCTTCAGCTCGGGGTCCCGGGCCACCTCCTCGGCCAGCAGCCGCAGCGCCAGGGTGCCGCCCTGCTCCACGCCCACCAGGATGAAGGGGCGGCCGCCGTTGTCCTGGTCGATGTACCAGCGGAAGGAGTCGCGGACGTCGCCATAGGCGAACTGCCGCGCCTCGCGCGCGTCCTCGCGCAAGGTGGTCAGGCTGTAGAGGCTGGCCTGGCGGTAGCGCGGCGCGAACACCCGGCCCACGGTCACGAACGGCCCGACGTAGTTCGGCGCCATCACCTCCTCGAACTGGCGATTGGCCTTGCGGGCTGTCAGCCGCGCGTTCCAGTTCCGGCCGCCGTCGTAGGTGGTCGGCGCGACGAAGAAGACGTCCGCCTCCAGCACGCTCGCGGGATGGGGACGCAGGTACCAGGAGGACGATCGCGCATAGTCCGGCGGCGTGGGCGGGTCGTACGTCTGGAACGGGACCTTCGGATCGAGCGCCGTCGACACCAGATCGCCCCAGAACACCGCCAGCGCCGCACTCATGACGACGGCCAGCCCCAGGAGGCTCGGCAGCAGCCAGCGCCGGCGCCGGGGCGGCGGGCCCTCCATTCTAGCGGTACGGGTCGGGCTGGCTCAGGAAGCGGGCCACATAGTCGCCGATACCTTCCTCCAGTCCGGTCATGGGCCGCGCGTAGCCGGCCTGGGCCAACCGGTCCATGCGCGCCTCGGTGAAGTACTGATACTTGTCGCGGATCGCCGGCGGCATCGGCGTGTATTCGATCTGGGCGGTCTTGCCCGCCGCCGCGAACACCTGCCGCGCCATCTCCTCGAACGTCCGCGCCTGGCCGCTGCCCAGGTTGTAGATCCCGGTCACCTGCGGGTTGTCGAACAGCCATCGGACCACGTCGGCGGCGTCGCGCACATAGACGAAGTCGCGCGTCTGGCCTCCATCCGGAACGTCGGCGCGATAGCTCTTGAAGAGCTGCACGGCGTGGTCCTCGCGCACCTTCGGCCAGATCTGCGAGGCCACCGACTTCATGGAATGCTTGTGCTCCTCGTTCGGCCCGTAGACGTTGAAGAACTTCAGGCCCACCCACTGGGGCGGCGCGTAGTCCCGGCCCGCCTGGCGGGCGGCGAACAGGTCGAACAGGGCCTTCGACCAGCCATAGGTGTTCAGCGGCTTCAGGCGCGCCAGGGCCTCGTAGTCGTTGTCGTCGTCGAACCCATGCTCGCCCGCGCCGTAGGTGGCCGCCGACGAGGCGTAGACGAACCGCCGCTGGCGATCCGCGCACCAGCGGAACAGGTCCCGGCTCAGGGTGAAGTTCGAGTGGACGATCTTGTCCGCGTCCGGCTCGGTGGTGGACGAGACCGCGGCCATGTGGACGACCATCTCGATGTCGCGCCAGCGCTTCTCCAGCCAGTCGAACATCGCCTCGGGCGCCACGAAGTCGCCGACGGCGTGGTGGGCCAGGTTGCGCCACTTGCCCAGGTCCGCCTCGCGCAGCCGGTCGCAGACGACGACGTCCAGCGCCCGGTCCTCGGCCATCTTCGCCACGATGTTCGAGCCAATGAAGCCGGCGCCGCCGGTGACGAACACGATCCGTCGGGTCATCCCCTTCCCTCCTTCGACATCCGGGCGATGGCCGCCGTGGTGGAATAACCCTCCACGACCTCGGCCAGCCTCACCTCGCCGCCCCAGGCCTTCACGAGATCGCCGCCGACCACCTGGTCCTCGGCATAGTCGGCGCCCTTGATCAGAACGTCGGGCCGGGCTGCCTCGATCAGGTCGATGGGGGTCGGCGCGTCGAAAGGCGCCACGAGATCGACGCTGCGCAGCCCCGCCAGCACCAGGGCCCGGCTCTCCAGGTCGTTGACCGGCCGCCCCTCGCCCTTCAGCGCGCGCACCGAGGCGTCCGAGTTCACCCCCACGATCAACCGGTCGCACCAGCCGCGCGCCTGGGTCAGGTAGGCCACATGGCCTTTGTGCAGGATGTCGAAACAGCCGTTGGTGAACCCCACCTTCAGCCCCTGGGCGCGCCAGCGGGCCACCTCCTCCACCATGCGCTGGACCGTGGCCACCTTGCCCTCGGCCTGCGCCGTGTGAGCGCTCAGCACCGCCTCGACCAGTTCGTCGGGCCGCACCGTCGCCGTGCCGGCCTTGCCCACCGCCACGCCCGAGGCGAGCTGGGCGAAAGCGATCGCCGTCTCGAGCGACGCATCCGCCGCCAGGGTCAGCCCCAGCGCCGCCAGCGCCGTGTCCCCCGCGCCCGAGGCGTCGAACACTTCCCGCGCCACCGTCGGGAAGTGCCGCACCGGCTGGCCGCGCAGGCCCAGCGAGACGCCCTTGGCCGCCCGGGTCACCAGCACGCCGCGCGCCTCCCACAGTTCCAGCGCCCGCGAGACGGCGGCTTCGACCTCGGCGTCGGTCCCGGCGGGCAGGCCCGTGGCGTAGGCCAGTTCCGAGGCGTTCGGCTTGACCAGGTCCACCTCGCCGTAGCGCGCGAACGAGCGCGCCTTGGAATCCACGATCACCCGGGCGCCGGCGTGGGCCGCCGCCTCGCGCGCGGCGGCGATCACGGCGTCGGTCACCGCCCCCTTGCCGTAGTCCGAGAGCAGGATGACCCCGGCGCCGTCGGCGGCCGCCCGCACGACGTCCGCCAGCCGCCGCTCGGCGTCGCCCGTCACCGGGCGACTCTCCTCGACGTCGACGCGCAGGAGTTGCTGGCCGCCCGAGACGAAGCGGGTCTTCAGCGTCGTGGGCCGCCCGGCGTCCCATACCAGCCGCCCGTCGATGGCCGGGGCCTCGGCCTCCACCAGGCGCACCGCGTCCTGGCCCACCGCGTCGTCGCCGACGAGGCCCACCAGCGTCGCCGCCCCGCCCAGGGCCGAGACGTTGCGCGCCACGTTGCCGGCGCCGCCCAGCATCTCGATCTCGCGGGTCTTCGCCAGGACGGGGATCGGCGCCTCGGGCGAGACGCGGCTGACCGCGCCATAGACGAAGCGGTCCACCATCAGGTCGCCCACGCAGACGACCTTCCGGCCCGCGATCGCGCCGAGCAGATGCTGGAGGGCGGCGAGGTCCATGAGGCCTAGCGTGTGCGGCGCGTCCACGGGCGGGTCAAGCCGCCTGGACCACGGCGTGCAGCGCCTTCAACTGCGCCAGCAGCGGTCGCGCCGCCGCCAGCGGCAGGGCGCTGGGGCCGTCGCACAGGGCCTTGTCCGGGTCGGGATGGAACTCCAGGAACACGCCGTCCGCGCCCGCGGCCACCGCCGCGCGGGCGATCACCGCCACGCCGTCCCGCCGGCCGCCCGTGGATGCGCCGGACGTCCGCGGGTCGGCGCCCGGAAGCTGCACCGCATGGGTGGCGTCGATGGTCACCGGACAGCCCAGCGCCTTCATCTCGGGAATCGCCAGCATGTCGACCACCAGGTTGTTGTAGCCGAACGAGGCGCCGCGCTCGCACAGCACCACGATCTCGGCGCCGTCCGTCGCCTCGCTGACCTTGCTCACGATGTTGCGCGCGTCCCAGGGCGCCAGGAACTGCCCCTTCTTCACGTGCAGCAGGCCGCCGGCCGCCGTGGTCGCCCGCGCCGCCGCCACGACCAGATCGGTCTGGCGGCACAGGAAGGCGGGGATCTGGACGAGGTCCGCGACCGCCGCCACCGGCCCGGCCTGGGCGATCTCGTGCAGGTCGGTGCAGGCCGGCGTTCCCAGTTCGGCCTTCGCCGCCGCCAGCATCTTCAGCCCCGCGTCCAGGCCCGGCCCGCGGTAGCTCTTGATCGACGAGCGGTTCGCCTTGTCGAAGCTGGCCTTGAACACATAGGGCAGGCCCAGGTCGGCGCAGATCGCCTTCAGTTCGCGCCCGACCTCGAGCGCCATGCCCAGGTCCTCGAAGACGTTCAGCCCGGCGATGACGGTCAGCGGATGTCCGTCGCCGATCGAGAGGTTCCAGCGGTTCAGGGTCCGGATGGCCATGCGCGCTCCTGCGGGTGTCGTCGCCTGAATGCCCGATCCGTCGGGCATCTCAAGCCCCCACCGCGCCCGCGGGGCTTCGCGGGACTTCGGGGCGCCGCCCACGAAGCGCGTCCCGGGTGACACTTCAGCCGTATCGAAACCCGTCGGATGGTGTAGGGACCGGCCGGTTGGTATTCTCGCGTTTCGGGGTTGGGGGCGTTCTGATGGTCGGAGGTTCGGCGGTGGCGGACCTTTCGGGAACTCCCGTCGTGTTCCGCACGGCGGTGCAGACCATGATCCGCAACTGGGCGGTGGGAACGATGTCGTTCGTCCTGCCGGACGGGCGCGAAGTGCGCCTGGCCGGCGCCGAGCCCGGGCCCGACGCGCGCCTGGTGGTCCATGACTACGGCTTCATCCGGCGGACCATCGGCAACGGGACCATCGGCTTCGGCGAAGGCTACATGGCCGGCGAATGGGATACGCCCGACCTCTCGGCGCTTCTGGAAGTCCTGGCCTCCAATTTCGCCCGCTTCGAGAAGGTGGCGTTCGGGAATCGCCTGATGGCGATGCTCAACCTCGCCCAGCATGCGCTCCGGCGGAACAGCCGCTCGGGCTCCAGGCGCAACATCCACGCCCACTACGACCTGGGCAACGCCTTCTATTCCCGCTGGCTGGACCGGACAATGACCTACTCGTCCGCGCGATTCGAGCATCCCGGCGAGCCGCTCTGCGACGCCCAGGCGCGCAAGTACCGCACGCTGTGCGAGAGCATGGCCCTCGCGCCGGGCCATCACGTGCTGGAGATCGGCTGCGGCTGGGGCGGCTTCGCCGAGTTCGCGGCCAGGGAAGTGGGCGCCCGCGTGACCGGCATCACCATCTCCGAGGAGCAGTTCCGGTTCGCCCGGGAGCGCCTCTTCCGAGAGGGGCTGAACGAGAAGGCCGAGATCCGACTCGTCGACTACCGCGACGTCGAGGGCCAGTACGACCGCGTCGCCTCCATCGAGATGTTCGAGGCCGTGGGCGAGCGCTACTGGCCGACCTATTTCGCCAAGGTGCGCGACAGCCTCAAGCCCGGCGGCTGCGCCGGCCTGCAGATCATCACCATCCAGGAAGACCTGTTCGAGCACTACCGGAGCCGTCCGGACTTCATCCAGAAGTACATCTTCCCGGGCGGCATGCTGCCGTCCGAGGTGCGTCTGAAGGCGGTCACCGATCAGGCGGGCCTGTCCTGGAGCGGCATCTCCCGCTTCGGCGTGTCGTACGCCGACACCCTGGCCGAATGGGGCCGCCGTTTCGAGGCCGCCTGGGACGAGATCGGGCGCCTGGGCTTCGACGAGCGCTTCCACAAGCTCTGGCGGTTCTATCTCAGCTACTGCGAGGCCGGCTTCCGCACCGCGCGCACCGACGTGGTCCAGCTCGCCCTCACCCGAACCTGACGCCGCCCCCATCACGACGACGACCGTGGCGCTGCCCTCTATCCGGCGCGGCCACGGTTCCTTAGATAGGCGCCCATGACCGTCGCGCCTTCGATCATCGACCTCATCGGCGACACGCCGCTCCTTCGGCTTCGCCGCGCCAGCGAGCTGACCGGCTGCGAGATTCTCGCCAAGGCCGAGTTCATGAACCCGGGCCAGTCGGTGAAGGACCGCGCCGCCCTGTTCATCATCCGCGACGCCGAGCGGAAGGGCCTCCTGCGTCCCGGCGGCCGCATTGTCGAAGGCACGGCCGGCAACACGGGCATCGGCCTGGCGATGGTGGGCAAGGCGCTGGGCTACAACTGCACCATCGTCATCCCCCGCACTCAGAGCCAGGAGAAGAAGGACGCCATCCGGCTGTTCGGCGCCGAACTGGTCGAGGTGGACGCCGTCCCCTACGCCAATGAGATGAATTACGTGAAGTATTCCGGTCGCCTGGCGGCGGAACTTGACGCGAAGGAGCCGGCCGGCGCCATCTGGGCGAACCAGTTCGACAACGTCGCCAACCGCCAGGCCCACGTCGACGGCACCGGCCCCGAGATCTGGGCGCAGACTGCCGGCAAGGTCGACGGCTTCATCTGCGCCGTGGGATCGGGCGGCACCCTCGCCGGGGTGGCGGAAGCCCTGCGCGCCCGCAATCCTGACGTGAAGATCGGCCTCGCCGACCCTTACGGCGCCGCGCTCTACGGCTACTACGCCGAGGGCGAACTCAAGGCCGAGGGCGGGTCGATCAGCGAAGGCATCGGCCAGGGCCGCATCACGGCCAACCTCGAGGGTCTCGCCGTCGACCACGCCTACCGCATTCCCGACGACGAGATGCTGCTGACCATCTACGACCTGATGGAGCACGAGGGGCTGGTGATGGGGGGCTCGACGGGCATCAACGTGGCCGGCGCCATCCGTATGGCCCGCGACCTGGGCCCCGGCCACACCATCGTGACCATCCTGTGCGACCACGGCCAGCGCTATCAGTCCAAGATCTTCAACCCGGCTTTCCTGCGCGAGAAGGGCCTGCCCACACCCCCCTGGCTGGACGCCGGATGATGGCCGACCCCGTCGTCTCTGGCGCCTGGCTGGCCGGACGGCTGGGCGATCCCCAGGCCCGTCCGGGCGTCCGGGTCGTGGACGCCACCCTGCCCCTGGTGGGCCAGCCCGGTCACGGCCGCGACAGCTATGCGGCGGGCCACATCCCGGGCGCGGTCTTCTTCGACATCAACGCCATCGCCGCCCCCGACACCGACCTGCCCCACATGCTGCCGTCGCCCGAGGCGTTCGCGGACGCCGCCTCGGCCCTCGGGCTGCCGCGCGAGGCGACGGTCGTCGTCTACGACGCCCACGGGATCTACTCGGCGCCCCGCGTGTGGTGGACGCTGCGGGCGATGGGCTACCCTTCCGTCTTCGTGCTCGACGGCGGCCTGCCGGCCTGGCGCGCCGAGGGGCGGCCCATCGAGGCGGCAGGCCCTGCGCCCGTCCCCGCGCCCGTGGAGACGCGATTCGAACCCGCCCTGCTGGCCGGCATCGACCGCGTCCGCGCGGTGCTGGCCGACGGTTCGGCCCAGGTGGTCGACGCCCGCTCCGCGGCCCGCTTCCGGGGCGAAGCGGCCGAGCCGCGCGTCGGCCTGCGCCCGGGCCACATGCCCGGCGCCCTCAACGTCCCCTTCGACCGCGTCGTCGGCCCCGACGGCCGGCTGAAGTCCGCGGAGGAACTGCGGACCATCTTCGCCGGGGTCGACCTTTCGCGGCCCATCGTCACCACCTGCGGCTCGGGCGTCACCGCCGCGGTCCTCGCCCTGGCGCTGGCCCGCCTTGGCCGCGAGGACGTGGCGGTCTACGACGGGTCGTGGACCGAATGGGGCGGTCGCGCCGATACGCCCATCGTCACGGGAGCCTGATCCATCGTCGTAAGACCCGCCCGCTACCAGGACCTGGCCCATCTCCCCGCCGTCGAGCGGTCGGCCGCGCGCACGTTCCGCGGCTCGTCCGAGGACGCCATCGCCGACGACGGCGTCAGCCCGGTGGAGTTCTACATCCCCTTCCAGACCGACGGCCTCGTGCTCGTGGCCGAGGCGGAGGGCGCGCTGTCAGGTTTCGCCGCCTGCCAGGCGTGCGCGGACGCCCTGCATCTCTGGGAGCTGGCGGTGCGCCACGACGCGCAGGGCCAGGGCCTGGGCAAGGCGCTCATCGGCGCCACGCTGGAGCTGGCCCGCGCCCGCGGACTGCCCGCCGTCACCCTCAGCACCTTCCGCGAGATCCCGTGGAACGGCCCCTTCTACGCGCGGATGGGCTTCCGGGAGGTTCCGGTCGAGGTGCTGAACGCGCGCCTGCAGGTCATCCGCCAGCGCGAGGCCCTCCTGGGCCTGCCGGTCGATCGCCGCCTCTTCATGCGCGCGTCCGTCTGACGCCGGCCTGATCAGCGCATCGGCGGCGCGTACATCAACCCCGGGGCCGGCGCACTCCACAGGGCGTTCAGCCCCCGATCCAGCCGCAGCGCCGAATCGCCGCCCAGATCGCGGCGGAAGATCTCGTGATAGGCGCCCACCTGGCGGACGACCTGGAAGGCCCAGTCCGGCTTCAGCCCCAGCAACGCGCCCAGGTCCCCGTCGACGCCCAGCAGCCGCCGGGTCTCGGGGTCGGTGGCCGTCTCCCGCGCCTGCTCCACGGTGCGCGAGGTGATCCCGAGCTCCTCGGCCAGCAGGGTCGCATAGACCGTCCAGGCGACGATGTCGGCCCAGGCGGGGTCGCCGTCCCGCACGACCGGTCCCAGGGGCTCCTTCGAGATCACGGTCGGCAGGATCACATGGGCGCCGGGGTTGCTCATCACCGAGCGCGACGCCGCCAGCGCCGAGACGTCGGCCGTGTAGACGTCGCAGGTCTCGGCTTCGTAGAACTTCCGCGCCTCCTCCTCGGTCCTGGCCATCACCGCGCGGAAGGCCATTCCCCGCACCCGGAAATAGTCGCCGACGTTCGCCTCGGCGGCTGTGCCCTCCTGGATGCAGACGCGCGCGCCGCCCAGTTCCTCGGCGCTGTTCAGCGCCAGGGCTCGCCGCACCAGGAAGCCCTGCCCGTCGTAGTAGGTCACCACCGGAAAGGTCAGGCCCAGCCCGGCGTCCCGCGCAAAGGTGCGCGAGGTGTTGCGCGAAAGGACGTCCACATCGCCCGTCTTCAACGCGCCGAACCGGTCCTTCGGGTCCACGACGACGAACTGCACCTTGGTGGCGTCGCCCAACGTGGCCGCGGCCACGGCGCGGCAGATGTCGACGTCGAATCCGCGCCACGCTCCGCGGGCGTCGCGCAGGGCGAAGCCAGGCAGGCTGGTATGCACGCCGCACCGCAGCATCCCCCGCGCCCGCACGGCGTCCAGCGTCTCGCTTCTCGCCGGCCTGTAGCCATCGGGCGTGACCGCCACCGTCGGCGGCGGCTCGGGCTCGGCCTTGACCTCGGGTGTGGGACCATCGCACGCGACCAGCGCCAGCATCGACAGGGCGCTCGCCAGGCGGCGGATCATCTCTCCTCCTTGAATCGGGGGCGTGTTCGGGCTCTTTGGATTTCCACACTTTCGCCAGCGCCGCGACGAGCCGCAACCCCGCATGTCCGCCCACACTTCAGATGATACCCGACTGCTGCATGCCGGCGCCGCGCCCGCGTCTCTCCCGCGTACCGTAGGACCGCCGATCCAGAAGGGATCGACGGTCCTGCTGCCCAACGCCGCCGCCCTCTACGACGACGCCAACCACCTCACCTACGGCCGCGCCGGGCTCGCGGCTCAGGCCTGCCTCCAGGACGCGCTCGCCGAACTGGAAGGCGCCCACGGCGTCTGCCTCTATCCCTCGGGGATCGCCGCCATCTCCGGCGTCATGCTGGCGCTGCTCCAGGCCGGCGACGCCGTGATGGTGGTCGACAATGTCTACAAGCCGGTCCGTCGCTTCTGCGACAACGTCCTGAAGCGGTTCGGGGTCGAGGTCGTCTATGTCCCGCCCCGGGCGCCGCCCGAGGATCTCGTGGCGGGCGCGGCGATCAACGTCCGGCTGATCCTGCTCGAATCCCCCGGGTCTCTGTCGTTCGAGATGCAGGACGTCCCGCGCATCGCCGCCCTGGCGCGCGAGCGGGGCATCCTGACCGCCATCGACAACACCTGGGCGGCCGGCCTCCTCTTCAAGCCCCTGGCCCACGGCGTCGACGTCTCGATCCAGGCGCTGACCAAGTACGTCGGCGGTCATTCCGACGTCTTCATGGGGTCGGCCGCGGCGAAGGACCCTGCGCTCGCGCGCCGGTTGGCCGACGGAATCAATCACATGGGCTGGGCGGTCTCGGGCGAGGACGCCTACGCCATGCTGCGGGGCCTGCGCACGCTGCCCGTCCGGATGGCCCGCCACGGCGCGTCGGGCCTCGCGGTGGCCGGATGGCTGCGCGACCAGCCCGAGGTGGCCCAGGTGCTGCATCCCGCCCTCCCCGGCGCGCCCGACCACGACCTGTGGGCCCGGGATTTCTCGGGCGCCTGCGGCCTCTTCGGCCTGGTGATGCAGCCCGCGCCGGACGCCGCCGTGGACGCCTTCCTGGACGCGCTGCGCCTGTTCGGCCTGGGCTTCTCCTGGGGCGGTTTCGAGAGCCTGGCCATATCCTGCGACCCGCAGCTTTCGGTGCGCAGGTCGACGCGCGACTATGGGGGGCCGCTGGTCCGCCTCCATGTGGGCCTGGAGGCGCCGGGGGATCTGATCGCGGACCTGCGCACCGGCCTCGACGCCTTCGCATCCCACGCCTGAGGGAACCTCTCCGTCCGCCGACGATTGCAGGCGGCGACCGGAGGAACCCGCATGAGCAAGCCACAGCAACCTTTCGAGCGCCGCGCAGAACGCGTCGCCGACCAGGGCCGAGACATCCAGGACAAGGTCGAGGCGAAGGAGAAGCGCTCGTTCCGCGAGGACGACGGGAACGAGGACGAGGCCCCGCCCCAGACCGGCGCCCGCCCCTATCCCGTCCCGCCCCTGCCGTCGAAGCCGCTGGAGAAGTCGGGCCGCGAGTCCGACCTCGACCTCCAGCCCATGTGGGACGCGCCCTACTACAAGGGCTCGGGCAAGCTGGAGGGCAGGAAGGCCCTGATCACCGGCGCCGACTCCGGAATCGGCCGCGCCGTGGCCGTGCTCTTCGCCCGCGAGGGCTGCGACGTGGCCATCGCCTTCCTGGAGTCCGAGGACGACGCCCGGACCACCCGCGAGGCGGTGGAGGCCGAGGGCCGCCGCGCCATCCTGCTCCAGGGCGACGCCGCCGACCCGAAGTTCGCCCGCGCCGCCGTCGCCCGCACCGTCGAGGAACTCGGCGGCCTGGACATCCTGGTCAACAACGCCGCCTTCCAGCAGCACGCGGAGGCCATCGAGGACATCACCGACGAACACTTCGACCGCACGCTGAAGACCAACCTCTACGGCTACTTCCACATGGCCAAGGCCGCCGCCCCGCACCTTCCGCCCGGCGGCGCGATCATCAACACCGGCTCGGTCACCGGGATGCGCGGCTCGAAGGAACTGATCGACTATTCCATGACCAAGGGCGGCATCCACGCCTTCACCCGCGCGCTGGCCGCCTCGCTGGTGAAGCGCGGCGTGCGGGTCAACGCGGTCGCGCCCGGCCCGGTCTGGACCCCGCTGAACCCGGCCGACCGGCGTGGCGAATCGCTCGCGCAGTTCGGGTCCCAGACCCCGCTCGGCCGTCCGGCCCAGCCCGAGGAGATCGCGCCCGCCTTCGTCTTCCTGGCGTCGCCGCAGACGTCCAGCTACATCACGGGCGAGATCCTGCCGATCATCGGGGGATACTGAGGGGCTCTCGCGCGGGTGGACGACTGGCTGGCGGGGTTCATGGCGGAGGAAACCCTGCCGGACAGCTTCCGGGCGACCTTCGACGAGGTCTGCCGCCCCCTCGGCGACCGCGCCCTGGACTGGCGCGCCGACTTCGGCCGCACGGCCTTCGTGGGCCTCTGCGGCGCGCAAGGGTCGGGCAAGTCCACCATCGCCGCCGCCACCGCCGCCTACCTCCGGGCGCACGGCCTGCGGGCGGTCCAGATGTCGCTGGACGATTTCTACCTGGGACGCGAGGCGCGCGGCTGGCTGGCGGGCCAGGTCCATCGCCTGCTCCAGGTGCGCGGGCCGCCCGGCACGCACGATGTCGCCCTGGCCTGCGCCGTCTTGGATGGCCTGCGCGGCGCGGGCGAGACGCTCATCCCGGCCTTCGACAAGGCCGTCGACGAACGCGCGCCGCGCAGCCGGTGGGGGCGGGTGGAGGGCCCTGTGGACGTGGTGATCCTGGAGGGCTGGTGCGTCGGCGCGCGCCCCGAGCCGGCCGAACGCCTGCGCACGCCGGTCAACCGGCTGGAACGCCAGGACGATCCCACCGGCGCCTGGCGCGGCTACGTCAACCGCCAGCTCGGCGAGGGCTATCAGGCCCTCTGGAGTCGCCTGGACCGGCTGGTCCTCCTGCAAGCACCCGGCTTCGAGGTGGTCCGCGGCTGGCGCACGGAGCAGGAGGCCAAGCTGCGCGCCCGCACCGGCGCCGGCATGACCGACGCCGAGGTCGGCCGCTTCGTCCAGCACTATGAGCGCCTCACCCGCTGGATCCTGGAAGAGATGCCCGGCCGCGCCGACTGGCGCATCCCGCTCCGCCCCGACCGCACCCCGGTCCCGCAGCGTTGAGACCCTCAACCTCCGCAAAGCGGAGATTTTTCATGGAAGCCACGGAAAACACGGAAAGATACGGAAATCACAGCCTCGCTTTCCGTGTCCTTCCGTGTTTTCTGTGGTTCCTCAAAATCCGAGAGACGCCGCTTCGCGGCCTTGCAGGAGGGGCCCCTAACCCTTCGACGCCGCGATCAGGGCGTCCCGCTCCTCGGCCGTGAGCCGCCGCCAGCGGCCTTCGGGCAGCTCGCCCAGGTCGAGCGGGCCGATCCGCACCCGCAGCAGGTCCGTGACCTTCAGGCCCACGAGGTCGCACATCCGCCGGATCTGCCGCTTGCGCCCCTCCTTCAGCACGAAGCGCAGCGTCTGGCCCTGGATCACGCCCACCTTCGCCGGCTTCAACCGGCGCCCGTCCAGCGACAGGCCGTGGCGCAGGCGGGACAGTTTCTCTCCCGTGACCTGTCCGGCGACCCGGACCACGTATTCCTTGTCCAATGCGGACTCCGGCCCGATCACCGCCTTGGCCAGCACGCCGTCGTCCGAGAGCAGCAGCAGCCCGTGGCTGTCCATGTCCAGCCGGCCCAGCGGCGGAAGGCTGGCCCGCGCATCGGGCGCGGCGCCCTCCCCGACCTGGTTCGCTGCGGTCAGCAGCCGCACGGCGGGAGTGTAGCCCGGCTCGGGCTGCCCCGAGACGTACCCCACGGGCTTGTTCAGCACCGCCGTGAAGCCCACGCCCAACGCGCCCGCCCCATCCGCGCGACCGGCGAGCGTCAGCGTCTGGCCGGGCAGGATCTTGCGTCCGGCGTCCGCCACCGTCTCGCCGTCGATGCTCACGCGCCCCTCGGCGATCAGCGCCTCGGCCTCGCGGCGGGAACATACGCCGTTCTGCGCGAGCCATCTGTTGACCCGCTGGGGCTCGGCCTCGTCGTAGCGGCGGGTCCAGGACATGGCCGCCATCTACACTGCCCTGCGGCCCGGATCACCTGCGCAGGCGCGGGAACCCCGCACCGAGGCCCCGCCGACGCGCTACATCTTCCAGATCAGGGTCACGCCATATGTCTTGGGCGGCGCGTACGGCACCAGGACCTGCCGGTAGGGCGCGAAGGCGGTGACGTAGGTGGCCACCAGTTCGTCCGTCAGGTTCTTGCCCCACACGGCGACCTCCCAGCGCTTGTCGGGCGAGGTCAGCGACACCCGCGCATCCACGTTGATGTAGCCTTCCTGCTTCTGGGTCGGGATGTTCGAGGCCTCGAAGAACATGTGGGCCTGGTTGGTGTAGTCCACGCGGGCCAGCGCGCCCCAGCCCTGGATGTCGGCCGAATACTGCAGGCCCAGATGCACCTTGTGGCGCGGCGAGCGTGGCAGGGCGTTGCCCGTGAAGTTGGCGGTCGCGCCGTTGGCGAAGCTGGTGAACTCGGCGTCGAGGAAGGCGTAGCTGCCGTCCAGTTGCAGGCCCCGCACGGGCTGAAGCACCCATTCGAACTCGGCGCCCTCGATCTCGGCGGTCGCGGCGTTGCCGACGACAACGCAGCACAGCGGCACCAGCTGTGACACCTGGAGGTCCTTGTAGTCGGTCTTGAACACCGAGGCGTTCAGCCGGACCCGCCCGTCGAGCCAGCGCGACTTGACGCCGCCCTCGTAGCTCCAGGCGAACTCGGGGTCGTAGGGGGTCGACTGGCTGGGTCCGGACCCCGCGATGCCCTGGAAGCCCCCGCTCTTGAAGCCGCGGGTCGCCGACGCATAGAGCAGGAGGTCCGGCGTCGCCTGCCAGTCCAGGGCGAAGCGCGGCGTGAGCGCGCTCCAGCTCTCCGAACCCCTGACGTCGTAGTCGGCGGCGAGCGGCGGCGGCAGGCCCGGTCCCGACACCTTCCGGCCGATGAAGCGGCCACGCTTGCGCTCCCACGTCTGCCGCAGGCCCGCCGTGGCGGTCACCGTCTCGGTCACCGCGAAGCTCGCCTGCCCGAAGAGGGCGATGCTGCGCCCCTTCACCATCTGGGGATAGGTCGCGATCCCCGTCTGGGCCGGCGCCGGGAAGTCCTGCTGGAGGTCCTCGATGCGCGTGTTGTCCTCGTGCAGGTAGTAGGCGCCGACCTGCCCGGTCAGGCGGTCGTCCAGGGCGCCGAAGGCCAGCCGCAGTTCCTGGCTGAACTGCTTGTTCTTCTCGTGGTCCGTCTCGGTCGATTCGATCTGGTTCGGCGGGTTGACCGGGTTGGCGAAGAACACCGTGCGGAAGTTCAGGGTCGCCGCACGGTAGGCGGTGATCGACGTGACCGTGCCCAGCGGCGACTGCCAGTTGACCTCGCCCCGGTAGGTCTGGAGCCAGCGCCGCAGGTAGCCGTCGGTGAAGGCGTTCACCACACGCGGGTCGGGGTTGATCCCGACGCAGTGGACCCCGCCCCGCAGGGTCGCGTCGCAGATGTTGTCGCGCGGGTTGCCCTTCTGGTCCTGGTCGGTCAGGTCGACGGCCAGGGTGACGTCGAGGTCCTCGCTGGGCAGCAGGCGCAGCGCCAGGGCGGCGCTCCGCAGGTCCTGGTCGTTGACGTGGTTGCCCGTGGTCTCGTTGAACTCGTAGCCGTCGCGCAGCTTTATCGAGCCGCCCAGCGACAGGAACGCCCGATCCGAGAGCGGAATGTTGCCGCGGGCGTTGAGGGACCGGCGGTCGTAGTTCCCGTACTGGGCCTCGACGCGCCACGAGGGGTCGGCCGACGGCTTCTTGCTGACGAACTGGATCAGGCCGCCGATGGTGTTCTTGCCGAACAGCGTGCCCTGCGGCCCGCGCAGCACCTCCACGCGCTCCAGGTTCAGGGCGTCGATGTCGGGCGTGCCGCCCCGGCCCGCATAGACGCCGTCGACGAACACCACCACCGAGGCGTCGCCGCCGGCGTTCTGGCTGATGCCGAAGGCCGAGCCAATCCCGCGGATCGCGAAGTTGGACTGGATCGGGTCGACCTGGCCGGCGCTGAAGCCCGGCGTCCGGATCGCGATGTCCTGCAACGTCTCGATCGACTGTCGCTGGAGCGCGGCGCTCGAGAAGGCGCTCACCGCGATCGGGACCTGCTGGATGTTCTCCTCGACCCTCTGGGCGGTCACGACCAGTTCCGACACCTCGGCGTCGGCGGTCTGGGCGACGGCCGGCCCCGAGGCCAGCGCCAGTCCGAGCGCCAGCCACGACGCCCCATGCCATAGACCCTCTTGCATCTCTTCCTCCCCGTATCCGGCCCCAGCTCGTCCGGCGGGGTCCGCTGAATCAGATTACAGTGTTTTGCATAGAACTCTAAGCAATTCAGACGCGACGTCCCGCAGGGCCCTTCTCCCGACGCCGCCTTCAGGCGGTCTCGGCCTGCTCGGCGGCCCGCGCGAAAGCCTTGAGGCCCAGGCTGAGGATCACGGCCGAGACCGGCAGGGCCGCGGCGGTCACGATCGCGATCCCGTAGCGGAGCGCGTCGTCCCGCCCGAACACCAGGTCGGTGACCAGCGCCATGGCCGTGGGACCCATCCCCAGGCCCACCAGGTTGGCGACGAGGAAGTAGACGGCCACCACCCGCGCCCGGAGCCGGCTGGGCGTGATCATCTGGAGACCCGCGCCGGCGACGCCGCCGTGGATGGTGCCCAGCAGCATGCTCAGGATCATCAGCCCCAGCGCCAGCTCCCGGCTGGGGGCCAGCGCCATCCCGACGAACAGCGGCAGCAGGATCACGGCGTTCAGCCGGATCACCCGCAGGTGCGCGTCCTTGTAGCCGCGCCGATAGAGCGCGTCGGCCATCCAGCCGCCCAGCAGCAGGCCCGCCGCGCCCCCGATGGCGGTGGCGGCGCCGAACCACAGCCCCGCCTCGGGAACCGGCATCCCGTAGGTCCGGTGGAGGAACTGGGGAATCCAGGCCATCGCGCCGTACATCACTAGCGCGACCAGGGCCATGCCGGCGAAATGCGCGCTCAGCGCCGCCCGACGCGACCGGAAGAAGGCCAGGAACTCGCGTCCCGTCGCCGCGACGGCGGCCCCGGTCCGGGCCGGCTCGCGGACGGTGAGCGCCACGAGCCCCGCGAGCAGCAGTCCCGGCAGGCCGACGATCAGGAACGTCAGTCGCCAGGGCTCCAGCGCGCCGACGAACGGCAGGTCGACCGCCGCGCCCTCGGTGACGTAGCGCACGACGATCGCTCCCGCGACGAGTGCGATCCCTGACCCCAGGGGAACGCCGATCGAATAGACGGCCATCGCGCGGCCCAGGCGCTCGCGGGGGAAATAGTCGCCCAACATGGAATAGGCGGCCGGCGACAGGGTCGCCTCCCCTACCCCCACGCCGATCCGCGCCAGGAACAGCCCTGCATAGCCGCGCGCGAAGCCGCAGACCGCGGTCATCACGCTCCAGGCGGCGATCCCCGCCACGATCAGCCGCTTGCGGCTGCCGCGGTCGGCCATCCACCCGAGGGGCACGCCCAGGACGCTGTAGAACACCGCGAAGGCGAACCCCATCAGGAGGCTCATCTGCGTGTCCGAGATTCCGAGGTCGGCCCGGATCGGCCCGACCAGCAGGCTGAGGATCATCCGGTCGATGAACGAGAGCGTATAGGCGACCAGCAGGATCGCCACCACGTACCAGGCGTAGCCGCCGGGCTGCGCTGCGCCCGGCCTGGGCAGGACGAGGCTAAGCAAGTCCGAACACCCGATAGCGAACCCCGCGCGCGGTCCGTCGCCCGTACCCCACGGCCACCACGGCGTTCAGCCAGTCGTACCGGGGGTCGGCCGTCTCGAAGGTGGGCTGGATGCGGAAATAGTAGGCGCCCTCGTCCAATGTCTCGACCCGCTGCGGATCGCGGAAATCCGCCAGCACCGCCGGGGGGATCACCAGGCGTCCCGCGTAGGTGACGTAGATCAGCGCGCCGTCGTGCGACTTCCAGACCGAGCGCACGTCGATGAGCGTCAGCGCCGCGCCGTCCTGCCCGCGGCCCAGTTCCGACCAGTCGCCGCCGCCCGCCAGCACCTCGCCACGCAGGCGCTCGCCGTCGATCGTTCCCCCCGCGATGTAGCTGACCCGCCGGTTGCGCCACGGCGTCTGGCCCAGCGGCAGGGGCGCGTCGTCGTCCAGCCGGATATCCACGGTGCAGAGCGGCCAGACCGCCCCCGCGCTCGCTTCCCCCATGTCGCCTCCCAGCGGTCGGTTCTTATTGCTTAGAGTTCTACATGTTTACGCGGCCCGGGGAAGCGCCTGGGTCGGCCGGCGCGCGCATCGTCGGGAAGACTGGCGGCATCGGAAACCGGGCATCTATCCCTTGGTTTCGTTGAAGAGCTTCATCTCCAGCACACGCCACAGCGAGCGGACGAACGACGTGTCTCTTGCGGAGCGTCGCATGTCTTCAAGTCCGTCGTCGTCGATCCAGTAACCGCCGACCATGACTCCCGATGGCGATTCCACGGCGCCGATCTGCGTCAACGGATCGCCCGGCAGCAGGACCAGATTGGCCCGGTAGCCCGGCGCCACCACACCTGTCCGCTCGAAACCGAGGGCCAGGGCGCTCGTGCGCGTCGCCGCAGCGAGCGCATCGTGGGGCGACAACCCCGCCGCCACGAGGAGCTCTAGTTCCCGGGCCAGGGACGCGCCCGGCACGAGTCCGAAGCCGCCGCTGTCCGACCCGGCGATCAGGGGCACGCCCGCCTCGTGAAGAAGGCGTGTCGCGGTGAGGAAAAAGTCCGCGTGGGGCCGTTCGTAGGTCGACGGATCGACACCACTCCAATGCCGTTCCGAACCCCGCTCGAAGAAGCGCGTCAGCGGATTGATGGTGTCCGAGCCGGGGCCGTCCAGATAACGCCCCTTCGTTTCGGCGATGAGCACGAGGCGCCTGTGCGCGATCAGGGTCGGCGTGACCACCTCTCCGGAAGCGGAAAGCCTGGCGGCCAACCGCCGCATCCTGTCCTCGTCCAGGTCGTCCCGCAGTCCGTGCCAGACGATGGTCTCGATGTGTTCGAGCGTGGTGAGGCCGCGCCCAAGGGACTGCTCCCAAGGGATGTCGAACGGCCGCTCCCGCGGAACGCCCCTTGTCCGCACACCCTCGGGCGAGTGGCCGGAGACACTCATGCCGAGGCGGTCCGCCTCCTCGATTATGGCCTCGAAGGCTTCGCGGGTGAGGTTCGAGTAGATCTTGAGCGCGCGGTACCCCGCGTCATGCTGCGCCCGGACTGCGGCCCGGGCTTCATCGCCCGATGTGACCATCCGCTGTAGGACGTTCTCATTCGGCCCACGGCTGTTGAGGATCGGGCCTGTGGTGATGAAGTCCGGGCCGAGCAGCGCGCCCGTGGCGATGCGCTCCGAGAGCCGGAGATGAAACGGATAGCCGGACATGTTGCGGACGCCGGTCACGCCGTGGGCGAGATAGGCCGCCAGTTCCGCCTCGTCGTTGAGGTGGATGTGCGCATCGATCAGCCCGGGGATCAGGGTGCGCCCGGCGCCGTCCACCACGCGGACGCCCTTCGGCGCGGGCAAGGCGCCCGCCGCGCCGACTTCCACGATGCGGTCGCCCATCACGAGGACGGCGCGCGCATCCTCGACCTCGGGTGCGCCCGGGACCATCGAAACCAGCCGCACATTGTCGATCAGGACGCCGATGGGTCGCGCCCGGTTGAGCGTCAGGGCGTCGGGCGGATCGCTGATGATCAGCCACAGCCATGCCGTGGCGACGGCCGCCAGGGCCGCGAGCCCGATGCCGACGCGCGCCAAGATTCTGACTGCCATGAAGGAAATTATGCCCCGCCTGTGAAACACCAACGCGATATGGCGTGGGTTGAGAGGATCGTTCGCGGCGAGGGTAAGGCGTCCAAGGCCTAGCCTCCAGGGTCCGGCGTCCAGGGTCCGGCGTGCGGAGTGTCCGGCTTCAAACCGGAATGGCGCGCCCGGCAGGACTCGAACCTGCAACCGTCCGCTTAGAAGGCGGATGCTCTATCCGGTTGAGCTACGGGCGCGGACGCGGCGTATCAGTGCGTCCAAGGAATGCGGCGGCCGAAGGCGAAGTTGTCGGCATAGGCCTTGATGATCCGCTTGGCCGGCGCGGGATCGACGAGCTGGAAGGCGATGCCGTGCTGCTCGGCGTAGCGCACGGCCTCGTCCTTCGTGTCGAAGGTCAGGCGCACCTGGCTCGACTCGGTGTCGCTGGTCACGGTCCAGCCCATCAGCGGATCGGGGCGTCGCGCGGCCTTCGGCTCGAACTCCAGGACCCAGGCGGCCGCCTTGGCGCGGCCCGACTGCATGGCGGTCTTGGACGGACGATAGATGCGCGCGAGCATGCGGGCGGCCTGTTCCTCAAAATCCTCGCCGGCTGGTCGGGGCGGAGAGATTTGAACTCCCGACCCTCTGCTCCCAAAGCAGATGCGCTACCAGGCTGCGCTACGCCCCGAGGACGCCGGCGGACGTGCGATATAGCCGTTTCGGCTTTTCCGCAAACTAACCCCGCCGATCCATCAGCTTGAACACGCCCGACGCCCGCACGATGTCCACGCCGCGCGCGCGCAGCACGCCTTCGGCGAACGCGACATCCTTGGTGGCCCGGGTCATGCGCGACTCCCCGACCACCCAGTCGCCCTGCCGCGCCATGTGCAGGAAGTCGATGGAGAGGTGGATGGTCACGCCGACCTTCCCCGTGCCGAACCCCACGGCGGCCGCGAGCAGTCCGTCGGTGAAGGCCGACAGCATCCCGCCGTGGACCAGGCCGATGCCGTTGGTGTGCCGCGGCAGGGCGTAGAACGCCTGCGACACCAGTCCATCGACGACCGGTTTGTGGAAGTATGGCCCGTTGTGCGTGGAGAACTGGCCGCGGCCCGAGGAGCGGAGGAAGCCGGGCGGCGGCTCGGGGATCAGGTCGTCTGTATTCATCTCTTCGGAATCATCTCGCAGGAGTCCTGGGCGCCGTGAGGCGCACTTCATAGAGGCGCGGCCACAGCTTGCCGGTCACGAAGATGCGGTCGCCACGGCTGTCGTAGGCGATTCCATTGGCCACGGCGTCGGGGTCCGGCCGGCGCACGGCGTCCGGCAGCGACGACAGGTCGATCCAGCCCTTCACGGCGCCGGTCTCCGGGTCGACCCGCGCGATGAAGTTCGTCCCCCAGACGTTTCCCCACACCTCGCCCTTCACCCACTCGATCTCGTTGAAGTTGGTCAGGGGGCGGCCCTCGACGGTCATCCGCACGCGGCGGACCTCCTTGAACGTCCTGGGATCGAAGAAGCGCAGCACCGGCGTGCCGTCGCTCATGATCAGGTGACGGCCGTCCTGCGTGAGTCCCCACCCCTCGCCCGCGTAGCTGAAGGATGCGCGCAGGGCGAAGGTCTTGAGGTCCCAGCGGAATCCCACCCGGTCCTGCCAGGTCACGCTGATCAGTTGGTCGCCCCAGTTGACCAGGCCCTCGCCGAACATCGACGGGGCGATGGCCTTGGACTGCAGGACCGCCCCGTCGCTCAGCCGCACGCGCCTTATGGTCGAGCGCCCGACGAGCCCCGTGCTCTCGTAGAGGTGGCCGTCCAGGTAGAGCAGGCCCTGGGTGAAGGCCTTCGGGTCGTGCGGGTAGACCGCCTTCACCTCCACCCCCTGCACCGGCAGCGCCGCGGCCGCGGCGCAGGCCCACGCGAACGCGGCCCAGAACGTCGCCCAGAACGCGGCCCACGATGCGACGAGGGCGGCGGCGGAGCGGGATAGGCAAAGGCGAAGGGTCACGCAGCCTCCGGTCGGACGGCCCCTCCTTTGGAACGCCGCCCGGCGGCAGGCAAGGCCCGGCGCCTGGATTGGGGCCCAGAGACCGGGCGCAGTGGGATCGGATATCGGAGATCGGCCCTCCGTCGAAACCGGGGGCCGGGGTCAGGCCGTGGCTAGAGCGCTTTCCGGCGAAGTGGAGCCCGGTTCGCCGTTGGAAAGCGCGGCAAATCAAGATTCTGGAGCGCCGCTCCGCTTCGATCGGAGCGAATAGCGCTCTAGGAGACCTGACCGGGCTCGATCTCGGCCACGACCAGGCCTTTCGGCCCCTCGGCGAAGCGCACCAGCACGCCGTCGCCCGGCTGGAGATCCTCCAGTCCGGCCCGCCGCAACGTCTCGATGTGGACGAAGATGTCGCCTGGCTCGCTGTCCCGGACCACGAAGCCATAGCCCTTGGCGCGGTTGAACCACTTCACCGTGGCGCCTTCCAGAGGGCCTGTGGCGCTGACCGGCCGCCGCACGGGCCGCGCCGCATCCGATCGCCGTGCGGGATCGGCTGCCCGACGCTCGCTGGGCGTAGCCGAACTCTCGTCCACCAGCACCACCTCGGCCACCTGCCAGCCCTTGGGCCGGCGGACCACGTCGCAGGTGATGAGCGAGCCTTCCAGGCAGCTTTCCCGCCCCGACGTCCGAAGGCTGGTCACGTGCAGCAGCACGTCCTTCAGGTCCGTGATCGCCGGGTCGTCCGGCACGATGAACCCGTAGCCCTTTCCCGCGTCGAACCACTTCACCCGGCCGGAGATCCGCACGGGCGGCGGTCCCTCGGCATGCTCGAATTCGTACCCCATGCGCCCCTCGGCCCGTTGTCCCCCGACACATCGGCTCAGGCCCACTATAACACTGTTCTCGTAACCTGCGGCCCGTCAATGGGATTCACGGCGCCGCTTGGCGGGCCACCGCCCAGCGTGTCGGCAAAGCCGCACCGGCCGGTCGGCCTGGAGTCATTGTAAAGGGCGGATCATTCGCAGAGTGGACCGCCGAGCAGCTCAAATCGACGGCCCCGTACAAGCTCCGCAGCGATGGAGAGCGCCCTCGCGAACCCACCGATCCCCGAAGAACGTTCAGCGCTTGGACTTCGGCGCGCCTGGGAGTTCCTCAGCCGGCAAAGCGGCGATGCGGTCGGCAGGCCGGTGGCGCGCCGTCCAATTCGCCAGCGCCGCGGCGCCTTTGTCCCGGACAGGCTTAGTGATGACGTTGCCTCGCTGCGTCAGACCCTCGACTTTGTCGAAGCTGATTTGCGCCGCGCGGTTCGCGGTCACCTCCGCGCCGTTGACGTTCTGCAACAGGATGTAGGTCAAGAGCTCCCGTGTCGGAACGCCGTCCACCTCCCTGAAGGTGATAAGTTCGTTACCCCGTATGGTCACTCCCGTCGTGGGCTTCCCAGTATGACCCACGATCCGAAGCGCGTTCCATCCCGTGCCCAGGATCAGGTTATCCTCGATCGTCAGCCCGTCGTAGGGATGCCCGGCCTCGTCGCGGATGAAGATCCCCTGCATGGCCAATCCACGGCCTCGATCGATCAGGTTGCGGGCAATCAGAATGTTGCGTGAAGGCGCCGTGGTGGCAGACGTCCAGAACTGGATGCCGTCGGGATGGTCTGTCCCGACGCGGAAGATGTCTCGAATCTCATTGCCGACAATCCGCACATCCTGGACCTGGGCGAAGTCCATGCCGTCGCTGCGCAGCAGATGCAGCCGGTTGTCCTCCACCCGCACCTTCGACGCTGGTCCTACCAGCAGGCCGCGATTCAGTTCGGTGAACTCGCTGCCGGTGACCGAGACATCGTGGCAATCGCGGAACTGCACACCGTAGGGGTCGTTGCTCGGGTCCCCGTCCAGTGAGCCATGCACTTTTACGCGCTCCAGCGCGACGGCTTCACAGCCGTGGAAGACGAAGCCGTAGCCGCGGGTATTGGGGTTGGTTGCGTGCAGCGTTACATCACGAAACACGAGGCCCCGCGCGCCCCTGACCGTGAAGTCGGTCACAATGGCGGGTCGGGTCGGGTCCGCAGAGGTGATCACGATGGGCCGCGCCGGATCCCAACGCTTCACGTGCCTGAAGGACAGACCGTTATAGACGCCGGGTTTGAGCCGCAACACATCGCCGGCAGCGAGCCGGGTCAGCACAGCCGGGGCGGTTTGCGGATCGACCACGGTCGAGGCCGCACACGATGGGACGACCCAGGCCGAGCTTGCGAGAAGCGTCAGCAACAGGGTGGCAGGGCGAAGGGACGTCATGTCGTGCTCCTGTAGGTTTGTCTTCGGCGCCCCCTCTGCGATACCGGCCACCAGCGGCTCTTCCGGGCGTCCTTCTCATTGTAGAGTTTCAAAGTCGGTTTGCTTCATCAACATCTCGGGCCTGCAAATCGACGTCCACCCCGGAATGGAATCCGGCGTTTCGGAAAGCTTGAGGGGTTTCGGCGCTCGACTGCTGCGAACCTCGCCCAGTTCCAGAAGACTTGTGAACCTCGGCGCGGCGCTCGCTTGGCGCTGACCCTTCTGCTCTATACCAGCCAGATACAGGCCAGATACCGGCCAGCGTGGATTGGACGTCGTTCTGGTGGGGCGGGGGCATGTTTGCGACGGTCGCATCCAAAACCGACCTCCCACTTCTGCTTCCCCGCCAACTCACTTTCCCACAAACTGCCTATCGAGGCCTTCCAGCACAGTCGGCTTGACCGACTGGTCCGTGGAACGCGCCACGACGATGCGGCGAAGGCGGATGCCCCACAGTCTATGGAAACCTCCAGCCTAGACTAGGACACGACCATCCGAACAGGATCTGGACCGACGTGACACTCTGCAAGGCCATCTACAGGCCGCGACCGATCAAGAACGCCGCCGGGCCTGTGTGGACACGCGAACAGGCGCGTCAGGCCTCGCCGAACCCAACGAACGGAGAGTATGGCGACTTCGAAAGTGGGAAGCCGCGCCTGGCAGTCCCTAGGGGAGTCGAACCCCTCTCTCCAGGTTGAAAACCTGGCGTCCTAACCGATAGACGAAGGGACCGCTTGGCGCGAGGCCGGGTCTATAGACGCCTTCGTTTTGGGGTGCAAGCGGCTCATCGCCACATCACGTCCGGCGCGGATCAGCCACGTCCTCGATCTCCAGTTCGACGCCTTCACGCCCTTGCCAATCGTCGGGTTTGAGCCGTCCGGCCACGTGGATTCCGCCCCCCTCCTGCATCAGGCGGCGACCCGTCTCGGTCTCTTCCGCCCGCCACGCCACGGCCTTCAGCCGGCCGCCCGAGCCGTCCATCAGCGTGCAGCGCACGTGCCCGCCGCGCAGCGCCATCGGCCGCTCCACGCGCACGTCGGCGGCGGCGAACACCGGTTCGGGGTTGCCCGGCCCGAAGGGCGCCAGCCGCTGGAAATCGCGCCAGATCGCCCGGTCGGCGCCCCGCGCCGTCACCAGGGCGTCGATGTCCAGGCCATCCTCGGCCGCCGCGGCGCCGGCCTCGTCCGCCAGGGCCGCGCACAGGAACTCGCGCAGTTCCGGGATCGCCTCGGGCCGCACCGACAGGCCGGCCGCCATCGCATGGCCCCCGCCGGCCAGCAGCAGGCCCGATTCATAGGCCGCCTGGACCGCCCGCCCCAGGTTCACCCCCGGCTGCGACCGGCCCGAGCCCTTGCCGACATTGGCCGCCCGGTCCACGCCGATGACGAGGGTGGGCTTGCGGTAGCGTTCGCGCAGCCGTCCGGCCACGATGCCGATCACGCCCGGATGCCAGCCGTCGTCGGCCACGATCAGGCACGGCGCGTCGCCGAAATTGCTCTCGCGCTCGATCTGGCGGACCGCCGCCTCCTGGACCTCGGCCTCCACCTGCTTGCGCGAGGCGTTCAGCGCGTCCAGCTCGGCCGCCAGCGCCGCGGCCTCGTCCGGATCGTCGGTGGACAGCAGCCGCGCGCCCAGGTCCGAGCGCCCGATCCGCCCGCCCGCGTTGATCCGCGGCCCCAGCAGGAACCCCACGTGGAACACCGAGGCGGGGCCCAGGTCCGTCGTCGAGGCTCCCTTGGCCACCGTCATCAGCGCCCTGAGGCCGGGGTTCGCCCAGCCCGACATGACCTTGAGGCCCTGCGCCGCCAGCGCCCGGTTGAAGCCCGTGAGCTGCGTCACGTCGCAGACCGCGCCCATGGCCGCCAGGTCCAGCCAGCCGCGGATGTCGGGCTCGCCCGTCGAGGTCAGGCCGCGCCGCCGGGCCTCGCGGTTCAGCGCCGCCAGCAGCACGAACGCCACCCCCGCCGCCGCCAGATGCCCCTGCCCCGAACCACAGTCGGGCCGGTTCGGATTCACCAGCGCCGCCACCGGGGGAACCTCGCCCGGCCGCATCAGGTGGTGGTCGATCACCACCACGGGCAGGCCGATCTCGCCGGCGCAGGCCAGGGCGTCGTGCGCGGCCGCGCCGCAGTCCACCGTCACCACCACGTCCGCGCCCTCGGACTTCAGCCGCCGGAACGCCGCCGGCGACGGGCCATAGCCTTCGGCGATGCGATCCGGCACATAGATGGCGAGGTCCAGGCCCATCGCCCGGAACCAGCGCACGATCAGCGCCGCCGACGAGGCCCCGTCCACATCGTAGTCGGCGAACACCACGATCCGCCGCCGCGCCTCCAGCGCGTCCACCAGGACCTCGGCCGCACGGTCCATGTCGGCGAACGAGGACGGGTCGGGGAATAGCGCTTTCAGGGTGGGTTGCAGGAAGTCGGCGGCGGCCGCGTCGTCCACGCCCCGCGCCGCCAGCGCCCGCGCCAGGGGCTCGGAAAGGCCGTGCGCCTGCTGGTGGCGCCGCGCCAGATCGGGGCACGCCGAACGCTGACGCCAGACGCGGCCCGAAAGCGAACGTGTCACGCCGAGATAGCCCCCGGTCGATCCGATGTTCGCGCCGCCGTCCGCCATCCGCCTGCCTGTTCGCGCCCCTGACTGTTCGCGTCCCTGCGTGTTCCCGCCGAAGGGTACGCCCGCGACACTATCGGCCTGCGCCGGCCGAGTCGCCAGCCGGACTCTGGGCGTCCAGCGACTCTGGCGCCAGCCGACGTCAGAAGCGGACGCAGGGAGCCCCCCAGCCGCCAAGGCGCGTGGCGGCGGACGGCGCCGGACCGGGGGCGCCGCGGCGGGGCGCGGGCGCGAATTAACCCTTGCCGTGGTCCGGGAAGTCGCGACGAATGCGTGACGGGGCTCGGGCGCAGGGGGCTGGTCCGCCTCGCGCGCTCCGATCTCGCACCGGCTCCGGGGGGTTCCGATGTCACGCGCAACCGCGACAGGCGGGCTCCCGCCGCTGGTGGAGAGCTCGCGCCTCCGGCTGCTGACGGTTCTCCTGTTCTACATCGCCCAGGGCATTCCCCTGGGTCTCTTCTACGTCGCGATCCCCGCCTACATGGCCAGCAGCGGCGCCACGCCGCTGCAGATCGCCTCGGTGGTCGGCATGACGTCCCTGCCCTGGACGCTGAAGCTGGCGAACGGCTTCATCATCGACCGCTACACCTACCTGGCGATGGGGCGCCGGCGCGCCTGGATCATCGGCGCCCAGGCGACGATCGTCCTCGGCTGCCTGTGCGGCGCCGTGCTCCAGCCGGGCGGCCAGGACGTCCTCCTGCTGTCGGTCCTGGCGTTCGGCGTCAACCTGGCGACGACGTTCCAGGACGTGTCGATCGACAGCCTGGCCGTCGACATCATGACCGAGGACGAGCAGGGCAAGGCCGGGGGCGTGATGTTCGGCGCCCAGGCCCTGGGCATGGCGGCGTCCGGGGCGGCCTGCGGCTTCCTGATCCAGACCCAGGGCGTGGCGGCGGGATTCGCCGCCTGCGCCTTCGGGCTGGCGCTGGTCCTCGTCTACGGGATGATGCTGAGGGAGCGCGCGGGCGAGAAGCGCCTGCCCTGGTCGCGCGGCGCGGCGCATCCGCACAACGTGGCGATCCAGGTCGACGCGTGGGGGCCGCTCCTGATGGGGAGTTTCCGCGCCATCCTCGCGCCCATGAGCCTCCTGTTCGTGCCGTTCCTGCTCCTGCGGGCGATCCCGGTCGGCGGGACCGAGGTCTATTATCCCGTGCTCACGCAGACGTTCGCCGGATGGTCGATGACCCAGTTCACCAGCGTCCAGTCCTCGGCGATCCTGGGATCCGCCATCTACGCCCTGACCGTCGGCGGCTGGATCGTGGGCCGCTTCGGCGGCAAGCACGTGCTCATGGTCGTCCTCCCGGCGATCGCCGTGTTCATGCTGGGCATGGGCCTCTCGAAGTCGCTGTGGAGCAACGGCGGGTTCATGACCGCGGTGATCTGGTCGCAGGAGTTCATCGGCATCACCTATGCGATCTGCATCATCCCCCTGGCGATGCGCCTGTGTTCCCCGGGCGTCGCCGCGACCCAGTTCACGATCTACATGGCGGTGGCCAATTTCGGCCGGCCGCTCGGCGCCTCCCTGTCGGGCGCCACGACCGGCGGGGCGACGCCGGAGATGTTCTTCTTCATCGTGGCGGGGATGTTCGCCCTCGGCGCCGCGGGAATCTGGCTGTTCAGGCCCGGAACGACGAACGCCGGCACGACGCCGGACGTCACCCCCGCGCTGGGAACGGCGCCGGCCGAGCACTGAGCATCAAAGCCGGGACACGCGGTTCCTTTTGGCAGGCGACGTCCACCATCCCTGCTTTGTTATCGGCTTCGAAGGCGCTCCATCATTCAAAAGACCAACGCCACCGCCTGCTGCTGGCGGGGGTCGGCGTTGACCGGCCCAGGCGTTTTTTCCACTCTTCCCGGCAGGCAGAAGGAGGCTTTCGATGCGCAGGACTTTTTTGCGTCTGTTTTCCGGCGCGTGCCTTGCTGCGGCGCTCGCGGGGCTGGCATCGCTGCCGGCACAAGCCCAGGCGCAGGCGGCCTCCGCGTCGAGCTTTGAAATCGCCGGCGTTCGAATCGGCATGACCGAGGCGGAAGCCAGATCGGCGCTGAGGGCTTTTGACTCCAGTCTCAGCATCAGACCCGTCATGGCCGTGTTCAACTATAGCGACGGCGTCAATCACGCCCTGAGGACGCCGGAGTTCTTGGGCCGGCTGGAGGCCTGGAAGGACAATCAGAGGCCGGTCGTGAAAGTCTATTTCTCCGGGCCGGTCGGCGACGTGAGGGTGATCAGTGTCCGCCGTGACGAGATTCTGGTTCAAAATCGTCCCACTGCGGCGCAATTCGCGCAGGATCTCATCCGCAAGTACGGACGGCCGGCGGGGATCAACGGAACGAGGCTGCACCACATCGTATGGGAAGACGCCGGAAGGCCATCCTGCATCAGGGTGAGGGAGGCCGGAAAGATTACGTTCCGCGTTGATTCAGGGGCGGGCATGGCCGAGCACTCCACGGCCGAAGCGTTCTATGTGGGGCGGAGCAAGGAGGTCGAGGCTCGCGGCCTGCTTCCGGCCGATCTGACGCAATGCGGCGCCTATGTAGACTACTATCTCCTCGGCGACCCGGTGAGCACCTTCGCGGCGGAGCTGAACGATCTTGGCGCGATCATCACAGCCGAGCGCAGCAGAAAGGCATGGGTTCAGCAACTCAAGGACGCCGCAACGCGTAAACGGCAGGGCCAGGGGCAAACGCCGAGATTGTAGGTCCCCGTCCGGCCAGGGGCGCTCATGCGTTTCGTGATTCCGCAAACGGCCAGGCTGTCCCGCGCTGTCCCAAGAAATACGCGTCCCTGCTCTGCGACCAAGAGCAGGGACACACATCACTTTCCAGCTTCTGGCCCTGGCGGCGGCTTTCCGTTCCCAACCTTCGCTTTCCAGCCGGCTTGCGCCGGTTTCGGCGAGCAGGACCGTCAGACCGGCCGCTTCATCCGCACTTCCCGCACGGTGCGCGTGGCCGAGTTCATCACCAGGGAGTGGGTGTGGACGAAGCCGCCGCTCACGCCCACGCCGTCCAGCAGCGCGCCCTTGGTCACGCCGGTGGCCGCGAAGATCGCGTCGGCGCGGACCATCTCGTGCAGGTCGTATTTCTTGTCGAGGTCGGTGATCCCGACCCGCGCCGCCCGCGCCCGCTCGTCGGCGTTGCGGAATACCAGTCGCCCCTGGAACTGGCCGCCCACGCACTTCAGCGCCGCGCAGGCCAGCACCCCCTCGGGCGCGCCGCCCGACCCCACGTAGAGGTCGATGCCGGTCTCGGGGTCGGTCGTGTTGATCACGCCCGCCACGTCGCCGTCGGTGATCAGGTGGACCCGCGCGCCCACCGACCGGACCCCGGCGATGATCTCGGCGTGCCGCGGGCGATCCAGGATGCAGACCGTGATCTCGCCGGGATCGACGCCCTTGGCCCTGGCCAGCGCCTGGACGTTCTCGGCGGGGCTCTTGTCCAGGTCGATCACGCCGGCCGGATAGCCCGGCCCGCAGGCGATCTTGTCCATGTAGGTGTCGGGCGCGTTCAGCAGCGTGCCCTTGGGCGCCCAGGCCATCACCGCCAGCGCGTTGGCCATCGCCTTGGCGGTCAGCGTGGTGCCTTCCAGCGGGTCCAGCGCGATGTCGATCTTCGACTTGCCGCCCTTGCCCACCTTCTCGCCGATGTACAGCATGGGCGCCTCGTCGCGCTCGCCCTCGCCGATGACGATCTCGCCGTCGATCTCGAGGTCGTTCAGCGCCGTGCGCATCGCGTCGACGGCGGCCTGGTCGGCGGCCTTCTCGTCGCCGCGGCCGGCCAGTTTCCAGGCCGCTATGGCCGCGGCTTCGCAGACGCGGACCGCGTCCATGATCAGATTACGGTCCAGAACGTCGGAACTCATGTCGTCTCAGTCCCCTGAAAGCCCAGCCTGAGGGCCCGGTACGTTTGCGCGACCCGCCGCGCGGGCCGCCTTTTGAGCCTAGATGCGAGCGATCCGCAACAGGCGCGGTCGATCCAGCACCGCGTCCAGCCCGGCGATGCGCTCCACCGCCGCCGTCAGCGCCGATTCCGTCACCGCGTGGGTGGTCAGAACGATCGGCACGCCCTGCGCGCCCTCGGTCGGCTTCTGGAGGAAGCTCTCGATCGAGACCCCCGCCTCGGCCAGGGTCTCGGAGACCGCGGCGATCACGCCCGGCTCGTCCTTCACCAGGAAGCGGAGATAGGCGCGTCCGGTCATCCTCGACGGGTCCACCGCCTTGAACGGCTCCAGCGCGCCGGCGGGCGCCTGGAAGACGGGCCGCTGCGGGGCGGTCATCACGTCGGCGATGTCGGCGGCCACGGCGGCGGCGGTCGGCCCCGCCCCGGCGCCCGGACCCTGCACGAAGATGCGCCCGATCCGGCGGCCCTCGATGAACAGCGCGTTCAGCGCCCCCCCGGCCTGGGCCAGCGGATGGTCCAGCGGCGTCAGCGACGGGCGCACCCGCACCAGCACGCCGTCCTCCGACCGCTCGGCCGAGGCCACCAGCTTGATCCGGTACCCCAGGTCGCGGGCCATGCGGATGTCCAGCAGGTCCACCTGCTCGATGCCCTCGATCTCGGCGGCGGCGAAATTGGGGGCGCAGCCGAAGGCCAGGGCCGCCAGGATGGTGATCTTGTGCGCCGCGTCGAACCCGCCCACGTCCATCGTCGGGTCGGCCTCGGCGTAGCCCAGCCGCTGCGCCTCGCCCAGCACGTCGGCGAACGAGCGCCCGCCCGCCTCCATCTCGGTGAGGATGTAGTTGCAGGTGCCGTTCAGGATGCCGGCGATCGACTGGACGTCGTCGCCGACCAGGGCCTCGCGCACCATCTTCACCGCCGGCGTGCCGCCCATGACGGCGGCCTCGAACAGCAGCGGCGCGCCCTTCGCCTCGGCCAGGGCCGCCAGTTCGGCCCCATGCTCGGCGATCAGGGCCTTGTTGGCGGTCACGACGGGCTTGCCCAGCGCGAGCGCGGCCTCGACCGCGGCCTTCGCCGGGCCGTCCGACCCGCCGATCAGCTCGACGAACACGTCCACGTCGGGCGACCGGGCCAGCGCGACGGGATCGTCGAACCACGGCAGGTTCGAGATGTCGAACGGCCGCGGCCGGGTGCGCGAGCGCGCCGAGACGCCGGTCACCACGGCCCGCCCGCCCGCCGGGGCGAAGCCGGGCCGCTCCGCCAGGAAGTTCAGCAGGCCCGCGCCTACCGTCCCCAGGCCGGCGACGCCGATGCGCCAGGTCTTCGGTTCGCTCATTGCGCCGCCATCGTGTTGTGGGCCCGGCCCAGGATCTCGTCCGAGTTGGCCAGGAACTTCTTCACGTTGCGCGCCGCCTGCCGGATGCGGTGCTCGTTCTCCACGAGGCCGATCCGCACATAGCCCTCGCCGTACTCGCCGAACGCTACGCCCGGCGCCACGGCCACGCCGGCCTCCTCGACCAGGAGCTTGGAGAACAGCATCGAGCCGGCCGCCTCGTACTGCGGCGGCAGCTTGGCCCAGGCGAACATCGAGGCCGGCGGCGCGGGGATGTCCCAGCCGGCCCGCCGCATCGATTCCACCAGGGTGTCGCGGCGCGACTTGTAGATCCCGCGGATCTCCTCGATGCACTCGGGCGGGCCGTTCAGCGCCGCCGCGGCCGCCACCTGGATCGGCGTATACGCCCCGTAGTCCAGGTACGACTTCACCCGCGCCAGGGCCGCGCACATCCGCTCGTTGCCCACCACCATGCCCACGCGCCAGCCGGCCATGGCGAAGGTCTTGCTGAGCGAGTTCACCTCGACGGCGATGTCCTTCGCGCCCTCCACCTGCAGCAGCGACGGCGGCGGGTTGTCCTCGAAGTAGATCTCCGAATAGGCGATGTCCGAGAGCACCAGCAGGTCGTGCTTGCGCGCCAGCGCGACGACGTCCTTGTAGAAGTCGAGGTCCACCCACTGCGCCGTCGGGTTCGACGGATAGCTGACGATCAGCACGCTGGGCGGCGGGGCCGAGTGCTTCACCGCCCGGCTGATGCCCGACAAGTACTCCTCGGGGCTGCCGGCCGGCACGTGGCGGATCACCCCGCCGGCCATGATGAAGCCGTAGGCGTGGATCGGATAGGCCGGGTTCGGGCAGATCACCACGTCGCCGGGCGCGGTCAGGGCCTGGGCTAGGTTGGCGAAGCCCTCCTTCGAGCCCAGGGTGGCGATCACCTCGCGCTCGGGATCCAGCTTCACGCCGAAGCGGCGGCCGTAGTAGCCGGCCATGGCCTTCCGGAGGCCCGTGATCCCCTTCGAGGCGGAATAGCGCCCGGCCTTGGGGTCGCGGGCCGTCTCGACCAGCTTGTCGACGATGTGCTTCGGCGTCGGCATGTCGGGGTTGCCCATGCCGAAGTCGATGATGTCCACACCCTGGCCGCGCAGGCGGGCCTTGATGCGGTTGACCTCCTCGAAGACGTAGGGAGGCAGGCGGCGGATACGATGGAATTCCGGTGTCATGTTGAGCTCTTGCGCCGCGGTTCGCCCATGCGGCCGATCTGCGAGCTGACGTCAGGCTTCGATAGACTCTCGGGCAGAGTCCGCAAAGCGGGTTCGGGATTTTTTCGGCCTCTCGCGGCGCTCCGGGCCTCCTGGCTCCTAGCGCGGCGGAGGCGGCTTAGCTCGCTCGCGGACCTCCCGGGCGAAGGCCTCGGATTCCGCCGGGTCGGGCGGAACGAACTGCGGGCCGGCGTCGTCGCGTGCGCGCTCGGCGAAGCTGTCGGTGCCGTCCAGCGTCCAGGTGCCGGGTGCGGTGGCCCGGGTCAGGGCCTCGCCGGCCGCCAGCACGGCGTGCGCGTCCTGCCCGTACTGCGCCACCGGGCGCAGGTCCTTGGGCGGCTTGGGGATGTCGGCGAAGGTGGGGAACCGGCCGCCCTGCCGGCTCATCCGGGCCACGTCGCCCGCCACCGCCGATTGAGGGTCGATCCTGGCGTCGCCGAACGCCGCCCCGACACAGCCGGACAGCATCAATCCGCCCGCGCCCGTCACGAGACAGGCGGAGAGACAGGTGACGACCCTTGCGGCAGTCGGCAATAGTGGGCGCGACGCATTCATTTGCGCCAAGGTCTTATGCGATGATCGTTGACGGCGAAAGAGCGCGCGTTGTCGCTCTCACGCCTCGGGAGGACGAACGATGAGCGAGCAGGCCGCAGGCCCGCCGAAGGGCAAGGGTCGCAAGACGGGCGCCGCGGCGAAGGTCGCCAAGGCGACCGCGTCCAGGGCGGTGGGCGAGGAGAAGGCGGCGCCCGAGACGGCGTCCGAGGCCAAGAGCTTCAGCCCGGCGCCAGCCGCCGCGCCCGATCCAGCTCTGAAATCCGAGGGCGCCGCGCCGGCCGCCGCTTCGGCCGCCTCGCCGGTCACGGGGGGAATCGCCTTCGACGCCGTGGCGTTCACCGGCGAACAGCGCGCCCAGCTCGAACAGCTCTCCCTGAACCTCGCCCGCGCGGCGGTCACGGCCCAGGGCACGATCGCCGAGATGGCCCTGCGCCAGGCCGAGCGGCCGGCGGCGCTCTCGCCCGACCCGTTCCACGTGGCCCCCGCCCTCACCCAGGTCATGGGCCGCCTCGCCGCCCAGCCCGACCGCATGATGCGGGCCCAGGCCGACCTATTCTCGCGCTACCTCGACCTGTGGCAGACGACGGCGCGCCGCGCGGCCGGCGAGCCGGTCGAGCCGGTGGTCAGCCCCGCCAAGGGCGACAAGCGCTTCGCCGATCCCGACTGGTCCGACAACCCGGTCTTCGACGCGATCAAGCAATCCTACCTGCTGACGGCGAATTTCCTGAACGGCCTCGTGTCCGACGTCGACGGCGTCGAGCCGCTCGAGAAGCGCCGCGTCGAGTTCTTCATGCGGATGCTCACCGACGCCTTCTCGCCGTCGAACTTCCTGGCCTCGAACCCGGCCGCCCTCAAGGAGGTGATGGCCACCGGCGGCGCCAGCCTGGTCAAGGGCATGGAGAACTTCCACGCCGACCTCCAGCGCGGCGGCGGCCAGCTCGCGATCGCCCAGACCGACTACGAGATGTTCAAGATCGGCGAGAACGTCGCCACGGCGCCCGGCAAGGTCGTCTTCCGCAACGAGATCATCGAGCTTCTCCAGTTCTCGCCGTCGACCGACGAGGTCTGCGAGATCCCGCTGCTGATCTTCCCGCCGTGGATCAACAAGTTCTACATCATGGACCTGCGGCCCGAGAACTCGCTGATCCGCTGGCTGGCGTCCCAGGGCTTCACCGTCTTCGTCGCCTCGTGGGTCAATCCCGACGCGCGCCTCGCGACCAAGACGTTCGAGGACTACATGCGCCAGGGCATCTACGAGGGCGTGGCCGCCGCGCTCGAACAGGCCGGCGTCGATCGCGTCAACACCGTCGGCTACTGCATCGGCGGGACGCTGCTCTCGGCCACGCTCGCCCACATGGCGGCCAGGGGCGACACGTCCATCGGCTCGGCCACCTTCTTCGCGGCCCAGCAGGACTTCTCGGAGGCCGGCGACCTGCTCCTCTTCACCAACGAGGACTGGCTGAAGGATCTCGAGGCCAAGATGGACGAGGGCGGCGGGGTGCTGTCGGGCCAGACCATGGCCGACACCTTCAACGCGCTGCGCGGCAACGACCTGATCTGGTCGTTCTTCGTCAACAACTATCTCCTGGGCAAGGAGCCCAAGCCCTTCGACCTGCTGTTCTGGAATTCGGACCAGACCCGCATGCCCAAGACGCTCCACACCTTCTACCTCCGCCGGTTCTACGGCGAGAACGCGATGGCGAAGGGCGAACTGACCCTGGACGGCGTCCGGATCGACCTGAGCCAGGTGAAGATCCCGATCTACGTCCAGTCCTCCAAGGAGGACCACATCGCGCCCGCCCGCTCGGTCTACAAGGGCGCGCGGCTGTTCGGCGGCCCCACCACCTTCACGATGGCCGGCTCGGGCCACATCGCCGGGGTCATCAACGCCCCGGTCGCGAAGAAGTACCAGCACTGGACCAACGACGCCCTGCCCGCCGCGCTCGACGAATGGCAGGCCGGCGCCGTCGAGCATCCCGGCTCCTGGTGGCCGCACTGGGCCGCCTGGCTCAGGGCCCGCTCGGGCGAAACGGTGCCGGCCCGCGACCCCGCCAAGGGCCCGCTGAAGCCCCTGGGCGACGCCCCCGGGGAATATGTGAAGGTCAAGAGCTGATCCTCGCGCGGCGAGCCTTCGCCGTGATCGCCGGGACAGCGAAGCGCAAGATCGGGGTGACGCCGCCGGCCTACGTCCGTTTCTGACGTAGCGGGGTGGTTGGATGTCCCTCATGTCCGAGGGACCCGACATCGACGTCGTGGCGCTGGCCGCGCTGGACCGGCTGGCGGCGCTGGACCTCTCCGCCGCGGAGAAGGCCCACGGCGCCCTCATGGCCGCCG
>NZ_JBBCIT010000002.1:0-39276 GCF_037189685.1 Phenylobacterium sp. | reverse complement strand
CAAGACCGTCACCGCACGATGGCCAGACGGCGACGCCCACGACTCCGCCTTCGTCATCCCCACCATGAAGTAGGCCGCGGGTGATGCCCAAGGCCTACGGGAACGTGACCGAGCGTCTGCTCAAGCTCGAACCCGGACGCTCGTGCGTGATCACCTCTCAGCGCCGCGTGGACTATTCCGTGGCCCGCAAGCATGCGCCGGAACGGGCGTGGCGGGCCGAGGCGCGCGAGGGCGGCTGGGTCGTCACGCGGATACGCTGAAGGCGCTTCCGATCCCTTGATCGACCTGGATCGCGGGCGGGCGCGCGGCCGGGCGCGGGCGCGTCTCCTCGCATCGTCAGCCCGCCCGATGCGGGATCACCCCGATGCCCGCTGCATGTGTAATCACAGTCCGGCCAACCTTCCGGCGCCGCCCCTGCGCTTGTAGATCAGACCTGCGGGGCGCAGCGAGCCTCCCGGCATCTGGCGCGCCAAAATCCTCCCCGCGCGCTTGGCCAACTGCCGCCCGGACGGCCCCAGCGGCCGCCGGGCGGCGATCCTTTCAGGTGTCCGGAACGGCTCCTGGCGCCGCAAGCCCGCGGCGTCGGCCCACGCGTCGGCCTTGGCAAGGGCGCGGCGGACGCCTGTGGGATTCAGCCCTCGACGAACGCCTTCTCGAGCACGAAGTCGCCCGGCGAACTCACCGAGCCTTCGGAGAAGCCGCGTTCGAGAAGTATGGCCTTCAGATCGGCGTTCACGGACGGGCTGCCGCAGATCATGAGCCGGTCCGTCGAGGGATCCAGCGCGGGAACGCCCAGGTCGGCGAACAGCTTGCCCGCCTTGATGAGGTCGGTGACCCGCCCCGTATTCCGAAACGCCTCGCGGGTCACCGTGGGGTAGTAGCGCAGGCGCTCCGCGCCCTTGGCAAGGGCGGAGGGATCGCCTTCGAACACGTCGCGGTAGTTCAGGTCGCGAACCTGGCGCACCGAGTGAATGAGCACGACGTCGTCGAAGCGCGCATACGTCTCCGGGTCGCGAGCGAGGGAAAGCCAGGGTGCGAGGCCGGTCCCGGTCCCGATCATGTAGAGGCGCTTGCCGGGCTTCAGGCCGTCGAGGACCAGGGTGCCCGTGGGCTTCCGCCCCACGAGCACCGGATCACCCACCTGGATGTTCTGGAGCCGGGAGGTCAGGGGCCCGTCCGGCACCTTGATCGAATAGAACTCGAGCTCGCTGCCTGCGGTCGCCGAGGCGATCGAATAGGCCCTGAGCAGGGGCCCTTCCGGAACCATCAGCCCCACCATCACGAACTGGCCGCTCGCAAACCTGAAGTCCGCGTCCCGCGTGGTGCGGAACGAGAACAGGTCCTCGGTCCAGTGATGGATCCAGGTCACCGTCTCGACGGAGAAGGCCTTGGTCGGTTGGATCGCCGCCCGGGCGAGGGTTGCGTCGGTCATGCTTCCACCTTGAGGTTCCGGGCCCTCGGTGCGGGCCGCCTTCGGGTCATCTGACCCGGAGGGGTCGGGCCGGCACAAGCCGGGGCCAGGGCCGGCGGGGCGACTATTACGGATGCGATCGCCGAGTCCCGAGCTCCATCGCACCTGTAATATCGGGGTGCGCCGCCGTTGCTTCGGCGCATCGGGCGCGTGCTAACTCGCTATCCAAGCAAGCACGAACTCAGGCGCAGAAACCTGAACGGTCCAGGGGCTCCCAGCGATCTTCCCTGACCGCGCCGTGTGCGAAACATTTGGGAAGCAATCGCCACATGACGACGGAAACCCTGCCGAAGCCCCTGACCCTGAAGCACCCGGACGTGCTGCAATGTCCCTATGCCGCGTACGAGTTCCTGCGGGAGGAGGCGCCCGTCTATTTCGATCCGGTGGCCGGCTTCTACGTGATCAGCCGCTACGAGGACAGCCGCCGCCTCCTGTCCGACCGCACGGCCCTCAACAGCGAGCACGCCACCGAGAAGCTGCGCGGCGCGGCGGACCCCGAACGGGCCAAGCGCATCCAGCAGTTGTTCATCGACAAGGGATGGCCGCGGGCGCGGCCGGTGGGCAACTACGAGGGCGAGGAGTACCGCGAGCGCCGCGACCTGTTCGAGCAGTTCCTCCGCGCCGGCAAGGTGCGCGAGTACGACGACATGGTGCGCGACATCGCCTACGGGCTGGCCGAGCGGATCGCGCCCAACGGCGGGGCCGAGGTCGTTAGCGAATACTGCGAGCAGATTTCGCTCAAGGTGATCTGCGGCCTGCTGGGCGCCCCGGACGACGCGTTGCCGATCGTCAAGGAGTCCATGGACGCCATGATGGCCAACCTCGGGCACATCGGGACCGAGGACGAAGAGGTCCAGGGGGCGCTGAAGGAGATCGCCGCCCAGCACTACTTCAAGAAGATGATCGACGAGAAGCGGGCCAGGCCGGACGACACGATCCTCAGCGCCTTCGTGAACGCGAAGTTCGACAGCGGCCGGGTGATGACCGATCCCGAGATCCTGATGCACGTGATGCTGGATCTCTTCATGGCCGGCGCCGAGACGTCGGCCAAGGCCCTGACCAGCGGGATCTACTACCTCAGCCAGGATCCGGCGCTGCAGAAGAAGCTGCAGTCGGATCTGGACGGGCATCTGCGGACCTTCTCCGAGGAGATCCTGCGCCTGGAGGGGCCCGCAGCGGGCCTCTACCGGATCGCCCTGCGCGACATCGAGCTTCACGGCGCGACCATCCCGAAGGGTTCGGTGGTGGCGCTTCGCGTCGCGGCGGCCAACCGCGACCATCGTCACTTCGCCTGTCCGGCGGAGATCGACCTGGAGCGCAGGAACGCCGCCACGCACCTGTCCTTCGGGTCCGGCGCGCATTCGTGCGTCGGCGCCCCGCTGGCGCGGCGCGAGCTCTACTGGGGCTTCAAGGCGCTGCTCGAAAAGGTCGAGGACATCCGGCTGGCCGAAGGGGAGGCGGTGTCATGGATCCCCAACCTGCTGTTCCGCGGCATCCCGTCGCTCAACGTGACCTTCCGGGCGCGTTGAGCGACGGCGGCGTCACGTCGTGAGGCGGACGGCGTAGGCGGCGGCGCGGCGCTGGAGCTGCGCCGCCCGTTCCGCGGGGGAGACCGGGGGCAGGCCCGTCCGCGCCGCGACCTCGGCGAGGGGCGCGAGCTCGTAGCCGCCGACATGGTCCTGGGCCTGGAAGCCAGGGGGGAAGAGCTGCCAGCGCATCAGGAAGACCCCGTCCAGGCAACCGGCCGTGTCGATCCAGTTGGCGACGCCCGGATCGGAGGGCGCGATGACGTACGTGACCATGCCGTCATCGCCGGGCAGGGCCTGGGCGGCGTTGAGGCTGCATTGTCGCCGCGCGGCGTCGAAGCCGACCTGCCAGTGATCGGCGACGTGGAAGCCGTGGTAGCGTGCGCCGCCCGCCCGCCCCCGGAAGAGGGCGGCCTGGCCGGGCTCCAGGCTGAAGCGGCCGGCCAGGATCTGGCTCCAGGCGCCTTCCCGGCCGAACGGGCCCTTGTAGGTATTGGGCGTGACGCCGCCGAGCCAGCTGTCCTTGAACCGTCGCCAGTGCCGGACGTAGGCGGGCAGGTGCGCCAGGATCCGCGCCCGGATGTCGGCGTCGGTGAGCTGTGGCGCGCGGGGGGGCGAGAGGCGCCGGATCTCGAGCGGAACGGGGCTCTGCCGCCAGTCCGAGAAGACGTCGCGCGTGTTGATCGCGACCGGCCCCGGCGGCAGCGGGATATGGTCGGCGCCGTCCGCGGGGGGATCGCCGCCGAGGATGATGCGGAAGCGCCCGTCGGCGTCCCGGCGAAGCCCCCGGTCCGTGAGCATCGGGGCCCCGCCGCTGGTCCCGATCTTCCCGGTCAGGGTGCCCGACTCCGGGATGACGCCCGCCTCGCCGGGCAGGGGTTCGATGCTGAACTCGGCGGGCGGCGTGGCGGGGAAGCGGCCCGTCATCTCGTAGACCGCCCCGCCGTCCACGAAGGCGTGCCGATAGATGGCGTCGGGATTGTCGCCCGCCAGCGCCACGCCGCCCAGCGTATGTCCGAGCCAGGTGCGGGGCGTCGTCTCGCCCACCCAAAGGATCTGCGGCGCCTCGGGATCCCCGGCCGCCTCGCGAAGGATGAGGCCCGTGACCCAGCGGCGGATGGCGATGTCGAGGCGTTCGGCGACGCGCGGCCGCGAGAGCAGCGGCTCGGTTTCGGCCTCTTCCCGGGCGGCGGCCATGGCGGCCTGGATGTCGGGCGCGGCGAGCAGGCTCAGCGCCAGGCGCTCGGCGGCGAGCTGGCCGGGGGTGGCGAGCGCTGGCGTCATGGCCACGGTCGATCTCCTGTGCGACAAGCGTTGGAAGGCCTTTTCTTGGCGTCACGAAATCTTCGGCGGGTCGTGAAACCTGTCGCGTCGCCATCTTGAGTTGATCGGAGCGCCAATGACATTGAAGCGCAAGTCGCTGAAGGCGGCATTCAGTCGATGTGCCTCACGACTTCTACTAAGATTTCATATGTAATAAGGCCATCCCGCCAATTGGCGGGAGATACAATATCTGAAAACGTCTTCTCAAGAAACGTCCCAACAAACACATAAAATTAGGGGGAAGATGTTGCGCTCGGCATCCCTTAGGAAAATGCTGCTCGCTGCGCCGGCGGCCTTGCTGTTCACGCATCCTGTCCATGCAGGAGCGGCGGCGGTCGACGACGCCCCAGGAGCCGCCTCGCTCGAGGAACTGGTGGTCACGGCCCGGCGACGGGCCGAGAGCCTTCAGACGACGCCGGTGGCCGTCACCGCCATGACGGCGCAGACGTTGCAGGACAAGGCCGTCGCCAACATCCTGGAGCTCTCGGTCGCGACGCCGTCGCTGACGACCACGAGCGTCTTCTCCACGACCCACGTGAACTTCTCGATGCGGGGCCGGGCGGCGGAAAACAACCAGTTCGGGAATTCCCAGGTCGTCGAGGTCTATTTCTCCGACGTGCCGCAGATGGCTGCGCCCCTGGCGCAGTTCTACGACATCGGTTCCGTGCAGATTCTGCGGGGGCCGCAGGGGACGTTGTTCGGCCGGGCGTCCAACGGTGGCGCCATCCTGTTCGCGCCCCAGACGCCCGGGCACGAGCTGGAGGGTTTCGTCCAGGCCAAGGCCGGCAATCTGAACAACTACGAGCTGGAGGCGGGCGTCAGCATTCCGATCATCCAGGACAAGCTGGCGATCCGGTTGTCGGGCAACATGATCCGCCGCGACGGCTATACGAAGGTCCTGAACCTCGACAATCTGGATTTGGACGACAAGCACTCCAACGCCTACCGGATCGCGATCTCGGCAAGGCCGTGGGAGGGAGTCTCGAACGACTTCGTCTACGACCACATCGATATCGACCAGAACCTCGGCTCGACGTTCATGATCGCTGCGCGGCCCACGTCCACAGCGTCGGCTCTGATGAACCCGAGCTTCCCGGGCTTCGTGAATTTCCTGGCCCAGAACCCCGATCTGGCGGCGATCCCGGGGGTCGCGGGTGGCCTGCAGTCGTATGTGGGCACCTTGTCGGCCCTGGGTGCGCGCAGGCTCTACCTCGACCAGCCGGCCGATCAGCTCATCTTCCAGAACACCGTCGACGTCTATTCCAACACCACGACGTTCGACCTCGGGCCGGTCCAGGTGAAGAACATCATCGGCTATCAGCGCGAGCGCCGCGCCCAGGGGTATGCCGCCGACGGCGTGCCCCTTCCGGTCCTCGGCGGCTATATCGCCCTGGACCTGAAGCCGAACGGCCTGGCGCTGAAGCGCCACATGTGGACCGAGGAACTGCAGGTCTCGGGCAAGCTGTTCGACGGCCGGCTGGACTGGCTGGTCGGCGGGTTCTACCAGGATCTCGCGGACGAGGTTCCCGGCAACACATTGATGGGCGCGGCGGTCACGGTGACCGGCACCGCCGCCAGCTACGTGCCGAACAGCTTCGATCGCACGGCGAAGGCGCTGTTCACGCACAACAGCTTCATGGTCACGGACCGCCTGCGGGTGTCCGCCGGGTTCCGCCGGACATGGGACAAGACGGTCGGCGTGCAGAGCCGGATCTTCGTTCCGCTATCGCTTCGCGGCCAGCAGAACGGCCCCTCGGTCTGCCTTGGAACCAACATTCCTGCCGACTTCGACCGGGCGGAGTGCCAAGGGCCGCCGATCACCCTGAAGTCCGTGGGCAACAACTGGACCCTTGGCGCGGACTACAAGGTCAACGACAGCATCTTCACCTACGTGTCCGCGTCGCGCGGCTTCAGGCCGGGGGGGCTCAACACCACCGCCACCATTCCTGCGCTGCTGGACTTCGGCACCGAGAAGATTCAGCAGTACGAGGCCGGCCTGAAGCTGGAGCATCGCTTCGACGAGGTGGCCACCCGGCTGAACGTGGCGGTCTATCAGCAGGACATCACGGACGCCCAGGTGGGCTACATCGTCTTCAACCCGGCGCGCCGCACGACGGAAGGCGTCAATCTCAACGCGCCGAAGACGAAGGTGAGGGGGGTGGAGATCGAGGGCGAGATCGTCTTCAACCGCTACTTCCGCATCAGCGCCTTCGCGGACTACATCGACGCCAAGTACAAGGAGTTCGGCATCCCGGTGTTCGTCGTCGACCCGGCGGAGCCGGGCGGCGTGCGGATCGACTCGGTCACCGACGTCTCGAGCAACCCGCTCCCGAACGTCCCGGAGTATCATCTGGGCGCGACGGTCCGGATCGGCCTGCCCATACCCGAGGACCTCGGGGAGATGGGGATCACGGCGACCTACTTCCGGCAGGCCTCCATCGTCTTCGGTTCGGACTACCGCAACGAACTGGAGGGCCGGGCCGGCGGATACGACCTGATCAACGCCCAGTTCGAGTGGAAGAACATGTTCGGGCGTTCGATCGACGGCGCCCTGTTCGTGAAGAACCTGACCGACAACACCTACATCAAGGGCGGCGTCGCGCTTCAGCAGCAACTGGGCCTGACCCAGGCCATCTTCGGAGAACCCAGGACCTATGGCGTCAGCCTGAGGTATCGCTTCGGCGCGGGGAACTGACAGATCGCCGACGCTGTGGAGGGCGGCCGTGAACGCACACTTGGAGGCCGCCCGTCCCGCAGCCCGGGCTGGGACGAGCCGGGGACAGGCGAACGCCGCCCTGGCCGTCCTCTTCGTGGTCGCGTTGTTCAATCACGTCGACCGGACGATCCTGTCGATCCTTCAGGTCCCCATCAAGCAGGACATGGGCCTGTCGGACACCCAGCTCGGCGCGCTGACCGGGATGGCGTTCGCGGCCGTCTACTGCACCCTGGCCCTGCCCATGTCGCGGGTGGCCGACCGGGTGGTGCGCAAGTTCCTGATGGCCGCGGCGTTGGCGCTGTGGTCGATCATGACGGCGCTGAGCGGCCTCGTGACCAGCTTCTGGATGCTCGTGGTCCTTCGCATGGGCGTCGCCCTGGGCGAGAGCTGCTGCTCGCCCACGACGCTGTCGCTGCTGTCGGATTATTTTCCCCGCGCCCGCCGCGGCCTGCCGATGGCGATCTGGAGCACCTCGGTCCCCGTCGGCACGATGCTCGGCCTGGTCGGCGGCGGGTGGCTGACGGCGGCGCTGGGCTGGCGGGACGCCTTCATCGTCGTGGGGCTGGCCGGGCTGCTGATCGTGCCGGCGGTCCTGCTGCTCAAGGAGCCGCGGCGCGGCCAGTTCGACGATGCGGACGCAGCGGCCGTGGCACCGCCGCCGCTGCGGGAGGCGCTGGCCACGCTCTGGCGGCTCAAGGCGATGCGGTGGCTGCTGGCGGCGGGATCGTTCCAGGCGTTCGTCCTCTGCGCGCTGCAGCTCTGGAGCGCCCCGTTCTATGCGCGGGTCTTCCAGATCCCTCTCGAGAACATCGGCCTGGTGCTGGGGCTGCTGTTCGGCGTCGGCGGCGGCCTGGGCGCCCTCCTGGGCGGGTATCTCGTGGATCGCACCGCCCGGCGCAGCGTGCGCTGGTACGGCTGGCTGCCCGCTCTCGCCTGCCTGGGGATGATCCCCCTCAGCCTCGGCCAGTACCTGGTCGGGTCGATGGCGGTTTCGGTGGCCTTCGGCCTCGGCGCGTTCGTGCTGCTCAATTTCTATCTTGCCCCGCTCAACGCCGCCACGCAGTCGCTCGTGCCTCCCGGCATGCGCGCGTTCACCTCGGCCATGCTGCTGGTCTTCAGCAACCTGATCGGACTGGGGCTCGGGCCGCTTTTCACTGGTGTGGTCAGCGACATCCTGACGGCGAACGGGCTGGGCGACGAAGCGCTGCGCTACGCCCTGGCGCTCACGCTGCTGGCGGCGCTGCCCGCGGCGGCGTGCTTCTATCTCGCGTCGCGCCATCTGGCCCGCGAACTCCGCTGAGCGCGATCGCACGCGTAATATGTTTCCCGTGCCGGCGCGGGCGGCGTCTGGCTGCGTTAGGCTGGCTTCCTAAAGACGGACCGCCCGGCGTTCGAGCCGGCGGCTAGGGAGCAGGCGATGGCGAAGTACGATGTGGTGATCCGCGGCGGCACGGTGGTCGATGGCACGGGCGGCCCGCGCCGCGTCGCCGACGTGGCGATCTCCGATGGGCGCGTGGCGATGATCGGCGATGCGCCGCCAGGCGCGGGGCGCGAGGAGATCGACGCCCGCGGCCTGATCGTGGCCCCCGGCGTCATCGACCTGCACACACACTACGACGCCCAGCTCCATTGGGATCCGTACTGCACCACGTCCGGCTGGCACGGGACGACGACGGCGATCATCGGCAACTGCGGCTTCGGCTTCGCGCCCCTGAAGGCGGGCATGCAGGACCGCTACATGCGGATGATGGAGAACACCGAGCAGATCCCCTACGACGTCATGAAGCGCTCGATGCCCTTCGACTGGGAGAGCCTGCCCGACTGGCTGGAACATCTGCGGCGGCTGCCCAAGGGCATCAACGTCGCGACCTACCTGCCGATGAACGCCCTGCTCTCGTACGTCATCGGGCCCGACGAGGCGAAGACGCGGCCGGCGACCGAGGCCGAGCGCGCCCGGATGCGCGAGATCCTGCACGAGGCGATGGACGCGGGCGCGTGGGGCTTCTCGTTCTCGCACCTGGGCGCCGAGGGTAACTCGCACGTCGACCATGACTTCACGGCGATGCCCAGCGACGTGATGGCGGCCGAGGAGGCCTACAACCTGGCCGACGTGCTGCGCGAACGCGGCGAAGGCGTCATCCAGATCCTCTGCGAACTGCCGGGCATGGCCGAGCCGCGCCGGAAGGTGGCCGAGGAACTCGCCCGGCGGTCGGGCTGCACGGTGCTGCACAACATCACCGTGCCCAGCGACGTGAATCCCGAGAGCCACCGCAGCGTCCTGCGCTGGCTGGACGAGGTGATCGCGCAGGGGCTGAACATCTGGACCCAGTCGTTCTGCTGGCGGAAATGGCTGGATATCACCCCGCTCTACTTCAACGCCTGGGACTCGGTGCCGATCTTCCGGACGCTCACGGCCGCGCCCACGGCCGAGGCGAAGGTGGCCCTGGTCGGCGACGCCGACTACCGCGCCCGCTTCGCGCGCGAGTACGACCCGGCCTACATGCAGGAGGCCGGCGGACGGCTGGAGGCCTATACCCTGCGCGAGGCGCCGGGGACGTCGCAGTACGACGCCTTCCTGGGCCATCAGCTCCAGGACATCTCGGCCGCGACGGGCCGGCCGGTGACCGAGCTCTTCCTCGACCTGATCCGCGACACCGGCGCCCAGGTCCTGTTCACGAGCGACGAGGTGGTGGCGCACAGCACCGAGACGATCACGGAGCTGCTCAGCCATCCCCGCGTGCTGGTCGGCGTCTCCGACGGCGGCGCGCACTCCAAGCACGGCAACGGCGGCTTCTGGTCCACGGACCTGCTGATCTGGCTCGGCCGCGAGACCGACGTTTTCCCGCTTGAGCACGTCCACCATCTGATGAGCGGTCGCAACGCCCAGGTGTTCGGGCTCAAGGACCGGGGCGAGCTGCGCGAGGGCTATGCCGCCGACATCATGATCTACGACCTGGACCGTCTGGGCTTCGAGGTCGGCCGCTACGAGATCGTCCACGACCTTCCGGGCGGCGACTGGCGCAAGATCACGCGCGCCGAGGGCATCCGCCACATCCTGGTGAACGGCCGCCGGATCTTCACCGACAACGTCTGCAGCGGCGAGACGCCCGGCCAGTTGCTGACCCCCGGCGGCGGCCAGGCGGACCAGAGCGCCCGGCTCGCCGCGGAGTAGGCCTCAGAGCAGGTGTTCGAAGGCCTCGCGGTAGGCCTTCGTCCGCTCGCGGACGGCGTCGACCGTGAGGCCATAGGCCGCCAGCCCGTGGCTGTGGTGGCCGGCCTTGCCCTGGGGGTTCTTGCGAAGGAACGTCGTCATCCTCGTCTCGGCCTCCGCGGTCAGCGGGACGCCGAGCTGGTCGTAGATGCGCGCCACCACGGCCATCGGGTCGTCCAGCAGCTCGCGGTAGCCCACGTCGACCACCGCCCGGGCGCCCGGCTGGCGGCGGTAGGCGAGGGACCGGTCGAGGCCCTGGGCCTGGACCTCCAGCATCTCGCGGCCCAGCGCATCGTCGTCGTCGGTCTCGAAGGCGCCCTCGCGCAAGGTGCCGATCAGGCTGGCCAGGGACGAGACGATCTCCTCGGGCTCGCGGTGCGTCTGGATCACCAGGGCGTGGGGGTACTCGGCCGTGAGCTGGGGCAGGGCGTAGGCGTGCATGGGATACTTGAGCAGCCAGTAGTTCCGGGCGCTGCGCCATTGCAGGTGCTGCAGCCAGCGGCGGTGCAGCCGATAGGCGAGGCCCATCTGCGTCTCGTAGACCCAGTCGTTGTACGGCGTGGCGCGGGCCAGCGCCCAGATGCCGGTGGGGCTGCGCAGCATGGCGGAGATCATCCCCCCGCACTCCTCGGGCAGCAGCGCGCCGATCAGGTGCTTCTTCTGGATTTCCGGGTTGCGCAGGTCCTTGGTGTAGGTGGCGTCCGGTCCGCTCTGCAGCGCGATCCAGCGTTCGATCCGCGGATCGTCCTCGAGGTGCGCCCCCTGGGGCGGCGGCGACGGGAACTCCACCTCCCAGGTCAGGGGCGACCGGTGCTGGGGGTCCTGCGACAGCAGCGAATGGATGAAGGTGGTGCCCGAGCGGGGCGCACCGGCGATGACGATGGGTGTCGACACCTGGACCTCCGCGATCTCGGGATACCGGGCGCGATCCTGCGTCAGCGCATCGAGCCGCCCGAGCTGGGTGTTCACGTACTTGGCGACCCGGTCGCGCCCCAGGGGCGTCAGGCCCTCGGCCGCCAGGGCGTCGGAGAGCCGCTCCAGCGCCTCGACCATGGGCGCGCGGTCTTCCTCGGCGATGTGGAAGCGCGCCAGCATCGCCGGCGAGATTTCGGCCATGGGGTTTTCGAACGCCATCTGGATCCTCCCGTCTTTCGCGCGAGCGTTCTGTCTGGGGCGGGCGGGCGCAAGCGCTGCGCGATTGCATCTGTGATGTGTTGGGCGCGGGCCTGTGACGCCGCCGTTCGCCGGTCTACCGGATAGCGTGGGCCGAGGCCGGCGTCAGAGCGGTCAGACCCGAAAGGGAGCAGACCGATGAGCGGAACCATTCAGCAGGCGCCGACGCGCGATCCGCCGCGCCCCATCGTCGCCGCAGGCCTCGACCTCTATTCGGACGCCTTCATCGACAATCCGTACGAGACCTATGCGCGGCTGCGGCGCGAGGATCCCGTCTGCCGGGTCGACGCCATGAACGCCTGGTTCGTCACCCGCCATGACGACGTCAAGACCGTGGCGCTGGACGGCCGCTTCCGCGTCGACTTCGAGCGGCTGCAGACCAACCGGATGGGGCCCGGCGTCGTGAACGAGCCGTACTATGCTTTCGGGCGGGAGTTCATGGCGTTCGCCGACCCGCCGCATCACACCCGCCTCAAGAAGCTGTTCGCCGCCAGTTTCGGCCGCAACCAGGCCGAGGCCCAGATCCCCGCCATGAAGGCGATCATCGACGAGACGATCGACGGCTTCCTCGACCGGGGCCGCATCAACCTCGTCGAGGACTTCGCCCACGCCGTCCCGCTGCGGATCATCTCCGGCCTGCTGGGCATTCCCGAGGCCGACCGCAAGGTGCTGGAGGATTGGGTCGAGGGCTACAATCCCGTGATCGGCTTCCCGCCCATGACGCCCGAGCAGCTCCGGCGCGCGAACGAGGCGACACACGGCTTCAACGGCTACTTCGGGGACGTGCTGGCCGAGCGTCGGGCGCGGCCGGGCGACGACCTGATCAGCGAGCTGCTGGCGCGCAACCGCGACCTCGAGGCTCCGCTCGACGAACTGCAGATCGTCTCGAACCTGATCCTGCTCTACTTCGCGGGCCAGGACACGCAGAAGGGGCACCTGGGCAATGTGATCGTGGCCCTGCATCGCCATCCCGACCAGCTCGCCTGGCTGCGGGAGGATCCCGGCCGGATCTGGGCGTGCGTCAACGAGCTCATGCGCTACGACAGCGTGAGCCAGATCGTCGGCCGCGTCGCGGTCCAGGATCTGGAGCTGCGCGGGAAGCGGATCGCCGAGGGGCAGACCGTGCTCATCAGCATCGGCTCCGCCAATCGGGACGAAGCCGTGTTCCCCGATCCCGACCGGTTCGACCTGGAACGGCCCGAGGCGCGCTTCGGCCTGGCGTTCGGCATCGGCGCCCATTCCTGCCTGGGAGCGAACTTCGCCAGGCTCTCCATTCCGCTCATGGTCGAGGCGCTGTTGCGGCGGCTGCCCGACATGGAGGTCGACTTCGACGGGCTCGTCCGCAACCGGACCCTGTCGAAGCGGGGATACGGCGTCGTCCCGGTGTCCTGGCGGACGGCGCGAGCACAACCGTAATACCCGCGCGCCCGACGTCTCTGGGCATTGCGCCGGAGGCCGCCGGCCCCGAGCTTGCCGCGCGCAGATCGAAGAGGTTCGGATGGGCGGCGACGCATTCCTGGCGGGCAAGTCCGCTTTCGTGGCGGGGGGCTCCAGCGGCATCAACCTGGCGATCGCCCAGGGCCTGGCCGCGGCGGGGGCGAGCGTGGGGCTGGTGAGCCGCAGCGCCGACAAGATCGGGGCCGCGGCGGCGGCGATCAGGGACGCCGGCGGGACGGCGATGGGGATCCCTGCGGACGTGCGCGACTATGGCGCCGTGGCCGAGGCGGTGGGCGCGGTCCGGGACGCCCATGGCGAGATCGACATCGTCGTCTCCGGCGCGGCGGGCAACTTCCTCGCGGCCGCCGCGGCGATGTCGGCCAACGCCTTCCGGACGGTGGTGGAGATCGACCTGATCGGCACCTTCAACGTGCTGCACGCCGCCTATCCGCACCTGCGCCGGCCGGGCGCGTCCCTCATCTCGATCTCGGCGGGGCAGGCGGTCCGGCCGATGATGTTCCAGACGCCGGCCTGCGCGGCGAAGGCGGGCGTCAACATGGTCACGAAGTGCCTCGCCATGGAGTGGGGCCCCGAGGGCGTACGCGTCAACGCGATCTCGCCGGGGCCGATCGGCGACACCGAGGGCATGGCGCGCCTGACCCCGACGCCCGAGGCCGAGGCGGCGCTCAAGGGCCGCATCCCGTTGCGCGACTACGGCGCCAAGCGCGACGTCACCGAGGTCGCCCTGTTCCTTTGCAGCGACGCGGCCCGCTACATCACCGGGACGGTCATCGACTGCGACGGCGGATGGATCCTGGGCGACGCGTCGGGCGATCTCTCCCAGCCTCGGCTCCAGATCTGATCGCCTCCGATCGCACCTGTAATATCGGGGTCCTGGGGCCTCGCGCCCGCGGCGGCGCGATGTAGCGATGCGTCCCGGACGGCCGGAAAGGCCGGCGTAGCGGGATCTTCGGAACGGGCCTGCGCCGGCGAAACTCCCGCGCCGTGGAGGACCAGGGGTGATCACGCTCTATCAGTTCGCGACCTCGCCGTTCTGCGAGAAGGTGCGGCGAATCCTCAATTTCAAGGGCGCGCCGTTCACCCTCGTCGAGGTCGACCGGACGAAGGTGGCCGTCTACGCCCGGGTCAGCCCGGCCGGCAAGTTTCCCGCGATCGAGCACGACGGCGAGGCCGTGTGGGACTCCACGAACATCGCCCACCACCTGGAGCGGGCCTTTCCCGATCCTCCGCTGATCCCCGCGGATCGGCGGGCCGCGGCTCTGACCCACGTGTTCGAGGACTGGGCGGACGAGAGCCTCTACTTCTACGAAATCGTCATGCGCCTCTCGTGGGAGCAGAACATCGACCGCGTGCTGCCCGAGTTCGCGGCAGGGATGCCGGGCGTGCCGGCCGATGCCCTGCGCGCGCGATTGCTGGAGGCGGCTAAGGCGGGCGCCGCGGTGCAGGGCCTGGGCCGCAAGCGCGAGGCCGAGGTGGTCGAGGACGCGCGCCGCCACATCGAGGCGCTGGAGGGCCTGCTGAAGGGTTCGGACTGGCTCGTGGGCGACCGGCCCGGCCTCGCCGACATCGCGGTGACCTGCCAGGTCCGCGCCATGGCCTATGCGCGGGAAGCCGAGGCCCTGCTGGCCGCAGCGCCCCGGGTCCGCGCCTGGCTCGACCGGGTCGACGGCGTCGCCCCGTCCGCGGCGCCCTGACCCGGTGCATATGTGATATCTCCCCGGCCGTGCGTGACGCCGCCTCGCAGGCGTCCGACGCTGCGCGCGTCCTGGAACCAGACCGGAGCGCGTCCATGTCCCCCGCCGCGACGGCCGCCGACGGCCTCCGCCATACCTATTGCCGCCTTTGCGAGGCCCAGTGCGGCCTGGTCGCCAAGGTGGAGGAGGGCCGGATCACGTATGTGGGCCCGGACCGCGAGCACGTGACCTCGAACGGCCACCTCTGCGTGAAGGGGCCGGCGATGATGCACATCACCTACGATCCCGACCGGGTGCTCACGCCGCTTCGCCGGGCGGGCGGCCCCGGCGAGTTCGAGCCCGTGGGCTGGGACGAGGCGCTGGACGACATCGCCGGGCGGCTGGCGTCGATCGTGGACCGGGACGGGCCCGATGCGATGGGAGTCTATTTCGGCAACCCCGCCGCCTTCGGCTTCCGCCACATGGCCTTCGCGAGCCGTTTCGCGCGGGCCTTCGGCTCGTCCAAGATCTTCAATCCCGTGCATGTGGACACGGGCTCGAAGTCGCTGGCCTGCCAGCTCGTCTACGGGCCGGGCCACCCCTACACCTTCCCGGATCTCGAGGACTGCGACGTCCTGCTGATGGTGGGCGCGAACCCGATGGTCTCGCACATGTCGCTCGTGTCCGAGCCCCGCGTCCTGCAGAAGCTCGAGGCGGTCTCGAAGCGGGGCGCCGTCGTCGTGGTCGATCCCCGCCGGACCGAGACCGCGCGCCGATTCGAACACGTCCCGGTCCTGCCCGACAGCGACGCCTGGCTGCTGGCGGGGATGCTGAACGTCATCTTCGCCGAAGGCCTGGCGAAGGAGGACCTTCTCGACGCCCGGGTCGAGGGCTGGCGCAGCCTTCGCGACGCCCTTGCCGCGATCCCGCTCCAGGCGGCCGCCGCCCGCTGCCATGTGCCGCCGGAACAGATCGCCGGGCTCGCCCGCCGGTTCGCCGGCGCGCGCACCGCCGCGTGCTACGGCCGCCTCGGCTCGTGCCGCGGCTCGTTCCCCACGCTGGTCAACGTCCTGATCGAGGCGCTGAACATCGTCACCGGCCGGTTCGCGACCCGCGGCGGCTGGATCACGGGCGCCTCGCCCTTCAGCCGCAAGACGCCGCCGCGGTCGATCTACGACCAGTTCGGCCCGCCCAAGCCCTACGGGGAGGCGCGGTCCCGTGTCGGCGGGCTGCCGCTGCTCGGCGGCTTCCAGCCCGGCGGCTCCCTGGCCGACGACATCCTGACACCGGGGGACGGGCAGTTGAGGGCGCTGTTCGTCGACAGCGGCAACCCCGTCATGGCCTATCCCGGCAGCAGCAAGATCGAGCGGGCGCTCGGCGCCCTGGAGCTGTTCGTGGCGCTGGACTTCTACGTGACCGAGTCCACGCGCCATGCGCACTACATCCTGCCCAGCACCACGTTCTTCGAACGGGCCGACCTGACCGAACTGCATGTGCTGAACGCGCCCAGGCCCTGGGTGCAGTACACGGACGCCGTGATCCCCCCGATGGGGCAGAGCCGTCTGGAGCTGGGCGTCTACAACGATATCCTCGTGCGCGCCGGGCGCCCGCCGCTGCTCGAAGCGGGCGACCGCTCGCCCGAGGCCGCGCTCCTGCGCATGATGGACGAACTGCTCGCCGACGCGCCCGCCGGCGACGGCGTCGGCGGGCTGACGGCGGCGCGGCTCCGCGACGAGTTCCCCAGCGGACTGCGGTTCGTGGAGCGCGCGGACGCGGAGGGCGGATGGGACCGGGTCGCCTACGTGGACGGCAAGCCGCGCCTCTGGAACGAGATTATCGCCGGAGAGGCTGCGCGTCTCGTCGAGGCGACCCGAGGCGCCGGCGACCACCGCCTCAAGCTCTTCGGGCGGCGCAAGCTCCGATCGCTGAATTCGTGGATGCACAACGACATGCGGATCGTGCGGTCCGACCGTCCGACCCTGCTCATGCATCCGGACGACGCCCGCGAGCGCCAGGTGGCGGACGGCGGGCTGGTGCGTGTCGCCAGCGACCACGGCGTGCTCGAGGTCGAGGTCGAGTTCAGCGACGACGTGATCCCCGGCTCGGTCTGCTATCCGCACGGCTGGGGGCATGCGGGCGGATGGACGGTGGCCAACGGCCTTCCGGGACGCAACGTCAACGAACTGGCGTCGGGCGATCCGCAGGACTGGGAGCAGGTGTCCGGAATGTGCCTGGTGGACGGTGTCCCCGTGGACGTCGCCCCTTTGCCGGCGGCGCTCGCCGCTGCGCGGATCGGTGATCGGCCGTGATCCTGGCGGCCTGGGCCACCGCGCCGCCGGCCGAGTCGTTCTGAGGCCGCTGAAAGCAACGCCAGTTCGCCTAGACTAGCGGTGGTTTTCGCGATGGCCAAAGTCGCCGGATTCTTCTCATTGCATTTGTAATACAGTCGCTTGCCGGACCCCATTCTGTTGTGCCTCCACCGTCAACGCGCAGTATTGCCGATGAGCGCCGACGGGCGGGTGGGGTGTGGCGGTGATGCCGGTCCGCCGGTCGCCGTCGCTGCGACCTGCGGAGTAAGATGTGAACCAGTCCCTTGGTGAAGCTCCCTTCGGAGCCTTGTCCGATCTGAAGATCATTGATCTCACCCAGATGCTGGCGGGCCCGTTCGGAACCATGGCGCTCGCCGATCACGGAGCCCTGGTCATCAAGGTCGAACCGCCGGAAGGCGACATGACCCGCGCGGCCGGGCCTTTCCGGCCGGACGACGCCCAGCAGCTCCTGGGCGGCTATTTCCAGAGCGTGGACCGCAACAAGCGAAGCGTCTGTCTCGACCTGAAGACCGAGGCCGGGAAGGCCGCCCTGAAGGCCCTGGTCCGCGACGCCGACGCCGTCGTCGAGAACTTCCGCGCCGGGGTGATGGAGCGCCTGGGGCTGGGCTACGAAGTGCTGCGCGAGGAAAATCCGCGGCTGGTCTACGGCGCCTTGCGCGGTTTCGGCGACCGCCGGACGGGGGCCTCGCCCTACGTGGACTGGCCGGCGTTCGACGTCATCGCCCAGGCCATGGGCGGGATCATGGCGATCACCGGGGCCGACGGCCGGACGCCCACCAAGATCGGCCCGGGCGTGGGCGACATCGTGCCCGGCATGATGCTCGCGTTCGGCGTCCTGGCGGCCGTCCATCACGCCCGGCGGACGGGCGAGGGCCAGTTCGTGGACGTCTCGATGGTGGACTGCGTCCTGTCGGTCTGCGAGCGGATGGTCTGGCAGCATTCGGTGCAGGGGCTGGTCCCGGGGCCGGAGGGCAACCACCACCCGTTCCTCTGCCCGTTCGGTATCTTCACCGCGGCGGACGGCTACGTGACGGTCGCGGCCCAGCAGGACATGTTCTTCGACGTCCTGTGCGAAGCGATCGAGGCGCCCGAACTCGCCAAGGATCCGAGGTTCGCCGTGCGCGAGGCGCGGACCGAGAACCGGCATGTGCTCATCCCGATCCTGAACGAACGGATGGCGCGGTTCACGAAGGCGGAACTGATGGCGCGCCTGGGAGGGCGGATGCCGTTCGGGCCGGTGATGAACATCGCCGACATCCGCGAGGATCCGCACTTCGTTGCGCGGGACATGATCGTGGACGTCGAGCAGCCGGGCGCCGCCCCGATCCAGGTGGCGGGCGTGCCGATAAAGATGACGGTGACGCCCGGCGGCGTGCGGCGGCGCAGTCCGCTGCTCGGCGAGGATACGCGCGAGTATCTTCGTCAGGCCGGCCTCACGGAGGAAGAGATCGAAACGATCGTAGCGGCCCGGCGCACGCGCGCGCGGAGCGAGAAGGAGTTGGTTTGAGCATGTCGGATCGTCCCCAGCGTCTGCGGCGCGTCCAGCTGTCGGTGCCCGGCAGCAGCGAGAAGATGCTTCAGAAGGCGGCCGCCTCACGCGCCGACCACGTATTCTGCGACCTCGAGGACGCCGTCGCGCCGAGCGCCAAGGTGGGCGCGCGGGACACGATCGCCGAGGCGCTCAACACCCTGGACTGGGGCCGCAAGACCCGGTGCGTGCGGGTGAACGACGTGACCACCGAATGGTGCCACGACGACATCATCACCCTGGTGGAGAAGGCCGGGCGCAACATCGACACGATCATGCTGACCAAGCCGTTCTGCGCGGCCGACGTCCTGTTCCTCCACCACATGCTGAACCAGCTCGAGAAGAAGCTGAAGCTGCCGAAGCGCATCGGCATCGAGGTGCTCATCGAGGAGGTGCAGGCGCTCCAGAACGTGGAGGAGATCGCCCGTTCGTCCGACCGGCTGGAATGCCTCATCTTCGGAATGGGCGACTATTCGGGCTCGCAGGGCATCGACACCTCCGAGATCGGCGGGACGGGGTCCTATCCCGGCGACATCTTCCACTATGCGCGCTTCCGCATCGCCATGGCGGCCCGCGCGGTGGGGATCGACGCCGTCGACGGGCCCTTCGGCAACTTCAAGAACGAGGCGGCCTACCGCGAGGAGGCGGTCCGCGCGCGGTCGCTGGGCATGGTCGGCAAGTGGGCCATCCATCCGGCCCAGATCGAGCCCGCCCTGGACGTGTTCACCCCGCCGGCCGAGGAAGTGGCGCACGCGCGCAAGCTCGAAGCGGCCTACCGTGAAGCCGAGGCCAAGGGCCTGGGCGCGGCCCAGGTGGACGGCGTGATGATCGACGTCGCCGTCCTGCGGCTGGTGAAGAACACACTGACCAAGGCCGACCTGATCGGCATGTAGGACGTCAAGGGAGGATGCGATGGCGTACGGCGAGAAGGCTGTGATGGCGGATCTGGTTCACTTCGTCGGCGGCCGGTCGCTTCCCCCGGCGTCCGGCCAGTACCTGGACAAGGCGGACCCGCGCACCGGCGAGGTGATGGGCCGCGTCGCGCGCGGCACGGCGGCCGACGTGGACGCGGCCGTGGGCGCGGCCTCCGCGGCGCTCGCCGAATGGCGCGACCGCCGGCCGATCGAGCGCGGCCGCGTCCTGCTGGAGCTCGCGCGGGCCATGCGGGAGAATGTCGCCGAGCTGGCCGCCATCGAGAGCCGCGAAGCGGGCAAGCCGGCCTGGCAGGGGCCGATCGAGCTGGAAGGCGCGGCCCAGTACTTCGAGTTCTACGGCGGGCTGGTGAACACCGGCCACGGCGAGATCATCAACATCGGCTCGGGCTACCATTCCTACACGCGGCGCGAGCCGTTCGGCGTGGTGGGCGTGATCCTGCCGTGGAACGCGCCGCTGAACCAGGCCGGGCGGGCCATCGCGCCGGCCCTGGCCGCCGGGAACACGGTGGTGGCCAAGCCGTCGGAGGAGACCTCGGGCTCGCTCGTGCGCCTGGCCGAACTGGCCGTGGCGTGCGGCATGCCGCCGGGCGTGCTGAACGTGATCCTGGGCTCGGGCTCCGAGGCGGGTTCGGCTCTCGTCGAGCATCCTCAGGTTCGCAAGGTCGCCTTCACCGGCAGCGTGCGCGCGGGCCGCGAGATCGGTCGCATCGCCGCCGAGCGGATCATCCCGTTGACGCTGGAGCTGGGTGGAAAGTCGCCGAACATCGTCTTCGAGGATGCGGACTTGGCGGCCGCCGTCCCCGGGGCGCTGCGCGCCTTCGCCCTCAACGCTGGCCAGATCTGTCTCGCGGGCACGCGGCTGCTGGTCCAGGAATCGATCGCCGACACCTTCGTGGAGGCGCTGACGAAGGCGGTGGCCGCGCTGAAAGTGGGGCCGGAACCCGACGCCTTCGTGGGCGCCATCACCACCAAGGCGCAGCATGAGCGGGTGCTTCAGTATTTCGAGGTCGCCCGCGCAGAGGGCGCCCGGGCCGTGACGGGCGGTGAAGCCTATGCCGATCCGTCGCTTCAGACCGGCTGGTTCGTGCCGCCGACCATCTATGTCGACGCCAATCCGGACATGCGGATCGCGCGGGAGGAAGTCTTCGGGCCGGTGCTGACCGTGCTGCCGTTCAAGGACGAGGCGGACGCCATCCGGATCGCCAACGACACCGAGTACGGCCTGGCCGCCGGCGTCTGGACCCGCGACCTGAGCCGGGCTCACCGCGTCGCCGCAGCCCTCGAAGCGGGTCAGATCTACATCAACGAGTATCAGGCCGGCGGTGTGGAGACCCCGCTGGGCGGGTACAAGCAGAGCGGCTACGGGCGGGAGAAGGGCATCGAGGCCCTCCACCACTACACCCAGCTCAAGTGCGTCACGATCAAGCTGTGACCCCGGGCCTGTGGTGAACCGGCAGGCCGGCCCCGCGCGCTTCAGGCGCGCGAGGGCTTGCCCAGCAGGGCGTCGGCGATGATCCGCTGCTGGATCTCGGACGAACCCTCGAAGATCTTCGTCAGCCGCGCGTCCCGCCAGTAGCGCTCGACGGGGTGCAGGGTGGTGTAGCCCGCCCCGCCCAGGATCTGCAGCGCCTCGCTCGTGACGCGCTCGGCCATCTCGGCGGCGAAGTACTTCGCCATGGCGGCCTCCTTGTCGCAGCGGCGGCCCGAGTCGATCTCGTGGCAGACGAAGTACATGAGCTGGCGGGCCGCCTCGATCTCGGTGGCCATCGTGGCGAGCTTGAACCGGATGGCCTGGAAGTCGGCGATCGGCCGCCCGAACTGCTCGCGCTCCTTCGCGTAGGCCAGAGCGTGTTCGAACGCCCCCTGCGCCGCGCCGATCGACCTCGCCGCCGTATGGGCGCGCGCGCCTTCGAGCGTCGAGGCGATGCTGTAGAACGCCGAGCCCGATCCCTCCCCGCCGCCCGTGTGGCCGGCGGCGACGCGCACGTTGTCGAAGTGCAGCTCCCAGGTCCGCCAGCCGAAATAGCCGATCTTGGGGATCGGAGACCCGGTGACGCCGGCGGGCAGCTGGCCACGGGGCTTCTCCACCGGAATGATGGTCAGGCCCAGGTGGCGCTTGCCGGCCTCGGGCTCGGCCGTGCGGCAGACCACGGAGATGAAGTCCGCGCCGTCCGCGAAGGTGCACCAGTACTTGGAGCCGGTGATGACCCAGTCGTCGCCGTCCCGCCGGGCGCGGCAGGTCACGGCGCTGACGTCCGATCCGGCGTTCGGTTCCGACATGGCGAAGGCGCCGAGGTAGCGCCCGCGGGCCATGGCCTGGACGCGCTGGCTCCGCTCGGCCTCGTCGCCGGCGGGGACCGACCGGTAGAAGCCGTTCCCGCGGGCGATGATGCTGGCGACGCTCATCCAGCCCCGGGCCAGTTCCTCGGCGACCAGGCAGTACTCGAACACGCCCAGGCCCAGGCCGCCTTCCGCCTCGGGGATCAGGATGCCGAAGAAGCCGAGATCGCCCATCTGGTCGATGAGCGCCTGCGGGATGTCGCCCTTCTCGGGATCCAGGCGGTTGGCCGCCGGCAGCACCACCGTGTCGGTGAAGCTGCGGGCGGTCTCCCGGACCATCCGACGGGTTTCGTTCCAGTAGCCCGCCGGCTCCGTCATGGCCGGACCCAGTGGCTCTTGCGCTTCAGGAGGACCCGCCGATCCACCTGGGCGATCATCTCGTCGCGCTGATTGTAGCCGTAGTGGCGGAAGGTCACGACGCCGGCGTCCTCGCGGTCGCTGTCGCTGCGGTCCAGCACCTCGCTGTAGGCGTAGATCGTGTCACCGTGCAGGACGGGCTTGGTGAGCTTGACGTTGTCGAGGCCCAGCTCCTGCAAGGCGTTCTCGCAGCAGTCCTGGGCGGCGAGGCCAAGGACCATCGAGAAGTTGACGCCGCCGTACACGATGACGCCCGGAAAGCCTTCCTTGCGCATCAGATCCTCGTTGAAGTGACCTTGGGCGGTGTTCATCACCAGGTTGGTGATCAGCACGTTCTCGAGCGGCGTGATCGTCTTGCCGCGGGCGTGCTTGATGACCGCGCCGACCTCGAAATCCTCGAAGTAGTTCGTGGCCCCGGTCAGGCGGGAGAGGTTCATTGCGCGGCCTCCGGATCGCGGCGACGGACGAGATTCGAGCGGCGGAAGCCGACCAGGCGATTGCCTTCCGGATCGAAGCCTTCGGTTCGCCAGGTGACGATGCCGTTGGCCGGATTGCTGCCCGACGTGCGCAGGTCGACCGTCTCGGTGCGCGCATAGATCGTGGCGCCGGGGTAGACGGGTCGGTCGTAGCTCAGCTCGAAGACGCCCAGGAACGGGCCGCCGATCTCGCTGCAGTCCTCGACGCTGAGGCCCAGCACCACGTTGAAGACGAGCTGTGGATTGACCACCACATCCGGATGGCCGTGCGCCTTGGCGTAGTCGCGATTGAAGTAGAGCGCATTGTATGACAAGGTCAGCGTCGTAAAGAGTATGTTGTCGGCTTCCGTGATGGTTCGGCCCCAGTGGTGCTCGAACGTCTGTCCGACGTGGAAATCTTCGAATAGTCGGCCTTTTGGCCAAAGCTTCGCGCGTTCTCGAATATCGGTCATGCCCGCTCCCTTTGTCGGGCATCCTTCGCCAAAGCCTCGGCGCAGAACAACCACAGCCGAGAGCCGGGAAGCTCAGATTACATGTGCAATGTTGGCGGCGTCAGCGCGCCGGGGCGTCGCGGCCTTCGCTGGCGGCCTTGAAGTCGCGGAGGGCCTCGAGGATGGCGTCTTCCTTGGCGTCGATGTTGTCCACCAGGCCGCCAACCCCGATCGCCATCGGCATCTTGCCCAGGGGGCCGGGAATACTGACGGCGATCACCGAGCGGTTCGGGGTCATGTCGCCGGCGGTCCGCGCATAGCCCTGCGCGCGGATCCGGACGATCGTCTCCATGAACTGGCTGGGCTTCACGCGAAGGCGCTCGTCGCTCACCTCGGCGTTGCAGCGGCGGACGATGGTCTCGATCTCGGCGTCGGACTTGAGGCTGAGCAGCGCCCGGCCGATCGCCGTGCAGGTGATGGGGCGCAGGAGGCCCGACTGGACCGCGAGGTCGGGATTCTCGGGCATCTGGACCAGCACGTACTGGCAGAAGACGCCGTTCTGGATGCCCATCATCACCGTCTCGCCGAGACCTCGGGAGAGGGCGTCGATGCGGCGCTCCAGGTTGCTCTCCTCGCTGAACCGGCGGTGGATCCAGCTGCCCAGGAGCATGATCCGGATCGTGGGCACATAGGTGCGCGCGGCGCGATCGTGTTCGAGGTAGCCGAGGCTGGTGAGATTGCGCACCAGCATGCTGACGCTCGGCTGGGGAATCTGGAGCGCCTTGGCGATCTCGCCGACGACCATCGGCCGCTGATAGAGTGAGAACAGCTCGAAGAGGGCCAGCGTGCGCTCGGCCGACTTCACCGTTCGGGCCTTGGTCGTGCTGGTGTCCGACGTCCACGGGCCGATGGATGAAATCTCTCCGCCCAGTACAGACGACGCCATTCCGCCCTCGCAAAACAGGCAAGCGGCGCCAATCGTCCGGCGGCGCCAACGACCCACTTCCGACGGGCGGACTTTAGGGCCAAGGCCGTCGGCGCCGCCACGGCGGGGCTCTGCCTATTACATATGTATTGCCGACGGGAAAGCGCCTCGAGGATGCGTAGGCGTATGTAATATCTAGGCGTTTGGCCGGCTCTGCGGGCCTTCGCCGCTTGCGGCTTCGCCCCGCCGCCCCCAGCCTTTCCGCCAGCGTACAAGAGGAGGAAGAGCCATGGGCTACGAGCTGATCATCCGCGGCGGGACCGTCGTGGACGGCACGGGCGCGCCGGCCCAGGTCGCGGACATCGCCATCGCCGACGGCCGCATCGCAAAGGTCGGCGATCTCCAGGGGGCCGAGGCCGGGCGTGTGATCGACGCGCGCGGGCTGATCGTAGCGCCGGGGGTCATCGACCTGCACACCCACTACGACGCCCCCATGCACTGGGACCCGTACGCCACCAGCTCGTCGTGGCACGGCACCACGTCGGTGGTCGCTGGCAACTGCGGCTTCGGCTACGCGCCCTGCCGGCCCGAGCACCGCGACCAGTACATGTGGATGATGGTCAACACCGAGCAGGTCCCCTACGCCGCGCAGAAGGCGGCGCTGAACTGGGAGTGGGAATCGTTCCCGCAGTGGATGGACCATCTTCGCCGGATGCCCAAGGGCATCAACATGGCCATGTACCTGCCCATGAACCCGCTGCTCATCTATGTGAAGGGCGACGAGGTGAAGAGCCGGCCCACCACGGCGGCCGAGCGCCAGCGGATGCGCGAACTGCTGCATGAGGCGATGGACGCCGGCGCGAGCGGCTTCAGCTTCTCGCTGCTGGGGAACGGCAACGGGCACGTGGACTACGACGGAACGCCCGTCCCCACCGACATCATGGACCCGGAGGACGCCTACTGCCTGGCCGAGGTGCTGCGCGACCGCGGCGAGGGCGTCATCCAGGCCCTGACGCAGCTCCGCATGGAGTCGCGCCCGGAAATCTCCGAGAAGCTGGCCCGGATTTCGGGCCGCCCGATCATCCACAACGCCCTGATCGTCTACGACACGTCCGACAACCCTTCCGAGGCCGAGCTGAGGCTGGCGGGCCAGTGGAAGGACACCCTGGCCTGGGCCGACCGCCTGGTGGCCGAGGGCCTGGACATCTACGTCCAGTCCGTGAGCTTCCGCGGCTGGGCCGAACTGAAGATCGAGGAGATGACCCTCTTCAACGCCGTGCCGGTGTTCGAGGAGTTCTCGCGCTGCAAGACCACCGAGGAGCGCATGCGACTGGCGCAGGACCCGGAGTGGCGGCGCCGTGCGCGCGAGGGTTATCGGTACGAGTACTTCATGCCGACGGGCGGCGGCTTCCAGAAGTACATCCTGAGCGATGCGCATGGGGATCCCACCTACTCGAAGTATGTGGGTCAGACGGTCGGTCAGATCGCCGAGGCGCTGGGCCACAATCTGGTGGACACCTTCTTCGAGATCCTGGTGGCCACGCGCATGCAGGTGGACTTCAAGCTGGCCGAGGCCCAGTCGCGCGACGGCGCCAAGCTGGAAAAGGTCCTGCGCCACCCGAGGGTCATCCCCGGCACGTCCGACGGCGGGGCGCATGTGAAGTCCTTCGTGGGCGGGCACTACTCCACCGACATCCTGAACTGGATGGTCAAGGAAGAGCGGCGGATGACGCTGGAGGAAGCGCACAACGCCCTCAGCCATCGCCCGGCCCGGATCTTCGGCCTCAAGGACCGCGGCGCGCTGCTCGAAGGCTATGCCGCCGACATCATGATCTACGACCTCGACAAGCTCGGCTTCGAGCGGACCTATGTCGTGGCGAACGACCTGCCGGGCGGCGACTGGCGCCGCACGGTCCCGGCCCTGGGCGTCACCCACGTGCTCGTGAACGGCGAGGTGATCGTCGAGGGCGGCCAGACCACCGGCGCCCTGCCTGGCCGGATCCTGGTCAGCGGGCGGGCTGGCGAAGCCGTCCGGACTCCCACGCTGACCGTCGCCGCCGAGTAGACGCCGATGGATTTCGACGAGACGGCGGTCCCTGGCTACGGGGGCCTGCTGCGCCTCGACGGCCAGGTGTTCGTGGTCCTGGGCGCGGGGCAGGGGATCGGGCGGCAGTCGGCCCACGCCCTGGCCCAGGCGGGGGCGACGGTGGTCTGCGTGGGGCGGCGGGCCGAGCCGACCGAGAGGGTGGCGCGTGAAGTCGGGGGCGTGGCCATCGTCGCGGACGCGCAGGATCGCGGCGACATGGTGCGGCTCTTCGACGAGGTGCGCACGCGGTTCGGCAAGCTGAACGGCATCGTCGACATCATCGCCATCGGCATCCGCGGCGGCGTGCTCGACATGACCGACGACGACTATCAATGGCAGCATGACAACGTCCTGCGGCACGCGTTCCTGGCGCTGCAGCTGGGGGCGCCGCTGATGCGGGACTCGGGCGGCGGGGTGGCGGTGCTGGTCAGTTCGGTCGCCGGCCAGCACGTCTGGCCGGGCATCACCCTGGCCTATTCCATCTTCAAGGCGGCCCTGGACCACATGACGCGCGTCGCGGCGGTGGAACTCGGCCCCCTGGGGATCCGCGTCAACACCGTGTCGCCAGGGCTCATCAAGACGCCACGCTGGCAGACCCAGACCGCGGAATGGTACGAACGCGTCGCGCAGCGCTACCCGGTGCGCCGGATCGGCGAGCCGTCCGACATCGCCAGCGTCATCCTGTTCCTGTCCAGCGAACTCTCGCGCAACATGACCGGCCAGGTGCTGGTGGCCGACGGGGGGCTCACGATCCAGTCGCCATCTCCGGTGCCGGACGACATGCAGGGCTGGTCGCGCTGAGCCGACCTCAATGCATATGTAATCTCGCGGCGCGCCCTCAGGAATTCGATGGCGCGCAAGCAGGACTGCTTGAACAATGTCAGAAATAATCTCCAGAGATCAGTAACTGGAGATTGCGAGATGTATTAGCACACGCCGTCTTGGCGTGGGCTGCAGAAAAACGCGCGCTGTAGACTGGGATACGTCTTGTCTGCCGCGCGTGAAAAATATGATCGAGGGGAGACGTCCATGTCGCTGAAGGTTGCCTGCTGCCGTTCCAGCGGCCTGGGATTGATGGCCGTCGCCGTTCTCGCGGGCGGCGGCGCGGCCGCCGCCGAAGCGGCGGACCAGGCTGTGATCGAAGAGGTGGTCGTCACCGCGCAGCGCCGCGAAGAGTCGCTGCAGAAGGTGCCCGTGGCGGTCACGGCGCTCTCGTCCGAGAAGATCGCGGACAGCAACATCCTTTCGAGCCAGGAGCTGGACGTCCTGACGCCCGGCCTGGTCACGACGACCGTCAACGGCAACGCCCAGACCTACATCCGCGGGGTCGGTTCGCAATCGACGGTCCTGGGCACGGAGAGCTCGGTCGCCACCTACGTGGACGGCGTCTACATCGCCTCGACGAGCGGCGCGGTGTTCAGCCTGAACAACATCGCGCGGGTGGAGGTGCTCCGCGGGCCGCAGGGCACGCTGTTCGGGCGCAACGCCACCGGCGGCGTGATCCAGGTCGTCACCCGCAAGCCGCAGCAGGAGCCGACGCTGAACGCCAGCGTCACCTACATGAACTACGAGACCGCCATCGCATCGGTCTATGGATCCATGGGGCTGACGGACACGATCTCGGCCAGCCTCGCCGTCTATGGCCAGGATCAGGGGAAGGGCTACGGGCGCAACATCTTCCTCGATCAGAAGATCAACTACACCAACGAGTTCGCGACCCGGGGCCAGCTCCTGTTCGAGCCGGGCGAGCGCATCACCGTGCTGATCTCGGCCGATTACGACCGGCAGCGGAACGACATGGGGACCAACCGCCAGACCCTGGCCGGCACGCGCACGATCCTGGGCGGGCAGCGGGTGGGCGGCCCCTATGACGCCAACTACGACTTCCCGGTGTTCGCGCGGAGCCACCAGTGGGGCGTCAGCCAGGACGCCAGTCTCGACCTGGGGTTCGGCGTCCTGCGCAGCGTCACGGCCTTTCGCCGGTACTACTGGAACAACCACTACGACCAGGACGTGACGCCGGCGCGCATCATCGACGTGGTGCGCGACGAGAAGACGCGGACGTTCCAGCAGGAGTTCCTGCTCTCCGGCGGAACCGACCGCTTCGATTGGACCGCCGGCCTGTTCTACTTCAACATGAAGGCGTCCATTCAGCCGATCTCCACCGAGGCGGCGCCGGTCTCGGCGACCAACGTGGGGCGCTTCTCGCAATCGGACCTCGACTCCTACGCGGCGTACGCCCAGGGCTCCTACGCCGTGACCGACGCGCTGAAGCTCACCGCGGGCGTGCGATACACCAAGGACAAGACCACGCTGAACGGCGCGCTCGTGGCCCTGCCGGGCCATCCGCTGGCGGCCGGCACGATCCTGGCGTCGGTGCGGGATCTGGATCTGTCGGCGAGCAAGGTGACCTGGCGGTTCTCGGCCGACTATCAGGTCACCCCGGACGTCCTGCTCTATGGTTCGATCAGCCGCGGCTTCAAGAGCGGCCAGTTCAACCTGACCTCGATCACCCAGATCCCGACCGACCCCGAGACGCTGGACGCCTACGAGGTGGGCTTCAAGTCCGACCTGCTGGACCGGCGCCTGAGGATCAACGGCACGGCCTTCCGGTACGACTACAAGGACATCCAGCTCGTCCAGGTGGCGCCGCCGCCGATCAACATCCAGACGCTCAACGCGGCGGGCGCCCGCATCAACGGGGCCGAGTTCGAGGTGCTGGCCGTCCCGCCGATCGGCGCGGGGCGCCTGGAGCTGGGCGCGACGCTGACCCTTCTGGATGCGAAATACACCGACTTCCCGGGATCGCCGTACTTCGTGCCGAACCCCTACGCCGCGCCGCCGCCGGGGGTGACCTGCGCCAACCCGATCTCGACGGCGCCGGGCGGGAACACCTCGTGCGTCACCGACGCGACGGGCAAGCGGATGATCCGGGCGCCGAAATGGACCCTCGGGCTCAACGCCGACTACATCGTGCCCGTCGGCCCGGGTGACCTGCAACTGACGGCCAACTACTACATCAACGACGGCTTCTACTGGGAACCGTCGAACCGGACGCGGCAGAAGCAATACGAGGTCCTGAACCTCCAGGCGGCCTACAGCCCGGCGGACAGCCCCTGGCGCTTCCGCATCTTCGCGCGGAACCTGACGGACGAGCTCTACTACTCCTCGGTCAGTGAGCAGGCGGTCGGCGATCTGGCGACCGCGCAAGCGCCGCGCACGTACGGCATCGGCATCGACTTCCGCTGGCGGTGAGCAAGCCGCCGCGCCCCGCGACGGACGGCGAGGCCCGCTGGGCCTTGCTGGTCCTCTTCGTCGTCGCGCTGTTCAACTACGTCGACCGGTCCCTGCTCTCCATCCTGCAGGTGCCGATCAAGGCCGAGCTGGGCCTGTCGGACGCCCAGCTCGGCGCGCTCACCGGCCTCTCGTTCGCGCTCTTCTACGCGTCGGCGGCGCTGCCCCTCGCGCGCCTCGTGGACCGCTGGCGCCGCACCTGGATCATGGCCGCCGCCCTGGCGGTCTGGTCCGGCATGACGGCGCTGAGCGGCTTCGCGACGGGCTTCATCACCCTGATGCTGTTCCGCATCGGGGTTGCGCTGGGCGAAGCGGCCAGCGTGCCGGCCACCCACTCGCTGCTGTCGGACTACTTCCGGCCGAACTGGCGCGGCACCGCCTTCGCCGTCTGGGCGTTCGCGTCTCCGATCGGCATCATGCTGGGGGTGTTCTCGGGCGGCTGGCTCACCGAGGAACTGGGCTGGCGCAACAGCTTCGCGGTCATCGGCCTGGCCGGCCTGCTGCTGGTGGCGCCGCTGATCCTCCTGCGCGAGCCCCTGCGCGGTCAATCGGACGAAGGCGGGACGCCGGCGGCCGTCGAGCCGCCGCCCCTGCGCGAGGCCATAGCCCGCCTCTGGGGTTCGGTGGCGTTCCGGCTGCTGGTGGCGGGAACCACCCTTCAGGGCTTCGCCTATGTCTCGCTGCTGAACTGGTCGCCGTCGTTCTACGCCCGGGTGCATGAACTTCCGCTGAGCGAGGTCGCCGTGTGGGCGGCCCTGATCATCGGCGTGGGCGGCGGCGGGGGCGCGCTGCTCGGCGGCGCGATCGTCGACAGGCTCGCGCGCCAAGACCGCCGCTGGTACGGCTGGGCGCCCGCGACCACCTGCCTGCTGGCGGCGCCCTTCGGCCTGATCCAGTTCCTGACGCCCTCCACCGATGTATCCATCGCGGTCGGGTTCGTGGCCGCCTTCCTGGCCGGAGCCTATGTCGCGCCGGTGAACGCGACGGCGCAGTCGCTGGTGCCGCCTTCGATGCGTGGGTTCACCTCGGCCGTCCTGCTGCTCATCCCGACCATCTTCGGCGCGGGACTGGGCCCCTTCCTCACCGGCGTGGCCAGCGACGTCTTTGCGACCTATCTTGGCCTTGGAGCCTCCTCTCTCCGCTACGCCCTGGCGCTGATCCTGTTGGCGTCCGTGGCGGCGGCGGCGTTCCTGTTCCGGATGGGCGGCCATCTGGGACGGGGACCGAGCGGCGCGACTGTCTGACCACCGACCCGACGGAGATCCCGAATGTCCGCTCTGCGGCCCCGCCGAAGCGCCCTCTACATGCCCGCCGCGAACGCCCGCGCGATCGAGAAGTCGCGGAGCCTCGACTGCGACGTCGTCATCCTGGACCTGGAGGACGCGGTGGCCCCCGAGGCCAAGGCCGAGGCGCGCCGGCAGGCCGTGGACGCGGTGCAGGCGGGCGGCTTCGGCCGGCGCGAGGTGGTGATCCGGGTCAACGGCCTGGACACGCCCTGGGGCGCCGACGACCTCGCCGCCGCCGCGGCGGCGCGGCCCGACGCCATCCTCGCGCCCAAGGTGTCGTCGCCCGAGGACGTGGCGGCCTACGCGGCGGCGAGCGGCGATTGCCCGCTGTGGGCCATGATCGAGACCTGCGGCTGCCTGTTCCGCCTGGACGCCATCGCGGCGGCGGCGCGCAATACGCCGCTCACGGCCTGGGTGATCGGGACGAACGACCTGGCCAAGGAGATGCGCTGCCGCCTCGACGTCGAACGCCGCCCGCTTCAGGCGGCGCTGTCGCTCGCCGTAGCCGCGGCGAGGGCCGAGGGACTGGTGATCCTGGACGGCGTCTACAACGCGCTGGAGGACGACGCCGGCCTCGAACGGCAGTGCCGCCAGGGCGTCGAGTTCGGGTTCGACGGCAAGACCCTGATCCATCCGCGGCAGGTCCCGGTGGCGAACACGGTGTTCACGCCGACCGAGGACGAGGTCCGCTGGGCGCGGACGGTCGTCGACGCCTTCGCGCAGCCCGAGAACGCCGGCAAGGGCGTGCTTCGGGTCGAGGGCCGCATGGTCGAGCGGCTGCACCTGGAGGAGGCTCGCCGGGCCTTGGCGATCGCGGACGCGGTCGGGGCGTGATCGCGGCCGACGCCCATCCGGCGATCCTGGCGGTCCTGCTGGCGGTCATCGCGGCCGCGGCGGGGCTCGAGCGCGTGCGCGCGTTCCGCTGGCTCCCCGCGCCGGCGATCATCCTCATCTGCACGATCGCGCTGGCCAACGCCGACGTCCTGCCGCACCGGTCCGCCGCCTACGAGCAGATCGCGCGGGTGGCGGTGCCCATCGGGGTGTTCCTGCTGCTGCTCCGGGCCGACATCCGGCGGATCTTCCGCGAGACCGGCGCCCTTCTGGTCCTCTACCTGATCGGGGCGGTCGCCAGCGTGGGCGGGGTGCTGCTGGCCTGGATGCTGATGCCCATGGAGGACGGCGCCCGGATCGCGGCGATTCAGATCGCGAACCTGGTCGGCGGGACGATCAACGTCGTCGCCGTCGCGCACGCGGTGACGCTGGACCCGTCCCGCTTCGCGGCCATGATGGCCGGGGCGGCGGTGGTGATGAACCTGTACCTGGTGGTCGTGGGCGCCCTGGCGGCCCAGCCCAGGCTGCAACGATGGTTGCCCGAACGCGAGGCCGAAACCGTCGACGGCGATCCTGGCGCGGCCGGGAGCGCCGAGGCGGCGGCGGGGCTGGAGTTCCGCAGCCTGGCCCTGATGGCCGCCGCCGCCGTGGCCGTCTACGCCGCCTCCGACGCGCTGGCCGTGGCGATGGGGCGGCCGGAACTCCTGATCGTCTTCGTCAGCGTCGCGGCGTTGATGGTCGCCAACCTGGCCGCCGGCGCCGTCCGGCGCCTCGTGGGCGACCGCGAGATCGGCACGCTCCTGATGTACCTCTTCTTCGCTTCGCTGGGCGCGGGCGTCGACCTGACGCGCTTCGGCGGCGAAGCGGTGCGGGTGGCGCTCTTCATCGCCCTGGCGATCGCGGCGCACATGCTGCTGCTGCTGGCGGCGGGCAAGCTGCTGAAGGCGAGCCTCGCCGAGGTGCTGGTCGCCTCGATCGCCGGCGTGTCCGGCCCGACCACGGCGGCGGCGATGGCGGGGGCGTTCGGCCGCCGCGCCCTGATCACGCCGGGCGTCCTCTGCGGACTTCTGGGGTTCGCCTCGGCGACCTTCGTCGGCCTGGCCGTCTACGCCGTCATCGGGCCCTGAGGCTCACGCGTACAGGACCACCAGCGCCTCCGCCACGCAGGCTGGCTTCGGTTCGCCCTCGATCTCGACGGTGTATTCCGAGCGCATGAGGACGCCGCCCGCCTTGGGCTCGGCGCCCAGCAGCTTCTGCCGTACCCGCACCCGCGCGCCCACCCGCACCATGTTGACCAACCGCACCTTGTCGGCGCCGTAGTTGATCCCGCGCGACACGCCTTCGACCTGGAGCAGGCCCTCGCTCAGGAACGGGATGAGGCTCAAGGTGAGGTAGCCGTGGGCGATCGGCCCGCCGATCTCGCGGGTCGCGCGCGCCACGTCCACGTGGATCCACTGGTGGTCGCCGGTGGCCTCCGCAAACAGGTCGACCCGCTTCTGGTCGATCTCCAGCCAGCCGGAGACGCCGACCTCCCGGCCGGCGAGCTCGTGCAGCCGGTCCAAGCTCACTGTCGTCATGTCGGGATTCCTTCCTGTCTCAGCCGGTGAGCTCGCGTCCGAAGATGCGCCGGGCCACGATCCAGCGCTGGACCTCGTTGGCGCCTTCGTAGATCTCGCCGATCTTGGCGTCGCGGTAGATGGCCTCCAGCATGCGGGGCTCGTTCGCGCCCTGGATCACGCGGGCGAAGCCGTAGGCGCCGCAGACCTGGACGGCGTCGCGGGCGACGTCCACCGCCAGCGACGACCCCACCGTCTTGGCCATGGCCGCCTCGACCTCGGCGGACTGTCCCCGATCGATCAGGAAGGCCGCCTTCTGGTAGAGGCCGCGCGCCTGCTCCAGGGCCATGGCGTGGTCGGCGAAGGTGAACTGCCAGTGCTGGAAGCGGGCCAGTTCGCGGCCGAACACCTTGCGTTGCTCCATGTGGGCGCAGGCCTGGTCGAAGGCGGCCTGGGCGAGGCCCACGCCGACCGCGCCGATCCCGATCCGCCCCAGCATGAGGGCCGAGAGCGCCGCGCGCAGCCCGCCGCCTGCCGCGCCGATGAGATGGTCGTCCGGGGCGAAGGCGTCGCGGAACTCGACGTCGGACGTCAGTTGCGGATGGTTGCCCATCTTGAGGTCCGGATCGCCGACGACCACGCCGTTGTCCCGGGTCTCGACCAGGAGGAAGCTCTGGCGGCCTTCGCCGGACCGGCAGAGGGCCACGATGACGTCGGCCGCGACAGCGTTGGTGATCCAGCGCTTGCGCCCGTTGATCCGCCAGCCGCCCTCGACCTTCTCGGCGACCGTCTGCATCGCGGCGGGCGACAGGTCGGTGCTGGCTCCTGGCTCGCTGGTGGCGAACGACCCCACCAGCTCGCCGCGGACCAAGGCCGGCAGGATGCGGCCCCGGAGGGGCTCGGCCGCCCGGAGCAGGGTCTGGCCGACCAGCAGGACCTGGGCGTCGTAGAGCGCCGAGGCGACGCCGGCCGAGGCGTAGGCCAGTTCCTCCAGCACGATCATGGACGCCAGGGTCGGGAACTCCAGGCCCCGGCCGCCGACATCGCGGGGAAAGGGGATCTCGTAGAGTCCCGCCTTCGCCATGGCCTGGAAGATGTCGCGCGGAAACCCGTCGCGGCGTTCGGGCGTGGTGTTCAGGCGGAAGGCGTGGGGCCGAAGCTGCGCCTCGACGAACGCGCGCGCCTCGGCGCGGATGCGGCGCGTCTCGTCCGGGAGGAAGACGTCGTTGTAGAGGCCGTCGGCGCGGCGGGCGGGATGGGTCATCGGGGCGTCTCGGGGCGTGGCGCGCCGACGCCGGCGCAGAGGGCGATCAAGGGGCGCAGCGTCGGCTGGCGGTCGAGGTCGCGGCAGAACAGGATGGCGGCCTCGGCGTCGGCGGCGCTCAGCGCGCGGGCCGTCACCTGCCGGAACTTCCGCTCCAGCTTCGCCTGCTGGGCCTCGAGGTCGCGGGCCGGCGTGGAGACGTCGGCGGTCACGGCGTGGGTCGAGCCATCCCGCAAGCGGACGGTCACCTGCGTGGCCGGGCTGGCCGCGGTGGCCTCGACCGCCACGCGCCGGCAGAAGGCCTGCAGGTCTTCGCGGGCGGCCGTGGCGTCGCTGAACACGGCCTCGTCCGCCGTGTCCTCGCCGGCGAAGGCCAGCGCGCAGGCCATGCGCAGCGAGAACTTGCATTCCAGGCCCGAGGCGGGCGCCTCGATGTCGCAGACGCCGAGATGCATGGGCATCACCGCCACGCGGGCCTCGGCGATGTCGTCGGGACGTAGCCCCAGGGCGCTCCGCAGCTCGCCGGCCGCCTCGATGGCATTATGGGTCAGGTAGCAGGCCGCGTGGTGCTTGAAGAGGACGTCCACGATGTGGGGCAAGGCCCGCGGGGCGAGCCCTGCGGCGGGATCCGCGGTGGCGGACTGGGTGTCGGCGAAGCCCTGGCGCGAGCCCAGGATGTCGGTGTCGCTGGTGAAGCCTGCCGCCGCCAGCCGGGCGGCCAGGACGCCGGCCTGGGCCGCCCGCCCCGCATGGAACGGCTTGGACATGGTCCCGAAGACGCTTTTCAGGCCCGCGGCCTGCGTGCCGGCCAGGCCGAGGGCGTGGGCCGTCCGTCGCGCATCCAGGCGCAGGAGGGTGGCCGCGGCCGCGGCGGCGCCGAAGGCCCCGAAGGTCGCCGTGCCATGCCAGCCGCGCTCGTAGTGCGAAGGCCCCATCAGCGCGCCCACCCGCGCGGCGGCCTCGACGCCCACGACGAAGGCTGTCAGCACATGGTCGCCCGACGCCCCCGTGGCCTCGGCGAGGGCGAGGAGCGCCGGCGCGATCGGGGCCGTGGGATGGCCCATGACCGCCAGTACGTCGTCGAAGTCCAGCGCATGCCCCATCGTGCCGTTGACCAGGGCCGCGTCGTCGGCCCGCGCCCGCCGCGCCAGGCCCAGGATCGCGGCTTCTCCGGGCGCGCCGGGGCCGAGGGCCAGGGCGTCGACGACCTTGGTGACGGCTGGTTCGGCGCGCGCGGCCAGGGCGACCCCCAGCCAGTCCATGAGGCATTGCTTGCCGACGGTCGCGGCCTCGGGCGCGAGCGGCTCGCGACCCAGGGCCTCGAGGTGCTCCACCAGCGCCGCGGTCACGGGCGATCGTATCGTGGCGTCCACGTCCAGGGTTCCGATCCGTCGGCTCAGAAGTCGGTCACGCCGCGGCGATAGGCCGACAGGAGCCGCCGGCGCAGCGCCTGCTGCCGCGCCTCGGGCGACACGCGCGCCGTCCCGGCGGGCAGATGCCGCTCAAGCTCGTTCAGCGGGACCAGCTTGAGGGCGAAGGGCGGCGCGCCCTCGCTGTCGTGGAGGCGGACGCCCAGAGTGGTCAGGTCGCGGCCGTTGCTGTCGAGCCAGTTCGCGACGCCCGGGTCGGACTGGGCGATCACGAGGCGGAAGCGCCCGTCGGAGTCCATCTGCGCCTGATGGCCGTTGAGCGTCGACTGCCGCATGTGGGGGTGCAGCGCCCCGCCGTAGGCGTCGTTGAGATTGATGCTCCAGTACCGGGCGCGAGGCTGCTCGAACTCGATGATCAGGGCCTCGTTCGCGCGGCAGACCGAATAACCGCAGATGTACTGGACGTTGGCGAAGGCGCCGGTGGCGAAGGTGAAGGGTTCAAGGGTGTTCGGCGGCAGGTCGAACACCTTGTAGGTGTCGCTGGAGGCGACGTCCTGGTTGCTGGACAGCCAGCCGTTCATCATCTCGAACCGCCGCGCCATGACCGCGCGGGTGGGTTGGGGCGGCGGGAAGACCGCGCCCTCGCGCTCGATCACCAGCCGCGCCGGCTCCTCCGTGTCCCAGTCGTAGAAGTACTGGCGCAGATAGAGGAAGCAGTCGCCCTCGGGCAGCTTCAGCGACAGGCCGTCGCGCGGCTCGCGGCTCAGGACGATGTCGATCTCCTCGCCCGGCGGGATCTCGATGCGCCGCAGGCCCAGGGAGTCGACGAGAGGCCGGTTGCGGGTGGCCATGGAGCCGGCGTGGACGATGGCGTCGAAGATCAGCGCCGTCCCGCGATCGCCCCGGATATGGTAGGTGTAGTCGCTGTGGAGCGACGCGATGTGATAGTGCGCGTCGGCGTTCGGGCGGCCCGGGATCCCGCGGCTCATGGTCAGCAGCTTGCCCAGCATGGGGTAGGCCGGATCCCATTCCATGGTGAAGATCGCCCCCATCGAGGCGGCGCGGGCCGTGTTCAGGGCGCAGTCCAGCATGGTGATCTCGGCGAGGCCGGCGCCGGCCTTGCGCACCGCGGCGCGATGGACGTCGAAGTTCCGCTCGGTCACCGCACGGTAGGTTTCGGCGAAGGCGGCCGCCTGCTCGCGTGCGAAGCGCTCCACCTCGTCTCCGGCCGCTTCGCCTTTGGCCACTTCGTCCCTGACGTGGCCGCTCGCGCCTGCCGCCGCAGGCGCCATGGCGACGCCCACGCCCAGGGCCTGCATGACACCGCGTCTGTCCGGTCCGGCCATCGCCTGTTCCCTCGCAGGTCCGGACTGCGGCCGGACTTCCAGCGCATGGGGCAGGCGCGCGGCGCGCGGCGCAATCGAGCGCGGGACATATTACGCATGCATCCAGCGCGCGCCGGGCAATCGCGGTCAGCCGGCCAGTCCTGGCGCCTGGCGGCCATGTATTCGCCGCCCCGCGCGGGCAGTTGCAGATGTAATATCTTCCCCGCGCACCTGACTCTCCCCGCGACGGCCGCCTAGCTTGAAGGCTCGGCGGCTCGGGACCGGCAAGGCCGGCCGCAACGAACAGTTCAGGGCGGAAACCAAGTCATGACCTACGACCTCATCATCCGTGGCGGCTCGATCATCGACGGGACAGGCGCGCCGCGTTTTATTGGCGACATCGCGGTCAAGGGCGGGCGGATCGCCCGGATCGGCAAGGTCGAGGGCCGCGGCGACAAGGAACTGGACGCGACCGGCCTGATCGTCGCCCCGGGGGTCATCGACCTTCACGCCCACTACGACGCGCAACTCCACTGGGATCCCTACTGCACGGCCTCGGGCTGGCACGGCACGACCACCTGCATGATCAGCAACTGCGGCTTCGGCTTCGCGCCCGTCCGCCCGGGCATGGCCGACCGCTACATGCGGATGATGGAGAACACCGAGCAGGTGCCCTACGACGCCATGGCGCGCACCATGCCCTGGACCTGGGAGACGTTCCCCGAGTGGCTGGACCACCTGCGCAGCCTCCCCAAGGGGGTGAACATCGCGTCCTACCTGCCGGTGAACCCGCTGCTGTCCTATGTGATCGGGCCGGACGAGGCCAAGACGCGACCCGCCACGGCCGCCGAGCGGGCCGAGATGCGGCGCATCATGCATGAGGCGATGGACGCGGGCGCGGCGGGCTTCGCCTTCTCGCACCTGGGCGCCGAGGGCAACAGCCACGTCGACCACGACCAGTCGCCCATGCCCTCGGACGTCATGGCCGCGGAGGAGGCCTACAACCTGGCCGATGTCCTGCGCGAGCGCGGCGAGGGCGTGATCCAGACCCTGGTCGAGCTGCCCGGCATGGCCGACCCGCCGCGGAAGATCGTCGAGGAGCTGGCCCGGCGCAGCGGCCGCCCGGTCCTGCACAACATTCTGGTGGCCAGCGGGATCAATCCCGAACAGCACCGCAGCGTGCTGCGCTGGCTGGACGAGATGGCGGCCGAGGGCCTGGAGGTGTGGTCGCAGGGAGCCACGTTCCGCAAGCCGCTCGAAATCACGCCGATGCACTACAACAACTGGGACGCCATCCCGATCTTCCGCGCGCTCAGCGCCGCGCACACCCGCGAGGAGAAGGTGGCCCTGGTGCGCTCGGCGGACTACCGCGAGCGCTTCGAGCGCGAGTATGACGCCGGCCGCATGTGGGAGGTGGGCGGCCCGCTGGAGGTCTACGTCCTGATGGAGGCCGGCCCGGCCAAGGCCTTCGAGCCCTTCATCGACAAGCCCCTGGCCGAGATCGCCCAGCAGACGGGCCGCTCGACGCCAGGCGTCTTCCTCGACCTGCTGGAGCAGTCGAACATGGAGGCCCTGGTCCTCAGCCCCGTGGCCGGCTCGCCCGACTACAACGCGGTCGCCGAGATCGTCCGTCACCCGAGGGTGCTGCCCGGGATCTCGGACGGCGGCGCGCACAGCAAGCACGGCAACGGCGGTTTCTGGTCGACCGACATGATCCTGATGATGCATCGGGAGTCGCAGCTCTTCAGCCTGGAGGAGCTGCATGCGGCGCTGAGCGCGCGCAGCGCCCAGGCGGCCCGGCTTCGCGACCGCGGGACCCTGACGGTGGGCGCGTTCGCCGACATCATGGTCTACGACATCGAGCGCCTGAACTACGATCCGCCGCTGCGCTACGAGGTGCTGCACGACCTGCCCGGCGGCGACTGGCGCAAGGTGAAGCGCGCGGTGGGCATCCGCTACACCATCGTCAACGGCGACGTGACGTTCGTGGACGGCGAATGCACCGGCGCGGTCCCCGGGGTGATCGTGGACCATCAGTCGCGAACCGGCACGCTGCGCGCCGCGGAGTAGGGCGCCGCGGAGCAGGCGGCGCCGGGCCGTCCGCCGTCGCCCTCAGAACGCCTCGGCGGGCAGCTTCATCATCAGCTCGGAGCCGGCCTTGAGCTTGGCGAGGCGGCTGGCGGTCTCGGGCAGGACGCGCTCGAGGTAGTAGCGGCCGACGACCAGCTTGGTCTCGTAGAAGGGGTCGGTCCCGCCGGCGGCGATGCGGGCCAGGGCGGCCCGGGCCTGGAGCGCCCACATGTAGGCCAGGGCGGTGAGGCCGAAGAGGTGCAGGTAGTCGGTGGAGGCGGCGCCGGCGTTGTCGGGGTTGGCCAGGCCGTGCTGCATCAG
>NZ_JBBCIT010000001.1:0-275907 GCF_037189685.1 Phenylobacterium sp. | reverse complement strand
GGCGATGTCGCGCGCTTCCTGCGACATCGACGCGCGGCCCCGGGGCCGGGTCCCGGTCTTCGCGACGCGAAACCGGGATGACGCGGCGTGGAGGTGCTAGAGAGCCCGCATGACCGACCATCCGCCGCTGCGCTCCTACGGCCGCCTGAAGTCGCGGCCGATCAAGCCGCGCCAGGCCGCGCTGGTGGAAGCCCGCCTGCCTGAGCTGCGCATCCGGCCCGGCCCGGTCGATCCGAAGGCCCTCATGCCGGCCGCGACCGAGGCCTGGCTGGAGATCGGTTTCGGCGGCGGCGAGCACATGGCGGCCCAGGCCGCGCGGCGCCCGGACGTCCTGATCCTGGGCGCCGAACCCTTCACCAACGGCGTGGCCAGCGCGGTCCGCCACATCGACGAGCACGGCCTCCGCAATGTGCGGCTTCACGACGGCGACGTCCGTGAACTGACGGCGCGGCTGCCCGACGGCGCCGTGGCGCGGGTCTTCATCCTCTTCCCCGATCCCTGGCCCAAGGCCCGCCACAACAAGCGCCGCCTGATCCAGCCCGCGATGGTGGCCGAGCTCGCCCGCATCCTGCGACCGGGCGGCAGGCTCCGTTTCGCCAGCGACTGGGCCGACTATGCCGACCAGGCGCTGGAGCTGTTCACGGCCCATCCGGCCTTCGCCTGGGCGGCCGCGCGCGCGGACGACTGGCGGGTCCCGCCGGCCGACCATGTCACGACGCGGTACGAGGAGAAGCGCCTGGGCGACTGCGCGCCGGTCTTCCTCGACTTCGTGCGGGGCTGAAACGGCGCGCGGGTCCGGCCCGCCGTCACGCGGCGGCGCTGCAGCCGGTGTCCGCCGCCGCGTCCCGCCGGCCGGCCGCCGCGGCGATCTCGGCCAGCAGCAACCCCGGAGCGATAGGCTTGCCGACCACGCCGTCCATGCCCGCGTCGAGGTAGGCCTGTCGCTGATGGGCGAGGACGTTGGCGGTCAGGGCCACGATCGGGGTCGCCGCCGGCGCGCCGCCCAGGGCGCGGATGCGGCGGGCCGCCTCCAGGCCGTCGATGCCGGGCATCTGGATGTCCATGAGGATCAGGTCGAAGGCGCCGCGACCGGCCGCCTCCACGCCGGCATAGCCGTCGGCGGCGGTTTCGACACTGGCGCCCAGGTTCTCCAGCAGCCGGGTGGCGATCAGCCGGTTGGTGGGATTGTCTTCGACCACCAGCAGCCGCACGCCATCGAGGGCGGCCTGGACCTCGTCCGAGGCCTCGACCGGCGCCTGGGCGTCTTCGGCCTGAATCTCCAGCCAGAACGTGGAGCCCTCGCCTTCGACCGACGAGAACCCGACCCGGCCGTGCATGAGCTCGGCGAGGCGGCGGGTGATGGCGAGGCCCAGACCGGAGCCGCCGAAGCGCCGGGTGGTCGAGGCGTCGGCCTGGTTGAATCGCTCGAAGAGGCGCGCCTGGGCCGCAGGCGGGATGCCGACGCCGGTGTCCTCGACCTCCAGGCGCAGCAAGCCCGGCTCGGGCCGCAGCATGCGGACCACGACGTGGCCGGCTTCGGTGAACTTCACGGCGTTGCCGATCAGGTTGAACAGCGCCTGGCGCAGGCGGATGGGGTCCGAGATCACCCAGCCCAGGCCGGGCGCGCTATGGACGGTCACCTCCAGGCCCTTCGCTTGCGCCTGAGGGTCCAGAAGGCGCACGACGCCGTCCACAAGGGCGGCGGGGTTCACCGGTTCGCAGGACAGTTCGAGGCGACCAGCCTCGATCTTGGAGAAGTCGATCACGTCGTTCAGCAGTTCCGCCAGCATGCCGCCGCAGGACAGCGCCTCGGACAGCAGCGCCCGGCCTTCGCGTGACAGCCGTTCGCCCTTCAGCAGGTGCAGCACGCCCATCACGCCGTTGAGGGGGGTGCGGATCTCGTGGCTCATGTTGGCCAGGAAGGCGGCCTTGGCCTCGGCGGCGGCCTCCGCGGCGGCGCGCGCCTCCTCGAGCGCCAGCTCCTGACGCTTGAGCGCGTCGCAATCCTGGATCAGGCCCCCGGCCTTCAGCCAGCGACCGTTCTTGGCGACCTCCAGGTGGTGGAAGACGCGCACCCAGCGCTCGCTTCCATCGGGACGGATGATGCGCGCCTCGAAGCTTTCGCCCGACCGCTTGTCGCCGCGGTGCAGCGCCCGGAACGAGGCGCGGATGTGAGGCAGGTCGTCGGGGTGGAAGCCGGGATAGCGGAGATCGACGGCCTCCTCGTAGCTGGAGTGCGTCTGGCCGGTGATGCGCTCGAACTCGGGCGAACACCAGAAGGTTCGCCGGACGTGGTCGATCTCGTAGACGCCGGCCTCGGCCGCCTCGAGGGCGAGGTTGAGGCGGCTGGCGTTGGCCTGGACCTCGCGACGGGCGCGGCGGGCCCGCTGCTCCTCGCGCCGCGCCAGGTCTCGGGCGTCCGCCAGCTCGGTGATGTCCTCGGAGATGCCCTGGAGGCGGTGTACGCCTTCGGCGACCTTCTGGGTGCGGACGGTCACGCGCATGGCGGCCCAGCCGCGCGGCGTGCGGATGCGGTGTTCGAGCCGCACGTTCTCGCCGTCCTGTACGGCTCGGGTCAGGGCCTCGCGCATGCTGGCCCGATCCTGCGGATGGACCGTCTCGTAGAAGCGGTCCGGCGTCCAGACGACGTCGCGATCGAAGCCCACCAGCTCGACGAGTTCGTCCGACCACCAGATGGTGTTGGCGACGGGATCGAAGGACCAGATGCCGATACCCGCGGCGGCGCCCAGCATCTTGCGGGTGCGGCGGCCTTCCTCGATCTCTTGCCGATAGGCGCGGTCGGCGGTGTCGTCGCGCAGCATGACCACATGGCTGCCGTCGGTCATCACCTCGCGGCGGCCGCGGAACCAGCGCCAGCCGCCGCGCCCGTCGGCGACGCGGATCTCGGAGTCGGAGACGTCGCCGGGCCGCACGCGCCGGGCGCGGCCCCGCACGTCGCGGACGTCGTCGGGGTGGTAGAAATCCAGGCACAGGCGGCCGAGCAGCGCGGCTTCGCTGAGGCCGGTGATTTCGCACCACGCCGCGTTGACCACTCGGAACCGGCCGTCCGGTCCCGCGACATGCATCAGGTCACGGCTGTTCTGGAACAGCCAGCGGACCATCCCGGCCTTGTCGGCGGCGCCTTCTGCGCTCTTCCGAACCATGCGTTTCCCCCGGGCGTCCGGGCGTCAGGCCCGGATGCGCGCCGGAAGGGTTATCGAGAGAACCGTAAAATTTGAGTTGTATTCTGATGCGTGCGTCAAAATGCGCTTTCGCCCGTGATGGCGCGGCCCAGGATGAGGGCATGGACGTCGTGCGCCCCCTCGTAGGTGTTCACCGTTTCCAGGTTCGCGGCGTGGCGCATCACATGGTACTCGCCCGAGATGCCGTTGCCGCCGTGCATGTCGCGCGCGACGCGGGCGATATCCAACGCCTTGCCGCAGTTGTTGCGCTTCAGCATCGAGATCGCCTCGGGGACCCAGGCGTCCTCGTCGATCAGCCGGCCCAGGGCCAGCGCGCCCTCGAAGCCCAACGCGATCTCGGTAGACATGTCGGCCAGCTTCTTCTGCACGAGCTGGCGTGAGGCCAGCGTGCGGCCGAACAGGCTGCGACTGGAGACATATTCGCGACTGGCGTGAAGGCAGAATTCGGCCGCGCCCATCGCGCCCCATGCGATGCCGTATCGGGCCTTGTTCAGACACGAGAACGGCCCGCGGAGACCCTCGACGTTCGGCAGCATGGCGTCTTCGGGCACATGGACGTCCGCCAGCGAAATCTCGCCGGTGACCGAGGCGCGCAGGGAGAGCTTGTTCTGGATCTTGGGCGTCTCGAAGCCCCTGGCTCCCCGTTCCACCAGGAAACCGCGGATCTTGCCGTCCAGCTTGGCCCACACCAGCGCCACGTCGCTGACCGGGCTGTTGGTGATCCACATCTTGGCGCCGTTCAGGACGTAGCCGTCCGAGACCTTCTTCGCCGTCGTGCGCATGGAGGCGGGGTCGGAGCCGCCGTCCGGCTCGGTCAGGCCGAAGCAGCCGATGATCCGGCCCGCCGCCATGCCGGGCAGGTACTTGCGCTTCTGCTCCTCGGAACCGAAGGCGTAGATCGGATACATGACCAGCGAGGACTGCACGCTCATGGCCGAGCGGTAGCCGGAATCGATCGCCTCGATCTCGCGCGCGATCAGGCCGTAGGCCACGTGGTTCACGCCGGCGCAGCCGTATTCCTCGGGCAGCGTCGGGCCCAGGAAGCCCAGTTCGCCCATCTCGGTCATGATCTCGCGGTCGAACCGTTCCTCGGCATAGGCCGACACCACGCGGGGCAGCAGCTTCTCGCGGGCGTACTGGCGCGCCGCGTCCCAGATCATCCGCTCTTCGTCCGAGAGCCGCGAGGAGAGGTCGAGGGGATCGTCCCAGCGATAGGTCTTCTGCGGGGCGCCGGCGTCCAGCGGCATGGGCGGTCTCCTTGCGTAAAGTCGCGGGCGGCATAGCGGCTTTTCAGGTCCCCGTGTAGCCGCCTTCGTCGATCGACCCCGGACACGATCGGCATTCTCCACTTTTAGGGAACCGCGGGTTGCATGAGAGAGCCCCCGCTCGCGCGGAGGCCTATCGCGCGGTCCAGTGGGGCTGGCCGATGGCGTCGGTGCGGGCGGGGCGGCCGTGGAGGCAGACTTCGCGGAACTGCCAGAGCCAGGCGGCGGTGGGGGCGTTGATCCAGCTTCCGCGCGCGTACATGCGCAGGAGCGGCGGGCCGTGCGGGTTGCGGACCCGGCGCGGCGCACGGGGGTGGTCCAGGTCGGACAGCGGCACGAACCAGGCGGCATGCACCTCCTCGGGGGCGGGCGACAGCGCCACGGGATCGGGCGTCCAGAGGATCACCGGCGTCACGACCTGATCGCCGAGGGTCACGAAGTCGTCCAGCAGGCCCAGGGCGGCGGTGCGGGTCAGGCGTACGCCGACTTCCTCGTCGGTTTCCCGCAGCGCGGCGTCGATGGCGTCCTCGCCCGGATCAAGGCCGCCCCCTGGCAGGGCGTAGTTGCCGGCGTTCCGGCGCAGGTGCAGGGCGCGGCGCGTGAGCAGATAGGCTGGCCCCAGGTCGCTGGGCGCGAGCACGATGGCCACGGCGGCGCGGCGTCGGCCTTCGGGCGGGATTCCGATGCGTCCGAAGCCCGCAAGGTTTGCGGCGATGCGGTCCCGGAGGGCCTCCAATTCAGCACACCCCCGCGGGATCGAGCAGCCAGGCCTCCCGGAAGGAGTCGTCGTCCTCTCTCATTGCGGGGTCCTCACGGGCCCGGAGGTTAAGGCGTGTCGAGGCGAGAGGGAATGCGTCCCGCCTCGGCGGACGCGTCCACCGGCGCGGCGCCCGGCGAAAAGGCTTGGCAAGACGTCGTTCCTTCGCCATGCGGGCGGGTAAGGATACGCCCGCCGCAAGGCGGCAACGACGAGGCAGGGGTTGGCGGCGCCGCGGTCGACGGATCGGGTAGGAGACGAAGGACCGCTCTACAGCGCGTTCCTGGAGAAGCGCGAGGCGCTGCTCCTGTTTCTGGCCGCCCGCACGCGTTGCATGGCGACCGCCGAGGACCTCCTCCAGGAGCTCTATCTGAAACTCCACGGGCTGGACGACGAAGCGGCGGTCCGCGCGCCGGCGGGTCTCCTCTTCCGCATGGCGGCGAACGTCCTCGTGGACCACGTGCGCAGCGGTGACCGCTCGGCCCGGCGAGACGCCAGCTGGCGGCAGGAGACGCGGTCGATGCTCGCCGGCGAAGACGTGACGGACGAGCCTGCGGCGGACGAAGCGCTGATCGCCCGGGAACGCATCCGCCTGCTGGCGGAGGCGGTGGCCGAGTTGCCGCCGCAGATGGGTCGCGCCTTCCGGCTGCACAAGCTGGAAGGACTGACCCAGGCCCAGACCGCCCAGGCCATGGGCGTTTCGGTGAAGATGGTCGAGCAGCACATCCAGGCCGCCGTCCGCAACCTCACGCGGCGTCTGCGGCCATGATGGATGAAATTCATCGGGGACCTAGGGTCGGCGGGGCGCGGCGCCGTCTTCGACCTTGCCCGGCGCAGCGTGCGCATTGCGGGCCAGTGGAGCCATGAGCGGCAGGACGATCAGCCAGGAAGGGGCGGCGGCGGACGCCGGCGCCTGGCTTGCGCGCCTGCAGCGCGACGACCTGACCGCCGCCGACGCCGAAGCCTTCGAGGCCTGGCTGGCCGCACACCCAGACAACGTCGAGGCGTATCGAGAGGCCTTAGCGGTCTGGCACGAGTTCGAGACCGTCGCGCCGGCCGTTCGTTCGGAGCTGGCCGAGCTGGGTCGGCGCCAGGCGCAGCGCCAGGGCATGGTCCGCCGGCGCTGGATCGTCGGCGGCGGCCTCGCGGCCGCAGCGGCGCTGACCGTCGCCGTGTTGCCCCAGGTCTCCGGACAACCGGACGTGCAGGTCTATGCGACCGGCAAGGGCGAGCATCGCCGCATCGCGCTTCCGGATGGTTCCGCGGTCGACCTCAATGCGGAGTCCCGGCTCAGCGTGACCTACTCCGGCAAAGGCCGCGACGTGGTGCTGGCCGACGGCGAGGCCATCTTCGACGTCGCCCACGATCCGAAGCGGCCGTTCGTCGTCGAGGCGTCCGGCCGGACGGTGCGGGTGCTGGGCACCCAGTTCGACGTCCGCAACCGCGACCGCGTGCTCAGCGTCACCGTGGCGCGGGGCAAGGTGCAGGTCTCGCCGGGTGCCACCCCGGGCGCGGGGGCCTTCGTGCTGACTCCGGGCCAGCGGCTGCGGATCGACCCCGTGGGCGTGGGCCGGCTGGCTTCGGTGGACCCGGCCGAGGCGTTCGGATGGCGCACGGGGCGGCTGGTCTATCGGAACGAGCCCCTGGCCGACGTCGTCGCCGATCTGAATCGCCAGTTCGTGCGCCAGATCGAGATTTCGGACCCCGAGCTGGCCCGCATGCCGATCACCGGCGTGATCGTGATCGACGATCAGGACGCGGTGGTCGCGCGTCTTGGCTTGATGCTGCCGGTAAGATCGGTACCCTCCGAGCGGGGTACGCTGCTGCTTCGGAAATGACCGGGCGCGGCTGACCCGCCTGGGCCCATGCGGGCCAAGGGGGCGACAACCATTTTGACTATGGGCTGATTGCCGCGTCGTGGATCGGGAGCCGCGCCGGCGGAAGCGGTCCTGGGCGGAGCTGACCATCCTCTCGCGTCGGGAATTGCTGGCCGCTGTCGCGGGCGTGGGCCTGGGCCTCGCCTCGGCGCCCGCGCATGCCGCGCCGGCCCGTATCCAGTTTCACGTCCTGCCTCAGACCTACGCCGAGGCGCTGCTGGACGTGGCGCAGCAGGCCAACATCACCCTGATCGGCGCCGGCGCCTGCACCGGCCGCTCCGGCTTGGGCCTCCAGGGGCCCTATACGGTGGAGCAGGCGCTCGAGCGCCTGCTGGCGGGCGCGCCCTGTCGCTGGCGGCTGATCGCCCCCGGCGCCGTCGAGATCTCGCCGCTGCCCGAGGCGCCGGCGCCGCGCCTGTCGCCGCCCGTCTCGGTCGCTGAGCTGCTCGTGACCGCGACCAAGCGGGTGCGGAACGCACGGGAACTGGCGGTGGCCGTCACGGCGGTTCCGCGCAACGACCTGCGTGCGTCGGGCGCCAGCGACGCCGCCGATGCGGCCGGCCAGCTTGCGGGCGTCCTGGCCACCAACCTCGGGCCGGGTCGCAACAAGCTGCTGCTCCGCGGCCTGGCTGACGGCGCCTATACCGGTCGGGCCCGTTCGATCGTGGCGACCTACCTCGACGACATCCCCATCAACTATAATGCGCCCGACCCCGACCTGCGGCTGGTGGATGTCGATCGGGTGGAGGTGGCCCGCGGGCCTCAGGGCGCACTCTACGGCGCGGGGAGCCTGGGCGGGGTCTACCGGATCGTGGCGCGGCGTCCGAACCTGAGCGCCATACAGGCCGAGGTCCGCGCCACGGGCGCCCTGACCCGCAGCGGCACGCCCAGCGGCGCGGTGGAGGGCTATGCGAACTATCCGGTCTTCGAGGACCGGCTGGGCCTGCGCCTCTCCGCCTATCAGGAGATCCAGGGCGGATATCTCGACGACATCAGCCAGGATCGCGAGAACGTCGACCGCACCGACCGGCGCGGGGCGCGCCTGATCGTGCTCTATCAACCCGATGACAACTGGTCGGTGTCTCTGACGGCCGCCGGCCAGCACCTGCGGTCGCGGGACACGCACTACACCTCGCCCGGCCTGGGCCTGAAGCGTTCGGTCCGGATTCCCGAACCCCACGTGAACGACATCACCCTGCTCACCACCACGGTGAAGCGGTCCTGGGGCTGGGGCGAACTCATCGCCTCGGGCGGCTACATCCGCCACGCCTACAGCAGCCTGTACGACGCCACGGCGACCCAGGACCTCTACACCTCGTTCGCCCGGACGTCGGCCTATTCCGAGCGCAACCGCACGCGGATGCTGGTTCAGGACGTCTATCTGGCGTCGCGTGGCGCGGGCCCCTTCCAATGGCTGGGAGGCCTCTACGGGTCGGACACCCGCATACACGCGCCGACCGAGTTCCTGGCCCAGATCCCCAACCTGCCGAACTTCCATGTGTACGGCGACACGCGCCGCGACCATGTGCGCGAGATCGCCGCCTACGGCGAGGCGTCCTGGATGTTCGCGCCGGGGTGGACGGTGGCCCTGGGGGGGCGCGCCTTCCACATCGACACGCGGACGCGTTCGGCCGTGGTCGCGGAACGCTTTCCGCCCCGCGATTTCGACCGCAACGCCTCGACGACCGGCCTTTCGCCCAAGCTCTCGATCCAGTGGGAGCCTGGCTCGGGCCACCTGATCTACGCCGTGGCGTCCGAGGGCTATCGGCCCGGCGGCCTGAACTCGGGCGGGGCCGTTCCCCTGCCGGAGGGGCGCGAGACCTTCCGCCCGGACCGGATCGTGAACTATGAGATCGGCGCCAAGACCCGCGCCCTGGAGGGCCGCCTGGCCCTGAGCGCGGCGGTCTTCTACGCCGACTGGGAGGATATCCAGACGGACCAGTTCCGTCCCTCCGGCATCGCCTACACCACCAACGCCGGCGACGCCCATATCCTGGGGGTCGAGAGCGAGCTCTCGTATCGAGGACCCTACGGCCTCACCCTCCAGCTCAACGGCCGGCTCGCCCGCACCCGGACGTCGAATCCGAACCGCGACTTCACCAACAACCTGGTCCATGCGCTGCCGGGCGCGCCTTCGACGTCGGCGGGGGCCCTGGTGAGCTGGGAGCGCGAGATCCGGGACGACTGGCGGCTCAACCTTCTGGGCCAGGTGAACTATGTGGGCGCGTCCCACGTCTCGTTCGACGCCGCGGCGCCCAGGACCGGCGGCTACATCCGCAGCAAGGTCTCGGCCGAACTGGTCGGCGACCGGTATGCGGTCCAGGTCTTCCTGCTGAATCCGTTCGATTCGCTGAACGACACCTTCGCCTTCGGCAACCCCTTCAACCCGAACCAGATTCGGCAGATCACGCCCCTGCGGCCGAGGACCCTCGGCGTGACGGTGTCTGCGGCCTTCTGAAACTTTTTTGGCGGCCGACCTAGGGACGGCCCCGTACGGCGCCGTCTCAGCCGCGACCCTGTGCGACTGGAGAGCCGCGAGGTCGGACCGCGCCGGGCTGGCGCGGCGCAAGCGGGGCGCCCCGGGCTCGATCGGGCGCGCCGCGAGCCATTGGAGCGCGGCCCCGACGAGGAGAGCGTCAGGGGCCGCGCCTCTCTCCCTGCCTGCGTCGAAGAATCACGTTTGGCCCCGGGCCGCGACGGTGCTACTGTAGGGCTGTCGATGCGGCCGGCCCGGGCTGCGCGGAGCGTCACGGCGTTCCAGATCGACGCGCGTCGGCTCTCCAGTCACCGGCACGAGACCTACCGCCCCGGCCCGAGATCGTCACACCTCGGCCGGGGCTTCTCGTCTTTGCTTCCTGATTCAGCTCGTCACGGCCTGGTGCCAGGCGGCGTACGGCCCCCGGCCCAGGACCTGTGCCTGGAAACCGGCCAGCGCCTTGTTCACGGCCTGGGTCATGGCGGTGTTGGGATGCACGGGGCGTCGCAGGGGCCTCTGGCCGTTCGGCAGGGCCACGAGCTCGGCGACGGCGCGCGCAACGTCGGCCGGATCGCTGTCGCGCGGACCGGTCATGGTCGCCCGGGTCATGGCGATGTGCTGTTCGTAGGCTTTCGCCCGTTCGGGCTCGTTTCGCGCGATCATCGCCTCGACCGCCTTGGCGCCCGTATCCCAGATGCGGGTCGGGTATCCGCCGGGCTCGATGATCGTCACCTCGACGCCGAAGGGCGCGAGTTCATAGGCCATCGCCTCGAAGGCCGCCTCCAGTCCCCATTTGCCGCTGCAATAGGTGCCGATGTTGGGGAGGATGATGCGCCCGAGCTGGGACGACACGGGCATGAGGAGGCCCGAGCCTCTGGCGCGCATGCCGGGAAGGGCGGCGCGGGCGACGCGCAGGCCGCCCAGCAGGTTGGTCTGCATCTCGGCCTCCAGCGCGGTTTCGTCGTGCAGCTCGACGGGGCCGGAGATTCCGATGCCGGCGTTGCTCAGCACCGCGTCCAGACCGCCGCCGGCGATCTTCTCCGCCTGGCCGACGCCCCGCGTCACCTGATCGGGCTTCGTCACGTCGATCTCGACCACATGGACCTGGCCCGGCTTGCCCTTGGCCTCGGCCAGGAGCGAGACGGCCTCGGGCCGGCGGCCCCCGTCCAGGTTGCGCATGGACGCAATCACCGTCGCACCCAGGTCGGCCAGATGCAGCGCCGAAAGCCGGCCGAAACCTGAGCTGGACCCTGTGATGAGGATCGTCTTTCCCTTCAGTGCGCCCGGCGTCGGGGCCTGCGCGTGGGTGACGGTGGCCGCGCCCGTGGCCAGCACCGAGGCGGCGCCCAGCAGCGCGCGGCGGTTCATCGTAGGATCGTCCATCATGGCGTTCGCTCCCGGCTTCCTGTTTCTGCGGTTCCTTGCTCCGACAGTAGCTGGGATTTCCGTGAGAACCATCGGCATCGGCTAAGCTCGGCGCGATGTTAGAAAAACTGTATCGATTAAACCAAGTGAATCTATAGGAATTATAGGGCGACGCGTTCCTCCCCCTTCCGGCGTCGTGAGTGACTTCATGAGGCGTCTCGGCGACGAGGCGCCTCATGCCTCCGGGGACCGGAGAGTTCAGTATGCGTCTTCAAACCACGTCCATCTGTCGTCGGCGCTGAGACCGGCCCGGCCCTGGCCGGGGACGCCGGGCGGACACCGCCTGGCCGCGACGTTGGAGCTTTCATCGAAATGCGGGCGGTGACCGTCCGCCAGGGGATACCTCAATGCCAGCCATTCATCGGCGCGGCGGCCTTGCCGTCGCGATGGCGGCGCTTGCCGCCGCCACAGGACCATTCGCCCACGCCGCCGAGATCGCCGCCGATGGGGCGGCCGAGGCCGCAGCCGGCGAGGTCGACGAGGTCGTCGTCACCGTTCGTCGGCGCGCGGAACGCCTTCAGGACGTCCCGATCACCGTCTCGGCGGTCAGTGGGGCCGTGCTTGCCGTCGAGCGGCTGGACCGCGTTTCGGAGTACGCGGCCAAGATCGCAAACTTCAACGCCCTGCAGCAGAACACCCGGGTGTCGACCCTGACGATCCGCGGCGTGGGCGGCAACGCCAACAGCGACGGTTCGGAGGCCGGCGTCGGCCTCATCGTCGACAACGTCTTCTACACCCACCCGGGCTTCAGCTGGCTGGACTTCGTGGACCTGGAGAGCGTCGAACTGGCGCGCGGCCCTCAGGGCACGTTGCTGGGCAAGAACACGACCCTGGGCGCACTGGTGGTGACGACCAAGCGCCCGTCGTTCACCCCCGAGGCCACGGTCAGCGCGACCCTGGCGAACCGCGAGCGCTATCAGTTCCGGGCCAACCTCTCGGGGCCGATCGTGGAGGACCGGCTGGCGGGGCGGCTGACGATCTACCGCGACACGGGCGGGGGGTGGCTGACCAACAGGGTCGACGGCAAGGAGTACCTGGACACCAACCGCTGGGCGGTGCGCGGCCAGCTCCTCTATCGCGACGGCGGGTTCCAGAACCGCCTCATCGCCGAGGGCTACAGGACCAAGGAGTTCAACAACTACTATCCGGCCGCGGGCGACCCGCTGACGTTCGTGAACGGCGCGGTGCGGAACGGCTGGCAGCGGCGCCTGCAGAGCGCCTTCGGGTACACCCCTTCGTACGACCTGCCCCGCGACCCCGACCTGGACACCCAGGAGCGGATCCTTTCGCGCACCTACGGGATCTCCAACCAGGCCGACTGGTCGATCGGAGAACACACCCTGACCTCGGTCACGGCGTGGCGGCAGCTCTACTTCCGGCCGCGCAACGACTCGGACGGCACGCCCTTCCCGATCGTTCGGGCGGGCTACGACGTGGACGTGGATCAGTATTCCCAGGAGTTCCGGTTGGCTTCGCCGACCGGCGGCGCCTTCGACTATCAGGTGGGCGTCTACGCTCTGCGCCAGGACGTGCGGAGCAACTATCGGACACAGTTCTTCAGCGCCGCCAGCGCCTTCTTCCTCGGGGCGACGGTCCCCTCCGTGGCGCTGGACGGGCTGGAGACCAACCAGCGGGGCGAAGCGAAGACCGATAGTCTCGCGGCCTTCGCCCAGGGCACGTACCGATTCGACGAGCGCGCCAGCCTGACGCTCGGCCTCCGGTACACCACCGAGACGCGGAAGGCGTCGAACGAGGCCCTGTCCTTCGGGGGCGCGCCGCTGACCGGGGCCCTGGCGGCGCTGGCGCCGTTCCGCGCCGCCGTGGCGGGAACGCCGTTCACGGTGACCGGCAAGAAGACGTCGGACGCCGTCTCGTGGCTGATCAATCCCTCCTACCGGATCACGCCGGACGTGCTGGCCTACGCGAGCGCGAGCTACGGGGAAAAGTCCGGCGCGGCCAATCTGGGCGCGCGGCCGGGCGATCCGATCATCATCCAGCCCGAGAAATCGCTCGACTTCGAGCTCGGCGTGAAGACCACCCTGCTGGGCGGCCGGGCCACGCTGAACGCCAACCTCTACCACAATGAGATCGAGGACTATCAGGCCACGCTCACCACCCAGGTCGGGGCCACGGCGCGGTCCTATCTCGCCAACGTGGGCAAGGTGCGGCTGCGTGGCGTCGAGGTCGAGGGCCAGGCCCAGTTGTCGCCCGTCTGGCGGGCCTCGTTCAGCGCGGCCTACAGCGATCCCGAATACGTCTCGTACCGCAACGCGCCGCCGCCGCCGGAATATGCCTTCCCCGGCGCGCCGGCCTCGGTCGACCTGTCGGGCACACGGGTTCCGTTCGCGCCGCGGTTCACGGGCCAAGTCAGCCTGAACTTCGAGCAGCCGCTGGACTCGGGTCTGGTGGTCTTCGGCTACGCGAACCAGACGTGGCGCAGTTCGACCTATCTGAACGCCCTGTCCGCCTATGGCCGGCAGAAAGCCTACGGCCTCACCCACGTCGGTCTCGGCGTCCGGACCGACGACGGGCGGTGGTCGGCCAACGTCTGGTCGAAGAACCTGTTCGACAAGGACTATGCCGCAGCCTTCGGCATGGCGAGCGCCAATTCGCCCTATATCGCCATCCTGGGCGAGCCTCGGACGTTCGGCCTTACGCTGACCGCCCGCCCGTTCTAGGAAACCGCAGAGGGGGCCGCGCCGTGACGTCCGATCGCCAGATGCGCCTGGGCGCGTTCCTGTTCGGCCTGGGCCATCATCTGGCGGCCTGGCGCCACCCTGAGGCGGACCCCTCGGCGCTCACGCGGTTCGAGCCGATCCTGCGGTCGGCGCGCCTCGCGGAGGCGGCGGCGTTCGACGCCGTTTTCTTCGCCGACAACGTCGGCCTGCCGGGGGGCTCCCTGGAGCGGCTGAGCCAGGGGCCGCAGGTCTACTACTGGGAGCCGCTCACCCTCCTGGCGGCGCTGGCGACCCAGACCGAGCGGATCGGCCTGATCTGTACGGTTTCGGCCACCTACATGCCGCCGTACCACCTGGCCCGGAAGTTCGCGTCGCTGGACCAGCTCAGCGGCGGCCGGACGGGCTGGAATCTGGTGACCTCGGCCTCGGACGCCGAGGCGCAGAACTTCGGGCTGGAACACCAGCTCGCCCACGACGACCGCTATGCGCGCGCCGCCGAGTACCTCCAGGTGGTGACGGGCCTCTGGGACACCTGGGACGATGACGCCCTGGTCCTGGACAAGGCGGCGGGCCGCTTCTTCGACCCCACGAAGGTCCGGCGGCTGGACCATGAGGGACCCTACTACAGGGTTCGCGGGCCGCTCCAGTCGGGCCGGCCGGTCCAGGGCCGGCCGGTGATCGTCCAGGCGGGGTCGTCTGACGACGGCCGCGCGTTGGCGGGAGTCTCCGCCGAGGTGGTGTTCACGGCCCAGCAGAGCCTCCCCGGCGCCCAGGCGTTCTACGCCGACATCAAGGCTCGCGCCGTCGCGGCGGGACGTGACCCCGCGGATGTGCTCATCATGCCGGGCGTGATGCCCTTCGTGGCCGAGACGCGTGAAGCGGCCGAGGCGCGTTTCCAGTCCCTGCAGGATCTCGTCGACGTGCGTCAGGCGCTGGGCCTGCTGTCGGGTCTGACCGGGACCGACCTCTCCCGCGCCGATCTGGACGGGCCGTTCCCCGACCTGCCGCCGACCGAGGGCTGGCGGGGGCGGCAGGAGTTGTTCCGCCAGGTGGCCGAGGACGAGGGGCTCAATCTGCGCCAGCTCATGTACCGGGCGGTCTCGGCCCGGGGCCACAAGGTGGTGGTCGGCTCGCCGCAGGACGTCGCGGACATGATGCAGCAGTGGTTCGAGGCCGGCGCGGCGGACGGCTTCAACGTGATGCCGCCCATCCTGCCGGGGGACCTCGAGGCCTTCACGCGCCTGGTCGTCCCCGAGCTGCGCCGGCGCGGGCTGTTCCGCGACGCCTACGAGGGCGTGACGCTGCGCGACCATCTGGGCCTGAAGCGGCCGGCGGTCGGTGCGCCCTGACGCGGCGGGCCTGGCGCCGCGGGCAACCTGTGCGCCGGGGCCGGATATCCGTCAGACCGGCGGTCCCGTCATGAGAAGCCCGTCACGAGAATCTTGCCTTCGCCAGCCGGCTTCAGCACGGCGCGGCGACCCAGAGGGTCGATGGCGATCATCGTCTCCACCACCTGCGGGTCCTCCGGCGGGGTCATGGCGATGACCCGGGCGCCGGCGGGCGAGCGGGCCAGGACCACGCCGCGCGGCGCCGGGCCGGAATAGTCGATGGTGTAGGTCTCCACGGCCGCCTCGCCCGCGAAGCCCGGATCCAGCTCGGGCGCCGCCCAGCCGTCCACCTCGGCCTGGAGCGGCCGGGAGTCGAAGGGCGCGAAAGGCCTCGCCCGGGTGGAATAGACGCCGACGGAGTACTTCGAGAGGAACCCGCCGTTGGCCCCGACCAGCCCCACCGCGCCCGGCCTGGCGCGAAGCCGTCGGACCATCTCGGCGATGGCGTGCATGGAATAGTTGTTCCCGGCCCCGCCGAAGAACGGCAGGCCGCCCGTCACGGTCAGCCCGCGCGGGTCGTCGGGGGCCAGGCCCAGGCCGTCGCAGATGTTGAACACCGCGATCGGGAAGCAGGAATACAGGTCGAACACGTCGATGTCGGCCACGGTGACGCCGGCGACGTCCAGGGCCCGCTTCGCCGCGGCCACCGAGGCCGGGCTGCGCGACAGGTCCTGTCTCTCCACCGGCGTCCGCTCCTTCACGTCCGCGCCGCCCCAGAGATAGACCCAGCGATCCTCCGGCACGCCCAGCTCGCGGGCGCGGCCCACCGAGGTCATCAGGACGGCGGCGCCCTGGTTGGCCTGGTCGCGGGCCACCATGCGGCGGGGGAAGGGATCGCTGGTCAGGCGGTTGGGGCCGGTGACGGTCGCCAGCTCCTCGGCGGTGAACACCTGCTGGCTCATGGCGTGGGGGTTGCCGGCGGCCACCTCGGTGAAGGGCGCGAAGAGGCGGCCCATGTCCAGGGCGTAGGCGGCGCGGTCCCTGCCCTCGCGGGCGCGGCGGGCGTTCTCGAACAGGGCGTAGACCTGGATCGGCGTGCGGGCGCCGTGGCCGGCGAGGTCACGCGTCAACAGGCCGTCCATGCCGTAGCCGCGATCCTCGAGCTGTCCCCCGACCGTCTCCTTCCAGTCGCGGGTCTCGCCCTTGCCCGCCAGGTGGCGGACGGTCGAGATGGCTTCCGAGCCGACCATCAGCGCCATCTCCATCTCTCCGGCGGCGATGGCGTGGGCGAACTCGTTGACCAGGTGCTGCGGGCCCTGCCCGCCCACCACTTCCCAGATCGCGCGGCGGGGCTCGGCGCCGACGCGCCGCGCCACCGAGCGGGGGAAGTTGTCGGACGCGCCGAAAGGCGCCTGGGCGTTCGGCCCCGAGACCTCGAACTGGCGAATGGCCGCGATCACGTCGATCCGTGCGGCCAGGGCGGGCGCGCCCGCATCCGCCCTCGCGTCCATCAGGGCGGCTTCGGCCGCCTTCGCCGCCAGGGCAACGGGCGAGAGCGCCTGGTAGTCCGGCGCGTCGATGCGCTCGGAGGCCTCGCCGACCCCGATGATCACGGGCGTGTTGTCGCTGACGGTCATGTTTCCTCGCTGGATTTTGCGCCGACGCCCTTGAGGACGGCGTCCACGAGGTCGGCGGTGAAGGCGTCCATCTTCCCCATCATGGCGGCGCGCAGCCGCCGGGGCGTGGTGGCGATATGGTTCGAGACCGCGCCCACCAGCATGTCCATCAGGAGGCCGGGGTTGACGGTGGGGGCGATCTCGCCGCGGACGATGGCGCGCCGGACGATGGCGCGGCCCTGGCGGATGGTCGCCTCGGCATAGGGCGCGGTGGCGGCGCGGACCTCGGGGTTGAGCTCGCCGTCGATGGCCATCCACAGATGCGCGCCGCCATAGGCGCTGGTGCGGACGGCGAAGATCTGGCGGGCCAGGGCCACGAGGTCGCCGCGCAGGGCGCCCGTGTCGATGCGGGCGGGCGCCAGCCAGCGCGCCTCCAGCGTCTGGCGCAGAAGGTCCTGACGGCTGTCCCAGCGGCGGTAGAGCCCGGCCTTGCCCACGCCCGAGCGCCGGGCCAGGGCCTCGAACGAGAAGCCCGCCCAGCCCGTCTCGGCGTAGAGGGCGATGGCGGCGTCGAACACGCGGTCCTCCAGCCCCGGATCGCGGGGCCGTCCCCTGGGCGCGGAGACGGAAGCGGCGGGTGCGGCTTCAGCCACGGCGGCGGCCCGTGCTTGCCATCGGAAGGACCATGTGGCTATTTTTAGACGGACACCGTCCGATAATCAACAAGGAGGCGGCGGCTTGCCCAGCCTGACCCCGGAGGAACGAACCGCCCTGCAGGACGCCGTGACGCGGCTTCTGGCCGACCATAGCGCCGAGGCCGACGTGCGGCGGGCGATGGAGACCGAGAGCGGGTACGACCCAGCGCTCTGGGGCCAGCTCGCCGAGATGGGCGTCACCGGGCTGATCGTCGACGAGGCCTACGGCGGCGCGGGCGCCGGCCCGCTGGAGCTCGAGGCCGTGATGGAGGCGGCGGGCGCCGCGCTGCTGTGCGGCCCGCTGCTCGGGTCGGGGGTGCTCGCGGCCGAGTTTCTCCAGCGTCTGGACGACGCCGACGCCAAGACGCGTCTGCTGCCGGGGATCGCGGACGGAACCACCATCGCCGCCGCAGCCCTGACCGGGGACGCCGGGACGTGGACGCCCGAGGGTGTGGCCGTCACCGCCGCCGGCGACGCCCTCAGCGGGACGGCCAGCTATGTGATCCACGGCCAGGCCGCCGGCGTGCTGCTGGTGCTGGCCCGCGCCCCGGACGGGCTGGCGGCCTTCGAGGTCGATCCCAGGGCGGCGGGCGTGACCATCCAGGCGCTGCCGACCTTCGACCATACCCTGCGCTTGGCGCGGATCGCCTTCGACGCCGCGCCGGCCCGTCGGTTGGGCGGTGACGCCGGCGCGGCGGCCGAGGCGGCGCTCCGTCTCGCCCTGGTCGGCCTGGCCGGCGAGCAGGCCGGCGGCGCGCGCCGCTGCCTGGAGTTCACGGTCGACTACGCCAAGACCCGCTATCAGTTCGGACGGGCGATCGGTTCGTTCCAGGCGGTGAAGCACATGGCCGCCGACCTGCTGCTGGAGACCGAAAGCGCGATCTCGGCCGCGCGCAACGCCGCGGTGAAGCTGGCCGACGCCGCCCCCGACGCCCCGGCCGCGGTCAGCCTGGCGGCGTTCGCCTGCGCCGACGCCTTCGTGAAGACCACCGCCGACGCGATCCAGATGCACGGCGGCATCGCCTTCACCTGGGCTCATCCCGCCCACCTCTACCTGCGCCGCGCGCGCGCCGACGCCCAGCTCTTCGGCGCCTCGGCTGCGCACCGCGAACGCTTCCTGACCGCGCTGGGAGCCTGATCATGGCCGACGCAAACACCGCGAACGACGCCCTGCGCGACGAGGTCCGCGCCTGGCTCGCCGACAACTGGAAGGGCCTGCCCAAGCCGAAGCCGGGCCCCGGGGGCGCGGGCTGGACCGTCTCGGACGAGCACAAGGCCTGGCTGGCCAAGGTGGTGGCCGCACGCTGGGCCGCGCCGCGCTGGCCGGTGGAATGGCACGGCCGCGCCCTGCCCGACGCCCAGGCCCGGATCATCGAGCGCGAGTTCGCCGCCGTCGGCGCGCCGGGTACGGGGCAGGACCGCACCAACCTCTGGGCCAACACCCTGCTCGCGTGCGGGACCGAGGCGCTGAAGGCGAAGCTGATCGCGCCCCTGCTGCGGCAGGAGGTGGGCATGTGCCTGCTCTATTCCGAACCCGGCGCGGGGTCGGACCTGGCGGGCATCCGGACGCGCGCCGAGAGGGTCGACGACCACTTCGTCGTGACGGGCCAAAAAGTGTGGACGTCGGGGGCCGCGACGGCGGACTACGGCATGCTGATCGCGCGGACGGACTGGGACGTCCCCAAGCACGCCGGGATCAGTTTCTTCTTCCTGCCGATGAAGCAGGCGGGAGTCGAGGTGCGGCCGCTCAGGCAGATCACCGACGAGAGCCATTTCAACGAGGTGTTCATCACGGACGCCGTCGTGCCGGCCGAGAACCTGCTGAAGAACCTGGGCGAGGGCTGGGGCGTGCTCCAGACGGCCCTGGCCTACGAGCGTTCGGTGATGGGCGAGGGCGCGCGGGGAGCCCGGAGCGGCGCGCCGGAATCGAAGACCGAGGAGCCGCTGATCGCCCTGGCCCGCGAGGCGGGGCGGCTGGGCGATCCGCTGTTGCGGCAGGATCTCGCGCAGGTGATCGCCTACAAGCGGCTGAACGCGCTCAACACCGCCCGCGCCAAGGCCGACCTGGCGCAGGGCAGCTCGTCGCCGGTGATGAGCCTGGGCAAGCTGGCCATGAGCCGCATCCTGCACGAGGAGGCGCGCGTGCGCACCGCCATCCTGGGCGCCGGCAGCCTGCTGGAGGGGCCGGAGCATCCCCGCGCGGAGGACGCCAACTTCCTGACGCTCAACGCCTACTTCACGTCGATCGGGGGCGGCACCGACCAGATCCAGCGCAACATCATCGGCGAGCGGGTCCTGGGCCTCCCGAAGGAGCCGGAAGTCGATCGGGATATTCCCTTCCGTCAGGTCAAGAGCGGTCGATAGGCGTTCGAACCAGATTGAGGCCCGAACCGGCGAAGACCGGGGGCCCTGAGGGAGGAACGCATGGACTGGAATTTCGGAGATATCCTCGACGCCGTGGAGCCGGTCCTGCCGGCCGACAGCCCGGCCTTCATCCACGGCGAGCGGGTGGTCACCCTGGGCGAGGCGCGGCAGGCGACCAACAACCTGGCCCGAGCCCTGATCGCCCGCGGCGCGGCGCCGGGCGACAAGATCGCCATCTACATGCGCAACCGGCCCGAGTACCTGATGGCGGTGGCGGCCGGATGGAAGGCGCGGCAGACGCACGTCAACGTCAACTACCGCTACACGCCCGAAGAGGTCTGGTACATCTTCGACAACTCCGACGCCCGCACGGTGGTCTACGCCTCGGAGTTCCGGGACGCCGTCGAGCAGATCCGGCCCCGTCTTCCGGGCGTCAGGACGTGGGTCGAGGTCAGCCCCGACGGCGCCGTCGCCGATTTCGCCGAGCGGTTCGAGGACCTGGCGGCGGAAGGGAACGGCGGGCCGCTGGACATCGCGCGCTCGGGCGACGACCAGTTCTTCATCTACACCGGCGGCACGACGGGCATGCCCAAGGGCGTGATGTGGGCCCACAAGGACCTGCGCGAGATCACCCTCCAGGCGGCGCGCAAGATGGGGCCGGTCCCCGAGACCCTGGAGGCCCTGGCCGAACACGCCCGCACCGTCGGGCCGATGGGCCGCATCCTGCCCGCGCCGCCCCTGATGCACGGCACGGGCCTGCTCACCGGCATGGGCGTGATGATGGCGGGCGGGACGGTCATCACCCTCGAGGGTGCGGCCTTCGACGCGGTCGAGATGCTGGACGCCGTGGACCGCCACAAGCCGCAGACGCTGGTGATCGTGGGCGACTCGTTCGCCAAGCCGATCCTGAACGCGCTGAACGCCAATCCGGGCCGCTGGGACGTCTCGTCGGTGGCGATGATCGTGTCTTCGGGCGTCATGTGGTCGTACGAGGTCAAGCAGGGGCTGCTCGAGCACATGCCGGGCGCGGTGCTCTCGGACGGCTTCTCCTCGTCCGAGGCGCTGGGCATGGGCCAGTCGATGATGGCCAAGGGCCTGGAGGTCCAGACGGCCAGGTTCGTGCTGGGCGAGCGCTGCAAGGTGTTCGACGAGAACGACAATCCCGTCGAGCCGGGCTCGGGCGTTCAGGGCCTCGTGGCCATCGGGCCGCCCAATCCCGTCGGCTACTACAAGGATGATGAGAAGACCGCGCGCACCTTCCGCACCATCGGCGGCGTCCGCTACTCGATCCCCGGGGACTGGTGCCTGGTCGAGGCGGACGGCTCCCTGACCCTGCTGGGCCGCGGCAGCGCCTGCATCAACACCGCCGGCGAGAAGGTCTTCCCGGAAGAGGTGGAGGAGGCGCTCAAGACCCACCCCGCGGTCGAGGACGCCCTGGTGATCGGCCTGCCCGACGAGAAATGGGGCCAGGCGGTGACGGGCGTCGTGCGCCTGGCCGAGGGCGCGGCCCTGGACGAGGACGCCCTGCGCGCCCACGTCCGCCGGGCGCTCGCGGGATACAAGACGCCCAAGCGGATCGTGGTGGCCGACCGCGACATCCGGGCCGCCAACGGCAAGGCCGACTATCCGTCGGCCCGCGCGAGCGCCGAGGCGCAGCTGGCGGCGGGCGCGGGCGCCTAGGCGGCGAAGGCCCCGATCCGCGGGCGACGCCGGCGGAGCAGGGCCCCCACGGCGCCGAAGCCCAGGATCATCATCGCCCAGGCCCCGGGCTCGGGAATGGCGCCGACGCCGCCCGGGGCGCCCTGCGGCACGACGGACAGGCCGCGCGAAACGCCGTCGACGATGTGGCGGTAGGCGCCTTCGCGCCCGAAGGTCTCGAAGGAGGCGACGATGAAGTCCAGGCTCGTCGGATCGAGGCTTTCGGGAAGCAGGTTCAGCGTCACGTCGCCGCCGCGGTCGCCCACGGAGAACGCGGCGTAGGTCCGATAGGTGTTGGGCCCGATGGTGTCGAGCTTCTCCAGGATCAGGTTCATGTAGGCGTACTCGCCCACCTGCCGGAACTGGATGTAGGGGGTGAAGCCGCTGAAGTCGGTGTTCGAGCCCACGAAGCCCGAGACGAAGGTCAGCGGATACCGGCTGGCGCCGGTGATGGCCGCCTCGGTGTCGTACTCGAAGACGAACTCATAGGCGCTGCCCGGCGTGGCGCCCCGGCCCAGCTGGATGCCCTCGATGTATGAGATCTGTCCGGGCGCCATCCGGTTCTCGAGGCCGCTGCCGAAGAAGGCGTTGGTCGAGGGGATGTTCCCCTCGAACTTGAGGGTGACGACGGCGGCTCCGGCCGGGACCGCCAGGGTCGACGCCGCGAGGGCCAGGGCCGCCGCGGCGGCCAGAGGGAAACGCTTCACGCATACGCTCCTGAGATGCGCGCCCGTACAGCGGCGCTCGTTCTCCATGCGGCGCCGGCCGCCGGATGCGCCTCCCCCGATAAGGGGTCCGGACGCCGGAGCGCTTGCCTTGGCGGCCCGGAGCGGCGAAGCCTCGCGCATGGCCCGCGCCCTTCCACCGCCCACGCTCGACGACGCGCCCCTGGCGCCGGGCCTCTATGTCGTGGCGACGCCGATCGGGAACCTGCGGGACATCACGCTCCGGGCGCTCGATGTGCTGGCCCAGGCCGACGTGGTCCTTGCCGAGGACACCCGCGTCACCGCCAAGCTGCTGGCCGCCTTCGGCCTCTCCGCGAAGCTGGAACGCCACGACGAGCACGCCGCCGAGCGGTCGCGCCCCAAGGCCCTGGCCCTCCTGGCCGAGGGCGGGCGCGTGGCCCTGGTGTCGGATGCGGGCACGCCGCTCATCTCCGACCCCGGCTTCCGCCTGGTGCGCGACGCCGCGGCGGCCGGGCATACGGTGGTCCCCGTGCCCGGCGCCTCGGCCCTGGTGGCGGGCCTGTCGGCGGCGGGCCTGCCCACCGATCGGTTCCTGTTCCTGGGCTTTGCGCCGCCGAAGTCCGCTGCGAGACGGACGTTCCTGGCCGAGGTGGCGGGCGTACGCGCCACCCTGGCGTTCTTCGAGGGCGGTTCGCGCCTGAAGGACAGCCTGTCCGACATGGCGGCGGTGCTGGGCGCGGACCGGGAGGCGGTCGTCTGCCGCGAGATCACCAAGCTCTACGAGACCTTCTACCGCGGGACGCTGGCGGAGCTGGCCGCCGATCCCGCGCTGGACGCGCCCCGGGGCGAGATCGTGGTGCTGGTGGCGCCGGGCCGGGAAGCCGAGGCCACCGCCGCCGACGTGGACACGGCGCTGGCCGACGCCCTTTCCCGCCTCAAGCCCTCGGATGCGGCCGCCGAGGTAGCCAGGGCCCTGGGCCTGCCGAAGCGGGATCTCTATCGCCGGGCGATGGCGCTGAAGGCGGCGGCGCCCGGACCGGAGGACGCGGGACGGTGAACCCCCGTGCGCGCCGCGGGGCCCGGGCCCGGCTTTCGGGCCGCCGGGGCGAGGTGCTGGCGGCGATCTGGCTGATGGCCAGGGGCTATCGCATACTGGGCTTCCGCCTGAAGACCCGGCAGGCCGAGGTCGACCTCCTGGCCCTGCGCGGCCGGGTGCTGGCGGTGGTGGAGGTCAAGCGACGGATGAGCCTGGATGTGGCGCTGGAGACCGTGACGCCCGATCAGCGCAGCCGCCTGCGGCGCGCCGGCCTCGCCCTGGCGTCCGGCCGGCCGGCGCTTCGCGACTGTTCGGTCCGACTTGATCTGGTGGCGCTCGCGCCCGGCCGCCTTCCTATGCATATTCCCGACGCCTGGAAGGGCGCCTGACGGACAAGCACGGACCCTGATGGACCGCGACGAGGCCGAGACGATCCTCGCGGAAGCCGGTGGCGCTTCCAACGACGCCTTCCCCCTGATGGAGGCGGCGATCGCCTGCGCCATCCATGAGAACCCGGTCCGCGACGCGGCGCTGGCGCGCGAACTGGCCGCCGCGGGCGTGGAGCGTCTGGCCCAGCGCCTGAAGCGCGAGAGTCCCGAAGAGGCCCTGGCCGAGGCGCTCTCGGGCGACCTCGGCCTTTCGGGCGACCTCTTCACCCTGGACGATCCCGACAACGCCGACGTCCTGGGCGTCGCCGCCCGCAAGCGCGGCCTGGCCGTCACGCTGGGCGTCTACTACCTGCATGCCGCCCGGCGCTGCGGCCTGGTGGTCAGGGGCGTGGACTTCCCGGGCCATTTCCTGCTCCGGATCGAGACCGACGAAGGCCCGTTGGCCCTCGACCCGTTCTCGGAGGGGCGCGTGGTGCTCCCATCGGAGCTGACGCGGCGCGCCCTGCACGCCGGGTTGACGCCGAACGTGGCCGACCGCCTGGACCGCCTCATGGCCCCTGTGGACGACCGCGCCGTGCTCCTGCGGTTGCAGAACATCGTCTATGCCCACGCGACCAACGCCGGCGACTTCCCTCGCGCCGAGCGCGCGGCGCTCCGGCGCGCGTTGCTCGACCCGACCGACCACCGGCCCTGGCTGGACGTGGCGGCCGCGCGCGAGGGCCAGGGGGCCCTGGCCGGCGCCCTCGAGGCCCTCCAGCGCGCCACCACCCTGGACGGCGGCGCCGCCCTCGCGGCCCGCGCCGCGCGTGAGCGCGTACGGCTGCGGCTCAACTGAGTCCATCGACCCGGCTGCGGCGGGCGCCCCTGGTTGCGCCGCGCCGGGGATCGCGGCATGGGTTGGGTTGCGCGGGCGGGGGCTCGGGGTGGTCTTCAGTTCAGTCATCTTCATCTTCTGCTTCCTGCCCGTCTTCCTGCTCGGATACTGGGCCAGCGGCTGGCGGACCGGCGTCCTGCTGGTCGGCAGCGCCGCCTTCTACGTCTGGGGCGAAGGCGCCTACATCTTCCTGCTGGGCGGGCTGATCGTCGCCAACCACCTGGGGGCGCGGTGGCTGGCGACGGCCGAGGCGCCGGCGCGCCGCCGGTCGATCCTCATCGGGCTGGTGATCCTCGATCTGGGCGTGCTGGGCCTGTTCAAGTACGCCGGCTTCGCCACCGACACGCTGGGCCGCCTGCTGCCCGGCCTGGAGATTCCCCGCATCGAGCTGGCCCTCCCGCTCGGAATCTCGTTCTTCACCTTCCAGCTCATCAGCTACATCGCCGACGTCCACCTGCGCCGCGTGCAGGCGGAGCGCGACCTGCATCGGTTCGCCACCTACATCCTGATGTTCCCGCACTTGATCGCGGGGCCGATCGTCCGCTTCGCCCACATCCGCGACGAGCTGCACGCCGACCGTCGCCGCAGCGGCCGGATCGGCCTGGGGATCCAGTATTTCATCGTCGGGCTGTCGCAGAAGGTGCTGCTGGCCAATACCGTCGCCCCGCTGGCCGACCGCGCCTTCGGCCTGGAGGCGGCGGCCCTGGACCCGGCGACCGCCTGGCTGGGCGCCCTGGCCTACATGCTGCAGATCTACTTCGACTTCTGCGGCTATTCGAACATGGCCATCGGCCTGGCCTTCATGCTGGGCTTCACCTTCCCGAAGAACTTCGACTACCCCTACGCCGCCCGATCGGTGACCGAGTTCTGGCGGCGCTGGCACATCTCGCTCTCGTCGTGGTTCCGCGACTACGTCTACATTCCCCTGGGCGGCAATCGCGGCGGGCGCTTCCGCACCCTGCGCAACCTGCTGATCGTCTTCTTCCTCACCGGGCTCTGGCACGGGGCGGCCTGGACCTTCGTGGTCTGGGGCCTCTACCACGGCGCCTTCCTGCTTCTGGAGCGGATGGGCCTCGGTCGCGCGCTCGACGCCGCGCCCCCGGCCCTGGCGCGGGCCTACACGCTGCTGGCTGTCCTCGTGGGCTGGGTGGTCTTCCGGGCCGACACCCTGCCCGGCGCCGTCGCCTACCTGGGCCGCATGGTCGACCTCGGCGGCTGGGCCATGCCGCCGGTCGACACCCTGGCGCTGCTGGACGCCGAGCGCGCAGCCGCCTTGCTCCTGGGCGCGGCGTTCGCCTTCCCCATCCTGCCGTGGGCCCTGGACCGCCTGCGGGCGCCGCGCCTGCCGGCCTCGCCCGGGATCGAACCCCGCCTCGACACCCAGGGCGTCCACGTCCTGGCCACGCCGGTGCTGATGCTGGCGCTCCTGGCGTCGGTCGCCCTGCTCGCCGGATCCAGCCTCAACCCCTTCCTCTACTTCAGGTTCTGATGGACATCGGCCACCCCGCGCACTGGAGACGCCTCGCCACCGCGACCGCGCTGGCGCTGGCGGGCGTCGTCGCCCTGCCGTGGGTCCTGCCGGAACCCGTTCTCCAGGAAAACCGCCATCTGGCCCCTGCCCCGCCCCTGCCGCGGAGCCTCGGAGGCCTCGAAGCCTACCGCAAGGCCGCCGACGCCTATGTGGCCGACAATTTCCCCGGCCGAGCGCACCTCATCGCGGGCCTGAATCGGCTGCGGCTGTTCGCCGGCGTCAGCGGGACGCCGCGGGTCGTCGTGGGCCGCGAGGGGTGGCTCTTCAGCGACAACGAGACCCGCCTGAGCGCCGCGCGGGGCCAGCCGCCCATGTCGCCCGACGAGACCGCCGCATGGCTGGAGGGCCTGGCGGGCCGCACGGAGACCCTGGCCGGGGGCGGCGCGGCCTATGTGGTCCTGGTCGCGCCGGTGAAGGAGGCCGTCCACGACGACCGTGCGCCGTGGTGGTTCCGGCTGGAACCCCGGCGGGCGGCCGTGATCCTGCCCGCCCTGGCCGCAGAGTCCGAGGCGGGCCAGGTCGTCTATCCGGCGTCCGACCTGGCGCGCCATGCCCGATGGGGCCTCAAGACCTACAGCGCTCACGACTCTCACTGGACGGGCCTGGGCGCCTACCTGGGCTACGCCGCCCTCATGGACGCCCTGCACGCCCGCGGCCTAGCCGACGCCCCCCGGCCGCTGGAATCGTTCCGGGACGCGGCCCGACAGCCGCGGAACACGCCCCGCGACCTGGCGATGATGCTGGGCGTGGCGGGAATGGTTCGGGCGGACTACCCCGAATTCGACGATCCCGCCGCGCCGCCGGTCGAGACGGTGTACCTTACAGATGTCCGGGACTGGACCGGCCCGCACGTCATCGAGACCGGCCAGGCCGGCAAGCCGGTCCTGTTGATGACCGTGGACTCGTTCTCCAACGCCCTGATGCCGTTCCTGTACGGCCACTTCAGCCGGATCGTGGTGTCGCATGCCCAGGACGGCGCCTGGCGCCCGGACCTCGTCGCGCGGTTCAAGCCCGACATCGTCGTGTCCGAGATCATCGAGATGGGTCTGCCCGCCATCATGGCGAGGTCGCCGGTCGCGTCGGCCGGCGCGCGCCGGAGGATCGTGGAGGCCGTGACCGAACACGAGCGCCATATCGCCCTGGCGGCGGCCCGTGCGGTCCGCCCCGCGCCGCCGATGGTGCGACGGGGCGGCGACGGACCCGACCACATTGTCGGCGGGCCGGGCGACGACCACCTCCACGGCGGGCCGGGCGACGATGAGATCACAGGCCTCGGCGGCAACGACGTCCTGGTCGGCGGCCGCGGCCGGGACCGGGTGGACGGCGGGGACGGAGCCGACTTCATCAGCGGCGGCCGCGACGACGACGTGCTGATCGGTGGCCGCGGGGCGGACGTCTTCCACAGCTTCGCCGGCGCGGGGACCGACGAGGTCCTCGACTTCTCCATCGCCGAAGGCGACCGGATCGAACTGGAAGCCGGCACGGCCTATACGGTGCGGCAGGTCGGCGCGGACACGATCGTCGAGATGGACGGCGCCCGGCTCATCCTGCGCAACGTGATCGCCGCCGACCTGCCGCCCGGGCGCATCCGCGTCCGCTGAAGGCGCCACTCCCGATGGCGCGTCTGGCGCAATGTCGCCGGACGGCCTATCTCGAAGCGTCGCTTGCCGAGGAAGTCGTCCATGTCCCTGAAGGTCGCCGTCCAGATGGACCCCATCGAGGGGGTGAACATCGAGGGGGATACGACCTTCCTGATGATGGAGAGCGCCCAGGCGCGCGGGCATTCGCTGTTCGTCTACCTGACCGATTCGCTGGCCCTGGAGGACGGGCGGGTCTTCGCCCGCGGTCGCGACATCGAGGTGCGGCGGGTGTCGGGCGACCACTTCAAGGCGGGGCCGGTGCGGCGCGTCGAGCTCTCGGACTTCGACGTCGTCCTGATGCGCCAGGACCCGCCGTTCGACATGCACTACATCGACGCCACCTTCTTCCTGGAGGCGATCCACCCGAAGACCCTGGTGGTGAACCATCCGGCCGAGGTGCGCAGCGCGCCCGAGAAGCTGTTCGTCACCCGGTTCCCCGACCTGCAACCGCCCACGCTCATCACCTGGGACCGCGAGGCGATCCGCGACTTCCGCGCGCGCCACGGCGACATCGTGCTGAAGCCGCTGAACGGGCGCGGCGGATCGGGCGTCACCCGCCACCTGAAGGACGATCCGAACCTCGACACCCTGCTGGAGCTGCACGCCGAGCTGGGGCGCGAGCCGGTGATCGTGCAGAAGTTCCTTCCCTCGGTCAGCAAGGGCGACAAGCGGATCCTGCTGGTGGATGGCGAGCCCGTGGGGGCCATCAACCGCGTGCCGGCCAAGGGACAGATCCGCTCCAACATGGCGGTCGGCGGCACGCCCGAGCCGGTGGACCTCTCGGCCCGGGACCGCGAGATCTGCGCCGCCATCGGTCCGGAGCTGAAGGCCCGCGGGCTGATCTTCGTCGGTATCGACGTGATCGGCGACCACCTGACCGAGATCAACGTCACGTCCCCGACGGGCGCGGTGGCCCTCAAACGGTTCGCCGGCGTGGACGCGACGGACGTGATGTGGTCTCGGATCGAGGCCCTGCGCGTACAGCCTTAGGCCGTCTTGCAAGAGACGCGTCGAAGTTACGGAAACGTCTTAGTTTCTCTCAAAGTTCCACATTTGTTCTTGATCTGAGCCGGGCCTTGTGCTGGGTTGTGGATAACTTTCGGGGGCCACGAGGGGTTGCAGGCATGTCGGCGCGCATGGTGACGCTGGCCTTCAGCGGCGTACAGGCCGTGCGCGTCGATGTGCAGGTCCAGTTCACCGGCGGCGAGCAGAAGTTCTTCCTTGTCGGCATGGGCGACAAGGCCGTGTCGGAAAGCCGGGAGCGGGTGCGAGGCGCCTTCCAGGGCATGGGTCTGGCCCTGCCGTCGCGGCGCATCATCGCGAACCTGGCGCCGGCCGACCTCCCGAAGGAGGGCAGCCACTATGACCTGCCCATCGCGCTGGCGATCATGGCGGGCATGGGGGTGATCCCGCCCGACGCGCTCGAAGGCTGGGCCGCGGTGGGCGAACTGGCGCTGGACGGTCGCATCACGCCCGTCGCCGGCGCCCTGCCCGCCGCGGTGGCGGCGGGCGGCATGGAGCTGGGCCTCATCTGCCCCCAGGCGTGCGGGCCCGAGGCCGCCTGGGCGGGAGGGACGCGCATCCTGGCCGCCCCGTCGCTGATCGCGCTCGTGAACCACTTCCGCGGGACGCAGGTGCTGTCGCCGCCCCGGGCCGGCGAGATGATCGAGGCCGGCCGGGTCCCGGATCTGCGCGACGTGAAGGGCCAGGAGAACGCCAAGCGGGCGCTGGAGATCGCCGCGGCCGGTGGCCACAACCTCAGCTTCATCGGCCCGCCCGGCTCGGGCAAGTCGATGATGGCGGCGCGGCTGCCCGGCCTGCTGCCGCCGCTCACGGCGTCGGAGCTCCTGGAGACGTCGATGATCCATTCGGTGGCGGGGCTCATCGCGAAGGGCCAGCTTTCCCGCGCGCGGCCCTTCCGCAGCCCGCACCATTCCGCCAGCATGGCCGCGCTGACGGGGGGCGGGCACAGGGCGAAGCCGGGCGAGGTCAGCCTGGCCCACAACGGCGTGCTGTTCCTGGACGAACTCCCTGAATTCGGCGCCCAGGCGCTCGACTCGCTGCGCCAGCCGCTGGAGACCGGCGAGGTGGTGGTGGCCCGCGCCAACGCCCATGTCCGCTACCCCGCCCGCTTCCAGCTGGTGGCCGCCTTGAATCCCTGCCGTTGCGGTCTGGGGGGCGCGGGCCGGGGCGCCTGCGGGCGCGCCCCACGGTGCCAGACCGACTACCAGGGCCGGATCTCGGGGCCGCTGATGGACCGCATCGACCTGCAGGTCGAGGTCCCGCCGGTGACGCCGGCCGACCTGGCGTTGCCGCCGCCCGCCGAAGGGACCGCCGAGGCGGCGGCGCGGGTTGCGGCGGCCCGTGCGCTGCAGGCCGACCGTGCGCTGCAGGCCGAGCGCGCAGCAGGGCGAGGCGACACCTCTCTCTGCGATGCTCCCCGCCTGAACGCGCAGGCGGACGGCGACTTCCTGGAGGCGATCTGCGACCTGGACGCGCCGGCGCGGGCGCTGCTGTCGCGCGCGGCCGAGGCGGGCGGCCTTTCGGCGCGCGGTTGGATCCGCACCCTGCGCCTCGCCCGTACGATCGCCGACCTCGAGGGCGCGGCGTCGGTGCGCCGCATCCACGTCGCGGAGGCGTTGGTCTATCGGCGGATCGCGCCGGGTACGTCCATAGGGTCCGCGTCGGCCGATCCGGCCAAATGGGGTGCGGTCCAGGCGCCGTAGCCGACGCTGATCAGCATCAGATAACTCCACACCAGGCCGGCGGTGAGATACGCCCAGCCCGACACGCCGGAATCCAGGGCGCGGGCAAAATGGGTCACCACCAGAAGAAGCTGAAAGGCCGCCGCAAACAGCGGCCAGTAGCGTCGGGTGCGGAACGCTATCCACATCAGGATAGCGAACAGGGCCGCATCAATGGCCAGGACAGCCCACTGGGTGTCTTGACTGCGTGATTTGAAGACCATGAGGGTGAGCGCCCAGCCGGCCAGCACGCTCGCCGCTGCGAGACGTTCCTCATCACGGCCTCGCCATACGGCAAGCGCACAGACGCCAAGGAGAACAGTAGGCCAGACCCAGACGGGAAGCTGATACAATCGACCACCCCTACAGACGCGCCCAGAGAGCCTGGAGCCCCAGGAGCCTCATGTGGCCGTCAGCCTTGGGGTCCCGGGGGCGGCGGCACTCTGGCAGACCGCGCCCCGGGATTGAACCAACCGGAAGTTACGATCAGGAGGCGACCCGCAGCGCCCGCATGCGGACGCGATGGGTTTCCGTCATGCCCGGCGCGGGCTTCTCGCCGCCATCGCCCACCATGGTCACGGCGCCCAGGCCGATCTGGCCCTGCACCACGCTCAGCTCCTTGTGGGTCTCGACGATCGCGCGGCGGGCTTCGGCCAGCGCCATGATCGCCTGGCTGGCGCGCTCGACGGCGTCCTGACCGATGAGCGCCGAGGCGCCGACCTGCTTGCGCAGCGCCGGCATCACGCCCGTGAGATGGGCGGTCTTGGAGATTGCCGCATCGATGGCGGCTTCGGCTTCGAAGAGGGCGCCGGCGACTTGTTCGGCGACCATGCGGCGTTCTTTCAGCATAGCTCTCTCCATGCACGGCGCAGTGGCGCCGCGGTTGCAGTTTCAGATAACAGGGTTTCTTGGACGTTCAGGCGAAGGGTTAAATCGCCCCCGCGGTCCCTTAGAGCAGCTTCGTCGCCAGCTCGTTGAGGGCGTGGAGCCCCGCCAGCATGCCCCCGAAGGCGAGGGCCGTGACGACGGCGATGCCCACGATCGCACCGAGCCTGGCGAGTGGCGTCAGCTCGTTGCGGAAGCGCCGGGCTCCGGCTCGACCTTGAAGTTCTCGTCGAGAAGGACCCAGGTCATGCAGAGGATTTCGCGGAGCACCATCTCGGGCGGCTTGAACGGCGCCAGCTTCCGCGTCGCCGACACCAGGTGCCGGGCCATGTCCGCCTGCGCCGGCGTCGCCGCCAGATCGACCAGTTGCCGCTCGAGCTGCATCCAGGAGAAGCTCGGGATGAGTTCTTCCCGCTTGGTCAGGGCCGGCCAGCGCGCCTCGAAGTCGTCGATCTCGCGGCGAAGGCGAAGCGCCCTCCCGACGACCGCTCGGTTCTCGAAGTTCGGATGATGACCCATCGAAAGCTCCCTCGTTGGCCACGCCATGCGGCCAGCTTTCCGAGGGGCTGTCTGTCCTGATCGCGTCTTGTCCTGACGCGATCAGGACAGCGTCGAGCTCGCGCAGGATGCGGGCGGCCTGGAAACGGTCGTCGACGCCCAGTTTCCGCCGCGCCCGGTCACAATAGGTGTCGACCGACGTCTTGGACATGCCGAGCTGCCGGGCGATCTGCTTCGAGCTGAGATGCTGGTCGACCAGCCGCAGGCAATCACGTTCCCGCTGTGTCAACGCATCGACAGGGTTCATGACGTCCGTCACAACGCACTCCGGTCCTTGATCGCCAGTAAACGACGGCTTTGCCGCGGCGTCTACTTTGACGCGTGGATTCTTTCGCCTCGCGTTGTTTTGTCGCCGCTTGTGGCGCCGCTTGACTCGCCGTTAAGGCGTTGCGCCTAAGCCTTGCGCGCCATGCGCAGAACGCCACGTCCCCTATCCGAGCGCCGGCCGACCCGCGCCCAGATCAGCGCGGAGCAGCTCGCTTCGCTGAGCCATGAATTCCGCACGCCGCTGAACGGCGTCCTGGGCATGGCGCGGCTTCTGGAAGGCACGCGCCTCACCGCCGAACAGCGCGCCTACGTGGCCGCGCTCCACGACAGCGGGCAGCATCTTCTCACCCTGGTGAACGACGTCCTCGACTTCGCCAAGCTGGGCGCCGGCCGCGTCGAGCTGCACCCGGCGACGACGGAGCTGGAGGGCCTGCTGCGCGGCGTGGCCGAACTGCTGTCGCCGCGGGCGCGCGAGAAGGGGCTGGAGATCGCCTGGGCCGCGCCGCGGACGCCGGCGCAGATCCACGCCGACGAAGGCCGCCTGCGGCAGATCCTGCTGAACTTCGCCGGCAACGCCGTGAAGTTCACCGAGACGGGGGGCGTCCTGATCACCGCCAGCGCGCCCGAGGCGGGGCGCATCCGGTTCGCCGTGGAGGACACCGGGCCCGGCGTGTCCAAGTCGGACCGCGATCGCATCTTCGAGGCCTTCGCCCAGGCCGACGCGAGTCATGCCGACCTGGGGGGCGCGGGCCTGGGCCTCGCCATCGCGCGCCGGCTCGCCCGGGCGATGGGCGGCGAGGTGGGGGTGGAGAGCGCGCCTGGACGCGGCGCCTGCTTCTGGTTCGAGGCCGCCCTGCCCGGTCTGCCGGCCGCGGTGACCGAGCCGGCCCTGGCGGGACGGACAATCGGCGTCGCCTCGCCCAGCGCGGTGGTGCGCGACGCCGCGCGCCTGCAGATCGAAGCCTGTGGCGGCCAGGCGGCGTGCGCGCCGACCCCGGCCGAGGCGGTCGCGATGACGGGAGCGGGCGATGTGATGCTGGTGGACGCCGCCTTCGCCGCGGCGAACGGATCCCTGCGGCCGCCCGCCCAGCGGCGCGCCATCGTGCTGCTGGCGCCCGACGAGCGCGACCGTATCGCCCGCTATCGCCGCGCGGGATTCGCGGGCTACCTCATCAAGCCGCTGCGCCGGGCCTCGCTGGCCGAACGGGTGCTGATCGCCGCCGGCGCGGCTCCGGCCGCCGACACCGCGCCGCGCGAGGACGAGCGGATCGCCGCCGCCGCGGCGCCCGGCGTGCGGGTGCTGCTGGTCGAGGACAACCCCATCAACGCCCTTCTGGCCAAGGCGCTCCTGAACCGCGAAGGCTGCGAGGTGGAGCATGCGGTGGGCGGGGAAGAGGCCCTGGCCGCCGCCGACGTGGGGGCCTACGACATCATCCTGATGGACATGCGGATGCCCGGCCTCTCGGGCGAGGACACCGCGCGCCGCCTGCGCGCCGACGGCGTGACCACGCCGATCGTGGCCCTGACCGCCAACGCCTTCGAGGATGACCGCCATGCGTGCCTCGCGGCGGGCATGGACGACTTCCTCGTGAAGCCGCTGTCCCCCGACGCCCTGCGCGGGGCGCTCACGCGCTGGACCAACCCCGGCTGGACGAAGCCCGCGGCGCGCGCCAAGGTCGGGTGACCCAGGAGGTCGGGCGCGGGGGCGCCTTCGGTCCGGAGACCCGTCTTGAACGCGGACGCCGCGGAAGCCAAACGAGGCGGGCCGCCTGAACGGGGAGTCCCGGCCCAACGGGGAGCCTTGGCCGCCCTCGCCGTCTTCGTGGAGCGCCGCGCGCTGGTGATGCTGGCCCTGGGGTTCGCCTCGGGCCTGCCGAACCTGCTGATCTTCGACACCCTGTCGCTGTGGCTTCGCGAGGCCGGCCTGTCCCTCCAGGTCATCTCGATCTTCGCGCTCGCGACGCTGAGCTATTCCCTGAAGTTCCTCTGGGCGCCCCTCATCGACCGCACCCGGGTGCCGTTGCTCACCGGCCTCCTGGGCCACCGGCGAAGCTGGATGATCGTGCTCCAGGTCCTGCTGATGCTGGGCCTCTGGATGATCTCGGGCGTGGACCCGGCGCGGGACCTGGCGCTGATGGCCGCCTTCGCCGCCCTGGTCGCCTTCGTCTCGGCGACCCAGGACATCGTCATCGACGCCTGGCGCATCGAGGCGGCCGAGGTGGAGAAACAGGGGGCGATGGCCGCCGCCTACCAGTGGGGCTACCGCATCGCCATGATCGTCGCCGGCGCCGTGCCGCTGATCCTGGCCGAAGCCTATGGCTGGAGCGCGTCCTACGCCGTCATGGCGGCCCTGATGCTGGCGGGCGTGACGGGCGTGCTCGGCGCGCCGCGCGAGAAGGCCCACGCCATCCGCCCGATCCACGCCGAGGGCGTGCCCAGCCGTCCGCTGCTGGAGCTGCCCGAGTGGCTGGCGCGGTTCGCGGTCTTCGGCCTGGGCGCGTTGCTGCTGGGCTCGGGCCTCGCCGCCGACGCCTCGCTGCTGGCGACCCTGCTCGCCGGGGCCGGCGCGACCGATGCGGGCGAGGCGGTGCGCGCCGCCTGGGCGGCCAGGCCCGAGGGCGTCTATCTCCAGCTCCTGTCCGTCGCCGTGGGCCTGGGCGTGATCGTGCTGGCGATCCTGCCGATCCCGGGCGTCCGGACACGGCCGGGCGTCTATCTCTTCGCGGCCCTGGGCGACCCGTTCCGCGATTTCCTGGTCCGCTACCGCGGCGTGGCGGCGCTGATCCTGGCGCTGATCTGCCTCTACCGGCTGTCGGACTTCGTGCTGAACATCATGAACCCGTTCTACGCCGACCTCGGCTTCAGCAAGATCGAGATCGCCGAGGCGCGGAAGGTGTTCGGCGTTGTGATGACCGTGCTGGGGGTGGGCCTCGGCGGCTTTCTGGTGGCGCGCCTGGGCCTGATGCGGGCGCTGGTGATCGGCGCCTTCGCGGGGCCGGTCAGCAATCTCTCCTTCGCCTGGCTCGCCACCCAGGGGCCGCAGCTCTGGGCCCTGTTCGTGGCCATCGGGATCGACAACGTGGCCGGCGGAATCTCGGGCACCTGCCTGATCGCCTATATGTCGAGCCTGACGTCCGCCGGCTTCACGGCCACCCAGTATGCCCTGTTCTCGTCGCTCTACGCCCTGCCCGGCAAGCTGATCGCTTCGCAATCCGGGCGCATCGTGGAATCGTCGGCCGCCGCGGCCGACGCAGGGGGGCCGATCGCCGGCCTGAAGGCGCTGTTCGCCGGACTGCCGCCCGAGGCCTTCGCCGGGGCGATGGAGAAATCCCAGGTCAGCCCGGCGGCGCTGGGCGCCGGCTATGTCCTCTTCTTCCTCTATTCCTCGGCGCTGGGCGTGGCGGCCGTGGTGCTGGCGTTCATGGTCGCGGGGCGACAGCCGGCGGGCCAGGAGGAGCCGGCCCCCGCCGAACCGGCGGATCAGTCCAGGCAGAGCACCTGAGCCACCTGCAACTCGCGTCGCAGGTCGTCGGCGACATAGAAGTAGTTCTGGGGCGTGATCGTCTGGCGCGCGGTTCCGGGGCCGTCCGGCCGGCGCCCGTTGGATGACAGCGTCGCCCGCACCATCTCGGGCGCGGTGGTGTAGATCCGGCCGCGCCGCGGGCTCTCGGCGATGGTCACGCCCAGCACCCGGCCCTGGGCGTCGAGGGCCGGCGCGCCGGAGAGCCCGCCCAGGGAACCCTTGAGCCCGTCGGTGCGGCCCGTCTCGGCCCAGACCAGCACCGGCTCGCTGCGGGCGCCGTGGCCGCGCACCACCAGCGTCTCGCGCCCGAGGAGGCGCGAGCTGGCCTCGCCCGGCTCGCCCTGCGGGAAACCGGGATGGAACGCCCGTTGCCCCCGCCGCAGCGGCTCGGTGAGGCTCAGCGGCAGGGCGTCGGAACCGCCCTCGGTGAACAGCAGCGCGGCCTCGCTGCGCGGATCGACCCGGACATTGACCGCCACGCCGGTCGAGGGGCCGACGACGATCACCGGCTTCGCGCAGCCGTCGACGACGTGGCGGGCGGTGAGCCAGACTCCGGAGCGGGCGATCGAGAACGCGGTGCCGGCGGCCGGTCCGGTCTTCTTCGGCACGTCCACGACCACCGAGGGGTCGAAGGGCGAGGCCGGGCCCACCACCTCGCCCAGCGGCTCGGAGCTCTTGGGCGGCGGCGGGGGCGCATCGGCGCGCTCGTCCCGCCCGAGGGCGGCGAACAGCACGGCCACGACGATGGCGGCGTAGATCGCCCAGTCGGGGAGCCGCGGGAAGCGCATCGCCGCCGCTCGGCCTAGCTGCGCGCGGCGGCCACGAGCAGGGCCGTCGCGATCTTGGCGCCCACCAGGAGGGCCGCGGCCGAGATCTCACCGTCCTGGATGCGCCGTGGCAGGCCCCGGAGGATGATGTCGACCAGGCGGAAGACAAGGAGCTGGACCACGACCGTGACGGCGCCCCAGAGGCCGATCTCGATGACGTTGGCCGAAGCCTTGAGCGACGCCGAGAGCGGGATCGCCAGGCCGATCAGCACGCCGCCCAGCGAGACGGCCGCGGCGGTGTTGCCCTCGCGGATCAGGCTGATCTCCTTGTGCGGGGTCAGCAGCACATAGGCCGCCGCGCCGATCAGCAGGATCACGATGGTGACGCTCGCGTGCGCCAGGAAGATCGGGAAACCGGCGGCGAAGGCCTGGATCTCAGGCGAGGTCGTGGGCATGCGTGGAATCCCGATACTGCGGGCGGAGCCTTAGCACGGCCGAGCTTCTACCCGGAAACGGGGGTGTCCTCGACCCCGGCCTGTTCTAGCCCGGCCTGTTCCATCTCTGCCCGTCGCCGGGCGCTGGCCCGCTGCTTCTCGCTCTCGCTCTTGAGCTGGCCGCAGGCGGCCAGGATGTCGCGGCCCCGCGGCGTGCGGATGGGCGAGGCGTAGCCGCCGCGGTTCAGGATCGCCGCGAACTGCTCGATCGTGGACCAGGACGAGCATTCGTAGTCGGTCCCCGGCCACGGATTGAACGGGATCAGGTTGATCTTGGCCGGGACGCCCTTGAGGAGCTGGACCAGGGCCTTGGCCTCGGCCGGGCTGTCGTTGACGCCCTTCAGCATCACATATTCGAACGTGACGCGCCGCGCGTTGCCCAGGCCGGGATAGGCGCGGATCGCGGCCATCAGCTCGGCCAGCGGGTACTTCCGGTTCAGCGGCACCAGCTTTTCGCGCAGCGCATCGTTGGTGGCGTGCAGCGAGATGGCCAGCATGGCCTGGGTCTTCTCGCCCAGGGCCTGGAGCTGGGGGACCACGCCGGAGGTCGACACCGTGATCCGCCGGCGCGAGATGGCGATGCCCTCGTTGTCGGCGATGATGTCGATGGCCTGTGCGACGTTGTCGAGGTTGTAGAGCGGCTCGCCCATGCCCATGAACACGATGTTCGACAGGCGGCGGTCCTCCTTGGGGCTGGGCCATTCGCCCAGGTCGTCGCGGGCGACCTGCACCTGGGCCACGATCTCGGCGGCGGTCAGGTTGCGCACCAGGGCCTGGGTGCCGGTGTGGCAGAAGGTGCAGTTGAGCGTGCAGCCCACCTGGGAGCTGACGCAGAGCGCGCCGGCGCGGCCCACGTCCGGGATGTAGACGGTCTCGACCTCGATCCCCGGCCCCATGCGGATCAGCCACTTGCGGGTGCCGTCCTTCGACACCTGGCGCTCGACCACCTCGGGACGGGCCAGGGTGAAGGCCGCGGCCATCGCGGCGCGCGTGTCCTTGGCGATGTCGGTCATCGCGGCGAAGTCTGTGACGCCGTAGTGGTGGATCCAGCGCCAGGCCTGCGAGGCGCGCATCTTCGCCTTGTCGCGCGGGCAGACGCCCGCCTCGACCAGGGCGTCGGCCAGCTCCTGGCGGGAAAGGCCCGTCAGGTTGGTCGGCGTCACGGGCTGGGCCGACGCGCGGCTGAGGTCGAGGGTCACGCCCAAGGTTCAGGTCCTTCTGGAAGGCGGCGAATATAGGGGAGAGAGAGGCCAGCGCCAAACCTCCCGCCCTCGATGGGGAGGGACAGCTCGCCGCAGGCGCGCAGGGCGGGAAAGCGGGGGCCGGAATGCGGACGTCGGGGGTGATCCCCGCTCCCCCACCCGGCTCGCTTCGCGAGCCACCTTCCCCATTCAGGGAGGGAGGACTTCAAACATCCGTTCGACATCGCTAGGGTCGCGCGCAACGGAAAGCGGAGAACGTCCATGAAAGCGCTGTTGAGCAAGGCCGTCGGCGGGCCCGAGACCCTGGTGCTGGAGGACGTGGCCGATCCCGTGGCCAAGCCCGGTCATGCGGTGGTCGAGGTGAAGGCGATCGGGGTCAACTTCCCTGACGTGCTGATCATCGAGGACAAGTACCAGTTCAAGCCCGAGCGGCCCTTTTCGCCGGGCGGCGAGATCAGCGGGATCGTGAAGTCGGTCGGCGAGGGCGTGACCCACGTGAAGCCGGGCGACCGCGTGCTGGGCAACACCGGCTGGGGCGGCATGGCCGAGCAGATCGCGCTGGAGGCCCACCGCCTGGTGAAGATCCCCGACGCCATGCCGTTCGACGACGCGGCGGCCTTCATCATGACCTACGGCACCAGCTGGCATGCGCTGAAGGACCGCGCGAACCTCCAGGCCGGCCAATCCCTGCTGGTGCTGGGCGCCGCAGGGGGCGTGGGCCTGGCGGCGGTCGAGCTCGGCAAGGCGATGGGCGCGAAGGTGATCGCCGCCGCGTCCAGCCATGAGAAGGTCGATCTCTGCATCAGCCGCGGCGCCGCCTCGGGCGTGGTCTATCCCAAGGGGCCGTTCGACCGCGACGGCCAGAAGGCGCTGGCCGGCATCTTCAAGGACGCCACCGCCCCGAACGGCGCCGACGTGATCTATGACGCCATCGGCGACGCCTACGCCGAGCCGGCGCTGCGTTCGATCGCGTGGGAGGGCAAGTACCTGGTGGTGGGCTTCGCCGCCGGCGAGATCCCGAAGATCCCGCTGAACCTGGCGCTGCTGAAGGGCTGCGAGATCGTGGGCGTGTTCTGGGGCGCGTGGGTGGGCAAGAACCCGAAGAAGCACCAGGAGAGCGTGGCCGAGCTGATGCAGATGTACGTGGACGGCAAGATCAAGCCGCACGTCTCCGAGACCTTCAGCCTGGCCGACGCGCCCAAGGCCATCGCACACCTCGCCAGCCGCAAGGCGATGGGCAAGGTGGTGGTCACGGTCTGACACCCCGGAGCCGCGCGCGAAGCCCGGTGGGCCCCAGGGTCGTCCCCAGGGTCATCCCCAGGGTCGTCGTGTTTCGCGCGCCGCCGCCGCCCCGCCCGATGGGCGGATCGGCCCATCCGGGGCGGTCCGGCGTCGCGGCGCCGGCGACACCGCTTCGCGCCGGCCGACGGGCTTGTCCCGCAGCCCGCAGCCCCATAGTAACCACTGATAACATACGGAGAGCGACATGGCGGGCAGGCTGGGCGGCAAGGTGGCGGTGATCACCGGCGGAGCGTCGGGCATCGGGCTTGGGACGGTGGAGCTGTTCGTCGCCGAGGGCGCGAAGGTGGTGGCCGCCGATATCCAGGACGAGAAGGGAGCCATGCTGGAGGCCCGGTTCCCCGGCCTCGTCCGCTACGCCCGCTGCGACGTGACGAAGGAAGCCGAGATCGCCGGCGCCGTGAGCCTCGCGGTCTCGGAGTTCGGCGGGCTCGACATCCTGTTCAACAACGCCGGCATTTCGGACGCCATGCGCGAGATTCCGGCCATCGAGGCCGAGACCTGGAGCTGGATCTACGACGTCCTCGTGCGCGGCCCGGCGCTGGGCATCAAACATGCCGTGCCGGCCATGCTGGCGCGCGGCGGCGGCTCGATCGTGAACACGGCCTCGATCGCGGGTCTCCAGGCTGGCTTCGGGCCCCTCGCCTACTCCTCGGCCAAGGCGGCGGTGATCCATATGAGCCGGGTGGCCGCCGCCCAGCTCAGCCCGCAGGGGATCCGGGTCAACGCCATCTGCCCCGGGCTGATCGCCACCTCGATCTTCGGCGCCTCGATGGGCCTGCCCCGCGCGGTCGCCGACCAGATGGCGGCGCGGGTGGCCGAGCACGCCGCCAAGGTCCAGCCCACGTCGAAGGCCGGCCTGCCCGACGACATCGCCCAGGCGGCCCTCTTCCTGGCCTCGGACGCCGCCGCCTTCGTCACCGGCACGCACATCGTCGTCGACGGCGGCATCACGGTGGGCCCGCGGCATGCCTGGGATCAGAGCGGGCCTTCGCCCTTCGCGGAGATGTTCGGGGAGGCGCTGGCTTCGCCCCAGCCCGCGTGACGCGCGGCTTCGCCTCGAACCTGTCCCCCAACATCCAGGGCGCGCTCTGGATGCTGATGTCGGCCGCGACGTTCTCGATCATGGTCGCGCTGATCAAGTTCCTGGGCGAAGACTATCCGGCCTCGCTCCAGACCTTCTACCGCCAGGCGGCGGGCGTGGTCATCCTGCTGCCTGTGATCCTGCGCCACCGGCGGGCGGCCTTCGCCACCAGCCGCCCGGGCATCCTGATCTTCCGGGCCAGCGCCGGGACGATCGGGATCATCCTCTCGTTCTACGCCTTCCAGCACATGCCCCTGGCGGACGCCAACGCGCTGTCCTTCACCCGCACCCTCTGGCTGGTGCCCCTGGCGATCTTCATCGTGAAGGAGAAGGTGGGCCCCTTGCGCATCGGCGCGGCGATCGTGGGATTCATGGGCGTGCTGCTGATGGTGCGTCCGGGCGCGGGGGGCGAGTTCGCGGTGGGAACGCCCGCGCTGGCCATGCTGGCGTCTTCGTTCCTGTTCGCGCTGACCGTGACGGGGATGAAGGTCCTGACCCGCGACCACGCACCCCGCGTGATCCTGGTCTGGGCCGCCTTCCTGGGCCTCGCCTTCTCCATCCCGGGCGCGATCCTCACTTGGCGCGTACCTGAGCCCGTGGACCTCGCCCTCCTCTGCGCCATGGGTGCGATCGGCGTGGTCAACCAGGCCTGCTACATCAAGGGGATGTCGCTGGGCGACGCGGCGGCCATGGCGCCCATCGACTATACGCGCCTGATCTTCACCGCGCTGATCGGCGCCTTCCTGTTCGCGGAAATCCCCACCGTCTGGACGATCGCCGGCGCCCTCGTCGTGGCCGGGTCGACGCTGTTCATCACCCTGCGCGAGCAGCAGCAGGCGCGGTCCGCCAAGCTCAGCACCGAGCCGGACGCGCCTTGACGCGGCTCAGTCGTCGTCGCCGCGCAACCGCTCGATGTCACGCCGGGCGGCGGCCTTGTGCCGGGGCTTCAGGTTCTTGCCGATGATCGCCATCAGCGCCGCGAACACCGCCGCGTCGTCGGTGAAGCCCAGGCCGGCGATCACGTCGGGGATCGCGTCCACCGGCATGACGAAATAGGCGAGGGCGGCGAACATCATCCCCTTGGCCGCAAGGGGCGTCTCGTCGTCCCGCGCGCAGTACCAGACGGCCAGGGCGTCGCGGGCGAAGGGGATCTTCGACGCCACGCGGGCGATCTTGGGCCAGAAGCCCGCGCGGACGCGCCGCTCGTTCACCTGCATGACCGATGGCACGAGCGCGCGCTCGGGCGCGATCGGAGCCATTGCATCGAAGCTGACGTCAGGTGACGCTTTTTTGCCGCCGCTCATCGGGCTAAAGCCTCTGCCGATTTCATTCCGCCATCATATGGGAGCGGTTGTTCCATGAAACTCGATTCCTCCGTCGCGGCCGTCATTACCGGCGGCGCCTCGGGCCTCGGCGAGGCCACCGCGCGTGCGCTCGCGGCCCAGGGCGTCAAGGTCGCCATCTTCGACATGAACGAACAGAAGGGCGAAGCGGTCGCCCAGGAGATCGGCGGCGTCTTCTGCAAGTGTAACGTCACCTCGGAAGAGGAAGTGGACGCGGCCTTCGCCAAGGCCCGCGAGGCCCACGGCCAGGAGCGCATCCTGGTGAACTGCGCGGGAACCGGCAACGCGATCAAGACCGCCAGTCGCGACAAGCAGACGGGCGAGACCCGGCACTTCCCGCTCGACGCCTTCAACTGGATCATCCAGATCAACCTGGTCGGCACGTTCCGCTGCATCGCCAAGTCGGCGAAGGGCATGCTGGACCTCGAGCCCGTGGACGGCGAACGGGGGGCCATCGTCAACACCGCCTCGGTGGCGGCCGAGGACGGCCAGATGGGCCAGGCGGCCTATTCGGCGGCGAAGGGCGGCGTGGTCGGGATGACGCTGCCCATCGCCCGCGACCTGGCCGGCGACGGCATCCGCGTGAACACCATCCTGCCGGGCATCTTCAACACGCCGCTGATGAACGCCGCCCCGCCGCAGGTGAAGGAGGCGCTGGCCGCCTCGGTGCCGTTCCCGAAGCGCCTCGGCAATGCCGAGGACTACGCCTCGCTGGCGCTGCAGATGATCACCAACCCCTATTTCAACGGCGAAGACGTCCGCCTGGACGGCGCCAACCGGATGGCGCCCCGCTAGGACGGCGCCAACTCCGACGACCGAAGGGGCCCCGGTGGAAGCCGGGGCCCCTTTTTCGTCCGGCCGCGATCGCCGGGCGATTCGGCTCAGTGGACGGTGTGGCTCTCACCCTCGATGCAGCGGGCGGGCAGGGGCCAGCCCTCGGCGGCCATCGCCCGGTTGAGCCTGACGCCCAGGCCGATCACGAGCGAAGGATCGCGCAGGATCGGCTCCAGCAGCGCATACGCCAATGCCCCGTCGACGGGCGCCGCGCCGCAGGCCACGATCAGGCGCTGGGCGTCCGTGGAGACCCCGCCACAGTCCGGGCATGTCAGCGCCAGGGGGCGCCGGCTGCCGGTCTCGACCGCCTGGATCCATGCGATGAACAGGGTGGCCGTGCGCGACGACACCTTGCGGCCCAGGGCTGCGGCCACCGCCTGATGCGGCCGATGTCCCGAGATCCGCATGCGGGCCCAGGCGCGTACGCCGGCGAACAGCAGGCGCTCGGCGGGGGTCAGCCCCACCTTGCAGGCGGACGGCTCGCCGGCGTGAAGCTCTGCCTGATCCCCGGATACCGACATGCCTGCGCCCTTCTTGCAACTAAGTCGCAAGAACAGTGCTGCGACCCTTGTTGCGAGTCAATCGCAATAAGGGTCGCGACGGACGTTATCGCCGCCGGGTCGTCCGGCTGCCGCCGGCGAGGCCGCCCAGGACGCCGCGGATCAGCTCGCGCCCGACCTGGTTGGCCACATTGCGCACAAGGGTGCTGGTGAAGACCTCGGTCATGGTCATGCGCGACGAGGCCCGGGTCGCCTTGGGCGCCTTGGCGGCGGGCTGCTTCGCCGCCGCCTTGGCCTCGGCCTCGCGTTGGGCGGCCGCCGTCGTCTCGGCCTGGGCCGCCGCAGCGGCCTGGGACGCCTGGACCGCGCGGCCCTGGAGCACTTCGAACGCCGACTCGCGGTCCCTGGCCTCGTCGTAGAGCCCTCGGACCGGACTCTGGGCCATGACGCCCGCACGCTCGGGCGGCGTCAGCGGCCCGAGGCGCGAGGCCGGAGGCCGGACGAGGGTCTTCTGCACCACGGTCGGCGCGCCCTTCTCGTCCAGCACCGAGACCAGGGCCTCGCCGACGCCCAGGCCCTGGATCGCCTCGGCCGTGTCGAAGGCGGGATTGACGCGGAAGCTGCCGGACGCCGCCTTCAGGCCCCGCTGCTCAGCCGGCGTATAGGCGCGCAACGCGTGCTGGATGCGGTTGCCGAGCTGGCCCAGGACCACGTCCGGGATGTCGGCCGGGTTCTGGGTGACGAAATAGACGCCCACCCCCTTCGAGCGGATCAGGCGCACCACCTGCTCGACCTTCTCCAGCAGGGGCCTGGGCGCGTCGCGGAACAGGAGGTGCGCCTCGTCGAAGAAGAAGGCCAGGCGCGGCTTCTCCGGGTCGCCCACCTCGGGCAGTTCCTCGAACAGCTCGCTCATCAGCCACAGGAGGAAGGTGGCGTAGAGGCGCGGCGAGGTGATGAGCTTGTCGGCCGCCAGCACGTTCACATAGCCCCGGCCCGAGCCGTCGGTGCGCATCAGGTCGGAGAGCTGGAGCGCCGGCTCGCCGAAGATGTGGCCGCCGCCCTGGTCCTCCAGCACCAGCAGCTTGCGCTGGATCGTGGCCACGGTCGTGCCCGAGAGGTTGCCGTATTTCGCCGACAGAGCCTTGGCGTTCTCGGAGGCCCAGTTGAGCGCCGCGCGCAGGTCCTTCAGGTCGATGAGCAGCAGGCCTTCCTCGTCGGCGGCGCGGAAGACCACCGACAGCGCCCCTTCCTGGGTGTCGTTCAGCTCCAGGATCCGCGAGAGGAGCAGCGGACCCATCTCGGAGATCGTCGCCCGGATCGGATGGCCCTGCTCGCCGAAAAGGTCCCAGAAGACGGTCGGCGCGGCGACGGGGTTCAGCGTCAGGCCCATCTTCTCGGCGCGGGCCAGCATCTTGTCGTTCGGCGTCCCGGCCGCGGCGATGCCCGACAGGTCGCCCTTCACGTCGGCGCAGAAGACGGGAACCCCGGCGTCGGAGAGGCCCTGGGCCAGGATCTGCAGCGTCACCGTCTTGCCGGTGCCGGTCGCCCCGGCCACCAGCCCGTGCCGGTTGGCGCGATGCAGCAACAGGTGCTCGGGGTGCTCGGAAACCCCGATCAGGACGCCGTTCTCGCTCATTCCCAGCACTCCTCCGCCCGGTGGCGCCGCCACACGGACCCCCCGAAGATCACGAAAGCCGACGCGGCGCCCCCGCTGGGGGGCGACGTGTCGCGCACCCGATGTTCTTTCGTGTTTTTCGCGCCCAGATCAACGGATGAAACCAAGCGCCGAAGCGCCGGCCTAATGTGACGCCTCGTGCCGCGATTTGCGGGCCGGCGGCAAAATACCTCCAAATCCCGTGGGAACCAGGGTAGAGCAAGCCCGATTTGACGTTACTTCCGGCGCCGCCGAGAGTCCCGCCGGGTCGAACGAGAGCTCAGATGCCCCCCCCAGGCCCCCCGACGCCAGGCCCCTCGACGGCCGACGCCGTTTCCCGAAACGCCCTGGTGATCCTGGCGACCATTGCCTGCGGGACGATCCTGTACGTCCTCTCCGACATCCTGACGCCGCTTGCGCTCGCGCTCTTCCTGGCGGTGATGATCGACAGTTTCGCCCGCGTGCTCGAACAGCGGGCGCCGTTCGTGTCGAAACGGTTCGCCATGCCGTTGGCGATCGTGCTCTCGGTGTTCATCTTCGGCGCCGCGGCCTTCTTCATCGCCGACAACGCCACCTCGTTCGCAAGCCAGCTCGTGGCGTATGCGCCGAAGCTCAACGGCCTCATCGCCCGGCTGGCGGCGCTGGCCGGCATGGACGCCCCGCCGTCCCTGACCCAGCTGGTTCAGGAGCTCAATCCGGCCAGCTACCTGGGCCAGGTCGCCCAGAGCCTCCAGAGCTTCGTCTCCACGGCCGTCTTCGTGCTGGTCTACCTGGGCTTCATCCTCGCCTCCCGGCGGGGCTGGGAGCGCAAGGCCATCCACTTGTTCGCGACGCGGGACGAGCGGCAGGAGGCGGTGGCGGCGTTCCTGCGCATTCGCAACGGCGTCGAGCAGTACCTGTGGGTCCAGACGGTCACCGGCCTGATGATCGCCGTGGCCTCGTGGCTGGCGATGGTGGCCGTGGGCCTCGACAACGCGCTCTTCTGGGCGATCCTGATCTTCATCGCCTCCTACATCCCCTTCGTGGGCGGGGTGATCGCCGTCGCCGCGCCGCCGATCTTCGCCCTCCTCCAGTTCGACACCCTCTGGCAGGCGATCGTACTCTTCGTGGTTCTGCAGGCGGTCACGACCTTCGTGGGCAATGTCGTCCTGCCGCGGATGCAGGGCCGGAGCCTCAACATCGACCCCATCGTGCTGCTGCTGGCCCTGGCGTTCTGGACCGTCGTCTGGGGGCTGACCGGCGCCTTCCTGTCGACGCCGCTGACCACGGTGATGATGGTCATCCTCGCCCAGTTCACGGGGACGCGCTGGATCGCGGTGATCCTGTCCGAGGACGGCGATCCCGGCGAGCTGCGACGCGAGACGGAGCCGGCCCCCGAGGAAGTGGCCAAGGCGACCAGAACACCCAGACCGGCCCGCAAGCCGCCCGCCAAGCGACGATCAAGTTCTTGAGAGCAGGGCTTCAATCGTGAGCATCGCATTCCTACATGAAGCGTGTCGGACGGCGAGTTCGTCCGACAGGTGCGCCCGTCCCCCAACCCCGCGGGCGCAGCGAGCACCCCGCGTTCCGCCGCTCCCCCACGGCGGAACCACGCGCCGCCGGACTCTCTCCTCCGGCGGCGTTCTCGCATCTGGCCCCCATCCCACATCTGGCCCCCATCCCGGCCCCCGTCTCGCATCCAACCTCCGTCTCGCAGGGGGCGCCGTCCGATGAGCCGCAAACCCCAAGCCACGACCCGCAGGACGTCCTCTCGTGCGACGGCGTCCATCGGCGGTCCGCCACGTACGGGCGGGGCCCTGTCTCGGGCCCTCCTGGCGGAACTGCGAGACGACCCGGAGACCGCCGGCGTCAAGGCGTTCACCCGCCAGGTGGCCGCCGACGCCGAGCCGGACGAACTGGCCGAGTTCGGGGCGGCGGGGCTGGCGCGCAACCTCGCCGAGGCCTGGCGCTTCGCCGGGCGGCGCCGGGGCCGCAGCCCTCAGGTGCGCATCGCGCCCGCCCTCGACGTCGAGCTCGACCGGCTGGAGATCGTGCAGGACGACGCGCCGTTCCTGGTCGACAGCGTGATGGGCGAGATCGCCGACCAGGGCCTTAACGTCCGGGCCATGTTCCATCCCATCGTCGAAGTCGCCCGCGACCGCGCCGGCTATCGCGCCCCGGGCGGGACGCCCCGCCGCGAGTCGATGATCGCCGTGATGCTCGAGCCGATCGGTGTCGACCGCGAGGCCGCGCTGATCGAGGGGATCAAGGACACCCTGGCCGACGTCCGCGCCGCGGTGGACGACTTCCCCGCGATGCTCGACCTGATGGGCCGCACGGTCGAGGAGCTCCGCGCCTCGGGCAAGGCGCGTCCCGACGAGGTGGCCTTCCTGGAGTGGCTGCACGCCCAGCACTTCGTGTTCCTGGGCGCCCGCGTCTACGAGTATCCCCGCCTGAGGAACGGCGACTATGCGGCCGCCGAGCCGCTGTACCAGCCCACCGACGGCCTGGGCGTCCTGCGCGACCCCGACCGCACGGTGCTGCGGCGGGCCAACGAGCCGGCCGTGCTGATGGGCGCCATGAAGGACCGCATCGTCCGCGACCCGGCGCTCACCATCGCCAAGTCGAATTTGAAGAGCCGTGTCCACCGCCGGGGGTACATGGACTATGTGGGGGTCAAGCGGTACGGCGCGGACGGCCGCCCCTCGGGCGAGGTGCGCTTCGTGGGCCTGTTCACCGCCGAGGCCTACGACCAGCCGGCCGGGACCGTGCCGCTGGTCCGGGAGAAGGTGGCGCGCGTGCTCGCCCGAGCCGGCGCGGCGCCTGGCAGCTACAACGAGAAGCGCCTCAAGAACATCGTCGAGAACCACCCGCGCGACGAGCTCTTCCAGATCAGCGAGGACGATCTGCTGCGGATCGCTCTGGGCATCCTGCATCTGTCGGACCGCCCCCGCGTGCGCCTCTTCGAGCGGAGGGATCCCTTCGGCCGCTTCGCGTCGATCCTGCTGTTCGTGCCCCGCGACCGCTACGACTCCGACCTGCGCAAGCGGGCGGGCGAGATCCTGGCCGAGGCCTACGGGGGGCGCCTGTCGGCCTACTATCCGAGCTTCAACGACACGCCGCTCGCGCGGGTGCACTTCATCATCGGGTTCTCGCCGGGCCACCACGAAGTCCCCGACCTGGGCCAGGTCGAGGCCGAGATCGCCGAGGCCTCGCGCACCTGGGAGGACCGCTTCGAGGCCGCGGTCCGTGCGGGCGCCCACGACCCGGAGACGGTCGGCGCGACCGTCGCCCGCTATCGGGAGGCCTTCCCTGCGGGATACCGCGACCGCTTCGATGCGGCCGAAGCCCTGGCCGACCTGGCGGTGCTGGAACGGTTCGGCGACGCGCCGATCCGGGTCCGCGCCTACCGGACGGCCGGCGACAACGCGCTGCAGTTCCGCTTCAAGCTCTACCGCAAGGGCCAGCCCGCGCCGCTGGCCGAAGTCCTGCCGATCCTGGAGAACATGGGCCTGAAGGCGATGGCCGAAGCCGGGTTCGCGGTGACGCCGGCCGATGGCGCCGCGGTCTGGGTCCATGATTTCGAGATCGAGGACCCGCGGGGCGGTGATCTGATCTTCGCCGAGCTGAAGGACGTCTTCGAGGACGCCGTGGCCGCCGTCTGGAGCGGCCGCACCGAGAACGACGGGTTCAACCGGCTGGTCATGGAGCTGTCGCTGCCCTGGCGGGACGTGGCCCTGGTGCGGGCGCTGGCGCGATACCGCCAGCAATCGGGCCTCGACCCGTCGCAGCGGGTGCAGGAAGAGGCGCTGTCGAACCATCCCGGCGTGACCCGGCTGATCCTCGACCTGTTCCGTACCCGGTTCGACCCCGCGGTGGCGGCCGGGCTGGAGGCGCGCCAGGCCCAGGCCACGGCGGTGATGGAAGAGATCGTGCAGGCGCTGCAGGCTGTCGAGAGCCTGGACGACGACCGCGTTCTGCGCCGCCTGGCGCTGCTGGTGGGCGCCATTCAGCGCACCAACTTCTACCAGCGCGCGCCCGACGGCGCGCCCAAACCCTATATCTCGTTCAAGGTGGCCAGCGGCGCGCTGGCCGACCTGCCGGCGCCCAAGCCGTTCCGCGAGATCTTCGTCTGGTCCACGGCGGTGGAGGGCGTCCACCTGCGCTTCGGCCCGGTGGCCCGTGGCGGCCTGCGGTGGAGCGACCGCCGCGACGACTTCCGCACCGAGGTCCTGGGGCTGGTGAAGGCCCAGCAGGTGAAGAACGCCGTGATCGTTCCCGTCGGGTCGAAGGGGGGATTCTACCCCAAGCAGCTTCCCAAGGGCGGTTCGCCCGAAGCCGTGCGCGCCGAGGCGATCGCCGCCTACACGACCTTCCTGTCGGGTCTGCTGGACCTCACCGACAACCTGGACGCCGCCGGCAAGGTGGTGCGTCCCGACGCGGTCGTCGCCCACGACGGCGACGATCCCTACCTGGTCGTGGCGGCCGACAAGGGCACGGCCACGTTCTCGGACATCGCCAACGCGCTCGCCGAATCCTACGGCTTCTGGCTGGGGGACGCCTTCGCTTCGGGCGGGTCGGCGGGCTACGACCACAAGGCGATGGGCATCACGGCCCGGGGCGCCTGGGAGGCGGTGAAGCGCCACTTCCGCGAGATGGGCAAGGACATCCAGTCCGAGCCCTTCACCGTCGTCGGCTGCGGCGACATGTCGGGCGACGTCTTCGGGAACGGCATGCTGCTGTCGCGCCAGATCCGGCTGCAGGCCGCCTTCGATCATCGCCACGTCTTCCTCGACCCCGACCCCGATCCGGCGACCGGCTACGCCGAGCGCGAGCGCCTCTTCGCCCTGCCGCGTTCCTCCTGGGACGACTACGACCGGGCCAGGATCAGCAAGGGCGGCGGCGTCTTCGCCCGCACCCTGAAGTCCGTTCCGCTGAGCCCCGAGGTCCGCGCCTTCCTGGGGACCCAGGCCGAGGCGCTGTCGCCCGCCGAAGTCATCAACCTGATCCTCAAGGCGCCGGCCGAGCTGCTCTACCTGGGCGGCATCGGCACCTATGTGAAGGCGCGCCACGAAACCCAGATGGACGCGGGCGACAAGGCCAACGACGCCGTGCGCGTCAACGGCGACGAACTGCGGGTGAAGGTGGTGGGCGAGGGGGCCAACCTGGGCCTGACCCAGGCCGGCCGCATCGAGTTCGCGGAAGCCGGCGGGCGCCTCAACACCGACGCCATCGACAATTCGGCGGGTGTCGATTCCTCGGACCACGAAGTGAACATCAAGATCGCCGCCGGCATGCTGGAGCGCCAGGGCCAGCTCACGCGCCGGCGTCGCGACACGATTCTCAAGGCCATGACCGACGACGTGGCCGCCCATGTCCTGCGGCACAACTACGAACAGACGCTGGCGCTCTCGCTGCTGGAGATGGATACGGTCGGCGAACTGGACCCGCACGCCCGCTTCATGGCCGATCTGGAGCATGCCGGACGCCTCGACCGGGCCGTGGAAGGCCTGCCCGACGCGCCGAAGATCGCCGAGCGGCTCAAGGCCGGCCGGGGCCTGTCGCGCCCGGAGCTGGCCGTCCTGCTCGCCTACGGCAAGCTGGAACTGAAGCGCATGATCGTCGCCAGCCGGGCGCCCGCCGACCCGTTCCTGGAACAGCGCCTGGAGGCCTATTTCCCCCGGAAGGTGCGCAAGACCTGGGAGGCGCCGATCCGCGCCCACCGGTTGAGGCCCGACATCATCGCGACCGTGGTGGCCAACGACATGGTCAACCGCTGCGGACCCAGCTTCCCGACGCGCACGATGACGTCCGCGGGGTGCGACGTGGTCGCTCTCACCGCCGGCTATGAAGCCGCGAAGCGGGCGCTGGGCTTCGAGGCGCTCTGGGCGGACGTGGAAGCGCTGGACTTGGAGATTCCGGCGGCGGGCCAGATGGCCCTCTTCCGCCGGTTGGTCTCGGGGTTGCGGGGCGCCACCTTCTGGCTCGCCCGGCGCTCGGGACGCGAGGGGCTGGACGTGGCCGCGCTGGAGGCCCGCTACGCCCCCGGTTTCCACAGCTTGCGCGCCCTGATGCCCGATGTGCTGTCGGCGGCCGAACGCGCCGCCGTCGGCGCCCAGGTGACAGCCCTGATGGCGGCCGGCGCGCCCGAGGCCCAGGCCCGGGCGGCGGCGGTTCTGGGCCCGCTGACCAACGCCGCCGATCTCGTGGACCTGGCCGAGGCCTCGAGCTGGCCGCTGCCGAACGTGGCCCGTCTCTACTATGCGACAGGCGCGGCTTTCGCGTTCGACCGGCTGCGGGCCGCCGCGGGCGGTTTCCGGGCCGGCGACATCTTCGAGCGGACGGCGCTTCGGCGCCTGATCGAGGACCTGCTGGCCGGACAGGCGCAGCTCACCCAGGCCATCATGGCCTTCGCGGGCGGTGCGCAGTCGGGCGACGACCCGGAACGGGCGGACAAGACGGTGGCGTCCTGGGCGGCGCTGCGGTCGGATGCCGCGCTGGCGGCCGTGCGGACCATCGAGGAAGTCGAGGCCGGCGGCGGCGACTGGTCCTTCGCCAAGCTCACCATCGCCAACGCCGCTCTCCGCGAACTCGCCGCCGAAGCCGCCGGCGGTCGCGGGCGGAAGGCGGGTTGACGGAGCGGCGCCCCCTGGGTTCGCGGCCCTGATACAGGGCTCAGCTTCCCAGGCGGAACGGGACCGTGCGGCGTTCGTGGGCGGGGACGCTCAGGCGGCGGTCCACCGGCGGGAAGGCCCGCTGGGCGCAGTCGTTGCGCTCGCAGATCCGGCAGCTCGTGCCGATGGGCGCGGCCGGTCCCTTGAGGTCCAGGCCCTCGGAATAGACCAGCTCGTGCGCGTGCTCGATCTCGCAGCCGAAGCCCAGGACATAGCGGCGGTCGGGCGTGAGGTAGTTCTCGGAGCGCTTCACCACCGCCCGCGCCACGCAGAGGTACCGGACCTCGTCCGGCATGGCGGCCACCTGCACCAGGAAGCGGTCGGGCGAGGCCACCGCATCGTGCACGTTCCAGAGCGGACAGGCGCCGCCGAACCGGGCGAAGCGGAAGCGGGTGGCGCTGTGGCGCTTGGTGATGTTGCCCGCGTAGTCCAGCCGCACGAAGTAGAACGGCACGCCCCGGTGGCCGGGCCGCTGGAGGGTGGAGAGCCGGTGGCACACCTGCTCCAGGCTGGCCCCGAAATGGGCGGCGAGCTGTTCGACGTCGTGACGAAGCGCCCGCGCCTCGGCGGCGAAGCGGCGGTAGGGGGTGATCAGCGCCCCGGCGGCGTAGTTGCCGAGCCCGACCCGGCACACGTCGACGGCCTCGGCGCTGCGGAACCGCGCCTCCGCCAGTTCCCCCTCGATCACCGAAGACAGGTTGGCCACGGCCACCTGGTAGGCCATCTGGAACGCCCGCGTGGCCGGCGGCTGGCTGGCGTTCAGCCAAAGCTCGTGGCTGGCGGGGTCGTAGCGTCGCATGACGTCGCCCAGGGGACCGTAGCGCACGCGCACGCCCAGGCGCTCGCGCAGGTACATCTCCATCAGCATGTCGGCCGGGCCCGAGGCGTCCAGGCCGATCTCCTGGGCCAGATCCTCGGCGGCGCGATCCAGGGCGTCGATGTAGTTGTCCTTGAAGTGGAAGAAGTCGCGGACCTCCTCGTACGGCAGGAGCGAGCTGGCGGCCGTGGCCTCGTCCAGGGAGACGGCCTCCTCGGTCAGCTTCAGGCGTTCCGAGAGGCGGTGGTTCGCGCGGTGCAGGTCCAGGAACCGGCGGGCGAGCGCCGGGGCCTGTTGGGCGATCTGGCGGAGTTCGCTGAGCGGGATGGGCTCCTCGCCCGTCCCGGTGTCGGCCACGGCCTCGCGCAGGTCAGCGACCAGCCGCTGGCCCTCGTCGGCCTCGAAGGTCTCGGCCGGCACGTCGAAGGTCTCGATCAGGCCCACGAGGACGCGGTCGGTGACCGGCCGCTGGTTGGCCTCGATCTGGGAAAGATAGCTGACCGAAATCCCCAGTTTCTGGGCGCAAGCCTCCAGCCGCCAGCCCCGCCGCGCGCGGAGCTGGCGCACCTTCGGACCGACGAACAGTTTGTAGCGCATTTTACAATTTTACAAACTGGCGGGCGGACGGAGCCAATTCTTCGCACGAGTTCAGTTGAGATACGAAGGAAAACAAGGCTCCCTGCGATCTGCGCCTCACCGAACGTGAGCCCTCCATAACGTCAGCGCAAATTCGCTGTCCTGTGGAGCTCGCCCGGACGGGCGCCTGAGGAACGCTTGATCGGACACCCGAACGGACAACGCCCATGACCGTCGAGAACATCCACCACCTTCCCCGCCTCGGCATGGCCGGCGCCATGCGCCTCTACGGCCTGACCGCCCGCGCCCTGCGATTCTATGAGGAGAAGGGCCTGGTCGAGGCCCGCCGGGACCGGCTGAACGCCCGCTACTACGATCCCGCCGCCCGTCGCCGGCTGGAGTGGATCGCCCGCCTGCGCAAGGCCGGCGTCTCCCTCCCCGACATCGAGGAGGTCCTGATGATCGAGGACGACGAGGGCCGAGGCCGCGACTGCGCCGTCCGCAAGCTGGAAGCCCGGCGCGAGGCGCTGACCGCCGAGCTGACGCGCCTGGACGAGGCCCTCGCCGAATACAAGGCGGAGCCTGCGCCCACGACGCCGCGCCGCCTGGGCCTCGGCGCCAAGGTCTGAAGGTTCGAGCCTGGGGCGCGCCAGCGCCCTCAGAAAACCGCCAGGACGCCGAGATCGCCAAGGCGTCCTGAGCCCGCCCGCGGCCCTCTTGGCGACCTTGGCGTCTTGGCGGTCGCCTTCCCGCGCCTGCGGCGCGCGTCTTCGCGTCCGTTCACGGTCGAATCCCAAAGGCCCCGCTTCGCGGCCTCTCCCGGCCGGCGCTCAGTGCCGGAACACCCGTACGCCGGTGAAGACCATCGTCAGGCCGCGCTCGTCCGCGGCGGCGATCACCTTGTCGTCGCCGATGGAGCCACCCGGCTGGATCACCGCCGTACACCCGGCGTCGGCCGCCTGGATCAATCCGTCGGGGAATGGGAAGAACGCTTCCGAGGCGCAGGCCGACCCCTTGAGGTCCAGGCCGAAATCGGCGGCCCGCAGCGCGGCGATGCGCGCGGAATCCTTGCGGTTCATCTGTCCCGCGCCCACGCCCAGGGTCTGGCCCTCGCGGGCATAGACGATGGCGTTCGACTTCACATGCTTGGCGATCGTGAAGGCGAACAGCATGTCGCGGATCTCGGTCTCGGTCGGCGCGCGTTTCGTCACCACCTTCAGGTCGGCGGGCGTCAGCCTGGCGGTGTCGCGACCCTGCACGAGGAAGCCGCCGGCCACCGACCGGAACGTCTCGCCGGGCGCCTGGGGGTCGGGCAGGCCGCCGGTCACCAGCAGGCGCACGTTCTTCTTCTTGCGGAACAGGGCCACGGCCTCGTCGTCGGCGTCGGGCGCGATGACCACCTCGGTGAAGATCTCCAGCGCCTTGGCCGCGGTCGCCGCGTCCAGGCGGCTGTTGAGGGCCACGATGCCGCCGAACGCGCTGGTCGGGTCGCAGGCCAGCGCCCGCTCGTACGCCTCCAGCAGCGAGCCGCCCGTGGCCACGCCGCACGGGTTGGCGTGCTTGATGATGGCGCAGGCGGGTCCCTGGGTCGGGTCGAACTCGGCGATCAGTTCGAACGCCGCGTCGGTGTCGTTGATGTTGTTGTAGCTCAGCTCCTTGCCCTGTAGCTGCCGGGCCGTGGCGACGCCGATCCGCGGGTTCGGGAAGCGGTAGAAGGTCGCCGCCTGGTGCGGGTTCTCGCCGTAGCGCATCGTCTGGACCCGTTCGCCGGCGATGGCCTTCCGCGCGGGCGCGCCATCGTCCAGCGCCTGGGCGAACCAGGCCGAGATGGCCGCATCATACGCCGCCGTGCGGGCATAGGCCCTGGCCGCCAGCCGCTTGCGCAGGGCCAGCGTCGTCGCGCCGTCGTCCTCCAGTTCGGTCAGCACCTCGGCCATGTCGGCCGCCTCGGTGCAGATCGCGACATAGCCGTGGTTCTTGGCGGCCGAGCGGATCATCGCCGGCCCGCCGATGTCGATGTTCTCGACGCAGGTCTCATAGTCGCCGCCGGCCGCCACCGTGGCCTCGAAGGGGTAGAGATTGACGTAGACGAGGTCGATCGCGCCGATGCCGTGCGCCTCCATCGCCGCCTTGTGCTCGGGGGCGTCGCGAACCCCCAGGAGGCCGCCGTGGACGATCGGATGCAGGGTCTTCACCCGTCCGTCCATCATCTCGGGAAAGCCGGTGAGGTCCGAGATGTCCTTCACGGGCAGGCCGGCGTCGGCGATCGCCTTCCGCGTTCCGCCGGTCGACACCAGCTCCACGCCCAGCGCGGCGAGCTGCGTCGCCGCCTCGATCAGGCCGGTCTTGTCCGAGACCGAGATCAGGGCCCGGCGGACGGTGACCTTTTCGGGGGCGGGCGGAAAGTCGGGGGCGGCGGGCACGGCATTCTCCTCAAGGTTCAAGAGAGATGCCCAGGCGAGCGGCAGGATATGGTCGCCGCGCTCCCCGGTGGTCGCCCACCTCATTCGCCAGTCACGCGGGATGGCGCGCACTTAGGCCTCCCCGCGGCGCCCGTCAATCGCGGCGCCTCAACCCGCGGCGGGGGCGAGCTTCCAGCGGACGCGTGCCCCCGAGTCGGCGCGCCGCTGGCCGCGCAGCACCATTTGCACGCCGGGACGGCCGGGCCGCGGGTGAGGTTCGAGCGCGACGTCCAGGGCGTCGTTGCGCAGCACCCAGCCGCCGCTCTCGCCGTCCAGCCTGAGCAGGACGCTGCGCCGGTCCTGGGAGACCAGGGCGTGGACGCCCTCGGCCAGGGGAAAACGCAGGGCGTAGGGAACGAAATGGCGCCCGTCGGGGCCCTGGGCGCGCGCTGTCGGGGTGAGCCGGTCCTCGCCGCGCACCTCGCCCAGCCGCAGGTCCAGATAGAGGCGCCGCTGGTGCAGCAGGCCGTGGCGGCGGACCCAGCCATGATGGGCCGCGTCGAGCCACAGCGCGTCGGGCGCGCTGTGCCGTTGGACGTCCACGGCGACGTCGGCGTCCGCCAGCCGCTCGCCCAGCACCCGCGCGGGCCAGCCGGTCAGCCGGCGCGCGAACCCCGCCTGGTCGACCGTCACCGTGGCCCCGCCCTCGATATCGCGCCCGAAACCGCCGAACAGGCGGCGACCGTTCACCAGCAGCTCGAAGCCGAGGGGCTGGGCGCAGGCTGTGTCGCCCCAGGGGCCGCCCGGCGGTGGCCCGGCGTCCAGGACGATCTGCACCTTGCGGGCGTCGAGCCGCTGGTAGCCGCCCAACTCGCCGGGGGTCGGCCGGTCGCCGGCCTCGTCCTGGGCGCGGGCGGCGGCCACATAGGCCGGTCTGCGCCGACGCCCACCGTGGAAGGTCGCCAGGGTTCCGTCCGCGAGTGTGAAGAACCGCACCGCGCCGGCCAGGCGGTCGATGGCCCGCTGAATCGCGTCCGGCGCCGCTTGGCCCCGCTGGATCAGCGCCTCGTCCAGGGTCTGAAGGTCGAACAGCAGCTCCAGCGAGACGTCGGCCCTGCGCGACGCGTGTTCGCCGTCGGAAGACACGGCGGCGTCCAGGGCGGGCGACAGCTTGTCGAGGGCGTTGCTCAGCAGCCGCCGGCCCGCCTTTCCACGCAGCGTGGCGCCGGCGACGGCGGCGGCGGCATAGCGTCGGGTGGCCGTCTTCGAGGAGCCGGGAAACAGCAGGTCGCGCGCCTGCCGCGCCAGATCTGCGGCGATCAGCGCCGTCTCGGCTTCGGACGCCCGCGCCGACAGCCTCGGCGCGAAACAGGCCAGGTTGTGGACCCGCCGGGCCATCACCTCCGGGCTCCACGCGAAGCTGTTCCAGCGCCCGAACAGCCGTCGCCAGTCCAGGACGAGGCGCAGCGCTTCGGCGGCGCCTTCGGGGCCCGAGGCCATCAGGTGGGGCAGCCACTCGAACCCGTGCAGGGCCTGGGCGAACGCCCGGCTGGGGCTGGGCCGGTCCCAGGGGTCGCCCCGCGCGCCGACGGCGAGGGTCGCGCCTTCCAGCACGAACACGCCCGCCAGCACGGCGCGGCCGATGTCGGGATCGGCAGGGCGGAAGTCGCGCGGCTGGATCGCGAAGCCGTCGGGGCGCGGCCCGGAGATCATCCACCGCCAGGGGCCGGACGCGCGCCATTCCTCGGCCAGCATCCGCCCCGCGCCGACCGCGACCGCCCGGGCGAACTCGCCCCCGGGAAGGCGCGGCGATGGTCTCCCCGCCATCGCCGCCCGGTCAGCCGCGAAGCGCGGCGATATTGGCGGCGTACATCTCCGCCCCGCCGCGGAAGACGGCGGTCCCGGCCACCAGCGCCGTGGCCCCGGCGGCGATGCACAGCGGAGCCGTCTCGGGCGTGACGCCGCCGTCCACCTCGAGCGGGATGTCGCGCCCTTCGGCGTCGATCATCTTCCGCAGCGCCTCGATCTTGCGAAGCTGCGAATGCATGAAGGTCTGCCCCCCGAAGCCCGGGTTGATCGACATGACCAGGATCAGGTCGATCTCGTCCATCATCCACTGGATCACCGAGGGGTCGGTGGAGGGGTTGAACACCACGCCCGCCTTGGCCCCCAGCTTGCGGATCAGCTTCAGCGTCCGGTTCAGGTGCGGCCCGGCCTCGGGGTGCACGCTGACGTAGTCGGCCCCCGCGGCGATGAACGCCTCGATGTAGGGATCGGCCGGCGCGATCATCAGATGGACGTCGAACGGCAGCTTCGAATGCGGGCGCAGCGCCTTCACCACGTCGGGGCCGATGGTGATGTTGGGCACGAAGTGGCCGTCCATCACGTCCACATGCACCCAGTCGGCGCCGGCCGCCTCGATGGCCCGCACTTCCTCGCCCAGCCGCGCGAAGTCGGACGCGAGGATCGATGGGGCGATGACGACGGGGACGGCCATGCCTCCGCTTACCGCGATGCGGCCCCCGCTGCCAATCGGGCGTCTGCCATGTTCACTTCAGGTCCAGTGTGGGGATCACCGCCGCCGCCTGGGCGTCGAGCCGGCTCTTGCGGAAGTTGCGGCGCACGCCGCTCTCCAGCCCGAACTCCATCAGGGCGTCGGTACGGACGTCGTACGCCGGCCAGGCCTGGGTCCCACACGCGGGCGCGGAGGTCCGTGCGAAGCTCACCCAGCACGCGTGCATGCGGTCGGCCATCGCCCGATCCTCGGCGCTCACCACACTCATCGGCGTGCGCCGGCCCCAGTATTCGAAGACATAGGGGATCTCCGCGGCGTGCGCGGCCGTCGTCACGTTCGGGCGCATGCGCGTGGCGACGTATGAGAAATGATAGAGCCACGCCGGCTTTCCCGCCGCCGCGTTCGCCGCCACCCAGCGGGCCGGGGCGCCGAACATGCGGTCGGTGAAGATCGCGCGGGCCAGCGTCTCGTCGCCGGCCGCGGCCTCTTCGGCATAGATCGCCCGCGCCGCCGGCGGGATCCGGGCGACCTGCTGCGGGGACACGCGCGGGCCCATCAGCGAGTCCTCGCCCGAGTTCCAGCCGATGATCAGGGGCACGTCGGCGAACCCGCCGCGCGCCAGCGCCTGGGACGGCGTGCGCTTGAGGAGCCGGCCGTCGACGAAAGGCTGATAGTCGCCGTCCAGCGTCGCCAGCGCCTCGACAGGCAGGGCGCGCAGGGCCGCCGTCGTGACGGCTTCGTCCAGGCCCAGAGTCCCGGCCGCCGCGACGCCGGCCGCCTCGCGCGCCGCCAGGGACGACGGGGGAAACCAGCCCAGGCCCGATTGGACCACGGCCTTGTGGAAGAGCCCCTTCGCCCCGGGCGTCGCCAGGATCGCCAGGGTGCTCATCCCGCCGGCCGATTCGCCGAAGACCGTGACATTGCCCGGGTCCCCCCCGAACGCAGCGATGTTGGCTTTCACCCACTTCAGCGCCGCGATCTGGTCCATGAGCCCGAAATTGCCCGTAGGGACCGGTCCGGCCTCCTTCGTCAGCGCCGGGTGGGCGAAGTAGCCCAGGGCCCCCAGCCGATAGTTGATCGCGACGAGAACCACGCCGTCGCGGGCGAAATTCTGGCCGTCGTAGACCCAGCCGGCCCCCGTGCGGTGACCGCCGCCGTGGAGCCAGACCATGACGGGCGCCCGCTTCGCCAGCCGGGGCGCGAAGACGTTGAGCTGGAGGCAGTCCTCCGCCACCGGCCCGTTCGCGCCGCCCAGGTTGGGCGTCCCGTCGGCGTTCATCGGCTGAGGGCAGGAGGGCCCGGGCCGGGTCGCGTCGCGCTCGCCGCTCCAGGGCGCGGCGGGCCGGGGCGGCGCCCAGCGCAGTGGTCCCGTCGGCGGGGCGGCGTAGGGGATGTTGCGGAAGATCACCGCCCGTTCGGTCGCCTCCCCGATCAGAACGCCCTGCCGGGTCTTCAGCGCCACCGGCCCCTGGACGGCGTCTTGGGCCATCGCGCAACCTGCGCCGGTCCACCAGAGCGCGCCTGCCAGCGCCACCGCCCGCCACATCCCGCCAGACCCCATCGTCCGCCTCCCGCGATCTGTCGCGATTAGCGGGCCATTTCACCCGCGCCGCAACCGCCGCCGCCGCAATTCATGAACCGCGGAGATCGCAGAGATACGCAGAGGAGTCCGACGCCGTCTGGCCTCTCTGCGTATCTCTGCGATCTCCGCGGTTGAATCCTCAAGGCTTCGGCGTCTGCCCGAGAGCTGACGGCCTTCAGGCCGTGGGATGTCCTGGAGGTAGGCCATTCCGAAGCGTAGTCTGGTCGTTCTCCTCAATGGAAATCCCGGCTGCGGATCAGGCGGCCGGTCACCTTCGAGCGGGCGGCGATCGTTTCGCCGTCGTCGCGCAGCTCGCCCAGGCGGTGGGAGAGGTCGGTGAAGCGATCGGCCACCAGGTGGACGACCTTGCCCTCCGTCTGGACCTGGCCGTGGACGACCACGAAGCCGGCCCCCATCACCACCCGGCGGGCGGCCTCGAAGGCGTCGCGCCAGACGACGATGTTGGCCACGCCCGTCTCGTCCTCCAGGGTCATGAAGACCACGCCCTTGGCGGTGCCCGGCCGCTGCCGCACCAGGACCAGGCCGCCCACTGACAGGCGCGCCCGGTCGCGGGCGTCCTTCAGGTCGATGCACGGGCGCGCGCCCATCGCCGCCAGGTCGTCGCGGAAGAAGTCGATGGGGTGGGCCCGGAGCGACAGGCTGGTGGTGCGGTAGTCCTCGGCCACGCCCTGGGCCGCCGTCATGAAGGGCAGCGGGACCTGGGCCTCCTTCACGGTCTGGCGCAGGAGGAGCGGGGCCGCCGTCTCCGCGTTCCATTCCCCCGTGAGCCCCTTCACCGCCCAGAGGGCTTCGCGTCGGGTCTGGCCCAGGCTGCGGAAGGCGTCGGCTTCGGCCAGCAGCTCCATCGACCGTCGGCTGAATCCGCCCAGCCGGGCGAAGTCCCTCACCGTCCGCACCCCCGCCGCCCGCGCCCCCGCTGCTCGCACCCTGGCCAGCGCCGCCCCGTCGGCCTCCTTCTTCAGCCCCTTCACCTGGTGCAGCCCCAGGCGGACCGGCCGCAGCCGCTCGCGCGGGTCGTCCTTCTCTTCCAGGGTGGTCTCCCAGTCGCTGAACATCACGTCGGGCGGGCGCACCTCCACCCCGTGCTCGCGCGCGTCGCGGACAAGCTGCGCCGGCTGGTAGAAGCCCATCGGCTGGCTGTTCAGGAGCGAGGTCAGGAAGGCGTCGGGGTGGAAGCACTTCACCCAGGCCGAGGCGTAGACCAAGAGCGCGAAGCTGATCGCGTGGCTCTCCGGGAAGCCGTACGAGCCGAAGCCCTCGATCTGCTTGAAGCACCGCTCCGCGAAGTCGCGGTCGTAGCCGCGGCGCGTCATGCCGCCGACGAACTTCTCCTCGTAATCGGCGACGTTCCCCAGGTTGCGGAAGGTGGCCATCGAGCGGCGCAGGCCGTCGGCGTCGTCGTCCGAGAACTCGGCGCCCGTGATGGCGATCTTCATCGCCTGCTCCTGGAAGAGCGGCACGCCCAGGGTCTTCTTCAGGATGTTCTCCAGCTCGTCCTTCGGATATCCCGGCCCGGGCCGGGGGTAGTCGACGAGATCAGGATTCTCCCGGCGCTTCAGATAGGGGTGCACCATGTTCCCCTGGATCGGGCCGGGGCGGACGATCGCCACCTCGATCACCAGGTCGTAGAACCTCTCGGGCTTCAGCCGCGGCAGCATCGACATCTGCGCCCGGCTCTCCACCTGGAACACGCCGATGGAGTCGGCGCGGGACAGCATCTCGTAGACGGCCTTTTCGCCCTGGGGGATGTGGGCGATGTCGGTCACCCGCGTGCCGTCCTTCAGGGGCGGCAGGAGGTCGAAGGCCTTCTTCAGCGCCGTCAGCATCCCCAGCGCCAGGACGTCCACCTTCATCAGGCCCAGGGCGTCGATGTCGTCCTTGTCCCACTCGATGAAGGTGCGATCCTCCATGGCCGCGTTGCCGATGGGGACCGTCTCGTCCAGCCGGCGCTTCGTCAGCACATAGCCGCCCACATGTTGCGACAGGTGGCGGGGGAACTTCAGCAACTCCTGGGCCAGGGCCGTGGCGCGCCGGATCTCGGGGGCGTGGGGGTCCAGGCCGGCCTGGCGGATGTGCTCGTCCGGCAGCTCGTCGCCGTAGCTGCCCCAGACGGTGTTGGCCAGGGCGGCGGTGATGTCCTCGGTCAGGCCCAGCGCCTTGCCCACCTGGCGGATCGCCATGCGCGGGCGGTAGTGGATCACCGTGGCGACGATGGCGGCGCGGTGGCGTCCGTAGCGCTCGTAGACGTACTGCATCACCTCCTCGCGCCGCTCGTGCTCGAAATCGACGTCGATGTCGGGCGGCTCGCCGCGGTTCTCGGAGAGGAAGCGGGAGAAGAGCAGTTCCTGGCCCGGCTGCGCCGGATCGATCGCCGTGACGCCCAGGCAGTAGCAGACGCAAGAGTTGGCGGCCGAGCCGCGCCCCTGGCACAGGATGTCCAGCTTCTCGCGGGCGTGCCGGACGATGTCGTGCACCGTCAGGAAGTAGTTCGGGTAGTCGAGCCGCTCGATCAGGTCGAGCTCGTGCTCGAGGATGCCGACGACGTGGGGCGGCGGGCCGCCGGGATAGCGCCACTCGGCCCCGGCCCAGGTCAGGTCGCGCAGGTGCTGGATCGCCGTCTTCCCCGGAGGGACCGGTTCGTCCGGGTATTCGTAGCGGAGCTGGGAAAGGTCGAACGCCACGCGGTCGGCGATCTCGGCGCTGCGCTCCACCGCGCCGGGGAATTCGGCGAACAGGCGGGCCATCTCGGCGGGGGCCTTCAGGTGCCGCTCGGCGTTGGCGAGCAGCCGCAGCCCCGCCTCGTGGATCATGCAGCCCTCGCGGATGCAGGCGAGCACGTCCTGCAGCGGCCGCCGGCCGGGGACGTGGTAGAGGACGTCGTTCGTGGCGACCAGCGGCAGGCCGCCGCGTTCGGCCAGGGCCGCCAGCCGGTCGATACGGTGCAGGTCGCGCGCGCCATAGCGCCGCGAGGCCGCCAGCCAGACGTCGGGCAGTTCCCCTGCAAGCCGGCGCAAGTCGCCCTCGAAGGCCTGATCCAGGTCTTCGGGCGGGATCGCGATCACGAGCTGGCCTTCGGCGTGGCCCAGGAAGTCCTCCCAATGCAGCTCGCAACCGCCCTTCTCCGCCCGACGCTGGCCGGCGGTGAGCAGGCGGGTGAGGCGGCCATAGGCCTCGCGGTCGGAGGGATAGACCAGCAGGCTGGGCGTCCCGTCCACGAAGTCGAGGCGGCAGCCGGTCAGCGCCCGGATCGCCACCCCCTGGGCCGTCAGCTTCTCCTGCGCCCGCCACGCCCGCGCGACGCCCGCCAGGCTGTTGCGGTCGCAGATCCCGACGGCGCCCATCCCCAGCTCCGCCGCCCGGGTGACCAGCTCCCACGGATGCGACGCGCCGCGCAGGAACGAGAAGTTCGTCGCCGCCTGCAGCTCGACATAGCGGGTCATGGCGCGACCTCGAGGCGCGCTGCCCGCCGCCAGCGCCTCATGTCTTGGCCACGAACCCACACGAAAACCACGGACGAACAGCGGAGCGCGCCGGCGCCTGGTCCGGCGAGGCCGCGAAGCGGCGGCCTTCCGATCTGAAGGTCCACGGATGCACACGGATCGACACGGATGATGGCCGCCGCGCCATCCGTGTGTCTCCGTGTGCATCCGTGGACAAAGGATACCGGGCCTCCGCTCGCGCGGAGGCCCGGGGATGGCCCGCCCGTTCGTGGTTTTCGTGTGGGTTCGTGGCCTGCTTTCAGCGACGCTGGCGCGCCGCCTCCTTTGGTGAGGGAAGGCCGTCCGCTCACGTCAGGTCGGTGAAAGGGTTCCAGGCGACTTCCCAGAGGTTGCCCTCGGGGTCGGCGAAGTAGCCGGAATAGCCGCCCCAGAAGACGTCCTGCGGCGGCTTCACCGCCCGCGCCCCGGCGGCCAGGGCCTCGGCGAAGGTGCGGTCGACCTCGGCCTTCGAGGGCTCGTTGCGGGCCAGCGCCACGCCCGTGAAGCCGGACCCTTCCGGGGAGACCCCGGCGTCCTTGGCCAGCTCCGCGTGGGGGAAGAGGCCGAGCCAGGTCCCTTCCATCCGGAACATCACCATGTCGTCGCCGGGCGTGTAGTTGTGGGTCGGGAAGCCCAGGCCGTCGCGGTAGAAGGCGATCATGCGGGGAAGGTCCCGCGCGCCGAGGGTGATCAGGCTTATTCTGGGTTTCATGGACTCTCCTTTCGGTTTCGGGCGCGCTCATCCGAACACTCCGTGCATCCACCATTTCGGCGGGGCGTCGGCGTCGGCGTAGAGACCGGCGCGGAACAGCCAGAAACGGGCCCCGTCCTGGTCCTCCACCCGGTAGTAGTCGCGTATGCGGGTGGGTGAGACGTCGCCGATGTCGCGCAGCCACCAGTCCTCGCCGATCCGTTCCGGACCTTCGGCGCGGCGCACGTCATGGACGCGTCCCCGCCAGCGGAAGCGGCGCGGCGGGTCGTCGGGGAGAAGGGCGTAGACGTGCTCCAGCGGCTCGGGCCGGCGGAACAGTCGTACGGGCCTCGGCGTCCGGGCGTCCCAGGGCGTCGCCGCGGTCTCGGCTCCGATCGCTGCGATCCGCGTGACCGCCTTCTCGGGAATGTGGCTTTCCACCGGGGCGGCGCGCCATACCCGGTCGGCGCCCAGGCGGTTGGCCAGGCGGTCCACGAACGAGGCCAGCCCATCCTCGGCGGAAGGCGCCTCGCCGGCGTGGATCCGGGCCTGGCGAGGTTGCAAGGCCTCCACCTCATAGGCGCAGAGGGTGACGGCCTCGACGCCGAAGCCGGGATCGACGGTCTCCAGCCGGGGATGGAACAGCCGGGCGATCCGCGCTGAGTCGCGCCCGGCCAGCGACAAGCCGGCCTCAAGAGGCAGCGTCCGACCATCGACCCGGTGGAAGGCGAGCGCGAAACGTCGCGCGCCGCGTCCCTCCGCCTCCAGCCGCCGGCACAGTTCGGCGACCACGTCATCGGTCACCCGGGCCATATCTTCCGGCGCCGAGACCGGCTCGAAGAAGGCCAGCCGGGCCATCCACGGCGTGGGTGGGCGACGGAAGGCCAGGGCCTCGGGCGCGCGGCCCAGCGCCTGGTCCAGCCGCATGAGGGTATGGGCCCCGAAACGCCGGCCCAGCGGCGCGCGGGGGATATCCATGAGCTGCCCCAGCCGGCGCAGGCCCAGGCGTTCGATCTGGGCCGTGGCCTCGGGTTCGAGCCGCAGGGCGGCGGGCGGCAGCGGCGCCAGCAGCGCCGCCTGGGCTTCCGGGGCGGCGATGACGCCGTCGCGACCGTGGCGGGCCAGGGCCCAGGCCGCCCCTGCGGTGTCGGCCAGCGCGAGGCGGAAGGGCAGGCCGTTCGCGAACAGCCGGGCCCGCAGATCGGCCATCAGGCCGGCCTCGCCGCCCCACAGGTGGGCGACGCCGGTCACATCCAGGAACAGGCCGTCCGGGGGATCGGCGGCGACGGCCGGGGAATAGCGGACGCACCAGTCGACCAGCGCTTCCAGGGCTTCCGCGTCGGCTTCGGGCTCGGCCGGGGCGACCGCCAGGCCGGGAACCCGCGCGCGGGCGTCGGTGAGCTTCTGGCCCGGCTGCAGGCCCAGGGCCGCGGCGCGGCGGTCCACGGCCGCCAGGCGGCGCGCCTGGCGAACGGTCTCCACCAGGGCGAAGGGCGTCTCGGGCCCCAGGTCGGCGCCCAGTTCGGCGCCCTGTGGTGCGGCTTCAGGCGGCGCGGCGGCCCGCCGTCGCCAGTTCGCGATCGCCCAGTGGGGCGACCAGGCGCAGAGGATGCGCGTCATCCGAGGCCTCCCTGTAAAAGCCCGGCCCGCCGCCGTAGGCGCAGGCGGCCTCCAGAATCCAGGCGCCGGGCCGCCCGCCCCGGCAGCGTTCCAGGGTCACGGCCAGGCGCGGCGCGCCCAGGCCGACCCCTTCGGCCGGCTTGGCGGACGGCGCCGACGCCACACGCCAGCGCGTGGCCGACGCTGTGCCCGGCCCCAGCCGCTTCGCCTCTCCGCCGAAGGGGCGTCGGTCGAGGACGAATCCGGTCGTCCCGCGCCGCTCGCAAGCCAGTTGCAGCCGGCGCCCGGCGGTCAGGTCGACCGTCCCGGCTTCGCCGAAGACCACCGAGACACCGGGCGTCGCCAGGGCGTCCTCCATCACCCCCAGGACCTCGGCCTCGTCCCGCGCCCAGACCTGCACCAGGCGCTCCGCGGGAAACCCCAGCCCGGACAGACCCGGCGCCCACAGGTCGTCGCGCCGGAACACCCAGACCGCCTCACCCCGCCGCGCGAGGGGCGACGCCGCCAGGGCGGCGAAGAGCACGGGCGCGGCCGAAAGCTCGGTCTCCATCCCGTCGGCGGCCACTTCGTGCCAGCGGCCCAGCGGCAGGCCTCCTCCAGGCAGGCAGGCGTCGATCTCCAGGACGCCGAAGGCCAGGCCGCCCACGTCTGACCGCACGCCGCCCTCGATCCGGGCGATCCGGGCGGCCAAGGCTGCGATCCGCGGGGCGCGCGCCGGGGACATGTGAACGTAGGGCTCCTGTTAAGTTCCTATTTTGTTCTAGAACAGGCGCGCCCGGAGTCAAGGCCCCTCGCGCCCCCTCCGTCTCGCGCTTGCGCGCGATCCACCTCCCCCGAAGTGTTCCCTTCGGGGGAGGAGCGGGATCATCGCTCCTCCCCCGCTTTGCGGGGGAGGTGGCCCCCCGGACTTGATCCGGGGGGACGGAGGGGGCGCAAGGCTATCGCCGGCCCTCAGAACCGCAGGACGCGCGCTTCCTTCACGTGCGGCAGGGCCTGGATCTTCTCCAGCAGGGCCGGCGCCGGCTCCTGGTCCACGCCCACCAGGGCGATGGCGTCGTCGTTCGCGTCGATCCGGCCGAGGTTGAAGGTGGCGATGTTCACGCCAGCCTCGCCCAGCAGGCCGCCCAGCGCGCCGATGAAGCCCGGCTTGTCCAGGTTGTTGACGTACAGCATCCGCGGCAGGAACGGGGCGTCCAGCTCCATGCCCTTGACCTCCACGATCCGCGGGGCGCCGGCCATGACCGAGCCGGCGAACGAACGCCGGCCCTTCTCGGTGGTCACGGTGATCCGCATCAGGCTGTCGTAGATGGGCGACTCGTCCTGGCGGCTCTCCGAGACGGTCACGCCGCGCTCCTTCGCCACCGCCGGCGCCGAGACCATGTTGATCTCGGCCAGCATCGGCCGCATCACCCCGGCCAGGGCGGCGGCGCTCATCGGCTTGGTGTTGAGCTTGGAGACCTCGCCCTCGAAGGCGATGTCCACGGCCTTGATGCCGTAGTCCAGCATCTGGCCGGCCAGGGCGCCCAGCTTCTCGGCCAGGGCCACGAAGGGCTTCAGGCGCGGGGCCTCCTCGGCGGTGACCGAGGGGCTGTTCAGCGCATTGGTGACGGCGCCGGTCAGCAGGTAGTCGCTGATCTGCTCGGCCACCTGGAGGGCCACGTTCTCCTGCGCCTCGTTGGTGGACGCGCCCAGGTGCGGGGTGGCGACGAAATTGGGCGCGCCGAACAGCACGTTCTCCTTGGCGGGCTCCTTCACGAACACGTCGAAGGCGGCGCCGCCGACCTGGCCGCTCTCCAGCGCCGCGCGAAGCGCCTCCTCGTCCACGAGGCCGCCGCGGGCGCAGTTGATGATCATCACGCCCTTCTTCGCCTTGGCCAGGTTCTCGGCCGACAGGATGTTGCGGGTCTTGTCGGTGAGGGGGGTGTGCAGGGTGATGAAGTCGGCCCGCGCCAGCAGGTCGTCTAGCTCGACCTTCTCGACGCCCATCTCGACGGCGCGCTCGTCCGACAGGAAGGGGTCGTAGGCGACGACCTTCATCTTCAGGCCCAGGGCCCGGTCGGCGACGATGCCGCCGATGTTGCCGGCGCCGATCAGGCCCAGCGTCTTGGCGTAGAGCTCGACGCCCATGAAGCGGCTCTTCTCCCACTTGCCGGCCTGGGTGGAGACGTCGGCGGCGGGAAGCTGGCGGGCCAGGGCGAACATCATGGCGATGGCGTGCTCGGCGGTGGTGATCGAGTTGCCGAACGGGGTGTTCATCACCACCACGCCGGCGGCGGTGGCGGCGGGGATGTCGATGTTGTCGACACCGATGCCGGCGCGGCCGATGACCTTGAGGTTCTTCGCCGCAGCGATGACGTCCTTGTTGGGCTTGGTGTCGGAGCGGACGACCAGGCCGTCGTAGTCGCCGATCACGGCGATCAGCTCGTCCTTGGAAAGACCGGTCTTGATGTCGGTGTCGACGCCGCGCTGGCGGAAGATGTCGACGGCGGCGGGGCTGAGGCTGTCAGCGATGAGCACGCGGGGCATGGGAAATTACCTTTTGTTGCTCGTCATGGCCGGGCTTGTCCCGGCCATCCATGATCTCCGGGGCTTCAGGATGAGGTGCGGGGCCGCCGCGCCATCTCCACGTCCGCCGGTGTTCATGGGTGGCCGGGACAAACCCGGCCATGACGTGATGTTCTTGAACTAGGCTGCGGCGAGGTCGGCGGCGAGCGAGGCGAAGGCCCAGTCGAGCCAGGGCGTCAGGGCGTCGACGTCGGACGTCTCGACCGTGGCGCCGCACCAGATGCGCAGGCCCGGAGGGGCGTCGCGGTAGCCGCCGATGTCGAGGGCGACGCCCTCCTTCTCCAGCGCGGAGGCCAGCTTCTTGGCGAAGTCGGCCTGGGCGTCGGCGGGCAGGCCCGTGATGCGCGGGTCCACGACCTTCAGGCAGACCGAGGTGTTCGAGCGCGCGGCCGGGTCCTCGGCCAGGAACTCGACCCACGGGGTCTTCGCGACCCAGTCGGCGAGGATCGCCAGGTTGGCGTCGGCGCGCCGGCGCATCTCGGCCAGGCCGCCGATGCCCTCGGCCCACTTCAGGGCGTCGATGGCGTCTTCCACGCAGAGCATGGACGGCGTGTTGATCGTGGCGCCCTCGAAGATCTCGAGGTTGACCTTGCCGCCCTTGGTCATGCGGAACAGCTTGGGCATCGGCCAGGCCGGCGTGTGGCTTTCCAGGCGGGCCACGGCGCGGGGGCCGAGGATCAGGACGCCGTGCGCGGCTTCGCCGCCCAGCGCCTTCTGCCAGGAGAAGGTGACCACATCGAGCTTGGCCCAGTCGAGGTCCTGGGCGAACGCCGCCGAGGTGGCGTCGCAGATGGTGATCCCCTCGCGGTCGGCGGCGATGAAGTCCGCATTCGGCACGCGCACGCCCGAGGTGGTCCCGTTCCAGGTGAAGACCAGGTCGGCGTCCTTGCGGACCCTGGTCAGGTCGGGAAGCTGGCCATAGGGGGCGTCCAGGACCTCGGCCGCGATCTTGAGCTGCTTGGTCACGTCGGTGACCCAGTCCTTGCCGAAGCTCTCGAAAGCCAGGAGCTGGACCGGCTTCGGCCCCAGCATGGACCACAGCGCCATCTCGACGGCGCCGGTGTCGGAGCCTGCGACGATGCCGATCAGGAAATCGTCGGGAACCTGGAGTACGGCGCGCGTACGGTCGATGGCGTCCTTCAGGCGCGCCTTGCCCAGCTTGGAGCGGTGCGAGCGGCCGAGGACGGCGTTGCTGAGGTTTTCGGGGGTCCATCCGGGGCGCTTGGCGCACGGGCCGGAAGAGAATTCGGGACGAGCCGGGCGAAGCGCCGGCTTCGGCGTGGTGGTCATTGCGATGTCTCCCATCCTTGCAGATGGGCAGCGCCCCGTTGGGGGGGCGTGGCCCGCGCGCCAAAAGCTCTCGTTTGACGCCGAGCGCAAGCGAAAGTTTCCAGGCTTGCCGTGCGCCCGGCCGAAGACGCCCGTTTCCGCGAGAGCGGCCGTGGCGGCGTCTGCGGCGATATGATCCAACCCGGCCAGGGGGAACGGGGCCATGCGGGGAAATGCGTTCGACTGGCTGGTGCTGGCCGTCCTGGTGGTCATCTGGGGTTCGAGCTTCGCGGCTCTCAAGGTGGCCACGACGCACATCGATCCGGCCTGGAACACGGCGGGCCGCATCGCCATCGCCTCGGCTACCCTGGCCGTGGCGCTCGTCCTCCAGCGCCAGCGCCTCCCGCCGCTGCGCCATCCCGCATGGCGCGCCTACGCCGTCATCGGCTTCTTCGGCATGGCGTTCCCGTTCGTGCTGTTCGCCTACGCGTCTCAACAGCTGCCTTCGGCCGTCGTGGCGATCTGCAACGGCGCCTCGCCCATCTTCACCGCCTTGCTGGCGCATCTCTTCGTGGCGGACGACCGGCTGAGCTGGCGCAAGGCCTTCGGCGTCGGCCTGGGATTCGCGGGCCTCGTGACGCTGGCGGCGCCGCGGCTGGTCGGGGGTGTGACCGTGGAGGCGGCGGCGGTCGTCGCCGCGCTGTCCGGGGCGGCGCTCTACGCCGTGGCCAACATCGCGACCCGCCGTGCGCCCGAGGTCTCCTCGACGGCGGGCGCCCTGATGATGTGCGTGTGGGCGCTGGTCTTCGCCCTGGCGGCGGCGCCCCTGCTCGATCCGGTCCCCGCCGCCTGGCCGCCCTGGCCCGCCGTGCTGGCCGTGGCTGTCCTGGGCGTCTTCTCCACCGGCCTCGCGACCGTGGGCTACGTCTTCCTGATCCAGCGCCGGGGGCCGCTCTTCATGTCGATGTCCATCTACCTGGCTCCCTGCCTGGCCACCGCGCTCGGCATGGCGGCGCTGGGCGAACGGCCCGGCTGGCCGGCCTTCGCTGCGCTCGCCCTGATCCTGACGGGTGTGGGCTTCGTCACCTGGACGTCGCGCCACGCGACTCCGTCGTGACTATCGGCCCGCCGCCGCTGTCGCGGTCGCCGTCTGCGCCGTCCGTGCCTCCTGGATCACGTAGGCGCGGATGTCCTCGGCGCCCTTGACGTCGAAGAAGCGGGAGAAGCCGGCCATGCCGCGGCTGGCGCTGGCGCCGTCGATGACCACGCCCTTCCAGTTGTCGGCGGTCAGCAGCATGGGCGAGGCCTTGAGGTCCGGGAGCCAGGAGCCCGAGGCGTTGGGGCCGTGGCAGACCTGGCAGTTCTGGTGGTAGAGCGCGAAGCCGTTCTTCACATCGCCGGTCGAGGCGACCTGCGTCAGGTCGATGGCCGGCGTGGCGGGCTGCGGGAACTCGGGCGCCTTGGCCGTCCCGCCCAGCTTGTAGACCAGAAGGCGGCCCGGCAGGCGCGGCCGCGCGGGCATCAGGCCCGGCGCCGAGATCTGGCCGCCGCCGCCGGCGCCTACCATGATCGCCACATACTGCTCGCCGCCCAGCTCGTAGGTCATGGGCGCGGCGATGACGCCGTTGCCGGTCCTGGCCGTCCAGAGCGGGGCGCCCTTGGCGGCGTCATAGGCGGTGAACTCGCCCTGGGCGTTCCCCTGGAAGACCAGCCCGCCCCCGGTCGAGAGGATGCCGGCGTTCCAGAAGTGCGGATGCTCCACCCGCCAGACCTCTTTCTGGGCCACAGGATCCCAGGCGACCAGCGTGCCCTTGATGGCCGCCATCATGGCCTTCACCTGGGCCTCGTCGGTGGGCAGGGAATTGGCCAGGAAGTCGGTGCCCGTGTTCCAGGCGCCCGGCCGCACGGCGAAGCCCGCCTCGTCGGTGTAGGGGAAGGGCGTCGCCTGGGTCGGGATGTAGACGAGGCCGGTCTTGGGACTGAAGGCCATCGGCTGCCAGTTGTGGCCGCCGAGCGGGCCGGGCAGCGCCAGCACGGGGTTCTTCTCGTAGCGCGCGCCGGGGGTCTCCACGGGCCGGCCGGTGGCCAGGTCGACGTGGGTGGCCCAGGTGATCGGGACGTAGTTCTTGGCCGAGATCAGCTTACCCGTCGCCCGGTCCAGCACGTAGAAGAAGCCGTTCTTGGGCGCCTGCATCAGCACCTTGCGCGGCTGGCCGTCGAGGGTCAGGTCGGCCAGCACGATGTGCTGGGTGGCGGTGTAGTCCCAGCTCTCGCCCGGCGTGGTCTGATAGTGCCAGACGTACTCGCCGGTGTCGGGCTTCAGCGCCAGGATCGAGGAGAGGAAGAGGTTGTCGCCCTTCCCGCCCGAGCGCTTCATGTGGTTCCAGGGCGTGCCGTTGCCGATCCCGACATACAGGATGTCCAGCTCGGGGTCGTAGGCCATGGAATCCCAGGCGGTGCCGCCGCCGCCCGTCTCCTTCCAGGCGCCGTCGCTCCAGGTGGCCGCGGCCTTCTCCGCCATGACCTTGTCCGAGGCCGCCCCGTCGGGCGCGCCGGTGGGATTGGGCGTGGTGAAGAAGCGCCAGGCCAGCTTGCCGTCGCCCGCGTCGTAGGCCGAGATGTAGCCGCGCACGCCGTATTCGGCGCCGCCGTTGCCGATCAGCACCTTGTCCTTCACCACCCGCGGGGCGCCGGTGATGGTGTAGGGCCTGGACGTGTCGGTGGTCTGGACTTCCCAGTCCACCGCGCCGGTCTTGGCGTTCAGCGCCACCAGCCGGCCGTCGATCGTGCCGACGTAGACGCGGCCCTTCCAGACCGCGACGCCGCGGTTCACCACGTCGCAGCAGGCGTCGAAGCCCTTGGCGCCCTCGACGCGGGGGTCGTACGACCATAGCCGCTCGCCCGTCTTCGCATCGAAGGCGAAGACCTTGGACCAGGCGGTGGAGGTGTAGAGCACCCCGTCGATCACCAGGGGCGTCGCCTCCTGGCCGCGGTCGGTGTCGAACTCGGCGTACCACGCCAGGCCGAGATCCTTCACGTTTGACGCATTGACCTTGTCCAGCGGACTGAAGCGCTGCTCGGAGTAGTCCTTGCCGTACGACAGCCATTCCGCGTTCGAGGCGGCGGCCAGCAGGCGTTCGGCGTCGACGTTCCCGGCCGGTTTCTGGCAGGCGGCGAGGCTCGCGGCGGCGACCAGCGCCAGACCCAAACGCACGACGCCCAAACGCACGACGCCCAGACGGACAATCTTCATAGAGCCCTCCCCCGCAGCCGACTTCTTTCAGGTGATCGGCGTTCCGGGACGCACTATGCCCCGACGGGCGGCCCCCGCAAGCCTGTCGCGGCGGAACGGGGGCCGGAACGCCGCCGGTTCAGACGACGGCGCCGGCGGACAGGCGGGGCTGGCCCTGGACGGGGCGCAGGCGGGCGTAGGCCTGGGCGAGGCGTCGGGCGGCCTCCACGAGGTCGTCCGGTGGCAGGGTGTATGGCAGGCGCACGAAGCGCTCGAAGGCGCCGTCCACGCCGAAGCGGGGGCCGGCGGCCAGGCGCACGCCGAACCGCTCCGAGGTCGCGGCCAGGGCGTTGGAGGCCGGGGCGGGCAGCTCCGCCCACAGCGACAGCCCGCCCGCGGGCCGCGTCACGCGCCAGTCGGGCAGGTGCTCCCGGACAGCGGCCAGCAGGACGTCGCGCCGCTGGGCCAGCAGGGCGCGGCGCGCGGCCAGCGCCGGCTCGTCGTCGGCCAGCAGGCGGGCGGCGGCGAGCTGCTCCAGGATCGGCGTGCCCAGGTCCAGCGAGACGCGGCGGGCGGCCAGGGCCTGGATCGTGGCGGCGTCGGCGCGGATCCAGCCCAGGCGCAGGCCGCCCCAGAAGCTCTTGCCCATCGACCCCAGGCGCACCAGGCCTTCGGGCTCGTCGAAGCCGTAGGGCTGGACCGGGCCGTCCAGCGACAGGTCGACCAGGGTCTCGTCGAACACGGCGACGGTGCGCGCGGCGGCCGCGGCGGCGGCGATGGCGGCGCGCGCCTCCAGGCCCATCCAGCGGCCGGTGGGGTTGTGGAAGTCGGCGATGAAGTAGGCCAGCCGCGGGCCGGCCTGGCGCAGGGCGGCGGCGACGCCGTCCACGTCCCAGCCCTGCTCGGGCAGGCCCACGGGGACCGGGCGGCAGGAACTGCGCTGGATGGCGTCGATGGCGTGGGGATAGGTGGGATGGTCGATCACCACCCGGTCGCCCGGCCCGCAGGTCAGCCGCAGCATCAGGGCCAGCGCATGCTGCGCCCCGCTGGTGACCATGACCTGATCGGGATGGGTGGGCAGGCCGCGGCGGCTGTAGCGCGCGGCGATCGCGGCGCGCAGCAGGGGCAGGCCCAGCGGCAGGTAGCCGTGGTTCGACAGGTGGGCCGGGAAGTCGGCGAGGGCCGCGGCGAAGGCCTGGGGCACGATCTCGGACGCGGGCGGGGCCGCTGCGCCCAGGTCCAGCAACCCCTCGGCCGAGGCGCCCAGCATCAGCGGGTTCGAGCCCCGGTCGCCCGGGCCGGCCGGCAGGCGCGTGCGCGCGCCCGCGCCCTGGCGGCGGTCCAGGAAGCCGTCGTCGCGCAGGCGGGCGAGCGCGGCGGTGACGGTGGTGCGGCTGACCTCCAGGGTCGCGGCCAGCTCGCGCTCGCCGGGCAGCACCACGTCCAGCGGCAGGCGGCCGTCGAGGATCAGCAGGCGCAGGCCGTCGGCGAGCTGCCGATAGGCTGGCCCGCGCTCGCCGCGCCACGCGCCCAGCAGGCGGCTCAGGGAGGCGGGACCGATGCGGCGCGGGCTCATGGCGCCAGAAGACGCCGAAGTGGACCGAAATTCAAAGGCCAGTTCCGGATCGGCGGCCCTGCCCCTCCGCGCCGGCTGCGGGGACAAGGAAACCACGCCCGTTAACGCCTGACTCAGGGTTGCGAAACGCCGCCTTTACCCTTGGCCTGTACCAAAGGGAGACAAGAACGAGGCCTCGCCGAGAACAGGCGAGCGTCCAATCCGGTGGGTGTTTTCATATGGCCAAAACGGTCCTGGTCGTCGACGACGACCCGACACAACGCCGCCTGATCCAGGCGGTCCTGGAGCGGGAGGGGTTCGCGGTCGCCCACGCGCAGAGCGGGGATGAGGCGATCCAGCACCTGAACGCCGGCGCGGGCGTGGATGTCATCCTCCTCGACCTCGTCATGCCCGGCATCCCCGGCCAGGAAGCCCTGGTCGAGATGCGCGCGCGCGGCTTCAATCAGCCGGTGATCGTGCTGACCGCCACGGGCGGGATCGACACCGTCGTCCAGGCCATGCAGGCCGGCGCCTGCGATTTCTTCGTGAAGCCCGCCAGCCCCGAACGCATCATCGTCTCGATCCGCAACGCGCTCTCGATGGGCTCGCTGCAGCGCGAGGTGGACCGGCTCAAGAAGCACGCGAACGGCCGCACCACCTTCGACGACCTGATCGGTTCCTCGCCGGCCATGCTGATGGTCAAGCGCCTGGGCGAGCGGGCGGCCAAGTCCTCGATCCCGATCCTGATCACCGGCGAAAGCGGCGTCGGCAAGGAGGTGATCGCGCGCGCCGTCCACGGCTCGTCCGACCGCGCCGGCAAGCCCTTCGTGGCGGTCAACTGCGGCGCCATCCCCGAGAACCTGGTCGAGAGCATCCTGTTCGGCCACGAGAAGGGCAGCTTCACGGGCGCCACCGACAAGCACCTGGGCAAGTTCCAGGAGGCCAACGGGGGCACCCTGTTCCTGGACGAGGTGGGCGAACTGCCGCTGGACATCCAGGTCAAGCTTCTGCGGGCGCTGCAGGAGAGCGAGATCGACCCGATCGGCGCCAAGCGTTCGATCAAGGTCGACGTGCGCATCGTCTCGGCCACCAACCGCGACCTCTCGCAAGCCGTGGCCGAGGGCCGGTTCCGCGAGGACCTCTACTATCGCCTGAACGTCTTCCCGATCGAGGCGCCGGCGCTGCGCGAGCGCAAGGCCGACATCCCGGCCCTGGTGGACGCCTTCGTCCGCCGCTTCAACGTGGAGGAAGGCAAATCGGTGGTGGGCGCCGCGCCCGAGACCCTGGCCTGCCTGACCGCCTTCGATTGGCCGGGCAACGTGCGCCAGCTCGAGAACGCGGTCTATCGCGCGATCGTCCTGTCCGACGCGCCCTATCTCCAGCCCTACGATTTCCCCGCCATCTCGGGGGTCGCGGCCCCCCCGCCCGAGCTCGAGGCTCCGGCCGTGTCGGCGCCGTCCACGCCCACCCTGCCGACGCCTTCCGCCGACGGCGCGGCCCCGGCTGCGGACCAGCCCGTGCGGATCCTGGACGGACGGGGCCACCTGCGGACGCTGGAGGAGATCGAGCGCGACCTCATCCAACTCGCCATCGAGGTCTACGCCGGCCACATGAGCGAAGTGGCGCGACGTCTCGGCATCGGCCGCTCCACCCTGTACCGCAAGGTCCGCGAACAGGGCCTGGAAGGCCTGGTCAAGGGCGGCGAGGCCGACGCCGACGCGGCCTGAGCCGGGGGGCGGGTTTCGGGAACCACGAAAAACACGGCGGGCACGAAAAGGGCCATGCGCGCCTGAGCCTCCGCGCGAGCGGAGGCTCCGTCATGCCGCCGCGGAAAACGCGGAAGGACGCGGAATCGCAGCTTCGCCTTCCGCGTCTTCCGCGGTTCGTCAAAGCTGGAAGGCGCCGCTGCGCGGCCTTTCGCGTGCGCCTCTTCCTTTCGTGTCCGTTCGTGTTTTTCGTGGTTCCCCGAATCTCCCTACGGCCGCCGGGGCGTGATGCGCACGGTGACGGCGTCGGGGGTTCCGATACCGCGGGGGCAGGCGACGGGCCGATATTTCAGATCGTAGCAGATCCCCACCTCCTTCAGGCGGTTGCCGGCGGCGACGCGCACCTGGAGGGCGGCGCGGGGGATACCGGGGTTGGCCGCGACGAAGGCCTGGCGGATCTGGCCGGCGGTCATCGTCGGGGTCGTGAGCGAGGGCGTCCGCAGGCGGGACCACAGGGCGGCGGTCTGGTCGAAGTAGGCGTCAGGGCTGCGCCAGCCGCAGGCGCCGTGGGCGGCCCACTGATGCTGCATCAGCGTCGGCGAGGGCGTCATGCACAGGCGCTTGCGAACGGTGGCGGCGTCCAGCGGCGGCGCGGGCGCGCAGAAGCGCGGATTGGGGCCGCGGCTGGCGCTGGGCCAGAGGCCGTGGACGATGAAGCCGAAGCTGTTGTCCTGGCACTGGAGCCGGTCGGACCGTCCCCGGCACCATTCCGGCGACCAGCTCAGGGCGAGCTGGTAGTGATCGGCCCGCGTGCGCGAGACCTCATGGGCCGGCGTGGGTCGCGCCGGCGCCGGTTCCACCCGCGCCGGGAGGCGGCAGGCCTGGCCCGTCGCGGCGGCGGGGGCGGCCGATATCGTGAGCGCTATCGGTGCGGCGAGGAGAATCCTCAGGGTCATCCCCGAAAGAAGGCCGTGATCGCAGTCCCTGGCAATGGGCGGCCCGTCTGTTTCAGGGGATGACGATGACGCCCCGGCGATCGGAGCCGACGCCTCCACGGCCCGGCCCGGCCTGGGCGACATGGAGCAGGTCCGCCTCGCGGTCGGCCTGGCGCCGGCGTTTCATCCGGGCCAGGGCGGTGCGGGCCTCGGCCTGCGCCTCGGCGGTCGCCTTCGGATTGCCGGCCGCCAGTTCCATCCAGGTCATGGCTTCGGCCAGGTTCCTCGGGGCGCCGTCACCTTCGGCATAGGCCCGCGCGAGTCGAAGCTGCGCCTCGGGATCGTCGCGCAGGGCGCGGACCCGCAGCGCCGCCAGTCCCGGAAACGGGGAGGCGTCCTCGATCGGCGCGGCGGCGGCCTCGGCCTCGGGAGCGCGGGCCGCGCGGCGAAGCCCTTCGGTCACGACGGGGAGGCCGGGCGTCGCATCGGCGCGATAGGATCGGGACGGGGTGTGGCGGGCCTGAAGGATCGACGGCCAACCGGCCGGGCCGGACGCGCGCAGATCGAAGGACCAGGGCTCCAGGTGGAGGTGCGGTCCCTGGGTCCCGTGGGCGCCCTTCGGCTGGTAGCGGGCGAAGGGCGCGCCGGCGCGCCTCAGGCGTTCCGCGGCCTGATGAGGACTGAGACCGGCCACCACCAGGTCGTAGGCGCCGGGGGCGGCCGGCGTGCCCAGGGAGTGGCGTGACACCCCGCCCGGACGGACCGTGGCGGCGCCCTGGGCGCGGAGCTGGTCTTCGCGCTCGGGGGTGCGGTAGCCGCCGGTCATCCGCCATGCGCCGGGGCCGAACACCTCGTCCATGATCGCGGAAAAGCGGGCGTGCGCGCCGCCGCTCTGCGCCGCGGCGGGACCCGCCAGAAGGCACAGCGCCAGCGCCGTCATCAGGGTGTTCCGGACCTTCACGGCCTCTCCGCACGCCACCATCGCGCCAGCGTAGGGCGCGGGCGCCGAAGACTTGGTGAAAAAGGCCGGTTAACGCGCGTTCAGCCCTTCGGCGGTCGCCGCCGCACGGGGCGGCCCGGCGCGGCGGCGCCCTTGGCCTTGGCGGTGATCTCCCTGAGCTTGCGGGCCTGCATCAACGAGAGGGCCTGGCCCGGCGCGCCCTTCTCGGGGTCGCCGAACGCGCGGCCGTACGTCTTCACCCGCTCGCCCACGTCGGTGAGGAACTCGCCCTCCCAGTCGGAGAGCTCGACGCCGGCCCTGTCGGCTGCGCGGCGGGCGCGTTTCAGGGCGTTGAGGGCGGCGCGTCGGGTCGCCGCCTTCCGCGCCACGAGGGGCGAAGCGGTGGGCTTCTTCCTCAAATCTCCCCGATCGCCGAGAGGTAGAGGTCGAGGATCGCTTCCTCCTCCTGCCGCTTGGCGCGGTCCTGCTTGCGGATACGGATCACCTTGCGGAGGACCTTGACGTCGAAGCCGTTGCCCTTGGCTTCGGCGAAGACCTCCTTGATCTGCTCGGCGATCTCGGCCTTCTCCTGTTCGAGCCGCTCGACGCGCTCGATGATGCTCTTGAGCTGTCCCTGGGCGGTCGCGTTCAGGACGTCGGAGTGGGCGGTCGCGTCATCGGCCATGGCCAAGCCTTTAAACTGGATGTGAGGGGTCGGAAAGGCGCGGAACCTAGTGATCCCGGTCCCGACTGTCACGCGCCTCTGAACCTTGGCGGGGACCGATCGTTTGAGACTTTGAAGCCGGAGGGACGATGGCCCAGGACAAGACGAGCAAGCCCACCGAGGCCGACGCGCTGGCGGCGGTGCGCACGTTGATCGAATGGGCGGGCGACGACCCCGACCGGGAGGGGCTGCTCGACACGCCGCGGCGGGTGGTGAAGGCCTATGGCGAGCTGTTCGCCGGCTATGGGACCGATCCTCGCGGCTACCTCGAGCGCACCTTCGAGGAGGTGGGCGGATATGACGAGCTGGTGATTCTCAAGGACATCCGGGTGGTGAGCTTCTGCGAGCACCACATGCTGCCGTTCCTGGGTCGCGCCCACGTGGGCTACCTGCCGAACGACCGGGTGGTGGGGATCTCGAAGCTGGCCCGCGTGGTCCACGGCTTCGCGCGACGGCTGCAGATCCAGGAGAAGCTGACCGCCGAGATCGCCGAGGCGATCCAGGACGTGCTGAAGCCCAAGGGCGTGGGCGTGGTGATCGTCTCCGAGCACAGTTGCATGACCATGCGCGGCGTGAACACGCCCGGCTCGAAACTCACCACGAGCACCCTGCTGGGCGACGTCCGCGACGATCCCCGCACGCGCCAGGAGTTCTTCGACCTGGTGCGCAACGGCGATTGAGCCTCCGAACACGAAAAACCCCCCGCCGGGCTCTGGCGGGGGGTCCTCGAAGCGCCGGCCGGGGAGAGAGGCCGGCCGGCGGGTACACTCGGTGTTCCTACGCGAAGGTCGCGCCCACCACGCGGCGGCGCTGACGCAGCACCGCGCCGGCGGCGCCGAAGCCCATGATCATCATGGCCCATGTGGCCGGCTCCGGCACGGCGGCCACGGCGGCGTTGTCGACCTCGAACGAGTTGGCGCTCGAGCTCAGGATGACCTGCTTCACCACGGCGCCGCCGAAGCTGAAGTTGACGCGGGCGCCCCAGTTCCAGTCCTGGCTGGAGTCGCCGCCGAACAGGTTGGCGCCCGAGACGATCTCGTCGAAGCCGTCGCCGATGAAGCGGATCGAGTTGTAGGTGTCGGGCGAGCCCATGTAGAGGCTGAAGGCCTTGAATCCCGAGACCGAGGTGAAGGTGGCCGTGGCGCCGCCCGGGACGGTCAGGTAGTTGGTCGGGTCGTTCGGCAGGGTGCCGGAGTAGCCCGCGTCGCCCTCGCCCACGCCGACGGTCGCGCCGCTGAGCGTCAGGGTGTAGCCGGCCAGCAGCACGGTTTCCGGGGCGCCGGGATTGTTGAAGTCGGCCAGCAGCACCTGGCCGGTCGGCAGCAGGTCGGGGTCGAAGTAGCTGGTCACGTTCACCGAGACCGCGGCCGAGGCCGTGCCGGCGATGGCCGAAACGGCGACGGCGGCGAGCAGGAGGTTGCGGATCTTCATTTTTTCCAGGTCCGTGTCATTGAGCCGGCCCCAGCGGAGCCCGTTCCGGTTTGAGACATTACGCGTGCACTTCGGCCGCCGCGCTGCACGGGCCGTGCCAGATAGCGTTGTTACGGCGCAGTCTCGGGGGTGGATGCGCGAGTCGCCGGACTCCTTCCCGAGCGGTGGGCCGCCAGGCGACAGGCCGCGGCCGGACATGGGTGGCGATCCGCCGCTTGCCCCCCGCGGGCGGATGGGTTAGTTCCGCCGCTCGCTCAGCCGGCGCGGTGACCCCCGCGCCGCGCAGCCCGTCGGAGAGGTGGCTGAGTGGTTGAAAGCACCGCACTCGAAATGCGGCATACTCGCAAGGGTATCGAGGGTTCGAATCCCTCCCTCTCCGCCATTCCACCACGGTTGGCGCATCCTGGCCGATAGGCCGGCCCTGCGCTTCGGAGCAGCCCGGAGCTTCGCGAGGATCGGCGGCTGCACCGCTGCGGGCTATGTCCGCGCGGCGGACGCGAGCCGGCCGCCGCTGAGCAGCTTCGCCGCCGGCGGCGCCACGGCCTTCAGGCCGGCGCCCAGGAGCCGTGTCGCCGCCAGGACGAGCAGCGGCTGAAGCAGCAGGAAGGCGGGATACAGCGGCGAGCCCAGGGGGCCGCTCAGCGCGCCGATCGCCGGCCCCGCCAGCCACATCAGGATCAGGTGCGAGCAGAACATCAGGAAGGCGTAAGGCTCGAGGCGCAGCAGGGCGCCGGCGGCCCGGCTGGCCGCGAGGCGCCAGGCGATCGACCAGAAGAACAGCGCGGTCGTGAAACGCGTGGCCAGATCGACGGCGGCCATGAGGGCAGGGTGGTCGACCCCGGCGTCGATCCCCCGCGTCTCCAGCCAGATCTGGAGCCCGGCGAGGGCGACGTAGGCGATCGTCACCCGGAACAGGGGTGTCGCCGCCAGGGGGATGGCGAGGCCGTGCCGGCGGGTCAGGATTCCCAGGATGAAGAACAGGAGGATCGAGGGGCGCAGCAACAGGAGGAACGAGATGCTCGACAGGGACCAGGCGAGCGCAAGCCCGGCGATGGCCAGCAACAGGGGGCTTGGCAGCCGGACCAGGGCGATCGCCAGGACCATGCAGACGAAGAGGTCGCGCAGGAACGGCGTCTGGACGTTGATGTCGTTCGGCGTGGCCAGGCAGAAGAGTTCGTCGATCGTCCACCACCAGCTTGCCGGCGTCGGGGCCTGAATCCAGCCGGCGAAGGCCGCGCCCGAAACGAGGATCAAGGCCAGGGCGTTCCACAGGACCATCGGCGCGAGGATCGAGCGCGCCTTGTCGGTGAGGAAGGCGCCCCAGCCCCGCCGCGTCAGCGAAGCCGCGACCAGCCACCCGGCGATGATGCTGAGGAGGGGGACGGCGCCTCGGCCCAGGAGTTCGATCAGCGCCCAGCGCAGCAGGCCCTGCGGCGTGTCGTTCAGCCTGGCCAGCGCCGCGCCGTCCAGGCCGGTCCAGGCATGGACGTAGACGATCCCCAGGACGCACAGCACCCGGGCGATGCCTATGGTGGCGGAGAGGCGACCATCCGGGCCGTCCGGCGGCGGGGGAGGCGTGCGGGAAATCAAGGGCTCCAAGGCGTGCTGCGCCGTCTCCGGCCGGTCTGTCGGACGAGACGGGGTTTGCGGGAGACAGCAGGCCAAAGTTTGGCGGCCCCGCGGCCCTCACTCCCGCGCCCCTCACTCCCGCGGCCCGCGACGGTGCAGGCCAACGGCGCTAGAAGTTGCAACCCGCCGTACTGCCGCGCGGCGGATGACGGCCGTCCAGGGACAGCGTGGCGCTGTAGAAGCTCATCGCGCCGCCGGTCGGCGCCGTGCGCTGGTTCACGATGATCGTGAAGGGCGCGCGCCCAGGGAGGCTCCCGGCGTAGCGCCGTTCGCCTTCGCCCACGCCCAGTGTCTCGCACGCCATCTCGGTCACCTGGGCGCCGCGCGTCCGCAACGCGCCGACCACGTCGTAGGGGATTTCCGCGCCGGTCGCGTTCCATGAAACGCCGATTCCCGTGGGCGCGCCGGCGCCTTCGACGAACGCCTCGAGCCCGCCCAGGCGCCCCGTTGCGAGCATCCCGCGCGGCGCCTGCGCCGCCCACCGGACCCCGGTCATGCGGGCCTTGAGCTCGGCGACGGCCGGCCGCTGTCCCGGGGCTGGCAGGGCGGCCATCAGCGCGTCGGCCGCGGGACGGGAGGCCAGGATGTGCTTCCAGCGTTCCCGGCATTCCTCGTCGGCCCAGCGGGCGGCGCCGGCGTCGCGGGAGACAAGCTCTTGCCGGCAGCGCGCCAGGAAGGCGGCCTCGGTCTCGCCGGCCGGGGCCGCGCCCGCGGCGCCCCCGGCAGGTGCGGCGGTCGCAGGACCGGCGCGGTCGGCGTCGCTCACCGAGACACCCGCGCCGAACGAATGTCCGTTCCAGGCGAGCTGGGTCGCGCATTGCGTCGTGGGGGCCGCGCCGGGGCCGCAGACGGCGCCGCGGCGCGCGATCTGGATCTTGGCCGGCGTTCCCGCCAGCACGCGGAAGCCGATGAGCTTGTCGGCGAACACACGCGGCGCCTGGCCGCTGGCGTCGGTGACGAAGATGTCGACCTGCGCCTCGCCGTTCTCACGGAAGAGATTGGGACGGCCGGTGCAGATGTAGTCGCCTTCCGAGACGAGGTAGTCGGGCCGGCGGTCTCCGGTGAAGTCCTGCGCCACGATGAACCGCCCGCCGCCCGGCTGGCCGCCGGCGGCGCGGCAGCGCGCCTCCAGGCTCTTGAGGTGGTCCATGACGATGGACGGGACGCGCGGCTGGGGCTGGGCGGTCGCCGGGAGGACGAAGGCGAGGCCGGCCGCGACGAGGCCCGCGGCGGCGAGAGCTGGGATCGGACGCATACGCTGAACTCCTTGCCCGTATCCTGGCCCGTATCGGCCGAGCTTGAAAACAAGCGCCGCCCTTGCGGCGTTCACGAAGGTGTCAGGCTGTCGCGAGCCGCCGCCTGGGGGTCTTGCGGGTGAACCAGAAGGTCCAGAAGGTGAGTGTCCCGAAGACGCCCAGCGCGAGACCGCACAAGGTGATGAGCAGGCGATAGGGCAGGCCGCCGACCTTGGCCGCATGGATCGGGTAGAGGGCGTTGTAGGCCTGGGCCCGGGGCGCGAGCTTCAGGGCGTCGCGGACGTGGGCCAGTTCGCCGGTGTCGGCGGCGAACCAGAGCGTGGTGCGCCCGTTGGGCAGCCACTCCTCGGGCTGGCGCAGCCTGAGGCTCACATATCCGCCGTCTCCGCGCGGCAGGGAGAGTATCCGCACCTCGGCGTCGGGATAGAGCCGCCGCGCCGTGGTGATCATTCCGGCCCAGTCGGGGTTGTCCGCCAGCGCGGCCTTGCGTGGGGGCGGGGGCTTGAACGCAGCGGTCACCTCCGCGGCGGCGCCTGGCCCCAGGACGAGGTCCGCGACCGGCCGGAAGATCATGATGGTCCCGGTGACCAGCGAGACGGCGAGGATCGGCGACAGCAGGGCGCCCCAGTCGCGGTGATGGCGCAGGATGGGGAAACGCGTCATCCGCTTCGGCCAGGCCCGGAATTCGAAGTTGCGGCGCAGCGGCCACCACAGGATCAGGCCGGTGATCACGAACCCCAGCCCGGCGAGGCCTGCGATCCCCGCGACGATCTCGCCGGTGTCGCCGGCAAGAAGATGGTGGTGCAGGTCGAACAGCCAGATCTCGGGCCGCTCCCACTTGCCGGCCCAGCGCGTCACGACGGTTCCGTCCTGGCGGGCGTAGCCGCCTCCGCCGTCGAAATAGCTCAGGGTGTCGAGGCCGAAGTCGCGGGTGGCGAAGACGATGCTGCGGGGGCGGGTCTCCGGCTCGGCCAGCAGCCGCTGGGCGGCGGCGGCCAGGGCGGCGGTGTCCTGAACCTGGGCGTCGCGCGCGCCGGGAACGCCGATCCAGGCGTCCTTGTGGGCGAGAACCGCGCCGCTGAGCCCCAGCACCGCCAGCAGGAGGCCGATCAGGCCGCCGGTCCAGCGGTGCAGGAGGTCGACGAGCCGCATCAGAAGCGGTGGTCCCACGAGAGGGTGAAGGTCCGGCCGCGGCCCGAGAAGAAGCGGGCGTTGTTGGTCGGCTGCGTCGTGTCGGTGTTGTAGTCGATGTAGAACTCGTCGAACAGGTTGGCGACCGCCAACGTCACCGCCCCCCATGCGCCGCCGTCGTAGCGCACCGAGGCGTCGACCAGGGTATAGCCCTCGAAGTCGTTGCGCGGGTCCGAGCCGTCGAAGCTGCGGGGAATGTAGCGGCCCACCTGAAGCCGGCTGGTCCAGGCGCCGCGGACATAGTTGGCCGACGCGGTGAAGCGGTCGGGACTGATGTTCGCGCCGTCCAGGTCGATGTCGACACGGCCGTCGCCGTTGGAATCGGCGCGGCCCTTCAGGTCGGCGTAGCCGGCCTGGACCGTCAGGCCCTCGATGGGCGTGCGGGCGGTGACGTTCAACTCCAGCCCTTCGATCTCGACCCGCTGGCGCTGGACCTCGAAGACCGTGCCGACCAGGACCAGGAGCTGGCCCTTGGTGCTGGTGGACCAGAAGTAGCCGGCGCTGGCGCTGATGCCGCCGCGATTGAACTCCAGCCCCACCTCCCGGTTGTTCGAGACGATCGGGCTGATGTCGAGGTAGTCGTCGATGTCGATCCCGTTGACGTTGATCGAGCGGGTGATGCGGCCGACGTCGGGAACGGTGTAGCCCTCGGCGTAGCTGACATAGGCCCGGACGCCCGCGACCGGCTCCACGATGGCCCCGGCGTTGAACAGGGTGTCGGAGAACTCGGGCGCCCCGCCCGAGACGAAGCGCGAGCCGTAGGACGCCAGGGTCGTGAAGTCGTCCACCTTGATGCGGACCTTCTCGTGCCGCAGGCCGCCGGCCAGGCGCAGCTTCTTGTCGAACAGCGCGAGGTTGCCCTGCACGAAGGGCGCGATGCTGCGGTAGTCGGTGGGCGGCACCCAGGCGCGGTCGGTGAGGACCAGGGCCTGGACGGTGCGGTCCTTCAGCAGGTCCAGCCCCAGGGTGGCCGTCAGCGCCTCCAGGCCGGGGACCTCGCGCTCGTAGCTGAACTTGGCGCCCAGCTTGCGGGAACGGTTCTCGGACTGGTCCAGCAGCGTGCCCAGGGGCGCGAGGCGGGCGTCCTGGAAGGTGGCGTTGACGTCGCCGCCGAACAGGTCGTGCGTGCGGTTCCAGAACGCCTGCGTCGACAGGTGGCCGCCCCAGACGTCGTCGTCCACATAGGACAGAGCCGCGCTCTCGGTGCGGCTCCGGGCCGCCTTGGTGGGCTGGACCCCGCGGACCGATGTGGAGGGAACACCCGTCGTGCGGTTTCCCGCCACGCTCACGTAGTCGCCGTCGCCGGCGATCTGGAAGCGGCTGAGGATCAGGTCGACCCGGCCGGTTTCGCGGGGGGCGTAGCCGAAGCGGCCGAAGAGCGACCAACTGTCGCTGTCCTGGGTCTCACCCTGCGCGGCGTCGAAGCCGACCCGGCGGCCCTTGCCGTCGTAGTAGGCGCCGCGGCTCTCGAAGGCTGCGCCGAACGTGGCGTCGAAGGCGCCGCCCCTCCAGCTGGCGAGGCCCGCGGCCTTGTGGCCATAGCCGTCGCCGTGGAAGCCACTGTCGGCGAGGGCCTGGACGAGCGCGCGGCCGGAGAAGCCCTCGTCGCGCGGCGCCCCGACCGTCACCTGGTTCACGATGCCGCCGGCGCCGCCGATGCCCTGGAGGGCGTTGGAGCCGTAGATCACCTCGACGCGGTCCACGAAGAACGGGTCGATGGTGAAGCCGTCGCGCGAGCCGTCGCGCAGCGGAGTCGACTGCGGAATGCCGTTGATGGCGTACAGCGGCGAGCGGCCCCGCAGGGTCTCGCCCGCGCCCGACATCTTCTGCCGCGTCGGCGAGAACGACGGCGTGAGGGCCGCGACCGCGTCGACCACCGAGCCCGAGATCGTCACCTGCTGGTCGAGCGCCGACTTGTCGATCACCTCGATGGTCAGCGGCAGGGCGTTGGCGGGCAGGATGGTCCGCGCCGCGGTGACCACCACCTCGCTGACCTCGCGCGCCGGCGAGGCTTCGTCGGCCAGCGCGGGCGTGACCAGGACAGGGGTGGTGACGGCGGCGCCGATCAGGGCGGTGAGAGATGTCGTTGCGCGCATGCGGTCCCCGATGGATTGCGAGGGGCGCCTATAGCGCAGCGCTAGATGCGAGTCATTCGCATTCTTGTTTGCAAGACCGGGCTTTGCAAGACCGGGCTTTGCAGGACGGGGCCGGTCAGTCGGCCCTCCTCTTCGCCGCCCGGGCCAGAAGCAGCAGGATCAGGGCCGCGCCGAGGCCCACCGGCGCCATCGACATGAAGACGTCGCCGGGCGAGGCGCCGGCTCCCCGCAGTTCGCCGGCGATGAGCGGTCCGAAGATCGACCCCAGGCGGCCGACGCCGACGGCCGCGCCGGCGCCGGCCGCGCGCAGGTGGGCGGGGTAGAGCATGGGCGCGACGGCGTAGAGCGAGAACTGGGCGCCCAGGACCAGGAACCCTGCGGCGGCCGACAGAGAAAGGATGCTGGCCGGCGAGTCCGCCCAGGCCAGCCCCGCCATCGCCGCCGCCAGCGCGAGATAGGACGCCGCGAGCGGCCAGCGCCAGCCGAACCGGTCGGTGACCGCGCCCATCGCCAGGGAGCCTATGACCCCGGCGGCGTTGAAGGCCATCGCGGCGGCGAACCCTTCTGACGCCGGGAGGCCCTTGTCGATGACCAGCGTCGGGAGCCAGTTGAGCGCCAGATAGAGGACCACCAGGGTCAGCATGAACGCCAGCCAGACGAGCACGGTGGGCGCCGCCCGGCCTTCCGTGAAGAGGGCGCGGGCCAGATTGCGGTCGGCGGCGGGGTCCGGCGCGGGGCGGGTCTCGGGCAGGAACTTGAGGATCACCGGGATCAGGAGCAGCGGCGCCAGGCCGCCCGCCAGGAAGATCATCCGCCAGTCCAGCCCGTCGCCCGCGAGGCGCGCCACCAGGGCGGCGGTCGCGCCGCCGACCGGCATGCCGCAGAACATCGCCGCCACCGTCGCGGCGCGCCGCTCGGGCCGGGCGATCTCGACCGCCACGGCGATGAGGTTGGGCATGGCGCCGCCGAATCCCAGGCCGGTGGCCAGCCGAGCCCACAGCAGGGCCTCGTACGAGCCGGCCGTCGCGGTGACGATCGAGAACACGCCGAACAGGGCGACCGAGCCCACGAGCACCGGCTTGCGCCCGAACCGGTCGGCAAGCCAGCCGCCGGCGAAGGCGCCGATCACGAGGCCGATCATGGCGGCGCTGCCGCCCCACCCGAGCTGCGACGGGTCGAGCCCGAGCTCCGGCGCCATCTTCGGCGCGGCCACGCCGAAGGCCTGGATGTCGTAGCCCTCGATGGCCGCGATCAGGAAACAGACGAAGACGACCAGGCTCGCGCCGGCCGCAGACCCTTTCACCACCTCGACGCCCCCTGTGCTCAGCCCTTGGGCCCAGACGGTGCGCACCATGGTCGGCGCGCAGACCCCTGTCATCCCAATCCGTCATCCCAATCCGTCCTTCGGGATTACGCAGGACCGGGCGGAAACCCTGTGGCCGTGGGGGCGAGCCTCAGCGGTCGAGGCACAGCCAGCGTGTGCGGTGATAGTTGGGCGGGTTGTCCACCCAGCCGGTCACGCGGGGACTTACGAGGTTGCGGTTCACCACGAAGAAGATCGGGATGGTGGCCTCGTCGTCCAGGACGAGCTGCTCCGCCTCCGCGAGGATCCGGGCCCGCCGCTCGAGATCAGGCTCGTTGTCGGCGGCCAGGAGCAGGGCGTCGTAGGCCGGATTCTTGTAGTCGCCGTAGTTCTGGGCGCCCGTGTCCGACTTGAAGAGCCCCAGGAAGGTCGTGGGATCGTTGAAGTCGGCGAACCAGCTCATCGAGCCGACCTGGAAGGCGCGGTTGCGATAGGCGGCGAAGGCCACGCCCGCCTCGTTCTGCTCCAGCTTCACCTCGACGCCCACCGCGCGCCAGTCGGCCTGCACGGCCTCCATCAGCAGAAGCGTGTCGGTGTTGTTGGCCGAGGTGATCGTGATGCGCAGCGGACGCCGCGTCGTGAACCCGGCCTCGGCCAGCAGGCGTCGCGCCTCGGCCTGCCGCTGGTCGAAGGGCATCCCGGCCCACTTCAGGCGCGGCCCGTCCGTCTGCACGTGGCCCGCGGTGATCGGCGGCACGAACGAATAGGCCGGTTCCTGGCCCGCGCGCAGCAGCTTCCCGGTGATGAACTCGCGGTCCACCGCCATCGACAGCGCGCGGCGGACGCGCACGTCCTTGAAGGCCGCCACGTCGCGCGTGTTGAACGAGAGGTAGGAGACGGCCAGGGCCACGCCGGTGCGGGCGTACCCCGGCATGGTCTGTTGCAGCCGCGGATAGCGGTTCGACTGGAAGCGGGTGTTCACGTCCAGTTCGCCGCGGGCGACCCGCCGCTCGGCGGTCACGACGTCGGGCGTGGGATAGTAGTTCACCCGATCGAGGCAGACCTTGTCGGCTTCCCAAAAGTGGGGGTTCTTCTCGACCGAGATGTGGTCGCCCAGGCGCCAGGCGACCAGCCGATACGGGCCGTTGGAGACATAGCGGCCCGGCCGCACCCAGTCGTCGCCGTATTTCTCCACCACGTGCTTGGGCGCGGGATAGAAGCTCTGGTGCTTGAGCATCTCGGGCAGGTAGGGCGCGGGGTGTTCGAGGGTGATCTCGACGGTGCGCGGATCGAGCGCGCGCACGCCCAGCGCGCTGAGCGGCGCCTTGCCCTCGTTCACCGCCTGGCCGTTCTTCAGGAGGTACAACAGGTAGGCGTAGATCGACGCGGTCTTGGGGTCGAGCGCCCGCTGGAGACCGAACACGAAGTCGTCCGCCGTCACGGGAACGCCGTCCGACCACTTCGCCTCGCGCAGGTGGAACGTCCAGACCAGGCCGTCGGGCGTCGTTTCCCAGTGGGTGGCGCCGCCCGGCATGGGCGTGGCGTCGGGCGCGTCGGTGGTCAGGCCCATCATCAGGTCGCTGATGATCGCCGCCTCGTCCACCAGGTTGGCCTTGTGGGGGTCCAGTGTCTGGGGCTCGGAGTTGTTGCCGTACTCCAGGCAGACCTTGGCGGCGGGACAATCCGCCCGCTGGGGGGCGGTGTCGCAGCCGGCGAGCAACAATGCGCCGAGCGCGGCGAGGACGGGCGCTGCGGAGGCCAGGGCGGGCGCGAGGGCGACGGGAAACTTCACGCCGCCATCACTCCATGCGGATTCGGCGATTGTCGAGCGCGGCGCTCAGCTGAGACGGAACTCGGCGTCGATCGCCTTGAGTTCGGCAGGCCGGATCAGGCGGTTGTGGCCCACCGTCACCCGGAACAGCGGCCCATCCAGCGTACGGGCCCAGAAGTCCAGGAACGTCCGCAGCGTGGGGAACTCGGGAAACAGGTCGTAGTCCTGCCAGACATAGCTCTGCAACAGGCTGGGGTGGTCGGGCATCCAGTATAGGATTTCGGCCGTGGTCAGCCCATAGCCTTCCAGTTGCCTGCGGAATTGGGACGATGCCTTCATGCGCGACCTCTCGTTCCGATGCGCGGCCAGAACCCGGCCGCGCCCTTCGGGGCCACTAGATGTGAGTCGCGATGAAAGTTCTATAAATACAATCAAATAGCACTCATATTCGAGCGCTGCTGCCAAGCTTGGACTCCTTTTTGGAGGGCCACGGCTCGCCGTGGCCCTCCAGGGTTATTCATCCCAGCGTCGCGCGGATCATCCAGGCGTGCTTCTGGTGGGCGTCGATGCGGTCGTCGATGACGGCGGCGGTGACGTCGTCGGCGTCCTCGCGGGCGGCCTTGGCCGAGGCGATCAGCGCCTCGTGGTCGGCCAGCAGCTCCTTCAGCATCGCCTCGGCCGACTTGGCCGGGTCGCCGTCCTTGATGTCGGACAGCTTGCCGAACGCGGCGTAGCCCTGGGGCGCCAGGGCGCCCAGCGCGCGGATGCGCTCGGCGATCACGTCGATCGCGCCCCACATCTCGGTGTAGTGGGTCATGAACAGGCTGTGCAGCGACGAGAAGTTCGGGCCGCGGACGTTCCAGTGATAGCCGTGGGTCTTCAGATAGACCGCGTAGGTGTCGGCGAGCAGCTTCGAGAGGCCTGCGGCCACCTTCTCCTGTTTGGCGTCAGCCATGATCGTCTCCTTCGTGTTCAATGGGCGTGCGCCCGGACCGCGGCCGGCGTGCGGCGGGCCCGGGCGCGGTTCCAGGCGCGCTCATGCAGGGCGAATGCGATGGTCTGGAATATCGGTTCGATGAGGCCCACCGCCAGGGCGGCCTGCCAGTTGCGCGTGAGCGCATACGCTACGGCGATGGCGACGGTCATGTGAACCACCGACCAGCTCGCGGTCTTCATGGCGATCTGCATGGCGTCCTCCTCGGATGGGGACCCAGAGGTAGGATGCGCATGCCCACAAAACAAATCGATCTTTCCAGAAAATAATATCGACAATTACTATGGTCTGCGTGGCGGCGCGGTGACGGCTTGGCGCGGCGGCCAGATGGGTTATCGTTGTTCAGCGATCCCGCAGCAGACGGGACGCGGACGGAGGATCGGCCCATGAAGTTCACGTGGTTCAACCTGATGCCGTGGCCCTACCTCCCGGACGATTTCCGGGAGAAGAACCGCTCGGTCTGGGTGGACATCGACCAGCGCCTGTTCGACCCGGCGAAGAGCCACGAGGTCTACAACACCTACATGGACCTGCTCGAATACGCCGGAACCCTCGGGTTCGACGGCATCGGGGTGAACGAGCACCACCAGAACGGCTACGGCATCATGCCCAGCCCCAACATCATCGCCGCGGGCCTCGCCCGGCGTACCACCGACGCGGCGCTCGTCGTGCTGGGCAACTCCATCGCGCTCTACAATCCGCCGGTCCGCGTGGCCGAGGAGTTCGCGATGCTGGACTGCATCTCGGGCGGTCGGCTGGTGGCGGGCTTCCCCGTCGGCACCTCGATGGACACCAACTACTGCTACGGCCAGATTCCGAGCCTCACGCGCGAGAAGTACCAGGAAGCCCACGACCTGATCATCAAGGCATGGACCGAGCGTGACCCGTTCGCCTTCAACGGCCGCTACAATAAGCTGCGCCACGTGAACATCTGGCCCCGGCCCATCCAGCAGCCCCATCCGCCGATCCATATCCCCGGCGGCGGCTCGGTCGAGACCTACGATTTCTGCATCGACAACACCTACAGCTATTCCTACCTCAGCTTCTCGGGCTACCTGCGGGCCAAGGCGCTCATGAAAGGGTACTGGGACCGGGTGGAGGAGCGGGGCGCCCCCGACAAGAGCCCCTATCGCGCCGGCTTCGCCCAGACGATCTGCGTGGCCGAGACCGACGCCGAGGCCAAGAAGCTGTACGAGAAGCACGTCAGCTACTTCTATAACCGCTGCCTCCACGTCCATCCGGGCTTCGCCGACGCCCCCGGCTACCGCACGATCAAGACCATCCAGACCGGGGCGCTCTCGCAGTATGCGCCGCCGGTGGGCGGATACACCCAGCTCACCTGGGAGGAACTGACCGAACAGGGCCACGTCATCGCGGGCTCTCCGGAGACGGTGCGCCAGCGGATGGAGGACCTGATCAAGGGCCTGCACGTCGGCAACATCTTCTGTCTCATGCATGTGGGCGACATGCCCGCCGACAAGTGCATGTATTCGACCCGACTGTTCGCCGAGAAGGTGATGCCGCACCTGCGCAACATGTTCCCGGACTATGCCGACGACGACCGGTTCTGGTGCAAGCCGTTGCCGAAGCTGGCCAAGGCCGGCTCGCTGCCGGCCGAGCCCGCCCGCGCCCCGATCCCGGCCGAGTGAGGAGACGAGGATGTTCGAGCTCAAGACCGTCTCCACGCACCATGTCCCGGTCCGCTACCTGGTCGGCGGCTCCGGCCCCGACCTCGTGTTCCTGCACGGCGCGGGCGGCGTCACGGCGGACGACCCGCTGCTGGCCGAGCTGGCGAAATCCCATCGGGTGCATGCCCCGCTCGTCCCAGGTTACGGCGACTCCGAGGAGGCGCCCGAAATCCGCGACATGCTGGACTTCACGCTCCACACCTGGGACGTGGTCGCCGCCCTCGGCCTGAAGGACCCGATCCTCGTCGGCCATTCCATGGGCGGCATGATCGCGGCCGAGATGGCGGCGGTGCAGCCGAACGACGTCTCGCGCCTGGGCCTGATCGCGCCCGCCGGCCTGTGGGACGACGAGCACCCCATCGCCGACCTCTTCGCGACGATGCCTTACGAGATGCCGGCGCTGCTGTTCCACGACGCCGAGGCCGGCGCGGCCCTTTTGACCGCGGGGCGTGACGTGACCGATCCCGGCTTCCTCCAGACCTATCTGGTGACGAACGCGCGCCAGCTCGGCATGGCCGGCCGCATCCTGTTCCCGATCCCCGAGCGGGGCCTGAGCCAGCGGCTCTACCGCATCCGGGCGAAGACGGTGATCGTCTGGGGCGACTCCGACCGGCTGATCCCGCCCGTCTACGCCCATGGCTTCAAGAAGGGGATCGCCGGCGCCGAGCTGGTCTCGATCCCCGAGGCCGGCCACATGGTCGGGCTGGAACAGACGAAGGCGGTGGCTGAGGCGATCGCGCGGCTGGGGTAGGGCGCTAGTCCAGCACGCGCCCCAGCCGCCAGTAGCCCATGAGGTTGATGGCGTTGCGCGCCAGGCCGCGGGCCTGGACCAGCTCGCGGCGGATCGCCATCACCGCCGCGGACTCGCCGGCGACCCAGGCGTAGAAGCCGTCCGCCGCGCCGGCGGCGCGCTCCCACGGGAGCACGGCCTCGATGTCGATGGCCTCCAGCGGCCCGTCGGCCGAGGCGGCCGCGGGCGTCTGCGCGAGAGACAGCGCCTGCGTCATCCCCTCGCCGTGCGGCGCGCCCGACCGGGGCAGCCAGCGCACGTCCAGCCCCGGCCAGTCCGGCAGCGGCAGGGCGTCCTCGGGATCGGGGACCTCGATGAACGCCTGCGCGGCCGGCGGATCGGGCCGCGCCGCGAGTTCCTCGAGGATCCCCGCGGCGGCGGGCAGGGCGGTCTCGTCGGCGATCAGCAGCACGCGCTCCACGTCCGCGGGCGGGCGCCACTCGTAGCCGCCGGGATCGCCCGCATAGGCGGCGCTGGGCGCGGTGATCTGCAGGCGGTCTCCGGGTTGCGCGTCCAGCGCCCAGCGCGAGGCCGGCCCGGCGCGGCCGTGCAGGACGAAGTCGATGTCCACCTCCCGCGCGGCCGGGCGCAGCGCGCGGATGGTGTAGGTGCGCATCGGCGGCCGATCCTGGACCGGAAGGACCTTGTACCGGGCGTACCAGTCCGCGCGGTCCTCCAGCGCCGCGGCGCGGCCGGCGGGATCGGGAAAGAACAGCTTGATGCGCTGGTCGGGCGCGCAGGTGCGCATCTCCCCCACCGCCTCGCCGCCGAACGTCAGCCGGGCCATGTGGGGCGAGAGCGTCGTCCGGCGGACGAGCTCGACGCCGAACAGCCTGTAGGGCCGGACAGCCGCGGGGGCCTCACGCTCCGTTTCTTCGCTCGCCTGCTGCTCCGCCATGCCGCGCCTCTGGTTGCGAACTGTTCGCAACGATCCTGCGCACCGATGCGAGCCGTTCGCAACTATCGGCGCGGGCAGAGGCCTCGCGACGGCGTCAGTCGGTCGTCTTCTCCGGCACGCGCCACAGATAGATCCGGCCGCCGTCCTCGACATCGACGGTCTTCTCAGGTTCCCAGTCGCCCATGTCGAAGGCGTGGCTGACGATCCGCGTGCCGGGCTTCAGCTCCAGCAGCCTGGGCATCAGCTTCACGTTCAGGCTGGGGAGCAGGTAGAGCGTGATGACCGTCGCCTCCTTGAAGTCGGCGGTGAACAGGTCCTCGTTGCGGAACTGGACGAGTTGGGTGACGCCCGCGGCCTTGGCGTTCTCGTTGGCTTCAGCGATGCGTTCGGGATTGATGTCGATGCCGACACCCCTCACCCCGAACTTCCTGGCCGCCGCGATGGGAATGCGCCCGTCGCCCGAACCCAGGTCATAGAGGACGTCGCCGGCTTTCACCTCGCCTAGCGCCAGCATGGCCTCGACGGTGTTGTTCGGCGTGGGAACGTAGATGACGTCCGGCGCCCGCAGCGGCGCGGTGTTCTGCGTCTGGGCCTGCGCCTCCACGGTGCTGGGCGGCGCCTGGCAGGCGATGAGGGTCAGGGCCGCGGCGGCGAGCGCATACGCTTTCACGGGGGCGTCTCCTTTTTCTGCAGGGGGATCATGAGCAGCCCGCCCAGAGCCAGGATGGCAAGGCCCAGCAGGGCCCCCCGGCCGGTGTAGGCCAGGCTCGAATAGAGCAGGTAGGCGTTGGTCAGCACGAACAGCGCCGGCAGGACCGGATACAGCGGCACGCGGAACGGCCGCTCGGCATCGGGCTCGGTATGGCGCAGGCGGAACAGGGCCACGCCGACCAGGAGGAAGAAGCTCCAGAAGACGGGAGCCGTATAGTCGACGGCGAGCTGGAAGCCGTCGCGGGCGAAGGCGCCCAGGATCACGAGCGCCAGGGCGGCGGCGCCCTGGACGATCAGCCCGTTTCGGGGCGAGCCCGAGGCCTCGTCCCAGCGGCCGAAGATCGCCAGCCGGGGATGGTCGCGCCCAAGCGCCCAGGCGGTGCGCGCGCCGGTGAACACGGTGGCGTTGGCCGACGTCAGGGCGGCGACCGCCACGAAGGCGCTGATCAGGCCTGCGCCCAGCGGGCCGAACGCCAGTTGCATCACGTCGGCGGCGACGGCCTGCGACCCCGCGACTCCGGCCAGGCCGAGGGCCCGCAGATAGGCGGCGTTGACGAGCAGGTACAGGACCGTGATCAGGCCCAGGCTGAACAGCAGCACCGGCGCCATGCGGCGGCGGGCGTCCTTGAGTTCGGCCGAGACGTAGGCCGCCTCGTTCCAGCCGCCGAAGGTCAGGAGGACGAACACCATCATCAGGCCGAAGGCGCCGCTGTCGCTCGTCACGATCTGCGGCGCCGCCGCCGGCGCGACCAGCAGGCCCGCGACGATCACCGCCGTCAGCCCCGCGATCTCGGCCAGGGTCAGCCAGACCTGGACCCCCGCGCCGGCGCGCACGCCGATCCACTGAACGGCCGTGATCGCGATCACGCAGCCCGCGGCGTAGAGCGCCGGAGAGTAAGGACCCAGCGAGACGATCTGGCTGGCGTAGTCGCCGAACACGAAGGCCAGCAGCGCCACCGAGCCGGTCTGGATCACCGACAGCCGCGCCCATCCGTAGAGGAAGGCCAGCCGTCCGCCGAACGCCCGCTTCAGGAAGTGATAGTCGCCGCCGGCGCTGGGAAAGGCCGACGCCAGTTCCGCGTAGCAGAGCGCGCCGACGATGGAGATCAGGCCGCCCGCGATCCAGGCCAGATAGACCATCGCCTCGCTGGATGCCGCGCCCGCCACGAGCGACGGCGTGCGGAAGATGCCGGCCCCCACGACGATCCCGACGGTGATGGCGATGGCGTCACGCGCGCCCAGCGTCATGCCCGGCGAGGGTCCGGCTGTCGCGCCGGGCGTCGTCATCGCCGCCCCCGGACCGGGCGGTGTGGCCTTGTCCATACGCTACCTCGCTCGCGGACAGGCCGCCGTTCCGATTGGCGGCCGAGGGCCACGGAAGGTCAACGCCGCAGCGGCCGTCCCGTGGCCGGGGGGCGATCACGGCTGCGTGACCCTCTGGCGCAGGCTTTCCGGCGCAGCGGTCGAACCTGTCGTCCGCGACCAGAACGGGCGATCTTTCCGCCGGGCCGGTGCGCATCCACATGCAGGGCATGGACCTTTTCGACGACCTGCCGCGAGGCCCTGACGGATTCTCCTGTCAGACCGACTTCATCTCGATGGCAGAGGAAGCGGCGCTCGCGGTCCGGTTCGCCGAGCTTCCGTTCGCGCCCTTCCTTTTCCGGGGCGTCTCGGCGCGCCGCCGGGTGCTGAACTACGGCCGCCGCTACGATGGCGCGTCCGGGCGGCTCACCGACGCCGCGCCGATCCCGGGCTGGCTGGAGCCGGTCCGCGCTCGCGCCGCCGCCCTTGCGGGCCTGCGGCCGGACGAGATCGTCCACGTCCTCATCAACGAGTACCGGCCCGGCGCGCCGATCGGATGGCATCGCGACCGGCCGATGTTCGACCGCATCGTCGGCGTCTCGCTGCTCGCGCCGGCGGTGATGCGGTTCCGCCGTCGGGTCGCCAGCGGCTTCGAGCGGATGCAGGCGCCGCTGGCGCCGCGATCCGCCTATGTCCTGGCCGGATCGGCGCGCCTGGACTGGGAACACAGCCTGCCCGAGGCCAAGGCTCACCGGTATTCCATCACGTTCCGAAGCCTGCGCGACTGAATGCCCGCGACGCACGGTTGCGGGCTTTTCGCAACTCGTGTCGGATACGGTCGGGGGGAGTGGCCCATGACCGTACTGGATGTCCTGCTCATCGCTGCACTGGCGGCGTTCGTGGCGGCCTGGTGGATCCGGCGGTTGCCGCATCGCGGGCTCTGGCTGGCCGTCCTGGCGGGCGCCGCCCTCCTCCTGGGCTTGGCGGGGATCTGGGACGATCGGTGGCAGGCGGGCGCGGGCGCGGTCGCCGCGGCGATCCTACTCCTGGCGCTGCTCGTCAGCCGGCTTCGCCGGGCGCCTCCGAAACCTGGCCTGCCGTGGATATCGGGACCGCTTGTCGTGCTGCTCGCGGCCGCAGCCGTCACGGCCCTCGTGCTCTTCCCGGTCTGGCCCCTGCCGAAGCCGTCGGGGCCACATCCGGTGGGGGTCCGCAGCTTCGAGGTGACCGACCCCGGTCGTCCGGGGTTGATCGCTGCGCGACCCGACGAGCCCCGCCGCCTGTTGGTGCGGGCGTGGTATCCGGCGGCGCCGGCGCCGGCGCGGGGCGCGCGGCCAAGGTCCTATTTCACCGAGTTGGAAGCCCGGCGCACGGCCCGCACGCTGGGTGCGCTCGTCGGCTTCCCGCCCTTCTTCACCTATGTGAAGCACGTCCGGACCCACAGCTACGAGGACGCCCCGCTGCTGACCGGCGCGAAGGGGCTGCCGACCGTCTTCTACAGCCACGGCTACACCTCGTTCCTGGCCCAGAACACGGCGCTGATGGAGCACCTGGCCAGTCACGGCTACGTGGTCGTCTCGGTGCAGCACACCTACGATTCCTCGACCACGGTGTTCCCGAACGGCGACGTGGCGCCCGCCGACCCCGAGCTGTTCCGGCTTGCACGGGAGGAAGGTCCCGACGCCAAGGCGACCGCCGCGCTTCAACGCCAGGCCATCGGCGGGGCCACGCTGGACGACCGGCTGGACGGCTACCTGCGGCTTCGCGAGGCCGCGCTGGCGGGCCGGGGCGACCGCCTGCTCAGGAGCGGGGTGATCTGGGCCGCCGACCGGATGCTCGTCCACGACAGGCTCCAGGCCGGGGATGTGCCGCCCGCGATCCGGGAGATCGCCGCCGCCGCCCGGCTGGATCGGGTGGGCGAGATGGGCATGTCGTTCGGCGGCGCCACCTCGGGCACGGTCTGCATCGTCGACCCGCGCTGCGCGGCGGGCGTCAACCTGGACGGCGGCGACTTCCCGTTCCAGGCGTTCGGCCGGGACATGCCGGTCCCGTTCCTGATGTTCCACTCGGACCTCAGGGGCCTCGCCCGACAGCTCGGCGCCGACGTCGAAGGTCCGGCGCACAGCTTCAACGAGTTCTCCTATGAGAGCTTCGGCGGGGCGGGCGCCAGGGCCGACCTGTATCGGGTTCAGCTCCGCGACTCGAAGCACCTGGGACTGTCGGATTTCTCGCTGTTCGTGCGAAGGCCGGCCCGCGACGCGTTGTTCGGATCGACGCCGTCCGAAGTGATGATCGGCGCGCAGAACGACTTCGTCATGGGCTTTTTCGACCGTCACCTGCGCGGACTCGCCAACGGTTTCCCGCAGGCGCAGATGGACGCCTATCGCGACTGGATAACCCCGCTGACCGCCGAAGCGGTCCGTGACTGGTGGGCCGGCAAGACCGACGCCGAACGCGAGGCGATCCAGGCCCGGATCGCCGCCGCCCGCGGCGACTGAGGCGGTCCCGGCCCGCCACGCGCGCCCGCCACGCGTGCCGGCGCGGCGCTTCCACCGTTCCCGCTGGGACAAGCTCCGCACCCCACGATCAGCCAGGGGTCCCGGATGCGCGGGGTCTGCACGGAAAACGCATAGCGACAGTGCGAAATCGCTGATCATTCATAAACCGAAGCAGTGCTATTCACTCGGTCGTCCACACGGACACCCCCGCTCCCCACGGGGTCCCAGGAACCCAAGACGCATCGAAACGCTCTCTCGCCATGATGAACCTGATCCGCACCGCCGCTCCGCCCCTCCTGATGACCGCCATGCTGGCCCTGATCGTGGGCTTCGCGACGCTCGGGATGTCGGGCGCGCCGGCCTGATCCATTCTGCCTGATCCGTTCTGGCTGAGGCGGCCGCGCCCCAACGGCCGCCGATCCCAAGGTCCCAGCGACGAGGGCTCCGGAAACGGGGCCCTTTTTCGTGGGTCCTTTTCGGGGGCGTCGGCGCGCGGGAACCGCCGGGCGCGCCGGCGGCTTCAAGCAGGATGCGCCGGCATCTGATCCTCGCCGCCGCCGCGGCCATCGTCGTCCTGGGAGCGGTGATGCTCCTGATGCCCCGGCCCGCGGCCACGCCCACGCCGCCCGTCGAGGTCGCGGCCCCGGCCGCGCCGGCGCCGCCCGCGCGGCCCGAAGCGCCCGAGGCGTTCCGTGGCGTGTGGGCCGCCCGCCCGACCGACTGCGCGCCGGGCCGGGAGACGCGGCTCGTGGTCGCCGCGGACCGCCTGACGTTCCATGAGAGCTCGGGGCCGATCCTGGCCGTCGCCGTGTCCGCCCCTGGCGAGGCCATCTTCACCGTCGAGCTCACCGGCGAGGGCGAGACGCGGACGGCGCAGCATCGCTTCGCCCTCGGCGACGGCGGCCAGGCCCTGACCGCGCTCGATCCCGCCGGCGCCGAGATCCTGGTCCGCCGCCGCTGCCCCGAAACCCTGCCCGACGCGGCCTGAAGGCCTACCGGGCGCGGGCCGGCCCGCCTCCGCCGCCCAGGGCGCGGTAGAGCTCCACGCGGTTCGTCGCCTGGGCGAGGTCGGCGGCGAGCCGGCTCTGGCGGGCCGCGTAGAGCGTGCGCTGGGCGTCCAGCAGCACGAGGTAGCTGTCGAGGCCGTTGTCGTAGCGGGCCTGGCTCAGCCGCTGCGCCGTCTCGGCCGCCTCGACGAGGCGCGCCTGGGCCGCCGTCCGCTCGCCGATCGTGGCGCGCGTGGCCAAGGCGTCGGCCACCTCGCGGAACGCGGTCTGGACCGCCTTCTCGTACTGGGCGAGCGCGGCGTCGCGGCCGGCCTCGGCGCCGCGCAGGTTGGCCAGGTTGGCCCCGCCGGCGAAGATCGGAAGCGTGACCTGCGGCGTGAAGCTCCAGGTCCGGGTCCCGCCTTCGAACAGGCCGTTCAGCTCGGGGCTGATCGTGCCCAGGGCGCCGGTCAGGCTGATGCGCGGGAAGAAGGCCGCGCGCGCGGCGCCGATGTCGGCGTTCCGGGCCCGGAGCGCATGTTCGGCGGCGAGCACGTCGGGACGGCGGACCAGGACCTCGGACGGCAGGCCCGCCGGCGCTTCGGCCACGACTCCCACGCCGGCCAGTCCGCCCTGCGGCGCGAGGTCGGCGGGAAGCTCGGCGCCCAGCAGCAACCGCAGGGCGTTGCGGTCGCGCGCCACCTGGGCCTCGGCGGTGGCCAGGTCGCTGCGCGCCTGGTCGGCCAGGGTCTGGGCCTGCCGCAGGTCGAGCTCCGAGGCGGCTCCAGCCTCGAACCGCTTGCGGGCGATGTCGAAGGCGGCGTCGCGGCTCGCCAGGGTGTCGCGGGTGAGGCCCACGAGGTCCTGGTCCGCGGCCAGGGTGAGGTAGGCGGCGGCCACCTCGGCCACCAGGCTGACCTGCGCCGCGCGACGGTTCTCCTCGGCGGCGAAGAACGACTGGAGCGCGGCGTCGCCGAGGCTGCGGACCCGCCCGAAGAGGTCGAGCTCATAGGCCGCGAAGCCGGCCGACACGCTGTAGAGTTCGGTGTCCGTCGCCTGGCCCAGGCCTGTCGCGCCGGCGGGCGTACGGCCGCGCTGGAGCTGTCCCGTGGCGTCGATGCCCGGCAGCAGGTCCGCGCGCTGTACGCGATAGGCGGCCCGCGCCCGCTCGATGTTCGCCGTCGCCGCCCGCAGGTCGCGGTTCTGTTCCAGGGCAAGCTGGATGACCCCCTGAAGGCGCGGGTCGGGGAAGACCTCGCGCCACGGGGCGTCGGCGCCGGAGACGGCGGTGTCGGCAGGGCTCGGCCAGGCTTGCGGGACCGGAGCGGCCGGGCGCTCGTAGCGGGGCGCCATCGTGGCGCAGCCGCCCAGCGCCGTCGCGGCGAGGAGGATCGCCGCCAGGGATGCGCGCCGGCGCTGGGACGTGGGCCGGAACCGGGAAGCCATCAGTTCGCCTCCTGCGGGGCGGGCGCGGCGGCGCGCGGTTCGGTCTTGCGCCCGAGGTGGCGCTGCACCAGCACGAAGAACAGCGGCACGAAGAAGATCGCCAGCACCACCGCCGACACCATGCCGCCGATGACGCCTGTGCCGATGGCGTGCTGGCTGCCCGAGCCCGGTCCGTTGGAGATCGCCAGGGGCAGCACGCCGAAGATGAAGGCGAGCGAGGTCATGATGATCGGCCGCAGCCGGATGCGGACGGCCTCAAGCGTGGCCTCGACCAGGGACGCCCCCGCTTCGAACCGGTCCTTGGCGAACTCCACGATCAGGATGGCGTTCTTGGCCGAGAGGCCCATCGTGGTGAGCAGGCCCACCTGGAAATAGATGTCGTTCGAGAGTCCGCGCAGGCTGGTGGCCAGCACCGCGCCCAGCACGCCCAGGGGGATCACCAGGATCACCGCCAGAGGAATGGTCCAGCTCTCATAGAGCGCGGCCAGCAGCAGGAAGACGACGAGGATCGACAGGGCGTAGAGCGCCGGCGCCTGGGCGCCCGCCTCGCGTTCCTGAAGCGACAGGCCGGTCCATTCGTAGCCGATGCCGGCGGGCAGCTTGGTCGCGAGCTCCTCCATCGCCTTCATCGCCTGGCCTGAGCTGACGCCGGGGGCGGGCGAGCCCTGGATGTTGACCGAGGGGACGCCGTTGTAGCGTTCGAGGCGCGGCGATCCGACGGTCCAGTGCGTCGAGGCGAAGGACGAGAAGGGCGCCATCTGGCCCGCACCGTTCCGGACGTACCATCGGTCGAGGTCCTCGGGCGCCATGCGGAACTGTGCGTCCCCCTGGACGAACACCTTCTTCACCCGGCCGCGGTCCACGAAGTCGTTGACGTAGGCGCCTCCCAGGGCGGTGGAGAGCGTCGCGTTGATGTCGGCCACGCTCAGGCCCATCGCGCCGGCCTTGGCATGATCGACGTCGATGGCGAACTGGGCGGTGTCGTCCTGCCCGTTGGGGCGCACGCCGACCAGGCGACGTTCGCCGCCGGCGATGCCCAGGAGCTGGTTGCGGGCGGCCATGAGCGCCTCGTGACCCACGCCGCCGACGTCCTGGAGCTGGAAGTCGAAGCCCGCGGAATTCCCCAGTTCCGGCACGGCGGGCGGGACCACGGCGAAGACCATGGCGTTGTTGATCCTGGAGAATTCCGCCTGCGCGCGCTGAGCCACCGCGCCGACCTTCAGGGTTGCGGCCTTGCGTTCCTCGAAGGGCTTTAGGGTTATGAAGGCGATGCCGGCGTTCTGGCCCGCGCCCGCGAAGCTGAAGCCCGAGACGGTGAACACCGACTTCACGGCGTCCGCCTCTTCGGTCAGCAGGTGGTCGGCGACCTTCTTGAGCACCGCCTGGGTCCGTTCCTCGGTGGCGCCGGGCGGGAGCTGGACCAGGGCGAACATGTTCCCCTGGTCCTCCTCGGGCAGGAAGGCGCCGGGCAGGCGCATGAACAGCAGGGCCAGGACCACCACGATGGCCCCGTAGACGGCCATCCAGCGCCCGCCCTTGCCCAGGATACGGGCCACCTGTTCCTGGTAGCGGTGGCTGGCGTGGTCGAAGTTGCGGTTGAACCAGCCGAAGAAGCCGCGCCTCTCCATCGCATGGGCCGCATCGACCGGCTTCAGCAGGGTGGCGCAGAGCGCCGGCGTGAGGACCAGCGCGACCACCACCGACAGCGCCATGGCCGACACCAGCGTGATCGAGAACTGCCGGTAGATGACCCCCTGCGAGCCCCCGAAGAAGGCCATGGGCACGAAGACGGCGGCCAGCACCAGGGCGATGCCGATCAGCGCGCCCGTGATCTCGTCCATCGAGCGGCGGGCCGCCTCCTTTGGCGATAGGCCCTGTTCCCGCATGACGCGTTCGACGTTCTCGACGACCACGATGGCGTCGTCGACCAGCAGGCCGATCGCCAGCACGAGGCCGAACATGGTGAGCGTGTTGATCGAATAGCCGAAGACGGCCAGCACGCCGAACGTGCCGAGCAGCACCACCGGGACCGCGATCGTCGGGATGATCGTGGCCCGCCAGTTCTGGAGGAACAGGAACATCACCAGGAAGACCAGGACGACGGCCTCGCCCAGGGTCTTCACCACCTCATGGATCGACTGCTTCACGAAGGGGGTGGTGTCGACCGGGATGACGTAGGCGATCCCGGTCGGGAAGTTCACGGACAGCTCCGCCATCCGCGCCTTCACGGCGTCGGCGGTCTCGAGCGCGTTGCCCCCGGGCGCCAGCCGGATCGCGAGGCCCGCGGCCGGCTTGCCGTTGTACTTTGACAGGGCGTTGTAGTTCTCGGCGCCCAGTTCCACGCGCGCCACGTCGCGCAGGTAGACGTGCGTGCCGCCGCCGGTGTCCTTGAGGATGATGTTCTCGAACTGTGCCGGCGTCTCGAGCCGCGCCTGGGCGCTGATGGTTGCGTTCAGGACCGTGCCGGGGAGCGACGGCGTCGCCCCGAGCTGGCCGGCGGAGACCTGGGCGTTCTGGGCGCGGATCGCGGCGATCACGTCGGCCGGCGTCAGGTTGCGCGAGGCCAGCTTGTCGGGGTCGAGCCAGATCCGCATGGCGTACTGCGCGCCGAACAGCTGCACGTCGCCGACGCCCTCCACGCGGCTGAGCTGGTCCTGCAGGTTGGAGGCGAGATAGTCCGAAAGGTCGGCGGTCGTCGTCGTGCTGTCGGTGGCGTAGAGCCCCACCACCATCAGGAAGTTGCGCGTGGACTTCACCACGCTCAGGCCCTGCTGCTGCACCTCCTGGGGCAGGAGCGCGACGGCGGTCTGGAGCTTGTTCTGGACCTGCACCTGCGCGATGTCGATGTCCGTCCCGGACCGGAAGGTCAGGGTGACCGTCGCCGCGCCCGAGCCGTCGCTGGCCGAGGTGATGTACTGCAGACCGTCCAGGCCCTTCATCTTCTGTTCGATGACCTGGGTGACGCTGTCCTCGACCGTCTTGGCCGAGGCGCCCGGATAGACCGCGAGGACCTCCACCTGTGGCGGGGCGATGTCGGGGTACTGGGCGATCGGCAGGGTGCGGATCGCCAGGCCGCCCGCCAGCATGATCACGATCGCGATCACCCAGGCGAAGATCGGCCGGTCGATGAAGAAGCGCGACAGCATGACGGGGTCCTCAGCGCGCTGTCGCGGCGGGGGCCGCGTTCGCCGCGGCGGGCTTCACGGCCGCGCCAGGGCGTACGCTCTGCAAGCCCTCGACGATGATCCGCTCGCCGGGCTTCAGGCCGCCGGTGACCAGCCATTTGTCGCCGACGGTGCGGCTGACGGTGATCGGCCGGACCTGGGCCTTGCCCGCGGCGTCCACGACGAAGACGGTCGCGCCGCCCTTCGGGTCGCGGCTGACCGCCGCCTGGGGCGCCAGGATCCCCTGGGTCGCCACGCCCTGCGCGAGCTGCGCCCGGACATAGAGTCCGGGGAGCAGCGCGCCCTCGGGGTTCGGGAAGACGGCGCGCAGGCCGATCGAGCCCGTGCCGGGATCGACGGTGATGTCCGAGAAGGCGAGGCGTCCTGCATGCGGATAGGTCGAGCCGTCCTCGAGGATCAGCCGCACCTGCGCCGTCCCGGGAGCCGCGAGGTCGCCGGCGGCCATCTGCTGGCGCAGCTTCAGCAGGTCGGCGGCCGACTGGGTGACGTCCACGTAGATGGTCTCGAGGTTCTGTATGGTGGCCAGCGGCGTGGCCTGGTTCGCTGTCACGAGGGCGCCGGGCGTCACCGACGAGCGGCTGATCCGGCCCGAGATCGGGGCGAGAACGCGGGCGTAGTCCACATTGATGCGGGCTTGTTGCACGGCGGCGCGCTGCGCCTGGACATTCGCCGTGGCGGACTTGGCGGCGGCCTGGGCGTCGTCGTTGTCCTGCCGGCTGACGGCGTTGACCTTGACCAGTTCGCCGAACCGCTCGGCCTTGAGCCTGGCGGCGGTGGCCGCCGCCTCGGCCTGCGCCAGCGCCGCGGCGGCGCTGTCGAGGCTGGCGCGGTAGGTGGCGGGGTCGATCTGATAGAGCGGCTGGCCGGCGCGCACGATCGCGCCTTCCTGGAACAGGCGCGCCTTGATGACGCCGTCCACCTGAGGGCGAACCTCGGACACCAGCGACGCCGACGTCCGGCCGCTGAGTTCCATGGTGAGGTTGACCGGTTCCGCGCGTACGGCGATGACACCCACGGGGACAGGGGCGTTGGGGTCGGGGCCTGAAGGCGTCTGGGCGCTGCAAGCGGACAGGAAAGCGGCGGCCAGGAGGCCGCTGAGGAGAGAAATGCGCATGCGAGCACCGGATGCGGCGGACCGCGCGCTCGCGTTCCGCTTGACAGGACGTTGTTAGATGAGAATGAATGTTCATTCTCATTCCAGATATGTGGATTCATGACCTCGTGAAGTCAACCCGTCGCCGGACATTTTTTTGCAGCGCACAAGGAATTTTTGCATGAGCGAAGGCGCGAAGCGCGCCGCCGCCGAGGCGCGCCGGCAGATCATCGTGGACGCCGCGGCGGCTTGCGCGCGTCGCTCGGGATTCCATGGGGCGAGCATGGCCGAGATCGCCCAGGCGGCGGGACTCTCCGTGGGTCAGATCTATCGCTACTTCGAGAACAAGGAGGCGATCATCTCGGCCATCGTCGCCCGGGACATCGCCGAGATGCAGGCCTGGATGACCGAGGCCCAGACGCGCGACGGTGGGCCGACCGACGCCATCGTCGCCAAATGCTCGACCGCCGTGGAGGAGCACTACGATCGCGAGCGCGCCGCGCTGGACCTGGAAGTCGTCGCCGAGGCGGCCCGCAACACGACCGTCGCGGGGATCGTGGAGGCGGCGGATATCGAGAAGCGGGCGCTGGGCGAGGCCCTGCTGCGGCGCACGCTCCCCGAGGGATGCTCGGACTGCGAGCGCCGCGCCCGGGGCGAGATCCTCAACATGCTGTTCGAGGGCATGACCATCCGTGGCGTCAGCAATCCCAAGGGCGACCGCGAGGCGATCACCCGGGTCCTCGAGGCGGTGGTCCGCCGCCTTCTCGAGGGCCCTCTGTAGGCTGGACTGCCTGAGGCCGCTCGAAGCGCTGGCCAAGCTGCCGGGAAGGGCGCATGATCCCCGTTCTGCGAACGAGCCGCCCTCGAGAGCGGCCCGGCGCTGGGAGAAGACGCCATGGCCTTTCGGGAACCTGTCCTCCATACGCGCAAGACTCTGGCGGAGAGCGCCGTCTGTTTCGCGTGCGCCCTCGCGGGTCTCGCCGGCATAGCGCTTGTCCTCCAGTGGCTGGTGGACTTCATGGCCTGAAGGCCGGGGCGCGGCCGCCCGGTTCTCACCGACGTCCCCGGTTCCGGACGATGTCCAACGTCGTGGGCGGGGTGAGTGAGGCCTACCAGACGTCGATGAAGTTGCGGCTGGACCGCTTTGGCGCGCCCGTCGCGGCCAGACCCCTCACCAGCCAGTCGCGTGTCTCGGCCGGATCGATCACCGCATTGATCTCGCAGACCTGAGCCACCGAAATCGCCTTGCCTGCCTGATACATGCGCCCCACTAGCTTCTCGAACAGCGCCTGACGCGCCGTGGGATCGGCCTCGGCTTCCAGTTCCTTGCGGTAGCCCAGCCGGACGGCGCCCTCGAGTCCCATGGGTCCGAACTCGGCCGTCGGCCAGGCGATCGTGAAGGCCGCGGCCGAGAAGTCGCCGCCGGTCATGGCCTGGGCGCCCAGGCCGTAGCCCTTGCGCAGGACCACCGCGAACAGCGGAACCGAGAGGGCGGCCGAGGTGACGAACAGGCGCGAGCCGCGCCGGATGGCGCCGGTCTTCTCGCTGTCGGGGCCGACCATGAAGCCCGGGGTGTCGCAGAGCGACACCACCGGCACGCCGAATCCGTCGCAGAGCTGGAGGAAGCGGCCGCCTTTCTCCGCGCCTTCCGAGTCGATGGCGCCGCCCAGGTGATGCGGATCGTTGGCGATCAGTCCGAAGGGCCGGCCCTCGATCCGGAGGAAGCCGGTGATCATGCCGCGGCCGTAGCCGCCGCGCAGCTCGATGAACGTATCCGCGTCGGCGAGGGTCTCGATCACCCGGCGGATGTCATAGGCGCGCACGCGGTTCTCGGGCACGAGGTGGCGCAGGAGGCGCTGGTCGGCGCAGGTCCAGTCCTTCGTCCGGCCCTGGAACATGCCCAGCAGGGCCTTGGCCGCGACCGTCGCCTCGGCTTCGTCCTCGACCAGCAGGTCCAGGGCGCCGTTCTCCCAGTGGACCCGGGCCGGCCCCACCTCGTCCGGCCCGAAGACGCCCAGGCCGCCACCCTCGATCATCGCCGGCCCGCCCAGGCCGATGCTGGAGTTGCGGGTGGCGATGGTGATGTCGGCGCAGCCGAAGAAGACCGCGTTGCCGGCGAAGCAGCGCCCGAAGTTGACGGCGATCCTAGGCGCCACGCTCGACATGCGGGCCCAGGTGGTGAAGCTGGTGGTGTCCAGGGACGAGGCCGAGAGGCCGCCGGCGTCGACGTCGCCCGGCCGGCCGCCGCCGCCCTCGGTGTACCAGATCACCGGCAGCTTCCAGTGCTCGGCGAACTCCAGGATCTGATCGGTCTTCTTGTGGCCGAAGTGCCCCTGGGTGCCGGCCAGAACGGTATAGTCGTAGGCCAGGGCCGCGCAGCGGGCGGTCTCGGGGCCGAATTCCGCGCCGTTCACCTCGCCGACGCCGGTGACGATGCCGTCGGCCGGCGTGCGGGCCTGGAGGTCCTCGATCGTACGCCGGCGGCGCTGGGCCGCGATGGCGAGGCCGGCGAACTCGCGGAATGTGCCCGGGTCGAACAGGTCGTCCAGGTTCTCGCGCGCCGTGCGCCCGCCGGTCTTGTGCCGCCGCTCGACGGCGTCGGGCCGGGCGGCGTCGAAGATGAGCGCGTGGCGGGCGCGCACTTCCTCCAGATCGCGGCGCGGGGCGTCCAGGTCGATCGTCTCCACGACCGCATCGGCGTGGCCGGCGCCGTCGGGGGCGAGGAAGGCCAGGGGTTCGCGCTCGTCCACCGTGGCGCCGACGGCGACCGGCAGTTCCAGCACCACGCCTGACGCCGCGGCGGTCACCACATGCTGCATCTTCATGGATTCCAGCACGGCCACCGTCTGGCCGGCGCGGACGGCGTCCCCCACCGCGACCTCGAAGGCCACGAGCGTGCCACGCAGGGGCGCCTCGACGCCCAGGCCGCCTTCGGGCGCGTGGGCCCATTGGCGTTCGCCCTCGTCGACGCCGGAGTCCTCGGGCGTGAGTTCGGCCGCGCGGGCGAGAAGCTGGGGCAGCCGCGCCTCCACGAAGCCGGTGTCGGCGGAGCCGGCCCCGACCTCTGGCGCCTCCAGGATGGCGCGCAGGAGCGGCAGGTTGTTCTCCACCCCCTCCAGCCGGAACTCCGTGGCGGCGCGCGCGGCCTTGGCCAGGGTCACGGCGATGTCGTCCGCCGGGCTGTGGACCACGACCTTGGCGATCAGGCTGTCGAAGGCCGGGCTGGGCCGGTAGCCGACGAAACCCGCGTCGTCCACGCGCACGCCGGGGCCGCCCGGCGGCTCGTAGCGGCGGATCCCGGCGCCGGCGCGGGAGACCGAGCCATCCGCCGCCAACCGCTCCAGGTTCACCCGGAGCTGCACCGCATGGCCCCGGACCGCTGGCGGGCCATCGGCGAGACCGAGTTCGGTCAGGCTGGCGCCGCCGGCCAGGCGGAGCTGGGCTTGTACGAGGTCGAGCCCCGTCACGGCCTCGGTGACGGTGTGCTCGACCTGCAGCCGGGCGTTGGCCTCGATGAAGACGGCGGTGCGGCCATCGGCGGCGTCGAGCAGGAACTCGAAGGTGGCCAGCCCGCGCAGTTTCGCCGCCTCGGCCATCCGTACCGACCACGCCTGGAGCTGTTCCCGGACGGTGGCGGGAAGCCCGATGGCCGGGGCGAACTCGATCAGCTTCTGGCGTCGCCGCTGGATGGAACACTCGCGGTCGTGGATCGCCACGGCGCGGACGCCGTCGGCGGCGATCTGCACCTCGATGTGGCGGGCGCTGGCGACATAGGCCTCGGCGTAGAGGCGGGCGTCGCCGAATGCGATCCGGGCCTCCGTCTCGCAGGCGGCGTAGGCCTCGGCCGGGTCCTCGCCCGCCGCCACCAGCCGCATGCCCCGTCCGCCGCCGCCCGAAACGGCCTTGATCATCATGCACCGCTCAGAGGGAAGCCCGGCCTGGAACGCCCGGATCTCGTCCAGAGTGGCCCCGCCGGCGGCGCCCGGGATCACCGGCACGCCCTGGCTCTCCGCGAAGGCGCGGGCGCGGGACTTGTCGCCGAAGAGGTCGAGGGCCTCGGCGTCCGGCCCGACGAAGACGATGCCCGCGGCCGCGCACGCGCGCTGGAAGTCCGCGCTTTCGGACAGGAAGCCATAGCCGGGATGGATCGCATCGCATCCGCTCGCCTGGGCCGCCGCGACGAGCGCGGCGGCGTTCAGATAGGCGGTCGGGCCGACGCCCTTCAGCGCCACGTCGCTGTCCGCGCGGCGACGGTGCAGGGCCGAGGCGTCGTCCTCGGACCAGGCGGCGACCGTACGGATTCCCAGGTCGGCGGCGGCGCGGGCGACGCGGATCGCGATCTCTCCGCGGTTGGCGATGAGCAGGGCGCGGATCGACAAGAGACCCTCCGGGCTTGGGCGGGACGGTTTGGGGCGACAGCGAGGCCGGAGGCTCGCCGGTCCGACGCCTCTTGCGCCGCAGCGCCGGGAATCGAGCCGAAATCCATCATGCACATGATGCCGACGGCGCCGCTACCCTCCGAAGGGAGACCCGCGCGTGTGGCGGCGCGGCGCGTATGGCAGGCCGGCCCCTCGCAATCGGATCATTGACACAGGTCAATTTTTGATCGAATTCCGCATCACTGGCCGTATTTATCATAGAGCCGCTTATCGGGAGGGAATCAAAGATGATGCTGGCATTGAGGGGTGAATTCGCCCCGATCCTGCGAGTTACGCTCCGCCGTTCAGCGCTTCTGGCCGCCGCCGCGGGGGTGGCCCTCACCGCCGGCGCGCCCGCCTTGGCCGCGAACTCCACGGGCGCCGAGGTGGCCGAGATCACGGTCACGGCCCAGAAGCGCGAGGAGAGGCTGCAGGACGTCCCGATCTCGATCGCCGTCGTGCAGGGCGAGGCCCTGGAGGCGCTGCGGCTCAACGAGGCCACCGACATCACCAAGGTCGCGCCCAGCGTGACCTTCATCAACTCGGCCGGCCCGCGGAACTTCGGCTTCTTCGTGCGCGGGATCGGCACCTCGACCTTCGCCGCCGAGACCATCGAGGGCTCGACCGGCTTCGTCCTCGACGGCGTGGTGCTGGGCCAGGCCGGCTCGGCCCTGACCGACCTGCCCGACATCCAGCGCCTGGAGGTGCTGCGCGGGCCGCAGGGGACGCTATTCGGCAAGAACGCCTCGGCCGGCGTCATCAACGTCGTCACCCGCCGCCCGTCGAAGACGTTCGAGTTCCGGGCCAGCGGGAGCTGGGCCTGGCCCGACGACGAGCGGAAGATCAGCGCCTACGTCTCGGGCCCGATCACCGACACCCTGGCCTTCTCGCTCTCGGGGCGGCGCAACAAGCGCGACGGGATCATCGACAACGTCTTCGACGGCCGCAAATTCAACGACCGCAACGACGGCGGCGTGCGCGGCAAGCTGGAATGGGAGCCGAACGACCGGCTGCTGGTGACGGCCACGGCCGACTACTACCGCCGCCAGGCCGACTGCTGCCTGTGGACCTTCGCCGAGGTCGGCCCCGTCCCCGGCGCGCCCGAGCTGGCCGCCGCCGCGGCGGGCGTCGTCGCCGGCCCCGGCAACTTCAAGCAGAACATCAACGGCGACGTCTTCGCCAACGGCAAGTCCTACGGGACCTCGCTGCAGGTCGACTACGAGCTGGGCGACTTCACCCTGACGTCGATCAGCGCCTACCGCCGCTGGTTCACCAAGGACGGCCTCGATTCCGACTCCTCGCCGGCCAACCTGCTGGACGTGAACTTCGCGTTCCTCAAGCAGAGCCAGGTCAGCCAGGAGCTTCGGATCGCCTCGCCCACCGGCGGCTTCATCGACTATGTGGCGGGGCTGTACGTCTTCCGGACGGGCGTCCACTCGGCCTCGATCCAGATCTTCCCGTCCGTGCCGCTGCCGTTCTTCTACCGGCTGGCGGTGATCGACGCCGAGACGCGCAACATGGCGGTCTTCGGCCAGGCCAACGTCAACCTCTCGGACGACCTGCGCCTGATCGCCGGCGCCCGGCTGCTGAACGAGAAGGTCCAGGCCGACAAGTTCCGGCAGGACGCCCGCTTCGGCCTGCGCGACTCCTCCGCCGCCGGCAAGGACGACGACGCCCTGGTCTGGCGGCTGGGCGCCCAGTACGACGTCAGCGACGACATCATGGCCTTCGCCACCGTCACCCGCGGCTACAAGGGCGGCGGCTACGACACCAACATCGGGGTCGGCACCCTGCGCGACGTACGGCCCGAGAAGCCGACCACCTACGAGGCGGGCCTGCGGACGAGCTGGCCCGACCTGCGCCTGGTGGCCAACGCCACCGTCTTCTGGTCGAAGGTGAAGGACTACCAGTCGGCCGGCCGCGACCCGATCACGGCCACCTATCCGATCTCGAACGGCGAGGCGAAGACGCGCGGCGTGGAGTTCGAGGTCATGTGGCGGCCGCTGGCCGACGCCGACTTCACCGTCACCGCCGGCGGCGCCTATGTGGACGCCGAATGGGGCGATTTCGCCAACGCGCCGTGCTTCGGCGGCCAGACCCTGGCCGAGGGCTGCATCGGCGGGGTGCAACAGGACCTGACCGGCGCCCGCCTGCCGTTCTCGCCCATGTGGCAGGGCAACCTCGCCGTCCACTACGGGACCGAGGTCGCCCCCGACTGGCGGCTGACCCTCGACGCCAACGCCAGCTACCGGTCGAAGATGCTGATCGCCTTCCCGAACAACCCGCGGACGGAACAGGACGGCTATGCGCTGGTGGACGCCGCCGTCGGGGTCGGCCCCTCGGACGGCCGCTGGAAGGCCTCGCTGTTCGCCAAGAACCTGTTCGATCAGGACTATCGCGCGGCCATGTTCTCCACCCCGTTCGGCCACGCCCGCAGCCTCAGCCAGTTCCAGGTCTACGAGAGCCAGCGGGTGGTGGGCGTGGCCCTGGACTTCGACTTCTGACGTGACGACGGTTCCTCCCCGAACTGGCGCGGGCGCTTCGGCCCCGCGCCGATCTTCGTCCGGGGCCGGGGCGAGCGATTCGGGCCGGCTGGTCTCGGTTTCGCGCTTCACCGATCCGCTGGTGGCCTCGCCGGCCGACCCGGCGCGCCATCCCAGCCAGGCCGCGGCCTACTGGCTGCAGCGCGACATCATCCGCGGCGTGTTCCGCCCGCGCGAGCGGCTGAAGGTGGAGCACCTGGCGCAGTTCTACGGCGTCGGCCAGAGCCCCGTGCGCGAGGCCATCCTCATGCTCTCGACCAGCGGGCTCCTGGTCCACGAGCACCTCAAGGGCTACCGTGTCGCGCCCACGTCCATGGCCGACTACGTGGACCTGCTCGACATCTATCGGCGTCTGTATCGCCTGGCCCTGGGCATGGCGTTCGAGCGCGGGGACGACGCCTGGGAGGAACAGGTGGTCGTTCAGCTCCACCGCTCGCAACGGGTGCGCAAGGTGCTGCCCGATGGTGATCCCGAGCGGCGCGAGATGTGGCAGATCGCCTACATCAGCCTGCACGGCGCTTTGCTCGAAGGCTGCCGGTCGCCGATCCTCATCGATCAGTTCGCCAGCGTCGGCGCCCGGCTCGAGCGGTACGTCAACCTCTATGCGGACCTGGAGAGCGACCGGCACCGCGACCATCACGCCGAACACCGCGCCATCGTCGATGCGCTCATGGACCGCGACGCAGAACGGCTCCACCAGTTGCTCGACATCTTCTTCATGACCACGACGCCCGTACACGACTCCATCGGGGCCGCCCTCGCCGCCCTGGAACGCGCGGAGGCCCCGTGAGCTTCATCTTCACGCCGCCGCCCGGTCACCGGCTCTCGCCGGCGCGCAAGGCCTCGTTCACGTCGGGCGATTTCGCCTGCAACCTCTATTGGCAGAGCGTCTCGCTCTACCTGCTGTTCTTCTACACCGACGTCGTCGGGCTCTCGGCGGCGACCGCAGGCCTGATCTACATGGTCGCCTCGATCTTCGACGGGGCGATCGACCCGGTGATGGGCGCCATCGCCGACCGCACGCGGACGAAACAGGGACGCTATCGGCCGTATGTGCTGTGGGGCGGCGTCCCGCTCGGGCTGGCCTTCGTGCTGCTCTACTACAAACCGCCGCTGGAAGGGGTGGCGCTGGTCGCCTGGATCCTGGTGGCGCACCTGATCTTCCGGGTGGCCTACACCGCGCTGTCGATCCCCTACACCTCGCTCAACGCCCGCATCACCGACAGTTCGGCCGAACGCTCGACCCTGGCCGGCTTCCGGATGATCTTCGCCACGCTCGCCGGCCTGACCATCGCCTCCACCACCCAGCCCCTGGCGGCCCAGTTGGGCGGCGGCGACACGGCCTGGGGCTACACGCTGACGGCGGCCGTCTACGCCACGATCGCCACGGTGATCTTCCCGTTCGTCTATCTGACCACGAAGGAGCCGCCGGAAGATCCGGACGCGGCCGAGCCGACGATGCGGATGGGCCAGTACTGGGGCGCCGTACGGGGCAACCGGGCGTTCTGGGTGGTCATGGCGGCGATCTGCACCGCGGTGATCTGTTCCACAGCCATAGGCAAGTCGGTGCTGTACTACTTCAAGTACTACCTGCACGACGAGGCGGGCGGCCGGATCGCGCTCTCGCTCAACGCCGCTTCGGGCCTGCTGATCATCCCGGCGTGGATCTTCGCGAGCAAGTTCATCAGCAAGCGTTCGGCCTGGTTCGTCTGCGTCCTGTGGGGCCTCGTCTGCCTGACGGGTTTCGCGCTCATGGACGTGCGCAGCCCGCCGCTGATGATGGCGATCCTGCTGGCGATGCAGATCAGTTCGCTGGGGGCGGCCATGACGTTCTGGTCCATGCTGCCCGATACGGTCGAATACGGCGAGTGGAAGACCGGGATGCGGGCCGAGTCCTTCATCTTCGGCCTGGGTCAGTTCTTCCTGAAGGTGGCGCTGGGCCTGGGGGCCGGCATCTTCGGCTGGAGCCTCGACCTCGTGGGATTCCACCCGAACGTGGAGCAGACGCCCGAGACCCTGGCCGGGCTGAAGTCCATCATGGTCGTGCTGCCCATGACGGGCCTGGTCCTCGGCGGCCTGGCGATGCTGATGTATCCGCTGAAGAAGGGCGTCCACGAGGACATCGTCGAGCAACTGGCCGCCCGCCGTCGCGTGCCGCCCGAGGCGGTGGCCGAGGTCCCGTAGCGCCTACTCCGCCGGGCAGGCGGGCCGGACGGCTCTGGCCAGGGCGTCCAGCCGCGCGGCGTGGGGGTGCGGTTCCGCCGTCGCGCCGTCCGCGCTCAGGGTCATCGCCCGGTCCCCGGCGTCGTAGCGGGGCCATGCCGGCAGGCCGGGGCCGTTCGGATCGCCGGTCTTGGCGAAGTTGGTCCAGTACGCGCGGATGGTCTCGGAGGCCCTGGCGTCGGCCTCGTCCGTCCTGCCGAGCGACGCCGGCAGGGTCCCGAACACATAGGGCAGGTCGGTGGCGTGCCGCGCGCCGACTCCCGGCTTGCGCTGACCGGCGGGGACCACGTCGAAGCGATAGAGGTATGTCGGCGCGGCCCTGGCCTGCTGGCCGGCGAAGAGCCGCGCCGGGGCCACGAAGGCGGCGTCGGCGCCCAGGCTGGCGGCGAGGTCGTCGCCATAGGCCGCCCGCAGGGTCGCCTGGGTGTCGTCGGGAAGGCGCTTCATCGCCGCCTCGGTGCGCGCGGCGATGAACGGCGACGCCGGTCCGAACTCCTGGGTGTTGGCGCCGCCCAGATAGGGGACCGCGGCCGCCTCGCCCGCCGCGAACATGGCCGGCAGCGAGCGGGGCGCGACCTTGCCGTCCACCATCGGCCCCGAATAGGTCTCAGGCCGGCCCTGGAACAGGCTGACGTCGCCCTTCACCACCTCCAGCGGCAGCGCCCGGAGCGCCGCGGCGTCCGCGCCTGAGAGTCCGCGCGCCTGGGCCAGCGCCACGCCCTTCTGCTCGGCCTCGGCCAGGCAGGGCCAGGTGTCGCCCAGGCCGCCGGACTGGACGATCGCCCGCGCGAACAGTCCCCGCGCCATCGGCGAGGTCATCAGCATGTTCACCGAGGCGCCGCCGGCCGACTCGCCGAAGATCGTCACCTGGGCCGGGTCGCCGCCGAACGCGGCGATGTTCGCCTGGACCCAGCGCAGCGCCGCGATCTGGTCCATGAAGCCGTAGTTGCCCTTGGGTTCGTCCGGGCGGTCGGCGGTCAGGGCGGGGTGGGCGAAGAAGCCGAAGCGGCCCAGCCGGTAGTTCAGCGTCACCACCACCACGCCGGCCCGCGCCAGGGCGGCGCCGTCGAAGACCGGCGACGACCCCAGGCCGTTGGTGAAGCCGCCGCCGTGGATCCAGACCATCACCGGCGCGCCGGCCTTCGCGCCGTCGGGGCGCCAGACGTTCAGCGTCAGGCAGTCCTCGGACTGGGTGTGTATCGAGGGCGTGCTGTCGCCCGGGAACGGCGTCTGGACGCAGTCGAAACCGAACGTCCGGGCCGGCCGCTCGCCCTTCCATCCGGGATGCGGCTGGGGCGGCCGCCAGCGCAGCGGCCCCACCGGCGGGGCGGCATAGGGTATGCCGCGGAAGATCGAGAGGCCCGGCGCGGCCTCGCCCACGACCACGCCACCCTGGGTCCTGGCCTTGGGCGCCGGCGCCTGGGCGGTGGCGGACGCGGCCGCCAGCAGGACGACGGAGGCCGCTGCGAGGCCTATCCGGCCAACCTTTGCGCGTGCCATCGGAGATGATCCTCCATGAAGCTGGCGATGAAGTAGTAGCTATGGTCGTAGCCGGGCTGGCGGCGCAGGGTCAGCGCCACGCCCGCGTCGCGGCAGGCGGCCTCCAGCAGCTCGGGCTTGAGCTGGCCGTCCAGGAAGGCGTCGGCTTCTCCCTGGTCCACCAGCAGCGCCTCCACCCGCGCGCCGTCCTCCAGCAGCGCGGTGGCGTCGTAGCGACGCCAGGCCGTCCGATCCGGGCCGAGGTAGCCGGAGAGCGCCTTCTCGCCCCAGGGACATCGCATCGGCGACGCGATCGGCGCGAAGGCCGAGACGCTCTTCCAGCGGCCCGGGGTCTTCAACGCCAGCGTCAGCGCGCCGTGGCCGCCCATGGAGTGGCCGGTCAGCCCCTGGCGGCCCATGTCCACGGGAAAGTTCGCCGCCACCACCTCGGGCAGTTCGGCGACGATGTAGCTCTCCATCCGGTAGTTCGCGGCCCACGGCGCCTGAGTGGCGTCCACATAGAAGCCGGCGCCCAGGCCGAAATCGTAGGCGCCCTCGGGATCGTCGGGCACGCCCTCTCCCCCCGAGACGTTCCTGGGGCTGGTGTCAGGCGCGACGAAGATCAGGCCCAGCTCCGCGCACACCCGCTGGAACTGGCCCTTCTCGGTGACATTGGCGTGGGTGCAGGTCAGGCCCGAGAGATACCAGACCACCGGCCGCGGCCCCGGCTGGGGCGGCGTGAAGACGCTGAAGGTCATCGGCGTCTTCGTCTCGCGGCTCTGGTGGCGATAGACGCCCTGGGTTCCGCCGAAGCAGCGGGTCTCGGAGACGGTCTCGATCATCAGAACACGACGACCGAGCGGATGCTCTCGCCGGCGTGCATCAGGTCGAAGGCCTTGTTGATGTCCTCCAGCGGCAGCTTGTGGGTGATCATGGGGTCGATCTCGATCTTCCCCTCCATGTACCAGTCCACGATCTTCGGCGTGTCGGTGCGCCCGCGCGCGCCGCCGAAGGCCGTGCCCTTCCAGACCCGGCCGGTGACGAGCTGGAACGGCCGGGTGGCGATCTCCTTCCCGGCCTCGGCCACCCCGATGATGATGCTCTCGCCCCAGCCCCGGTGGCAGGCCTCCAGCGCCTGGCGCATGACGGTGGTGTTGCCCGTGGCGTCGAAGGTGTAGTCCGCCCCGCCGTCGGTGAGCGCCACCAGGTGGGCGACGATGTCGCCGTCTATCGCCTTGGGATTCACGAAGTGGGTCATGCCGAACTTGCGGCCCCAGTCCTCGCGGTCGGGGTTGATGTCCACGCCCACGATCATGTTCGCGCCCACCAGCTTCAGGCCCTGGATCACGTTGAGGCCGATGCCGCCCAGGCCGAAGACCACGCAATTGGCCCCCGGCTCCACCTGGGCGGTGTTCACCACCGCGCCGACGCCGGTGGTCACCCCGCAGCCCACGTAGCAGGCGGTCTCGAACGGCGCGTCCTTGCGGATCTTCGCCACCGCGATCTCGGGCAGGACCGTGTAGTTGGAGAAGGTGGAGCAGCCCATGTAGTGGAAGATCGGCTGGCCCTTGTAGGAGAACCGGCTGGTCCCGTCCGGCATCAGGCCCTTGCCCTGGGTCGCGCGGATCGCGGTGCACAGGTTGGTCTTGCGGCTGAGGCAGCTTTTGCACTGCCGGCACTCGGGCGTGTAGAGCGGGATCACGTGGTCGCCCACGGCCACCGACGTCACGCCCGGCCCCACCTCGACCACCACGCCCGCGCCTTCGTGGCCCAGGATCGAGGGGAAGATGCCTTCGGAGTCGAGGCCGTCCAGCGTGTAGGCGTCGGTGTGGCACACGCCCGTGGCCTTGATCTCCACCAGCACCTCGCCGGCGCGGGGTCCCTCAAGATCCACCTCGATGATCTCCAGCGGCTTTTTCGCATCAAACGCCACCGCCGCACGCGTCTTCATCGTTCTTTCCTCGACTCTCCAACAGGACCAGCCTTTCCTAGGCCGTCCGCAGCAGGAAGGCGAGCGGTTCTGTTTTTGCGAAATATTGCCCCTCTTTAGCATATTAGATTAAATATAGCGCCATGAACCCGTCTCAAGCCCGCGGCTGGAACGCCGATCGCGCCCGCGAGATCGCGGTCGCGCACGTCGGGCTTGAGGGGCCGCTGCTGCCTGTCCTGCACGCGCTGCAGGCCGAGTTCGGGCATGTGCCGCCGGCGGCGACGCCGATCGTGGCCGAGGCGCTCAACCTCACCCGCGCCGAGGTCCACGGGGTGATCACCTTCTACCATGACTTCCGCGAGACGCCGGCCGGGCGGCGTCAGGTGAAGATCTGCCGCGCCGAGGCGTGCCAGGCCACGGGTGGCGAGGCGGTGGCGGCGGCCCTGCTCGCCAACCTGGAGACCGACTGGGGCGACACCACGCCCGACGGCGGGATCACCGTGGAGGCCGTCTACTGCCTGGGCCTGTGCGCGGTCGCGCCCGCCGCCCTGGTGGACGGCGAGCCCGTCGGTCGGCTGACGGCGTCGCGGCTTTCCGAAGCGGTGCTTGGATGACCCGCGTCTTCGTCCCGAAGGACTCGGCGGCGCTGGCCGTCGGCGCCGAGGCCGTGGCCCGCGCCTTCGCCGCCTCCGGGTGCGAGGTGGTGCGCACGGGATCGCGCGGCCTCTTCTGGCTGGAGCCGCTGGTCGAGGTGGAGACCCCGCAGGGGCGCCGCGCCTTCGGGCCCGCGGCGCCGGCCGATGTCTCCGCGATCCTCGCCGGCGACAGCCCCCTGGCGCTGGGGGACATCGAGGCCCATCCCTGGCTGGCCGGTCAGACCCGCCTGACCTTCGCGCGTTGCGGGGTGGTCGATCCCCTGGCGCCGCCTGCGTTCGAGGCCCTGGCGCGGGCCCGCGACCTGGGAGCCGATGGCGTGATCGCCGCGATCCAGGCGTCGGGCCTGCGCGGCCGCGGCGGCGCCGGCTTCCCGGTGGGCGTGAAGTGGAAGACCGTCCGTGATGCGCCGGGCGCGCTCAAGTACCTGGTCTGCAACGCCGACGAGGGCGACAGCGGCACCTTCGCCGATCGGATGCTGATGGAGGGCAACCCGTTCCTGCTGATCGAAGGGATGGCCATCGCCGCCCTGGCGGTCGGGGCGGCGCGCGGCTTCATCTATTCGCGCTCGGAATATCCGCACGCCAACGCGACGATGGCGGCGGCGCTCGCGGTCGCCCGTGCGCAAGGCCTCATCCCCGGCTTCGACCTGCAACTGCGGATCGGCGCGGGGGCCTACGTCTGCGGCGAGGAGACGGCGCTGCTGGAGAGCCTGGAGGGCAAGCGGGGACAGGTTCGGCCCAAGCCTCCGCTGCCCGCCCACAGCGGCCTGTTCGGGCGGCCGACAGCGATCAACAACGTCCTGTCCCTGGCGGCGGTCCCGTGGATCATCCTGAACGGCGGCCAGGCCTATGACGCCCTGGGCCACGGGCGCTCGCGCGGGACCAAGCCGATCCAGCTCGCGGGCAACGTGAAGCGGCCGGGCCTGTACGAGACCCCGTTCGGTCTGACGCTGCGCCAGATCGTCGAGGAGATCGGCGGCGGGACCGCCTCCGGACGCCCGGTGCGCGCGGTCCAGTGCGGCGGCCCGCTGGGCGCCTACTTCCCGCCGGCCCTGTTCGACACGCCCTACGACTACGAGGCCTTCGCCGCGCAGGGCGGCCTGATCGGCCACGGCGGGATCGTGGTCTTCGACGACACGGTCGACATGGCGGCCCAGGCCCGCTTCGCGCTGGAATTCTGCGGCATCGAGAGCTGCGGCAAGTGCACGCCCTGCCGCCTGGGATCGAAGCGCGGCGTCGAGACCATCGACAGGATCACCGCCGGGATCGACGCCGAGGCCAACCTCGCGCTGGTCGAGGACCTCTGCGAGACCCTGAAATTTGGCTCGCTCTGCGCGCTGGGCGGGTTCACACCTTATCCGGTGATGAGCGCGATCCGGCACTTCCCGGACGATTTCGCGCGGGCGCCGGCCCGCGCCGCGGCGGAGTGATCCTCATGGCTCGGCTCCTCGACTTCGACCTCGGCACGCCCCAGGCCTCGGGCGCCCCGGTGACGCTGACCGTCGACGGCCGGTCCGTGACCGTGCCCGCCGGGACCTCGATCCTGCGCGCGGCGGCCGAGGCGGGGACGCAGATTCCCAAGCTGTGCGCCACCGACAGCCTGGAGGCTTTCGGCTCATGCCGGCTGTGCCTCGTGGAGATCGACGGCCGCGCCGGGACGCCGGCGTCCTGCACTACCCCGGTGGCCGAGGGCATGGCGGTCCGCACCCAGACGCCGAAGCTCGCGAAGCTGCGCCGCGGGGTGATGGAGCTCTACATCTCCGATCATCCGCTGGACTGCCTCACCTGCGCCGCCAACGGCGACTGCGAGCTGCAGGACATGGCCGGCGCCGTGGGCCTTCGCGAGGTGCGCTACGGCTATGAGGGCGAGAACCACCTCGGCCTGCCCTGCGACGAGTCCAACCCCTATTTCACCTTCGACCCGGCCAAGTGCATCGTCTGCTCGCGCTGCGTGCGCGCCTGCGACGAGGTGCAGGGGACCCTGGCGCTGAGCGTCGAGGACCGTGGCTTCGACTCGAAGATCGCCGCCGGCCAGGGCGAGCTGTTCCTGTCGTCGGAATGCGTGTCGTGCGGCGCCTGCGTCCAGGCCTGCCCGACGGCGGCGCTGACCGAGAAGGCGGTGATCGAGATCGGCCAGCCCGAGCGCGCCGAAGTCACCACCTGCGCCTACTGCGGCGTCGGCTGCACGTTCAAGGCCGAGATGCGCGGCGAAGAGCTGGTGCGCATGGTCCCGTGGAAGGACGGCAAGGCCAATCACGGCCATTCGTGCGTCAAGGGGCGGTTCGCCTGGGGCTACGCCACCCACCGCGAGCGCATCCTGGAGCCGATGATCCGCGCCTCGATCGCCGAGCCGTGGCGCACGGTCTCGTGGGACGAGGCGATCGCCTACGCCGCCTCCGAATTCGCCCGGATCGAGGCGGCGCACGGCCCGTACGCGCTGGGCGGCATCACATCGTCGCGCTGCACCAACGAGGAGACCTACCTCGTCCAGAAGATGATCCGCGCGCGGTTCGGGGTGAACAACGTCGACACCTGCGCCCGCGTCTGCCACTCGCCCACGGGCTACGGCCTGAAGACCGCGTTCGGGACCTCGGCGGGCACCCAGGACTTCGACTCGGTCGAACACGCCGACGTCATCCTCGTCATCGGGGCCAATCCCACGGACGGCCATCCCGTGTTCGCCTCGCGCATGAAGCGCCGCCTGAGGAAGGGCGCGAAGCTGATCGTCATCGACCCGCGCCGGATCGACCTCGTCCGGACGCCGCATGTCGAGGCCGCGCACCATCTGGCCCTGCGGCCGGGCGCGAACGTCGCGGTCCTGACGGCGCTGGCGCACGTGATCGTCGCCGAGGGCTTGGTCGACACGGCCTTCGTCCGCGAGCGCTGCGACCCCGAGGACTTCGCCGCCTGGGCCGAGCATGTGGCGCGGCCGGAGCATTCGCCCGAGGCCACCGAGGCGACGACAGGCGTTCCGGCGTCGACGGTGCGCGCCGCGGCGCGCCTCTACGCCACCGGCGGCAACGCGGCGATCTACTACGGCCTGGGCGTGACCGAGCACAGCCAGGGCTCGACCTCGGTGATGGCGATCGCCAACCTGGCCATGGCCACCGGCAACGTCGGCCGGCCGGGCGTGGGCGTGAACCCGCTGCGGGGCCAGAACAACGTCCAGGGCGCCTGCGACATGGGCTCGTTCCCGCACGAGCTGGCCGGCTACCGCCACGTGTCGGACGACGCGACGCGGGCGCTGTTCGAGGCCGCCTGGGGCGCCTCCCTCGATCCCGAGCCGGGACTGCGCATCCCCAACATGCTGGACGCCGCCGTCGCCGGCCGGTTCAAGGGCCTCTACGTCCAGGGCGAGGACATCCTGCAGTCCGATCCCAACACCCGGCACGTGGCCGCCGGGCTGGCGGCGATGGAGTGCGTGATCGTCCACGACCTCTTCCTGAACGAGACCGCCAACTACGCCCACGTCTTCCTGCCGGGCTCCACCTTCCTGGAGAAGAACGGAACCTTCACCAACGCCGAGCGGCGCATCCAGCGGGTGCGCAAGGTGATGAGCCCGCGCAACGGCCTGGAGGACTGGGAGATCACCCAGAAGCTCTCGAACGCGCTGGGCTATCCGATGGCCTACGATCACCCCTCGCAGATCATGGACGAGATCGCGCGCCTGACCCCCACGTTCGCCGGCGTGTCGTACGACCTGCTGGAGCGCGAGGGCTCGGTCCAGTGGCCCTGCAACGACGCCGCGCCGACGGGCACGCCGGTCATGCACCTGGAGCGGTTCGTCCGCGGCGCGGGCAAGTTCGTGCTGACCGACTACGTCCCCACCGACGAGAAGGTGGGACCGCGCTTCCCCCTGCTGCTGACCACCGGCCGGATCCTGTCGCAGTACAATGTGGGCGCGCAGACGCGGCGCACCGACAACGTCCTCTGGCACGAGGAGGACGTGCTGGAGATCCACCCTCAGGACGCCGAGGACCGCGGGGTGCGCGAGGGCGACTGGGTCCGGCTCGCCAGCCGCGCCGGCGACACGACCCTGCGGGCCCGGATCACCGACCGGGTGGCGCCGGGCGTGGTCTACACCACCTTCCACCACCCCGGGACCCAGGCCAACGTCGTCACCACCGACTACAGCGACTGGGCCACCAACTGCCCTGAGTACAAGGTGACGGCGGTTCAGGTCGCGCCGTCCAACGGCCCCAGCGACTGGCAGGCGCGCTACGAGGCGATGAGCGAACGCAGTCGCCGCATCGTGGCGCCGGAATCCCAGGCGGAGCCGGCGGAATGACCCGGCCGGATCGGCTGATCTACATGGCCAACCAGATCGCGGCGTTCTTCGCCGCCCAGCCGGGCGACGCGGCCATCGGCGTCGCGGGCCACCTGAAGAGCTTCTGGGACCCGCACATGCGCGCCGAGATCCTGGCCTGGCGCGCGGCCGGAGGCGAGGGGTTGAGCCCCGTGGCGCTGGAGGCGGTGGCGCGCCTGGAGGCGGCCGCGCCCGCGCGATGATCCGGGCCGCCATTCCCCGCACCCGCTGGACGGCCGCCGGGCGCGAGGCGGGTCTGCGCGACCTGCCCGAGGAAGCGCCCGTCGCCCTGGTCCATGACGCGACGACGACGGCGGTGATGATGGCGACGCCCGCCGACCTGGAGGACTTCGGCGTGGGCTTCAGCCTGACCGAGGGCCTGGTCGCCGCCCCTGACGAGATCACCGCCCTGGAGGTGTCTACGGGCGACCTGGGGATCGAGGTCCGCATGTGGCTGAGGCAGCCCGCCTCGGCCGCGCTCGCCGCGCGCCGCCGGCGCCTGGCCGGGCCGACGGGTTGCGGGCTCTGCGGCGTGGACAGCCTGGCCGAAGCCGTCCGGCCGCCGCGCCGCGTCGGAGACGGCGCCGTCGCCGGCCCCGCCGACATCCGCGCCGCCCTGGCCCGGCTGGCGACGGCCCAGGCCCTGGGCCAGGCCACGCGCGCGGCGCATGCGGCCGGGTGGTGGACGCGCCCCGACGGCCTGGTCGCCGCCCGCGAGGACGTCGGCCGCCACAACGCGCTCGACAAGCTGGCCGGCGCCCTCGCCAGAGCCGGAACACCAGCCCGCGACGGCCTGCTGGCGCTGACCAGCCGCGTCTCGGTGGAGATGGTCCAGAAGGCCGCCGCCCTGGGCGCCCAGATCGTCGTCGCGGTCTCGGCGCCGACGGTGCTCGCCGTCCGAACGGCGGAGGCCGCCGGGATCACCCTTGTCGCCGTCGCCCGCGACGACGGTTTCGAGGTGTTCACCCGGCCGGACCGGATTTCGGGTTAGGCGGCGACGGGCTGGGTCGCCTCGGCCCACAGCTCGTGGGCCATGTCCTTGAGCATCAGGGCCTCTTTCCAGCGGTCGCTCAGCTCGCGGCCGTCGAGGCCCGTGATGGCGTAGTTGGGCGGGCCCAGCTCGGGCATGAAGGTCAGCTCGCCGTCGGGGCCGGCGCGGGTCAGCCAGTCGGCGAAGCCCTCACGCCACCAGGCGCGCATCTGGTCCACCCAGCCCTGGTGCTGCGGCGCCCTGATCGAGACCTGGATCTGGTGCGAGCCCGGCACGCGGCCGTGGAACGCCCAGCAGTGCCTCAGCACCTTCCGCATCCGCGCCATGTCGGCCTCGGGCACGGGCAGCGGCATCTCGTGGACCAGCGGATAGTGCGACAGGTCGCCGGTCAGCCTGAGCGCCGGCATCCGGTCCAGGATACGGCAGGTGAACAGGGCGTCGTTGGTCAGCCGGCCGCGGTGGGTCTCGTAGTTCACCGGGATCGAGGCCTTGGCCGCCTCGGCCTCGAATCCGGTCAGGAGGGCGACCGCGTCGTCCACCTTGTCGGGCCGGGCCATGATCTGGATGTTGAGGTGGTGGGCGCCGAGTTCCTGGGCGCGGTCGACGTAGCGGGCCACGTCGGCGGCAGTGAAGACGAACCCGATCGCCTCGAAGCTCTTGCCGCGGTCGAGGACGCCGCGGGCCACCGCCTCGGCGCGGTCGGGGCGCATCAGGCTGACGCCCACGCCGTCGAAGCCGGCGTCGAAGATCTTCGCCAGCACCCCCGGCATGTCGGCCTCCATGTCGACGCCGGGCAGGTTCTCCATGCCCCAGATGGCCTGATAGACGAGCAAGCGGGCCATGCGGACCTCCTTCAGGATGCGGGAGCGGGATTCCGCGCGGCCAGTTCGTCCACGATCTTCTCGTGGACGCCGCGCCGCAGCGGGTAGAACAGCATCGCGATCGCCGAGCCGCCCAGGCCGATCACCGGGAACGCCACGACGATCAGCTTGAGCCCGTGCAGGGTCTCGGGGGTCTGCTGCACGTTGGGGACGTAGCCCACGCCGTCCAGCGCCCAGCCGAAGAAGGCGGCCGCCAGGCCCAGCGCCACCTTCTGGAAGAACATCGCCAGGCCGAAGACGAAGGACTCGGTGCGCGCGCCCGACTTCCACTCGCCGTATTCGACCGTGTCGGGCACCATCGACCAGTAGGTGGTGGAGACGCCCAGCGAGGCGACATGGATCACCATGTAGAAGACCGTGACCGCGAGCGCCGTCTGGACGTCGAAGACGAGCAGCGCCACGGCGCAGGCCAGCCCCCAGCCTGCGGCCGTGAGCCAGGCGATCTGCTTGCCGATGAACCGCGTGACGAACACCCAGGCGGGAATGATCGCGACGCCCAGCGCGGCCTTGATCGAGAGCGCGTAGCGGGCCGCCTCCTCGTCGAGGGCGATGTACTTCATGTAGTAGAGCAGCGACTTGGACAGCGCCGTCGACGACATGGCGCCCAGGCTGATGGCGATCATCACGATCCAGAACGCCCTGTTCTTCGCCGTCGCCCGCCAATAGTCGGCGAGGCTGAGTCGCACGGGCTCGCCCGGGGGCTCGGGGGGCTCCCGCGTGACCAGGAATACGACCGGGAAGATGGCGGTGGCGACGAGCGCAAGGACGACCGCCGCGTAGAAGAAGCCGGTGGCGAGGTCGCCGCCGCCGAACTGGTCGACCATCGGCTTGGTGAGGAACGACACCGTCATCCCGGCCAGGGTGGCCGCCACCATGCGGAAGCCGGCCAGCGACGAGCGTTCGCTCGAGTTGCGCGTCATGCGGGCGGTGAGCGAGCTGTAGGGCACCGACACCAGCGTGTAGGCCGTCCGGAACACGAGATGCGACGCCAGGACCACGGCGGTCAGGCCGAGGCCGGTGGCCGCGGGCGCCCAGTAGAGGAAGCAGAACGAGAGGCCGACAGGGATCGCACCGATCAGGATGTAGGGCCGGAAACGCCCCCAGCGGGTGCGGGTTCGGTCCGCGATGGCGCCCATGATCGGGTCGGTGATCCCGTCGAAGATCGAGGCGATCATGTAGATCAGGCCGGCGGTCGCCCCGGGCAGCCCCAGGGCGTCGGTGTAGTAGAACATCAGGAAGAGGCTGACGCTCTGCCAGTAGAGGTTGCAGGCGTAGTCGCCCAGGGAGAAGCCGGCCTTGCGGGCGAAGCTCAACTGGAATCCCGCCTTGGCCTTGAACATCGTCTCCCCCGGTCCGCCGCGTCTCTGCGCGGCTGGGAGGACTATGGCGACCCTTCCCCAGCCTCTCAATCGGAAAAGCCAGATTTTGGCTAAAATAACGATATAGATGGCAAAAAAGACAGTTTTAGATTGATTTCGGCAAATTCGACCGGGATATGATCTCCAAAACAGAGGCCTGAGGAGTCAGGGAGGATCCGAGCCATGATCACCGATGCCGAACGCGCCGCATGGGACCGGGACGGCTATTTTTTCGCGCGGGGTGCGGTCGACCCCGGGCTCGCGGCCGAGGTCGAGGCCGAGGTGGTCGCCCGCATCCGTGCCGATCCGCCCGGGCGCCACGCCGGGGAGGTCGCCTACATGTCGGGGGAGAACTACCTCATTTATCCTGAGACCGGCCCGTCGCCAGGCGCCGTGAACCCCGAGGACCTGGTCTCCAAGGTCTTCAACTGCCACGCCGAAGGCGCGACCCGGCGGATGTCGGAGCTGCCCCAGATCGCCGACCGCGTGGCGGGCCTGCTGGGTCCCGACGTGGATTGTTTCCAGAGCCAGTTCATCTTCAAGAACCCCGGCGTCATCGGCCAGCCCTGGCACCAGGACAGCTACTACTTCAAGTTCGACAAACAGCCCCAGGTGGGCGTCTGGGTGGCGCTGACCCGCGCGACCATCGAGAACGGCTGCCTTTGGGTGGTGCCGGGCAGCCACGCCGACCAGGAGATCTACGAGCATGTGCCCGACCTGCGGCCGGCGGCCAATCGCGGCTATCTCGAGATCGTCTCGCAGGACACGTCGAGCCGCACCTCGGCGGTGATGGAGCCGGGCGACGTGCTCTTCTTCCACAGCTATCTGATGCACATGTCGACCGACAACGTGGCCGACTACCGCCGCTCGGCGATGGTCTATCACTACGGCCGCGCCGGCACGAAGGCGCTGAACCCCGAGAGCGCCGCCACCCTCGCCCGGGTCAACCGCTGGATCCCCATCCGAAGGGCGGCGTAGCGCACGCCGGCCACCGGCTCCCGCCGCGTCCGCGTTGGCGTTCCGCCGGGCGGCTCTTGAGTGATCCCTGGCGGTTCCACGGCCAGGGCCAGAGTCAGGGGCGGGGTCGGCCAACCTGGGCGACGTCGCCCCTTTTCCGCGTGTCCGCCGGCCTGCTTCGACGCTCCGATCTTCAGCTCTGCAAAATTCGATCTAATCTGCTTATTATATCTAAATATGATTGACTTCATGTTTTCGATCAAATTATGGTCCCGACAGGATCGACGAGTAGGTACGCCATGAACGCCGCCCCCCGCCTTCATCCCCTCAACCGGGACTTCACCTGGCAGGACGCGCCGCGCACCGGGATGCGCGCGCTGACGCCCGAGCAGGTGGATCAGTTCAACGAGGACGGCTTCTTCGTCTTCCGGAACGCCTTCACGCCCGAGGAGATCGCCGCCGTCACCGCCGCGATCGATCCGCTGGAGAAGGCGCACGAGGAGGGGGTGCGGGAGACCATGGGCGGTCGCTTCCGCCTGACCGACGCCGGCACCATCACCTTCACCGCCCACATCGTCGGCAAGTCGCCGGTGCTGCAGGCGTTCGCCAAGCATCCGGCGATCAAGGATATCTGCCACGACCTGATCGGTCCCGACGTGCGGCTCTACTGGGATCAGTCCGTCTACAAGAAGACGGAAAAGGTTCAGGAATTCCCTTGGCACCAGGACAACGGCTACACCTACATCGAGCCGCAGCAGTACCTCACGCTCTGGATTCCGCTGGTGGACGTGGACGAGGAGAACGGCTGTGCGTGGATCGCCCCCAAGCTGCACAGGCTGGGGACCTTCGAACACTGGATCACCGAGATCGGCAAGGTGTGCCTGACCGAGGCCGACGAGGCCGTGGCCGCGCCGGCGAAGGCGGGCGACATCGTGGTCTTCTCGTCCCTGGCGCCGCACCGGACAGGACCGAACCTGAAGCCGGATACGGTGCGGAAGGCCTATATCCTCCAGTATGCGCCCGACGGCGCGAAGACCACCCTGCCAGACGGTCAGGTCATCGAGCAGAATGACCCCGTCCGGCAGTTCAGGATCCTCGAGGGCGGACGCTAGGGAGGTTTCGCCGATGACGCCGCAGGAGTTGAAGGACCTCGCTGAGCGCTATCGCCGCGACGGCTTCGTCCACGCCAAGGGCCTGATCCCGCCGGAGGATATCGCGGCGCTGGCGCCGGCGATCGACATGGCCGTGGCGCGGCGCAAGGGACACGACACGCGCGGCCTCGACGAGAAGACACCCTATGAGCAGTCGTTCATCCAGTGCCAGTACATCTGGGAGGACTTCCCCGAGGTTCGCGGCCTGACGTTCCACCCGCGACTGGGCGAAGCCCTGGGCGCGTTGCTCGGCGCCGAGAAGGTCCGTCTCTGGCACGACCAGGCGCTCTACAAGGAAGCGGGCGGCCGCGAGACCGAGGCCCACCAGGATCACGCCTACTGGCCCATCGCCGAGCCTGACACCATCACGGCCTGGATTCCGCTGATCCCGGTCGACGAAGTGACGGGATGCATGGGCTATGTCCCCGGCTCCCACGAGGCCGATCTCGAATTCGTCGACATCTTCCGCGCCGAAGGGCAGGGCGAGGCGCTGCTGGCCCGCCAGGCGGCCGAGCCGGTGTTCTGTCCCGCGCAGCCAGGCGACGTGCTGTTCCATGCGGGCCGCACGGTCCACATGGCCAAGTCCAACCGCTCGGACCACATGCGGCGCGTCTACACCGCCATCTACTTCAAGGATGGCTGCACCCGCGGCGGTGACCGGGCGCATCCCTCGGTGGACCGCGACCGCATTCCCCAGGGCGCAAGGATCGCCGGCGGCGCGACGCCGGTGGTCTGGCCGTTGGTCGACGGCCGGGCGCCCGAGCCCGAACCTTGGCCCGAGAGCCAGGACGAGCGGTTCCTGCGCAACCGCGCAATGGGCACCATTCCCGGCCGCTGAGGCGCCTCCCTTCCCGATGACGTCGGAAACGCGATCGCGCCCGTGGCGATCGCGGCTGTGGATTCGCGCCCGCTCCTACACTTCTACACATAAAAAGGACATTGAAACAATTTTCGATGAAATATTGACACTAACAGCAACCTAGATCAGGGTTTGCCTAACGCAGAGAGCCCGACCGGGGCCGGCAAGAACGCAACAGGGGGAAACCGATGTCCGGCTTGAAGTCGCGGCTGAGCTTTTCGAGCTGCCTCACCACATGCGCCGTCCTGACGGCAGTCCTTGCGCCGGGCGCCGCCCGCGCCCAATCCGCCGGCGCCAACGAGATCGGCGAACTCGTCGTCACGGCCCAGAAGCGCGAGGAGCGCTTGCTGGACGTTCCCGTCTCGGTGGCCGTCGTCCGCGCCGAGACGCTGGACGTCTTCGGCTCCAACGAGGCCGTGGACCTGGCCTACCGGGTTCCGAACCTCGGCGTCTCGAACAGCGCCGGTCCCCGAAGCTTCGGCTTCTTCATCCGCGGGATCGGCACCACCTCGTTCGCCTCGGAATCGATCGAAAGCAGCTCGGCCTATGTGGTCGACGGGGTGGTGATGGGCCAGGCGGGCGCCTCTCTCACCGACCTTCCGGACGTGGAGCGGATCGAGGTCCTGCGCGGCCCGCAGGGCACGTTGTTCGGCAAGAATGCTTCGGCCGGCGTCATCAGCGTGGTCACCAAGACCCCGTCCAAGGAATTCGAGGCCGCCGGCAAGCTGAGCTGGGCGTGGCCGCACGATGACCGCAAGGCCCAGGCCTATGTCTCCGGACCGATCTCGGACGACGTCGGCTTCCTGCTGTCGGCCCGTCTGGCCAAGCGCGACGGCTTCGTGAAGAACCTGTTCGACGGCCGCAGGCTGAACGACCGCAACGAGTACGGCGTCCGCGGCCGGCTCCAGGTGGATCCGTCCGACAACTTCCGGCTCGGGATCATCGGCGACTGGTGGCGGCGCAACGCCGATTGCTGCATCTGGACCCTGGTGTCGCCCGGGACGCCGCTGAACGTCACCGAGCAGGCGTTCCTCGACCGGGGCGTGGCGCTGCGCCCCGGCAACGACACCCAGAACATCGATGGCGACGTCTTCTCGGACGTGAAGTCGTGGGGCCTCTCGGCCCAGGCGGACTACGACTTCGCCAGCGGCCACACCCTGACGTCGATCACCTCGTACCGCTACTGGGAGACGATCGACGGCCTCGACACCGACAGCTCGCCGATCAACCGGTTCAACGTGAACTTCGCCGAATTCACCCAGAAGCAGTTCACCCAGGAACTGCGCCTGACCTCGCCCAAGGGGCCGTTCCTCGACTATGTGGTGGGGCTCTTCTACTTCAACTCGGACGTCCATTCGGAATCGACCCAGCTTCAACCGCTGGCGGCGCCGACCCGTTTCACGAACCGGATCGTCGACAACTACACCAACGGCGAGAACATGGCCGTCTTCGGCCAGGCCAACCTCAACTTCACCGACGACTTCCGCGCCATCGTCGGCGGGCGCTACCTGCAGGAACTGGCCGAGGCCGAGAAGGTCCGCTTCGACCCGATCAACAACGCCACCGAGAGCCGTCAGGCCGGCAAGACCGACCACGCGTTCCTGTGGCGCGTCGGCCTCCAGTACGACCTCAACGACAACTCCAACGTCTTCGCCACGGTGACCCGTGGCTACAAGGGCGGCGGCTACGACGTGGGCATCGGCACGACAACTCTGCTCGACGTGCGGCCCGAGAAGCCCACCAACTACGAGGTGGGCCTGCGCGCGTCGTTCCCCGACCAGCGGCTGCTGCTGAACGTCACCGCCTTCCGCCTCGAGGTGGAGGATCTCCAGGTCACCGCGCGCGAGCCGGGCGACATCGGCCTGTTCCTGCTGCTGAACGCCGCCGAGGCCCTGTCGAAGGGCGTCGAGGCCGAGGTCTACTGGCGCCCGATGCCGGACGTGGACCTGACGCTGTCGGGCTCGGCCGCCTACACCGACGGCAAGTACAAGAGCTTCCTGCGCGCGCCCTGCTACCGCGGCCAGACGGCGGCGCAGGGCTGCGTCGGCGCCGTGCAGGACCTCTCGGGGGCCCAGCTTCCCTATGCGCCCAAGTGGAGCTTCAACCTGGACGCCAACTACCGGGCCGAAGTCGCCGAAGGCTACACGCTCTTCCTCGACGGCAACGTGAACTACCGGACCAACTACCCGTCCAACACGCCCAACGATCCTGCGACCCAGCACCCGGGCTTCGCCCTGGTGAACGGCGCGGTCGGGATCGGCCCCACGGACGGCGCCTGGAAGCTCTCGGTCTTCGGCCGGAACCTGACCGACAAGTACTACTACACCCGCAAGTTCTCGACGCCGACCGTGGCCGGTGTCGGCGCCTATTCCGACTACCATCCCTACGAGGCGCGCCGGATCGTCGGCGTGTCCCTGGACCTGAAGTACTGACGTTCGGCGGCGTTCCCTCCTCAGCCGCCCGACGGCCCGGCGCCTTCCCAGGAGGGGCGCCGGGCCTTTTACATGCCGGCGTCACGGCCTAGTGGAGTCCTCATGACAGAGACCTTCCTCGACCCCAAGGCCCCCCTCGACGCCCGCGTCGCCGACCTGATGGCCCGCCTGACGCTGGAGGAGAAGGTCACGCTGCTGGCAGGCGCCAGCGCCTTCAACCTCTATCCCGTGGAGCGTCTGGGCGTACCGTCCCTGCAGATGACCGATGGGCCGACGGGCGTGCGCTCGATCCGCGGCGTGCCCGCGACGGTCTTCCCCGTGGGCGTCGCCGTCGCCGCGACCTGGAACCCGGACACGGCCCGCGCCGTCGCTGCGGCGATCGCCCGCGAGGCGCATGCGCTGGGCGACCACGTCGTGCTGGCGCCCACCATCAACATGATGCGCATTCCGACCTGGGGCCGGAACTTCGAGACCTATTCCGAGGACCCCTACCTGGCCGGCGTCATGGGCGCCGCCTATGTCCAGGGGCTCCAGGGCGAGGGGATCGGCGCGTCGCTCAAGCACTACGCCGCCAACAACCAGGAGCTGGAGCGCTTCGTCGTCGACGCCCGGGTCGACGAGCGGACCTTGCGCGAACTCTACCTCGCCGCCTTCGAGCGGGTTGTGGCCGAAGCCGACCCGTGGACGGTCATGGCGTCCTACAACAAGCTGAACGGGACCTACGCCTCCGAGCACCGCCGGCTGCTGACCGACATCCTCAAGGAAGAGTGGGGCTACAGGGGCATGGTGGTGTCGGACTGGGCCGCCACCCATTCCACGGCGCCCGCCGCCAACGCCGGCCTCGACCTGGAGATGCCCGGGCCGCCGAAGTGGTTCGGCGACAAGCTGCTGGCCGCGGTCAGGGCGGGAGTCGTTCCCGAGGCCCAGATCGACGACAACGCCGCCCGCGTGGTCCGCCTGATCGTCCGCTGCGGATTGCTGGACGGCGCGGAACGGCCGAAGGGAGAGCTGCGCACGGCCCGCCACAAGGCCATCGCCCTCGATGCGGCCTGCGAGGCCATGACGCTGCTGAAGAACGACGGCCTGTTGCCGCTGTCGCGCGAACTGAAGTCCGTCGCCCTGATCGGCCCCAACGCCGCGCGCTGCCTGCTTCAGGGCGGCGGCAGTTCGCGCGTGGTCACCGACCGCGTGAAGACCCCGGCCGAGGGCCTGCGGGATTTCCTGGGTCAGGGCGTCGCCGTGCTGGAGGCCCGCGGCGTCGACAACGATCCCTTTCCCGTGGGGCCCGACCCGTGGGCGTTCAGCCCCACCGAGGCGCGCGACGCCGAAGGGCTGCACGCGGAGTACTTCGACTCCGTCGACTTCTCGGGCGCGCCGGCGCGGACGGCGCTGGAACGCAACTTCGTCCGCTGGTCCAGCCCCAACATGGCCGCCGCCACCCGCGCGCCGGTGGGATCCTACCGCTGGAGCGGCTGGTTCTGGCCGAACGAGACCGGGATCTACGAGTTCGGCGTGCGTGCGACCGGCGTGGCCCGCCTCACCCTGGACGGCCGGCCGCTGGTCACGCCCGGGACGGCGGCGGCTGAGGACCACTTCGACGTCATCGGCCAGGCTGTGCCGCGTCGTCTCGCGCCCGCCGAACTGACCGCCGGCCGCGGCTATCGCCTGGAGATCGACTACGTCCCGAAGGCCTCGGGCTACGAATACTTCGGCCTGGGCGTGCGCCCGCCCCCCGAGCCGCTCGAACGCGCGCTGGAGGCCGCCCGCGACGCCGACGCGGTGGTGCTGGTGCTGGGATCGGGGATCGTGACCGAGGCCGAGGGCTATGACCGGCCCGACATGCGCCTGCCCGGCGGACAGGACGACCTCGCCCGCCGCATCCTGGCAATCAACCCGAACACCGTGATCGTCCTCAACGGGGGCTCGCCGTTCGAGGCGCCCTGGATCGACGAGGCGCGCGCGGTCCTCCAGATGTGGCTGCCCGGCGAGACCGGCCCGGACGCCCTGGCCGCCGTGCTGTTCGGCGACCGCGACCCCGGCGGCAGGCTGCCGATCACCTGGCCGCGGGCCTTCGGCGACCATCCGGCGCACGCGCCCGATCCGGACCCGGCCGTCTGTGACTATGCCGAGGGCCTGGCGATGGGCTACCGGGGCTTCGATCAGTCGGGCGTCAAGCCGCTGTTCCCCTTCGGCCACGGCCTCGCCTACACCAGCTTCGAGATCCGCGACCTCGAGATGGCCGGGACGGCGGCGGCCGGCGCGTCCGTGGCGCTGTCGGTGGTCGTGGAGAACACCGGCGACCGCGCCGGGGCCGAGGTGGTCCAGGTCTATGTCTCCCAACTCGAGCCGCGCCTGCCGCGGCCGCCGAAGGAGCTGAAGGCTTTCGCCAAGGTCCGTCTCGAACCCGGCGAATCGCGGCGGGTGACGCTGACGCTCGAACCCCGCGCCTTCGCGCCCTATGATCCGGAGACGCGGTCCTGGCCCGTCGACCCCGGGCCGTACGACATCCTGGTGGGCCGCTCGGCGGGCGACATCCGGGTGAAGGGAACGCTGCGGCTGACGTGACGCCCAGGCCGTCTTACTCAGGGCCGTCTTACTCAGGCAGCGTCCTCAGGCCGACCCGCCGCCAGGGCGCTTGATCTTCCTCAAGGCGTCGGAGGGCGGATCATCGTCGGAATGGATCGATTCCGTCCGGCAAGGTCGCTTCGGATGAAGCTGGTGCACCTGTGGGTATCGCGTCCGCTTTCAAGCAGAGCCGATAGACTCTAGGATTCCGGCACGCGGATCTGAGAATCGCCGCCACCGGGAATCGAATGCCGACCTCGCAGCCCTCCGTCGCCACCTTCACCAGCCCAGAGCTGGAGGCGCTCACCCCCGAGCTTCCGGGTCCCACCGACAAGGCCGCGTTCTGGTTGCAGCGCGACATCGTCCGCGGCGTCTTCCAGCCGGACGAGCGCCTCAAGGTCGAGCAGCTCACCAAGTTCTACAAGGTCGGCCACAGCCCGATCCGCGAAGCGATCCTGCTGCTGTCGTCCACCGGACTCGTGGTCCACGAACACCAGAAGGGCTATCGCGTCGCTCCCGTGTCGGTGGCCGACTACATCGACGTGGTCGACGCCTACAAGGCCGTCTACCAGCTCGTGCTGTTCAAGAGCGTCGAGCGGGGCGACCAGGCCTGGGAGGAGCGCGTGGTCGTGATGCTCCACCGCACCATGAAGGTGCGCAAGGTCCTGCCCGACGGCGACCCGCTGGCGCGCGAGCTGTGGCAGCGCGCCTACAAGGCCCTGCACCGCGAGCTGCTGTCGGGCTCGGGTTCGCCGGTGCTGGAGCGCATCTTCGCCAACCTGGGCGACCGGGCCGAACGCTACCTCAACCTCTACGCCGACTTCGAGACCGACCGCGAGCGCGACCACCACGCCGAACACCGCGAGATCGTCGACGCCCTGATCGCGCGTGACGGCGAGCGGCTGCACGACCTGATCACCCACTATTTCGCCGGGGCCCAGCCGATGCGCGACATCGTCATCCAGCGGCTAGAGGCGCTCGAGGGCCAGCGCGGCGGCCGGCGGCGCCGGGCGCCGGCGACCACGCCCAAGGCGGTGGCGAAGCCCGTGCGGAAGGCCGGTCGCGGCCGCCCCCGGAAGACGGCCTGACGGCGCCTATTTCTTCGGCCCGTCCGTCTCGGCGATCGTCGCGTACGAGGCCGGCGTCCCGGCCTGGAGCCGCTTGGCGACGGCGTCGGCCTCGCGTATGGCCCGCAGGACATTGCCGCCCGCCAGCTTCGCCAGGTCGGCGTCGCTCCAGCCGCGGCGGGCCATCTCGGCCAGCAGGGCGGGGAACTTGTCGACGCCTTCGAGGCCCTCGGGCGTGTCGCCGATGCCGTCGAAGTCCGAGCCGATCCCCACGCAGTCCACGCCGCACACCCTGGCCAGGTGCTCCACATGGTCGGCCACCATCGACAGCGTCACCGGGGGCCGGGGATTGGCCTTCTCCCACTCCGCCAGCGCGGCGCGGGCCTTCTCGGGGTAGCCGATGTAGAGGCCGCCGAACGGCGGGGAATTGTAGCGCGCCAGCTCGGCCGAGCGGTTGGCCGCCCACACCGTCCGCTCGCGCGAGACATAGGTGGGCATGAAGTTGACCATCACCACGCCGCGGTTCTGCTTCACCAGCGCCAGCACCGAGTCCGGCACGTTGCGCGCGTGTTCGGCCACCGCCGACGCGCCCGAGTGCGAGAAGATCACCGGCGCCTGCGCGACCTCCAGCGTATCCCTCATCGTCTCTTCCGACACGTGGCTGAGGTCGACCAGCATCCCCAGGCGGTTCATCTCGGCGATCACCGCGCGGCCGAACGCGGTCAGCCCGCCGTGCTGGGGGTTGGCCGTGGCGCTGTCGGCCCAGCGCGTGTTGAGCGCGTGCGTCAGGGTCATGTAGCGCGCCCCGGCGTCGTACATCTGGCGCAGCACCGGCAGGCTGTCGTTGATCTGGTGGCCGCCTTCGATCCCCACCAGCGAGGCGATCTTCCCCGCCTTGTGGATACGCACGACGTCGTCGGCCGAATACGCCATCTCGAACACGTCGGGATAGCGGGCCGACAACCCCTTCACGATGTCGATCTGCTCCAGCGTGGTCTGCACCGCCGCCGGCCCGTCGATGCTGGAGGGGATGTAGACCGACCAGAACTGCCCGCCCACCTTGCCGGCCCGCAGGCGCGGGATGTCGGTCATCATGCCGGGGCCGCCGGGCGATCGGATTCCGGACGTGTCGGCGTCGAAGTCCAGCCGTTCGGGGTGGACGCCCACGTGCTGCCGCAGCGTCCACGGCACGTCGTTGTGGCCGTCGATCAGCGGCGTCCTGGCCAGCACCCGGTCGACCCGCGCGGCGATCTTCGGATCGATCGCCTGGGCGTGCGCCTGAAGCGGGATCGCGCCCGCCAGGACGGAAAGCGCCACGCCGGCCGCAAGGACTGCACGCATCGGAACTCCCCCTCGCAGTACGTCCCGATGCGATCCGCCCGGCCCGGCGAAGTCAAGCGGCGCGGGGTCAGCGGGCGATGGGAAGCACGTCGGCGCTCACGCCGGCGGCGTTCAGTGCGGCCAGTTCCGCGCGCCACGCCGGCGTCGCGACCACCCGCACGACGGAAAGCCCTTCGGCGGCCAGTTTGGCCAGCTCGGCCACGCTGCGCGGGGTCAGCCGCTCGGCGTCGCGTCGGGCCAGCGCCAGGACGTCGGGGTGGACGTCGGCGTCCACCACCAGCACGTCGGCCGCCGCCAGGGCGCGGACGGCGCGGAGACTCAGGAGGTCCGCGGGCCCCCGGGCGTCGAGATAGCCCACCTGTCCCTGCGGGGTCGGGCCCTCGAACAGGGCGGCGCGGAGCCGCGCCTTCGCGGCCTCCATGTCGCCTTTCCGCGCCGCGTCGGCGGCCGACCCGTTGAGGGCCGCGCGCAGGAAGCGGCGCCGGGCGGCGGCTTCGGGCAGCGTCTCGCGGATCTCACCCTGCATGCTGCGGAACAGGGCGGCCACCTGGCCTGTCCCCTCGGGCAGGCGCGCCTCGATGTCGTGGCGCAGCATCGTGGCCAGCATGGGCGAGGCGCCGCCCGTGCCGATGGCCGCCACCACTTCGCCCCGGTCGATCACCGCGGGCGTCGTGAAGTCGCAGAGCGCGGGGCGGTCCACGACGTTCACCGGCACGTTGGCCGCCCGCGCGGCCTCGGCGGCGGCGCGGGCCCAGTCGTCGTCGCGGGCCGCCACGAACGCCAGGGTCGCGCCGAGGTAGGCGCGCGGGTCCAGCGCGTCCGGCCCGGTCAGGCGCACCACCTCGGCGGGCGAGCCTTCGAACAGGCGGGCCTTGGCCTCGGCCGCCTCGCCCTCGCCCGCGATGACCACCGTGCGGCCGGACAGCGGGAAGAAGGCGGGGAATACGTCCATCGGCCTGCTGTCGGCCTATTTCAGCGTCTTCAGGTAGGCGATGATCGCCGCACGCTGGGTGGGGTTGGACACCGACACCAGCATCTTCGTGCCGGGCGCGAAGGTCGTCGGAGCCTTCAGGTAGGCGTCGAGACTCTCGTCCGTCCAGACGCCGCCCTTGGCCTTCAGCGCCGGGGAATAGGCGAAGCTCTTCGACGCGATCTCTCCGCCCGCCACGCCGGCCAGCGAAGGCCCCATCGGCGAGCCGCTGTGGCACATGCGGCATTGCATGTTGAAGAGTTGAGCGCCGTCCTGGGCGATGGCGGGCGAGGCCGCCAGGGCGAGGGCGGCGACGACGACGGCGCGAAGCATGACAACTCCTGTTTCCTAAGTCCGGTACGCAATACGCTCGCGGCGTCAAGGGTGGCCAAGGCTCGATTTACGCGGCGGTCTGAACAGCGTTAGGATCGATGCGAACAAGCAGGGACTTGGCCTCATGGCGACGACAGTGGATGTGAACGGACGGCAGGTGAACGTCAACTCGCCGCCCGACACACCCCTCCTCTGGGTGCTCCGGGATGAACTGGGGCTGACTGGCACGAAATACGGCTGTGGTGTCGCGCAATGCGGCGCCTGTACGGTCCTGGCAGACGGCCAGCCCATCCGGTCCTGCCTCACCCCGGTCTCCGCGCTCGGGGGGTCGAAGATTACCACCATCGAGGGTCTGGGCGGCGAGCATCCCCTCCAGCAGGCGTGGGTGGAACTGGACGTTCCACAGTGCGGCTACTGCCAGTCAGGCCAGATCATGGGCGCCCTGGGCCTGCTCAACAACGACCCCAATCCCGACGATGCAGCCATCTCCGCGGCGATGGACGGCCATATCTGCCGCTGTGGGGCCTATCAGCGTATCCACGCCGCCATCAAGGCGGCCGCCGGAGGAGCCGCGGCGTGAACAGGATGGTCCGCCCTCCCTCCGCCCCTTCCCGCCGCGACGTCCTGGTGGTGGGCGCCACCCTGGCGGGCGGGTCTCTGCTGGTGGGCTGCTCGCTGCCCGACATGCTGTCGGCCGGCTCCAGGGTCGAGCCCGGCGCCTTCGGGCCCTTCATCCGGATCTCGCCCGACGGCGGCGTCACGGTGGTCTCGAAGCACATCGAGTTCGGCCAGGGCGCCCACGCGGGCCTTGCGGCCATTGTCGCTGAGGAGCTCGACGCCGACTGGGCGAAGGTGAAGGTCGAGCAGGCGCCTGCCAACGCCAGGCTCTACGGGAACGGCCTGATGGGCGGAACCCAGGGGACGGGCGGATCGTCGGCCCTCTCGGATTCCTGGCCGAAGATGCGTGCTGCGGGCGCGGCGGCGCGCGCCATGTTCGTCCAGGCGGCCGCAGCCGCCTGGGCCGTGCCGGCGGCCGAGATCGCGGTCAGGAACGGTATCCTGTCGCATGCGTCGGGCAAGCAGGCCGGCTTCGGCGAGCTGCTGGAGGCTGCGGCCAGGGTGACGCCGCCCGCGCAGCCCATGCTGAAGGATCCGAAGGCCTTCACCCTGATCGGCAGCGACCGCGTGCGTCGCAAGGACAGCCGCGCCAAAAGCGATGGCACGGCCCGCTATACCCAGGATGTCCGCCTGCCCGGCATGTTGACGGCCATGGTCGCCCACCCGCCGAAGTTCGGCGCCAGGGTCAAGGCGTTCGACGCGGCGGAGGCCAGGAAGGTTCCGGGCGTGGTGGCGGTCCACCAGATCCCCAGCGGCGTCGCCGTGGTGGCCGAAACCACCTGGGCGGCCAGGATGGGCCGCGATGCGCTCAAGGTGGAATGGGACGAGGCCAAGGCCGAAACACGGGGTTCGGAGCAGATTCTGGGCGAGTTCCACGACTACGCCTCAGGCAGGCGCGGGCCGCCCGGGAAGGCCAAATGGGCGCCGTTCGTCACCCGCGGTGACGCCGCCCCGTCCGGCGGTACGGCCGCTCTGGAACTGGCCTACGACTTCCCCTACCTGGCGCATGCCGCGATGGAGCCGATGAACTGCGTGGCCACGGTGGGCGACGGGCCGACCCGGCTGGTCTTCGGCTCCCAGGCCCCGACGCTGGACCAGATCAACGTGGCGATGGTGACGCCCGCCCTGCCGGGTTCGATCGAGATCGAGACGCTGTTCGCCGGCGGCTCGTTCGGTCGGCGCACCACCTTCGGGTCGGACTACGTGGTCGAGTGCGTCCAGATCGCGAAGAAGATGAAGCGCCGGCCGGTGAAGCTGGTGTGGACCCGCGAAGACGACATGCGGGCCGGCTACTTCCGTCCGCTGACACACCACACCGTGCGCGTGACCGTGAACGCCCAGGGCTTCCCGGCCGCCTGGCGCCACCGCATCGTCACCCAGTCGATCCTGAAGGACGCCCCGCCGGGCGCGCCGGTCGGCGGCGACGTGGACATGACCGCCGTGGAGGGCGTGGTCGATTCCCCCTATCTCAAGGCCACGCCGGTGGTGGACGCCCAGCTCCTCACCCCAGACGTCGGGGTGCCGGTGCTGTGGTGGCGCTCGGTGGGCGCCACCCACACGGCCTATGTGATGGAGCACACCATCGACCAGCTTGCCCGGCGCGCGGGCCAGGATCCGGTCGACTATCGCCGCGTCCTCTATCGGAAGGCCGGCGCCGACCGGCATCTGGCCGTGCTGGACCTCGCCGCGGAGAAGGCCGGATGGGGTGCGCCGCCACCCGCCGGCTGGACCCGCGGCGTCGCGGTCCACGAATGTTTCGGATCGGTGGTGGCTCAGGTGGCCGAGGTGAAGCTTGAAGGCGGGGTTCCCCGGGTCGGCCGCGTCGTGACCGCCGTCGATTGCGGCACGGCCATCGCCCCTGACCAGGTGGCGGCCCAGATGGAGGGCGGGACCTGCTATGGCCTCTCGGGCGCATTGTTCGGCGAGATCACGCTCACCGACGGCGCGGTGGATCAGGGCAACTTCGATTCCTACCGGGTCCTGCGCCATTCCGAGGCTCCGACGGTGGAGACGCACATCCTGCCGTCGGCCAATCCGCCGTCGGGCGTTGGCGAACCCGGAACGCCGGTGATCGGGCCTGCGGTAGCCAACGCGCTGTTGGCGATCACAGGCCAGCCCACGTTGAGCCAGCCGTTCGTGAAGTCCTGAGGAGGACGTCGTCCGCTGAAAAATCCGCCGGCTCGGTGAACCGATCACGGCTTCGTGTGTTTTCGTCCCGCCACCTCATTCTGGAGAGACGGACATGCGTATGATCATCGCGGCTACGGCCGCCCTCGGCGCCCTCAGCCTGGCCGCGTGCGGTTCGCCTGCCGAAAAGACGGCTGACGCCCAGGCCGACGCGGTCGAGGCCCAGGCCGATGTGACGGCCACCCAGCTGGAAAACCAGGCTGACGCCGCCAATCAGGCCGGCATGCCGGCCACGGCCGACGCCCTCGACAAGCAGGCCGACGCCGTCAAGGACGCCGCGGACAGCAAGGCCGACGCCATCCGCGATGCGGCCAAGGACGCCCCGGCGACCGTTCCGCCCCCGGCTCCGAGGTAACCCGGCTCCAAGGTAAGCTGCGGCCGGACGCAGACCGAGCCCCCGGCGCACGGCGCCGGGGGCTTTGTCGTGTCCGATCCCACCCACAGGCGCGCCCTCGGCCTCACCGCCGTCGCAGCAGCCGTCCCATGTCTGCCTGGAGACGCCGCCAGCCCAGCCAGACTCCGGTCGCCACCCCGGTCGTCGCGGCGAGCAGAAGGACGACCATCGCCGCCGTCCAGGCGGGTCCGCGGTCGAATCCGCGGATGAAGTCCAGGCGGTGCGGCGCTTCGAAAAGCCAGCGATAGCCGCGTCGCGCGCCGTCGATCCGGCGGATCACATGGCCCGATGCCGGGTCCAGGTAGAACCGGACGCCGTCGTCCAGGATCACCCGGTAGACCGGCAGGACGACCGGCGTGTGGTGACCGAAGTAGTAGGTGTCCTCGCGTGTCATCAGCCCCCCCGATGTGGCGGGGCCCAGCCGCGCCGCGGCCGCTGCGAGTTCGGGGGCGGCCAGGGGCGTCGGGCGCGCCTGGGCGTCCAGCCGCACGCCGTCGGCCATCAGGTGGAGGCGGCCGGCCAGGGGCGCGGTCTCGATCTGCCGCGCCGAGACGCCGGCTGCCTGCGCCGCCGCGGCTGCCTGGACCGCCTCGCCCAGGGTGAAGCTTCCTGTCAGCGCTTCGACGCGGCTGTCCGGGCTGCCCTCCAGGAAGCCCCAGGGGTTCATCGAGACCAGGCCGCTCGCCACCCAGGTCAGCGTCAGCACGCCCGCCGCCAGCCCCGTCAGGTGGTGCCAGGCCATCCAGCCGCGGTAGGGCGTGAGGCGCCGGTCCCGCCCCGACCGCGAAGGGGGCCGCCAGGCGACCACGCCCAGATAGAGCCCCGTCACCGTCAGGAACGTCCCCACGATCGAGGTCCAGATCACCACCTGGCTCCACAGCGGCGTGTTGGCGCGCAGGATCTCGGGATAGAGCCAGTGCGGGATCGGCCCCAGCCAGTTGAGGATGCGCGTCGGCCGGTCGGTCACCTGGGCCACCACGCCCGTCCGGGCCGAGACGTAGACGTCGGTGGCGCGCGGGTCGTCGAAGCGGAAGCGGTGGAACGGCCGCCGCGCGTTGAAGTAGCCGGTCACCGTCCACTGGTCGCGCGTCACCGCTGCGGCCGCGCCGGGCGTCCCGGCGATCCCGTGCGCGGCGGCGTAGGCCCGGGCGACCGCCGCCGCCTCGTCCGCCGTCACCCGCTCGACCGGCGCGCCGGTGGAAAGGTCCAGAACCCCGCCGTCGAACCGCAGCACGGGGCGGCCGGCCAGGTCCTCCACCGTGGCGTGACGCAACTCCTGGGCCGGCTGCGCCTCGCCCAGCGTGCAGCACTGGCTCCAGGCGATCGGCGGCAGGCCGGCGGCGCGTTCCTGCGCCGTCACCTCGGGCCAGCGCACGAACAGCATCACGACGCCGCTCAGGAACCACAGCAGCATCAGGAGCCCCATGACGATCCCGACCCAACGGTGGGTCAGGACCAGCCACCTCGGGGCCCAGGCCTTCCGCGCCGGGCGCAGGGAGGCGTCAGAAGGAATAGGCGTAGCTCACGTGCAGGGTCCGGGGCACGCCCCGGAAGCCGTAGAGGAAGCGCTGGGTCGACAGGTCGATCACGGCCGAGTTCACCCGCGTGGCGTAATCCTCGTCGAAGGCGTTTTCCAGCCGCGCCGTCAGGCGATGGCGCCGCGCGTCGCCGTCCACATAGACATAGGCCGCCAGGTCCACGACCGCGTAGTCGCCGTAGTTCACCCGCCCGAAGCCGGTGACCTGCTGGTAGACGTCGCCGGTCCACAGCAGGCTGGCCGAGGCGCCGAACGGCCGCTCGGGCGAGTCGTAGCTGAGGCTCGCCTTGGCCTGGGCCTTGGGGATGCGGTCGAACTGGCGGCCCGCGCCCTCGGTCCGCGTCCGGGTCAGCGCGAACGAGCCGCGGGCCGAGAGCCCGTCGGCGATCTGCACCGTGGCCTGCCCCTCGACCCCGCGCGAGCGCACCTCGCGGTCCACGTTGACATAGATCCCGTCCGGGAAGCCGGGCTGGCTGTAGTCGTCCACGATCAGGTCGTCGATCTTGCGCGCGAAGCCGGTGAGCCGCCAGGCGAACCGCTCGGCCTGCCCGCCGACCGACAGATTGCCGTTCAGGCTCTGCTCGGCCTTCAGGGCGGGGTCGCCCACCGCGCAGCAGGGATCGATGCCGAAGAGCTGCTCGGCGCTGGGCAGGATGAACGACGTCCCGACCATGCCCTCCACGAACAGCGCCGGCGTGGCGTCCCAGCGGCCCGACAGGTTCCAGACCGTCTTCTCGCTCTCCCTGGTCTTGTTGTAGCGGACGCCGGCGGCGAAGCGGGCGGTCTCGAAGAGGTCGTCGGTGGTCCGCACCTGGGCCACCAGGGCATGCACCTTCTCGGTCTGCTGGGCGATGAGCAGCACGTCGTCGCGGCCGTTGAAGTTCTGATAGTCATAGCCGAGCTGGTACTCGAACCCGCGGTGCAGGTTCAGCTTGGCCAGCACCGCGACGCCATAGTCCTCGTACCCCCAGTAGGTCAGGTCGTCGACGATCACCGGCGGCGCGGCGGGATTGCCGGGCACGTTGTTCACCGTCGAATAGACGCTGTCCCAGTCGTGGTAGTAGCCCTTGACCGAGATCGCGACCCGGTCGCTGGCCGTCCAGTCCAGGCTGATGCTGCCGATCTCCTCGTCCCGGTCGTTGAACGACAGCCGCGTCAGCCGCGGGTTGGGATAGTCCAGGTGAGCGTCGGTGTGCTGGTAGTAGAGGTTGAGCGTCAGGTCCTCGGTTAGGTCCAGGCCCAGCTTGCCGCCGAAGCTGACCACGTCGTAGCCGCGCTTGCGCGCCGTGGCGCTGGGCTGGAAGACGTCAAAGGTGTCGTAGCCCTTGGCCTCGTCCTTCGAGACCCAGGCCACGAACCGCGCCGGCCCCGCCGGCCCGCGGACCAGGGCGTCGGCGTGAACGCCCCCGTTCGTATGGCCGCCCACGGTCAGCGAGCCGGTCAGTTCGTCGGCGTAGGGCCGGGTGACGATGTTGATGGCGCCGGCCGCCGCCTGGGTCCCGTAGAACAGGCTCTGGCCGCCCTTCAGCACCTCGATGCGTTCGACCATGCTGGCCGGCAGGGTGTCGGCCGGGCTGGTCGCGGTGTAGAGGCGGTTGTTGATCCGCACCCCGTCCACCAGCCACAGCACGTCGCCGGTGCGCGAGCCCTGCAGCGCGATGTCGGCGTACGAGAACGGGCCGTTGCGGGGCGAGAGGAACAGGCCCGGCACCTGCATCTGCAGCGCCTGGGAGACGTCCACGTAGACGTTGCGGCGCACGATCTCGGCGCTCACCACCTCCAGGTCGCTGCCGTAGCGCGCCAGCTCCTGCGGCAGGGTCTCGTCCAGCCGCGCGGTGACCAGCAGCTCGTCCACCGTCGCATCCGCCGCGGCCGCCGCGCCGCCGCCTGCCGCAACGGCGAGCGCGCTGCCCAGTGCGAAGGCCCTTGCCAGATATCTGCCGGTCATCGATCTCATACCCCCAAAAAAATGTGTTATATTATAACACTTATATCTCACCAAGCGGTGAGCCCGTCTTTGCGGGATCGCTAGAAGGGCGGCCCTTCGCGCGCGCGTACTTTACGGTTTCCAGGGACGTTACACGGGGTTACAGACGCCTTCTCGCTCGAATGCCGGGTATGCCTTGGACGCTGCCGACGCCATCGCCGAACAGGTCGCCCAGATCCGAAAGGCCCGCGTGCTGGGGCGAAGCCACGGCCTGGAGCGCCTGTTCGACTACCTGGCCGATCCCGCCAATCGCGGCCGGTCGCTCCGTGAGGCCGATGTCGCCCTGGACGTCTTCGGGCGGACGCCGGACCTCTCGGGTGACGCTTCGGTTCGGGTCTATATCCACCGCCTGCGCCGCAAGCTCGAGGCGTTCTACGCCGGCCCTGGCGCCGGCCAGCCTTGCCGGCTGACCATCCCGGTCGGCCAATATCGGCTGGACCTCGTGGCGGCGGAGGACGGAGAGGTCTCCATCCCGCCCTCCGGCCCTTCGGCCGCGCCGCGCCGCCCGTCCTGGCTGATCTCCGCGTTCGCCGCCGGCGCCGTGGTTCTGGCGGGGAACGTGGCGGCCTGGGCGTGGTTGGTCCGGAGCACGGCGCCCGCCCGTCAGCTTGCGCTCGCCGCCGCGTCGCCGCTCTGGGCGGGGATCGGGCGCGACCGGCCGGTCCTGGTCGTCGTGGGCGACTACTACATCTTCGGAGACACCGAAGGCGGCGCCGAACCCCGCCGGATGATCCGCGCGTTCGAGGTCAACAGCCCGGCCGACCTCGACGCCTGGCTCAGGGACAACCCGCGGTTCCAGAACCGCTACATCGACCTGGACACCTACTATACCCCGGTGGGCGCCACCGTGGCCCTAAGCGAGATCATGCCCCTGGTCCGGCAGGCGGCCGGCCGCGCCGACCGGGTGCGGGTCGTGACCGCCTCGCGCCTGACGCCCGACATGCTAAAGGCGTCCGACATCGTCTATGTCGGCTACCTCTCGGGCCTGCGCGTCCTGCAGCCGCCGGTGTTCGAGCGGTCGCGCTTCGCCGTCGGCGCCACCTATGACGAACTTGTCGATCGCGAAACGGGCGAAACCTACGTCTCGGGCGCCGGCAAGGCCCAGGGCGACCGGCCCAATCGCGACTACGGGTATCTGGCCGCCTTCACCGGCGCCGCGGGGAACCGATTCCTCATCCTCGCCGGCGCCCGTGACATCGGCGTGATCCAGACGGCCGAACTGGCGGCCGATCCCGGGACGGCCGCGGCCCTGGGTGTCGCGTCCGGTCGCCCTGTGGAGGCGCTGTACGAAGTGGACGGGGTGGGCCGTGCGGCGCTGGAGGCGCGTCCCGTGGTCGTCGTACGCTGAACCGACGGCGGGCTCGCCCGTTCTCCCTGCGAACCCTCCAGGGAAGGAGAACCGCCATGACCGAACCTGTCCGCCCTCTGATCCCCGCCGACCGCGTCAACGGGACCGATGTGGTGAGCCCCGACGGCGAGAAGCTGGGCAAGATCGAAGACGTCGCGATCGAGAAGGTGTCGGGCGAGGTGGCCTACGCCATCCTGTCGTTCGGCGGCCTTTTCGGGATCGGCGCGAAGTACCACCCGGTGCCCTGGCGCCTGCTGACCTACGACACCGAACGGCGGGCCTATGTGATTCCCGTGGCGAAGGACGCCCTCGAGAAGGCGCCGACGATCGACGAGAGCGAATTGAGCGGCTGGAACGACCTCAGCGCGCGGGATTCCATCTACGGCTACTATTCGCCCTATGGCGTCGGCCCCTACTGGGGTTGAGCCGGGAGGTTGAGCGGGGGTTGAGATCGACGGCCGAAGCCTGTCATCTGCGGTTCAGGTGAGATTCGCCACTGAGGGGTCGAACCCGCCAGTCCTGCCGCGTAGTCCACAGGCCCATGACCCGAACGACGCTCAGCCTCACCCTTCTCGCCGCCGCCGCCGCCGTCGCCGGCGCGCCGGCTTGGGCCGCTGAGCCGCCCAAGGGGGTCGCCGCAGCCTTCGGAAACACCGTGAAGGCGCTGTATCCGGATGGGCGGTATCAGTGGCTCTGGTTCAACGCCGACGGCACCTGGGAGGCCTTCGGCCGCCGCGGGAAATGGTCTTCAGGCCACTGGACGCAGAGGGACGGGCAGCGCCTGTGCCTCAAGCAGGCCAAGCCCATCCCCATTCCCTTCAACTACTGCACCAGCTTTCCGGCCGACGGCGGCGTGGGCGCCGTCTGGGCGTCCAAGAGCCTGGAGGGCGAACCGATCAAGCTGACGGTGGTCAAAGGCATCCAGCGCCCCTGAGCGCCCCTGGGCGGTTCAGCGAGCGGTTCAGCGGGCGTGGCCGTGAGCGTGCCCATGCGCGTGCCCGGGGTCGCCGCCCGGCCCGCGGATCTCGAGGGTGACGTGCGATACGCCGGCAAGGCCGTCGAGGCGCGCGCGGTAGGTCTCCACGGCCTGCGGATGATCGGCCGCGATCACGGCGATCACCGCATGGTGTCCCGGCCCGAGGCGCCACAGGTGCAGGTCGATCACCTGCTCACCCTGGTCGGACAGGCGTCGGCGGACTTCGGCCGTCAGCTCGGGCGACGGGTTGATGTCCAGCAGCGCGGCCCCGGCGCGGTGCAGCAGCATCCAGGCGAAATGCGCGACCAGGCCGGCCGCCAGCAGGCCGGCCAGGGGGTCGGCGGCGGCGAATCCCATGCGGCCGGCGAAGATCGCCGCCACCGCCAGGGCGCCGACGGCCACGTCCGCGGTCAGATGCAGGTGGACGGCCGAGAGATTGAGGTCGCCCTGGGGGTCGTTGCGGGCCGCCGCCTCGCGCGTCGGCCGCAGCAGCAGCATGCAGAGGGTGGTCAGGGCGAGGCCGCCCAAGGCGAAGGGCAGGGCGCCGTGGAAGTGGACTTCGTGCGGATTGCCCAGCCGGTCCAGGCTCTCTGCGCCGATCAGCACCGCCGTCACCGCCAGGACCACGCCGTTCGCGAAGCCGGCGAGGTAGCCCAGCTTTCCGGTCCCGAAGCTGAAGGCGGGGTTGTCCGCATGACGCCGCGCCAGGGCGTAGGCCGCCGCTGCGACCAGAAGTGCGGCGACGTGGGCCGCCATGTGCAGCCCCGCCGCCGTGAGCGCCATGGACTGGGTGAGGAGCCCGCCGGCCACCAGTCCCGCCAGCGTGGCGGCGCAGATGCCGGTGACGAGCCATGTGCGGCGCTCGTTGCGCCGATGGTCCGCGCCCAGGTAGGTGCGCCCCTGATAGGTTCGGTCGTCGCGGAACGTGTCCAGCGGGCGGAGATCGGCGGGCGGAGGATCGGCGGCGGACATTATGTTATACTATAACACTTCAATCGGATAACACTAGCCCAGGACGCGTCCGGCCATAAGTCCTGCCTTCATAAGCCGCCCGCGGGCGACTACATGTCGGCTCATGAGCGAGACCCTCTCCCCCCAGGCGCCGGCCACCAAGACCCCTGTCACCGTGCTGACCGGCTATCTCGGCGCCGGCAAGACGACGCTTCTGAACCGGATCCTCTCCGAGGATCACGGCAAGAAGTACGCCGTGATCGTCAACGAGTTCGGCGAGGTGGGGATCGACAACGACCTGATCGTCGGCGCCGACGAAGAGGTCTTCGAGATGAACAACGGTTGCGTCTGCTGCACCGTTCGTGGGGACCTGATCCGCGTCCTTTCCGGCCTGATGAAGCGCAAGGGCAAGTTCGACGCGATCATCGTCGAGACCACTGGCCTGGCCGATCCCGGCCCCGTCGCCCAGACCTTCTTCGTGGACGACGACGTCCGCGCCAGGACCGAACTGGACAGCGTGACCACCGTGGTCGACGCCAAGCACCTTCCGATGCGGCTCAAGGACTCCCGGGAGGCGGCCGAGCAGATCGCCTTCGCGGACCAGATCATCCTGAACAAGACCGACCTCGTCTCCGAGGCCGAGCTCGGCGAGGTGGAGCGGGCGATCCGGACCCTGAACCCCATCGCGCCGATCCGGCGGGCCGAGCGGTCGAACGTGCCGCTGGAGACCATCCTGGGCCGCCACGCCTTCGACCTGACGCGGGTGACCGAACTCCAGCCCGACTTCCTGAACCCGCCGCACGGCGAAGCGGGCCACGTGCACGACGAGCACTGCGGCCACGATCATCACGATCACGATCACCACCACCACGACCACCACGACCATGACCACCACGACCACGGCCACATCCACGATCATGTGGCCGAGAGCGGTATCCGGTCGGTGTCGTTGACCGCCGACCGGCCCGTGGATGGCAATCGCGTCACAGCCTGGCTCAACAATGTGCTCCAGACGCAAGGCCCCGACATCCTGCGGGCGAAGGGCATCCTGGACGTGAAGGGCGAAGACCGCCGCCTGGTCTTCCAGGCCGTGCACATGATCCTGGAGGGCGACTTCCAGGGGCCGTGGCGTGACGGAGACAAGCGCTATTCCCGCCTGGTGTTCATCGGCCGCAACCTCGACGACGACGCCCTGCGCGCCGGCTTCGAGAACTGCCTGGCGGCTTAGAGGCTGTCAGGGACGGGTGTCCCGATACAGCGTTGAACCACCTGAGATCGTTATCGCCGAGCTTGTCCCGGCGACCCGTCCCAGAAGGCTATGGAAGCGGAACCCTGGGTTCCCGCTCGCACGGAGACGCCGGCCGTCGTGTCCGGCCGGGGTCATGTCCCGCCGGGTCAGGCCGCCAGCGGCCCCGCCGAACTGAGGCGGCGCAGGGCGCTGACGGCGACGATCTCGGGCCTCACCTGGCCGCACCAGGCAAAGCTGCGCCCGCCGCGCCACTCCAGCACCAGGCGGCGCCCCTCCAGCCGGTAGCGGCCCCGGACACGGTCGGGTCCGACATCGACCTCGATCGTCTGCCACATGTTCGCCTACGCCCTTTTCGCGCTTGTCCGAGGCTGTTCTGGCCCCACCATTTCAGGCCCACCGTAGCCCGACAGGGTTGTGCGGCCGTTAAGGGTGAACGGGGGCGACACCATTTCCGGAGGCGGGTCGTTCACGCTGTTCCGGCTGGGGGAAGCGCCTTCAGAATTCCTCGCCCACCAGGCCGATGCGCTCGTATCCGCGTTCGCGCAGGCGGTTCATGACGTCCATCAGGGCGCGGTAGCTCACGGCCTCGTCCGCGCGCAGATGGATGCGCTGGGTTTCCGCCTGTGGCCCCAGGGCGGCGGCGACATCGTCGGGCAGGGCCTCGAGGGTCGTCGGGCGGTCGCCCACGTAGACAACACCCGCCAGCGTCAGGCTGACGACAACCGGCGGCGGGGCCGGCAGCGGCGCCGCGGAGGCCTGGGGCAGGTCCACCTTCACGGAGACGGTCGAGACCGGCAGCGCCACCATGAGAATGATCAGGAGCACCAGCATCACATCGACGAACGGCGTGACGTTGATGTCTGCGTTCTGGGGCACGCCCCAGGTGTCGTTGCGTGCGGAAAGAGCGGCTCCCATGACGATCTCCGTAAGGTTACATTTGTAAGATACTACAAAAGTAAATCCCTACAAGCGACATCCCGCCGGGTGGCGTCGAGCGTCAAATTCGGGGCGACGATTCGGGGCGCCAAATTGGGGGCGCCCAAACTGCGGGCAACGAAAAAGGCCCGCCGGTTTCCCGACGGGCCTTCGGAACTCGAAGCTGCGAAGAGCGCCTAGATTTCTTCGTTGATCAGGGCGACCTGATAGAAGCCGTTGCCCTGCAGCGTGTTCATCACGGCCATGAAGTCGCCGTAGACCACGTCGCGGTCGGCGCGGATGTAGACGCGCTGTTCGGTCGGCGGGATCGTCGGATCGTCCGTCGACAGGCGCGCCGACAGATCCGGGATCAGGCGCTCGAGCGACGTCGCCTGCTCGCCGATGAACACGGCCTGGCCGCGCTGGATGTTGATCAGGGTGGGTTCCTTCACCACCGTCCCGGGGGGCGGCGGGATCGCGGGCGGAAGGTCGAGCTTGATCGACGTCGTCGCCGCCGGGATCGACACCATGAAGATGATCAGGAGCACGAGCATGACGTCCACGAAGGGCGTCACGTTCATGTCCGCGTTCTGGCCGAGGTCGAACTTCGAGCCGCCCCCTCCGCCAACCTTTGCGCCCATACCGTCAATTCCTTCCCATGAGCGCTCGCGTCCGCGCCCGTCGTCCGGACCATTGGCAAGCCGTCGGGGGCTTGTAAAGCCGAAAGCGCCCGAACGCCGTTCGGATGCGGTCCGGCGCCGGTCCTGTCGCCAATCGCCTTGCCCGCGCCGCCCCCCAGAGACTAGAGCGACGCCATGACCTTCGCCTTCGACGCCCCATGACCTTCGCTTTTGACGCCTATGTGACGGCCGCCCTCTTCGATCGCGCCGGCCGCGCCGCCTTCGCCCTGGGGGACGGGACCCTTCGCTATGAAGGCGGCGAGGGGGTCGAGGTCCACGACGGCGCGGTGCTTTCGGCCTGTCTGCCCCCGACCGGCGACGGCGTTCTCACGGGCGGCGACGATGGCCGGGTCGTGTCGACGACGCCCGCGGGCGCGGCCGAGATCGCCAGGATTCCGGGCCGCTGGATCGAATCGCTGGCGGCGTCGCCGGACTCGAAGCTGATCGCCTTCGCCGCGGGGCGCGACCTGCACGTCCGCGATCCTGCGGACCCGGCCTTCACGCGGGTCTTCACCCATGAGGCGTCGGTGGCCGACGTCGCCTTCGATCCCAAGGGCCGCCGCCTGGCCGTGGCCACCTACGGCGGCGCCTGCCTGTGGTACGCCCGGATCGCCGACCAGAAGCCGGTGGTCCTGAAATGGGCGGGCAGCCATATCGGCCTCGCCTGGAGCCCCGACGGCCGGTTCCTGGTCAGCAGCATGCAGGAGAACCAGCTCCACGGCTGGCGCGTGGCCGACGAGAAGAACATGCGGATGGGCGGTTATCCGTCGAAGGTGAGGAGCCTCGCCTTCCTCCAGAAGGGCGCCCTGCTGGCCACCTCGGGCGCCAACGGCGCGGTCTGCTGGCCTTTCGCCGGCGCCACGGGGCCGATGGGCAAGCAGGCCGCCGAGATCGGCTGGGACGACGCGGCGCTGACGACGCGCATCGCCACCGCCCCCCAGACCGCCTGGCTGGCCGCCGGCCTCGATGACGGCCGGGTCTGGGCCGCCGACGTCACCGGCGAGCGGATCGAGCGGATCAAGGCCGAGAAGGGCGCGGCGATCACCGCCCTGGCCATGAGCCCCGACGCCCGGCGCGTCGCCTGGGGCGACGAGGACGGGAACGCCGGCGTGGCGACGATCGCCTAGCCTCGCCGCAAAGCCCCGGCGGCGCGCGTTCAGCCTCCGGCCGGAAGCATGTGGCTGGGCGGCGCCACGCGCACGCCGGCCGACAGCAGGCGGTCGAGCTGGGCTTCCAGGGTCGTCCGGCGGACCGGCCCCCAGCCCTCGCCGTCCAGGCCGTGCAGCACCAGGACGAGCCAGCCGTCCTCCTCGCCGAGGAAGCGGTCGATCCGGGCGGTCAGCCGTTCGTCGGCGGGGTCGCCGAAGGTGACGCAGTCGATGTCCCGGCCCGGCGCGGCGTTCAGCCCGGCGCCGCCCAGGGCGCGCCGGACGCCCAGCGACCTCAGGGCCAGGTGGTCCACCACCGCCTGCGGCGCGGCGAGGTAGGCCAGGTGGAACACCTGCCGCGACGGTTCGAAGCCCGGCAGTTCGCGCCGGAACACGTCCAGGGTCCGGTCCAGCCCCTCCAGGGCCTCGGGCAGCGGCAGGTCGGCGAGGCGTTCATGCGCCCAGCCGTGCGCCTCTACCGGATGCCCCGCCGCCGCCGTCTCGCGCCACCAGCCCCAGTCCGCGACGGGGGTCGCGCGGATGAACGGGTCGGCCGTCTGCTCCGGCGCGGCCAGCACGCAGAAGGCCGCGTGGACGCCGCGGGCCTCGAACACCTCGCGCACCCCGCCTGCGGTCCGGCGGAAGCCGTCGTCGAAGCAGAAGCTGACCGACCGGCTCACAGGAGCTTCTCGTAGAAGTTCCGGCTCCAGACGTGCTCGCGCCGGATCGCGGTCATCACCTCGTCCGGCAAGGGCCCTTTCGCCAGGCTGTGGGCGGCGTCCGTCACGAACCGGCGCTCGGGCAGGCCGAGGGTCAGGGTCGAGACGCCCGGCAGCGAGGCCGTGAAGCGCAGCGCCAGTTCGGGCAGGCTCTCGGCCACATGCGGGACGAAGGCGGCCTCCAGCGCCGCCAGCCGGGCCGCATAGTCCGCATGGGGCGCGTGCTTGAGGAAGGTGCGCGCGGTGAAGTCCTCGGCGCTGAGCCCGCCGGTCAGGCCGCCGGAATCCAGCACGCAGCGGGCGATCGCGCCCACGCCCCGTTCGGCGCAGAGCGGCAGCAGCGCATTGGCCGGTCGGCTCTCGAAGAGATGGACGATGGCCTGCACGCCGTCCACCAGCCCGCGGCTCACCAGCTCCAGCGCCGCGTCGTGCTCGTGGTCCTGGACGCTGACGGCGATGAGCCGCAGCTTCCCCTCGTCGCGGAGGGCGTGCAGCGTCTCCAGCCACGACAGGTCGTGCGTCCAGCCGTAGTGCCACTGATGCAGGTGGACGATGTCCAGCACGTCGCGGCCCAGGGCCTTCAGGCTGTCTTCCACCGACTCGCGGATGGCTGCGGGCGGATAGGCTTCGGAGACGGGGCAGGCGAAGCGGTAGGCGTCCCGCGCCCGCGACCGCACCTTGGTGGAGACATGGGGGGCCGGGCCGCTCCAGGCGCGGATCGTCGCGCCCACGATCTCTTCCGAGCCCGGATAGACCCGCGCCGTGTCGACCAGGTTCACCCCCGCCTCGAGCGCGGCCAGCAGCGAGGGGGCGATCCCGTCCCTCAGCCCTGGATCGGTCGAGATCGTCATGGCGCCATAGGTGAGGACGCCGACGTCCAGGCCTGTCGATCCGAAAGCTCGCCGTTCCATGCGCCTTGTCTAGATTTTCGATCTGAAATCGTCCAGTAGGCAATATTAGATGGATAAATTGCCAGTCGCTGCGGCGCGCGGAGGAAGCATGGATATCTCGCCGGTTCGCCAGTCCGGGCGGCTGTTCCTCGACGCCGCCGGCCGCCAGGTGATCCTGCGCGGGGTCAACCTGGGCGGTGACTGCAAGGTCCCGTTCCCCTGCGGTGGCACGAACTTCCCCTCCGACTTCTCGGACCATCGGGAGGTGTCGTTCATCGGCCGCCCGTTCCCGCTGGAAGAGGCCGACGAGCACCTGGGCCGGCTGCGCCACTGGGGGTTCAACCTGCTGCGCCTGCTCACCACCTGGGAGGCGGTCGAGCATGCGGGGCCGGGCCGCTATGACGAGGCCTATCTCGACTACCTCGCCGAGGTGACATGCCGCGCCGGTGAGCACGGCTTCCACGTCTTCATCGATTTCCACCAGGACGCCTGGAGCCGGATGACCGGCGGCGACGGCGCCCCCGGCTGGACCTTCGAGGCGGCCGGCCTGGACTTCACCCGGTTCCACCGCGCCGGCGCGGCCCACGTCATGCAGGCCAAGTACGACTACGCCCTGGGCGGCCGCCAGGACGCCTATCCCCAGATGAGCTGGGGCGGGAACAACCGCCTGCCGGCCGCGGCCATCATGTGGACCCTGTTCTGGGGCGGGCGGACCTTCACCCCCGATTTCAAGGTCGACGGCCGCAACATCCAGGACGTGCTGCAACAGGCCTACCTCGGCGCGATGCGCGAGGTCGCGCGCCGCGTGAAGGGCCTGCCCAACGTTCTGGGCTTCGACACCCTGAACGAGCCGGCCCCCGGCTGGGTCGGCGAGCGGCTGAGCTACCGCCACCTCGGCCCCAGCGAGGACAACCCCGGCCGTGCGGCGCCCGGCCCGGCGCTGTCGGCGCTGGATTCCCTCGCCGCCGCCCAGGGCCTGACGGTCCAGGTCCCGCGCCTGGTCCGCGATCCGCGGACGGGCCGCTCGCGCGACGTGGGCGAGACGGCAGTGCTCAACCCCGACGGCGTTCGGATCTGGACGGGGGACTGCCCGTTCGAACGCGCCGGCGCCTACCGCGTCACGAGTGGCCGTGCGGAAGCGCTGGACGAGGAATTCTTCCGCACCCGAGGCGGCCGGCGGATCACCATCTCCGAGGACGGCTTCGGCCCGCTGTTCCGCCAGGTGGCCGACGTCACCCGGGCCGAGAACCCTGAATGGTCGGTGTTCGCCGAGATCGATCCCTATGGCGCGGCGGCTGGCCGGCCCTTCCCCGCCAGCCTGCCCGAGCGCACGGTCAACGCCAGCCACTGGTACGACTCGGCGACGCTCTATCTCAAGGCGTTTGACCCGAACGCCTCGTTCGATCTCGCCACCGGTGAGGAAGCCACCTCGGCCGCCCAGGTGCGTGAACGCTTCACGCGACAGATCGCGTTCCGCAGCACACGGCCTGCGGCGACGTTCCCGGGCGGCGGCGCGCCGTCGCTGCTGGGCGAATTCGGTATCCCGTTCGACCTGGACGACGGCCGAGCCTACGACCTGTGGGCCGAAGGCCGGCGCGAGCCGGCGATGTGGGACGCCCACGTCGCAGCGCTCAGCCTGATGTACGACGCCATCGACGCCCTGCAGATCCACTCGGCCCAGTGGAACTATACCGCCTCGAACCGCAACGATCTCATGATCGGCGACGGCTGGAACCAGGAAGACCTGTCGATCTACTCGGCTGACCAGGCGGACGCGGCATCCGGCCCCGACTCGGGGGGCCGGGCGATCGAGGGATTCTGCCGCCCCTATCCGCGGGCGGTGCAGGGGCGGCTCGAACAGGTCCGCTTCGACCGGGAAACCCGGGTGTTCGAGGCCGTGTGGGACGCCGACCCGGCCATCTCGGCCCCGACCGAGATCTATGCGCCCGCGGTCCAGTTTCCGGAAGGCTTCCACCTCTCGGTGACGGGCGATGCCGAGGCGACCTTCGAGGCCCAGGAGGTGGTGGTCGCCGCGCGAAAGCCTGGCCGTGTCACGCTCACCCTACGCGGGCGCTAGCTCCCTTCGAGCACCGCTACATAGGCTGACCCGTGATCGAGGTGCTCACCGGGGGCCGCCTCGGATCGGGCGCTCAAACCCACGTGGAACCATAGTGAAGCCGGGCCGTTGTGTTGACGGGGCGTATGGCCGGATCCCGGCCGCATTCATTCTGACGTATGGCGTATCGACGACCGCGAGCTCCACGGGAATCGATCGCGCGCACCTTGGCGCTCCGGAAGTCTTGCCCGTGGGGGCATGGACCCGCTAGGCCAGCGAGAGGCGCCCGCCTCGTTCAGGATATCCATGCCGAAACCCCTTCGCAGCGTCGCTTCACGGTCCGGGTCGCGGAGGGAGGTGTGGACCCATCTCGGGTTGGCCGCCGTCCTGCTCTTCTTCCTCGTCAGCGGCGCGATCTCCTACCTGAACATCGCCGCGCTGCAGGAGAACAACGCCCGTATCCGGCACTCCCACTCCGTGATCGTCGCCCTCGACGATCTCCTGTCGGCCATCCAGGACGCTGAAACCGGCCAGAGAGGTTATCTGCTCACAGGCAACGACCGCTATCTGGAGCCCTATCAGCATGCGGTCTCGGCTGCGGCCCCGCGTCTGGATTCCGTCGCCGCCCTGACTCGCGACAATCCTGTTCAGCAGAACAACATCGCCCAACTGCGCCGCAGTCTCGACGCCAAGCTGACCGAGTTGAGAGAGACGATCGACCTGCGGACGAGGGACGGCCCCGACGCCGCGCTGGCGGTCGTGAACACGGATCGCGGCAAGGCCGAGATGGACGCCATCCGGGCCCGCCACCAAGCCATGCGGCAGGAGGAGCAGCGCGTCCGCGAAGTTCGTGTCGCCGAGATGAAGGCCGCACAGCGAACGGCCGTGCTGAGCGGGGTGCTTTCCGGCCTCCTCGGAGCGGTCCTGACGTTGATCGTCTTCGGACTGATCCGCAACAACGCGCGTACGCGGGAGCGGCAGGCGTGGCTCCAGGCGGGTCAGGTGGAACTGGCGGCGGCCATGATGGGCGAGAAGTCGGTCGAACAGCTCGCGGAGGGCATCCTCGGGTTCTTCGCCCGGTACGTCGGCAGTCACGCGGGCGCACTGTTCAAGGGGGAATCCACCGAGTACCGGCTGGCCGCGACGCTGGGGGTTCCCGCCGATGCGGAGCTGCCCCTGCGCTTCGGGATCAAGGAGGGCCTGCTCGGCCAGGCGGCCTCCGAGGGCCGGGTGATCGTCATCGACGACGTCCCCGAAGGCTATCTCACCCTCGGGTCCGCGTTCGGCCGAGACAAGCCCCGACATCTGGTGATCGTTCCGACGACGGCGGATGGATTCGTCAACGCCGTGATCGAACTGGGCTTCCTCCGGCCCGTCGACGAGCAGGTGCTCGAACTGCTGCGGCAGGGCGAGGCGGCCATGGGCGTCGCGCTGCGCTCCGCCCGCTACCGCACCCAGTTGCAGGATGCGCTCGAGGAAACCCAGCGGCAGTCGGAGGAGCTGCAGGTGCAGGCTGAGGAGCTCCGGGTCTCCAACGAGGAACTCGAGGAGCAGGGCCGCGCGCTGAAGGAGTCCCAGGTCCGCCTGGAACAGCAGCAGGTCGAGCTGGAGCAGACCAACAGCCAGCTCGAGGAACAGGCGCAGACCCTCGAAACCCAGCGCGACGAACTGGAGCGGACCGCCGCCGCGATCGAGCTGAAGGCCCGCGAACTGGAACAGGCCAGCCAGTACAAGTCCGACTTCCTCGCCAACATGTCCCATGAGCTGCGCACGCCGCTCAACTCGCTGCTGATCCTGTCGAAGCTGTTGAGCGACAATCCCGACGGCAACCTCTCGGACGATCAGGTCAAGTACGCCCGGACCATTCACTCGTCGGGCGACGATCTTCTCACCCTGATCAACGATATCCTGGACCTGTCGAAGATCGAGGCCGGCCAGCTGCAGATCCGGCCCGAGAACGTGGCCCTGACGCGGCTCTCGAACGATCTCCGCTCGCTGTTCCAGCCGGTCGCCGACGAGCGCGGCCTGACCTTCGAGATCGTGATCGCCAAGGACGCGCCCGCCGTGATCGAGACCGATCGCCAGCGGCTGGAGCAGATCCTCAAGAACCTGCTTTCGAACGCCTTCAAGTTCACCGAGCGGGGCGTCGTGCGGCTCGCGGTCGCGCCGGCCGGCGCCGGCCGGCTCGCGCTGGCCGTCAGCGACACCGGCATCGGGATTTCGCCCGAGCAGCAGCAGGGCGTCTTCGAGGCCTTCCGCCAGGCGGACGGCACGATCAGTCGCCGCTATGGCGGTACGGGACTCGGACTCTCGATCTCGCGGGAGCTGGCGCGACTGCTGGGCGGCGTCATCGCCCTCGAGAGCACGCCCGGCGAGGGCAGCACCTTCACCGTGACGATCCCGTTCGTCTACGCGCCCGGCGACATCAACCCCCGCGAGGCGCCGCCGGCGCCTTCCGACGAGACGAAGGTCCCCGCACCGCCCCGGGTCCGCCGGAAGGCCTCGGTCGCAAGGGTGGAGGATGACCGCGACACGTTGACCGACACGCGTCGCTTGCTCCTCGTGATCGAGGACGACCCCGGATTTGCGGGCATCGTCTGCGATCTTTCCCGCGAGCTGGGCTTCCAGTGCCTGGTGGCCGGCACCGCCGAGGAGGCCCTCAGCCTCGCCGCACAGTACAGGCCCCACGCCATCGTCCTGGATGTCGGATTGCCGGACCAGTCCGGCCTCACGGTGCTGGACCGGCTGAAGCGCGACGACGCCACCCGGCACATCCCGATCCACGTGGTCTCGGGAACCGATCACAGCCAGACCGCGCTGTCGCTGGGTGCGGTGGGCTATCTCATCAAGCCGGTGCAGCGCGAGCAGCTCTCCGAGGTGCTGCAGAATCTCGAGTCGCAGCTCACCCGCACCATGCGCAGGGTGCTGATCGTCGAGGACGACGACGTCCAGCGGGACGCGGTGAGCCGCCTGCTGGCCTCGGGCGACGTGGAGACGGTCGGCGTCGGGACGGCCGCCGAGTGCCTCGAGGCGCTCAGGTCGCAGACGTTCGACTGCATGGTCCTGGACCTTTCCCTTCCCGACGCTTCGGGGTTCTCGCTCCTGGAGAGCCTGAGCCAGGGCGACCACGCCTTCCCGCCGGTGATCGTCTATACGGGCCACGACCTCTCGGCCGACGACGAGCAGCGCCTCCGCCGATATTCGCACTCGATCATCATCAAGGGGGCCAAGTCGCCCGAGCGGCTGCTCGACGAGGTCTCGCTGTTCCTGCACCAGGTGGTCGCCGATCTTCCGCCGGAGCAGCAGCGGATGATCCGCAAGGCGCGGAACCGGGACGCCGTGCTCGAGGGGCGTCGCATCCTCGTGGTCGAGGACGACGTGCGGAACGTCTACTCCCTGACCAGCGTGCTTGAACCTCGGGGCGCGTCGGTGCAGATCGCGCGCAATGGCCAGGAGGCGATCGTGGCGCTGGCCCAGTCGGCCGACGGCGGCTCGGCGGCCGTCGACCTCGTGCTCATGGACGTGATGATGCCGGTGATGGACGGGCTGGAGGCGACCCGCCGGATTCGCGCCGACTCCCGCTGGACCGACCTCCCCATCATCATGCTGACCGCGAAGGCGATGCCCGACGACCAGGAGCGCTGCCTCGAGGCCGGGGCAAACGACTACATGGCCAAGCCGATCGACGTCGACCGGCTGCTGTCGCTCGTACGCGTCTGGATGCCCCGATGAGCGCGATCATGCGGGACGGGGTCGAGGACCTCGAGATCGGCCTGCTTCTGGAGGCGCTCTTCCGGCGCTACCACTACGACTTCCGCAGCTATGCGCGCGCCTCGATCAAGCGCCGCCTGGTGCAGGCGCGCGACCAGCTGGGTTTCTCCAGCATATCGGCCCTGCAGGACAGCCTCCTGCACGAGCCGACGACCCTGGGGCGGCTCCTCGGCTACCTGACCGTCCAGGTCAGTGAGATGTTCCGAGACCCCTCGTACTTCCGCGCCCTGCGCGAGAAGGTGCTGCCCCACCTTCGGACCTATCCCTCGCTCAAGGTCTGGGTCGCGGGGTGCAGCCATGGGGAGGAGCTCTATTCGCTCGCCATCCTCTTCCGGGAGGAGGGGTTGGAGGAGCGGACCATCTTCTACGCCACCGACATCAACCCCGCAGCGTTGCAGGCCGCGGAGGCGGGCGTCTATCCGCTCGATCAGGTCAAGAAATTCACGGCGAACCACCAGAAGTCCGGCGGCCGGTCATCGTTGTCCGACTACTATACGGCGGACTACGGGCGGGCGATCTTCGACAAGTCGCTGCGCAGCCGCGTGGTGTTCTCGGATCACAGCCTGGTGACGGACGCCGTGTTCGGGGAGATGCACCTCATCTCGTGCCGCAACGTCCTGATCTATTTCGACCGCGCCTTGCAGGATCGCGCCATCGGGCTCCTTCGGGACTCGCTGGCGCGCAAGGGTTTCCTGGGGCTGGGCTCGAAGGAGAGCCTCCGCTTCTCCGCCCACGCCGCCGCGTTCCTCGAATTCTCCCGTGAGGACAAGATCTACCAGAGGCAGGACGCATGACCGACGCCTCGACCGGAGCGATCGCCATCGGGGGGTCCGCGGGCGCGGTGCAGGCCCTGTTGCGCCTCCTGCCGACCCTGTCGGCCGATTTTCCGGCGCCCGTCCTCATCGTGGTCCACGTCCCCCCGGACCGGGAGAATGCGCTCGTCCCGCTCTTCCAGGGCAAATGTCGACTTGCCGTCAAGGAGGCCGAGGACAAGGAGCCGGCGACGCCGGGCGTGGCCTACTTCGCGCCGTCCGACTACCATCTGCTGGTCGAGGCGGACGGAACGCTGTCGCTATCGTCCGATGAGCTTGTGAACCATTCAAGACCCTCGATCGACGTCCTGTTCGAGGCTGCGGCCGACGCCTTCGGTCCGTCGCTGACGTGCATCGTGCTGACCGGCGCCAACCACGACGGCGCCCAGGGCCTGAAGGCCGTGGCGGCCGCGGGCGGCGTTGCGCTCGTGCAGGATCCGGCCGGCGCCTATGCGGCCGCCATGCCGGCCGCCGCCATCGAGGCCTGCCCCGAGGCCACGATCATGTCCCTGGATTCGATCGCCGCATACCTGGCGCGCCTGGAGGCGGCATGAAGCGTCTCAAGGAACCGATCCGATTTCTCCTGGTGGACGACCTGCAGGAAAACCTCCTGGCGTTGGAGGCGCTGCTTCAGCGCGAGGGGCTGGAATGCCTGAAGGCGCGGTCCGGCGACGAGGCGCTCGAACTGCTCCTGGCGCACGATGTGGCCCTGGCGCTGCTGGACGTCCAGATGCCCGGCATGGACGGTTTTCAACTCGCCGAGTTCATGCGGGGGGCCGAGGTCTCGCGCCACGTCCCCATCATCTTCCTGACCGCCGGCACGGCGGACCGCCAGCGCCGCTTCCGCGGCTATGAGGCCGGCGCCGTCGACTTCCTCCAGAAGCCGATCGAGGCCGACATCCTGCGCAGCAAGGCCAATGTGTTCTTCGACCTGTACCAGCAGCGCCGGCAGATCATGGTCCAGCGCGACGAGCTCGAAGTCCTGGCCGAGGCGCTGAAGACGGTCGATCGCCACAAGAACGAATTCCTGGCGGTGCTCGGCCACGAGATCCGCAATCCCGTCATGGCGCTGGGCGCGGGCCTGCATTTCCTGCGTCGGCGCAAGGATCCGCAGACGACCGAGGAGATCCACGGTCAGATGGAGCGCCAGGTCGCCCACCTGACCCGGCTGGTCGACGACATGCTCGACATCTCGCGGATCGATCAGGGCAAGATCTCGCTGGCCAAGGAACGCGTCACCCTCGGGACCGTGCTCCAGTTCGCGATCGAGGCCAGCAAGCCCCAGATCGACGCTGCGGGGCACACGTTCTCGGCCGATATCCCGGTCGAAGCGGTGCGTCTGCACGCCGATCCCACCCGCCTGGCGCAGGTGGTCAGCAATCTGCTCAACAACGCCGCGCGCTATACGCCAGCCGGCGGCCGCATCGTGCTCGAGGCCCGGATCGCCGACGGCTTCGCGGAAATCGACGTCTCGGACACGGGCATCGGGATCCCGCCCGAGATGCAGTCGAAGATCTTCGAGCTGTTCGCCCAGGTGAAGAGCCCGACCGAGAGGGCGCAGGAAGGCCTCGGCATCGGCCTCGCGCTCGGCAAGCAGCTCGTGGAGCTGCATTCGGGGACCATTTCGCTCGCCTGCAGCGACCCCGGGGTCGGGAGCACCTTCCGGATCCGCCTGCCTGTGCTGCCGGACTGAGGCCGCCCGGGTCCTTCGCCGCACTGGCGAACGCAATGCCGTTGCGTCCCGCCGAAGATCGGCGAGGTTCAGCGATCTCTGAGAGAAGGAATGGTGGACGCGGCTGGGATTGAACCAGCGACCCCTACGATGTCAACGTAGTGCTCTCCCGCTGAGCTACGCGTCCGAGCCATTGGCGGACCCTTTCGGGAAGGCGGGGATATACAGAGGCCACATGGCCTTAGCAAGGCGCCGCAGCGTGCGGCGCCTGGGTCGGCCTCAGGCGGCGATCATCCGCTCGACTTCCGAGACGATCTCCCGCAGGTGGATCGGCTTGGACAGGACCTTGGCGCCGGCCGGCGCCTTCTCTCCGGCGGCCAGCGCGACGGCGGCGAACCCCGTGATGAACATGATCCTCAGGCCCGGGTGCCGGGCGGCGGCCTGGCGGGCCACCTCGATGCCGTCGAGGCCGGGCATGACGATGTCGGTGAGGAGGAGGTCCCACGGCTCGTCCAGGAAGGTCACCGCCTCCTCGCCGTCGGCGCAGGCGGTGACCTCATGGCCGGCGCGTTCGAGCGCGCGGGCCAGGAAGCCGCGGAGGGAATCGTCGTCTTCGGCGAGCAGGATGCGGGTCATGGTCGGGCCTGAACTTGATCGGGCATAATAGCGGGCGAAGGGTAAAGGCGCCATGAAGCGTCGTGCAGGCCCCAAGCCGGTTCGCGCTCGGCCCTGCCGTTCCGTGCCGTGCGGCATAAGGCTTTGACGCTGGGGGCGAGGCGGCCTTCTATGCGCGCGATGAACGCCATGGACCCGCTGAACCGGCCGCAGGCCGCAGACCCGCCGTCGGGCCCGGCGTTCACCCTGCGGCGGGCCGGGCCTCCGGACGCGCCGCCCACGCCGCTGGTGTTCGCCTCGCCGCATTCGGGGCGCGACTATCCCGACGACATGATGGCCGCCGCCGCCCTGGACGCGGTGTCGATCCGCCGGTCCGAGGACGCCTTCGTGGACGACCTGATCGCGTGCGGGCCGGCCTTGGGCGCGGCGGTGATCGCCGCCCGCTACGCCCGCGCCTACATCGACCTGAACCGCGAGCCGTTCGAACTGGACCCGGCCATGTTCGCCGACGAGCTGCCGCCCTTCGCCCGCGCCCGCACCGCGCGGGTGGCCGCCGGCCTGGGCGCGATCGCCCGCGTGGTCTCGGAGGGCCAGGAGATCTACCGGCGCAAGTTGACCTTCGCCGAGGCGCGCGTGCGGATCGATGGGGCCCACCGGCCTTACCACGAGGCGCTGGCCGGCCTGATCGCCGAGGCCCAGGCGGCGCACGGCTACGCCATCCTGATCGACTGGCATTCGATGCCGGCCGCCGCCGCCCGCGCGACGGGCCGCGACCGGCCGTGCGACTTCGTGCTGGGGGACCGCTACGGCGCCGCCTGCGCGGGCGTGCTGCCCACGCGGGTCGAGCGGACACTGGAGGCGCGCGGCTACCGCGTGGCCCGTAACGCGCCCTACGCCGGCGGCTACACGACGGAGCACTACGGCCAGCCGCGGCGGCGCGCGCACGCCCTGCAGATCGAGATCAACCGCGCCCTCTATCTGGACGAGGCGACGCTGTCGCCCACCTCGGGCTTCGAGACGCTGAAGGCCGACGTCGAGGCCCTGACCCGCGCCCTGGCCGAGGCCGACTGGAGCGCGCTGAAGGCGGCTTGAGGGCAGGTGGACCCTGCGGCTCAAGTAATGTGTGTCCCCTACCTTCTGTCGCCCGCGCCCTGACGAGCCTCGGTCGTCCAGGCCCGCTTGACTCACGCATCGCCAACGACGACTTTTTTCCCTTCGCGCGAAGGGGGTGAAGCGTGAGCATTCGTAAGACGTTCGCCATGTCCGTCAGCCTCGCCGTGCGACTGCTGCTGCCCGGCGCGGCTGGCGTGGCGATGGCGCTGGTCGGCACCGCACCTCGGGCGCAGGACGTCGTGTCCAGCGCCCCGCCGCCATCGACCTATTCGCAATGGGGAGTCCTGGCCCAACTCGCCGGCTCGCATTGGGCGGCAAGCCGCGACGGGACGATAAGCCATGTCGACAGCTTCGAATGGGAGCGGCCCGGCGAAGTTCTCGTATTGCGGAGCACTGACCCTGACTCGTCGACCATTGCGCGCTGGACCTTGGCGCCGGACGGCATGATCGACGTGGCGCGCAGCTATTGGAACGGCTCGGTGGGCAGGGCCAGGTACCGCGTCGAAGGCGGCGCGGTCGTCAATTGGGACGAGGATCGCTCCCGGAACTGGTCGATAGGTCTCGACAAGGACGGGCTGCTGGTCGAAGCGACGATGACCAGGGGCTCCGACGGCAAGGAACAGTCGACCACGCAATCGCACTCCCGACTGTCCGCTTTGGTGGCGCAGCAATGGCGTGCGGACGTCACCGCCAGACTGGCCGAGCGGCAGCAGCGTTTTCGGCTGATGGCCGGCGGGGTCGGCGAGCATCTGAGTTCGTCGTTGCGCACGCTCGACGGGAAGACCCATTTCGACAGGGCCTTCGTCAGGGAAGACGGACGATTCTATTGGAATGGTTGGAACCACACCTTCGAAGGGGCGGGAGCCGGGCGCTACGAATGCGCGAACCGGCAGAAGCCCTGCGCCGGCGCGTTCAAGGTCGAAAAGGGCTCGATCTACTGGATGCCCGATGACGGCGGGCCGGTGTCGACGCTCGATTGCAACATCCCAGGATACTGCCGGATGATGAACGGCAGACTGTTGCTGACCGAGGCGGGTTTTCGGGAGCCTTCGGTGCGGATGCTGGCCGACGAGCAGGTCCGCACTGCCGCGCAGGACGCGCAGCAGCAGGTGGCGCAACAGCAGGCTACAGCGCGCGCCGCGAACGAGGCGCGCTGGGCCGCTGACGACGCGCGGCGCGAGCGCGAGGAGGCCGAGGAGCGCGCCCACCAGCGGGCAATGAACGCGGCGATGGTCCAGGGAATGGCCACTATCATCGCCGGCCGGCCCGTGGCGCCGCCGCCCGCCGCCGCCCTTGGCGATACCCGGTCATCCGGCGGTGATGGCGGCGCCGATGGCTATTCCTGGCAAAGCGGCTCCTACGCCCCGGCTGCGCCGACGCGGCAAGAGCGTCGTTGCATGGCCGGCGAGATCTACCGCTGGGACGGGAACAGCTGGGTCCACACGTTCCAGAAGTGCACCGATGGAGGCGTGGCGCAGCAGGCGGCGTCCGGCGCGCAGCCACCTGCCCATGGACAGGTCGCGCCGACCGAGGGCGAGCGCCGCTGCATGGCGGGCGAAATCTCTCGCTGGGAGCGGACGCGCTGGGTCCGCACATTCCAGAAATGCTGAGCGATCAAGGCAAAAGCAAGGATACACACCACTAAACGCTGCGCATTTCGGGCAGTCCGGCGAAGTGGTGATGCACACCGATTCAGCGCCGCGCTGGCCCCTTCCTGGGTGGTCTTCGTGCTCTTCGTGATCTTCGTGTCCGAATGACGGCGCGACGTGCCCGATGGCCGGAGGCCCAAAAAAAAGCCGCGCCAGCGGCGCGGCAGTTCATTAGGGAGGAAACGCCCATGAAGGGCCGAGGCGTCAGCGACGCCCCACAGACTTAATCTAGTGTGCGGCGCACAATCCGGCAAGCCGAAAAGCGGAAATATTCTGTCGCATCCTCAGCCGCTGACGGGTTTTATCAATAGATTCAGTCAATCACCTTACGCGACGCTGACGTTGCGTTATATGCGGCGCACAACACTCTGGCGGTCGAGGCCGCCTTCCCGTACAAGCGCCCGCCCTCGAAAGAAGCCCGCCGCCCCATGTCGCTCCGAAACATCGCCATCATCGCCCACGTCGACCACGGCAAGACCACGCTGGTCGACCAGCTTCTGGCCCAGTCCGGCGTCTTCCGAGCCAACGAGGCGACGGTCGAGCGCGCGATGGATTCCAACGACCAGGAGCGCGAGCGCGGCATCACCATCCTGGCCAAGTGCACCTCGGTGCTATGGAACGGAAAGGCGGGCGAGACGCGCATCAACATCATCGACACGCCCGGCCACGCCGACTTCGGCGGCGAGGTGGAGCGGATCCTGGGCATGGTGGACGGCTGCGTCCTGCTGGTGGACGCCGAGGAAGGCGTCATGCCCCAGACCAAGTTCGTGCTGGGCAAGGCGCTGAAGATGGGCCTGCGCCCGATCCTCTGCCTCAACAAGGTGGACCGCCCGCACGCCGATCCCGACCGGGTGCTGAACGACGCCTTCGACCTGTTCGCGGCCATGGGCGCGACGGACGAGCAGCTCGACTTCCCGCACATCTACGCCTCGGGCAAGAACGGCTGGGCGACGCTGGACCTGGCCAAGCCGAACGACGACCTGTCGCCGTTGTTCGACCTGATCGTCGACCATGTGCCGGCGCCCAAGGCCGAGGCGCGCAAGGACGAACCTTTCCAGATCCTGTCGGTGCTGATCGAGAGCGACCCATTCCTGGGCCGCCTGCTGACCGGCCGCATCGAGGCCGGCAAGGCCGTGCCCGGCATGCCGATCAAGGCGCTGTCGCGCGACGGCAAGGAGATCGAGCGCGGCCGCATCACCAAGGTGCTGGCGTTCCGCGGCCTGAAGCGCCAGCCGATCGACGGCGGCGCCGAGGCCGGCGACATCGTCGCCATCGCGGGGCTGTCGAAGGCGACCGTGGCGGACACCCTGTGCGCCCTGGACGTCACCGAGGCCCTGCCGGCCCAGCCCATCGACCCGCCGACCATCTCGATGACGGTCAGCGTCAACGACAGCCCGCTGGCCGGGCGCGAGGGCGACAAGGTGCAGAGCCGGGTCATCGCCGCGCGCCTGCAGAAGGAGGCGGAATCCAACGTCGCCATCCGCGTCACCGAGACGTCCGAGAAGGACGCCTACGAGGTGGCCGGCCGCGGCGAGTTGCAGCTCGGCGTGCTGATCGAGAGCATGCGCCGCGAAGGCTTCGAGGTCTCCATCAGCCGCCCGCGCGTGGTCTACCAGGCCGACGAGGAGACCGGCGAACGGATGGAGCCGATCGAGGACGTCATGATCGACGTGGACGACGAGTTCACCGGCATCGTCATCGAGAAGCTGTCGGCGCGTAAGGCCGAGCTGAAGGACATGGGGCCGTCGGGCGCCGGCAAGACCCGGATCAGCCTGATGAGCCCGTCGCGCTCGCTGATCGGCTACCAGGGCGAGTTCCTGACCGACACCCGCGGCTCGGGCGTGCTGAACCGCGTCTTCAGCCACTACGAGGCCTACAAGGGCCCGATCGACGCCGGCCGCAAGGGCGTGCTGGTCTCGAACTCCGACGGGGAGACCGCGGCCTACGCCCTGTGGAACCTGGAGGAGCGCGGCACGATGTTCGTCGGCGCCGGCGAGAAGACCTACCAGGGCATGATCATCGGCGAGAACAGCCGCTCGGACGACCTCGACGTCAATCCGATGAAGGCCAAGCAGCTCACCAACGTCCGCGCCTCGGGCAAGGACGAGGCGGTGCGCCTGACCCCGCCGCGGCGGCTCACCCTCGAACAGGCCATCGCCTACATCGAGGAGGACGAGCTGGTCGAGGTGACGCCCAAGAACATCCGGCTGCGCAAGAAGGTCCTGAACCCCAGCTTCCGCAAGAAGCGGGCGCGCGAGGACTGATCCGACCCGCGGCGGCTACCGCCAGGCGAGCGCTTGGAGCGCGTGGTCGGGACGCTTCCGCACCACCACGTCGGCATGCGCCATCGTCGGCGCGATGTGGTCGCGGAGGTTCACCAGGTTGATCTGCGTCCAGGCCGCCTCGACCAGGGCGTCGCGCCGCACCGGGTCGGCGATCCGGGCGATGAAGCTCTCCGGCTCCTCGGCGACGATCCGCGCCAGCCGCGCAAGGTACCAGGCCTTCGCATCCGCCGGGTCGGCGTCCACATACAGCGACAGGCCGAAGGCCGCGCGGGCCTGCGGCGTCTGCAGCACGTTCACGCCCTCCACGATCACCACACCCCGGGCCGGGACCCTCCGCACCTCGCCCGGCACGATATCGTAGGTGACGTGCGAATAGACCGGGCTGGCCGCGGCCCGGCCCGCCCCCAGTTCGGCCAGGAAGCGGTGGAAGGCGTCACGATCGTAGGTCTCCGGGAAGCCCTTCCTGAGGTTCAGGCCCGCAGCCTCCAGCTCGCGATTGGGACGCAGGAAGCCGTCCGTGGCCACCACCTCCACGGTGATCCCGCCGCGGTTCAGCCCCTCGGCCAGCCGATGCGCCAGCGTGGTCTTGCCCACCGCGACTCCGCCGGCGATCCCGATGAGGAAAGTCGGGCCGGAGTGGGCGGCGACGCGCTCGGCCGTCTGCGCCAGGAGTTGTGCATCGAGGCTGGTCATGACCGCCAACGGGTTCCACGCGGTGGCCTGCAGGGTCAAGCCGGCCCTTGCGGCAGGTCCGGCGCCGATGCACATGCGCGGGCCAGGAGATACGCCATGCTCAGGCTCTACACGGCCCTCGGAACGATCGGACTGGCCTGCGAGATCGCCCTGGAGGACGCGGGCGCGCCCTACGAGGCCGTCCGCCTGAACTTCCGGGAGAACGAGCAGCGGGGCGCGGCCTACCTGGCGGTGAATCCCAAGGCGCGGGTTCCGGCGCTGGCGACGGACCGCGGGGTCATCACCGAGGCGCCGGCCATTCTGGGCTATGTCGCACGAGCCTTTCCCGAGGCGGGGCTCGCGCCTGCTGGCGACGCCTTCGGCATGGCCCAGGTCGAGTCGTTCATGAGCTACCTCTGTTCCTGGGCGCATCCCGCGGCGGCGCACCGGCATCGCGGCCAGCGCTGGGCCGACGATCCCGCCGCCATCGCCGAGCTGCGCCGCAAGGCGCCCGAGGTGTTCGGCGCCGCGATGCGGCTGATCGAGACCGACCTGTTCAAGGGGCCATGGGCGATGGGCGAGGCCTATACCGTCTGCGATCCCTACCTCTACGTCGTGACCGGCTGGCTGCCGCGCGACGGGCTGGACATGGCCGCCTTCCCCCGGCTGGCCGACCATTTCGCACGCATGGGCGCCCGCCAGGCGACGCGGACGGTGCTGGCCCGGGTGGCCGGATGAGGCGGCGCCTTACGCGCGTCGCACGTCGGCGGTAAAAGCCGGGGACATGAGCCTGCCCGCCAAGCCCTACCCGCCGCGCCACTACCCCACGCCGGGCGCCAAGTGCGCCGACTTGGTGGTGCATGTCATGGGCCTGACGCTCGCCCTCGTGGGCGGCGTGGTGCTGCTGACGCTGGCGGTGCTGAACGGGTCGATCAGCCAGGTCGTCGGCGTTTCGATCTACGCCCTGGGCGTGCTGGCCATGCTGGCGTTCTCCACCGCCTACAACTTCGCCCGGCCGCAGCACCGGCCGACCCTGCGCCGGCTGGACCACGCGGGCATCTTCCTGATGATCGCCGGTTCCTACACGCCGTTCACGATCAACCTGCCCGGCGCCTGGGGCTGGGGCATGACCGCGGCGGTCTGGTCGATCGCGACCCTGGGGGCGCTGGGCAAGCTCTGCCTGACCGGCATCGATCGGAAGTTCTGGGTGGGGGTCTATCTGGCCCTGGGCTGGCTGGTGGTGATCGCGCTGAAGCCGATGATCGATTCCCTGGCGTGGTATGCGCTGGCCCTGCTGATCACCGGGGGCGTGCTCTACTCCACCGGCGTCGTCTTCTACGTGAACAAGAAGCTGAAGTTCGCCCGCGCCATCTGGCACGGCCATGTGGTGGCCGCCGCCGCGGCGCACTGGACGGCCGTCCTGCTGGGCGTGGTGCTGGCCGCCCAGCACTGAACTCGGAGAAAAGGGAGCCTGCCGCGACGGGCGGGGGACCACCGCGCCGCGACAGGCTCCAGCCGCTACTCCGCAGCCATCGGGAAGATGGCCACGGGGCAGGCGGGGGGGATCAGGGTGTCGGGCGTCGGACGCGCGCGCAGCACCAGGCCGCTCATGTCGAGGATCTCGGCCACCAGGCACGCCGCGGCGCCGGTGGCGGCCGGCGGGGCCACGCCCATGAGGCCGCGCAGCCGTTCGTCCATGGCGCGATAGTCGCCGGCCTGGGCGCAGCCGAACACATCGAGGATCAGGCCTTCGTCGTCGGTGAGGCGCGGGTCGACCGGGATCGAGAGCTGGAGGCGTCGGCGCCCCCGGGCGGCCACCTGCTGCACGAAGGCCTCCAGCATCCGATAGGCCTCCTCTCCGGCGCAGCCGCAGGCGGCCTCGAAGTGGGCTCTCAGGCTGTGGCACGGCGTGGTCAGGGTAAGCAGCCGCAGCGTACGGATCAGGAGCCGTTCGCCGTGGGTGAGCGCATCGCCGGCATAGGTGTCGATCATGGCCTTCTCCAGAGTCCCGACTCTATTGCTATTGCGAGTCGTTCGCAATCAAGTTCGACCATCACGGCGTCGTGATATCGCGGTTGCGTCGTCCGGCGATCACCGTCATCCTCGTAGCCCAAGCGAATGTCCGCCCGGGAGAGCGAGATGCAGACTGTCATGTCCCAACCGAAAGGAGCCCTTTCCCGACATCAGGACATGACCTCGCATGCCTTCGCGAACCTTGGAGGCGCCGGCCCAAGCCGACCGTAGCGCCCGTTCCACAGACGCCGCCGCCCGCCGGCGGCTCCGAAAATTCCTGAGCTACTACCGGCCGCACATCCCGTTGCTGGCCGCCGACATCGCCTGCGCCGTCGTCATCGCCGCCACGGCGCTGGCCCTGCCCGTGTGCGCCAACTGGATCACGCGGCGGCTGTCCGCCGGCGCGGGACCGGACGAGGCGATGGCCGCGATCCTCGCCATGGGCGGCGCCATGCTGGCGCTTCTGCTGGTCCAGGCCCTCTGCACCCTCTTCGTGGACTATCAGGGCCACGTCATGGGAGCGAAGATCGAGAGCCACATGCGCCAGGAGCTGTTCGAGCATCTGCAGAAGCTGTCGTTCCGCTTCTACGACCGTGAGCGGGTCGGCCAGCTCATGAGCCGCATCACCAACGACCTCTTCGCCGTGGGCGAGCTCTGCCACCACGGGCCCGAAGACCTGGCCATCTCGCTGCTGAAGTTCCTGGGCGCCGCGGCCATCCTGATCTGGCTCGACCCGGCGCTCACGGGCGCGATCCTGGCGGCGTTTCCGGTCTCCATCCTCTACGCCCTGCACTTCAACGGCCGGATGAACACCATCCTGCGCCAGGGCAAGGCCCAGATCGGGGCCATCAACGCCCGCGTCGAGGACTCGCTGTCGGGCATCCGCGTCGTGAAGGCGTTCGGCGCCGAGGCCGAGGAGACCCGGCGCTTCGCCGTGGAGAACGACCGCTTCCTGGCCATCCGCCGCGCCGGTTATCTCAGCGAGGCCCACTTTTCCGTGGGCATGGAGGCGTTCGCCCAGCTCGTGACCCTGGCGGTGATCGTGGCGGGCGCCGTGCGCGTGGCCCAGGGCGCGCTGGACGTCGCCGATCTTCTCACCTTCCTGCTCTGCGTGGCGATCCTGATCGACCCGGTCCGGCGGGCGGTGAACTTCGTGCGGCTCTGGCAGCAGGGCTACACCGGTTTCCAGCGGGTGATGGAGGTGCTGGAGACCCAGCCCGACATCCGCGATGCGGCCAACGCCCGCGCCCTGGCGCGCGTCCGTGGCGAGATCGGATTCCGCAACGTGGGCTTCGCCTACCGTCCGGGAGGACCGCCCGTGCTCCGCAACGTTTCGCTCGACATCCGGCCGGGCGAGTTCGTGGCCCTGGTGGGCGCCTCCGGCGTGGGCAAGAGCACGCTCTGCGCCTTGCTGCCGCGCTTCTACGAGACGACCTCGGGCCGGGTCCTGGTGGACGGCCACGACGTGCGCGACCTGACCCTGGAGTCGCTTCGGCGGAACATCGGGCTGGTGCAGCAGGACGTCTACCTCTTCGCCGGCACGGTGCTGGAGAACCTGCGCTACGGCCGGCCGGGCGCGACGCGCGAAGAGGTGGAGGCCGCGGCGCGCCGGGCCTGCGCCGACGGCTTCATCCGGGAGCTTCCGGACGGCTACGACACCGACATCGGCGAGCGCGGCGTGCGGCTGTCGGGCGGGCAGAAGCAGCGGCTGACCATCGCCCGCGCCTTCCTCAAGGACCCGCCGATCCTGATCTTCGACGAGGCCACCAGCGCCCTCGACAACGAGAGCGAGCGGGCGGTGCAGCAGGCGCTGGCCGAGCTGGCCCAGGCGCGCACCACCCTGGTCATCGCCCACCGGCTGTCGACGGTGCGCAACGCCGACCGGATCGTGGTGCTGACCGAGGACGGGATCGCCGAGGAGGGCCGGCACGAGGACCTGATCGCCGCGGACGGCCCTTATGCCCGCCTTCACCGGGTGCAGGCGAGCCTGTAGGCCTCGGGAGCGCTTCGTCCGGTTCCTGCGAGGCCGCGAAGCGGCGCCTTCCGATCTCAAAGGTCCACGGATGCACACGGATGATGGCCGCCGCGCGATCCGTGTGTCTCCGTGTGCATCCGTGGACAAACATTGCCGGGCCTCCGCTCGCGCGGAGGCCCGGGACGGGCCCCTCAGTAGCGCCGTTCCATGAAGACGTCGGCGCGCGCGTAGGGGGTCTCGACGGGCGCGAGGTCCAGGAAGCCCATGGCGCGGTAGAGGCCGAGCGCAGGGCCTAGCGTGGCGTTGGTCTCCAGGTAGAGGCGGGTGGCGCCCATCTCGGCGCCCGCGTCGATGCAGCGCTGCATCAGCCGCCGGCCCAGGCCCGAGCCCCGCAGGTCCTCCGAGACGGTCATCTTGGCCACCTCGTAGCCGCCGTCATCCATCCGCACCATGGCCACGCAGCCCACGGCCTCGCCGTCCCGCACCGCCATGAAGATGCGGCCGCCCGGATCGACGATCCTGCCCTGGGGATCGCCCAGGACCTCGCGGTCCTTCGGCTCCAGCGTGAAGTGCTTCGCGATCCAGGCCTCGTTCAGGGTCCGGAACGCCTCGGCGTGGCCCGGCTCGAACTCGACGATCTCCAAGGGGATCTCCATGGCCGTCTCCCGCTGGTCAGGGGCCGACTCTGACGCCAATGTCGCGCCGATGGCCAATACGATTTTCTCCGCCCTGCCCACGACGATCTTCGAGGAGATGTCGGGGCTCGCCCGCACCCTGGGCGCCGTGAACCTGGGCCAGGGGTTCCCCGACGATCCCGGCCCCGAGGCGGTGCGGGCGAAGGCCGCCGAACTGGTGGTCTCGGGCTACAACCAGTACCCGCCCATGGCCGGCCTGCCCGAGCTGCGCCAGGCGGTGGCCGCCCACTACGCCCGGACGCAAGGCCTCGACCTGGACTGGGCGTCCGAGGTCACGGTCACGTCCGGCGCCACCGAGGCGCTGGCCGCCAGCTTCCTCGGCCTGATCGAGCCCGGCGACGAGGTGGTGGTGTTCCAGCCGTTCTATGATGCCTATCCGCCGCTGATCCGCCGCGCGGGGGGCGTGCCCCGGTTCGTGCGCCTGGAGCCGCCGCACTGGCGCTTCACGCGGGCGATGCTGGAGGCCGCGTTCACGCCGCGCACGAAGCTGGTGGTGCTGAACACGCCCATGAATCCCACGGGCGTCGTCCTGCCCGACGAGGACCTGGCCCTGCTGGCCGAGTTCTGCGTGGCCCACGACGCCGTCGCCGTGTGCGACGAGGTCTGGGAACAGGTGGTGTTCGCCGGCGCGCGGCATCGGCCGCTGATCGCGTATCCGGGCATGCGCGAGCGGACGGTGAAGATCGGCTCGGCCGGCAAGATGTTCGGCCTGACCGGCTGGAAGGTGGGCTGGCTGTGCGCCGCGCCGGCCCTCACTCACGCGCTGGCCCGCGCGCACCAGTTCCTCACCTTCACCACCCCGCCCAACCTCCAGGGTGCCGCCGCGTGGGGCCTGGAAAACGCCGGCGACTGGTTCCGCGACATGCCCCTGGGCCTGGCCCGCTCGCGCGACCGCCTGGCCGCCGCCCTGGTGGGCGAGGGCTTCGGCGTCCTGCCGGGCGATGGGACCTATTTCCTGAACGTCGACCTCGCGGCCTCGGGCGTGGCCGAGCCCGACCGCGCCTTCTGCCTGCGGGCGGTCAGGGACGCCGGCGTCGCGGCCATCCCCGTCTCGGCCTTCTACGAAGCTGATCCCGTCACCAGCATCGTGCGCCTCTGCTTCGCGAAGGCCGACGCGACGCTGGACGAGGGCGTACGCCGGCTGGCGCGGGCGAGAGAACTCAGCCGGGCGGCGTCCGCCACCGCGCCGGGGTGACGCCGAAGGTGCGTTTGAAGGCGGCGATGAAGGCCGAGGGGCTCTGGTAGCCGGCGTCGAGGGCCGTGGCCGTCACCGAGGCGCCGCCGGCCAGGGCGACCACCGCCTGCTGCATCCGCGCCCGGGCGCGCCAGGCCTCCAGCGGCAGGCGGGTCTCGGCCAGGAACAGGCGCTGGAGGGTACGCAGGCTGGCGCCGGCGCCCCGGGCCAGGTCGGACAGCGGGGTCCCGTCGCCCGGCGCCGCCAGGATGCGGTCGGCCAGCCGGCGCGCCCGTGGGTCGCGCGGCAGGGGCAGCTCCAGGGGCGCCGTCTCGGCCTGGACCAGGAGGTCGACCAGAAGGCCCTCCATCCGGGCGTGGGCCGGGTCGCCGGCGTCCAGCATCCCGATGCGGACGATGTGCAGGACCAGCTCGCGCAGTAGCGGCGCCACCTCGATGGCGCGGCAGGCCGCCAGCCGCGGATCGTCGCCGGCAGGCGCGAGGTAGAGGGTGCGCATGGCCACGGCGCCGCGCATCTCGATCTCGTGCGGCGTCCCGCCCGGGACCCAGATCGCTCGGGTGGGCGGGGTCAGCCAGGCCGCGCCGGGGGTGGCGACGCGCATGACCCCGCTGGCCGCATAGACGAGCTGGGCCCATGGATGGGTGTGGCGGTCCAGCACGTGGCCGTCGCGGTAGGTGACGGCGAGCCCTCGGACCGGAAAGCCGTCGGAATGGGGCGGCGCGTGTCGTTCCAGCGACATAGTTCGTCAGACTAGCGCAAGCGCGCCGCCACGGGGAGGCCCTAGCCTGTGGCCCGGATGGAGGAGCCCATGGCCGCAGCGCTGCGACACTTCGCGATCAACGCCGACGACCCGCCGCGCGCGCGGCGGTTCTACGAAGAGGTCTTCGGCTGGACGTTCCGGCCGTGGGGGCCGCCCGGCTTCCACCAGACCTCCGACGCGGGCGACGGCGTCATCGGCGCGCTGCAGGGCCGCCGCGAGGTGGCGGGCCGACGGATGCCGGGAATGGAGATCACCTTCGCCGTCGAGGACATCGACGCCACGGTCGCGGCCATCGCGGCGGCGGGCGGGCGCCCCCTGAGCCAGCCGTTCCACATCGAGAGCGTGGGCCGCCTGGTCTGGTTCGAGGACAGCGAGGGCAACGTGGCCGGCGCCATGCAGTACGAGGCCCGGCCATGAGCGTGCTGAGCGATCCGGCCCTCCAGGCGCGGGTGGACGCGCTCCACGCGCGAAGCGCCGCCCAGGAGGCCGGGATGACGGCCTGGTTCTCGGAACGGGCGAAGAAGGGCGAGCTGTCGTGGGACGGGTTCGACGCCGCGTCCCACGCGTACATGGCCGACAAGCTGGTGGCGCTGGAGCCGGTCAAGGCCGAGTTCTGCCACATGATGTGCCGGGCGCTGCGGGCCGCGCGGGTGGTGGAGATCGGCACCTCGTTCGGCGTCTCGACGCTCTACCTCGCCGACGCGGTGCGGGCGAATGGGGGCGGGACGGTGATCGCCACCGAGTACGAGCCGGCCAAGGCGGCCGCCGCGCGGGCCAGTTTCGAGGCCGCCGGCCTGAGTCCCTGGATCGACCTGCGCGAGGGCGACCTGCGCGAGACCCTGAAGACGATCGAGGGGCCCGTGGACTTCGTGCTGATGGACATCTGGACCGAGATGGCCCGGCCCGCCCTGGAGATGGTGGCGCCGCACCTGCGGCCGGGCGCGGTGGTCGTGGTCGACAACACCGACCAGTTCCGCCGCGCCTACCGCGACGTCTTCGACTTCGTGGCCGATCCGGCGAACGGCCTGAAGACCCTCACCCTGCCCTTCGCGAACGGGCTGGAGATGGTGGTGAAGGTTTAGGCCTTCCTTTCCCACGAAGTGGGAGAGGGGGACCGCGCCCCGAAGAGGGCGTGGTGGAGAGGCAAGCCTCAGTCACGAACTCGCGATCTGATCTGCTGAGCCATGGGCGGATGACCCATCCACCCTGCCGGTCTCTCGCCCTTCCCACCACCCGCTCTTCGGCCGGCTTGCGCCGGCTTCGGCGGGCGGTCCCCCTTCCCATGACATGGGAAGGGAAGATCAGCAGACGCTGCCGCCGTCGACCACGATGGTCTGGCCGGTGGTCCAGGCGCCCGCGCGCGAGGCCAGGTAGATGGCCGCGCCCGCCAGGTCGTCGGGCTCGCCCAGGCGGCGCAGCGGCGTGCCCGAGCTGGCGCGTTCCTCGCCCGCCGGATTGTCCCACAGCGCCTTGGCGAAGTCGGTCTTCACCAAGCCCGGCGCGATGCAGTTGACGCGGATGTTGTCGGGGCCCAGCTCCCGGGCGAGGTTGCGGGCGAGCTGCATGTCGGCCGCCTTGGAGATGCAGTAGGCGCCGATCACCTCCGAGCCGCGCAGGCCGCCGATGGACGACACGATGATGATCGCCCCGTCCTTCCGCTCGCGCATCTCGGGCGCCACCATCTGGATCATCCAGTTGTTGGCGATGATGTTGTTTTCCATGATCTTCCGGAACGCGTCGTCCGGGATGTCGAGCTGGCTGCCGTAGTACGGGTTCGAGGCCGCGTTGCAGACCAGGATGTCGATCTTGCCGAAGGCCTTGCGCGTCTCGTCCATGAGGCGGTGGAGGTCGTCCTTCGACGAGATGTTCGCGGGCACGGCGATGGCCTGGCCGGGATAGTTCGCGTTGATGCCGGCGGCGACCTCTTCACAGGGGCCGGCCTTGCGCGAGCTGATCACCACCTTCGCGCCCTGCTGGGCCATGCGCTCGGCGATCGCCCGGCCAATGCCGCGCGACGAGCCGGTGATGACGGCCACCTTGTCGGTGAGGTCGAACAGGCCGCGGGCGCTGACCTTCGGGGCTTCCAGAACCTGGCTCATCGGACGTTCCTTCCAAACGGTTGTTTGAGTTCGCGGCCATTTGCGACGTGGCCTGCCCGAAGGTCAAGGCGGGCGCTCGAGTCAGCGACACGCCGCGAACCGTCCCCGGTCCAGATGCAGGTGATCGGCGTGGGCCGCGTTGTAGTCCGGGCTGAGGGTGGCGCGGAACCAGCGGCAGGCGCCGTCCCGGACGGTCCGCAGGAAGCGTCCCTCGGCGTCGCCCCCCGGAAAGTGGCGCAGCACTCCGACCTGGGTTCCCGAAGCGGTGCGGAAGGCGGCCACGTCCAGCGCGTTGGCGGTGGCGTGCTGGCTGCGGGCGCCGGTCGTGCGGCCATAGAGGTTGCGGCAGGCGAAGGTTCCGTAGTGCTCGATCCGCGCGATCGGCTGGCCCAGTTCGGCGCGGGCGGCGGGCTGCACGTCGTGGCGGACCCAGAAGGCGTAAGCCAGGGCCAGGGGACAGGTCATCACCGGCCGGGCGGGGGACAGCGGCGCCACGCCGGCGCCCAGCCGCACCGTGTTGTCGGTCGCGCACGCGCCGGCCGTGCGCGCCGGCTCCTCCACGAACGCCACGCCGCCCTCGGCCAGCACGGCGCGGCATCGGGCCGGATCGGCCACGGCCGCCTCGAACTTGGCGCGCGTGGCGAAGCCGACGGGCTCGTTCAGCCGCAGCGGCGTCCAGGGCAGATCCTGCGGCGGCGCCCAGCGGGCCACGGCCACGCCCAGCAGGAGCGTCGCGATCGCCAGGTCCAGGGCCAGGCCCGCGGCTCCGGTCCAGGCCAGCGTGAGCGGCGAGACCGTCTTCAGGTGGAACATGGAGCGGGCCACCGGAGAAGAATGCCGGCGCCCCGCTGGGGTTCAGCCCCGCCCTTGCCGCGGCAAAGCCGCCTCGGCGCTTGCGGGAAGGGCCGCGGACCAATAACTCGTCAGGGACGAACTTCTTTGAGGCGATCCTGATGCTGAAGTGGACTTCCTACCTCGACGACGACAGCGGCGACGACGAGGACAAGGGCCGCCTGCCCGACATGCCCATGACCGCCGGCCCGGTGCAGAATGCGCTGTTCAAGAGCCGCACCGTGCTGATCTTCGGCGAGATCGACATGCGGCTGGCCGAACGGGTCACGGCCCAGATCACCGCGTTCGCCGCCGAGAGCGACAAGCCTATCCGCGTGATCATCAATTCGCCGGGCGGGCATGTGGAGAGCGGCGACACCATCCACGACATGATCCGCTTCTGCGGCGCCGAGGTGAAGGTGATCGGCACCGGCTGGGTGGCCTCGGCCGGCGCGCACATCTTCCTGGGCGCCAAGAAGGAAAACCGCCTCTGCCTGCCCAACACCCGCTTCCTGCTGCACCAGCCGGCGGGCGGCGTGCGCGGGCAGGCCTCGGACATCCAGATCGAGGCCGAGGAGATCATCAAGATGCAGAAGCGCGTGAACCTGATGATCGCCAAGGAAACGGGCCAGCCGTACGACAAGATCGTCAAGGACACCCAGCGGAACTTCTGGATGAGCGCCGAGCAGGCGGTGGAATACGGCCTCGTGGGCCGCATCGTCACCGACACCAGCGAGGTCTGAGGCGGCGGCCGCCTCCTCTACTGAGGAGAAGGCAGGCCGAGATCGGGCGCATGCGCCTACTTCGGCGGGGGCGAGCCGGGAGCGCCGAAGTCGACCGTCGGGGCCGACTGGGCGGTGGACGTGGCCTCGAAGAGCTGCATCGGCTTCGACCCGCCGTGGAACGTCTTCGCCCAGATGATCTGCGGGAAGGTCCTGAGCGTGGTGTTGTAGACGCGGACGGCCTCGTTGTAGTCGCGCCTCGCGATGGCGACGCGGTTCTCGGTGCCTTCGAGCTGGCTCTGCAGCGTCAGGAAGTTCTGATTCGACTTCAGGTCCGGATAGGCCTCCTGCAGCACCCGCAGGGGCGCCAGAGCCAGGGACAGGTTGTTCTGCGCCGTCGCATAGCGCTGGAAGGCCGCCGGGTCGGTGGTGATGCCGGCGTCCGAGCGAACCTGGGTCGCGCTGGCGCGGGCTTCGGTTACGGCGATCAGGACGTTGGCTTCCTGGGCGGCGTAGCCCTTCACCGTGGCCACGAGGTTCGGGATCAGGTCGGCGCGGCGCTGGTACTGGTTCTGGACCTCGGCCCATTGGGCCTTGGCCGCCTCTTCCTGGGTCGGGATCGTGTTGACGCCACAGGCGGCCAGCGCCAGCGGCAGCGCGACGATCAGCGCCAGCCGCGCCAGGTGTCGGGTGAGGGTCTTCATCGGTATCCCCATGTGAAGGCGCGCGCCGCGCCTTTCGAGCCATCGATTATGTGGCCTGCGCATTGATCGCACGCAACGGGGACGGCACAAGCGCGTCATGGCCAAGGCCAAGCCCTACTATGCGCCCGGCAGCCTCAGCGCCGCCCACTACGACGCCGTGACCGCCGCCGACGCGCGGCTCGCGGGCGACGAGGACATCTATGCGGGCCTGGCGCCCGCCGGCGGATCGATGCTGGAACTGGGCGCGGGCTCGGGACGGCTGACCTGCGGCCTGGCGCTGCGCGGGTTCGAGGTGACGGGCGTGGACATCGCGCCGGCCATGCTGGCCCAGGCGCAGGCGCGGGTGGCGGCGCTGCCGGACGATGTCCGCCGCCGCGTGGCCCTGGTGCGCGGGGACATGACGGCGCTGGACCTGAAGCGGACCTTCGACCTGGTGTTCCTGCCCTTCTTCACCCTGGCGCATGCGCCCGCGGGCGCGGCGTGGCGGAACACCTTCAAGGGGGTCGCCCGGCACATGGCCGCTGGCGCGGTCGCGGCCGTGCACCTGCCGCGGCTGGATCTCATGCGGAGGCCGCCGCCGGCCAACCCCGGCCTGCCGGTGATGGACCTGCCCACGCCCGACGGCCGCCTGCTTCTGTTCGTGCGCGAGCGCACGTTTCGCGAAGGCGTGAACCGGCTGGATCAGGTGCTGGAATACGCGTTGACCGACGCCCGGGGCCGGATCGTGCGGAAGAGCTCCGAGAGGCTCACCTACTACATGGCCGACCCGGTCCCGCCAGCCGCCGAGGCCGGGCTGGAGCCGGACCGCGACCCGATCAACGTAGGCGACGTGGGCGACGTCTGGGTGTTCCGGCGGGCTTCCGCCTGAGTTCGCGTTTCAAGCCGCGAGTTTCGCGGGCGTCACCACCGTCACCGGCCACGCCGGCTTGGCCGGCCGCTGGCGGATCTTCCCGCCCTTCAGCCAGATGAACAGCGCCTCCCAGTGGATGGCGGCGACCACGCCGGCGGTCATCCAGGGATGTGTCAGCCAGGCGTGCAGGAGATTGCTGTCGGTGAGGTCGCGGCGGCGGGCCACGAAGCCGGTGGCCAGCACCCGCCCCTCGGCGTCGTCCACATCCACGAGCACCTGCACGGCCTCGTCCCCGATCCCGGCCGGCGGCCGGACGCGGAAGGCGTAGCGCAGGTCCATGTCCATGAAGGGCGAGACGTAGAAGCCCTTGTCGCAGGCCTGTTTCACCACCGGACCGGCGTGCTCCACCGGGATCAGGTAGCTGTGGCGTTCGCCGAAGGTGTTGTTCACCTCGTAGAGGATGGCCGAGAGCGCCCCGTCCGGCTGGTGGCAGAAATAGACCGTCAGGGGATTGAACCCCATGCCCAGGATGCGCGGCATGGCCAGCATGCGGATCGGCCCGCCGTGGGCGAGGCCGGCCTCGGACAGCCGTGCCTCCACCTGGGCCTTCAGGGGCGTGTCCGAGCCGTCGCCATGCCGGCGCGGGTCGAATCCCGCCAGGTTGAAGCGTCGCAGCGAGAACAGCTTCAGGCTCCGATCGGCCGCATCCAGGCGGTCCAGGTCCAGCAGCAGCATGAAGATGCGGTAGCGCAGCGCGTGGCGCCGTGGCTTCAGCCGGGTGTGGGTCACGACCCCCGCATAGAGGCCGCAGCCGTCCATGTCAGGCGGCCTGATCGGCGAGCGCCGGCGTCCGCACATGGATGCGGCCGTTCTCGTCCGGCACGGCCCAGGGCCGGCGGACGCCGCCGAGCTGCTCGGCCACGGCCAGGCCCGACTGGAGCGAATCCTCGTGGAAGCCGTGGCCGAGGTACGAGCCGCAGAACCAGGTGCGGCGCACGCCCTGGATGTCCCAGAACCCGGTCTGGGCGGCGATGGCCTCGGCGTCGAACAGGGGGTGCTCGTACACCTCGGTGCGGATGAGACGGGCCGCGTCGATCTCCTTGCAGGGATTGAGCGTGACGAAGAGGTCCGGGGCGTCCTCCAGGCTCTGGAGCCGGTTCATCCAGTAGCTCACCGCGCCCTCGCCGGGAGCGTCGCGGCGACCGATGTGGTTCCAGCTCGACCAGGCGCGGCGGCGCCTGGGCATCAGCACCGGGTCGGTGTGCAGCGCCACCAGATTGCGGCTGTAGCGGAAGCAGGAGAGCAGGCGCGCCTCCTCGGGAGTCGGATCGTCGAGCAGGCCCAGCGCGGTGTCGCCGTGGGTGGCCAGGATCACATGGTCGAAGCGCTCTCGCGCGCCGCTGGCCAGCCGCACCTCGGCGCCGTTGGCGTCGCGGCGTACGCCCGCCACGCGCACGCCCTTGCGCACGGCGCCACGGAATTCCTGGCTCAGGCGCTCGACGTAGGCCCGGCTTCCGCCCTGGACCGTCCGCCACAGGCCGCGCCCGAAGACGCTCATCATCCCGTGGTTCAGGAAGAAGCGGATCAGCGAGGCCGCCGGATACTGGCCGATCTCCTTCAGCGGCGTCGACCAGATGGCCGCGGCCTGGGGCAGGAGGTGGTCGTCCCGGAACGCCTGGCAGTAGCCGTTCTCCTCGAGATAGGCCTCCAGCGAGGTGAGCGGCGTCTCCAGTTTGGCCAGGTCCTTCGGCGCGTGCCGGTAGAAGCGGGTGATGTCGCGCAGCATCGCCCAGAAGCGGGCCGAGAACAGGTTGCGCTTCTGGGCGAAGACGCCCAGCGCGCCATAGCTGGAATACTCGAACGCGCCGTCGTCCAGCGACACCGACAGGCTCATGTCGGCGTTCAGGCTGGGGACGCCCAGATGGGCCAGCAGGGCGGTGAAGTTGGGGTAGTTCGCCTCGTTGTAGACGATGAAGCCGGTGTCGACCGGGACAGGGCCGTTGTGGCCGGGCGCCTCCGCAGTGTTGGCGTGGCCGCCCAGGCGCGCATCGGCTTCGAACAGCGTGACGTCGTGCCGCCCGGAGAGCAGCCAGGCCGCCGCCAGACCTCCGACGCCGGCGCCCACCACGGCCACGCTCAGGCGCTCGCCATCACTCACGTCCACGGATCAACCCTTGTCTGCACGCCGCAGGCGACGCGCCGTCCCCACGCCGGCCTGCTTAGCAAACGCTACGGCGTCGTCACAGCGCCGGATGCGTCTCGCGTCCGATCGTGGTCGTATGGCGAGGGGAGTGCAACGCATGCTTTTCGAGATCGTCCTTGGGGCGCTGGGCGCCATGCTCGCGGTCATGCTCGCCGCCTGGGCGTTCGGACTCGCCGTCCGGAACGGCGGCTGGACCGACGTGTTCTGGAGCTTCGGGACCGGCGGAGTGCTGGCGGCGGCCGCGCTGTGGCCGCTCGACGGTCCGGGCGCGTTCGCCCGCCAGGCGCTGGTGGCGGCCTTCATGCTGGCCTGGGGCCTGCGGCTGGGCGGCTACCTGACGCCGAGGGTGGCCGGTCATCCCGAGGATCCGCGCTACGCCGCGTTCCGTGCGGGCGACCCGGCGACGTATCCGCTGCGGATGCTCTGGGTCAGCCTGCCCCAGGCGCCAGCCTCGGCGCTGCTGGCCCTGTCGGTGGTGGTCGCCGCGCGCCGACCGGAGGCGGCGCTGGATCTCCGGGACGCGCTCGCGGCCGGGCTGTTCCTGACCGCGCTGGCCGGTGAGACCCTGGCCGACGCCCAGATGAAGCGGTTCCGCGCCGACCCGGCCTGCAAGGGGCGGGTGATCGAGACCGGCCTCTGGGCCTGGTCGCGGCATCCCAACTACTTCTTCCAGTGGCTGGGCTGGTGCGCGTATCCCGTCATGGCGCTCGATCCCGCCCGTCCGGTCACGTTCCTGTCCCTCGTCGCGCCGGCGGTCATGTACGGGCTGCTTCGCCATGTCTCGGGCGTCCCGCCGCTGGAGGACGCCATGTTGAGGTCGCGTGGCGAGGCCTTCCGGGATTATCAGCGGCGCGTCTCCGTCTTCTTTCCTCTTCCGCCCAAGAAAGCCTGAGTTCCGCATGAGCCTCACCGCCGCCGTCATCGACACCTTCGAGGGCGCCCCCCTTCCCGACGTCGTCCGCCGCACGGCCATCGAGCTGCTGGTCGCGAACGCCCGTCGCCAGCTTTCCGCCGCCGGCCCGGACGCCGACGCCGTCTTCGCGCGCGAGATGGCCGAGCGCCGCATCGCCGAGCACACCGAGGCGGCCAACGCCCAGCACTACGAGGTGCCGGCGGACTTCTTCCTGAATTGCCTGGGGCCCCAGCTCAAATACTCCTCGGCCCTCTACCGGAACGCCGGCGACACCCTGGCTCAGGCCGAGGAGCACGGCCTGGCCGAGACGGCCGCCCATGCCGACCTGCGCGACGGCCAGCATATCCTGGAGCTGGGCTGCGGCTGGGGCTCGCTGAGCCTGTGGATGGCCAGGACCTACCCCGGCGCGCGGATCACCGCCGTCTCCAACTCGGCCAGCCAGAAGGCCTTCATCATGGACCGCGCCCGCGAGCGCGGACTTTCGAACCTCGAGGTCGTCACCTGCGACATGAACGACTTCGAGGCGCCCGGGGCCTTCGACCGCGTGGTCTCGGTGGAGATGTTCGAGCACATGGCCAACTGGCGCGCGCTTCTGTCCCGCGTGAAGACCTGGCTGAAGCCCGACGGGCGGCTGTTCATCCACGTGTTCACCCACCGGACCACGCCGTACCGTTTCGACGTGGACGACGAGGCGGACTGGATCGCCCGGCACTTCTTCTCGGGCGGGGTGATGCCCAGCCACGGCCTGATCGCGCAGTTCCCCGACCTGTTCGCCCTGGAGGACGACTGGCGCTGGAACGGGACCCACTACCAGAAGACCGCCCTGCACTGGCTGGAGAACTACGATCGCAACATCGCGGCGATCCGCCCTGTTCTGGCGCGGACGTATGGCGACGAGGCGACGTTGTGGCATCGGCGCTGGCGGCTGTTCTTCCTCGCCACGGCGGGGCTGTTCGGCCATCGTGGCGGACAGGAATGGGGCGTCAGCCACTACCGGCTGCGGCCGGCGTAGGGCGGTGAAGGGGGAACGGATGGTTCGGCTGATCGTCACCTATCTGGCCATGGGCGTGGCCTTCGCGGCGGTGGACTATGTCTGGCTCACCCAGTTCGGGCCCAAGGTGTATTTCCCGACCCTCGAGGCCGTGGTCCTGCCCAGCGCGCGGATCGGGCCGGCGGCGGTCTTCTACTTCGCCTACATCGCCGGCGTGATGGCGCTGGCCCTCTGGCCCAACCGCGACAAGCCGCTGATCAGGACGACGATCACGGGCGGCGTCCTGGGCGCGCTCTGCTACGCCACCTACGACCTCACCAACCAGGCCACGCTGAAGGTCTGGTCGACGCACATCACGGTGATCGACATCGCCTGGGGTACGCTCATCACCGCGTTCGGGGCCACCGTCGGCGGCTGGGTGTGGCGGCGTATGGGGCGGGCCGGCTAGGAGACAGCGGCCGGGCCTGGGCTCAGAATTGGAAGCGGACGGTCGCGCGGACGTCGTAGGCCGTGTAGTCGCTGTCCACGGTGGCGCCCCCGTTCACCGCGTAGGCGAAGCGCGAGCCGCCGCCCCGGAAGCCGGCCCGCGCCACCACACCTCCGTCGAACGCGTCCTCCGGCGTGAGGGTGAAGTCGGGTCCGCCCTCGAAGCGCGCCGTCGTCTTGCCTGGACCGCCTGCGAGACGGGCGGCGTAGCCCACCTTGAGTTCGGGGGCGAAATAGACCTCGTCGCCGAACCGCCAGCCCAGGGCCAGCAGCGCCTCGCCGGTCAGCATGTCGCTGGTCCGCTTGTCGACGGAAAGATCGAAGCCCGTGCCGCCGCCGGTTTCGGCATAGCCGTCCTCGGCCAGCCGCATGTAGCTGAGCGAGAGCTCAGGCCGGACGTAGAAGGCCCCCAGCCCGACCTCGTAGGAGACGGCCGCATAGGCTTCGGCCATCCAGGCGTTCCAGTCGGCCTTCGTCCGCAGCTCGACATCCGGCGCCACCAGGCGGCGGTCGCCGTCGAGGAAGACGTAGCCCAGTCCGCCCCGCACCGCGGCTTGAAGCGGGCCGCCGTCCAGGCGCCAGTAGAGGCCGGCGCCCAGCACGCTCATGGTGATCTCCTCGCCGGCCGCCGCGCCGCGGTCCCTCACGTCGGCGCTGACGAAGCTGACGTTCGCGCCCACGGCGCCTGAACCGGTGTCGACATCGGCGCCGGCGGCGAATCCGAAGCCCTGGCTCTTGAAGCCGGCCGCGTCCCGGGCGTCGCGGCGGATATGGAACAGAACTTCCTGAGCCCAGAGCCCCGTGCCGCTCGTGTCCGAGCCGCCGGCCTGGGCCACGGCCGACGAGACCGCCGAAGAGACCTGGGCGGCCGACATCATCACACCGCCGGAATGGTCCGGCAGCATCTGTTCGTAGAGCGCGTCGAAGCCCGCCTGGCTGGCCGCGCCCAGAAACGCGGTCTCGAGAGCGTTGTTGCGGTCCAGGGCGTCGAAGACGGCGCCGTACGCCTGGGCGCCGGACCTGTTGAGCCCCAGTTCGGCCGCCGTCTTCGGCCGCAGGTCGACGAAAAGCGCGCCAGCGGACGCATCGGCCCGCAGGTTGGCCTGATAGAGCCAGGGCGCGCCGGCCAATGAGAGCCCGCTTCCGTCGACCGCGAGGCTCCCGGCCTGGACCAGCTGGTACGACCGCTCGCCGCGGGACAGCCCCGTCAGGGTGACGTCCACCTGGGCGCCCGTCGCGAGGCTGGCGGCGCCGGTCACGTTGAACCGCGTCGCCGCGTTGTCCGGGTCGAGCGTGACCGCAAGCACCGCCTTCTCGCCCAGGGTCAGCGACGTAAGGGTCAGGGTGTCGGTGTTGGCCACCGCCAGGCGGCCTTCGCGGACGTCCACGGCCAGTCGCCCGTCGGCGTCCACGATGCGGCCCGTCGCGGTCGCGCCGCCGTCGATGACCAGCGTGTCGGCTCCCGCGCCGAAGTTCATCTCGCCCCTCAGGGTCCCGCCCAGGAGTTCCAACCGGTCGTCGCCCGCGCCGAACAGCACCTCGCCCACGATCGCCGGGGCGTCGGTGGTGTTGACCTTCTGCTGGCGCAACGTGATCCCGGTGGTGTTGGCCGTGAGGTCCGCCGCGATCGCGCGGCCCGTCTGGGTCACGCCGCTCGCCGGCGTCACCACGGCGCTGAGCGTCCCGGAGGTCTCGATGAGACGCAGCGAGCCGGAGAGGTCGACGAGGGCCCTTGCGTCGTGCAGGCCGCCGGACTGGGCCGCCGTGATGGAGCCGCCGTTGCGCAGCGTCGCGACGTCGGCGTCCTGCGTGATCAGCACGGTGGTCGCCTGGGCCGAATAGGCCTGCGAGGACATGGTGGCGCCGGTGACGTTGTGGAGGCCGCCCTGGACCGTCACGCCCGGACCGATCCGCAGGGCCGTGGCGCTGACGCCGTCGTTGACCCCGGCGCCCGCGACGGCGCCCCGGTTCACGAAGCCGTAGGCCAGGTCGCCGGTTCCGACGGCGCCCAGGGTGATCGGGGCCGGGCCGCCGATGTCGATGGCCGGAGCCGTCCCGAACGACACCACCGACGCCGTGCCTTCGGCCGCGTCGGCCACGCCGTCATTGTCCTCGTCGGCGTTGTCGGCGTCGGTGTCGGCCGGCGGCCGGTCCAGGAGGACGCCGCGGCCGACACTGCCGGTGATGCGCAGGGCCGAGCCCCCCTGCTTCAGGTCGTCGGCGTCCAGCTTGGCGCGCACGGCTTCCGTCGCCCGTTCGGTGCTGCGATAGCCGGTGGCGATCAGGGTGTTCTGGATGACCAGGCCGCCGTCCACCGCGCCGGTCCGCACGCCGACGCTGCCTTCGCCCTGGACGGAGATGGCCCCGGTGACCGTCACGTCGCCCGAGACCGAGTCCGCCCGGATACCCACGCCGCGGTCACCGACGACCGTGATCGCGCCCGAACTGGTCAGGTTGCCGATCAGCCGCATCTCCACCGAGATGGCTCCGGAGTCGACGCCTTCGATCGAGATGGCGCCGTTGTTGATGATGTCGCCGATGACGGAGTCGCCGCCGGTCGCACGGATGCCGAAGCGGCCGCTGCCCTGGGCGAACGGCCCGTCCAGGTCGCCGTCGCCGTCGGCGTCGGTGGCGGTGTAATCTTCCAGGAGGCTGATCGTGCCGGCGTTGACGACCGCCATCGCCACGCCGGGCGTGATCAGGATGCCGGTGGCGTCGCTGACGTCGTCGAACTTGATCGCGCCGGCGTTGGTCACGGCGTTGGAGCTGTCGACCGTGACCGCCGCGCCCGATGCCGTCGGTGCGATCGACCCCGCCGCCTCGATCGTGATGTGGTCGGGTTGGCCGTCCGCGATGGTGGCGGTCCGGACCGGGTTGGTCGTCGCCGTCGAGATCTTGGTCTCGGCATGGGCCGCGGCCTGGAGAAGCGGCAGGACGGCCGCGGAGACGAGAAGGCGCTTCATTGCTTTCCTGGAACCAGGCGGCGTGGTAGTCCGTGACGAGCGGCTACACGTCGCGTATAAAGTTGTTGCGTAATTACTGTATTATCGGGCCGAGCGTTGTCGCGCAAGCGCGACGCGACGCCCCGGAGCGCCTGATGCCGAGACCCGCCGCCGATCCCGCCAAGGCCGCCCATACCAAGGCCCTGCGCCAGCAGGCCGGCCGTTGGCTGAAGACGGCCCGCGAGGCCGCCGGCCTTACCCAGGCGGAACTGGCCGAGCGGGTCGGCCTGCGGTATTATACCTTCGTCTCGCAGGTCGAGAGCGGGCTGGGCCGGCTTCCGATCGAGACCCAGGGCGCCTGGGCCGAGGCGCTGGGCCTGGAGCCCGGCGATTTCGCCAAGACCCTGCTTCGCTATTACGAGCCCGAGCTGTACCGGCTGCTCTTCGGCGCCGAAGCTGCGGGCCAGTCCGTGACGAGCCCGTCCCCGGCGCTGCGGGTTCAGCCGGGCCGGGCCGCGGGCTAGCCGTCTGGAGAGGCTTTCTCAGTCGATGGGTCAGGTCGTTCCCTTCATCGTCCGCATGCGCGACAGCGGCGACTGGTCCGCGGCGGAACGCGCGCGCCTGGAGGCCCTCGCTGATCAGCTGGCGGCCGCGGGCGTTCACGTCGAGGTGGTCTTCGGGGCCACCGACGACGGAGACCCCTGGTGCGTGGTGACCGATGAGTCCGGGGATGTGCTGATCCACGTGGCCCGCATCGGCGGCCGGTTCGTGGTGCATTCCGCCGTCGACGACACCGTGGGCGAGAGCGCCGACCTGCACACCGCCCTGCGCGACCGCCTGCTGGCCACCGAAGACGCTGTGTCGCCGCAGTCGGCCACCATCCTTCCGTTCGGCCTCACGGCCCGCCAGGGTCAGACCTTCCTGGCGCTGCTGGCGGCGACGGCGTTCTTCTACGAGACGGCCGGCATCGGCGACACCGCCCAGGCGGCGCCGGCCACCGACCTTGCGCCCCCGGCGGACACGCCGCCGCCCGTCGAGGACGACGCTGTCGTCCACAGCCGCGAAGCCGCCGCCCAGGCCGCCGCGCCGCAACCGGCGCCCGAGCGGGCGACGACGCTGATCGCCTCAGCGCAGACGGCGCCCGAACCTGCGGCCGCGCTGGCGTCCGACACGTCGGGCGAGGCGCCGGTCACGCCGCAGGTGGAGATCGCTCCGGCGGCGGCGCCCGAGCCTGACATCGCGCTTTCGCCCACGCCCGATACGGGCGAGGTCGTCACCCTCCGCGGCGGAGACGGCGACGACAGCATCCAGGGCACGGCGGCGAACGAACACATCCTGGGGGGCGCCGGCAACGACACCCTGAGCGGCGGCGGGGGTCAGGATACGCTGGACGGCGGCGCCGGCGACGACCGTCTGGAACTGGATGGCGGTACGGTGGCGATCGGCGGCGCGGGAGCGGACACGTTCGTGATCAAGGCTCCGGTGGCGATGGGACGCGCCGATCTTTTGCTGGGGACCATCGCCGACTTTTCGGCCGACGAGGGCGACCGGATCTTCTCGTTTAGCGGCCACGCCATCAAGCCGCCGCCCTACGATCCTGCGGGGAAGCCGCTGCGTCCCACGCCGGACGGCGGCCAGGACGGCTCGACGGGCCTGACCGGCCAGATGAACCCGCCGTTCGATGGGCTGACGCCGCCGGGCGGGGACTACGGCGTCACCGTCGCGCCCGCGGACTGGACGCGGATGGAGGTGGACCTGGACGGCGACGGCGCGTCGGACGGCTACATCCTGATCCACGTTCGCGGCCCGGCGCCCGGCGTCGAGGCGCCGATCGGCGTGGTCGGCCAGGGCCTCACCCCGCCCGACCCGTTCGCCTGAGGCCGGCGGAGGGCGCCCCCGCCCTCCGGGTCAGAGGCCCTTGACGATGCCTTCGACCATCTTCTTGGCGTCGGCGAACAGCATCATGGTGTTGTCGCGGAAGAAGAGCTCGTTCTCGACGCCTGCGTAGCCCGCCGCCATGCCGCGCTTCACGAACAGCACGGTGCGCGCGTTCTCCACGTCCAGGATCGGCATGCCGTAGATCGCCGACTTGGGGTCGGTCTTGGCGGCCGGGTTGGTCACGTCGTTGGCGCCGATGACGAAGGCCACGTCGGCGGTGGCGAACTCGGAGTTGATGTCCTCCAGCTCGAACACCTCGTCGTAGGGGACGTTGGCCTCGGCCAGCAGGACGTTCATGTGCCCGGGCATCCGGCCGGCGACGGGGTGGATGGCGTACTTCACCTCCACGCCCTCCTCCTTCAGCTTGTCGGCCATCTCGCGCAGCGCGTGCTGGGCCTGGGCCACGGCCATGCCGTAGCCGGGGACGATGATGACCTTCGACGCGTTCTTCATGATGAAGGCCGCGTCGTCGGCCGAACCCTGCTTCACGGGGCGCGTCTCGATCCGGCCGCCCTCGGCCGCCGCCCCGTCCTCGGCGCCGAAGCCGCCCAGGATCACCGAGATGAAGCTGCGGTTCATCCCCTTGCACATGATGTAGCTGAGGATCGCGCCCGAGCTGCCCACCAGGGCGCCGGTGATGATCAGGGTCACGTTCTCCAGCGTGAAGCCCAGGGCCGCGGCCGCCCAGCCGGAGTAGCTGTTCAGCATCGAGACGACGACCGGCATGTCGGCGCCGCCGATGGGGATGATCAGGGTCACGCCGATCAGCAGCGCCAGGGCGAAGATGGCCCAGAACGCCCAGAGCGCCTGGCCGCCGCTCATCACCAGCACCACCACCAGGGCCACGATCGCCAGTCCGATGGCGATGTTCAGCAGGTGGCGGGCGGGCAGCAGGATGGGCGCGCCGCTCATGTTGCCGTTCAGCTTGGCGAAGGCGATCACCGAGCCCGAGAAGGTGATGGCGCCGATGGCCAGGCCCAGGCTCAACTCGACCAGGGAAATCAGGTGGACGCGGCCGTCGTCGCCCAGGATCCCGTAGGCGTCGGGCGTGTAGATGGCGGCGACCGCCACGAGGCACGCGGCCATGCCGACGAGCGAGTGGAAGGCGGCCACGAGTTGCGGCATCGAGGTCATGGCCACGCGCCGGGCGATCACCGCGCCGATCCCGCCGCCGACCACCACGCCGCCCAGGATCAGGCCGACCGTCAGGGCGTCCAGTCTGGGTCCCAGCAGCCACAGCGTGGTGCCGACGGCGATCGCCATGCCGATCATGCCGTTGCGGTTGCCCGCCTGGCTGGTGGTGGGCGAACTCAGGCCACGCAGGGCCAGGATGAAGAGCACCCCGGAGACGAGGTAGAGGATCGCCGCGATGTTGGCGTTCATTGGTCGGCGCCCCCCGAGCGCTTGAGGAAGGTCCGGACGACGAGCGCCAGGCCTACGGCCACGCCCAGTCCGCCCAGGACGGCGAGCACCGTGCCGGCGGGCGTGCCGGGCATCTGTTGATTCAATCCGATCAGGCCGGCGCCGGCGGCGGCCAGGATGACGGCGCGGGACAGTTCGGCGTTACGAGCGTAGCCGCTCACTTGCCCTTGTCCTTCTTCTTGTACATCGCCAGCATCCGCTGGGTGACGAGGAAGCCGCCGAAGATGTTGACCGCCGCCAGGGCCGCGGCGACCGCGCCGGCGCCCTTGGAGACCAGGACGTTCTGGGTCAGTTCACCGCCCGAGCCGCTGGCCGCGGCGGCCAGCAGGGCGCCCACGATGATCACCGACGAGATCGCGTTGGTGACGGCCATCAGTGGCGTATGCAGCGCCGGCGTCACGCTCCACACCACATAATAGCCCACGAAGATCGCCAGCACGAAGATCGCCAGGCGGAAGACGGTCGGATCGACGTCCATGATTGTGTCTCCGGACTAGGCCTTGAGCGAGGGATGGACCACGGCGCCGCCGTGGGTGACGAGGCTGGCCTTCAGGATCTCGTCCTCGAGATCGGGGGCGAAGGCGCCTTCCTTGGTCTTGAACAGGTCGGCGAAGGCCACGAGGTTGCGGGCGTAGAGCGCCGAGGAGTCGGCGGCGATCCGGCCCGGCAGGTTGGCGTGGCCCATGATCTTCGCCCCGTTCGCGGTGACGACGGTTTCGCCCAGCCTGGCGCCTTCGACGTTGCCGCCCTGCTCGACGGCCAGGTCCACCAGAACCGAGCCCGGCTTCATCGAGGCCACCTGGGCGGCGGTCACCAGCCGCGGCGCCGGCCGGCCGGGGATCAGGGCGGTGGTGATGACCACGTCCTGCTTGGCGATGTGGCCGGTGATCAGTTCGGCCTGCTTGGCCTGGTACCCGGCGCTCATCTCCTTGGCGTAGCCGCCGGCCGTCTGGGCGTTCTGGAACTCTTCGTCCTCGACGGCGATGAACTTGGCGCCCAGGCTCTCCACCTGTTCCTTGGTCGCGGGGCGCACGTCGGTGGCGGTCACCACGGCGCCCAGGCGGCGCGCGGTGGCGATGGCCTGTAGGCCCGCCACGCCCACGCCCATGATGAAGACCTTGGCCGGCGCGATGGTGCCGGCGGGCGTCATCATCATGGGCAGCGCCCGGCCATAGGCCTCGGCCGCCTCGATCACCGCGCGGTAGCCGGCGAGGTTGGCCTGGGACGACAGGGCGTCCATCACCTGGGCGCGCGTGATCCGCGGCACGAACTCCATCGCGAAGGCGCTCGCGCCCTGCTGGGCCAGCGCTTCGAGCGTCGCCTTGTCGTTGTGGGGGTTCAGGAGCGCCACGACATAGGCGCCGGCCTTCAGCGCCTTGATTTCGTCGGCCTCGGGCCCGCGCACCTTGAACAGCACGTCGGCCTGGCCGGCGGCGTCCCCGGCCGTCTTGGCGAGTGCGGCGCCGGCGGCCTCATAGTCCGCATCGGGGATCGAGGCGCCGGCTCCGGCGCCGGCCTCGACCACCACCGAGAACCCTGCGCCGATGAGCTTCTTCACCGTTTCGGGTGTGACGGCCACCCGCGTCTCGCCGGCCTTGCGCTCCTTGGTGACGGCGATGACGGCCATGTGCGCAAGTTCCCCCTCGCAAGCGCGCCCTCGGCGCGGCAGCGGCGGACCATAGGGGGCGTTGTCGCGGCTTGTCCAGCCGCCGCACCGCAGATTTCAAACGATCGTTTGAAGGCTTTCTGGCGCCCGCACACGACAAGGCCTCCGCTTTCGCGGAGGCCGGTCGGGATCGGGTCTCCTGCGCGTCAGTGCGCGGCGGCGTCCGGCTTGCTGCGAAGGAGGAACGTCCCGGCCGCGATCAGCACGAGCGCCGAGGCCAGCGAGCCGAGGAAGCCCGTATGGGTGCAGAACAGCAGCGTGAAGAAGAAGACGCCGGCGGCGGTGTAGAGCGACCCCCACTTCGTCAGGGCCATCACCAGGTTGTAGGTGGCGGTCTGCTCGGCGATGTCCATCGCGCCGCGGTGGTAGTCGGAACCGTCTCCGGCCATCGGGATGTCGCCCTCGAAGCTGCTTGGTTTGGAGGGGCGATACACGAACCGCCCTGCGGGTTCAATGCGGCGAAGCGTTCAATGCGGCCAGGTCGCCAGCAGCGTCCGGAGCGCGGCCACCAGGGCCAGAGGCTGGTCGATCATGACGTGATGGTGTGAATCCGGGATCTCGATCTCCGGGACGAGCTGGGACAGGAAGCCAGGCTCGCCGGAACCCCGCCGTTCGATGATCAGGCTCTTATCGCCGTACAGGTGGATCATAGGGACCTTGAGGTCCGGCGCCGGGCCGCCTTGCATCAGGCCGTCCGAACGATCCAGCTTCTCCCACATGTTGGGGTCGAACTTCCAGCACCACCCTTCGCCGCCTTCCGGCAAGGGCGCGCGCTTCAGCGAGCGGCGGGCGATGAAATCCAGCACATAGTAGTTCTCGGCCGGCTGCGGCGGCATCAGCCGGAAGCGCGCGAGGGCGGCGGCCAACGTCGGATAGACCCGGCTGGGACGGTCGGGGCTGGGGTTGTTGGCCAGCAGCTCGGCGCGCTTCTTCCGCTCTTCGAGCACCTCGGGCGGGGGGCCGCCGAAGCCGGTGTCCACCAGGATGGCGGCGTGCATGTGCTCGGGATGGCGCGCGGCGGCGTAGAAGACCTGTCCGCCGCCGAAGGAGTGGCCGATATAGATGGGCTTGCGCCCCCCGTCATAGAGGCCCGTCGCCCGGCTGACCGCCTCGGCGTCTGCGGCGAAGTCCTGGAAGCGGTACGACTCGCGCCAGTCCGAATTGCCCATGCCGGCCAGCGACATGGACGTGACCCGGTACGACTTGGCCAGGTACGGCGCCAGCGGGCTCCACCATTCGGCGTGGGCGCTGTTGCCGTGGACGAGCAGGAGGCCCGGCCGTCCCCGCTCGCCCCAGGACAGCGCCTCCAGCTTCGTCCCCAGGGATTCCACGAACGTACGCTCGGGCTCCTGGGCGACGGCCCACCGGAACCAGGCGGGCGACGGCGGCTCTTCGCCGTTGAACGGCGCCAGCGGCGCGCGGACCTCGGGCGGCAGGCCGTCCGAGTGGAACGGCCGGTCGTCATAGGTTTCCCCCGGACTGGCCGTGGCCGCCGACGGGGTTGTGCGCGCGGGAGTCTTCGTCACGTCGTCTGCCATCGCCCAGCGGTCTAACGGCCGTTCGGGAAATGGCAAGCCGTACCTCTTCTTCGGCGAAAACGCCGCGCCTTCCGGCCCCTATTCCACGGAGGTGAGTCCGTCCCCGCCGCACACCGTGCACTCCGGGTCGGCTGCGATGCGCACGGTCCGGGTCTCTCCCGCCAGGGCGTCGTAGACGAGGAGCCGGCCCGCCAGCGGCTCGCCCGCGCCCGTCAGGACCTTGATGGCTTCCAGCGCCATCATCGAGCCGATCACGCCGGCCAGGGCGCCGACGACGCCCACGGCCACGCACGTCTCGGCGTCGGGCGGGATCTCGGGCACCAGGCAGCGGTAGCAGGGCCGGGCGCCGAACACGCCCACCTGCCCGGTCCAGCGGCCGATGGCGCCCGAGACCAGCGGCTTGCCGTGGCGCACGCAGGCGGCGTTGACGGCGAAGCGGACCTCGAAGTTGTCGGTCCCGTCCAGCACGACGTCGACCCCGGCGATCAGGTCGTCGGCGTTGGCGGCGTCCAGCGCCTGGACCCGGCCCTCGGCGCGGACGTTGGGGTTCATGGCCGTCAGCCGCGCCGCCGAGGCGGTCGCCTTGCGCCGGCCCAGATCGTCCTCGGCGTAGATCACCTGGCGCTGGAGGTTCGAGCGGTCCACCACGTCGGGGTCCACGATGGTGATCCGACCCACCCCGGCCGCCGCCAGATAGAGCGACGCGGGCGCGCCCAGGCCGCCCGCGCCCACCACCAGCACATGCGCCGCCTTCAGCCGCTGCTGGCCCGGCCCGCCCACCTCGCGCAACACCAGATGACGGGCGTAGCGCTCGATCTCTTCGTCGGTGAACGACATGGTTTCGCCCCGGGGCGGCTTGACCGGCGCGGTCCGGCTGCTCACATCGCGCCGATGTCGAATACCTCAACCTTCCCCGATTGGCACGGCACCACCATCCTGGCCGTGCGCAAGGACGGCCGCACCGTCGTGGCCGGCGATGGCCAGGTCAGCATGGGCCAGACGGTCGTCAAGGGCACGGCGAAGAAGGTCCGCAAGCTGGCGGGCGGCCGCGTGATCGCCGGCTTCGCCGGGTCCACCGCGGACGCCTTCACGCTGATCGAACGGCTGGAAGCCAAGCTGGAGCAGTACCCCGACCAACTCGCCCGCGCCTGCGTCGACCTGGCCAAGGACTGGCGGACGGACCGGTACCTGCGCCGGTTGGAGGCCATGCTGATCGTCGCCGACAAGGACCAGATCCTCACCGTCACCGGAGTCGGCGACGTCCTGGAGCCCGAGCACGGCGTGGCCGCCATCGGCTCGGGCGGCAACTACGCGCTCGCCGCCGCGCGGGCGCTGGCAGACGTGGATGGCCTCGACGCCGAAACCGTCGCCCGCAAGGCCATGGGCATCGCCGCCGACATCTGCGTCTACACGAACGGAAGCCTCACGGTGGAAGTGCTGTAGGCGCCTTGCCGCGCTCGATTCGTGACTATCTGAGACCCGACATGACCGAATTCTCTCCCCGCGAGATCGTCTCCGAGCTCGACCGCTTCATCGTCGGCCACAACGAGGCCAAGAAGGCCGTGGCCGTGGCGCTGCGCAACCGCTGGCGCCGCCGCCGCGTGCCCGACGACCTGCGCGACGAGGTGACGCCCAAGAACATCCTGATGATCGGCCCGACCGGCGTCGGGAAGACCGAGATCGCCCGCCGCCTCGCCAGGCTGGCCCAGGCCCCGTTCCTGAAGGTGGAGGCCACCAAGTTCACCGAGGTGGGCTATGTGGGCCGCGACGTGGACCAGATCGTCCGCGACCTGGTCGAGAGCGCCATCGCCATGGTGCGCGAAAAGCGCCGGGCCGGCGTGCGCGCCCGCGCCGAAGCCGCCGCCGAGGAGCGGATCCTGGACGCTCTGACCGGCCCCGGATCCACGGCCGCCCGCGAGAGTTTCCGCCGCAAGCTGCGCGCCGGGGAGCTGAACGACAAGGAGGTGGAGCTCCAGCTCGCCGACACCTCGTCGCCGCTGGGGATGATGGACATTCCCGGCCAGCCGGGCGCGTCGATGGGCATGCTCAATCTGGGCGACATGTTCGGCAAGGCCTTCGGCGGCCGGACCAAGACGCACAAGACCACGGTCGCGGGCGCCTACGCCCCGCTGCTCGCCGAGGAGAGCGACAAGCTCCTCGACCAGGACGCCCTCACCGCCGAGGCGCTCGAACTGGCCGCGAGCCAGGGGATCGTCTTCCTGGACGAGATCGACAAGGTGGCCAGCCGCCAGGACCGCGCCGGCGCCGACGTCAGCCGCGAGGGAGTCCAGCGCGACCTCCTGCCCCTGATCGAGGGAACCACCGTCTCGACCAAGTACGGACCGGTGAAGACCGACCACATCCTGTTCATCGCCTCGGGCGCCTTCCATGTGGCCAAGCCCTCGGACCTGCTGCCCGAGCTTCAGGGCCGCCTCCCGATCCGCGTCGAGCTGAAGGCGCTGACCCGCGAGGACATGCGTCGCATCCTGAGCGAGCCCGAGGGCAATCTGATCCGCCAGCACCAGGCCCTGCTCGCAACCGAGGGGGTGACGCTGACGTTCACCGAAGACGCCGTGGACGCCCTGGCCGACGCCGCCGTGGCGGTGAACGGCTCGGTCGAGAACATCGGCGCGCGACGGCTGCAGACGGTGCTGGAGAAGGTCATGGAAGAGATCAGCTTCACGGCCGCCGACCGGAGCGGCGAGACCATCGCCATCGATGCGGCCTACGTCCAGGACCGCATCGGCGGCCTGGCGCAGGACGCGGACCTCTCGAAGTTCATCCTCTGATGTGCGGCCGCTGCGGGTCGCGGCGGGGCTTCCTGGCCGGCCTCTCGGCCTGGGGTGTGGCGGCCTGCACCGAGAACGCCACGACCGGCCGCAGCCAGCTCGTGCTGGTCGACGACGGCCAGCTCGCGACGATGGCGGACCAGGCCTGGGCCGAGGTGGCTGGCAAGCACCCGCCGGTGGCCGACCCCGCCGTCCAGGCGCGCCTGGCCCGCATCGCGCGCCCGCTGGTGGACGCGTCCGGCCGCTCCGACCTCGACTGGCGCTTCACCGTACTGGACAGCCCCGAGTTGAACGCGTTCGTCCTGCCGAACGGCTGGGTGGGGTTCTTCCGGGGCCTGCTGGACCTGGCCGGCGACGACGAGGAGGTGGGCTCGGTCGTGGGCCACGAGATCGGCCACATCGTCGCCCGCCATCCGGCCGAACGCGTGAGCCAGGAGCTGGCGGTCAACGCCGGCGTCACCCTGGCCCAGGTGCTGATGTCGCGCGAGGGCGGAGAATGGGCCGACGAGATCGGGGCGGCGCTGGGCATGGGCGCCGTGTTCGGCGTCATCCTGCCCTATTCTCGACGGCATGAGCTGGAGGCCGACGCGGTCGGCGTGGGGTTGATGCGCAGGGCCGGGCTGGATCCGGCCGCCGCCGTCCGCTTCTGGGAACGCATGGCGGCCCGCAACGATGGCGGCACGCGCCCGCCCGAGGTGATCTCGACCCACCCCGCCGACGACCGCCGCCTGGAGGCGCTCAAGGCGGTGGTGGCCGAGGGCTGAGGCTCCCCGCCCGACTCTGCTCAGCCCCTGTGCCGCCGGGCCTGCCAGATGGCCTGTTCCAGGGCCTTGGCGAACTCGCCCCGCTCGCCGGGACTCAGCGCTGCGGCCACCGGCGTCTCGCGGCCCGAGAGCGCGAGGCGCAGGCCCATGACCCGGTCCTCCTCGTCCCGTTCGAGGGTGATCCGCGTGAAGGCGGTCGGGCTCTCCCAGACCAGCCGCTGCGCGCGCGGCGATTCCCAGGTCACGCGGATCGCCGATGGGCTCACCTGGACCCGCTCCACGATCTGGCCGCTGCGATAGCTGACGATGAAGGCGACCACCACGGCCAGGACGTCCAGGCCGAGGAAGGGGACCACCCAGGCGGCGCCCTGGCTCACGAAGATCATCGCCGAGGCGACGTTCACCAGGGTGATGAACGCGATCAGGATCACGAAGCCCCGCTCGGACAGCGAACGGTTCGGCTTGATCTCGGCGTCCATGTAGAGCTGGGCCCACGACATGGCGGGCGACGATACGCCGGCCCGGGCCGATGTCCACCGCCTGTGCGACGGTGCTTGATGGCGTCGGCCGCGACGCCTATCGGGACGGCATGAGCGATCCTTCCTGGGCCCAAGGCCGCATCGCCCTGGTGACGGGCGCAACCTCCGGGTTCGGCGAGGCGATGGCCCGGCGGCTGATCGCCGGCGGCGCCCGCGTGATCGCCACCGGCCGGCGACAGGCCCGCCTCGATACGCTCGCCGCCGACCTCGGGACCGACCGGCTGCTGCCGCGGGTGCTGGACGTGACCGACGCGGGTCAGGTCGCGGGGTTCGTCGAGGCCCTGCCCGCCGATTTCGCGGACATCGACATCCTCTACAACAACGCCGGCCTGGCGCTCGGCCTCGGCAAGGCGCACGAGGCCGACCTCGCCGACTGGGAGACGATGATCGCCACCAACGTCGCCGGCCTGGCGCGGGTGACGCGCGCCGTGCTGCCCGGCATGGTGGCCCGCAATCGCGGCGACGTGCTCAACCTGTCGTCCGTGGCGGCGAGCTACCCCTATCCGGGCGGCAACGTGTACGGCGCCACCAAGGCCTTCGTGCGCCAGTTCTCGCTGAACCTGCGCGCCGACCTCCTGGGAACGAAGGTGCGGGTCACCTCGATCGAGCCGGGCATGGCCGAGACCGAATTCTCGGTGGTGCGCTTCAAGGGCGACGAGGGGGCCGCCGGCAAGGTCTACGCCGGTGTCCACGCCATGAGCGCCGACGACGTGGCCCTGGTGTGCGAGAGCGTGCTGCGCCTGCCTGCCCACATCAATGTGAACACGCTGGAGCTGATGCCGGTCCAGCAGGCCTTCTCACCGTTCGCCGTGGACCGGGGGTAACGGCGTTCAGGGCGCCAGGCGGTAGCCGCCCTGCTCGGTCAGAAGGAGGCGTGCGTTGGCCGGGTCGGGTTCGATCTTCTGGCGCAGGCGATACACGTGGGTCTCCAGCGTATGGGTGGTCACGCCGGCGTTGTAGCCCCACACCTCGGCCAGAAGCTCCTCGCGCGAGACCGCCTTCTCGCCGGCCCGGTAGAGGTACTTCAGGATGTTCGTCTCCTTCTCGGTGAGACGGATCTTCCGGCCCCGCTCGTCCATCAGCATCTTGGCCGCCGGCCGAAACTCGTAGGCGCCCAGTCGGAAGATCGCGCCTTCCGAATGCTCGTAGTCGCGGAGCTGGGCGCGGATGCGCGCCAGCAGGACGGCGAACTTGTAGGGCTTGGTCACATAGTCGCTGGCGCCCGAATCCAGCCCGCGGACGGTGTCCTCGTCGGTGGACGCCGCGGTGAGCATGATGACCGGAGCCTGGACCCCGTCCTCGCGCATGCGCTTGCAGGCGTCGCGGCCGTCCATGTCGGGAAGGTCCACGTCCAGCAGGATCAGGTCGGGCTTGGTTTCGCGCGCGGCGCGGACGCCATCGCCGGCGGTCGGGGCCTCGAGCGTCTCGAAGCCCTCGGCCTGCAACTGCTCTGCGATCGCCCCGCGAAGGTCCTGGTCGTCGTCGACGATGAGGAGAGTCTTGCGTTGAGCCATGCGGGGCAACAAACACCATGAAGACGTGATGCGGCAAGGGAATCGCCAGATGCGGCGAAGGTTCCGATGAACTTCGTGGCCACCGCGGACGGTTGGCTGGACATCGACGGCCGCCGGGTGCGCTGTGCGCTGGGACCGGCGGGGGTGGTCCCGGCGGCGGCCAAGCGCGAGGGCGACGGCGGGTCGCCGGCCGGCGCCTGGCCGATCCGCGAGGTCTGGTACCGGCCCGACCGTGGCCCGCCGCCGGCCACCGAGATCCGCGTCCACGCGATGGCCGAGGACGACGGCTGGTGCGACGATCCCGCCGATCCGGCCTACAATCGTCACGTCAAGCTGCCCTATCCCGCCAGCGCCGAGCGCCTGTGGCGCGAGGACGGGGTCTACGACATCGTCGTCGTCCTGGGCCACAACGACGATCCGCCGGTCCCGGGGATGGGCTCGGCCATCTTCCTCCACATCGCGCGCCCGGGATATCCGCCCACCGAAGGCTGCGTGGCGGTCGCCCGCTCCGACCTGGAGGACCTCCTGCAGAAGGCCCAGCCCGGCGAGGCGGTCGAGATCCGGGCCTGATCGGCGCCGCGCCGGGCCGCCGGCTAGGCCGCCTGGCGGGGCAGGGGCCCCACATAGACGCTGGCCGGGCGGATCAGCCGCCCGCCCGCGAGCTGTTCCCGCGCATGGGCCAGCCACCCGGCGACGCGGCCCATGGCGAAGACGCAGGTGAAGGCGGGGGGCGGGAAGTCCAGCGCCTCGAGCAGCAGCGCCGTATAGAACTCGACGTTGGTCTGCAGGGACCGTTCCGGCTTGTGTTCGCGCAGGATCTGCAGCGCGGCGGCCTCCACCGCCTCGGCGAACTCCAGGCGTCCCTGGCGGGCGTCGAGCCAGCGCACGGCGGTCTTGAGCGCATCGGCGCGGGGGTCGCGCACCTTGTAGATGCGATGGCCGAAGCCCATCAGCCGGTCGCCGCGCGCCAGCGCCGCCTCGATCCAGGCGCGGGCGTTCGACGGCTCGCCGATCTCGTCCAGCATCTCGATGATCGGCCCCGGCGCGCCGCCGTGCAGCGGCCCCTTCAGCGCGCTGATCCCCGCCAGCACCGCCGAGGTCAGGCCCGCCCGCGTCGAGGCCACCACCCGGGCGGCGAAGGTCGAGGCGTTCAGGCCGTGGTCGGCCACCGTGACGAGGTAGGTGTCCAGCGCGTCGGCCTCGGCCGCGCTGGCCGGCGCGCCGCGCAGCATCCGCAAGGTGTCGGCCGCGTGGCGCAGCTCGGGGTCGGGTTGCACGGGCGCAAGGCCCGCCTGGCCGCGAACGACCGCGGCGGTGAAGACGGCCGGCGCGGCGATCAGGCGGAAGGCCGTGGCGGCGTCGTCGCCGTCGGCCAGCCGCGCGGTCAGCGCCCGCATCGCCTCGACCGGCGTGCGGTCGAGGAGCCCCGTGTCCAGCGCCGCCACCTCGGCGAACACCTCGGCCCGCGCCCGGCCCAGGGCCGCCGGAATGTCGGCGGGCAGGTCGGCGTAGAAGCCGTCGAACAGCAGGCCGATCATCTGCTCGAACGTGGTGCGCCCGGCCAGCTCGTCCAGCGAACGGCCCCGTACGATCAGGCGTCCGGCCGCGCCGTCCACCTCGCTCAGAACGGTCGCGGCGGCGACGACGCCTTCCAGGCCGTCGGAAGCTGCGGTCATGGCGATCTCCTTCTCTCTTGTACGCTGGAGAGAATGCGCCCAAGCTCTATGGGTCAATCTTGATCAATATAATCAATATAAATGCCATCTCCCGACTGGATCGCCGCCGAAGACGCCCGCGACCGCCTGGGCGTCCGCCCCCAGACGCTCTACGCCTATGTCAGCCGCGGCCGGGTGGCCGTGCGCCCCGACCCGCAGGATCCGCGCCGGAGCCTCTATCGGGCCGCCGACATCGCCGCCCTGGCCGAACGGAAGTCGCGCAGCCGCAAGCTGTCGGACGTGGCCGCCGGCGCCATCGCCTGGGGCGAGCCTGTGCTGGCGTCCGAGATCACCACCGTCCAGGGCGGCCGGCTCTATTACCGTGGCCGCGACGCCATCCGCCTGGCCGAGACCGAGACCCTGGAGGCGGTGGCGCGACTGCTGCGCGGCGGCCACGGCGCGGCGCTGAAACGCACCGAACGGCCCGCGCCGCCGGTCGCCGGCGACATGGGAAGCCGCGCCTATCTGGCCCTGGCCCTGCGCGCGGCCGCCGATCCGCCGGCCGTGGGCCGAGCGCCCCTGGCGCTGGCGGTTGAGGCGGCCACCCTGCTCGACGTCCTGGCCGACGCCGTGGCGGGCGAGGTGATGGGCGGGGCGATCCACAACCGGCTGGCGCTGGCCTGGGGCCAGGGGCCGGGCGGCGCGGGCGCCGACCTGATCCGGCGCATCCTGGTGCTGGTGGCCGACCACGAGCTGAACGCCTCGGCCTTCGCCGCGCGCGTGGCGGCGTCCACCGGCGCATCCCTGGCGGCGGCGGCGCTGGCGGGCCTCTCCACCCTCTCGGGGCCGCGACACGGGGGCGCCACCGACGCCGTGCGCCGCTTCGCCGCCGAAGCGGCCGAGGCCGGGCCCCGCGCCGCCGTCGCCGCGCGCCTGCAGGACGATCGCGCCCTGCCGGGCTTCGGCCACAACCTCTATCCCGACGGCGATCCCCGCGCGGCGGCCCTGCTCGACCGCTTCGCGCCGCCGCCGGGCCTCGCCCGGCTGGCCGAGACGACCCGCGCCGTCGCGGGGCTGGCACCCAACGTCGACTTCGCCCTGGTGGCCGCCTGCGAGCACCTGGGGCTGCCGCGCGACGCCCCCTTCGCCCTCTTCGCCGTCGCCCGCTGCGCCGGCTGGATCGCGCACGCCATCGAGCAGGGCCAGAGCGCCGCGCTCATCCGCCCCCGCGCCCGCTATGTCGGACCCGAGCCCGAGCCGGCCTGATCCGACCGCGGTGCGCCCCGCCGGCTTGAGGTGAACGGCTTCTTCACGTTAGTGCGCGCCTCTCGTCCCCTGCATTCGTCGAACTGGAGCGCGCGGTCGTGCCGGACTGGGTCAACGCCATCATCCTGGGGATCGTCGAGGGGCTGACCGAGTTCATCCCGGTCTCGTCCACCGGCCACCTGTTGCTGCTGGGCCATTTCCTGGGCTTCGAATCCACGGGCCACACCTTCGAGGTGATGATTCAGCTCGGCGCGGTCCTGGCGGTGATCTCGGTCTACTTCGCGCGGCTCTGGAACGTGGCGACCCATCTCCACGACGATCCGGCCGCGCGGCGGTTCGTGGCCTCGATCCTGATCGCCTTCCTGCCGGCGGCGTTCATCGGGGTGCTGGCGCACGACTTCATCAAGGGCGTGCTGTTCGAGACGCCGTCCCTGGTGTGCGTGAGTCTCATCGTGGGGGGCTTCGCCCTCCTGGCGGTCGACCGCATCAAGAAGCCGCCGGAGCACACGGATGCGGCGGCGTTCCCGCTGAAGACCTCGCTGGCCATCGGCGTCTTCCAGTGCCTGGCCATGATCCCCGGCGTGTCGCGCTCGGGCGCCACCGTCGCCGGCGCCCTGCTGCTGCGCTGCGAGAAGCGGGCGGCGGCCGAGTTCTCGTTCTTCCTCGCCATGCCCACCATGGCGGGCGCCTTCACCGTCGACCTGGTGAAGAACTACGAGAACATGAGCTGGGACGACGCCGGCATCATCGCCCTGGGCTTCGCGTGCGCCCTGGTGGCCGCCGTCTTCACGGTCCGGCGCGTGCTGGACTTCGTCGCCCGCCACGGCTTCACGCCCTTCGCCATCTGGCGGATCGTCGTCGGCGTCCTGGGCCTGATCGGCCTGGCGCTTCTGGGCTAGTGTGGCGATTCAGAAATTCGCGCCCGATCCGACAATCAGGCGACCTTCAGATCCAGCACGCTAGGCCCGCCCGGCCTCCAGCTCGCGCGCGTCCTGGTCGGCGTACTGGCCGCCCTTGCGGTAGCGATAGAGGTAGGTCGGCAGGACCGCCTCCAGGGTGGTCGGTGCGACGCCCAGGTCCGCGAGGCCCGGATGGCGGCCGCTGACCACGTTGTCGGCCTTGAGGCTCTCCACCTGGTCGGCCGTCAGCGGCGGCGGGACGATTCCGGCCACGAGGTCGCCGGCCTTGCCGATCAGGCTGGCCGCCGGCCAAGGCACGGGGAGCAGCAGGCGGCGCTGGCCCGTCTCGGCCAGCATCATCTCCATCAGCGCCTTGAAGCTCAGCACCGCCGGGCCGCCCAGTTCGTAGGTCCGGCCCTCGGCGTCCGGATCGGCGACCATGCGCGCCAACGCCCGGCCGACGTCGCCCACGAACACCGGCTGGAACTTCGTCTCGCCGCCGCCGATCAGGGGCAGGACGGGGCTGAACTGGGCCATCGTGGCGAAGCGCTCGAAGAAGCCGTCGCCGGGGCCGAACACGATCGAGGGCCGCGCCACCACCGCGCCGGGGAAGACCTCGCGCACGGCCGCCTCGCCCTCGGCCTTGGTGCGGGCGTACTTCGAAGGCGACCCGGAATCGGCGCCCAGGGCCGAGACCTGGACCAGTCGCGTCGCCCCGGCCGCGCGCGCCGCCTCGGCGACGTTGCGGGCGCCCATGACGTGGACCGCCTGGAAGCCCTGCCGACCCCGCTCGTAGAGAAGGCCGACGAGATTCGCCGCCGCCGTCGCGCCCTCGAGCGCGCGCGCGAGCGACGGCCGGTCGCGCAGGTTGGCCTGGACGATGTCGACCTGGCCCACATCGCCCAGCAGCCGCATGCGGTACGCCAGGTTCGGGTTGCGCACCGCCACGCGGATGCGCCAGCCGGCCTTGGCCAGGAAGCGGACGGCCTGGGTCCCCACGAAGCCGGAGCCGCCGAAGACGGTGACGAGGTTCTGCATGGCGGCGCGGCCGGTCCCTGAAGCCTGGAAAGCCCGCCGATTAAACGATGCGGCCGCCTATCGCAACGTGACGCGCCGGTCCGTCGCGAAGGGGCCGTTGACCGCAACGGGGCGGCGCCATATGTAGCCGCCTCCCGATCCGACGGACGGGGCCCAGGTGGCGGAATTGGTAGACGCGCTGGCTTCAGGTGCCAGTGGCTTAACGGCCGTGAAGGTTCGAGTCCTTTCCTGGGCACCACCCCTACGATACACGGGGGTTCCCCCCTGCGGGGTTGTCGTGTCGGAGTTGCTGGCGAAGTGACCATCCACGTCCACGAAGGCGATCTTCCGGCCGAGGCCCTGGCCGGGGCGACGGCGGTGGCCGTCGATTCCGAGACCATGGGGCTGCGGTTGGGGCGCGACCCCCTGTGCGTGGTGCAGCTCTCGGCGGGTGACGGCGACGCCCATGTGGTCAGGCTGGACCGCGCCACCTATGACGCGCCGAACCTGAAGCGCCTGCTCACCGATCCCGCGGTGACCAAGATCTTTCACTTCGGGCGCTTTGATATCGCCATGTTCCGGCTGCATCTGGGCGTGGTGACCGCCCCCGTCTACTGCACCAAGATCGCCTCGAAGCTGGCCCGCACCTATACCGATCGCCACGGCCTGAAGGACGTCACGCGCGAACTGATCGGCGTGGACATCTCCAAGGCCCAGCAGAGTTCGGACTGGGGCGCGGACAAGCTGTCCGACGACCAGGTGGCCTACGCCGCCTCCGACGTCCTGCACCTTCACGCCCTCCGCGAGCGCCTGGACGCCATGCTCGCCCGCGAGGGCCGCGACCATCTGGCCCGCGCCTGTTTCGAGTTCCTCCCGCACCGCGCCCTGCTGGACGTGGCCGGCTGGGAGGATGCCGATATCTTCGCGCATACCTAGATAAGCGCCATGACCGCGACCGACGGCGTCCTCTCCGACTCATCGCTGCCCGAGCACCGCCGGGCCGATTTCGAGCGCTGGCGGCGGCGTTCGCGCCTCATCCGCACGCTGCGCGTGGTGCTTCCGGCGGTGATCGCCCTGATCCTGGCCGGCCTGATCGGAAGCGTGGCGTGGTCCACCTTCAACGCCCAGCCCAAGGCGTCGGGCGCCGGCGACGAACCGATCCGGCTCCTGAACCCGCGCTTCATGGGCCGTGACGACAAGGGCCGCGCCTTCCGGCTGACCGCCGACACCGCCACGCGGGACCCGTCCGACTACCAGCGCGTGATCCTTCAGAAGCCGGCGCTGGTGCTGGACGAGAGCGGTCCCGACGAGATGCGCATCAACGGCGCCTCGGGCGTGTTCCACGAGCAGACCGGAAAGCTGGAACTCACCAACGGCGTCCGCATGGCCGACACCAAGAACGCCTTCGCCACGGCCGCTTCCATGTTCGACACCAAGACCGGCGAGGTCGTGGGTTCAGGCCCCATTCAGGGGGCTGGGGGTCTTGGAGAAATCAGCGCAGAGTCCTATGGCGTCTACGGCAAGGGTGAGCGCATGGTCTTCAAGGGCGGCGTCCGCACGCGCCTGGAACCCAACAAGAAGTAGCGGACCGCGTTTTCGGCCACGTCGAACAGGTCAAGGACCGACATGAAGCTTCCCGTCACCTCTGCGGCCGCCGCCCTGGCCTTCTCCGCCCTGGCCTTGTGCGCCGCCGGCGCAGCCCAGGCGCAGGGCCTGGGCCCCAACTCCGACGGCCCGGTCGACATCACCGCCGACGAACTCGAGGTCCAGAACAAGGCCTGCGTTTCCGTGTGGCGCGGCAAGGCCGAGGCGCTCCAGGGCCAGGCGCGGCTGCGGGCCGACGTCCTGCGCGCGATCTTCGAGACCCGGCCGGGCGCGACCAGCGCCACCGGGACGGGCGCCTGCGGCGACCTCGTCCGCATGGAGGCCGAGGGCAACGTCTACTACGTGACTTCCAAGGACCAGCGCGTGCGCGGGGACAACGGGACCTATGACGCCCGCAACGACACTGTCACCCTGACCGGCGACGTGGTGGCGGTGCAGGGGCAGAACGTGCTGCGCGGCAGCCGGATGGTGTTCAACACCAACACGGGCGAAGGCCGGATGGTGGGGACCTCGACCGGCCCCAACGCCAAATCGCGCCCGCGGGGTGTGTTCTATCCGTCCAAGAAGTCCGAAAGCGCCGCCCGGTGAACGCGCCGCAGCGGATTCGCCCCCAGGCCGCCATCCCGAGCGAGGGGCTGGTCGTCGACAACATCGGCAAGTCGTTCCGCGGCCGTCCGGTGGTGAAGGGGGTCTCGCTCCGCCTTGCGCGTGGCGAGGTGGCGGGCCTGCTGGGCCCGAACGGCGCGGGCAAGACCACCTGCTTCTACATGATCACGGGCCTGATCCCGGCGGACTACGGCGCCATCTACCTCGACGGCGAGAACATCACCGCCCAGCCGATGTACCAGCGCGCCCGCATGGGCGTGGGCTACCTGCCCCAGGAGACCTCGATCTTCCGCGGCATGAGCGTCTGGGAGAACGTCATGGCCGTGGTCGAGCTGCGTCAGAACGACTCCCGCAAGGCGCGCGAGACGGTCGCCCAGCTGCTCGAGGAACTGCACATCGAGCATCTCAAGAACTCGCCCGCCGTGTCGCTGTCGGGCGGCGAGCGGCGGCGCGTGGAGATCGCCCGCGCGCTGGCCTCCGAGCCCAGCTTCATGCTGCTGGACGAACCCTTCGCCGGCATCGACCCCCTGGCCATCGCCGACATCCGCGAGGTGATCGGCTACCTCAAGCAGCGCGGCATCGGCATCCTGATCACCGATCACAACGTCCGCGAGACTCTGGACATCATCGATCGCGCCTCGATCATCCACGCGGGAGAGGTCCTGTTCGAGGGCAGCCCCGACGAGATCGTCGACGACCCCGAGGTGCGCCGCGTCTACCTGGGCGACAGGTTCAACTGACGGCGGCCGCCGTCCGCCAAATCGAATTTTGCCCATCGCCAAAAATTTGCGCTGTGGGCCGCCCGCCCCTCCGCCCCTAGCCTGCCGGCAACGAGAAGGGGGAGGAATCGAGGATCATGGGCGTCGCAGGGCGGGCCTCGTCGCGTCGGGGCGCAGCTTCGTCGGCGTCCGCGCCGCCTGACGCCGTCGGGCCCCTCCCGGGCCGTCCACCCCTGAGCTGGGGCGTGATGATCGCCTACGGGCTGGGGGCGGTCTCCAACTCGACCAAGACCCGCGGCCTCGCGACCTTCCTGATGATCTTCTACAATCAGGTGATGGGCCTGCCCGCCGCCTGGGTGGGCCTGGGAACCGCGCTGGCGCTCATATTCGACGCCCTGGTCGATCCCGTGGTGGGCCAGCTTTCGGACAACACGCGCAGCCGCCTGGGGCGTCGCCACCCCTACATGTACGCCGCTGCGGCGCCGGTCGCGATCCTGTTCTTCCTGATCTGGAACCCGCCCACCGGCCTCGAGCCGCTGGCTCTGTTCGGCTACATGATGGCCTGCCTGCTTTCGATCCGGCTGTTCGACACCTTCTTCGAGCTGCCGTCCTCGGCGCTGATCCCGGAACTGGTCGAGGACTACGACCGTCGCACCGTGCTGATCTCGATCCGGACGCTGTGCAGCGTGGTGGGCGGGCTGCTCATGATGGTCTTCGCCTACCAGGTGGCCCTGCGCGAACTGCCCGACGGCAGCGGCGGCGTGCTGGCCAAGGACGGCTACTTCTCCTACGCCATGGCCGGCGCGACGGTGATCTTCACGACCATCCTGATCTCGTCGGCGGCCACGCACCGCTTCATCCCGTGGCTGCGCCAGGCGCCGTCCGACCGCCGCAGCGGACGCGAGCACCTGAGCGACATCTTCTCGACGCTGCGCAACCGCGCCTTCTTCACCATCGTGGGCTCGGGAAGCCTGGTGTTCCTGGTCTCGGGAGTCACCGGCGGGCTGACGCTATACGTCAGCCTCTTCTTCTGGGAGCTGACCCAGGCGCAGATCGCCACCATCGTGACGTTCAACGCCGTCGGCGGCCTGATCGGCGCGTCGCTGGCCTCTTCCGTCTCGAGGGCGATCGGCAAGAAGGAGGCCGCGGTCCTCGGCTACATCCTGGGCGCGGTCGCCGAGCTGACGCCCTACTTCGCCCGCCTGGCCGGCGTGATGCCGGAGAACGGCGACCCACGGGTGTTCTACATCGTGGCGTCGGGCGCCTTCGTCACCATGACCTCGTGGGCCATGACCGGCGTGTTCCTGACCGCCCTGATCGCCGACGTGGTGGAGGACAACGCCGTGCGGATCGGACGCCGCACCGAGGGCCTGCTGTTCGCCGCCGACAGCCTGTTCAAGAAGATCGGGTCGTCGGGTGGGCCGGCGATCGCGGGGCTGATCCTGGCGGCCTCGGCGTTTCCCATCGGCGCGAGGCCGGGCGAGGTGGACCCGCAGATCCTGCGGGACCTGATGATGATCTACATCCCGACCCTGATCGCCATCTACACCGTCTCGATCAGCCTGATGGCCGCCTACAACATCGACCGCAGCAAACACGAGGACAACGTCCGCAGGCTCCAGGAGACCGAAGCCGCGGCCGGAGCTGCAGCGTCCGACGCCGAAGGCCCGTCGTCCTGATCGGGAGGCGGTTCCCGCGGCCGGCGACGTGGCGCGGACGCTATCCGATCAGCGCCTCCATCTCATCGAGGGTGCGCGAGAAGCGGGTCAGCAGGGCGCGATAGGGCTCGGGTGTGGTCATGTCGACGCCGGCGCGCTTCAGCACCTCCACGGGATAGTCCGACCCGCCGGCCTTCAGCGCGCCCAGGTAGGCGTCCCGGGCGGCCACGCCGCCTTTCAGGATGCGCTCCACGAACGCCGCGCCCGCCGTCACCGAGGTGGCGTACTGATAGACATAGAAGTCGTAGTCGAAGAAGTGGCCGGGCAGGGCCCATTCCAGGCCGTAGACCTCCTCGATCGCCACCTTCGGCCCATGGTAGCGCCGGAGCAGGTCGAGATAGAGGGCCGACAGCCGCCGGCCCGACAGCGCCTCGCCCTTCTCGGCGGTCTCGTGGATGGCCAGCTCGAACTCGGCGAACATGGTCTGCCGGTAGAACGTGGCCCGCATCACCTCGCAGACCCGGTCCAGGTAGAACAGCCGTGCGTCCCGGGTCTTCGCGCCCTTCAGCATGTGCTCCACCAGCAGCAGTTCGTTGACCGTGGACGCCACCTCGGCGGTGAAGATGGGGTAGCTGGACAGTTCGTACGGTTGGGCTTTCTGCGCCAGCAGGGTGTGCATGGCGTGGCCCCATTCGTGGGCGTAGGTCGAGAGCCCCTCGTAGTTGTCGGTGTGGTTCAGCAGCATGTACGGGTGGACGTCGTAGGCGGCCCCGAACACATAGGCGCCGGCGCGCTTACCCTTCTGGGGATAGGCGTGGACCCACGGCTGGGTCGTGGCCCTGGCGAAGGCGTCGCCGTACTCGCGGCCCAGCGGCCTCATCGCGTCCAGCGACAGCCGCCGGCTCGTGGCGAGGTCGAACCGCGTGTCCAGCTTCGTGACCGCAGGATAGATGTCCCAATAGCCCATGTCGGCCAGTCCCAGCAGCCGGCGGCGCACCTCGAAGTAGCGGTGCAGGATGGGCAGGCCGCGGTTCGCCTCAGCGACCAGGGTGCGATAGACATCCTGCGGGATGTTCGGCCGATCCACCGCCGCCGCCAGCGAGCTGTCGTACTTCCGCGCCCGCGCGCCGAAGATGTCGCCCTGGACCTTGGCCGACAGCGCCGCCCCCAGGCTGGATTCGAAGCCCTTGAACGCCGCATAGAAGGTGTCGAACACGGTCTTCCGGTCGGCGCGGTCCGAGGCGGTGCGCGCCAGCATGTAGCCCTGGAGGTCGAGCCGCACGTCCTCGCCGCCGACCTTGACCGTCGGCCACGGAATATCCGAGGCCACGAGCTGGCCCCGGATGGCGCCCGGCCCGCTCAGCGGGTTCGAGGCCCCGGCCAACAGCGCCTCGCCCTGTTCGTCCAGGGTGTGGGGGGCCAGACGCAGGGTGTCCATCAGGCCGAAGCGGAACTTGGCCAGGCCTGGCTCGGCGGCCAGGAAGCCCTCGATCTGCACGCGCCCCATGCCCAGAACCTCGGGATTCACCCAGGCTGTCGCCTCGCCGGCCTTGGCCAGGAGGGCCTGGGCGGTCTGCCGCCGCTCCTGGTCGACGGCCACCTGCAGGTCCTCGTCGCCCTTCAGGGTGGCGTAGACGAAGAGGCGCTCAAGCCGCTTGTTCACGTCGGAGATCGACTGAAGGATCGCGCGCAGGCCCTGGGCGCTCTCGCCCAGCCGGCCCTTGAACGCCGCCAGTTTCGGCAGTTCGGCCTCGACCGCGGCGCGCTCTGCGTCCCAGGCGGCCGGATTGGGGTAGAGCGGGGTCAGGTCCCAGACGGTGGGCAAGGCCGGGTCAGCGGCGGCGGCGGCGGCGGCGGGCGCGACGGCGGCGGCGCCCGCCAGCAGGAACGCCTCGCGACGGTTCAGTCCGGTCATCGGTGTAACTCCCAGCGTATGACGTTACGCTTAGGCGTAGCCGCGGCCACGACCAAATCGCCGAACCCGTCACGAGGCCATCAGATCGGCGAACGGTGCGCCGTCCGCGACGGGCGGGGCCTATGCGCCCTGCGCCTTGCGGGCCTCCTCGGCCTGCATCGCCGCCCACTGCTCCTGCTGGCGGCGGCGCCAGCGGGCGCGCAGCGAGGCCGGACGGTCGGGGTAGCGCTCGTCCGGGAACTGGGCGGCGGACACACGGTCGGTCCGGAAGCTCCGGAAGTCGTGGCGCAGTTCGCACCACGCCACCACCAGCCGCGTGGTCTCGTAGTAGCCCACGGCGAAGGGCCAGACCGTCCGCTGCGTCTCACGCTCCTGCTCGTCGCGATAGGTCAGGGTCAGCTTGCGGCCGCTGCGGATCGCCTGGCGCACCGACGCCATGTCGATGTTGTCGGGCGCCGTCTTCCAGCTCGGCGCGGCGCGGGTGGCCGGCTCCACCACGAGCGGGCGCAGGTTCTCGGGGATCACCGCGCCGATCTTGGCGATCAGGTCCTCGGCCGCGCGGCGCAGGGCCGGATCGCCGCGGGCGGCCACCATCTGGGCGCCCAGCACCGCCGCTTCCACCTCTTCGGGCGTGAGCATGAGGGGCGGCAGGTCGAACCCATCCTCCAGGATGTAGCCGACGCCCGCCTCGCCGCGGATCGGCGCGCGCTGGCCGATCAGGTCGGCGATGTCGCGGTAGACCGTGCGTTTGGAGGTTTCCAGTTCGGCGGCGATGGCGTCCGCGGTGATCGGCCCGCGGTTGCGCCGGAGGATCTGGATGATCTGGAACAGGCGGTCGGCGCGACGCATGGGCTCCTGTCGCCATTCTACTGACAAGTCGGGAGCCAGGGGGCCTCGCGAGACCGGCGCTGTCAATGCGTCGTCCAGGCGAAATCGACCGTCGGGCCGGAAAACGCCCGCCGTTAACCTGTCGGTTGGGATCGGCCCCTAGCCTGAAGCAAGAAACAGGCCAGGAAATCAGGTCAAAGGGGGCGGTTCGTTGGCGCTCAGCGCACGACTCGAGGTTCGGCAGGGACAGGGGCTGGTCATCACCCCCCAGCTGCAGCAGGCGATCAAGCTGCTGCAGATGTCGAATCTCGAACTCGAAGCCTTCGTCGAGGGCGAGCTGGAACGCAATCCGCTGCTGCAGCGCGAGGAGGGCGAGCCCGAGGCGTCCGAGGCGTCGGCCGACGCTGTCCGCGACGAGCACGCCGCCGACGCCGACGCCCGCGCCGACCTCGACACCCAGTACGACGACGCCTCGCCCGGCGAACGCGCCACGGGCGACGCGCCCGAAATGGCCGACGTCGGGCCGGGCGACACCGGCGCGGCCGACGCCGGGGGTCAGGTGGACTGGTCCCGCGCCGGTCCGGGCGGCAGCTTCGACCACGATGGCGAAGGCTTCGAGCAGCGCCTGACCCGCGAGGCCACCCTTGCCGAGCATCTGACCGACCAGGTCGCCGCCTCGGGCCTGGCGGCGGCGGACGCCGCCATCGCCCACGTCCTGATCGACGCCGTGGACGAGGCGGGCTACCTGCGCGCCGACGTGGCCGAGGTCGCCGGGCGGCTGGGCTGTTCCGAGGCGCGCGTCGAGGGGGTCCTGGCCGTGGTCCAGGGCTTCGATCCCGTCGGTGTCGCCGCGCGTGACCTGCGCGAATGCCTGATGATCCAGCTCAAGGACCGGAACCGCTACGATCCGGCCATCGGCGCCCTGCTCGACAATCTGCCGCTGCTGGCCAAGCGTGACCTGGCGGCGCTGAAGAAGATCTGCGGCGTCGACGACGAGGACCTCCGCGAGATGATCGCCGAGATCCGCGGCCTGTCGCCCCGGCCCGGCGCGGCCTTCGGCGGCGATGCGGCCACGCCGGTTCAGCCGGACGTGCTGGTTCGTGAAGGCCCCGGCGGCCTCTGGCACGTGGAGCTGAATTCCGACACCCTTCCGCGGCTGCTGGTGGATCAGCGTTACCATGCGCGCGTGTCGGCCCAGGCCCGCAGCGACCAGGAGAAGACCTTCGTCTCGGACTGCATGGCCCAGGCCAACTGGCTGACGAAGAGCCTCGACCAGCGGGCGCGCACCATCCTGAAGGTGAGCTCCGAGATCGTCCGGCAGCAGGACGCCTTCCTGGCGTTTGGCGTCGAGCACCTGCGGCCGTTGAACCTCAAGACCGTCGCCGACGCGATCGGGATGCACGAGTCCACGGTCAGCCGGGTCACGTCGAACAAGTACATCTCCACCCCGCGCGGCCTGTTCGAGATGAAGTTCTTCTTCACCTCGGCCATCGCCTCCAGCGAAGGCGGTGAGGCGCACTCCGCCGAGGCCGTCCGACACAAGATCAAGCAGCTCATCGACACCGAGTCGCGCGAGGAGGACGTCCACTCGGACGACCGCATCGTCGAGATCCTCAAGGGGGCCGGAGTCGACATCGCCCGGCGCACCGTCGCCAAGTACCGCGAAGCCCTGCGCATCCCGTCGTCGGTCGAGCGCAGGCGGATGCTCAAGGAACCGGCCTGAAGGCGTTTCCCGGGGGAACCCTCGCGCGCGGAAATCGCGTTACGTCACTTGGCGGAGACATTCCGGACCGCCAGATGAGAGCGTGATGTCCGACTCCGCCCAGACCGCCGAAAGCTCGTCCGACGAGGCGCCGTTGTCGGCGGTGCTGCTCGACATCGCCAACCACGGCGAGCCGGACATCTCCATCGGCGAACTGACCGAAAAGTTCGGTGGTCGCGCGATCGGGGCGCTGCTGTTCATTTTCGGCCTGGCCTGCATGCTGCCGCTACCACCGGGCGCTTCGACGATCTTCGGGCTTCCACTGGTGCTGTTGGCGCCCCAGCTTGTCATCGGCGCCTCGGCGCCATGGCTGCCCGATCGCGTGACGTCGCGCAGGTTGTCCACCGCCGACCTGCGGGCGGCGCTGCCGCGCGTCGTGCCTTGGCTACGCAGGCTGGAGGCGGTCTCCAGGCCGCGGCTCACCTTCCTGTTCGGATCTTTGGGCGAGCGGCTGATCGGCCTGGTCTGCCTGGTGCTGGCGGTCGTCCTGATCTTGCCCATCCCCGGCGGAAACTTCCTGCCGGCGATGGCGGTCTCGGCGCTGTCGTTCGCCCTGATCCAGAGGGACGGCGTGATCGCGCTGGCCGGATACCTGCTTGCGGTGGCCAGCGCCGGCGTCCTTGTGCTGGCGGCTCACATTATCGTCACCCTGTTCCTGCACGTCTGGCAGGCGTTCGCGCCGGCTTGACACCATCCGCCGGGTGGCGCGTTCTTAGCTCATGCAAGTCCAAGTCACCGGCAAGCATGTCGATGTCGGAGAGGCTCTGCGTTCGCGAGTCGCCGACGAACTCTCCACCAGCATTGCGAAGTACTTCGACCGTGGCGGCGGCGCCGACGTGGTCGTGAGCCGCGAGGGGGGCGCCTTCAAGGTCGATTGCGCCGTCACCCTCGCCTCCGGGCAGCAGCTCACGACCCAGGGGCTGGGGGCCGACGCCCACCAGGCCTTCGACGCGGCGCTGGACAAGATGTCGAAGCGCATCCGCCGCTACAAGAACCGGCTCAAGGATCACCATCCCCAGGCGATGGCGCGGCAGGCCGAGACGGCCGCCTATTTCGTCATCGCCGCGCCCGAGGGGGATGACGAGGACGACGACTCCCCCGCTTCGGGGGACGGCGCCGAGCCCATGATCATCGCCGAGACCGAGCGCCCGGTGCGTTCGATGACGGTTTCTATGGCGGTCATGGAGCTTGATCTGACCGAAGCTCAAACAATCGTGTTTCGAAACGCCGCGCATGGGGGGCTTTCGGTGGTATATCGCCGCCCCGACGGGAATATCGGCTGGATCGACCCGGAACGGACCCGGAGCCGGAACGGCGGCGACGGGGCGTCTTCCGGTCCGGCCCACTAGTTGCAGCGGCGTCCGCCGTTGTCCGCCCTGACGGGCGGGCGCGAGCGGATCGAGGTAGTGCTTCGAGACCATGAACATCGGCGAACTGCTGGATCGCGGTGCGATCTCACTGCGCGTGCGCGCGGCCAACAAGAAGAAGGCGCTGGCGGTGATCGCCGAGATCGCCGCACGGAATTTCGGCCTCGAGACCGCCGAGGTGCTCGACGCCCTGCTGGAGCGTGAGGCGGCGGGTTCGACCGGCGTCGGTTACGGCGTGGCCGTACCCCATGCGCGTCTGGACGGCCTGGAGCGCATGCGCGGCGTCTTCGTGCGCCTGGAGCAACCGGTGGAGTTCGAATCCGTCGACGATCAGCCGGTCGACCTGCTCTTCGCCCTTCTGGCTCCCAAGAACGCCGGGGCCGACCACCTGCGCGCCCTGGCCCGGGTGTCGCGCGTCATGCGCCAGGGCGATCTGCGCGAACAGCTTCGCAAGGCTCGCACGGCCGACGCCGTCCATGTCCTCCTGGTTCAGGACGCCGCGCGGCCGGCGGCTTAGGGCGCTTCCCGGCGAAGGGATATCGGTCCGCAGCCACAGCGCGACAAATCAAGGGCCCAGAAATCAAGGGACCGGGATCAAGGGTCAGGACCCCGTCCGATTCCATCGGAGCGGACCGCGATCGAAGCCGTCCCTTCCCGGGGGGAAGGGACGGCCGTAATTTCAGTGCACCGAGACCGGCGCCAGTTCGTGCGCGAGGGCGGCGGCGACGGCGGAATCCCTGTCCGTCAGCACGGCCAGACGCTCGCCGTCGGCGCGATGCACCGCATACAGTGTCTGTTCGGGATCGAGCTCGAAAGCCTGGATCTGCGCCGCGGGGGTGCTGGCGATGATCTCTGACGCCTTGATCGGGCGGACATAGACAAGATTGGGCGCGCCAAGGGCGGCGAACGCTTCCATCGAAAGAACAGGCGTCATCATGACCACCTCCGTACTCTTCAACGCTTGCAGGGGCCGCCGGTTCAGCCGGCCCTGCATCTGATGGACCCTGCGCAATGCAGCGGTCCGGTTTCTCTGGTCCTGGCGGAACTAGCCCGCGGTGCGGATCGGTATGGTCTGCAACCGGGCCTCGGGTTTCGGCCGGGCCAGATCGATATGGAGCAGGCCATGCTCCAGGGTCGCTCCGTCCACCACCATGCCGTCGGCAAGGACGAAACTCCGGAGGAAGCCGCGCGCCGCGATCCCGCGATGCAGATAAGCCTCTTCCGTCTTCGCGCCTCCGCCGTCGCGCCGGCCCGTCACGGTGAGCTGCCGGTCCTCCACGGTCACGCTGAGCTGGTCGGGCGAAAACCCGGCCACGGCCAGGGTGATCCGCAAGGCGCCGTCGCCCCGATCCTCCACATTGTAGGGCGGATAGCTCTCGGCGGCGGCCTTCGACGCCCGTTCGATCAGGTTCCGGGTATGCTCGAAGCCCAACAGGAACGGGCTGTCGAAGATCAGGCTGCGGTTCATTCCAAAGAGTCCTCGAAAGAAGCGACTCTCCGGACGAACCGCCCGGCATCGGCTCGGTTCGTCCGGACATGCCCTATGTGGGGATTGCGACGGAACCGATCAATGACGGCGAAGCCAAGGACGCCCGGCGCGGCTGGGGGCGGGCCGAAAACCGGCGTCCGACCGCCTCAGAAGTCGATGCGGCCCAGGACGCAGGCGGTGTCGTCGGCCAGCACGCCATAGGCCAGCAAAGGGCCGTGCGACACTGGCGCGTCGGCGTTCCAGCCGGTCTGGCCGTCCGTCACCTCCGCCAGGGCGGCCGGGACGTCGGGCCGTTCGCCCCCGCCCGCGCCGGCGCCCACGATGCGCCCCTCGGCGTCGGTCAGGACCACGCGCTCCACCCGGGCCTTCCTGGCGGCGTCCCAGCCCCAGCCGTGAATCTGCACGCCCGCCGGATCACCGGCATAGGTCTGCTGGACGACATCCGTGTTGCCCTTGCAGGCGCCGGTCTTCGGCAATGCGGTCTGCAGCGCCTGGCCCAGCAGGGGCTTCGCCCATTCGGGCGCGGGCGGCGTGGGCGAAGGGGCGACCGGCGGCCCGGCGGCCGGCGGGAGATTGCGAGGCTTGGGCTGGTCGCAACCGGCCACCGCCAGGGCGCCGGCCAGGACCAGCAGCGCGGCCGATGCGGCCCGCACGGCGGCCGCCTTGAAGGGGTGTGAGGGAAGCATGTGCGACAGGGCGCCGATCATCTGCGCATTTAGGCCCCGTGTCCTGGGCGGTGCAAGCCAGGCACCAGCACGGGGCGCAGGGCGCCCTCGCGTCTTGCGGTCCCACCCGCTAGTCTGAGGGCCGGGGCGACCTGCGCCTCGCCGAAACACGGGAAAATGCTCCTCTTCGCCTCCGCCGTCGTGCTCCTCCTGGTGCTGCTGAACGGCCTCTTCGCCATGTCCGAACTGGCCGTGGTGTCCTCCCGCAAAGCCAAGCTCCAGGCCCGCGCCGAGCGCGGCGACAAGGGCGCCCGCGCCGCCCTGGCCCTGGCCGACGACCCCACCCGTTTCCTGTCCGCCGTCCAGGTGGGCATCACCCTCATCGGCATCCTGGCCGGCGCCTACGGCCAGGCCACGATCGCGGGCGAACTCGACGAGATGCTGGAGCGTTCGTCGCCCCTGCTCGCGACCTATTCCGAACAGATCGCCACCGGCGTCGTGGTGGTCATGCTCACCTACTTCTCGCTGATCCTGGGCGAGCTGGTGCCCAAGCGGCTGGCCCTGATCCATTCCGAGGCCATCGCCGGCGTGGTGGCCGGGCCGCTGACGGTCCTCGCCCGGCTGATGGGGCCTTTCGTCACCCTCCTGACCTTCTCCACGGCCACGGTGCTGCGGCTGTTGCGCGTGCGCGACCGCGACGGCAGCGCCGTCACCCAGGAAGAGGTCGAGACTGTCCTGGCCGAGGGCACCGGCGCCGGCGTCATCGAGCCCCAGGAACAGGCCATGATGCAGGAGGTGATGCGCCTGGGCGACCGGCCCGTCCGCGTCGCCATGACGCCGCGCACCGAGGTCTACTGGATCTCGCTGGACGATCCCGAGGCGGTGATCCGCGACGAGGTGCGCAAGTGCCCCTATTCGCGCTTCGTCCTGGCCAAGGGGACCGACTTCGACAGCCCCCTGGGCGTGGTCCACAAGCGCGACGTGGCCGACGCGCTGCTGGCCGGCGAGCCGCTCGACCTGGGCCGGCTGGCCGTCGATCCGATCTACATCCCGGAAACCACCTCGGTGCTGGGCGCCCTGGAGCAGATGAAGGCGTCCAAGCTGCACATGGCCTTCGTGGTCGACGAGTTCGGCGGCCTGGAGGGCGTCATCACGCCCACCGACCTGCTGGAGATGATCGCCGGCGACTTCCCCGAGGCGCACGACGACCCCGACGCGCCGATCGCCCTGGTCGAGGACGGCGTCTGGCGCGTCGACGGCAAGGCCGACCTCGTGGAGTTGTCCGACCTGCTGGACGAACCGTTCGAGCCGGGCGGCTTCCACACCGCGGCGGGCCTCATCCTGAACCACCTGGGCCGCTTCCCGCAGGAGGGCGAGGTCGTCCGCATCGGCCGCTATGCGGTCGAGATCGCAGAGGCCGACGAGCGCCGCATCGAGAAGATGATCTTCCGCCTGAAGGCGCCGCGCCAGGGCGATTGACCGAGAGGAGACGCTTCATGCCTGCCGCAGGCTCCCCCATCACCGGCCCTCTCGCCCGCGCCGCGCGCGCCCTGGTCCAGTGGCCTCGTGATCATGTGGCTCGCCTCTCCGGCGTGGAGGAGGCGGCGATCGCCGATTTCGAGGCCGGCCGCGCAGGCCTGGACGCCGCCGCCGCCGGGCGTCTGCGCCTCGCGCTCGAAGAGGGCGGCGCCGTCCTCATCGACGAAGGGCCCGACGGCGGTGTCGGCGTGCGCCTCAAGTTCAACCGCAAGGACGTCCGCGCCATCGGCAAGTGGGAGAACGAGGGCGGCCCTGTCGGCGACGACGACGTCTGAGGCTGGGCTGAACCCACGAAACAACCGGCCCGAGAAAGGCGAAGGCCCGTAGGGGTCGCCTACGGGCCTTCATGGTGGAGCTAAGCGGAGTCGAACCGCTGACCTCTTGAATGCCATTCAAGCGCTCTACCAACTGAGCTATAGCCCCGAGGTCCGGGTCTTCCCGAGGGCCGGGGCCCCAGGAAGGCGCGGAACCTATTCAAACCGGTTCCCGCGATCAAGCCCACTTCGCAGGCTTTTTCGTCTTTTCTTCCCCCTCTGGGGAAGGGCCGCCACCGGACGTTGGCCGATGGCGAAAAGGGCGGGTTCCGCGCCGGTCTGGTGGCCGGCGCGGCCGGGTTCCGACCGCCTCCTAGCGGTCGTCGTCCCCTTCGTCCGGAAGCCCTTCGATCTCGGACTCGTCGAAGTCGTCGTCGTCCTCGTCCTCCAGGAACGGCACGTCGTCGTCCTCTTCGCTCTCCTCGTCGTCGCCGAAGTCGCCGAGATCCTCGGAGACCTGCGCCGGCTCGGCGTCGCCGTCGTCGTCGTCCGAGGCGAGGGGCGGCTCGTCCGAAACTTCGTCCAGCTCGGGCGTCGCGGCGTCCTCTTCGTCGTCCTCGTCGCGCTCGGTGTCGTCGGTGACCTGATCCTCGCGCTCGTCGTCCGCCTCGGTTTCGGGCGTGACGGCGCGCGCGCGGACGCGTCGGCTGCGGACGGCCTCGTCGGGATCGAACTCGGTATGGCACTTGGGACAGTGCGCAGGCCGCTTGTTCAGATCATAGAACTTGGCGGAGCAGTTGGGGCAGATTTGCTTCGTGCCCAGCTCGGGATTGGCCAAAGACGGCGACCCTCTAGATATGGCGGTTTCGCGAAAGGCGGCGTCCCTTGCCACGCGCGAAGGCGGCTGTCAAAGCAATCCCCCTTTCGATCTGACCCCGTTCCCGGAGGCGTGTTTTTCACTCATGACGGCGGCGACCCTGACCGCCCGGCGCTCTGGCCCCCTGAGGGGCGTGGTGCGGGCCCCCGGCGACAAGTCCATCAGCCATCGCGCGCTCATCCTGGGCGCCCTGGCCGAAGGCGTGACCGAGATCGAGGGCCTGCTGGAGGGTGACGACGTGAAGCGCACGGCCGCGGCCATGGCCGCGTTCGGCGCGGACGTGACCCGCCTGGGCGAAGGCGCGTGGCGCGTCGAGGGCCGCGGCGGGTTCGCCGAGCCCGCCGACGTCATCGACTGCGGCAATGCGGGCACCGGCGTGCGCCTGATCATGGGCGCGGCGGCGGGCTTCGACCTCTCGGTCACGTTCACCGGCGACGCCTCGCTGCGTGGCCGGCCGATGAACCGGGTCCTGAAGCCGCTGGGCGAGATGGGGGCCTCGTGGATCTGCCGGGCGGGCGGGCGGCTGCCGCTGACGTTGCGTGGCGGGAATCTGCGCCGGATCGCCTATCGCCTGCCCGAGCCCTCCGCCCAGGTGAAGTCGGCGGTCCTGCTGGCGGGCCTGCACGCCGAAGGCGGCGCCGAGGTAGTCGAGCCCGAGGCCACGCGCGACCATACCGAACGGATGCTGCGCGGCTTCGGCGCCCGCGTGGACGTCTCGGAAGAGGGCGCTGGCCGCCGCATCGTCGTGCCCGGCGGCCAGAGGCTGCGCGGAACCCGTATCCACGTGCCGGGCGATCCGTCGTCGGCCGCCTTCCCGCTGGTGGCGGCCCTGGTCACGCCGGGCTCGGAGGTGACGGTTCAGGGCATGCTGCTCAACGCCACCCGCATCGGCCTGCTCGACACCCTGGGCGACATGGGGGCCGACCTGTCGGTGACCAACATCCGCGACGAGGGCGGCGAGAGCGTGGGCGACGTCACGGCGCGCTATTCCGAACTCTCGGGCGTGGACGTCCCGCCCGAGCGCGCGCCCTCGATGATCGACGAATACCCGATCCTGGCGGTCGCCGCCGCCTTCGCCGAGGGCAAGACGGTGATGCGCGGCATCGGCGAGATGCGCGTGAAGGAAAGCGACCGGATCGCCCTCATGGCCACGGGGCTGGCCGCCTGCGGCGTCGGGATCGAGGAGGAGGCCGAGGCCCTCACGGTGGTCGGCGCCAAGCGCGGCAATCACCGGGTGGAGGGCGGCGCGCGCGTGGTCACCCACGGCGATCACCGCATCGCCATGAGCCACCTGATCCTGGGCCTGTCCGCCGAAACGCCCGTGACCGTCGACGAGCCCGGCATGATCGCCACCAGCTTCCCCGGGTTCGTGGACCTGATGCGCGGCCTGGGGGCCGGAATCGGCGAGGCGGTCGAGGCGTGAGGCGGGAAGGAGGAAGGATGACGACGCCTTCCTTCGTCGTCGCCGTGGACGGCCCCGCCGCCTCGGGAAAGGGAACGATCGCCGTGCGGCTGGGGCGGATGTTCGGCCTGCCGGTGCTGGACACGGGCCTGCTCTATCGCGCGGTGGGCGTGCTCACCGACCGCGCAGGCGGGAACCCGGACGACGAAGCCGCTGCCTGGGACGGCGCGCGCGGGCTGACGGCCGCGGTCCTGGAGGACCCCGCCCTGCGCACCCGCGGCGCGGGCGAGCTGGCCAGCCGCGTGGCGGTCCATCCCGGGGTCCGGGCCGCTCTTCTGGACTTCCAGCGCGCCTTTGCGGCGCAGCCGGGCGGCGCGGTGCTGGACGGCCGCGATATCGGCACGGTCATCTGCCCCGACGCGCCGGCCAAGCTCTACGTCACCGCCACGCCCGAGGTCCGCGCCGAGCGTCGCTGGAAACAGCTCGTGGGCCAGGGCGAGACGGTCGAATACGCCGATGTGCTGGCCGACATCCGCCGCCGTGACGCTCGCGACGGCGCCCGCGAGGCCGCGCCCATGGTCGCCGCGCCCGACGCGGAGTTGCTCGACACCACCGAAATGACTATAGAGCACGCCGCCGATGCGGCCCGCCGCATCGTCGAGGCGGCGCGCGCCCGCTGGGAAGCTTTCCGATAGGAGGCTTGGCCGGCAAGGCAAATCCAACCGCGCCTTTCCCTCGATCGCCGCGGGCAGACTTCACCCGCGCGGGGTGTTTCCCGCGCCTTCGGTTCAACCCCTGACCCCGATCGGACCGCGGGCCGCTGGCTGCGTGGACTTCGATCATTCCGAACGAAAGATCTCATGGCGAACGATATCAGCCTCAATCCCTCGCGCGACGATTTCGCCGCGCTGCTCGACGAGTCCCTCGGCGGGCGTGACTTCATGGAAGGCCAGGTGGTCCACGGCAAGGTGGTGGCCATCGAGAAGGACTTCGCGATCGTCGACGTCGGCCTGAAGACCGAAGGCCGCGTCCCGCTGAAAGAGTTCACCGCGCCGGGCGAAGACCGTCCGCCGCTGAAGGCCGGAGACACCGTCGAGGTGTTCCTGGAGCGCGTCGAGAACGCGATGGGCGAAGCGGTGATCAGCCGCGAGAAGGCCCGCCGCGAGGAAGCCTGGACCCGCCTGGAAGAGGTCTACGCCAAGAACGAGCCGGTGATGGGCGTCATCGTCGGCCGCGTGAAGGGCGGCTTCACCGTCGACCTGGGCGGCGCCTCGGCGTTCCTGCCGGGTTCGCAGGTGGACATCCGTCCGGTCCGCGACGTCGGCCCGCTGATGGGCAAGGAACAGCCCTTCGCCATCCTCAAGATGGACCGGCCCCGCGGCAACATCGTGGTTTCGCGCCGGGCGATCCTGGAAGAAGCCCGCGCCGAGCAGCGCACCGAACTGGTGTCGCAGCTGCAAGAGGGTGAAGTCCGCGAAGGCGTGGTCAAGAACATCACCGACTACGGCGCGTTCGTGGACCTGGGCGGCATCGACGGCCTGCTGCACGTCACCGACATGAGCTGGAAGCGCGTCAACCACCCGAGCCAGGTCCTGGCCGTGGGCGACACCGTCAAGGTCCAGATCGTCAAGATCAACCCGGACACCCAGCGCATCTCGCTCGGCATGAAGCAGCTCCAGTCCGACCCGTGGGACGGCGTGGAAGCCAAGTACCCGGTGGGCGCGAAGTTCACCGGCCGCATCACCAACATCACCGACTACGGCGCCTTCGTGGAGCTGGAGCCGGGCGTGGAGGGCCTGGTGCACGTGTCGGAGATGTCGTGGACCAAGAAGAACGTCCACCCCGGCAAGATCGTCTCCACCTCGCAGGAGGTGGACGTGGTCGTGCTGGACGTCGATCCGTCCAAGCGCCGCGTGTCCCTTGGCCTCAAGCAGGCCCTGGCCAACCCGTGGGAGAAGTTCGTGCAGGATCACCCGATCGGCACGGTCGTCGAGGGCGAGGTCAAGAACGCCACCGAGTTCGGCCTGTTCATCGGCCTGGACAACGACATCGACGGGATGGTGCACCTCAGCGACCTCGACTGGGCGATGTCGGGCGAAGAAGCCATCGCCAAGTACCAGAAGGGCGAGACCGTCAAGGCGCGCGTCCTGGACGTCGACGTCGAGAAGGAGCGGATCTCCCTCGGCATCAAGCAACTGGCGGGCGACCCGCTTCAGGGCGACACCTTCCGCAAGGGCCAGACCGTCACCACGACCGTCACCGAGGTCACCTCGGGCGGCATCGAGGTGAAGTTCGGCGACGAGGAAGCCCCGATGACGGCCTTCATCCGCAAGTCGGACCTGAGCCGCGACCGCGCCGACCAGCGCCCCGAGCGCTTCGCGGTCGGCGACCGCGTGGACGCCCAGGTGACCAACGTCGACAAGGCGGCCCGCCGCATCTCGCTGTCGATCAAGTCGCTGGAGATGGCCGAGGAAAAGGAAGCCATCGAACAGTTCGGCTCGTCGGACTCCGGCGCTTCGCTCGGCGACATCCTGGGCGCCGCCCTGCGCGAGAAGGCGTCGAAGGAATAGGGCTGAGGCCCTCTGGGGGCCGGCCCTTCGGGGCCGTCCCCGCCAAACTCGACGGAGGGCTTCCGCTGCAAGGCGGGAGCCCTTTCCGTTTCCGTGGCGCCCTGGATCGGGCGGCGCCCACGCTTCCCCAACGTCATTCTCCGCAGCGGCGCCGGGGTTCACAGATGGCGGCCATGGGCCTATTTGCGCCCCATGCCCTATGCGCTGCCCCTTCCGCCCGTCCCGACTGTCCCCGTCGAGGGCGGCGCCGCCGCGTTCCCGGTGCGCCGCGTCCTCTGCGTGGGGCGCAACTACGCCGCCCACCGGCGCGAGATGGGCGGGGACGACCGCGACCCGCCGTTCTTCTTCGCCAAGCCCGCCGACGCCGTGGTCCCGCCGGGCGAGGATCCGGCCTATCCCCAGGCGACGGCCAATCTGCACCATGAGATCGAACTTGTGGTCGCCATCGGCAAGGGTGGTCGCGACATCGACGTCGCCGACGCCCTGTCGCACATCTTCGGCTATGCGGTGGGCGTCGACCTGACCCGCCGCGACCTCCAGGCCGCCGCGCGCGACAAGGGCCAGCCGTGGGACTCGGCCAAGGGCTTCGACGCGAGCGCGCCGATCTCGGCCATCCGCCGCTGGGACGGGCCGCCGCCCCAGGGGCGCATCGCGCTCTCGGTGAACGGCCAGACGCGCCAGGACGCCGTGGTCGCGGACATGCTCTGGAACGTCCCCGAGATCGTCGCCGAAGCCTCCAGGCTGTGGGCGCTGGCGCCCGGCGACCTGATCTACACCGGCACGCCCGAGGGTGTCGGCGTCCTGGTCCGCGGCGACCGCGTGGAAGGCGAGGTCGAGGGCGTGGGCCACCTCGCCTTCACGGTGCGCTGATGGCGCTGACCCTGCATTCGGCCTGGCGCGCCTCCGCGCCCTATCGGGTCCGTATCGGCCTGGCGCTGAAGGGCGTCGCCTACGACTATGCCCCCGTCGATCTCATCGCCGGCCAGCAGCGGGAGCCGGCCTATCGCGCGGTCAATCCCCAGGGCCTGACGCCCGCTCTGGATCTGGGCGACGGCGCCGTCCTGGCCCAGAGCCTGGCCATCCTGGAATGGCTCGAGGAGACCCGGCCGCAGCCGCCGATCCTGCCGCGTTCGGCGCTGGACCGGGCGATGGTCCGCCGCATGGCGGGGATCGTCGCCTGCGACATTCACCCGCTGAACAACACCCGGGTGGGACGTCACCTGCAGCTCGAGATGGGTCATTCGCAGGACGAGTACATCGCCTGGATGAAACACTGGATGATCGAGGGCTTCGACGCGCTGGAGCCCCTGATCGCCGCGCACGGCGGCCGCTTCGCCTTCGGCGACAGCGCCACGATGGCCGACTGCTGCCTGGTCCCCCAGGTCTACGGCGCCCATCGCTGGAGCCTGGACATGGCGCCCTGGCCGGCGATCGCCAGGGTGGCGGCCCACGCGGATACGCAGCCCGCCTTCCAGGCGGCCCATCCCGACCGCCAGCCCGATGCGGCGAAGGCTTGAGGAAGGCGACCCACATGCCCAAGACCCTGGAAGACCTCAAAGCCAAGAACCGCGCCTGGGCGGCCGGCAAGGTCGCCGTCGACCCCGGCTTCTTCAGGCGACTGGAGGGCCAGCAGGCCCCCGAGTACCTGTGGATCGGCTGCGCCGACTCCCGCGTGCCGGCCAACGAGATCGTGGGGCTGGACCCCGGCGAGCTGTTCGTCCACCGAAACGTGGCCAATCTCGCCCCGCCCCAGGACGCCAACTACCTGTCGGTGCTGCAGTTCGCCGTCGATGTGCTCAAGGTGAAGCATATCCTGGTCGTGGGCCACTACGGGTGCGGCGGCGTGGCCGCCGCGGTGGACGGTCAGCGCCGGGGCCTAGTCGACCACTGGCTGCACCCCATCCGCGAGGTCCACCACTGTCACCGGCATGAACTGGAGGCGTTGCCGGACGAGCGGGCCAAGTGGGACCGGCTGGTGGAGTTGAACGTCATCCGCCAGGTGCGCAACGTCGCGTCGGACGTCTTCGTCCGCGAGGCCTGGTTGCGTGGCCAGGCGCTCAGCGTCCATGGCTGGGTCTACACCCTGGGCACAGGCCTGGTGACCGACCTCGACGTGACCGTCGCGGGCCCCGAGGACCTGGCCGAATTCGCCGACTGAGCCGCCGTCCCTCGGCCTTGGATTGACGTTACCCCTCAGGGATGGCGCGTTCCCAAGGGTTGACGCTCCCGCCGGGCGGCTCTCTCCTCGGACCCAGCCGGCGGCGTGACGCCGCCACAAGAAGCCACGTCCAGGAAGACGGAATGAAACTGAAACTCATGGCGGCCACCGCGGCGGCCGTCCTCGCCGGCATGGGGCCCGCCACGGCGCTGGCCCAGGTCGATGCCCGCGCCACGCCCGCCGAGGCCAAGGCCTTCGTCGACGCCGCCGAAGCCCGGATCGACACCGCCAACGCCTTCGCCAGTCGTGCGGCCTGGGTCCGGGCCAACTTCATCACCGACGACACCCAGTGGCTCGACGCCAAGGCCTCGGCCGAGCGAAGCGCCCTGCTGGCGGGCCTCGCCACGGAGGCCGCGCGGTTCGACGGCGTCGCGGCCGATCCGGTGACCGCCCGCAAGCTGAAGCTGCTCAAGCTGTACGCCGTGTCGCCCGCCCCGAACCGTCCGGGCGCCGCCGACGAACTGGCCAAGCTGCTGACCCGGATGAACAGCGCCTATTCGACGGCGAAATTCGACTTCAAGGGCCAGCCGATCACCCTGAACGACGCCGAGGACGTGCTGCGGGCCAGCCGCGATCCGGCCGAACTGAAGGCGGTCTGGGAGGGGTGGCACGCCACCGCCAGCCCGATCAAGGCCGACTATGTCCGCTTCGCCGCCCTCTCGAACGAGGGCGCCAAGGGCCTGGGCTTCGCCGACACCGGCGCGCTGTGGCGGTCCAACTACGACATGTCGCCCGAAGCGTTCGCGACCGAGACCGACCGCCTGTGGGCCCAGGTCGCGCCATTCTACCGCAACCTGCACTGCTATGTCCGCGCTCAGCTCAATGCGCGGTACGGGGACGCGGTGCAACCCAGGACCGGCCCGATCCGCGCCGACCTCCTGGGCAACATGTGGGCCCAGCAGTGGGGCAATATCTACGACATCGTCGCGCCGAAGGCCGCCAGCTCCGGCTACGATCTGGACAAGCTTCTCGAGGCCAAGGGGTACGACGCCGTCAGGATGGTGAAGACCGGCGAGACCTTCTACTCGTCGCTGGGCTATGCCCCCCTGCCCGAGACGTTCTGGGCGCGCTCGCTCATCACCCGGCCGCGAGATCGTGAGGTGGTGTGCCACGCCTCGGCCTGGAATATCGACAGCAAGGACGACATCCGCATCAAGATGTGCACCAAGGTGAACGGCGAGGACTTCCAGACCGTCCACCACGAACTGGGTCACAACTACTATCAGCGCGCCTACAAGGACCAGCCCACCCTGTTCCGCAGCGGGGCGAACGACGGCTTCCACGAGGCCATCGGTGACTGGGCGGCCCTGTCGGCGTCCACCCCCACCTACCTGAACCAGATCGGTCTTCTGGAAACCGTGCCGGGCGCCGAGGAGGACATTCCGTTCCTGCTCAAGATGGCCCTGGACAAGATCGCCTTCCTGCCGTTCGGCCTGCTGGTCGACCGGTGGCGCTGGGACGTGTTCTCGGGCGCGACCGGCCCGGATGACTACAACAAGGCCTGGAGCGCGTTGCGCCTCAAGTACCAGGGGATCACGCCGCCGGGCGAGCGTCCGGCCGACGCCTTCGATCCGGGCGCCAAGTATCATGTCCCCGGCAACACGCCCTACACGCGCTACTTCCTCGCCCACATCTACCAGTTCCAGTTCCACCGGGCGGCCTGCCAGCAGGCCGGATGGAAGGGCCCGCTGCACCGCTGCTCGGTCTATGGCCAGAAGGCGGTGGGCGAGAAGTTCAACCGGATGATGGAGCTGGGCCAGTCGCAACCCTGGCCCCAGACCCTGGCCGTCTTCTCGGGCGAGACCCGCACCGACGCCAGCGCCGTGGCCGACTACTTCAAGCCGCTGGACGCCTGGCTGGTGAAGCAGAACCGCGGCCAGAAGTGCGGCTGGTGACCGGACGGCGGAGGGCGCGCCGCGCGCGCTTCACCCGGCCTCACCCCGTGAGGGCCTTCCAGACCAGGTGGGCGCCGACCGGGATCATGAGGCCGTAGATGACGACATAGAACCGCTCGGCGGCGATGCGCTTCACCAGCCAGACGCCGCCGAACGTCGAGGCGATCGCCACCGGCAGCAGGGCGGCCACCGTCAGCAGGTTTCCGGGCGTGAACTGACCCAGGGCCGCGTAGGCCGGGACCTTCAGCCAGTTGATGACGGCGAAGAAGATGGCCGTGGTGCCGGCCAGGCCGCGGGGCGAGAGGCCGCGCGGCAGCACCCACATCTGGAACGGCGGGCCGCCCGCGTGGGCGATCTGGCTGGTGAAACCGCTCAGCGCGCCGAACAGAACGCCCACCGCCGGCGGTGAGTTGGCCGGCGCCTGGACCGCGCCGCCGCGCATGAGCCACAGCCTGTGGAGCGCGAACAGGATCGAGATGGCGCCCAGGGCGCCCAGCACTGCCGCGGCCGACACCTTCGCCGCCAGCAGGTAGCCGGCCAGGATGCCGACCGCCGCGCCGGGAAGCATGATGGCGACGATCCGCCGGTCCCACTCACGGCGGAAGGCCCACACGCCCACCACGTCCTGGACGATCAGGATGGGCAGCAGGATGGCAGCCGCCCGCACCGGCGACACCGTCAGCGCCAGCAGCGGCATGGAGAGGGCGCCGACGCCGGCGAACCCGCCCTTGGCGAAACCCATCAGGACCACGGCCGGCAGGGCCACGGCGTAGAAGATCGGATCGGTGATCACGCCGGCAGGACGCGCGCTAGGCCAGCTTGATCTCGCGCAGCCGCTCCTTGAGGTAGTCGTCCGCGGTGATGGGTTCCGGATACCGGTCGGGATGGGTGGCGTCGACGCAATTGGGCAGCGTCTCGATCCGGTAGTCCGAGTTGAAGTGCAGGAAGAACGGCGTCGAATAGCGCGCGAAGCCCCGGCGCTCGGGCGCCGGGTTCACCACCCGGTGGGTGGTCGACGGCAGGCGGTGGTTGCACAGCCGCTGCAGCATGTCGCCGATGTTGCAGACCAGGCTGCCGGCCGGCGGGTTGATGGCGATCCACCGCCCGTCGTGGTCCTTGACCTCCAGTCCGGCTTCCTCGGCGCCGAGCAGCAGGGTGATGACGTTGATGTCCTCGTGCGCGCCCGCCCGGATGTGGGGGCCGTCCTTCGGGACGGGCGGATAGTGCAGCAGGCGCAGGATGGAGTTGCCCACGTCCACCTTGTCGTCGAAGAAATGGCGGGGCAGGTCGAGGTAGGCCGCGATCGCCTCCAGCACCTTCAGGCCCATCGTGTCGAGGGCTCCGTAGAGCCAATGCACCGCCGCGCGGAACTCGGGCAGCTCGGCGTCGGGCCAGACATTGTCGGCCATGTGGTCGCGGAAACGGTGGCCGGGGGGCAGGTCGCGGCCGACGTGCCAGAACTCCTTGAGGTCGTAGTGCCGGGCGCCCTTGGCGGTCTCGACCCCGAAGGGCGTGTAGCCGCGCTGGCCGGCCAGCGGCAGCTTGTACTTCAGCTTGGCGTCCTCGGGCAGGGCGAAGAACCGCTTCATCTGGTCGATGGCCGCGTCGATCCGGTCCTGCGGCAGGCCGTGGTCCGAGATCACCGCGAACCCCCAGCGGGCGTAGCTGTCGCCCAGCCTGCGGGTGAAGGTCTGGAAGTCCTGGTCGAACAGCCGGAACGAGACCGGTTCGATGCTGTCCTGGTGGGCGTGCGCTTGGCTCATGGCCGCCTTCTACACCCACGCGGCGGGCCGCTCCACCAGACTGGGCGCGCCGCATGTTGCGCAGCGGCCCGATTGCACACCACATAGGATGCGGCCGCCCGTCACGGTGCGGCGAAGGAGACGGGGCATGGCGGCCGAGGCGGCGGGCGGAGCGAACCTCGGCCAGGTGGTGATCCTGCTCGCGGCCGGCGTGGCGGCCGTGCCGCTGTTCCGGCGGCTCGGGCTGGGATCGGTCCTGGGATATCTGGCCGCGGGCCTCGCCATCGGCCCCTTCGGCCTGCGCCTGTTCACCGACCCCGAGGCGATCCTGCACGTCGCCGAGCTGGGCGTGGTGATGTTCCTGTTCATCATCGGGCTGGAGATGCGGCCCGCCAAACTCTGGACGCTCCGGCGCGAGATCTTCGGCCTGGGTGCGACCCAGGTGGTCCTCTGCTGCGCCCTGCTGTCGGGGGTGGCGATCCTGGCCGGCCTGCCGCCCGCCGCGGCGGTGATCGGCGCCAGCGGTTTCGTCCTCTCGTCCACCGCCGTGATCATGAAGATGCTGGACGAGCAGGGCGAGACGGCCTCGGATGCCGGTCAGCGGGCGATCTCCATCCTGCTGCTCGAGGACCTGGCCGTCGTGCCGCTCCTGGCGCTGGTGGCGATCCTGGCCTCGTTCTCGGGCGGCCCGGTGGAGTCGACCCAGCCGGCCTGGATGTCGGTCCTCATCGCCCTGGGCTGCATCGCCGCGGTGGTGGCCGCCGGCCGCTGGCTCCTGAACCCGTTCTTCCAGATCCTCGCCGGGACCGGCGCGCGCGAGATCATGACGGCCGCGGCGCTCCTGGTGGTGCTGGGCACGGCCCTCTTCATGCAATGGGGCGGGCTGTCGATGGCGATGGGCGCCTTCCTGGCCGGCGTCCTGCTCTCGGAATCCAGCTTCCGCCACCAGCTCGAGGCCGACATCGATCCCTTCCGCGGAATCCTCCTGGGCCTGTTCTTCCTCAGCGTCGGCATGTCGCTGGACCTGTCGGTCGTCGCCCAGGAATGGGGCATGATCCTCGCCGGGGTCGCCGCGTTCATGATCGTCAAGGCGCTGGCCATATACGGTGTCGCCCGCCTGTTCCGCTCGGACCACCGCGAGGCCATCCGGCGGGCCGCCCTGTTCGCCCAGGGCGGGGAATTCGCCTTCGTCCTGTATGCCGCGGCGGTGTCGGCGGGCGTCATGGATGGCCGCACCAGCGCCGGCATGACAGCGATCGTCATCATCTCGATGGCGCTGACGCCCCTGGTGGTGATCGCGATGAAGGCCGCCATGCCGCCGCCCAAGGAGTCGTTCGACGGCGTCGAGAAGGCCGACGGCCTCCAGAGCCGGGTGCTGATCATCGGCTTCGGCCGGTTCGCCCAGGTGGTCAGCCAGCCGCTGCTGGCCAAGGGGATCGAGGTCTCGACCATCGAGAACGACGTGGAGATGATCCGCGCCGCCGCCGCCTTCGGCTTCAAGGTCTATTACGGCGACGGCACGCGGCTCGACGTGCTGCGCGCGTCGGGCGCCGGCAACGCCGAGGCGATCCTGGTCTGCGTGGACAAGCCCGACGTGGCCGACCGGATCGTCGAGCTGGTGAAGGCCGAGTTCCCGCTGGCCAAGCTGTTCGTCCGCGCCTTCGACCGCGGCCACTCGCTGCGGCTCGTCGAGGCGGGCGTGGACTTCCAGATCCGCGAGACCTTCGAATCCGCCCTGCAATTTTCCAAGCGGACGCTCATCGAAATGGGCGTAGACGAGGTCGAGGCGGCGGACCTGGTCAAGGACGCCCGCAAGCGCGACAACGAACGCTTCGAACTGCAGGTCGCGGGCGGCCTCCAGGCCGGGCGCTGGCTGATGCGCGGCAACATGGCGACACCGACGCCCGAACCGTTCTCGACGCCGAAGAAGGGTGGCGAGGCGCTCAATCCCGACGCCGCCGAAGTTCTGGGCCGGGAGCGCGAAGACGCCCGGACCCCTTGACCAAATCGAGGGCGCCGGTGTTCATCGGGTGATGAATTCTGCCCCGTTCCGGTTCTCGGCGGGGCGTTTGCAGCATATGGGGCCGGCATGGCTGACAAGGTTCGCAACGATGCGGTCGAGGCCCTGGAGGGGCTGCTCTTCGACGGCATGACGATCATGGCCGGGGGCTTCGGGCTGTGCGGCATCCCGGAGACCCTGATCGCGGCCATCCGCCGGAGCGGCGTGAAGGACCTGACGGTCGTCTCCAACAACTGCGGCGTCGACGATTTCGGGCTGGGCGTGCTGCTGGCCGGCGGGCAGATCCGCAAGATGATCTCGTCCTACGTGGGCGAGAACAAGCTGTTCGCCGAGCTCTACCTCTCCGGCAAGCTGGAGCTGGAGTTCAACCCCCAGGGCACCCTGGCCGAGCGCATCCGGGCCGGCGGCGCGGGCATCCCCGCCTTCTTCACCAGGACCGGCGTCGGCACCCTGGTGGCCGAGGGCAAGGAGGTGCGCGAGTTCGACGGCGAGCTCTATGTGATGGAGCGGGGCCTGACGGCCGACCTGTCGATCGTGAAGGCGTGGAAGGGCGACCAGGAGGGCAACCTGATCTACCGGATGACCGCGCGGAACTTCAATCCGATGATGGCCTCCGCCGGCAAGGTGACGGTGGCCGAGGTGGAGAAGCTGGTCGCGACAGGGACGCTCGATCCCGACCATATCCACACGCCGGGCATCTTCGTCGACCGCATCGTCGAGGGTGTCCACGAGAAGCGGATCGAACAGCGCACCGTGCGCCAGCGCGAGGAGGCGTAGAGACGATGGCCCAGGACGCCAAGGGGTGGACCCGCGACCAGATCGCCGCCCGCGCCGCGCGCGAGCTGAAGGACGGCTTCTACGTCAACCTGGGGATCGGCATCCCGACCCTGGTGGCCAACTACATCCCCGAGGGCATGAGCGTGACGCTGCAGAGCGAGAACGGCATGCTGGGCATGGGCCCCTTCCCGTATGCGGGCGAGGAGGACGCCGACCTCATCAACGCCGGCAAGCAGACGATCACCGCCCTGCCGTCGTCCAGCTACTTCTCCAGCGCCGACAGCTTCGCGATGATCCGCGGCGGCCACATCGACCTCAGCATCCTGGGCGCCATGCAGGTGGCGGCGAACGGCGACCTGGCCAACTGGATGGTGCCGGGCAAGATGGTGAAGGGCATGGGCGGGGCCATGGACCTGGTGGCCGGCGTCAAGCGCGTGGTCGTGGTGATGGAGCACAACGAGAAGACCGGCGCGCCCAAGCTGCTCGACGCCTGCACGCTGCCGCTGACGGGCCAGGGTGTCGTGGACCTCGTCGTCACCGACCTGGGGGTCTTCGACGTCAGCCGCGGCAAGAAGCCGCTCACCCTGCTCGAGCTGGCGCCCGGCGTGACGCTGGACGAGATCAAGGCCCGTACCGAAGCCCCCTTCGAAGTGGCCCCTCCTTCCCCTTAATGGGGAGGGATGCGGCCTTGAAGCCGCCGCCATGTTCCTCGCGTAATAGGCAGGCGTGAGGAAGAGCGGACCCATGAAGACCCTGACGTTCGCGACGGTCGCCCTGGTCGGAGGCGCGGCCCTGGCCGGAGTCCTGACCTTTCCCGCGCCGGCCGCCGCCGCGAGCCGGACGGCGGTGTTCGCCGGCGGCTGCTTCTGGTCGGTGGAGAAGTTCTTCGAGGCCACGCCCGGCGTCGTGAAGGCCGTCTCGGGCTATTCGGGCGGGACCACGGCCAATCCCACCTACGAGAACCACCGGGGCCACCTGGAAGCCGTGAAGGTGACCTATGACCCCGCCAAGGTGAGCTACGCCAAGCTCGTCGAGAAATTCTACCGCAACATCGATCCCACCGATCCCGCCGGCCAGTTCTGCGACAAGGGCCCGTCGTACCGGACGGCGATCTTCGTCGCGAACGACGCCGAGCGGCAGGTCGCCGAGGCCGAGAAGGCCAAGGTGGAGAAACTGCTGGGCGCCAGGGTGACGGTGGCCACCCGCGCCGCCGCGCCGTTCTGGAACGCCGAGGCCTATCACCAGGACTACGCGAAGAAGAATCCGGCCCACTACGAACGCTACCGGATCGGCTGCCGGCGCGATCAGTCGCTCAGGGCCGTATGGGGAGGCCGCTGACCGGGTCGCGCGGACGCGGCGCGAAGTCTTCGCCCACGAACATCTCGATCCGGCGCTTGCGCTTGGCGTCCAGCCGCACGCTGCCGATCTCCAGGCCCGAGGCGTGAGCGAAGTCGGCCTGCATCTCGGCCCGCCGCCAGCCCTCGTAGGACACCATCAGCACCCTGGCCCCGAGGTCGTCGGTGAGGGGTGCGGCCGTCTCGGCCTGGTTGCGCGGCCCCTCCATCAGCAGCCAGCTGGTCAGCGGCGCGCCCCGCTCGGCCAGGCGGTCGCGGCCGTAGTAGGCGGTGGCATAGAAGAGGAAGCGGTTGTTGACGGCGATGGCCGTCAGCCCCGGCTCGCGCCAGGCGCGATCCAGGATCAGGTCGGCGGTGTCGGACCAGCCGCGCGCACGCTTCAGGCCGTTGGCCAGCCCGGCCTTGTCGGCCAGAGCGGGCGAGATCACCGCCGCCAGGAAGAAGGCGGCCACCCCGGCCTGGATCGCGACCGCCGCCCGCAGCCATAGCCTGGCCCGCCAGCGCATCAGCCAGGCGGCGACCAGGACCGAGCCCGCGAGATAGCCCGCGCCCGACCAGTTGGCGTTGGCGCGGCTGATGAACGCCTGGCCCGTCACGATGAGGAGCGGCGGCAGGGTGAAGCAGAGCAGCAGCAGGTCCTCGCGGCGGATCGCCCGCCGCCGGATCACCCGTTCCCGCACCAACAGGCCGACGCCCACGATCAGCGCGCCCAGTGGAATAGGGCCGAAAACCCCGAACTGAGACCCCAGGAACGCCCCCATCTCGCCGATGTTGAAGAGGCGCACGCCGCTCCAGGCGGCGTTGGCCGCGGTGTGCTGGAAGGTGGCGAAGCCGTGGGTCGCGTTCCAGGCCAGGTTCGGCGCCAGGACGGCCGTCAGCGCCAGCGTCGCCACCGCCGCGGACGCGGGGGTCCAGGCGCTGCGCGCTTCCCGGGAGAGCGCCAGGTGGAGCGCGAGGCCGACCCCGAAATAGACCGCCGCATATTTGGACAGGAACGCCAGCCCCAGGCTCGCGCCCAGGCCGGCGGCCAGCAGGCGCCGCTGTCGCGGCTCGGCCGCCGACAGGAAGGCCGTGTAGGCCAGCAGGGACAGGCCCAGGAAGAACAGGAGGGGCGCGTCGGTCGCCGCCACCAGGGCCGACAGCTGCACCCCCGGCATCAGGCCGTACAGCGCGGCGGCGGCCAGGCCCGTCGGGGCGTCGAAGAGGCGGCGGCCGATCAGGAAGGTCAACAGGGTGGCGCCGGCCTGGAACAGGGCGGCTGGGGCCCGGATCCACGCCTCGGCGTCGCCGCCGATCTGGGTGCTGGCCCAGATCGCCCACGCGATCATCGGCGGCTTGGAATAGTATCCGAAATCCAGAGATCGCGACCAGAGCCAGTATTGCGCCTCGTCGGGATAGAGTTCGAGCGGCGTGGCGAAGAGGGCCGCCAGTCGCGCCAAGGTCAGGGCGGCCGTCAGCAGGATCGCCGCGCGCAGATCCGGAGCGGCGCCTTGCGGCCTAAGGCTTTGCGGCATTTCGATTCCCCGGGGGCCACTCGAACCTAGCGCTCCTGGGCGCGGGGCAAAAGCTTGCCGCCTTTTCGATCGCTTTGCCGTCAAGGTGCGGCCTTTCTGCCTCACTATGACAGTCTCGGGCGAACCGTCGCAAAACAGTCACCAACACCCCGGTTTTTGACGGTATAGGGCGGCAAGGTCAGGCGACGTTGTGGGGATTTTTTTCGCGCCTGGATACCTGTTGAGAGGGGAATTCGAATGAGCATGAGACGGCTCGCCTATGGCGCGGCGCTGGCTGCGCTGGCGTGCGGCACGGCCACGGCGGTGTACGCGCAGGAAACCACCAGCGCGATCCGGGGCACGCTGCGAGGGGAAAGCGGAGCGCCCGTCGCAAACGCCACCGTGACCATCATCCACACGCCCTCGGGAACGCGCACCATCACGCGTTCGGGCTCGGACGGCGTGTTCGACGCCCGCGGCCTGCGGGTCGGCGGCCCGTACACCATCAGCGTTTCGGCGCCGGGCTACGACGCCGAGGCCGTTTCGGGTGTCCGGCTGGCCCAGGCCGATACGCTGCGGCTGGATCTCGACCTCAATGCGGCGATGGCCGTCGACGAACTGGTCGTCACCGCGGCGCGCAACCCCGAAGCCAACAACTCGGGCCTCTCCTCGACCCTCGCGCGCGACAGCATCGAGTCGGTCGTGACCGTGACGCGCGACATCCGGGACCTGGCCCGCCGCAACCTGCTGGTCTCGTCCAACACCCTGTCGGATGGCGGTATCTCGATCGCCGGCTCGAACCCGAAGATGAACCGCATCACCATCGACGGCGCCTCGGTGCAGGACGACTTCGGCCTGAACTCGGGCGGCCTGCCCACCCTTCGCGGACCCGTCTCGCTGGACGCCGTCGAGCAGTTCACGGTCCAGGCCGTGCCGTATGACGTCGAGAACGGCGACTTCCAGGGCGGCGCCATCGACATCGTGCTGCGCTCGGGGACCAACAACTTCCACGGCAGCGCCTTCGTGAACTATCTGAACGACGGCATGGTCGGCCGGAAGTTCAAGGGACGCCGCGTCGATCAGGTCATCAGCCAGAAGAACTTCGGGGGCTTCCTGTCGGGCCCGATCCTGAAGGACACCCTGTTCTTCGCCATCTCGTACGAGAAGTACAAGTCGGCCGAGCAGGTCCCGGTCGGCCCGACGGGCGCGGGCTTCGCCAACTCGATCACCGGCGTCACCCAGGCCACGATCGACCAGGTCGTCGGCATCCTCAACACCACCTACGCCACCGACTTCGACGCGGGCGGCATCCCTCGGTCCACGCCGATCCTCGACGAGAAGTATTCGGCCAAGATCGACTGGAACATCAACGACCGCCACCGGGCGTCGTTCACCTACCGCTATTCGCTCTCGGAAGTGACCGCGCGGTCGAACCTCAACACCGGCACCGCCGGCCTGTCCTCGAACTTCTATCTCAGCGGCGAAGAGGACTACTCCTACGTCGGCGAACTGAACTCGCAGTGGACCGACGCCCTGACGACCCAGCTCCGGGTGTCCTATCGGGACTACGAGCGTCGCCAGAACCCGCCGTCCGGCCAGGAGTTCGGCGAGCTCCAGATCTGCTCGGCGCCCACTTCGGACGCCGTCCTCACGACCTGCCAGAGCGGCTTCTCGAACATCCGGATCGGTCCCGACGGCTTCCGTCAGGCCAACGAACTCGAGACCCACAACCTGAACGTACAGTTCAAGGCCACCTACGCATACCGCGAACACCTGTTCAAGTTCGGCTTCGAGTCGCAGAACCTGGAGATCGTCAACCTGTTCGTCCCGAACAGTGACGGCGTCTACTACTTCGACTCCATCGCGGACTTCCAGGCGGGCCGGGCGAACCGCTTCGTCTATTCGAACGCGCCTTCCGGAAATCCGTACGACGCCGCGGCGGTCTTCGACTACCAGCAGAACAGCGTCTACATCCAGGATATCTACGACATCACCGACAGCTTCCAGGTGACGGCGGGCTTCCGTTACGACTGGTACAAGAGCGACGACAAGCCGATCCTGAACCCGTTCTTCGTGCAGCGGAACGGCTTCTCGAACCAGACCACCTACGACGGCAAGTCGATCCTGATGCCGCGGGTCGCGTTCAAGTACGACCCGAAGTCGTGGTTCCGGATCAACGGCGGCGCCGGCATCTTCGCCGGCGGCATTCCGGACGTGCTGATCTCGACCTCGTTCAGCACCACCGGCTATGCGGCGGCGGGCATCACGGTCGAGCGCAACGCCGACGGCACCTTCCGCGAACTGGGCGCCAACCCCGGCTTCACGCAGGGGATCGGCGCGACGGCGCTGAACGTCGCCGTCTCGGACCCGCGCTTCGGCTACGATCTGCCCGCCAGCGTGACCGGCCTCGTGACGCCGGCGCTCCTGCCGACCACGTCGGAAGTCATCGCCCTGAACCCGGCCTTCAAGATCCCGTCGGCCTGGAAGTTCTTCATCGGCGGTTCGGCCGATCTCCCCTGGGGCGTCAGGGCCCAGACGGATCTGGTCGTGACCGAGACGGTGAGCACGATCGGCTACTCGGACTTCAAGGTCCAGCCGCTGATCGTCAACGGCCAGCAGCAGTTCACGCCCGACGGCCGTCCGCGCTTCGACGGCCTGACGATGACCGATGCCGCCCGGGCTGCGGCCGGGGTCGCGGGAACCAACGTGCAGAACGCCGCCGACCTCGTGGTCGGCAACGAGAAGCGCGGCAAGGGCTGGGTGGCCGCCATCGGCGTTTCGAAGACCTTCCTCGACGACGACCTGCGGGTGGGCCTGGGATATGTGCGCCAGAACCTGCGCGAGGGTGCGAGCGGCGTGCGCTTCGGCACCACCTCGGGCTCGCTCTACGCCAGTCAGCTTGCCGACGCGCGGGACTCCAACAGCGACGCCTACGGCCGCGGGTACGAGGAGGTTCGCGACCGCGTGAAGCTCGAACTGAGCTACGAGAAGGAGTTCATCGAGAACGCCAAGACCCGGTTCACGCTGTTCGCCGAGACCCGTTCGGGCCGCCCGTTCAATGTCACCATGGCCAGCCAGGGCGGCAACCGCAGCCCGATCTTCGGCACCAACCGGAGCGCCTACCAGCTCTATGTGCCGGACTTCGCGGCCGACCCGAACCCGAACGACCTGGACGTCGGCTTCGTGACCTTCGACAGCGTGGCGACCCTGAACCGGTTCAAGGACGCCGTGGCGCGGTTCAACCTGCCCACCGGCATCGTCCCGAAGGGCTACAACCGCAACCCGGACGTCAACCAGGTCGACCTGCAGATCAGCCAGGAGATCCCGACGCCGATCGACGGCCACAAGTTCCGTGTCCAGCTCGACATCCAGAACGTGCTCAACCTGCTGAACAACAAGTGGGGTACGGTCGAGGAGTACGGCTCCACCGGCTCGGGCCAGGGCAACAACCGGATCGTCGACGTCCAGTGCGCCACCGCCACCGGCGCGGCCGCCGGCAACGGCAGCCCGACCTGCGTGCGCTACCGCTACTCGAACCCCAGCACCACGGCGCTGACCCGCTCGGTCAACAACGCCCGTTCGCTGTGGTACGCCCAGCTCTCGCTGCGCTACGAGTTCTGACGGACGCGAAGACGGCCAATGACGGGGCGGTCGCGGCGACGCGGCCGCCCTTTCTCTTTTGGGCCGCGCTTGACGACACCCCGGTCGGGGGCCACATGCGCGGCCCCTGACGCCCGGCATTCTGCCGACGCCCGGACTCTCTTGGAGGTTCACCTTTCGATGAGCTTCGTCGTACCGCCGGAATGGGGGCCGCACCGGGCCATGTGGCTGGGCTTCCCCAGCCATGCCGATCTCTGGCAGGACGACCTGCCCGTGGCCCAGGCCGAGGTGGCGGCCCTGGCGCGCGCCCTGGCCGGTCCCGGCGGCGAGCACGTGCGGGTGATGACGGGTCATCCCGGTGGCGAGGCGGCCGCCCGCGAACTCCTGGGCGGCGTTCCTGGCGTCGAGCTGGTCCAGGGCCGGTTCGGCGACATCTGGCTGCGCGACACCGGCCCCATCTTCGCCGACGGCAAGGCGCTGGCCTTCCGTTTCAACGGCTGGGGCGGGAAGTACGCCCTGGAGCACGACGACACGGTGGCCCACCAGATCGCCGAGATCACCGGCGCGCCGCTGGTGACGCACGACTTCGTGCTGGAGGGCGGGGCCGTGGACCACGACGGCGCCGGGACGATCCTGACCACCGACCAGTGCCTGCTGAATCCCAACCGCAACCCCGGCTGGACGGCCGCTGACGCCGAGGACGCCCTGCGCCACAGCGTGGGCGCGCGCAAGGTGCTGTGGCTGGGCGAGGGCCTGCGCAACGACCACACCGACGGCCACGTGGACAACCTGGCCCGGTTCGTCGCGCCCGCCACGGTCGCGGTCCCCGTCGCCTGGGGCAAGGCCGACCCGAATGGCGAGGCCTATGACGACGCCGCGCGCCGCCTGGCCGGTATGACCGACGCCGAGGGTCGCCCCATCAAGGTCGTCCGCATTCCCTCGCCCGGCTGGATCGAAGGGCCGGACATGGACGGGCCGATCCCCGCCAGCCACATGAACTTCGTCATCGCCAACCGAGCCGTGATCGTGCCCCTGTATGAGGAGGAGCCGGGCGCGTTCGCCGTGGGCGCGCTGAAGGAAATCTTCCCCGGCCGCGAGGTCGTCGGCCTGCCGTCGACGGCGATCCTCACCGGCGGCGGTTCGTTCCATTGCATCACCCAGCAGGAGCCCGCCTGATGGCCCGCATGATCCAGGTCGCCGCGCTCCAGGCGTCGTACGGCGACGACATGGCGGCCAACATCCGCAAGACCGAGGCCCTGATCCGCGAGGCCGCGGCGAAGGGCGCGCAGGTGATCCTGCCGTCCGAGCTGTTCCAGGGACCCTACTTCTGCGTGGCGCAGGAGGAGCGGTGGTTCGCCACGGCCTATCCGTGGCGCGAGCACCCGTGTGTCGCGGCGCTCGCGCCCCTGGCGGGCGAGCTTGGCGTGGTGATCCCGATCTCGATCTTCGAGCGCGAGGGGCCGCACTACTTCAACAGCCTGGTCATGGCCGACGCCGACGGCTCGCTGATGGGCGTCTACCGCAAGAGCCACATCCCCGATGGCCCCGGCTATATGGAGAAGTACTACTTCCGGCCGGGCGACACGGGCTTCCGCGTCTGGGACACCCGCTTCGGCCGCCTGGGCGTCGGCGTCTGCTGGGACCAGTGGTACCCGGAATGCGCGCGGGCGATGGCGCTGATGGGGGCCGAGGTGCTGTTCTACCCCACCGCCATCGGCTCCGAGCCGCACGATGCGACGCTGGATACGGCCGCCCCCTGGCGCCGGGCGATGCAGGGCCACGCGGTCTCGAACGTGATCCCGGTCGTGGGCGCGAACCGAACGGGGTTCGAGCCCTGGGACGGCTATCCGAACGGCGGCCAGCAGTTCTACGGCTCCAGCTTCATCGCCGACCACCGCGGCGACCTGGCCGCCGCCGCCGGGCGCGAGGACGAGGGCGTGCTGACCGCGACGTTCGACCTGGACTTCCTGGCCACCCATCGCGCGGCCTGGGGCTTCTTCCGCGACCGGCGGACCGACCTGTACGGCGGACTGGTGGGGCCGCGACCGGCGTGATCGAAACGGCCCGCCTGCTCCTGCGGCCCTGGCGCGACGCGGACCGCCCCGCCTTCGCGGCGATCAACGGCGACCCGCGCGTGGGCGACTGGCTGGGCGGGGCGATCGACCGGGCGGCCAGCGACGCCCTGATGGACCGGCTCCAGGCCCAGATCGCCGCCGACGGCTTCGGCTTCTGGGCCGCCGAGCGGCGCGAGGACGGCCGGCTCGTGGGGATGATCGGCCTGCGCCGCCAGGCCGCCGCGCCGCCCGCGCCCTGCCTCGAACTGGGTTGGCGTCTCTCGCCCGAGGCTCAGGGCGGCGGTCTGGCCACCGAGGGCGCGAAGGCGGCGCTGGCCTGGGGCTTCGCGCATCACGACGTCGCCGAGATCCTGGCCTGGACGGCGCAGACCAATGTCCGTTCCCAGGCTGTCATGCGCCGGATCGGGATGGCGCCCGACCCCTCCCGCGACTTCGACCACCCGACCCTGGCCGGGGATCACCCCCTGCGCCGGCACGTGGTGTTCGCCGCCCGGCGGCCCTGAGCCGACGTGCCTGCCCTCCGGGGTGCGGCGTGGCGCGGGTCAGGCGCCCTTGCAGGCCTTTGGCGCGGACCGCGCCGCCGCCACCTCGCGCTTCAGCTTCGCCAGGTCGGCCATGAACGCGCGGTCGGCGTGCAGCCGCGCCACCATGCCGGCGGCCAGGGTGCGGCCGGCCTCGACGTCGGAGGGGAAGTGGACGCCGCAGACCACCCGGCTCTCGCCGCTCTCCCGGCCGAGTTCGAGCAGCGCGTCGGCGCGGGCCGGCGCCGCCTCGGTCAGGATCAGGGCCCAGGCCCAGGCGGTCATGGAATGGCCGGAGGGGTACGAGGCGTTGGTCCGCATCCAGTCCTCGCGCGGCACGCAGATCGGCTGGTCGTTGCCGATGAGGGGACGGACCCGGGCGTAGGCGTCCTTGGCCGGCGTGCCGACCGTACGGACGTCCAGCTCCACGCGGTGCAGCAGGCGCAGGGCGGCCGGCGTCTCGCGTTCGTTGAGGTCGACGCCGAGCGCACAGGAGAAGCGGCGGATCGCGGCCCCGCCCCACAGGTCGTTGTCCTCGATCGCGGCCTTCCAGCGGTCCGAGCCCGCCAGCGCCCGGGTCTCGTCGAAGACGGCGCGGTCCGCCCGGCCGTGCGGCGAGTCCACGGCGGGGGGCGGTCCCAGGATCGTCTTCCCATCCAGCGGGTTGGCGGCGAAATAGCCGGTCAGGGTGGTCGGCTGCGGCGCGGCGGGCTGGCCGGTGGCGTGTCCTGGCGCGTGACTGGCGGCGGGGGGCGCAGGGTCGGTCGCGCAAGCCGACAGAGTCATGGCGAGGGCGGCGAGGAGGAAGGGGCGATGCACGACGGTCTCGTCTCGGTTGAAATGCGATTCAACGGGCCGCCGGCTGCGGGCGCAAGCCTTTCGCGACTCCTCTCGGGCGAATTTGCCGGGCAGGGCGGGATCGGCTAGAAGCGGCGACCTTGCACGCGAGGCCCGGAGGCCGGAATCGCGGCGCCACGACTTCGAAGGCTCACGAATGACCACCGCCCAGATGCCCGGCCAGCTGTCCGGCAACGTCCTGTTCTACAGCAAGCCCGAGCCGCTCGCGAAGGAGCTGCACTCGAACCTGGGCGTGAAGCGCATGGACGGCCCCTTCGGCTTCGCCCGCGCCGGCCACGCCATTCCCCTGACCGTGGGCGAGTTTCCGCTGGCCGCCGTGACCGGCCCGATTATCTTCGTGGGCGACGACAAGGTTCCGATCGCCGTCATGGGCCTGAACGCCGGCGAGAACATGTTCGTCCGCGACGACGGCACCTTCGAGAACGGCGTCTATATCCCGGCCTACGTCCGCCGCTATCCGTTCGTGTTCGCCAACGACGACGCCAACAAGCAGATGGTGCTGTGCATCGACCGCGACGCCGAGTTCATCACCGACAAGGGCTATGACATGGCGTTCTTCGACGCCGCCGGCGAGCCCACCGAGTACACGAAGGGCTGCATCGAGTTCTGCAACAACTTCGAGGTCGAGCGTCAGCGGACCCTGGCCTTCGTCCAGCTCCTGAAGGACCTCGACCTTTTCGAGTCGAAGGAAGCCAACTTCACCCCCACCAATCCGGATGGCACGGCGGGCCAGCCCCAGAAGATCGCCGAGTACTTCGGCGTCTCGGAGGAAAAGCTGAACAAGCTCCCGGCCGACAAGCTGGTCGAGCTGCGCGACAATGGCGCGCTCAGCCAGATCTACGCCCATATCCACTCGCTGGTGGGCTGGGACCGCCTGGTCGCCCTCGCCATGGCCCGCCAGGCGGCGCAGCAGCCGCAGGCGGCGAACCTGCAATAGCTAGGAATTCCTCCCCCTTCGGGGGAGGTGTCCCGGCGCGCCGCGCCGGGACGGAGGGGGCTTCCGCTCCGCAGATGAAGCCCCTCCGTCATCCGGGATGCATCCCGGATGACAGCTCCCCCGAAGGGGGAGCAATGATCATCGCTGGAAAACGCTTCGGGTCAGGCACGAGAAGACGAGGCGTCCGGCCTCGTCGAGCAGGTCGTGCTGGGCGATGACGATGCCCTTGTCGTCGCCCACCGGGTCCTTGGCCATCACCGTCATGCGGCCGCGCAGCAGTTCGCCCGCGGGCGGGTTGCGCATCCAGCGCAGGGCGTCCACGCCCAGCCGCTTGGTCTGCTGGAAGTTGCCGGCCGCCAGGGCGTCGAGCCGGGTCCAGATCGCGAAGATCATCGAATCCGGCGCGCCGCGGTCGGTGGTCCAGCCGGGTGCGAACGCCGCCGCGAACGCCTCCAGCGCGGCGGGATCGACCGCCATGGCCCCCAGTGAGGCGACCTGGCCGATCTGAATGTCGTCGAACGAGGCGGGCACGGCGAATCTCCCCTGAACCCTTCCGATGATGGACCGCCGCTCGACAGAGTCGAGCCCGCGCGGAGCTCGCGGTCGCACCTGTGTCGAGCGTGCTTTGCAGGCGCGCCATAGCCGCGCCATATAGCGGCCGTAGGCCTGTGCCGGCTGACGAGGTGACGATGCGGTTCCTGCCGGGCGTTCTGGGCGCCCTCGTGATGTGCGGAGCGACCCTGCCCGGGGCGGCGGCGGCGCAGCCCGTGAACACAGGCCATCTGACGGCCGAACTCGTCAGCGCCGTCCGGGGCGTGGCGCCGGGGCAGACGATCCACGTCGCCCTGCGTCAGGACATCCAGAAGGACTGGCACACCTACTGGCGGAACGCCGGCGACTCCGGCGAGGCGACCCAGATCGCGTGGACTCTGCCGGCCGGCTGGTCCGCCTCGGGCTTCACCTGGCCCACGCCGCACCGCATCCCCTTTGGCCCCCTGGTCAACTACGGCTACGAGGGCGAGGTCCTGCTGCCCATGACGGTGACGGCGCCCGCCGGCGCCGCGCCGGGCGGGACGGTGACGCTGAGCGCCAAGGCCACGTTCCTGGTCTGCGCCGACATCTGCGTTCCCGAGGAGGCGACGCTCGCCCTCGCCCTGCCGGTGACGCCGCAGCCCGCGCCGGCCGACCCGAAGTGGGGGCCGCGCATCGAGAAGGCTCTCGCCGAGGCGCCGAAGCCTGCGGGCCTGACCGCCGCGTTCGAGACGTCCGGGAACCTGCTGAAACTCGCGGTGACCGGCGCGCCGCTGAAAGGCCGCGATCTGGCCGGCGCCTACTTCTTCCCCTTCTCGGGGACCTTGATCGACCACGCCAAGCCCCAGGCCATCGAACGGGGGCCGGAAGGCCTCACCCTGTCGATCTCGCCGGGCTACGACTTCCAGTCGCCCACGCCGCCGAAGGAGGTCGCGGGCGTTTTGGCGCTGGATGGCGCGGCGTACGAGGTGACCGCGGTGGCGGGTCCCGCGCCTGCGGGCGCCGCCGGCCTGGGGCCGCCGCCGGCCCGCGCGGGGCCCGGGGGCGGCGGGGCGAGCCTGGGCCTGATCTCGGCGGCCGTGTTCGCCTTCGCGGGCGGCCTGATCCTGAACCTGATGCCCTGCGTCTTCCCGGTGCTGGCCATGAAGGCCGCCTCCCTGGCCGGGCACGGCGGCGCCCACGGCGACGCGCGGCGCCAGGGCCTGGCCTTCGGCGCCGGCGTCGTGGCCTCGTTCCTCGCGCTGGCGGGCGGCCTGATCGCGCTCCGGGCCGCCGGTCTCGAGGCCGGCTGGGGCTTCCAGCTCCAGGACCCCACCGTCGTCGCCATCCTCGCGCTGATCATGCTGGCGGTGGCGCTGAACCTGTCGGGCGTCTTCGAGATCGGCGCCTCGCTCCAGGGCGTGGGTTCGGGCCTGGCCGCGCGCGGCGGCCTGTCCGGCGCCTTCTTCACCGGCGTGCTGGCCGTGGTGGTCGCCGCGCCCTGCACGGCGCCCTTCATGGGGCCGGCGATGGGCTGGGCGATGGTCCAGCCGCCCGCCGCGGCGCTGACGGTCTTCCTGGCGCTGGCGCTGGGCTTCGCCCTGCCCTTCGTGGCGCTGGCCTTCATCCCCGGCCTGGTCGAGCGCCTGCCGCGCCCCGGCCCCTGGATGGACGTGTTCCGCAAGGCGCTGGCGTTCCCGATGTACGCCGCCGTCGTCTGGCTGGTCTGGGTGCTGACGGTCCAGGTCGGCCCCGACGCGGTGCCGCGCATCCTGGGCGCGGGCGTGGTGCTGGCGCTGGCCGGGTGGCTGTACGGCGCGGCCCAGCGGCGGGCGATCGTGGGCGGGCGCGCCGCGGGGCTGTCGGGCGCCGCGGCGGCCCTGGCCGTGGCCGCCGTCGCCGGCGGCGCGGTCTGGCCCACCTACGCCGTCGCCACCGACACCGCGTCGGCCTCGGCCGAGCTGGACGACGAGGCCTACAGCCCCGAGCGGCTGGCCGCCCTGCGCGCCGAGGGCCGCCCGGTGCTGGTCAACTACACCGCCGCCTGGTGCGTGAGCTGCCAGGTGAACGACCGTGTCGCGCTCTCCACCCGGGGCGTGGCCGAGGCGCTGGACCGCAACAACGCCGTCTACCTGAAGGCCGACTGGACGCGGCGCGACCCGGGGATCGCCGCCGAACTGGCCAGCTTCGGGCGCGCGGGCGTGCCCTTGTACCTCGTCTATGGCGCGGGAGGCGGAGACCCGGCTATCCTGCCCGCCATCCTGACCGAAGGCCTCGTGGTGAAAGCCCTCGACGCCGCCGGCAGGCCGAGCTGACGCGTAACGACCCCAGATCAGGAGCCGACACGATGATCCTCGACCGCAGAACCGCCCTCGCCCTCGTTCTGGCCTGTGGGGTCGTCGCGACCCCCGCCGCCGCCGCGCCGGTGCTGGGCCAGCCGGCCCCCGCCTTCCAGGCGGTGGACGCCGACGGCAAGACCCGCTCGCTCTCCGAGTTCCGCGGCAAGACCGTCGTCCTCGAATGGACGAACGAAGGCTGCCCCTATGTGAAGAAGCACTACGACTCCGGCAACATGCAGAAGCTGCAGGGTCAGGCCGCGCGGGACGGCGTGGTGTGGCTGACCATCATCTCCTCTGCGCCGGGGACCCAGGGCTACCTGACGGGCGCCCAGGCCAAGGCCTGGAAGGCGCGAGAGAAGGCGGCGCCCGCCGGCGTGCTGCTCGACCCCAAGGGAACCGTGGGCCGCGCCTACGACGCCAAGACCACCCCGCACATGTACATCGTCGATAAGGCCGGCACGCTGGTCTACATGGGCGGCATCGACGACAAGCCCTCGGCCGCCGCGTCCAGCCTGGAAGGCGCGAAGAACTACGTCACCGCCGCCCTGGCCGACGTGAAGGCCGGTCGCGCCGTGGCCCAGCCCGCCACGCGGCCCTATGGCTGCAGCGTGAAGTACGCCTCGGCCGACTAGGAGTCCCGTCTTGACCGTCGACGCCGCCTGGGCGGCCCTTTTCGAGGCCGCCGGGGCCGCGCGCGGCCGGCGCATTTCCGACCTGTTCCGCGCCGAGCCCGAGCGGCTGGGCGGTCTGTCGCTGTCGGCCGCCGGGCTGGAGATCGACCTCTCCAAGCACCCCTGGTCGCTGTCCGACCTGGAGACGATGATCGACCTTGCGCGCGCCAGCGGGGTCGAGACCGCCCGCGGCATGCTGTTCGCCGGTGGCGTCGTGAACGCGTCCGAGGGCCGGCCGGCCCTGCACATGGCGCTGCGGGCCGCCGACGGCGCCGACTTCCGGGCGGCCGGCCAGCCGATCTCGGGCGAGGTCGAGGCGACCCGGGCGGCCATGCGGGCCTTCAGCGATCAGGTCCGCGGCGGCCTGCGGCGCGGCGCGGCGGGCCGGCCCTTCCGCGCCATCGTCCAAATCGGCATCGGCGGTTCCGACCTGGGGCCACGCCTGGTGTGGGAGGCGCTGCGCCCTCTGTCGCCCCCGATCGACCTGCGGTTCGCGGCCAACGTCGACCCCGCCGAGCTCGCCCTGGCGCTCACGGGCCTCGACCCGGCCGAGACCCTGGTGGTGATCGTTTCCAAGACCTTCACGACGCTGGAGACCCTGACCAACGCCGAGACCGCGCGCGCCTGGCTGCGCGGGGCGCTGGGCCCCGAGGCGGACAGCCACCTCGTCGCCGTCTCGGCCGCGCCCGACAGGGCCCAGGCCTTCGGCGTTCCCGCCGACCAGGTGTTCGGCTTCTGGGACTGGGTGGGGGGCCGCTATTCGATCTGGTCGGCGGTGGGCCTGTCGTGCGCGGTGGCGCTGGGGTTCGACGTGTTCGAGCGGATGCTGGCGGGCGCGCGGGCGATGGACGCCCATTTCCAGAAGGCGCCGCTGGCGCTGAACGCCCCGGTGCTGCTGGCGCTGGCGCACATCTTCAACCGCAACGGCCTGGGCCGGCCGATCCGCGCGGTGGTTCCCTACGCCCAGCGGCTGCGCCTGTTCGCCGCCTTCCTCCAGCAGCTCGAGATGGAATCGAACGGCAAGCGGGTGACCGCCGACGGCCGGCCGGCGCCGCACCCCACCGCCGCCAGCGTGTTCGGCGACGCCGGCACCAACGGCCAGCACGCCTTCTTCCAGCTCCTGCACCAGGGGACCGACGTCGTCCCGCTGGACATCATCGCCGTGGCCCACGGCAGCGAGGGCGACCCGGCCGCCCAGCGCAAGCTGCTGGCCAACGCCGTGGCCCAGGCCGAGGCCCTGCTGGCCGGGCGCCCGGAAGAGGCGGTGCGCGCCGAGCTGGAGGCGGCCGGCCGGCCGGCCGAGGAGATCGACGCCCTGGCCCCCCAGCGCGCCTTCCCCGGCGACCGGCCCTCGAGCTTCATCCTGCTGGACCGGCTGGACCCCGAACGCCTGGGCGCCCTGGTGGCCCTCTACGAGCACAAGACGTTCGTCGAGGGCGTGATCTGGGGGATCAACAGCTTCGACCAATGGGGCGTGGAGCTGGGCAAGAGCCTGGCCGCCCGTGTTCTGGCCGAACTGGAGGGGGGTGACGCCGCGGCCCACGACCCCTCGACCGCCGCCCTGATCGCCCGGTTGAAGTCCTAGGCCTCGGCGGGACATCATCGCCCCATGACGCTGGCCCAGCCCGCGGCCGCGGCGCGCAAGCCGCGCGGCCGCGACCACATCGTGGACGTCCTGATCGCCGAGCGGGCGCCGCGCCTCTCGGGCGGCGCGGCATGGCCCCTGTTTCGGCCGATGCTCTATGCGATGCTGGGGTACGACCGCGCGCGGCGGATGGCCGACGCCATCGCGCCTCTGCCGGGGCGCGCCGCGCTCGACCACGTCTCGGATCTCCTGGCGCTTCAGGTCACGGCCAGCGGCCTCGATCGCGTCCCCCGCGCGGGACGTCTCCTGGCGATCTGCAACCATCCGACGGGGATCGCCGACGGCGTGGCGGTGTTCGACGCCCTGAAGGCGATCCGGCCCGATATCTGCTTCTACGCCAACGCCGACGCCCACCGCGTCTCGCCGGCCTTCGGCGAGGTGCTGATCCCCGTGGAGTGGGTCGAGGCCAAGCGCACGCGCGAGAAGACGCGGGCGACCCTGGGCCTGACGCGCGAGGCGCTGGAGGCCGAGCGGTGCCTCGCCATCTTCCCCGCCGGCCGGCTGGCGCGCCGCCAGGCCGACGGGACGCTGGCCGATCCCGAGTGGATGTCGTCGGCCGTCTCGATCGCGCGGAAGTACGAGGCGCCGGTCCTGCCGATCCATGTGACCGGACCGTGGTCGACGCTGTTCCACCTGTTCAACGGCGTCTCCACGGAGCTGCGCGACATCACCCTCTTCCACGAGCTGCTGAACAAGCGGGGGCGGGCGTTCGGCCTCGCCGTCGGACCCCTGATCGCGCCGGGCGCGCTGGACGGCGACCCGGCGGAGGCCACCGCCCGCCTCAAGGCCTATGTGGAGCGCGACCTCGCCGCCGATCCCGACGCGGCCTTCGCATGAGCCGGGCGTCCCGCATCGACCTCCCTGTGACCTTGGCCGACGAGGCGGCGACCACGCGGCTGGGCGCGGCGGTGGCGGCGCGGCTGGCGCCGGGCGAGGCCGTGTGCCTGTCGGGCCCGCTGGGCGCCGGAAAGTCCACCCTGGCCCGAGCCCTGGTCCGCGCGCTGACCACGCCCGGCGAGGAGGTGCCCAGCCCCACCTTCACCCTGGTGCAGTTCTACGAGGGGCCGCGCCTCGCCGTCGCCCACTTCGACCTCTATCGTTTGTCCGATCCCGATGAGGCCTATGAGATCGGCCTGGACGAGGCGCTGGAGACCGGCGCGGCGGTGATCGAGTGGCCCGAGCGGCTGGAGGGCCGCCTGCCGCCAGACCGACTCGATATAGAGATCGCGCTCGCGCCGGGCGGCGGCCGCACGGCGCGGCTGGCTCCCCACGGCGCCTGGAAAGGACGGACGATTGAGTTCTGAGCGTGAGGCGGAAAAGGCCGCATTCCTGGCGTCGGCCGGCTTCGGCGACGCGCGACGGGCGCCGTTCGACGGCGACGCCTCGACGCGCGTGTTCGAACGGCTGCGCCTGGCCGACGGCTCCACCCGCTTCTTCATGGACCAGCCGCCGGCCCTGGAGAGCGTCGTCTGCCCGCCGGGCGCCGGCGACGCCGAGCGGATGGCGCTGGGCTACAACGCCGCCGCGCGGCTGGCGGGGGGTTCGGTTGCGGCCTTCGTCACGGCCGCCGCGTGGCTCAGGGCGCGCGGCCTCTCGGCGCCGCGCATCGACGCCTTCGACGCCGAGCTGGGCCTGGTGGTGCTGGAGGACCTGGGCGACGGCCTCTTCGCCTCGCTGATCGGCGCGGGCCAGGACGAGCGTCCGCTCTACGAGGCGGCCGTAGACGCCCAGGTGGTGATGCAGTCCGAGCCGCCGCCCGCCGTGCTGTCGCACGCGGGGCTCTCCTGGCCGCTGCTGACCTACGACACCCTGGCGCTCAAGGTGGCCACCGACACCTTCCTCGAATTCTGGCCGCCGTTCGCGGGCCTGCCGCCGTTCGGCGATGCGGCCGTCGCCGAGTGGGACGTGCTCTGGGCGCCCGTCTGGGTCCGCGGCGAGGCCGGCGCCGGCGTCTTCACCCACCGCGACTTCCACGCCCGCAACCTCCTGTGGTTGCCCGCGCGGACGGGCGCGGCCCGCGTGGGCATGGTGGATTTCCAGGACGCCCTTCGCGCCCATCCGGCCTGGGACCTGCTGCACCTGTTGCAGGACGCCCGCCGCGACGTGGCGCCCGAACTGGAGGCGGCGATGCTGGACCGCTTCCTGGCCGCCCGCCCGGAACTGGACCGCGCGGCGTTCCTCGCCGACTATCGTGCGCTGGCCGCGTCCAACGCCGCGCGCATCCTGGGCCGGGTGTTCGCCCGCCAGGCGCTGCTGGGCCGGGCCCAGTACGAGGCCTACATGCCGCGCACCTGGCGCTACCTGGAACGCAATCTCCAGGATCCCGCGCTCCTCGGCCTCAGGGCCTGGTTCGATCGCCACGTCCCGCCGGAGGCCCGCCGGTGAGCGCGCCCCGGACCGCGATGGTCATGGCCGCGGGCCTCGGCACCCGCATGCGGCCGCTGACGCTCACCCTGCCCAAGGCGCTGGCGCCGGTGGCCGGCAAGCCGCTGATCGCCCACGTCATCGACCCGCTGATCGAAGCCGGTGTCGAGCGGGTGGTGGTCAACGTCCATGCCCACGCCGACCAGGTCGAGGCCTATCTCCGCAGCCGCCGCGACGCCGAGTTCCTGGTGTCGGACGAGCGTGAGGCGCTGCTGGAGACCGGCGGCGGCGTGAAGCACGCCCGGGCGCTGCTGGGCGAGGATCCCATCTTCCGGTGCAACAGCGACTACGTCTGGCGGAAGTCCGGCCCGCCCGCTCTCGACGCTCTGGTCGAGGCGTGGGACCCGGCCCGGATGGACGCCCTGGTGACCGTGATCCCGAAGGACCGCACCGTCGGCTTCGAAGACAGCCCCGGAGACTTCTACCAGGACGAAGCGGGCCGCCTGACCCATCGTGGCGAGCGACCGGAGGCGCCCTTGCACGCGATCGGCGTGGAGATCCTCGACCCCCGGCCGGTCTACGCCGACCCGCGCGCGGTCTTCAGCCTGCGCGACATCTGGTTCCGCGCCTCGGACCAGGGCCGCCTGTTCGGCCTGCAGCAGGAGGGGCTCTGGATGCAGGTGGGCGATCCCGGCGCCTTGGCGGCCGTCGAGGCCAGGTTGCGCGAGGAGGCGGGCGCGCCGTGACGGGCCTCTTCGATCGGCCGGGTCCGCGCTGGTTCACGATCCCCGCGCACCGGCCGTTCGCCGACGACCTGGCCCTGGGCCTGCACCGGGCGCTCTCGCCCCAGGGCCCCGAGGCGCTGGCCGACGCGGTGGTGCTGACGCCCACCCGCCGCGGGGCCCGCGCCCTGGCCGACGCCTTCGTCCGCGCCGTGGACGGCCGCGCCGTCCTCCCGCCGCAGATGCGCCCGCTGGGCGACCTGGAAGCGGGCGAGCCACCCTTCGAGCCCGGCGATCTGGCCCTGGACCTGCCCGCCGCCATCGACCCCCTGCGCCGCCGCTTCGAGCTGGCCCGGCTGGTGAAGGCCAACGAGACGGCCCTGAAGCGCGATCTCGACGCCGCCGCCGCCCTGGAGCTGGCCGACGCCCTGGGCGGCTTCCTGGACAGCCTCCAGATCGAGGAGATCGACCCCGCTGGTCGTCTCGACGATCTCGTCGCCGCAGACCATGCCGAGCATTGGGCGATCTCGCGCGACTTCCTTCAGACGGCGCTCGAGGCCTGGCCGCGCCGCCTCGCGGAACTGGGCGTCGCGGACGTCAGCGCCCGGCGCGTGCTGCTGCTGCGCCGCCTCGCCGAGCAGTGGGACGCGCGGCCGCCGCGCAACGTCCTGGTGGCCGCCGGTTCCACCGGGACCGCCCCGGCCACGGCCGCCCTGCTGGCGGTGGTGGCGCGCGCGCCGCAGGGCGCCGTGGTGCTGCCGGGCCTGGACCTCGACCTGGCCGACCCCGCCTGGCGCGTCGCCGGCGAGCAGCATCCGCAGGGCGCCATGCGGCGGCTGCTTCAGCGGTCGGCCGTCCAGCGGTCGGAGGTGGCGGTCTGGCCCGCCTCGGGCGCCCCCGATTTCCGCGGCCGCTGGCGGCGGCGGATCGTCAACGAGGCCCTGCGCCCGCCCGAGAAGACCGACGACTGGCTGGAGCAGATCGCCGCCCTGCGCGCCGAGGGGGCGGACGACGGCGTCGATCCGTTCGTGGCGGGCCTCTCGGGCCTGTCGCTGGTCGACGCCCGCCACGAGGAGGAGGCCGCGACGGTGGCCGCGCTGGCCCTGCGCGAGGCGCTGGAGACCCCCGGCCGCACCGCCGCCCTGGTGACGCCCGACCCCGTCCTGGCCCGTCGCGTCATGGCCCGACTCGCGCGCTGGGACGTGGTCCCCGACTCCTCGGCCGGCGCGCCGCTCGCCGTCAGCCCGGCCGCGGTGCTGGCCCGCCTCCTCACCCGGCTGGCCGCCGACCCGCTGGACCCGATTGCGATGCTGGCCGCCCTCAAGCACCCGTACGCGGCCCTGGGGCTGGCGCCCGACGACCTGGACCGCCAGCGGCGCGCGTTCGAGCTCCGGGGCCTGCGCGGCCCGCGCCGCGCCGACTGGCCCGCGCTGGAGGCCAAGATCGCCGGGGCCGGGCGCGCGCCCGACGACGAGCGCGCCCACGCGCTGGCGCTGTGCGCGCGGCTCCGAGGCCTGCTGGCGCCGTTGTCCGCGACCTTCGCCGCCGGCCCCGCAGCCGTGGGCGAGGCGGCCCTGGGGCTGGCCCGCGCGCTGGAGGCCTTCGCCGTGGACGAGTCCGCGGACGCGGGCCGGCTGTGGTCGGGTCCTGGCGGCGAGGCGCTGAGCCGCCTGCTGGCCGGGCTGATCGACGCCGCCGACGGCCTGCCACCGGTGTCCGCCCGCGGGTTCGGCGACCTCCTCTTCAGGCTGGTGTCGGGCGAGACGGTGCGCGGGGGCGGCGCCAGCCATTCCCGCCTTCGCATCCTGGGCGCCATCGAGGCGCGGACGACGCGGGCCGACCTGCTGGTGGTCGCCGGGCTGGAGGAGGGGGTCTGGCCCCAGGGCGCGCCGGTCGATCCCTTCTTGTCGCGGCCCATGCGCGCGGCCCTGGGCCTGCCGCCGCCCGAGCGTCGCATCGGCCTGGCCGCCCACGACTTCGCCCAGGCGGCCTGCGCGCCCGAGGTGGTCCTGGTGCATTCCGAGCGTCGCGAGGGTGCGCCCAGCGTCAAGTCGCGCTGGCTGTGGCGGCTGGAGACCCTGGTCGGCGGGGCCAAGGACAGCCGCGGCGAGCCGCTGAGCCTGCCGGGCCGGCCCGAGCTGCTGGACTGGGCCCGCGCCCTGGATGCGGCCGAGGACTACCGGCCCGCGTCGCGGCCCGCGCCGCTGCCGCCGCTGGCGGACCGCCCGCGCGAGCTGGCGGTCACCCGCATCGAGGCCTTGACCCGCGACCCCTACGCCGTCTGGGCGCGCGACATCCTGCGGCTCTATCCGCTGGACGCGCCAGACCAGGCGGTGGACGCGCGCGCGCGCGGCACGGCCATCCACACCGCCTTCGAGACCCTGGCCCGCGACTGGCCCCGCGACCTGCCGTCCGACGCCGCGGCCGTGTTCCGGCGGCTCTATGTGGAGGCGTTGCGCGAACAGGGGATGCCCGAGGAGGCGCTGGCCCGCGAGACGGCCCTGGCCCGCGAAGCCGGCGCCTGGGTGGCCGCCCTGGAGGCCGAGCGCCGCGCCGACGGCCGGGCGATCCATGTGGAGCTGAAGGGCGAGCTCGCCTTCCCCGCGCCCGGCGGCGACTTCAAGCTCACCGCGCGGGCCGACCGCATCGAGATCGACCCCGAGGGCTTCGGCCACATCCTGGACTTCAAGACCGGCAAGGCGCCGTCGCAGAAGGAGGTGGACACGGGCTTCTCGCCGCAGCTCACCCTCACCGCCGCCATCCTGATGGCCGGCGGGTTCGAGGGCCTGGGCCGCCCGCGCCCCGGCGACCTGACCTACCTCGAGGTCACCGGCCGCAAGCCGGCGGGCAAGGTCGAGGTGCGCGCCCTGGCCGGCGAGGAGAGCGAGGAGGCCGCCCGACTGGCGCTGGAGGGCGCGCGCAAGCTGGTCGCCCAGTACGACAACCCGGCGCGGCCCTATATGTCGCGGACCGCGCCCCAGTTCCTGAAGGCGCGGATCAGCGACTACGACCACCTGGCGCGCGTCTTCGAATGGTCCACGAGCGGCGACGAGGGCGAGGCATGACGCCCCCTCTGATCGCGGGCGATCCCCAGCGCGTCGCCGCCGATCCCGCCCGCTCGGCCTTCGTCAGCGCCAACGCCGGCTCGGGCAAGACCAAGACCCTGATCGACCGGGTCGCGCGCCTGCTGCTGGTGGGCGCCGAGCCCGAGAAGATCCTCTGCGTCACCTACACCAAGGCCGCCGCCGCCGAGATGCAGCGCCGCCTGTTCGAGCGCCTGGGCGGCTGGTGCGTGGCCGATGCTAACGAACTGCGCCGGGCGCTCGCCGACCTCGAAGGCCAGCCGCCGGAGGCCTACGGCGACGAGGGCCTGGCGCGTGCGCGGCGGTTGTTCGCCAGCGCCCTGGAGACTCCCGGCGGCCTGAAGATCCAGACCATCCACGCCTTCTGCGAGAAGCTCTTGCGGCGCTTCCCGCTGGAGGCGGGCGTCTCGCCGGGCTTCACGGTGATGGACGACGCGGCCGCCGCCGTCATCGCCCGCGAGGCGCGCAAGGGCGTGGCGCGCCATGCGCTGAAGGCCGAGGGACGGATCGCCGAGGCCTACGCCCGCATGTCGGTGGCGCTGGACTTCCTGGCCTTCGAGGGCATGTTCCGAGCCTTCGAGGACCGCCGCGAGCCGCTGGCCCGCTACTTCGAGCGCGTGGGCGGGCTGGAAGGCGCCGAGGCGGCGACGTGGGACGCGTGCGGCTTCGAGGGGCCGGCCGACCCCGAGGCCATCGCCCGCGACGCCGCCGCGGCCATCGACCGGCCGCTGTGGGCCGAGGCGGCGCGCCTGCTGGAGGCCTCCGGCAAGTCGCTCAAGGAGGCCCAGGCCCTCCGCCGCGTGGCCGGCGATCCGGCCTCTAACCTCGACATGGCGCTCGCGGCTCTCTTCACCGAGGGCGGCCGGGGGACGCCCGCCGCCTGGGTCGCCCGCGCCGCGGCGCTGAAGGCCGCACCCCAGGTCCAGATGGCGCTGCTCTCCGAACAGGACCGGCTGGCCCAGGCTCGTGAGCGGGTGAAGTCGGCCCGCGTGGCCGCCGACACCCTGGACGCCCTGGTCCTGGCCCGGGCCTACCTCGCCGCCTACGCTCTGGAGAAGGACGCCCGCGGCGCCCTCGACTTCGCCGACCTGATCGAGAAGACCGCCGAGCTGGTCCGCCATGCGCCGCTGGCCGCCTGGGTGCTCTACAAGCTGGACGGTGGCATCGACCACATCCTGCTGGACGAGGCCCAGGACACCGCGCCCGGCCAGTGGGCGGTGCTGGACGCCCTGGTGGACGAGTTCTTCGCCGGCGAGGGGCGCGAGCGGCCCCGGCCGCGCAACCTGTTCGTGGTCGGCGACGAGAAGCAGTCGATCTATTCGTTCCAGGGCGCCGACCCCACGCTGCTGAAGGCCAAGTACGAGCGGCACCGGGCGCGGGCCGAGATGGCGGGCCAGCCGTTCGAGCGGGTCGAGCTGATCGCGTCGTGGCGCTCCACCGAGGCGGTGCTGGGCTATGTGGACGCCGTCTTCGCCAGCCCCGAGACGCGCGACGGCGTGCCGCCGCCGCCCGGCGCCGAGCGCGTGCGGCACGAGGCCGTGCGTCGGGGCCATCCTGGCTGCGTCGACATCTGGCCCCTGTTCGAGCCGCCCGAGGCGCCGCCGCGCGAGGCCTGGACCGCGCCGCTGGACCTGGAGCCCGAGGAGAGCGCCAACCGCCGGCTGGCGCGCGAGATCGCCCTGGAGATCCAGGCGACCGTGAAGCGCGGCGACGCCGTCTGGGACCGTGGGCTGAAGGACCAGCACGGCCGGCCCGGCGACTGGCGCCCCGCGCGCTACGGCGACGTCCTGATCCTGGTCCGCAAGCGCTCGGCCCTGTTCCAGGAGATCCTGCGGGCGCTGAAGCGGGCGGGCGTGCCCGTGGCCGGCGCCGACCGGCTGAACCTTTCGGAGCACATCGTCTTCGACGACCTGCTGGCGCTGGCGCGGGTCTGCCTGTTCCCCGACGACGACCTGACCCTGGCCGCCCTGCTGCGCAGCCCCTTCTGCCGGGTGTCGGACGAGAGCCTCTATCGTCTGGCGCATGGCCGGCGGGGATCGCTGTGGGCCGCGCTGCAGGCGCGGGCAGCGGAGGCGCCCGAGGGGTCGGGGTGGGCCGAGGCGTTGGCGACCGTGCAGGCGGCGATGGCGCTGTCGCGCGAGGCGCCGCCTTTCGAGGTCTTCGCCCGGATGCTGGGCCGGAACGGCGCACGCGCCGAGATCGTGCGCCGGCTGGGCGGCGAGGCCGACGACGCCCTGGACGAGTTCCTGAACCAGGCGCTGGCCGCCGAGGGCCGCGGCGTCCTGGATCTCGAGAGCCTGGTGGCCGACTTCGCGGGCCTGGACATCCATGTGAAGCGCGAGATGGAGGCCGTGCGCAACGAGGTCCGCGTGATGACCGCCCACGGCGCCAAGGGCCTGGAGGCCCCGATCGTCTTCCTGCCCGAGACCACCGCCCAGGGCGGCGGGCGCGACTCGCCGCTGATGGAGACGGACGGCGGCGTCTTCCTCTGGTGCGGGTCGAAGGCGGGGGACGGGCCCGCCAGCGCCGCCGCCCGCGAACGCCGCGCCAAGGCCGAGGCCGACGAATCCTGGCGGCTGCTCTACGTGGCCCTGACCCGCGCTCGCGACCGGCTGGTGCTGTGCGGCAAGCTGCCCGGCAACCGCAGGGAGGAGAACCTGAAGGGGTGGTGGGGCCTCCTGAAGCCCGCCTTCGAGGCCGCCGAGATCGCGGGCCAGGTGCGGGAGATTCCCCGCATGGGCCGCCGTTTCGGCCATGACCCGGAGGTGCTGGGCGAAGGCCAGGTGACGCGCCTGCCGCCCAGCCCCCTGCCGGCCTGGAGCAGACTGGCCGCGGACGGCGAAGCCTTCGCGCGCTACGCCTCGCCTTCGGACCTGGGCGAAGGCGCCGCCGCGCCCGCGGCGTCGCCGCTGGCCCGCGCCCAGGGCCTGGGCCGCTTCCGCCGCGGCGACCTGATCCACCGCCTGCTCCAGCTCCTGCCCGACCTGCCGCCTGACCGACAGCCGGAGGCCGCCGCCGCCCTGCTGGCGCGCGAGTCCGACCTCACCGACGACCAGCGGCGCGAGATGGCCGCCGCCGCCCTGGGCGTGTTGCGCGACGACCGCTTCGCCGAGGTGTTCGGCCCAGGCTCGCGGGCCGAGGCGCCGGTCGCCGGCGGCGCGGCGGCGCTTCCGCCCGGCCTGGCCATCTCGGGCCGGATTGACCGGCTGGTGGTGCTGGCGGAGCGCGTGCTGGCGGTGGATTTCAAGACCAACCGGCCCTCGCCGCCGAGCATAGAGGCGGCCGATCCCGCCTACCTGCGACAGATGGCGATGTACGCCGCGGTGCTGGCCGAGGTGTTCCCCGGCCGGCGCGTCGAGGCCGCGATCGTCTGGACCGATGGGCCGAAGCTGATGCCGGTTCCAGAAAACCTGATCGCCGCCACCCTTGCCGACCTCCGCCGTGACGGTTGATGTGCGCGCTGGCGCCGCCTACATCCCGATGCGAATTGGGGCGAACCAACCGGCGCGGACAGACGTTGCCGTGAAGCCCTCGATAGGAGTCATCCCATGAGCACCGTGAAGGTCACCGACGACACCTTCCAGACCGACGTCCTGGACTCCGCGACGCCGGTCCTCGTCGATTTCTGGGCCGAATGGTGCGGCCCCTGCAAGCAGATCGCCCCCGCTCTGGAACAGCTCTCGGACGAGCTGGCCGGCAAGGTGACGATCGCCAAGCTCGACATCGAGCAGAGCCCCACCACCCCCTCGCGCTACGGCGTGCGCGGCATCCCGACCATGATGCTGTTCAAGGGCGGCCAGATGGCCTCGATGAAGGTCGGCGCCATGCCCAAGCAGAAGATCCTCGAGTGGCTGACCGAGGCCGGCGTCGCGGCGTAGTTCCTCCTGATGGGGAGGGCGTGCCCGCCTTGCGCCCCCTCCGTCTCGGCCCTTCAGGCCGATCCACCTCCCCCGCTTCGCGGGGGAGGAGGGATTATCCCGCTCCTCCCCCGAAGGGAACACTTCGGGGGAGGTGGCAGCGAAGCTGACGGAGGGGGCGCGAGGAGGGGGTGCTCTCCCATCAAGAAGAGGGAGGGCCCCGGCGGCGACGCACCATGAGGTTCACGATCCGGCTGGCGAGCAGCCAGCCGGCGAGCCAGCCGAACATCACGTACGGCCCTCGCCCATAGAAATGGATCAGGACGGCCAGCACCACCAGCGCGACCGCCAGGGTCACGAGCCAGGGGATCGGCAGCGCCAGGCGCCAGGTGCGTCTTCCGAACATCAGTCGCTCATGTAGGCCACGTCTCGGGGCTCATGGCCAGCACCTCGCCCGCGAAGTGCAGGCCCCCGCAGACCAGCACATGGGGCGCCGGCCCGTCGCTCTCCAGTGCGCGCGATACGGCGTCCTCGACGTTGGCCGCGGTCTCGGCGTCGAGACCCACGGCGGCGGCGGCGGCGGCGAGGTCCTCGGCCGGGGCGGCGATGGGCGAGTCGAAGCCCGTGCAGATCACCCGCGGCCGCATCTCGGCGAACGGGCGGAAGAAGCCCTCGGCGTCCTTGCGTGCGAACATGCCCGCGACCAGCACCAGCGGCCGCGGATCGCGGTCGACGATCCGGCTCGCGGCCTCGGCCAGCGCGCGGCCGGCATGCGGGTTGTGGCCGCCGTCCAGCCAGAGGTCGGAGCCGCGCGCGCGGGCGAGGTCGGCCAGCGGGCCGGCGCTCAGCCGCTGCATCCGCGCCGGCCACACGGCGGAGGACACGCCGCCTCCGACCACCTCGTCCGGCAGCGCATGGTCGAACGTCAGGGCCGCCGCCGCTGCGAGGCCCGCGTTGGCGAACTGGTAGCCGCCGAACAGGCTGGGCGGGGGCAGGTCGAGCAGGCGGTCGGGCATCTGCACCAGGAGGCGGCCCCGCTCTTCCCAGGCGTCGAAGTCGCGGCCCATCAGCAGCATGGGGGCCATGCGGTCGTCGGCCTCGCGCTCGATCATGTCCAGCGCCTCGTCGGGCTGGCGGGCGACCACCACGGGCCGGCCGCGCTTGATGACCCCGGCCTTCTCCCAGGCGATCTTGGACAGGCCCGGCCCCAGCATCTCCAGGTGGTCGTAGTCCACCGGCGTGATGACGCTGACCGCCGGCGTCTCGAAGACGTTGGTGGCGTCGAAGCGCCCGCCCAGGCCCACTTCCACGACGCAGAGGTCGGCCGGCGTTTCGGCGAAGGCCAGGAAGGCCAGGACCGTGGTGATCTCGAAGAAGCTGATCGGCTGGCCGTCGTTGGCCGCCTCGACTCGCTCGGTGAGGGCGGCGAGCTCGTCGTCGGTGATGAGCCGCCCGGCCAGCCGGATGCGCTCGGCGAAGCGCACGAGGTGCGGCGAGGTGAGGGCGTGGACCCGCAGGCCGGCCGCCTCGCCGATGGCCCGCAGGTAGGCGACGGTCGAGCCCTTGCCGTTGGTGCCGGCCACGTGGATCACGGGCGGCAGCTTCAGGTCGGGGCGGCCCAGCGCCGCCAGCAGCCGCTCGACCCGGCCGGTGGTCAGGTCGATCAGCGTGGGATGGTTGGCGCGCAGCCGCTGGATCACCGCATCCGAGGCGCGGATGGGATCGTGGCCCGGATCGGCGGCGGGAACGTCAGGCGGCGGGGGGAAGGCGCTCACGCCCCATCATAAGGGTCTTGAGGATCGAACCCAGCTTTTCCGGCAGCTCCGCGCGGCTCACCACCTGGTCCACCATGCCGTGCTCGACCAGGAACTCCGACCGCTGGAAGGTGGGCGGCAGGATCTCGCGGATCGTCTGTTCGATCACGCGGCGGCCCGAGAAGCCGATGGTGGCGTTGGGTTCCGCCAGATGGACGTCGCCCAGCATGGCGTACGACGCCGTCACCCCGCCGGTGGTGGGATCGGTCATCACCACCACGTAGGGGAGGCCCGCCGACTTCACCTCGTTCAGCGCCAGGGTCGTGCGGGCCATCTGCATCAGGCTGAGCGTGCCCTCCTGCATGCGCGCGCCGCCCGAGGCGGTGAAGATCACGAGGGGAACGCCGCGGGCCACGGCCTCTTGTGCGGCCTTCACGAAGGTCTCGCCCGCCGCCATGCCCAGCGAGCCGCCCATGAAGGCGAAGTCCTGCACGATCACCACGGCCGGCTGCCCACGGATCTCGCCGAACGCGATGGCCATGGAGTCCTGTTCGCCGGTGGCCTTGCGCGCGGCCTTCAGGCGGTCGGGATAGGGCTTGTCGTCCGGGAACTTCAGCGGGTCGTCGGGAACGACCGGCGTGGTGATCCGCTCGAATCGGCCGCCGTCGAAGGTGAACTGCAGGCGCAGCTTCGCGCCGATACGCATGTGCGCGCCCGACGGCGTGACCCACAGCGCGGCCTCGAGGTCGGGCCGATACAGCATCTCGCCCGTGTCCGGGCACTTCACCCAAAGGTTCTCGGGCGTGTCGCGCTTGCCGGGATTGCGGACGCCGGGGGCGATACGGGACAGCCAGCCCCGCTTCTTCTCGGCCGGCGGCCGTGCGGACTTGTCGTTCTTCTGGTCAGCCATCGCCTTCCAAACCGTTCAGGCCGGGACCCGGCGCGCGGCGCGGACAGCCTTAGCCAGGGCCTCGGCCTTTGTAAGCACCCGCCCGGTAACGTCTTCGTTGGCGTCGAGGCCGGCGGCCACCTCGTCGACCAGGGCCGAGCCTACCACCACGGCGTCGGCCACGCGGGCCACGGCGGCGGCGCGCTCGGGGGTCTTGATCCCGAAGCCCACGGCCACGGGCAGGCCCGACGCCTTGCGGACGCGCTCGACGTGCGGCGCCACGGCGGCCGCGTCGGCCTCCTTCACACCGGTCACGCCGGCGACCGAGACATAGTAGACGAAGCCCGAGGTCCGCGAGACGACGACCGGCAGGCGCCTGTCGTCGGACGTCGGCGTCGCCAGGCGGATCAGCGCCACCTCGTGGGCGTCCAGGGCGTCGGCGAGGCCGTCGGCCTCCTCGGGCGGGCAGTCCACGACGATGACCCCGTCGACGCCGGCGGCGGCGGCGTCGCGCGCGAACGCCTCATAGCCCCACGTCACGAGGGGATTGGTGTAGCCCATCAGGATGACCGGAGTGTCCCGGTCCTCCTGGCGGAACGCGGCGATGGCGGCCAGCGTCCCCCTCAGCGTCATGCCCTTGCGGAGCGCGCGCTGGGCGGCGCGCTGGATGGGCGGCCCCTCGGCCATCGGGTCCGAGAACGGGAAGCCCACCTCGATCAGGTCGGCCCCGGCGGCGGGGAGGCCCTTCAGGATCGCCAGAGCCGTCTCGGCGTCGGGATCGCCCGCCATCACATATGACACGAAGCCGGCGCGGCCTTCGGCCTTCAGGGCGGCGAAGCGCGCGTCGATGCGGGCCTTGGTCACCGCTTCTCCTCCTGAACGGGTCCCGTCGGCATGTCGATCTTCACCGTCACGCGAGCCATCGCCATTATCGACATGCCGACGACAATTCCGCAGACAAAGGCAATGGCGACATTGCGGGAGACCTTCAAATCTGCATGCCGAGATGATTGGCCACGGTGGCGACGTCCTTGTCGCCCCGCCCCGACAGGTTCAGCACCACGACGCCGCCCTTGCCGACGTCCTTCGCGATATCGCCGACACGGGCCAGCGCGTGTGCGCTCTCGATGGCCGGCAGGATGCCCTCCAGCTCGGCGGTGAGCTTGAAGGCGTCGAGCGACTCCAGGTCGGTGGCGGTCACATAGGTCGCCCGGCCCACGTCGTGGAGCCAGGAATGCTCGGGGCCGATGCCGGGATAGTCGAGGCCGGCCGAGATGGAGTGCGCCTCCTCGATCTGGCCCTCGGCGTCCTGGAGCAGATAGGTCATGTTGCCGTGCAGGACGCCGGGCCGCCCGCCGTTGATCGCGGCGGCGTGCCGGCCGGTCTCCATGCCCTCACCCGCCGCCTCGACCCCGATCAGCTTCACGCCGTCGTCGTTCAGGAACGGATGGAAGATGCCGATGGCGTTCGAGCCGCCCCCCACGCAGGCGACCACGGCGTCGGGCAGCCGGCCCTCGGCCTCGAGCACCTGCTGGCGCGCCTCCTGTCCGATCACCGACTGGAAGTCGCGCACCATCTCGGGATAGGGGTGCATCCCCGCGGCGGTGCCGATCAGGTAGTAGGTGTCGTGGACGTTGGTGACCCAGTCGCGCAGCGCCTCGTTCATGGCGTCCTTGAGCGTGGCCGAGCCGGCCGTCACCGCCTCGACCCGCGCGCCCAGCAGGTTCATGCGAAAGACGTTGGGCTTCTGCCGCTCGACATCGACGGCGCCCATGTAGACCACGCAGGGCAGGCCGAAGCGGGCGCAGACGGTGGCCGTGGCCACGCCGTGCTGGCCGGCGCCGGTCTCGGCGATGATGCGCGTCTTGCCCATCCGCATGGCCAGCAGGATCTGGCCCATGCAGTTGTTGATCTTGTGCGAGCCGGTGTGGTTCAGCTCCTCGCGCTTCAGGTAGATCTTCGCCCCGCCGAAGTGCTCGGTCAGGCGGCTCGCGAAATAGAGCGGGCTGGGCCGGCCCACGTAGTGCCGCATGTAGTCCGAAAGCTCGGCCTGGAACGCCGGGTCCGCCTTGGCCGCGCGATAGGCCGCGTCCAGGTCGTGGACCAGGGGCATCAGCGTCTCGGGCACGTAGCGCCCGCCGTAGTCACCGAAACGCCCGTCGGCATCGGGATAGGCGGCGTAGTCGTTCGGACGGGATGAAGCGGAGGCGTTCATGGGGGAAACGGGTCGGATCTCAGGCGCGCCGGACAGCGTCCAGGAACGCCGTGATCAAGGCCGGGTCCTTTAAGCCGGGACCGCGTTCCACGCCAGAGGAAACGTCCGCCAGCGGGGCGCCCGAGGCGGCCACGGCGTCCCCGACGTTCCAGGGATCGAGCCCGCCGGCCAGGAACCAGGGCCGCTGGAAGCGGCGGCCCTGGAGCAGGGTCCAGTCGAAGGCGACGCCCAGCCCGCCGGGCCGCTCGGCGTCCTTCGGGGGCTTGGTCTCGAACATCAGGTGCTCGACCACGGGCTCATAGGCGCGGGCGGCGTCGATGTCGGCGGCTTCCGAGACCGGGACCACCTTGATGATCCCGCGGCCGGACCGGACCGCGATCTCGCGCGCCCGGGCCGGGGACTCCTTGCCGTGGAGCTGGATCAGGTCGGGGGAGAGGCCGGCCACGAGGCCGTCCACGTCGCTGTCGGAGGGGTCGACCACCACGGCCACGATCTTCACGCCACGGGCGCGGGCCGGCGGCGCGAGCCGGGCCGCCGCCTCGGCGGGGATGTTGCGCGGGCTCTTGGGGAAGAACATGAAGCCCAGGTACGCGGCGCCGCCGTCGACGACGGCGCGCACGGCCTCGGGCGTGGAGACGCCGCAGATCTTGGCCTTGGCGGACATGGCCGGGGATTAGGCGACGCCCCGGCCCCGGCGCAAGGCTTGCGGGCCGGGCTTGCGCGCTATTTCGCCTTCAGCAGGTCGCGGATCTCGGTCAGCAGGACCTCCTGGGGCGGCGGCGCGGGCGCCTCGTCGGCCGGCGGCGCGGGCTCGCGGCGGATGGCGTTGACCGCCTTCACCAGCATGAAGACCGCCCAGGCGACGATGATGAACTTGATGCCGGCGTTGATGAAGGCGCCGTACTGGATCGCCACCAGCTCGTTGATGTCCGCCGTGGCCGGATCGTCGGGCTTGAGCACCCATTGCAGCCGCGAGAAATCGACGCCCGAGGTCAGGAGGCCGATCGGCGGCATGATCACCTGGTCGACGAAAACCTTGACGATGTCGTTGAACGCCGCGCCGATGATCACGCCGACGGCCAGATCGATGACGTTGCCGCGCGCGATGAATTCGCGGAATTCCGAGAAGACGCCCATGAAACCCTCCTGGTCAGAGGGCCGGAATCGTCAGCCCTCGCCGTCCTAACCCTCGTCGTCGGCGTTCAGCCGCTCGCGCAGCTCCTTGCCGCTCTTGAAGAAGGGGACGTGTTTGGCCCGCACGTCAACCGGCTCGCCCGTCCGGGGGTTGCGACCGGCGCGCGCGTCGCGCGAGCGCACCGACAGGGCGCCGAATCCCCGCAGCTCGACCCGCCCGCCGCTCTCCAGCGCTTCGATCATGCGCTCCAGGACCACGCCCACCACGCGCTCGATGTCGCGCTGGGTAAGGTGCGGATTCTCTTCGGCAAGTTTCGCGATCAGTTCGGACTTGATCATGACGCCCCTCGAACCGGCGCGACCATGGGGGATGCCGGGACGCGGATCAAGGCGCAAAAAGGGTTTCCGAAGCCCTACGGCCAAGCTTCGCGCGGAAGCACGGCGTCACGGCCTCCGCGTGGCCGAAACGGGAGGCGCCGAGGGCATGGGGACGTGCGCGGCCCCCGCAGGCGGGAGGGGTGTCTCCCTTCCGGCGCTGCGCGCCACCCGCGATCGCCCTGCCACCTCAGAAACGGACGTAGGCTCGGTCCCTCACGCGACTTTCTTCCACGTCTTCGCGGTTCGCCCGGCGGGGCGCAGGGGCGGCGCGTGCCTGGCGATGCGTGCCTGGCGGTGCGTCTCTGGGGCGGCGGCGTCAGAGCAGGCCGCGGGCTTCCAGGGCGGGGCGCAGGGCGGCGGGGTCGGTGAAGTGGAGGGTGTCGAAGCCCAGGGACCGGGCCGCCTCGATGTTGCGCGCGCTGTCGTCCACGAACAGGAAGTCGCCGGGCGCGAGGCCGAAGCGGTCGCAGCACAGGCGGTAGATCGCCGGGTCGGGCTTCATCACCCGTTCCAGGCCCGAGGCCACATAGCCGTCCAGCCGCGCGAAGGCCGGGCTCATGGCCAGGGTGGAGTCCAGGGTCTCGTGGCTGATGTTGGACAGGCCGTACTGCGGCACGCCCCGGGCATGCAGGGCCTGGATCGCCGCCTCGGTCTCGGCGATGGCGCCCGAGAACATCTCGTCCCAGCGCTCATGCCAGGCGCGGATCTCGGCCTCGTGTTCGGGATGGAGCGCGATGCGGGCGGCGATGTTATCGGCGAAGGTCACGCCGCAGTCCGTGGCCGCGTGCCAGACCAGGGGGCAGACATGCGAAAGGAACCGGTCGCAGTCGGCCGGTTCCGGGAAGATCTTCTCGTAGAGCGTGCGCGGGTTCCAGCGCACGATGACGTTGCCGAAGTCCCAGAGGAGGGCCCTCGGCGCCACGCGCCGGCTCAGCCCTGCTTGGCCTTGAAGCGCGGGTCGGTCTTGTTGATCACGTAGACCCGGCCCTTGCGGCGCACGAGCTTGCAGTCGCGGTGACGCGTCTTGAGCGACTTGAGCGAGCTTCTGACCTTCATGACCGTATCTTCAAGCGGGCCGGAGACCGGCCGGGGTGGCGAACAAGAGCGGGCGCATATACGGGCGGGCTCCCGACAAGTCAACCACGGCCCTGCCGGTCGTGGAGCGCCGAGGGCGAGCGCCGCGGAGGGGCTGGGGGGATTGGGCCGGAGCCCGACGCACCCTAGATTCCGTCGGATGCGCACTCGTCTTCCGCTTCTCCTCCTCCTGGCCGGCTGCGCCACCCCGGCCGCGCCCGTCGCCTCGGCCCCCAGCCCGGCGCCCGCCGCCGCAGACGCCGCCCGCCCGGCGCAGGCCTCGGTGGCGCCCCCGACGGCGTCCGGCGACATGATCTTCGACGCCTGGGCCTCGGACTTCCAGGGCCGCGCCCTGGCCGTCGGCATCGACCCCACCGTCTTCCGGCGCGAGATGGCGGGCCTGACGCCTGATCCGCGCATCGCGGCGCTGGATTCGCGCCAGCCCGAGTTCTCCAAGCCCATCGGCGACTATCTGAAGGGCGTGGTCACCGCCGATCGCGTGACCATCGGCCAGCGGCGCCGCGCCGACGTAGCGGAATTCGGCGCCATCGAGAGCCGCTACGGCGTGCCGCGCGACATCCTGATCGGCATCTGGGCGCTGGAGAGCGGCTACGGGTCGATCCAGGGCGACAACGACGTGCTGCGCTCGCTGGCCACCCTGGCCGCGCAGGGCCGCCGCCGCGCCTGGGCCGAGGGCGAGATCGTCGCCACGCTCAGGATCATCCAGTCGGGCGAGCACCCGCGGTCGCGGCTCAAGGGCTCGTGGGCCGGGGCGATGGGGCAGACCCAGTTCATCCCCTCCACCTACCTCGCGACCGCCGTGGACCAGGACGGCGACGGGCGGCGCGACATCTGGGGTTCGCGCGCCGACGCGCTGGCCTCGGCCGCCAACCTGCTGGCCAAAGCGGGCTGGACGCGCGGCCAGGGCTGGGCGCGCGAAGTCACGGTTCCGGCGGGCTTCGACTTCAGCCTGACCGAAGGGCCGCGCGAGACGCCGGCCTGGTGGGCCGACAAGGGCGTGCGGCCGGCCGACGGGCGGCCGTGGCCGGCGGCGGACCAGTCGGCCAAGGCCCAGCTCGTGGCGCCGGCGGGCGCCGGGGGGCCGCTGTTCCTGCTGCTGCCGAACCACTTCGTCCTGCGCCAGTACAACAACAGCCTGGCCTATTCCCTGGGCGTGGGCCTGCTGGCCGACCGCCTCGGCGGCGGACCAGGGGTCGTGCGGCCCTGGCCGGCGGAGACGCCGCTCAGCCTCGTGGACCGCATGACGGCCCAGCGGGCGCTGGCGGCCCTGGGCTTCGATCCGGGCGCGCCGGACGGGGTGGTCGGCATGGGCACCCGCCGGGCGCTGCGCGACTGGCAGAAGGCCCGCGGCCTGACCGCCGACGGCTACCTCTCCGGCGACATGGTGCGGCGCCTGCGCGACGAGGCCGCCGCGAAGCCGGCGCGCTGAGCGCCGGTTCTCCCGGTTCTCCAGGCCTCTGGGGCTCCGGACTTCAGGCGTCCGGCGCGATCGCCGCCGCCAGCTCCAGGAGCCGTGCGGCCACCCGGTCGGGATGGGTGATCATCGCCAGATGGTGCAGCCGCTCGCGCCGCACGGGCCAGCCCAGGGCCTCGGCCCGCGCCGCCGTGTCGTCGTAGGCCCGGCTGAGCTGGAGGTAGGCCCTGGGCAGGGCCTCCCACTCCGAAGCTTCGGGCGCGGGCGCCTCCAGGAAGGCGAAGGGCGTGCGCGGCAGGTCCGCGACGAACGCCGCCCGCGCGGCCGGGTCGGGGATGAGCCGCGCGCTCGGGTCGGCGTCGAACCACTCGTTCCAGGGCCGCAGGCGGCCGGCCTCGGTGCGTTCGCGCAGGCGGTGGGCCAGTTCGGGCGGGGCGTTGTCGATCACGCTGACGCCGGGATGGGGCAGGATGGCGTCGGCGAAGATCAGGCCGGCGAGGTCGGGTGACTGCCGGGCCAGGGCGGGGGCGAAGCCGCCGGCGCCGCTGTGCAGGACGGCGATCCAGGGCGCGTCGCCGGCCCGGCTCGTGGCCCGGTTGGTGGCCTGGACCGCGACCCGCCGCGCCACGCCTTCGTACCAGTCCGGCGACTGGACGCCGCCGTAGTCGGCCGCCGCGGCGTCGGGCAACCGTTCGGCCGTGGCCCGCCATCCCGACGGGCCGGTGAAGGGACTGGGGATCAGGATCAGCCGGGCCACGGATCGTCCTTCTCGCTCGGGGTGGACGGCCAGAGGGCCTGAGGCGGCCGTCAGGATCGCTTCGGTTGCCTTGCCCCGCCGCAGGGCGTAACGGGACGCTCCTTCAGAGTCCCAGCCTTCAGAGTTTCAGGAGACGACCTATGGGTTATCGGGTCGCCGTCGTCGGCGCCACGGGCAACGTGGGCCGCGAGATGCTGAACATCCTCGAGGAAGTGAACTTCCCCGTGGAGAAGATCCACGCGATCGCCTCGCGCAGGTCCATCGGCGTCGAGGTCTCGTTCGGCGAGCAGATCCTCAAGTGCGAGGATGTCGAGCAGTTCGACTTCTCGAAGGTCGACGTCGTCCTGATGAGCGTCTCGGGCGCGTTCTCGAAGGAATGGTCGCCCAGGATCGGGGCCGCCGGTCCCATCGTGATCGACAACTCGTCGGCCTGGCGGATGGACCCCGACGTGCCCCTGGTCGTGCCCGAGGTGAACCCGGACGACGTGAGCTGGGCGAACCGCAAGAACATCATCGCCAACCCGAACTGCTCCACGGCCCAGCTGGTGGTGGCGCTGAAGCCCCTGCACGACCGCGCGAAGATCAAGCGCGTGGTGGTGGCGACCTACCAGTCGGTCTCGGGCGCCGGCAAGGAGGGCATGGACGAGCTGTGGGACCAGACCAAGGGCATCTTCGTCCTGGGTCCCAGCGAGCCCAAGAAGTTCCCCAAGCAGATCGCCTTCAACGTGATCCCGTTCATCGGCGCGTTCCTCCCCGACGGATACACCGACGAGGAAGCCAAGATGTGGAACGAGACCCACAAGATGATCGATCCCGAGATCAAGCTGACGGTCACCTGCGTCCGCGTGCCGGTGATGGTGGGCCACTCCGAGGCCGTGAACATCGAATTCGCCGAGCCCCTGGACGAGGACGAGGCGCGCGACATCCTGCGCGAGGCGCCCGGCCTGATCGTGGTCGATAAGCGCGAGCCCACCGGCTACGTGACGCCCAAGGAAGTCCAGGGCGAGTTCCCGGTCTACGTCAGCCGCATCCGCAACGACCCCACGGTCGAGAACGGGCTGTCGATGTGGGTGGTGGCCGACAACCTGCGCAAGGGCGCGGCCCTCAACGCCGTCCAGATCGCCCAGCTGCTGCACGAGCGCGGCCTGCTCCGCCAGACGGCCGCCGCCTGACATGAGCCCGCCGGACGTGTCGGGCGATTCCCGCGCCCGGCCATGACGTCGTCATGGCGGAAGGCGGATAGGAATTGACCTCCGAAGGCGGTCGGGCGCTGACGGCGGGCCTTTCCTGCTATCTCATCTGGGGCTTCGTGCCCCTGGTCTTCCAGGCCATCGCCGCCCTGGGCGTGAGCCCGTGGGAGATGCTGGCGCACCGGATCGTCTGGAGCATTCCCACGGCGGCGCTGTTCGTGCTGCTGGCGCGGCAGGGCGGCCAGGCGCTGGCGGTGCTGCGCCAGCCCCGCGTCCTGGGCTGGCTGCTGGTCTCGGCCCTGCTGATCGCCGGCAACTGGGTGGTCTTCATGTGGGCCGTGACGTCGGGCCGGATGCTGGAGACCAGCCTGGGCTACTACATCAACCCGCTGGTCAACATGGCCGCCGGGGCGCTGATCTTCCGCGAGCGCATCGACGGCCTGGGGCGCGCGGCGATCGGCCTGGCCCTCGCCGGGGTGGCCATCCAGGCCGCGGCGCTCGGGACCCTTCCGTGGGTGTCGCTGGTGCTGGCGTTCAGCTTCGGCGGCTACGGCGTGGTGCGCAAGCAGGTGGCGGCCGACGCCCAGACCGGGCTGCTGATCGAAACCGTGCTGGTGGGCGTGTTCGCCGCCGCCTACATCGCCTGGCTGTCGGGGCGGGGCGAGGGCCACTTCGGCGACCCGTGGCTCGCCGTGCTGCTGATCGCCTGCGGGCCGGTGACGGCGATCCCCCTGGTCCTCTTCTCGTGGGCCGCGCGCCGAATTCCGCTCTCGGTGATGGGCTTCCTGCAGTTCATCGCGCCCACGATCGGCTTCTTCATCGGCCTCGCCCAGGGCGAGCCGTTCACGCCCCTGCGGGCGCTGTCGTTCGCCTTCATCTGGGGCGGGGCGGCGGTGTTCATCTGGGGCGCCTGGCGCGGCGCGCGGCGCGTGGACGCCGCGGCCTGATCGCGCCCGACCGCGGATGTGACATGCGGAAACGCATAGCGGTCAGGCGAAATCGCTGATCTATGCAGCGCTTAGATGCTGGTAGACAGAGGGTGTCCACACGGACGGCCCCGCTCCCCCGGGGTTTCCACCCGAAGACCCACGAAAGGTGTGTCTCATGCTCTCTCGCATCCAACGCCAGTTCGACCGCCTGGTCCCCGGCTATCTCCTCAGCCTGGGCCTGATCGCGGCCTTCGCCACCGCGGGCCTCGGCGCCTGACGGACGGCCTCTTCCGTACGCGTCGGAGAAGGGCCCTGCGGGGCCCTTTTTCGTGGTTCGGCGGCCAGCTGGCGACGGCCCGGCTAAAGGGCGGCGTAGGCCGCCTCGATCAGCCGTTTGGGCCGCGTGTCGCCCATGAGGGCCGCGCCCTGGCGGTTCATCACATAGGCCCCGCCCAGGCGGCGCCCGGGATCGGCGAAGGCGCAGGCGCCGCCCCAGCCGGAGTGGCCGAAGGTCTGCGTCCCCGGCCCCCAGGGGAAGTTCGGCGCGTTGCGCATCACGCCTGCGCCCCAGCTCATCACGAACGGCAGCACCAGGTCCTGGCCGGCGATGCGTTCGCGGGCCATCTCGGCGATCAGGGCGGGCGACAGGATCTCGCCGCCGTCCAGCCAGCCGTCGGCGGCGAGGCCGCCCATCAGCTTCGCCAGCGCCTCGGCGGTGGCGTAGCCGTTGGTGGAGGGCACCTCCATCCGCCGGTAGTCGGCGCCCGCCTTGCCGGCGGCCGACGACCAGGGCGCCAGGAAGGCCGCGCGGGTGGCGTCGTTGATCTCGCCGAACTCGGGCAGGGCGCCCGGCCGCTGGAGTTCCGCGAGCCGGCCCTCGACGCCGTCGGGCAGGCCGATCCAGAGGTCGAGGCCGTAGGGTTCGCCGATGTCCTCTCGGAACGCTCGGCCGATGGTGCGCCCGTCCACGCGGCGGAAGATCTCGCCCACGATGTAGCCGACCGTCACCGGATGGTAGCCGCTGGCCGAGCCCGGCGGCCACATGGGCGGCATGGCGGCCAGCTTCGCGCAGATCGCGTCCCAGTCGGCCCAGAGCGCCGGGTCCATGGGCTCGGGGAAGCCCGGCAGGCCCGCCTGGTGCGAGATCGCCTGCCCGACCGTCACCCCGGCCTTGCCGGCCTGGCCGAACCCGGGCCAGACGTCGGCCACCGGCTGGTCGTAGTCGAGCCGCCCGGCGTCGGCCAGCCGGGCGATCATCAGCGCGGCGACGGCCTTGGTCACCGAGAAGACGGCCGTGAGCGTATCGGCGCCGAACGGCCGGCTGCGGGCGCGGTCGGCCCAGCCGCCCATCAGGTCCAGCACCACCTCGCCGTCCTCGACCAGGGTGAAGCGGGCGCCCAGTTCCTCTCCGGCCGCGAAGCTGGCGGCGAAGGCGTCCCTGACGGTGGCGAAGCGGGCCGGGGCGAAACCCGTGATCTCAGCGCTCATAGGCGCTCAATACGCACTTCCGCGGTGGGTTTCACGATCCGATCGGCCAGGGCGACGATGGGAAGCTCGGACGCCTTCCACGCCTTGGCGGCGGCCACCGCCTCGGCCGCCGCGCGGGCGGCGCGCTCGGCGGCCCGCGCGGGCGCCAGGCCCTCGATCAGGCCGGCGCCGAAGCTGGCGGTCACCAGGTCGCCCGTGCCGCTGGGCGCGGCGCCTTCGCGCCGGTGGGCGAACAGCACGGCCTCCTCGCCGTCCACCAGCAGGAGGCCGATCTCGTCCTCGCCGGCCGGGACCGAGGTGACCAGGGCGGGGCGACCCAGCGCGCGGGCCGCTCGCCGGGCCTCGGCGAGGGTCTCGATCTTCTGGTCGGCCAGGAAGCCCAGCTCCCAGAGGTTGGGCGTGATCCAGTCGGCCAGCCCGACCAGGCGGCTCTCCACCTGCTCGGCCACCTCGTACTTCACGTAGAGGCCCTTGGGCGCGTCGCCCAGGATGGGGTCCACGATGACCAGGGGCCGCGCGCCCGCGGCGGCGGCGTGGTCGGCGTCGCGCACCCGCTCGATCACCCCGGCGGCGATCTCGACCTGCTCGGGATCGGAGAAGTGGCCGGTGATGATCAGGTCGACCATGCCGAACAGGGCGTCGGCCTCGATGTCGCCCAGCATCCGCCGGAACACGTCGGGCGAGGTGACCTCGCCGCGCCCGCCCCGCGCCGGCGTGCGGCCGAACATCACCGTCGGCGCCAGGACCGGGTCGATGCGGTGCGCCGCCAGCACATATTGCTGCGCCGCCCCGCCGATGCGGGATGCGGCGACGAACGAGGAGAGGATCAGGGCGAGGGGCACGAAAATCGCCCCTAACGCAGCCCCTTGCGGTGAACCAGCGATATTCTACCAGAAATGGTGAATAACGCCCATTTAACCACCTATGGTAATCTCCCGCTAACCCTGCGCGCGCGGCGCGCAGGGATCGGGCCACGGGTCAGTACCGGTAGTGTTCGGGCTTGAACGGCCCCTCGACCGTCACGCCGATGTAGTCGGCCTGATCCTTGGAGAGGGTGGTCAGCCTGGCGCCCAGCTTCTCGAGGTGGAGCATGGCCACCTTCTCGTCGAGGTGCTTGGGCAGGGTGTAGACGCGCTTCTCGTACTTGGCGCCGTTCACCCACAGCTCGATCTGGGCCAGCGTCTGGTTGGTGAACGAGGCGCTCATCACGAACGAGGGGTGGCCCGTGGCGTTGCCCAGGTTCACCAGGCGGCCTTCGCTGAGGACGATGATCTTCTTGCCGTCCGGGAATTCCACGTGGTGGACCTGGGGCTTGATCTCGTCCCACTTGAAGTTGCGCAGGCCGGCGATCTGGATCTCGGAGTCGAAGTGGCCGATGTTGCAGACGATGGCGTTGTTCTTCATCCGCCGCATGTGGTCGACGGTGAGCACGTCCTTGTTGCCGGTCGCCGTACAGAAGATGTCGCCCTTGTCGGCGGCGTCTTCCATCGTGACGACCTCATAGCCTTCCATCGCCGCCTGCAGGGCGCAGATCGGGTCGACCTCGGTGACCATGACGCGGGCGCCGCCATTGCGCAGCGAGGCGGCCGAGCCCTTGCCCACGTCGCCGTAGCCCAGGACGACGGCCACCTTGCCGGCCAGCATGACGTCGGTGCCGCGGCGGATGGCGTCCACCAGGCTTTCGCGGCAGCCGTACAGGTTGTCGAACTTCGACTTCGTCACACTGTCGTTGACGTTGATGGCGGTGAAGGGAAGCTCGCCGCGCTCATGCATCTGGTAGAGGCGGTGGACGCCCGTCGTGGTCTCCTCCGACACGCCCCGGCAGGCGTCGCGGATGGCGGTGTAGAAGCCGGGCTTCTCCTTCAGGTACCGCTTCATCACCGCATAGAGGGCTTCCTCTTCCTCGTTCTGCGGGTTGTCGAGGACCGAGGGGTCCTTCTCGGCCTTGGGCCCCAGCACGCAGAGCAGGGTGGCGTCGCCGCCGTCGTCCAGGATCAGGTTCGGATAGCCGCCGTCATGCCATTCGAAGATCCTGTGGGCGTATTCCCAGTACTCGACCAGCGTCTCGCCCTTGATGGCGAAGACCGGCGTGCCCTTGGCCGCGATGGCGGCGGCGGCGTGGTCCTGGGTCGAGAAGATGTTGCAGGAGGCCCAGCGGACCTCGGCGCCCAGCGCCTGGAGCGTCTCGATCAGGACCGCGGTCTGGATCGTCATGTGCAGCGACCCGGCGATGCGGGCGCCCTTCAGCGGCTGGGCCTTGCCGTACTCGGCGCGCGTGGCCATCAGGCCCGGCATCTCGGTTTCGGCGATCTCGATTTCCTTGCGGCCCCAGTCGGCGAGCGACAGGTCCTTCACGACATAGTCGGTCATCTTCGATCCTGATCGGAATGTCAGCGTTGACGGCCCCTATAGCCGCGCGCCTGCGGGGGATCAACTTTCACATAAAGAATTCTTTATGCGACTTTCGTTGCCCACCGCAGCGTGACCGGTCTATCCGGGCCGTTCCTTCCGTGGAGTAAAGACCCATGAATGCGCCCCTGCGTCCCCTTGACCGGCGTCCTCTGGGCCCTATCGCCGACCCGGCCCAGCCCCGTTACGACTGGACGCTGGAGGAGATCGAGGCGCTGTTCGAGCTGCCGTTCACCGAACTGGTGTTCCGGGCCGCGGAGGTCCACCGGCGCTGGTTCGACCCGGCCGAGCTTCAGCTTTCCCAGCTCCTGTCGATCAAGACCGGCGGCTGCCCCGAGAACTGCGGCTATTGCAGCCAGTCCCAGCACTTCAAGACCGCCACCAAGGCCTCGAAGCTGATGGACGCCGACGCCGTGATCGCCCAGGCCGCCGAGGCCAAGGCCGGCGGCGCGCAGCGGTTCTGCATGGGCGCCGCCTGGCGCGACGTGAAGGACCGCGACCTGCCCAAGGTCGCCGCCATGATCTCGGGCGTGAAGGCCCTGGGTCTCGAGACCTGCGCCACCCTCGGCATGCTGACCCCCGACCAGGCCAAGGCGCTGAAGGCGGCCGGGCTCGACTACTACAACCACAACCTGGACACTGGCCCGGACTACTACGACCAGGTGGTCACCACCCGGACCTACCAGGATCGCCTCGACACCCTCGCCGCCGTGCGCGACGCGGGCATGAGCACCTGCTGTGGCGGCATCGTGGGCATGGGCGAGACCCGGCGCGACCGCGCGGGGCTGCTCCACCAGCTGGCCATCCTGCCCTCGCACCCCGAAAGCCTGCCGATCAACGACCTGATGCCCATTCCGGGCACGCCGCTGGGAAACTCCGAAGCGGTCGATCCGCTGGAGTTCGTGCGCATGATCGCGGTGGCGCGACTGGTCTGCCCCAAGTCGATGGTGCGCATCGCCGCCGGCCGCGAGCACATGTCGAAGGAGTTGCAGAGCCTCTGCTTCCTGGCCGGCGCCAATTCCATCTTCGTCGGCGCGCGCCTGCTCACCACCGACAACCCCGGCCGCAACGCCGACGACGCGCTGCTGGCCGACCTGAAGATGCGGCCGATGGGAGCCGCGCCGGCGCAACACTGCTGACAGAATCCGGCGCCGCGCCCGGCTAAGAGGCCGTCCGGGCGCGGACCCTGTCGGGATGGCTCTGGCCGCCGCGTCCTGAGACTCCTATCTGGAGCCTCCAGGGAGCGCACGTGCAGCCGATCATTTCCATCCAGGGCCTGACGAAGACCTACGCCGGCGGCTTCCAGGCCCTGAAGGGCGTGGACCTCGACATCCGCAGGGGCGAGATCTTCGCCCTGCTCGGCCCCAACGGGGCGGGCAAGACCACCCTGATCGGAATCGTCTGCGGCCTGGTCCGGATGACCGGCGGCAAGGTCACGGCCGACGGGCACGACATCCAGAAGGATTTCCGCGCCGCGCGCGGCAAGATCGGCCTGGTGCCCCAGGAGATTTCGACCGACGCGTTCGAGACCGTCTGGGCCACGGTGAAGTTCAGCCGCGGCCTTTTCGGCAAGCCGCCCGACGACGCGCACCTGGAGCGGGTGCTGAAATCGCTGAGCCTCTGGGACAAGCGGGGCGAGAAGATCATGGCGCTCTCGGGCGGCATGAAGCGGCGGGTGATGATCGCCAAGGCGCTGTCCCACGAGCCGGACATCCTGTTCCTCGACGAGCCGACCGCGGGCGTCGACGTCGAGCTGCGCCGCGACATGTGGGAGATGGTCCGCGGCCTGCGCGGGCAGGGCGTGACCATCATCCTGACCACCCACTACATCGAGGAGGCCGAGGAGATGGCCGACCGCATCGGCGTCATCTCGCACGGCGAGCTGATCCTGGTGGAGGAGAAGGCCGTCCTTATGCGCAAGCTGGGCAAGAAGCAGCTCACGATCCAGCTCCAGGCCCCGCTGGCCGGCGCGCCCGACATCCCCGGATTCCCGCTGGAGCTGGGAGCGGACGGGACCGAGCTGACGTACGCCTTCGACGTCCAGGCCGAGAGCACGGGGATCGCCGAGCTGATGAAGCGGTTGGCCGAGCGCGGGATCGACTTCAAGGATCTGCGCACCCACGAGTCGAGCCTCGAGGACATCTTCGTCAGCCTGGTCCGGGGAGGCCGCGCATGAACCTGCACGCCGTCCGGGCCATCTACCTCTTCGAGATGCACCGCTGGCTGCGCACCATCGTCCAGAGCGTGGCCGCGCCCGTCATCACCACCTCGCTCTACTTCATCGTCTTCGGGGCGGCGATCGGCAGCCGGATGCCGCAGATCGACGGGGTCAGCTACGGCGCCTTCATCGTGCCGGGCCTGCTCATGCTGTCGATCCTGACCGAGAGCATCTCGAACGGTTCGTTCGGAATCTACATGCCGAAGTTCTCGGGCACGATCTACGAGGTGCTCTCGGCGCCGGTCTCGGCCGCCGAGGTGGTGACGGGCTATGTGGGCGCGGCGGCCACCAAGTCGATGATCCTGGGCCTGATCATCCTGGCCACCGCACGCCTCTTCGTGCCGTTCGAGATCAACCATCCCCTCGTCATGCTGGCCTTCCTGGCGCTGACGTCGGTGACCTTCGCCCTGTTCGGCTTCCTGACCGGCATCTGGGCCGACGGGTGGGAGAAGCTGTCGATCATGCCGACCCTGGTGGTGACGCCGCTGGCCTTCCTGGGCGGCAGTTTCTACTCGATCGACATGCTGCCGGGCGTCTGGAAGACGATCGCCCTCTTCAACCCGGTGGTCTACCTGGTGAGCGGTTTCCGCTGGAGCTTCTACGGCACGTCGGACGTGGGGGTCGGGGTGAGCCTGGCCGCAACCCTGGGATTCCTGGCCCTCTGCCTGGCGGCGGTGACGGTGATCTTCCGGACCGGCTGGCGGCTGAAGACGTAGCGCCAGAATTGCTCCCCCTCCGGGGGAGCTGTCTGCCCCGGCCCCTCCGGG